>NZ_JARXXP010000027.1 GCF_029893965.1 Paenibacillus sp. PastM-3
CCAAATGTCTAGCGGCAGCGTCTGTTTCACAGACGCATGTTTGGTGGCGATAGCGGAAGGGTTCCACGCGTACCCATCCCGAACACGACCGTTAAGCCTTCCAGCGCCGATGGTACTTGGACCGAAGGGTCCTGGGAGAGTAGGACGCCGCCAAGCGCGTGAGTCCACTGTTGAGTAATCGACAGTGGACTTTTTGCGTCTGTGAATAATTGTGGAAAACTTGTGGATAATTCAGATTGCTGCTGAAAAAATACACACATGTGGATAGTTTTTTCACTTAACGATTTATCCCTATTAAGGGCGAGAAAAAGCAGGAAAATGTGATTTAGTCAAGAATAATTCCGTATAATACACCGTTTTTGTGGATAATATGTGGAATTTGTGGATAACGGTCGCATAACCGTGGATAAGTTTTTCAGCCGGAGGCCCTTTGCCCCGGCTTTTTGTGTTGCTGTTTTTAATTTGTGGATAACTCATGTGGTTTTTCTATTAGTCTGCAGAAAGTCTGCATAAAATTAGCATACAGCTATCTGGCTTGTTATACTCTCTATAAGCATTTATAAATACAAGTTGATGAGGTGAACAGATGTGGAAATAAGGCAGCTGAAGGCAGAAGAATTTGAAGCAAACTTGACCCTTTCTGAATATGCGTTTCAGTACAAAGTATCCGCTGAGAACCGCATAACCAATAAAGAAAAGTTCAAGCCGGAAAAAGTATGGGGCGTTTTTGAGGAGGGAGAGCTGAAGGCCGGACTCACGCTTCTTCCTTTGGAAGTACATATACAGGGCAGAATTGTCTCCATGGGAGGAATTGCCGGGGTAGCCACATGGCCGGAGAACCGCAGACAGGGCTACGTCGCGACTCTATTAAAGCATATCCTGCAGGTGATGAATGAGAATGGTCAGTCACTGTCAATGCTGCATCCGTTCCTGATTCCCTTTTACCGCCGGTTCGGCTGGGAGGTTTATTGCGAATACAAAAAATACACTATTCCTGTAGGGAAGTTTCCGTTGAAAACCGAGATCGAAGGCAGTGTGCGGCGTGATGCTGCTGATCTAGAAACGCTGGACCAGCTGTATAGCCGGTTTGCAGCCCGTTATAACGGAACGCTGAAGCGCAGTATGGAATGGTGGAAGGAGAGTGTCCTGGATCAGGACATGCATCACGGCCTGTTTGTCTCGGATGCAGGCGAACCAGAGGGTTATGTACTGTATAAGCTGGAGAACAGGGAGCTCGTTATTGATGAATTTGTCTATCTGAATGAAAAAGCGCGCCGCGCGCTCTGGACGTTCCTTGCCAATCACGATTCCATGGTCACAGGTGCTTCGCTGAAGCTGGTGCCGTCGGATGATATCCTGCCGTTTTTGCTGCCGGACCCGCGGATTTCCCAGGAGAATTATCCCTACTTTATGGCGCGGATTGTTAATGCACAGGGCTTCATAGAATCGTTTATTTTCAATAAACAGCCGGAAGTCCGGAAATATACTTTGTACATTAGAGATGAGCACGCTCCGTGGAACGACGGACGCTGGGGACTGACTGTGAATACAGATGGAACAGCTTCGCTGGTCCGCTCCGAGGCTGCAGACGGGCAGGCAGACCTGAGCTGCAGTATTGGAACGCTGACAGTACTGCTGATGGGATATAAGCGTCCGCAGGAGCTGGCCAGATACGGCAGCCTGACGGGCGATCCGGAAGCGCTGAAATGGCTGGAAGAGATTGTACCGCATGCCGAGACCGCCTTGGTTGATTTTTTCTGATGTCGCCGAAGCTCTGCCGCTGTTTTGCAGCAGGGAGAGCTTCTTTTTGTACATATAAAATCACCGGACCGTAAGAATATCCCGAATACATTGGCGGCATTAAGTAAAAAATAAGAGTAACCCCTTGGAATTCAGTGAGAATATGTTATAATATGAAAAAAGTCAAAGAAAGTCAAAGTCAACGAAGGCTCACCTGAGCTTTTCTGTTACCTCTGCTTTTTAGTTATTTATAGCAGTGGATCTGCCGGGCTCAAAATATATACCCTAAAGGACGACGCTGTCACTGTTTATGCGGCAGCCAAGCCGGGATTCGTGCTTTCACTCTTGGGTTAAGTTCTTTAGAGGTTACTCCGGGCGGATTCGCAGCACAGACGTACACTATTGCATTAAGCACTGGAGGATGAGTGATGCGTAATATCTCTGATATTATCGAACAATATCTGAAGAATATTTTGCATGAAAGTCCCGAGGGTACGGTGGAAATCCAGCGCAATGACCTGGCGGACCAGTTCTCATGCGTGCCGTCACAGATTAATTATGTCATCAGTACACGTTTTACCTTGGAGAAGGGCTATGTGGTGGAGAGCAAGCGCGGCGGCGGAGGCTACATACGGATTCAGCGTTTTGAGCTGCCCCAGAATGTGGCGCTGTACGCTCATCTCAAATCTACAATAGGAAATGATATTGATCAGAATTCTGCCGAAGGGCTGATTTATCAGCTCGAGGAAGCTCGTTTCCTAAGCAAACGTGAAGCGTGTCTTATGCGCGCCGCTGTTTCCCGGGAATGCCTGACGGTTAATCTGCCGTACCGGGATGAGATTCGTGCCAAGATTATGAAGGCGATGCTAATCTCTTTGTTGGGCAAATAATGGTCATCATAAGGGAGGGACTCCGCTATGCTGTGTCAGGAATGCGGCGTCAAACCGGCTACTCTGCACTTTACCAAGATCGTAAGTGGAGAGAAGACGGAATTTCATATTTGTGAAAGCTGTGCCCGTGAAAAAGGGGAGATGATTCCCGGAACCGCAGGGGGCTTCTCGATCCACAGCCTGTTATCCGGTCTGCTCGATCTTGAAGGGGCCGGCAAGGAGAAGTCAGCAGCGACCAAAAATGTACAGGGTCTGCACTGCGAGAGCTGCGGCATGACCTATTCCCAGTTCAGCAAGCTTGGACGGTTTGGCTGCAGCTCCTGCTATAAATATTTTGACAGCACACTGGACCCGCTGTTCAGAAGAGTTCACGGCAGCACCGCACATGTAGGCAAACTGCCCAAACGCGCCGGTGCACAGATCATGTGCAAGCGTCAGATCAATGAATTGAAGCATGAACTGCAGGAGAGCATCATCCAGGAAGAATTTGAAACTGCAGCCGAGCTGCGGGACAAAATCCGCAAACTTGAAAAAGAAATGGCACAAGAGTAAAGTCTTTCATATATAGGGGGGATACGACATGTCAAGTCTCCGTTTTACCGAACAAGCGCTTAGCAACTGGATGCGCTGCGGCGGCAGCCACTCTGAAATTGTGATCAGCAGCCGTATGCGTATCGCCCGCAATCTGGAGCATCTGCCGTTTCCGCTGCTGGCCTCGGCAGAGCAGGCGGAAGAAGCACTGGAACAGCTTGCCCCTGTATTTCAGGGAGAAGCCGCTGGTAACCTCGGAACCTTTGAACTGCTGCGGCTGGATGAGATTACAGAGCTGGACAAAAAAGTGCTGGTGGAGAAGCATCTGATCAGCCCAAATCTGGCCAATGATTCCCGCGGCGGAGCGGTTATCCTGAACGAGGATGAGTCGGTCAGCATTATGATCAACGAGGAGGATCATCTCCGAATCCAGTGCCTGTTTCCCGGATTGCAGGTCAAGGAGGCCTGGGAGCGGGCAACGGCCATAGATGATATTTTTGAAGCCTCCGTCAATTATGCCTTTGATGACAGGAGAGGGTATCTGACAAGTTGTCCTACCAATGTAGGCACTGGGCTCCGCGCTTCGGTTATGTTGCATCTGCCGGCGCTGGTGATGACCCACCAGATCAACCGTATTTTATCGGCTGTTAACCAGGTTGGCCTGACTGTAAGAGGAATTTACGGTGAAGGCAGCGAAGCAGTAGGTAACATTTTTCAGATTTCCAACCAGATTACACTGGGACAGACCGAAAGTGAAATCATCGAGAATCTTCACAGTGTAGTTACACAGATTATTGAGCACGAACGTAATGCCCGCGAGCGGCTGCTGACTGATTCAGCGCTGCGGATCACCGACCGGATTAAACGCTCCTACGGGATTCTGGCATACGCAGCTGTCATGGAGCTTAAGGAATCCGCACAGCGGCTCTCCGATCTGCGGCTGGGTGTGGATCTGGGCATTCTGGAAGGTCCCTCGATCTCCGTGCTGAATGAGCTGAATGTGAAGACACAGCCGGGGTTCCTGCAAAAAATGTTCGGTGACGAGCTGTCAGCTACCGAACGCGATATGTACCGGGCGAAGCTGCTCCGGGAAACACTGGGATCACAACATTAATTATAGATATTTATTATCCGTGGAGGTGCATGAGATATGATGTTTGGAAGATTTACGGAACGCGCACAAAAAGTGCTGGCGCTGGCGCAAGAAGAAGCTGTACGGCTGGGACATAACAACATTGGTACAGAACATATTTTGCTCGGACTGATTCGTGAGGGAGACGGCATTGCCGCCAAGGCACTGATTGGACTGGGTCTGGGACTGGAGAAAATCCAGGACGAAGTGGAAACGCTGATCGGCAGAGGACAGGAACAGCCTACCAACATCGCGTACACTCCACGTGCCAAAAAAGTTATCGAGCTGTCGATGGACGAAGCACGCAAGCTGGGCCATACTTACGTCGGCACAGAGCATATCCTGCTCGGCCTAATCCGTGAAGGTGAGGGCGTAGCTGCCCGTGTACTTAACAACCTGGGAATCAGCCTGAACAAAGCACGCCAGCAGGTACTGCAGCTGCTTGGCAGCAGTGAAGCTACTTCAAGCCACAGCGGAACGCCTGCGAATGTCAGCACGCCAACGCTGGACGGCCTGGCCCGTGACCTAACTGCCTATGCGAAGGACGGCAACCTTGACCCGGTTATCGGGCGCAGCAAGGAAATCGAACGTGTAATTCAGGTGCTCAGCCGCCGGACCAAAAACAATCCGGTACTGATTGGCGAACCCGGGGTAGGTAAAACCGCAATCGCCGAAGGTCTGGCCCAGAAAATCATCAACAATGAAATTCCGGAAACGCTGCGTGACAAGCGCGTTATGACCCTCGATATGGGTTCAGTGGTGGCCGGAACCAAATACCGCGGTGAGTTTGAAGACCGCCTCAAAAAGATTATGGATGAAATCCGTCAGGCTGGTAACATTGTACTCTTTATCGATGAGTTGCACACCCTGATCGGGGCAGGCGGCGCGGAAGGTGCCATTGATGCCTCCAACATCCTGAAGCCGGCCCTGGCCCGCGGAGAGCTGCAGTGCATCGGTGCCACAACACTTGACGAATACCGCAAATATATTGAAAAAGACGCAGCCCTGGAGCGCCGCTTCCAGCCGATCACGGTGGATCAGCCTTCTCCTGAGGAAGCCGTTCAGATCCTCTACGGACTGCGTGACCGTTACGAAGCCCATCATCGGGTGAAGATCACCGACGAAGCGATTGTGGAGGCTGTGAAGCTGTCCGACCGCTACATTCCTGACCGGTTCCTGCCGGACAAAGCGATTGACCTGATCGATGAAGCGGGTTCCAAGGTTAGGCTGAACTCCTACACCATCCCGCCGAATCTCAAGGAACTGGAAATGCGCCTTGACGATATCCGCAAGGAGAAGGATTCTGCGGTACAGAGCCAAGAGTTTGAGAAGGCTGCTGCGCTGCGTGATACCGAGCAGAAGATCCGTGAAGAGCTCGACACAACCAAGAACCAGTGGAAAGAAAAACAGGGCCGTACCGACTCCCAGGTTACACCTGAGGATATCGCTCAGGTTGTAGCCAGCTGGACCGGTATTCCGGTAAGCAAGCTGAAGGAAGAGGAGACGGACCGTCTGCTCAATATGGAAGCTCTGCTCCATGAACGCGTAATCGGCCAGGATGAGGCTGTTAAGGCTGTCAGCCGGGCGCTGCGCCGGGCACGTGCGGGTCTCAAAGATCCTAAGCGTCCAATGGGCTCCTTCATCTTCCTCGGACCAACCGGGGTAGGTAAAACCGAGCTGGCTCGTGCACTTGCCGAAGCGATGTTCGGTGACGAGAATGCCGTAATCCGCATCGACATGTCGGAATACATGGAGAAACACTCCACGTCCCGCCTCGTAGGGGCGCCTCCAGGGTATGTAGGGTATGAAGAAGGCGGACAGCTGACCGAGAAGGTACGCCGCAAGCCATATTCCGTAGTATTGCTGGATGAGATCGAGAAGGCTCACCCTGAAGTATTCAACATCCTGCTGCAGGTGCTGGAAGACGGTCGCCTGACCGATTCCAAAGGCCGCGTAGTTGATTTCCGCAACACGCTGATTATCCTTACCTCTAACGTAGGGGCACAGGCTATCAAGAGAAATTCAACCCTCGGCTTCACTGCTGTGCAGGATGCCGGAGCGGATTACAGCAACATGAAGGGCAAAGTAATGGAAGAGCTGAAGAAGAGCTTCCGTCCTGAGTTCCTGAACCGTATCGACGAAATCATTGTCTTCCACTCGCTGGAAGAGAAGCATATCGCCGAAATTGTTACACTCATGTCCGACGAGCTGCGCAAGCGGCTACGTGAATACGATGTGGACTTCGAGCTTACGGATGGCGGTAAAGCCTTCCTGGCCAAAGAAGGCTACGATCCGGCGTTTGGTGCCCGTCCTTTGCGCCGCGCGATTCAGAAGCATATTGAAGATCGCCTCTCCGAAGAGCTGCTGAAAGGCAACATTAAGAAAGGCGATTCACTTAAGATCGATGAAGTGAATGGTGAGCTTGTGGTAACCACTGTAGATGCACCGGCAGCCGCACTTGAAAAAGAAGCCGAAGCAGACAATAAGTAAGAAAGACCGTTGAAACAAAGCTGCCGCTCCTCCGTATAGAGGAGCGGGGCTTTTTTTTTTGTTGACCGGTTGTTCGATTGCACAGAAATTGACTAAACCGGCTTAAAATCAGGCAGGTTATAGAGACAGTCCAAAACTAGAGCCTAAGTAACCTTTCGTTCGGGATGGAGAAATGGTAAACTTTGAATAAGGACTGATTATATGCAATTTTAGCAACTTCGTACCGTAAGGAGACCACATGGCAAAAGCAAAAACAAAATTTTTCTGTACCGACTGCGGCTACGAGTCGCCAAAATGGTTCGGCAAATGCCCGGGCTGCCAGGCATGGAACACCATGGTGGAGGAAACGGAAAGCGTAGTCAAAACACAAGGAATGAATGCACCTATTTTTCACAGTAAAGAAAAGGCGCAGTCGATCATAAATATAGAAAGTGACAAAGAACCGCGCATCCTGACAGGTATCGGTGAGCTTAACCGTGTGCTTGGCGGAGGCATTGTCCCCGGCTCGCTGGTGCTTGTCGGAGGAGACCCCGGAATCGGTAAGTCTACCCTTCTGCTGCAGACCTCTCATGCCTTGACCACCCAGGGGCTTCGTGTGCTCTACATTTCCGGGGAAGAATCGGTACGCCAGACTAAGCTCCGGGCCGACCGCCTCGGGGCGTTGTCAGGGGAGCTGTACGTGCTGTGTGAAACCAATATGGAGAGTATTGAAGAGGCGATTGAGCAGATCCAGCCGCAATTCCTCGTGATTGACTCCATTCAGACCGTATTTATGCCTGAGGTGACGAGTGCGCCCGGCAGTGTGACACAGGTCAGGGAGTGTACGACACGCTTTATGCGCATTGCCAAAATCCGTGGAATTGCGACAGTGCTGGTTGGTCATGTTACCAAAGAGGGGGCCATTGCCGGACCCCGGATGCTCGAGCATATGGTAGATTGTGTACTGTATTTCGAGGGGGAACGTCACCATACCTACCGGCTGCTGCGTGCAGTAAAGAACCGTTTCGGTTCAACCAACGAGATCGGAATTTTTGAAATGGGCGAGATCGGCCTCACCGAAGTAGAGAATCCCTCGGAGCTGTTCCTGTCGGAACGTCCGCTGGGTGTGGCCGGCTCAGCCGTCGTGGCCAGTATGGAAGGAACCAGACCGGTGCTCGTTGAGCTGCAGGCGCTGGTTGCCGCCACCCATTTTCCCTCGCCGCGGCGGATGTGCACCGGGATGGATCATCAGCGCATGGCGCTTATTATTGCAGTGCTTGAGAAGCGGATGGGCATGTTTCTGCAGAACCAGGATGCCTACCTCAATGTGGCAGGAGGCGTGAAGCTGGATGAGCCGGCTATTGATCTGGCAGTTGCAGTCAGCATCGCCTCAAGCTTCCGTGATATTTCCACCAAGCCCTATGATGTCTTCTTTGGCGAAGTCGGTCTTACCGGCGAGGTCAGAGGTGTCTCGCGTGCCGAAACGCGGGTCAAAGAGGCGGCTAAGCTGGGCTTCCGGAGGGTGATTATGCCTGAAAAGAGCATGAAAGGCTGGAAGCATCCGCAGGATATCCAGATTATCGGCGTCAGCACCGTAGCAGATGCATTAAAGGTCGCGTTAGATTAGGGGGCTAATAGGAAGATGAAAGAATATACTCAATTAGAGAACATGAATGACCTGCTGAGGATGGCAGCGCCGGGCACACCCTTCCGGGAAGGTCTGGAGAATGTGCTCCGGGCCAAGACGGGTGCACTCATCGTAGTCGGATACAGTCCTGAAGTGATGGAGGTTGTGGATGGCGGCTTTTCCATCAACTGTGATTTCTCTCCCAATTATTTGTATGAGCTGGCCAAAATGGACGGCGCCATTATATTAAGCGAGGACCTCAAACGGATTCTTTATGCCAACACCCAGCTGATTCCCGATTCGTCCATCTCTTCGATTGAGACCGGAATCCGTCACCGGACGGCGGAGCGTGTTGCCAAACAGACCGGCAAGCTGGTTGTTTCCATCTCGCAGCGGCGGAATATCATTACGCTGTATCAGGGCTCTATCCGCTATGCGCTCAAAGAAATCGGGTCCATACTGGCCAAAGCCAACCAGGCGATCCAAACGCTGGAGAAGTATAAAGCAGTGCTTACCCAGGGGCTGACCAACCTCTCCGCCTCCGAATATGAGGGGATTGTTACTGTTCCGGAGGTCGTGGGGGTCATCCAGCGTGTAGAGATGGTGCTGCGGATTAAGATGGAGATCAAACGCTACATCAACGAACTTGGCAACGAAGGCCGCCTGATCAGCATGCAGATGGAAGAACTGGTGGGAAATACAGAGGAAGAAGCCTGGCTCTTATACAGAGACTATGCAAGAGAAGAGCAGGAGGACAAAATCCGTGAAATTATCGCCGGGCTTAAACGCAGCAGTGATGATGAGCTGATGGATGACAATCATATAGCCCGCCTGCTGGGCTATTCTTCGACGGCAATCGCCTCGGAAGAAGCGGTCACACCGCGCGGCTACCGCCTGCTGAACAAGATTCCGCGGCTGCCGAATGTAATCATTCACAATCTGGTGGAGCGCTTTGAAATGCTGCCTAATCTGATGACGGCAAGCATAGCTGAGCTGGATGAAGTGGACGGGATTGGCGAGATGAGGGCGCGCAATATTCAGGATGGGCTTAAACGGCTGCAAAAGCAAGTTCTTATTGACAGGCAAATGTAAATAACATACAATCACGTAATATTGATGGCCGCATGGATTTAAAGTAAGCAGACAGAGGTGAAGAAATGATACAAAAATCAATTCCAAGTCTTTTTACCATTGGTAACCTGATGCTTGGAATGTTTGGTATCATGATGGCGTTAGACGGCAAGCTCAGCATGGCCGCTATCATGGTGATTATTGCTATGCTTTTAGACGGACTGGACGGCCGGGTTGCGCGTGCACTTAAATGTGAAAGTGAGTTTGGCAAGGAGCTGGATTCTTTATCCGATGTAGTCTCCTTTGGGGTAGCCCCTGCTTTAATTATGTATGTGACCAGCCTGCAGGATTTGAATTCTGCACTAGGCTGGACGGTAACGGCGATTTTCCCGGTATTCGGGGCGCTCCGTCTCGCACGCTTTAATGTCCGTCCGGGAATTCCCGGATATTTTGTCGGATTGCCGATTCCTGCAGCGGGTGGCGTACTGGCCACACTGGCTCTTTTCAATAAAGATGTGTCCGCTCCATTCATGATTGTTGCGTCGCTGCTCTTATCCTATCTCATGGTCAGCACTGTAAAATATCCTAACTTCAAGAAAGTCGGTCTGCCCAAAAAAGCAGTGCTTATCGCACCGGTAGTCATTGTAGTGGCTGTGGCCGTGGCTGTTGTTTTCCCTGAGCAGATTGCCAAAATGATCTTTGCGCTGCTGGCGCTGTACGCCCTGTACGGCTTCAAGCAGAACATCGACCGGCTGACAGCGCGCCGCCGGCACCGCCGCAGAAGACGTTCTGAAGACAAGGTATATCAATCAAAGAACGGTTAACCCAAAAAGGCTTTGCCCTCACTGATGACAGTGAACGGCAAAGCCTTTGCTGTTGATAGGGTTCAGGAGAGATTAAACAATCCGAGTGTGGCGCACTTCTGCGATTCCTTGGCGACCACCTGGTCCATATTGATGTTAAGCAGATTGCAGAGGGCGGACATATAGAACAGCTCACGCCCCAGTTCGGAGGCGACCACCTCGCGGCAGTTCTCGCACAGCTCACCTTCCAGATGAGTGCCTGCCAGCTCCTTGGCTTGTTCGAGTCCAAGCGCCGGTTCGAATACCTGCTTGGTGGCGTGCAGCTGGATGCAACCGCATTCCGTTATGGCTTTGACGACAGCACGGTTGACGGATGCGCTGCTCTGGCCGTTTTTGGACATGACATCCAGCAGACTACGGTGACGGAGCAGCAGTTCGGAGACTTGATCCTGAAAGGCCTGTAAACTTGGTGCGCTCATTTTCCATTCACCCCTGGGTTCTTAATTGAGTTCATTATATGCCAGTACCCCCCCTGTTTTCAACGGGAATAGGAGTTCCTGACAAGCTTTACATTACCGGTAACTTTTTTCTGCAGAAAATAAGCGTGCCTGCGATTACCAACCTGATAATTGGAACATACTGGAGAGGTATAGATCATTTCAGGATGAATAAAAGGAGGTGCGTAGGGTTATGTGGAAAAAAATCGTTTTGACACTTGCCGGGTTGCTTGGTGCCTGGTCCGGCTATTCGCTATACCATACGGCAGAAAAAGGATTCCCGCAGGGGATGGACAGATTGGCAGGGGATCTTCCTGTGGATGGGAGCATTTTGTTTACGGTGCTGGGAGCCATTATTTTTTTGATTGCGGGGACTTTATGCGCGGATTGGGGCGGTTCGAAGCTGCGGGAGGCGGTAACGTACTGTTCGCGTATACCGATGAATGAAATGGCTGCAGGCGCCGCAGGGCTGACCGGAGGGCTTCTGCTATCCCTGCTGCTGTATCCGGCCATGGACTGGCTCGGTAAAGCGGGGGATCTGCTGCAGGTGGCGGCTACACTGGGGCTCGGTTATATGGGGCTGCGGATCGGTCTGGAAAAGAAAGAAGAGCTGGCTTCACTCTGGGCAACCGGACGCTGGGGGCAGACGGAAGAGCCGGAAGGCCGGGGGCTAGAGGAGCATAAAATTCTGGATACGAGCGTCATCATCGACGGGCGGATCGCGGATATCTGCAAGACGGGCTTTATCGAAGGGACGATTGTTATACCTGAATTCGTGCTTGAGGAGCTGCAGCATATTGCCGATTCTTCGGATCTCTTGAAGCGTAACCGCGGACGGCGCGGCCTGGACATTCTCAACAAAATCCAGAAAGAGCTGGATGTGAAGGTCCTCATCTACGAAGGGGATTTCGAAGAGATCTCCGAGGTGGACAGCAAGCTGGTCAAGCTGGCGAAGGTGCTACGCGGCAAGGTGGTCACGAATGATTTTAACCTGAATAAGGTTTGTGAGCTGCAGGGTGTGTCAGTGCTGAACATCAACGATCTGGCCAATGCGGTTAAACCGGTTGTGCTGCCCGGAGAGGAAATTATCGTGCAGGTCATCAAGGACGGCAAGGAGCACGGCCAGGGGGTAGCCTATCTGGATGACGGCACGATGATTGTCGTTGAAGGCGGGCGTGAGTATATCGGCACTACGATGGAAGTGCTGGTGACGAGTGTGCTGCAGACCTCTGCGGGCAGAATGATTTTTGCCAAGCCGAAGCTGCTGGAAAAAGCGCAGTAAGCGCCTTGACACAGGCTCTAATATGTCTTACGGGTTGGAAATGCCCGTCAAACACGTTATGATGGGGATATACGTGAAAGACAGGAGCCTAAAGAACATGTCAAACAGTGTGGGCGCCGTAATTGTGGCGGCAGGCAAAGGGACAAGGATGGGGACAGCCGAGAGCAAGCAGTATCTGCTTCTGCAGGATAAACCGGTAATCATTCATACGCTTGAGGTGTTCCAGCGGCATGAGCTTATCTCCGAAATTGTGCTGGTGACCGGTGAAGCGGATATCCTCCGCTGCCGGGAATGGGTGGAGGCCTACAGGCTGGATAAAGTGAAGGCTGTTATTGCCGGCGGAGCCGAGCGGCAGCATTCCGTGTACAAGGGACTGCAGGCGCTGGAGACAGACTGGGTCATGGTTCATGACGGCGTACGCCCGTTTGTACAGGCAACAGAGATCAGCGCCTGTTACAGCAAGGCTGCCCAGACCGGGGCGTCAGTACTTGCTGTACCGGTTAAGGATACTATTAAGCAGGTAGATAGTGCAGGCCAAGTAGTGTCTACACCTGACCGGCGAAGTCTGTGGGCGATTCAGACCCCGCAGACTTTTCGTCTGTCTGAGCTGATGGCGTCCTACGAAGCGGCGGAGCGGGACGGATTCCTCGGCACCGATGATTCCAGCCTCGCGGAACGCAGCGGTATTACGGTCTCTGTGGTGGAGGGAAGCTACAGCAATATCAAGCTGACGACACCGGAGGATCTGGATTTTGCAGAGTTTACACAAAGAATCAGGGGAGAGGGTTAACAGATGATAGCTGTAGGACAAGGATTTGATGTACACCAGCTGGTAGAGGGAAGACCGTGCATTATTGGCGGTGTAACGATTCCTTATGAAAAGGGGCTGCTGGGCCACTCCGATGCGGATGTGCTGCTGCACGCAGTCAGCGATGCCATTCTGGGGGCACTAGGGCTTGGCGATATCGGCCGGCATTTTCCCGATACGGACCCGGCGTTCAAGGATGCAGACAGCCTGAAGCTGCTGGAGCATGTATGGGGGCTTGCCCGTGAGCGCGGCTACAAGCTTGGAAATATTGATTCTACTATAATTGCACAGAAGCCCAAGATGGCTCCTTATATCCCGCAAATGACAGAGATTATTGCCAAAGCGCTGGGTGCTGAGGTTTCCAAGGTTAATGTAAAGGCAACAACGACGGAACAGCTCGGCTTCACCGGACGCGGCGAAGGAATTGCGGCACAATCTATTGTCTGCCTGCTCCAAGATGTGATATCATCTTGAGATGGCTATGCAAGGCCTAATTTTACCCATTATGAAGCGGAGGGAATTACAGTGGCGGATCAAGTCCGGGTGCGTTATGCACCGAGCCCTACGGGACATTTACATATCGGAAATGCCAGAACGGCATTGTTTAACTATCTGTTTGCCCGGAATCAGGGCGGAAAATTCATTATCCGGATCGAAGATACGGACGTAAAGCGCAACGTTGCCGGCGGTGAAGAAAGCCAGCTGAAGTATTTGAAATGGCTGGGTATCAACTGGGATGAGAGCGTAGATGTAGGCGGGGAATACGGTCCGTACCGCCAGACGGAACGTCTGGATCTGTACCGCGTATACTGGCAGGATCTGATCGACCGCGGTCTTGCTTACCGCTGCTACTGCACGGAAGAAGAGCTGGAAGCAGAGCGTGAGGAACAGACCGCACGCGGCGAAACCCCGCGCTATTCCGGCAAGCACCGCAATCTGACCGAAGAGCAGCGTCTTGCCTTTGAGGCAGAGGGACGTATTGCCAGCATCCGCTTCCGGGTGCCGGAAGACCGTACCTATACCTTTGACGATATCGTTAAAGGCAGCATTTCCTTTAATACCAAGGAAATGGGTGACTTTGTCATCGTGAAGAAGGACGGGATTCCAACCTATAACTTCGCGGTTGCCGTTGATGATCACCTGATGGAAATCTCCCATGTGCTGCGCGGGGAAGATCATATCTCCAATACGCCGCGCCAGCTGATGATTTACGAAGCACTGGGCTGGGAAGCTCCGCTGTTCGGCCATATGACGCTGATTGTCGGCGATGACCACAAGAAGCTGAGCAAGCGCAACGAATCCATTATTCAATTTATCGAGCAGTACGACCAGCTGGGCTACCTGCCCGAGGCGCTGTTCAATTACATTTCCCTGCTAGGCTGGTCGCCGGAAGGGGAAGAGGAGATCTTCAGCCAGGAAGAGCTGATCTCTATCTTTACGGCTGACCGCCTGTCGAAGAGCCCGGCAGTGTTCGACAAGAACAAGCTGGCGCATCTTAATAACCACTATATCAAGCATGCAGATCCTCAGCGGATCGCACGCCTTGCTATCCCGCATCTTCAAAAGGCAGGCCGGCTGCCGGCAGAGCTGAATGAAGAGCAGCAGACTTGGGCCGAAAGCCTTGTAGCGCTGTACCAGGAGCAGATGACGGCGGCATCAGACATCGTTGCGTTGTCCGAGCTGTTCTTCCGCAGCCATCTGGAGCTGGAGACTGAAGCAGCCCAGGTGCTTGCCGAGCCGCAGGTGCCGGAGGTTTTGTCCGCATTCCTGGGTAAGGTGGAGGCTACTGAGGACTTCACTGCTGCGAATATGGCAGTGCTGATTAAAGAAGTGCAGAAAGAAACCGGCCATAAGGGTAAAGGGCTGTTTATGCCGATCCGTGTCGCCCTGACCGGCCAGACACATGGCCGTGATCTGAATGTGACAATTGCCCTGCTTGGACGCAACCGGGTAATTGAACGCCTGAAATCACAAATTAAAGGGAACTAGGCTGCAGAAGGCTGCCTATAACCCTTGTCAGTCCAGGTTCTTTTCGCTAAGATAGAGACATATTGTAATAGCTGTGATCAGGAGAAGTATGCGTTTAATGACAATTACCAGAGAGAATAACGGCAGAGGATTTGTATCCTTCGTGGCTGGGAGTTATTCATTTGTCTTCCGCAGAATATGCGCCTGTGAGCTGTGCGGCTGAGCGGTTCCGTGAGAGGAGCGTTAGGCTGTGCCGGGAACGTTGCCGTTATTAACGCAAGAGGGATAGCATCAGCTGCAGGCCGGGAACGGCTATAAGCGCTGATACATGATCCAAGCAGAGTGGAACCGCGGTTTAACGCCTCTGCAGCTTTGAGCTGCAGAGGCGTTTTTTGTCGGAATATAAGGAGCGTTCGGTGCCTTGCAGTGATGGTTACAAAGCGGGTTGATACTACCTTCGCCAGGCGTACCTGTTAACAGGAGGCGGCGAAGCCAAGAAGAGGGGAAACGTGATGTTTAAGCATATAAAGTCGGATATCCGGGCTGTATTCGACAACGATCCCGCGGCGCGGAGCAAATTCGAGGTTGTTTTTACTTATGCCGGACTTCACGCTATATGGGCGCACAGGATTGCCCACTCCCTGTATACCCGCCGGTGGTTTACACTGGCACGGATTGTCTCGCAGTTCAGCCGGTTCATGACCGGTGTGGAGATCCACCCCGGCGCGCGGATTGGTAACCGGCTGTTCATTGACCACGGCATGGGGATCGTCATTGGTGAAACCTGTGAAATTGGCGATGACGTCATCATCTATCAGGGGGTAACCCTTGGCGGTACGGGTAAGGAAAAGGGCAAACGTCATCCGACGGTCGGCAACAATGTAGTTATCGGTTCAGGGGCAAAAGTACTGGGATCCTTCCGGATCGGCGATAATTCAAATATAGGCTCCAACGCGGTCGTTCTGCGGGAAGTCCCGAACAACAGTACAGTCGTGGGGAACCCTGGACGTGTAGTCAAGCGCAACGGGGAACGGGTATCCGACCGCCTGGATCATACCAAAATGCCCGATCCGCTCATTGATTCCCTGCGGTTTCTGCAGAAGGAAATTGAGGAGCTGCGTGAGCAGCTGGGTAATGAGGATAAACAGAAGGCAGAGCAGCGGAGGCTGGAAAGCCAGCAGTATATCGGGGATTATGAAATTTAAAGATTGCCGGAGTTTAAGCGAATCCCGGAACAACAGAAAGGATTGGGAACAGAAATGGCTTTGCAAATCTACAACACTATGACACGCAGTAAAGAAGAGTTTGTACCGCAGGAGCCGGGAAAAGTGAAGATGTATGTATGCGGACCTACAGTCTACGGCTATATGCACATCGGGAATGCCAGACCGGTTATCGTTTTTGATATGGTGCGTAACTATCTGGAATCACTCGGCAACGAAGTGCGTTATCTGACCAACTTCACTGATGTGGATGACAAAATGATCCGCAAAGCGGAAGAGATGAACATCACTGTGGCTGAGGTTGCGGACATGTTCATTGCGGCTTATCAGGAGGATCTGGCCGGACTCGGTGTGAAGCCGGCGACCATGAATCCGCGGGTTACGGAGAGCATGGATAAGATTATTGAGTTTATCAAGGAGCTTGAAGAGAAGGGCTACGCCTATGAGAACGGCGGGGATGTGTATTACCGTACCGGCAAATTTGCTGATTACGGCAAGCTGTCCCGCCAGAACCTGGAGGAGCTGCGCTTCGGTATCCGTGTCGAGGTAGATCCCCGCAAGGAAAACCAGGAGGATTTTGTGCTCTGGAAGGCGGCCAAACCGGGCGAGGTGCACTGGGCAAGTCCATGGGGAGAAGGACGTCCCGGCTGGCACATTGAGTGCTCGGCGATGGTCCGCGAATATTTAGGCAAGACTATCGACATCCATGGCGGCGGAGAGGATCTGAAATTCCCGCACCATGAATGCGAATGCGCACAGACCGAAGCGCTGACGGGTGAGCCGCTGTCGAATTATTGGATGCACAACGCGTTTTTGAACATCGGCGACGAGAAAATGTCGAAGTCTCTGGGTAACGGCCTGCTGGTAAAGGATATCCGCGCCCGCTTTAAGGCAGGGACTATCCGGTATTTCATGCTCTCCAGCCATTACCGCAATCAATTGAACTTTACGGAGGAAGCATTGCTGTCCGCCGAGAAGAGCGTGGAACGGATTGCGCTTGCTGAGAGCAATGTGAAGCACCGGCTTGAACTGGCTCCTGAAGGGGCTGAGGGTGAAGCAAGCGCTCCGGTTACCGAGCGGCTGGCGGCCATAACCGGCAGTTTTCATGCGAAAATGCAGGATGATTTCAATACGCCGGATGCCATCACCGCCGTGTTTGAGTGGGTGAGCCTGGCGAATCAAACCCTGGCCAAGACGGATGCTGCGGCGGCAGATCTCGCAGCACTGCTGAAGACTTACGCTGAAATGAATGCTGTGTTAAACCTAACTCCTGAGCTTGAGGCTGAGGTGGCAAGTGAAGAGGTTGAACGCCTGATTGCTGAACGGGCTGAAGCGCGTAAGAACAAGAACTGGAGCCGGTCCGATGAAATCCGTGATGAGCTGAACAGCCTCGGCATTCTGCTGGAGGATACTCCGCAGGGAATGCGGTGGCGGCGCAAATGAGCGGCGGGTTTAATCTAGATCAGGCCTGGTTCCCGTACGAGCCTTCGCAGCCGGCACGGCTGCTCTCGCCAATCGTGCTGGCCTATGCCGGGGATGCCATCTATGAGGTTGCGGTAAGGCAGTATCTGATCTCACTGCCGAATCTGCGGCCTAATCATCTGCACCGGACGGCCACCGGACTCGTCTCTGCCAAAGCGCAGAGCACTATTCTTGCCTATCTGGAGCCTCAGCTGACCGATGAGGAGAAGGATGTGGCCCGCCAGGGACGCAACGCGAAATCAGGCACGATTCCCAAAAATGCCGATGTGCTCGAATACCGTCATGCCACGGCATTTGAGTGTCTGATCGGACATCTGTATTACACGGGGCAGCAGGCGAGAATTCAGGAGCTGGTCCACAGCAGTATTCAGTATATGATGAACCGGTCCAAGTGAGGCCGTTAAAGCTATAGAACAGGAGGCGTGATCATGGAAGAACTAAAGACGGAAGAGGAAATACTGGCTGGCAAGCACTCAGTGCTTGAAGCGCTCCGCGCCGGCCGTACACTGAACAAAATCTGGGTCGCTGAAACGGCACAGAAGCATTTGACGGCGCCTATTATCGCCGAAGCGCGCAAGGCGGGTATCGTGATCCAGCATGTTGACAAAAGAAAGCTGGATCAGCTTGCACCCGGAGTGCAGCATCAGGGGGTAGTTGCACAAGGGGCACCTTTTGCCTACACGGAGGTGTCTGATATTCTGGCAGCGGCCGAAGCTAAGGGAGAACCGCCGTTTCTGATTCTGCTCGATGAAATTGAAGATCCGCATAATCTGGGCTCTATCCTGCGTACGGCGGACTGCACCGGAGTGCATGGCGTAATTGTTCCGAAGCGGCGGTCGGCTCAGATTACAGCGACAGTCTCCAAAACATCAGCGGGTGCAGTAGAGTACGTCCCGGTAGCCCGGGTTACCAATCTCGGACAGACTATTGACCGGCTGAAGGAGCTGGGCGTCTGGGTAGTAGGCACGGATGTCGCTACGGATCAGAATCTGTATGAATCAGATATTTTTACCGGACCGGTTGCTGTCGTAATTGGCAATGAAAATAAAGGCATGGGCCGGCTGATCCGTGAGAAATGTGACGTGCTGCTTAAGCTTCCAATGGCGGGCAAAATCAATTCCCTTAACGCTTCCGTTGCTGCCGGAGTAATTATGTATGAGGTGCTGCGCCGCCGGCATCAGCAGGGATAGCTATGGCTGACTGGCGCGATGTGCTGCTGGTGGATGGATACAACATGATAGGCGGCTGGCCGGAACTCGCGGCACTCTCGCTGACCGGCATGCAGGAGGCGCGTGACCGGCTGCTGGATATGCTGGCCGATTATCAGGCATTCACAGGGCGGCGCGTTATCGCCGTGTTCGATGCTTACCGTGTCCCGGGACTCGGGCGTTCTTTTGTACAGGGGAAGGTACAGGTGGTCTTCACTAAGGAAAAAGAGACAGCGGACGAATGCATCGAGCGACTGGTGGGGGAATACACCCACCGGCGCCGGCAGATATATGTGGCAACCAGCGATTTTGTGGAACAGCATGTCATTTTTGCCCAAGGGGCTTTGCGTGTCTCCGCCCGAGAGCTGAAGGTAGAAATTGAAGACAATCAGAAGCTTGTCAAAAAGGCGATAGAACCGGAAAGCATCAGCTCCAAACGGCACTCGCTGGAAGAAAAGCTGCCGCCGGATATGCGCAAACGTCTTGAAGACTGGCGCCGGCAATGAATTGGCTGACGTACCCCCCCCTAACAAAATGCCATTAAATGTTATTGAAGATTGTTTTTGGACAATATCCGGTTGACGTTGTAAGGTAACATAATATATACTGTTCCTATATTTTAGCGAAGTAACGATGTGTCTTGCGTTGCAGCCGGGGGGATTCTTGGTGAGTGTCGACCTCAAGGAAATAATGCTTTCCGAGTATGATTTCATAAGTGATGAAGAGATTGTCGAGATCTTCCGTAGTGGCGACAGCGGCGCATTGGAACACTTAATTAACAAGTACCGTAATTTCGTACGCGCCAAGGCCCGTTCCTATTTTTTAATCGGGGCTGACCGGGAGGATATCGTGCAGGAAGGCATGATTGGCCTGTATAAGGCAATCCGTGACTTCAAGGGCGACAAGCTTTCTTCATTCAAGGCGTTTGCCGAGCTTTGCATTACCCGTCAGATCATTACCGCGATTAAGACGGCTACCCGCCAGAAGCATATTCCGCTTAATTCCTATGTATCTTTGGACAAGCCCATCTATGATGAGGACTCCGACCGGACGCTGATGGATGTGATCTGCGGCACCCAGGTGCTGGATCCGGAAGAGCTGATTATCAACCAGGAGGAATTCATCGGACTGGAAGATAAGATGGCTGAGATCCTGAGCGATTTGGAACGCAAGGTGCTGATGCTTTATCTGGACGGACGCTCTTATCAGGAGATTGCCGAGGATCTGAAGCGGCATGTAAAGTCTATCGACAATGCTTTGCAGCGGGTCAAACGGAAATTGGAAAGATATCTGGAAGTGCGTGACAATTAATGATATAATGTTAATGAAAGGCTCGGACATCGAGTCTTTTTTAGTGTTTTGCTGGCTTCTGTATCAGGAACAGATGAGAATTTGGACGCTTGCGGTTGGAACAGGTTTACACAAAGTCGGAATGCTCCATAATGATAGGGAATAACCGCGTTCAGCGGGGAAAAGGCAGAACCAGGACGATATGCGGCACACGACTACAAACCCGGAATTACCCAGCGCGATAGGGCAATTCTTTCGTTGACACAGACGTTGACATTATGCTAAAGTGTTTTAGGTAGGCCTAAATTCGCGGGTTTTTTTTAGGATCAATATTTGCGTCTTCTAATTTAAATTAGAAGTACGTCTTCGGGAGGTGCACATCATGCGGGTAATTATCACTTTGGCTTGTACAAGTTGCAAACAAAGAAACTATGCGACAACCAAAAACAAGCGAAATCACCCCGACCGCTTGGAGATGAAGAAATTTTGCAAGTTCTGTAACGAGCAAACTCCTCATCGCGAAACCAGATAGTCTTTGGAGGTGTAGTCGGCGTGAAACGTAGTTTCAAGTCTTTGTTTTCCTTTTTCACTGAGAGCTGGAGTGAACTCAAAAAAGTTCGCTGGCCTAGCCGTAAAGAGCTGAAGAACTATACAATGATCGTTCTCGGTACAATTGTAGTTATCGCTGTTTACTTCTGGGTTCTGGACATCGTTATTTCCGCTGTAATCGAAGCGATTATTTAGAGAGGTCCAAGGTGGCTTGGTATGGAAAAAAGATGGTATGTTGTTCATACCTATTCCGGGTATGAGAATAAGGTTAAGGCCAATTTGGAAAAACGCGTTGAGTCCATGGGCATGGAGGACAAAATATTCCGCGTTCTTGTTCCTATGGAAGAAGAGCTGGTAAACAAGGACGGTAAGAAAAAGACTGTCATGCGTAAAGTTTACCCCGGTTATGTTTTGGTTGAAATGGTTCAGACTGATGATTCATGGTATGTTGTCCGCAATACGCCGGGCGTTACCGGATTTGTCGGTTCGACAGGTTCCGGCTCCAAGCCTACCGCTTTGCTTCCGGAAGAAGTTGAACAAATTCTGAAGCATATGGGCATGGTTGAACCTAAAGCGAAGATTGATTTCGAAATTAAGGAATCCGTACGTATTATGGTTGGGCCTTTTGCGAATTTCGTGGGCTCCGTGGAAGAAATTTTGGCCGACAAGAGTAAGATCAAAGTGCATGTCAACATGTTTGGACGGGAAACCCCGCTGGAGTTGGATTTCACTCAAGTGGAAAAAATATAATAACAGTGTCAAGGGTTTCTTGTGGGAGAATGCATTAAGCATTCGAATACCACTATTTTTGCAAGGAGGTGTCACTCATGGCTAAAAAAGTTATTAAAATGGTGAAACTGCAGATTCCTGCAGGGAAAGCGAATCCAGCGCCTCCAGTAGGTCCTGCGTTGGGTCAAGCAGGTGTCAACATCATGGCATTCTGTAAGGAATTCAACGCCCGTACTGCTGACCAGGCTGGTCTGATCATCCCGGTTGAAATTACAGTGTTTGAAGACCGTTCCTTTACTTTCATCACTAAAACTCCTCCGGCTGCCGTTCTGCTTCGCATCGCTGCTAAAGTAGAAAAAGGATCCGGTGAACCAAACAAGAAAAAAGTAGCGAAGCTCGGCCGCGCAGCGGTTCGTGAAATCGCCGAAACCAAAATGCCTGACCTTAACGCTGCATCTGTTGAAGCTGCAATGCGTATGGTTGAAGGTACTGCCCGTTCTATGGGTATCACAATCGAAGACTAATATGTATTCGATGAACCGGTCATTCATGACCGCAATATGTGGGAGGAATTTCCGCTAACACCACAAAGGAGGAACATTTTCATGGCTAAACATGGTAAGAAATACCTGGAATCTGCTAAGCTGATTAACAGCGAAGCAACTTACGAGCCTTCAGAAGCTGTAGAGCTTGTGAAAAAGGCGGCAACTGCCAAATTCGACGAAACCGTTGAAGCAGCAGTTCGTCTGGGTGTAGACCCGCGTAAACAAGACCAAGCAGTTCGTGGTGTTGTTGTCCTGCCACACGGCACTGGTAAAACACAACGCGTGCTTGTATTTGCAAAGGGTGAAAAAGCGAAGGAAGCAGAAGCTGCCGGCGCGGATTATGTTGGCGATCAGGATATGATCAACAAAATCCAACAGGGCTGGTTTGAATTCGATGTCTGCGTAGCTACACCTGATATGATGAGTGAAGTCGGTAAACTGGGTCGTCTGCTTGGTGGTAAAGGCCTTATGCCTAACCCTAAAGCCGGCACTGTTACTTTCGATGTTACCAAGGCTGTGCAAGAAATCAAAGCCGGTAAAATCGAATACCGTCTCGATAAAGCAGGTCAAATTCACGCGCCTATCGGCAAAGTGTCCTTTGCTCCTGAACAATTGAACGAGAATCTTAAAGCTCTTATCGACGCTTTGAACCGGGCGAAACCGGCTGCTGCTAAAGGTGTATACCTTAAAGGCATCGCTATTTCTTCCACGATGGGACCAAGCGCTCGCGTGAGCACAGCTGCATACAGATAATTAAGGGTTGACTCCTGGAGTTATCTCTGATAATCTATAACAGTTGTACTTAAGGTGATCATTCTTAAACATGAATATGCTTACCGTAGACAGTAGGTGCCTCAAGGCTTAATTTCCTACCGAGGTGTTGTGATAGAAATATAAAGTACAGGGCATCTGCCTTGAGACTTTCCTTTTATCAAGCCTTCGTGATTCTGCGGAGGCTTTTCTAATGCCTGCGTAGGAACGGCGGAGATTCTTTGGAAGAGAACGCCGTCACATAAATTTTCAGGAGGTGTATACAATTGGCAAATGCAAAAGTAATCCAAGCTAAACAGGATGCGGTTGATGTTGTTACCGGCAAACTGCAGAACAGTATCTCTACTGTTGTTGCGGACTACCGCGGTCTGAACGTTTCGCAAGTAACCGAACTGCGTAAGCAGCTTCGTGAAGCTGGCGTTGAGTTCCAGGTCCTGAAGAACACATTGCTTCGTCGTGCGACTGCAGCGGCTGAACTGACTGATCTGGATGCAGTACTGACTGGTCCTACAGCCATCGCCTTCAGTGAAACGGACGCAGTAATTGCTGCCAAAATTTTGAACGACTTCGCTAAGAAGAACGACGCTCTGAAACTTAAGGGTGGCGTAGTAGAAGGCAAAGTTGTAGATGAGGCGCAAATCAAGGCACTGGCAGAACTTCCTTCCCGCGAAGGTTTGCTCTCCATGCTGCTTAGCGTGCTTCAAGCTCCAATGCGCAACTTCGCGCTTGCAGTTAAAGCTGTCGCTGAAAAAGAAGAACAAAGCGCGTAAGCCTTTGTCTCGGGTTTCGTAACACGAACACAAACAAATTTAATTATAAAATGGAGGTTCAACCATGAGTAAAGAAGCAATCTTGGAAGCAATTAAAGGCATGAGCGTACTGGAACTGAACGACCTGGTTAAAGCAATCGAAGAAGAATTCGGCGTAACTGCTGCAGCTCCAGTTGCAGTAGGCGGCGGCGCAGCAGCAGCAGCTGTTGAAGAGCAAACTGAATTTGACGTAATCCTGACAGGCGCTGGCGCTTCCAAGATCAACGTTATCAAAATCGTTCGCGAAATCACTGGTCTGGGCTTGAAAGAAGCTAAAGACCTGGTAGACAACGCTCCTAAGCCAATCAAAGAAAAAGTAAGCAAAGAAGATGCTGATGCTACCAAAGCTAAATTGGAAGAAGCAGGCGCAGCTGTAGAAGTGAAGTAATTTCGCTTCCATAAAGCATTACCCCGGATAGAGGTAATTCTCTCCGGTTCTTGCAACCCCCTTGAACTTGTTCAAGGGGGTTGCTTTATAAAGAAGTTGTTACTTTGATAAGAAGGGAGGGCAATGAATGTCGCAGCATTATTACTCCCAGCAACCGGATGCGCGCCATGACAGACGGACGCTAAACACAGTACTGAGAGGTAAAAGCCTAAAATTTATAAGTGATGCCGGCGTTTTTTCCAAGGGGGATATCGATTACGGAAGCAGGGTGCTGATTGAATCAATCGAGGTACCGCGTAATGCGGCAGTTCTTGATGTTGGGTGCGGGTACGGACCTATTGGAATCAGTGCGGCGCTGCTTGCTCCGGAAGGCCATGTAACAATGATCGATATCAACAGCCGTGCGGTAGAGCTTGCCCGTGAGAATGCCGGGAATAACGGTGTGAAGAACATTACGGTGAAAGAAAGTGATGTGCTGTCTGCAGTACAGGGGCAGATGTTCGATGTGATTCTCACCAACCCGCCGATCCGGGCAGGTAAAGCTGTGGTGCATCAGATTTTTGAACAGGCATATGAACATTTGAATGAGGGCGGAGCGCTGTGGATTGTCATTCAGAAGAAGCAGGGGGCACCTTCAGCAGTGGCCAAGCTGGAAAGTCTGTTCCCGGTTGTAGAGGAAGTAACAAAGGATAAGGGATACCGCATTATTAAAGCACAAAAAATAGTTGAATGATTATTGACATGTGCTTTTGATAGTGGTATTATTATAAAATGTCAGTATTAACCTAGGCTCCATGTCTTTAGTTTGCTGAAATGTCAAGTGATATTATCGCCGGCAAGCGCAAGCCGTTTGGGAAGTTTGTGCGAATTCCGTTCTCTATGTTACTGTCGCGGCGAAGTCCGCCGGGATAATAGTTAATAGCGCATAAACTGTTGCTTGTTGACGTATAATATGTACGTTTTAGGCAAATCTACTGGATAAGGAGTATTTTGGCCATGGATAGATGCGCTCTTTTTTCGAAAGATTTCGATAAGGGCTTTTCTTTATTTATGGTCGAATCCTTGTGTTATGGTTCCATTATACGGTTCCAAACAAGGGTTCGCAATCAATTTTTAAGTGAGTAGACATGAGGGGTGAGTAAAGTTGGCAGGACATCTTGTTCAGTATGGTCGACGCACTCGGCGGAGCTATGCGAGAATTAACGAGGTACTCGAGGTCCCGAACCTGATCGAGATCCAACAAAAATCTTACGATTGGTTTTTGGAGGAAGGATTGCGGGAAATGTTCCAGGACATCTCGCCGATCCAGGATTTCACGGGTAATTTGGTGCTTGAGTTCATTGATTACAGCCTGGGTGAACCGAAATATACGGTTGACGACGCTAAAGAGCGGGACGTAACATATGCGGCTCCTCTGCGGGTTAAGGTACGGCTCATTAATAAGGAGACCGGTGAGGTCAAAGAGCAGGAAGTGTTCATGGGAGATTTCCCGCTGATGACGGAGACCGGCACTTTTATTATCAATGGTGCGGAACGGGTTATTGTCAGCCAGTTGGTTCGCTCTCCTAGCGTCTATTTCAGCACAAAAGTGGATAAGAACGGCAAAAAAACCTACACCGCCACAGTAATTCCTAACCGCGGGGCCTGGCTGGAGCTTGAAACGGATGCAAAGGACATCATGTATGTCCGGATCGACCGTACACGTAAAATCCCGGTTACTGTGCTTCTGCGTGCTCTTGGTTTCGGTAGTGATGCCGAGATTCTGGAACTGCTTGGTAATGATGAATATATTCGCAATACGCTGGATAAAGACAACACGGATTCCACGGAAAAAGCGCTTATTGAAATTTACGAGCGTCTGCGTCCGGGCGAGCCGCCGACACTTGACAATGCCAAGAGCCTTTTGGTCGCACGTTTCTTTGATCCTAAGCGCTATGATCTGGCGAATGTCGGCCGCTACAAAATCAATAAAAAGCTGCACATCAAGAACCGTCTGTTCAATCAGCGTCTGGCCCAGCCGCTCGTTGATGAAGCGACAGGGGAGATTCTGGCGGAATCCGGTCAAATGGTTGACCGCCGTCTGCTTGATGAGCTGATCCCTTATTTTGAAAAGAACGTGGCTGCCAAAAACTACCGCGTAACCGGCGGAGTTATGGACAGTGAAGATATTCCACTGCAGACGATCGACGTATTCTCGCCGATTGAAGAAGGCCGGGTTATCAAGCTGATTGCCAACGGCAACATCGACAAGTCGGTCAAGCATATTACCCAGGCTGATATTATCTCCTCGATCAGCTACTTTATTAATCTGCTGCACGGTATCGGCAATACTGACGATATCGACCACTTGGGTAACCGACGTTTGCGTTCCGTTGGTGAGCTGCTGCAGAACCAGTTCCGTATCGGTCTTTCCCGTATGGAGCGCGTAGTGCGTGAGAGAATGTCGATTCAGGATGCCAATGCGATCACACCGCAGGCTCTGATCAACATCCGTCCCGTGATTGCGTCCATTAAAGAGTTCTTCGGAAGCTCGCAGCTGTCCCAGTTTATGGACCAGACGAACCCGCTTGCCGAGCTTACGCACAAGCGCCGTCTGTCGGCACTCGGACCCGGTGGTCTGACACGTGAACGCGCAGGCTTTGAAGTCCGCGACGTTCATCACAGTCACTACGGCCGTATGTGTCCAATTGAAACACCGGAAGGTCCGAATATCGGTCTGATCAACTCCTTGTCGACCTTTGCCCGCATCAATGAGTATGGCTTTATTGAAGCTCCGTACCGTTGGGTGGATCCTAAGACAGGTAAGGTTACCGAGCAGATTGATTATCTGACTGCCGATGAAGAGGATAACTATGTAGTCGCTCAGGCGAACGTACAGATCGAGGAAGATGGTACGTTCAAGGAAGATATGGTTATCGTCCGTTACAACAAAGATTCCGACAACATTACTACAATGCCTAGTAATCGCGTTGACTACATGGACGTTTCGCCAAAACAGGTTGTATCGGTCGCTACGGCGCTCATTCCGTTCCTTGAGAACGATGACTCCAACCGCGCACTGATGGGATCGAACATGCAGCGTCAGGCCGTTCCGCTTCTGATTCCGAAGGCACCGCTTGTCGGCACAGGGATGGAGCATAAATCCGCTAAGGATTCGGGCGTATGTATTGTTTCCAAGTATGACGGTATCATCGAACGCTCCTCAGCCAACGAAATTTGGCTGCGCCGCGTAGAGGCTGTCGACGGCAAGGAAGTTAAAGGCGATATCGTTAAATATAAATTACACAAATTTATGCGTTCGAACCAAGGTACCTGTATTAACCAGCGTCCTCTTGCCAAAAGAGGGGACATTGTTAAGAAGGGCGATATCCTGGCAGATGGTCCTTCCACTGAAATGGGCGAATTGGCCCTGGGCCGCAACGTAGTCGTTGCGTTCATGACTTGGGAGGGTTACAACTACGAGGATGCGATCCTGCTGAGTGAAAAGCTGGTTAAGGAAGATGTATACACTTCGATTCACATCGAGGAATACGAATCCGAAGCCCGTGATACGAAGCTGGGACCTGAAGAAATTACCCGCGATATTCCTAACGTGGGTGAAGAGGCTCTGCGCAATCTTGACGAGCGCGGCATTATCCGCATCGGTGCTGAAATCAACGCCGGCGACATTCTCGTTGGTAAAGTAACTCCTAAGGGCGTAACAGAACTGACTGCTGAAGAGCGCCTGCTGCACGCGATCTTCGGTGAGAAGGCGCGTGAAGTGCGTGACACCTCGCTGCGCGTTCCTCACGGCAGTGACGGCATTATCGTGGATGTTAAGGTCTTCACCCGCGAGAACGGCGATGAGCTGCCTCCTGGTGTGAATCAGCTGGTCCGCGTCTACATCGCCCAGAAACGTAAGATTTCTGAGGGTGATAAGATGGCGGGACGTCACGGTAACAAGGGTGTCGTTGCCCGTATCCTGCCTGAAGAGGATATGCCGTTCCTTCCGGACGGTACACCTGTACAGGTAGTGCTGAACCCTCTGGGCGTACCTTCCCGTATGAACATCGGTCAGGTGCTGGAGGTCCATATCGGTATGGCTGCGCTGCAGCTCGGTATTCACATTGCTACGCCGGTATTCGACGGAGCCCGTGAGAACGACGTATTCGACACTATGGAAGAAGCAGGCATGCAGCGCAACGGTAAGACAGTGCTTTATGACGGACGTACAGGCGAACGCTTCGAGCGCGAAGTTACTGTCGGTGTCATGCACATGATCAAGCTGGCGCACATGGTTGATGATAAGATTCATGCCCGTTCCACCGGTCCTTACTCCCTCGTAACGCAGCAGCCGCTCGGCGGTAAGGCGCAGTTCGGCGGACAGCGCTTCGGGGAAATGGAAGTATGGGCGCTTGAAGCCTACGGTGCCGCATATACACTGCAAGAGATTTTGACCGTAAAATCCGATGACGTGGTCGGCCGTGTGAAAACATACGAATCCATCGTCAAAGGCGAGAATGTGCCGGAACCGGGTGTTCCGGAATCGTTCAAGGTACTCATCAAGGAGCTGCAGTCGCTTGGTATGGACGTTAAAATCCTCAGCGGCGACGAGCAGGAAATCGAGATGAAGGAACTGGATGATGAAGACGAGACGTCAGGCGACAAGCTGAGCCTCAATCTTGAGGGTGCAGAAGTCGGCATCGATTAAGCTGTAGCAGGATAATAATTTCATCTAAAAGGACCGCGCCCTCTTTTGATTTCACCGTCAAGGGAGGGCCTCCGGTACTAAATCAGGATATAGGTTAAGGAGGGTTGCTCCTTGTTGGACGTTAACAATTTTGAATTTATGAAAATCGGGCTTGCTTCTCCGGAAAAAATTCGTTCTTGGTCCCGCGGAGAAGTAAAAAAACCGGAAACCATTAACTACCGTACGCTGAAACCGGAAAAAGAAGGTTTGTTCTGCGAACGTATCTTTGGACCGCAAAAAGACTGGGAATGTCACTGTGGTAAATACAAACGTGTCCGTTATAAGGGCGTTGTCTGCGACCGCTGCGGCGTTGAAGTTACCCGCGCCAAAGTCCGCCGCGAACGTATGGGCCATATCGAGCTGGCAGCTCCGGTATCTCATATCTGGTATTTCAAAGGCATTCCAAGCCGTATGGGTCTGGCTCTGGATATGTCCCCAAGATCGCTTGAAGAGATCATCTATTTCGCATCCTATGTTGTAACAGATCCAGGCGAAACACCGCTGGAGAAGAAGCAGCTCCTGTCCGAAAAAGAATACCGCAGCTATCGTGAAAAATACGGCTACGGATTCCAGGCAGGCATGGGTGCTGAAGCAGTCAAAAAACTGCTCCAGGATATCGACATCGAGAAGGAATTGGAATTCCTCAAGGAAGAGCTGCGCACGGCTCAGGGCCAGCGCCGTAACCGGGCGATCAAACGTCTTGAAGTTATTGAAGCCTTCCGTAACTCCGGCAACAAACCTGACTGGATGATCATGGATGTACTCCCGGTAATTCCGCCGGAGCTTCGTCCGATGGTTCAGCTGGATGGCGGCCGTTTTGCTACGTCTGACCTTAATGACCTGTACCGCCGTGTAATCAACCGTAATAACCGTCTTAAGAGACTGTTGGATCTGGGTGCTCCTGACATCATCGTGCAGAACGAAAAACGTATGCTTCAGGAAGCTGTTGATGCTCTGATTGACAACGGCCGCCGCGGCCGTCCTGTAACAGGCCCTGGTAACCGTCCGCTCAAATCCCTCAGCCATATGCTGAAGGGTAAACAGGGACGTTTCCGCCAGAACTTGCTCGGTAAACGTGTTGACTACTCCGGACGTTCCGTTATCGTTGTAGGACCATATCTGAAGATGTACCAATGCGGTCTTCCTAAGAAAATGGCTCTGGAACTCTTCAAGCCGTTTGTTATGAAAGAGCTGGTTAACAAAGGCCTTGCCCACAACATCAAGAGTGCGAAGCGCAAAGTAGAGCGCGTCAGCCCTGAAGTATGGGATGTTCTTGAAGAAGTAATCAGAGAGCACCCGGTTCTGCTGAACCGTGCCCCTACGCTGCACAGACTGGGGATCCAGGCATTTGAGCCGATCCTGGTTGAAGGCCATGCTATCCGTCTTCACCCGCTCGTATGTACGGCTTACAACGCCGACTTTGACGGTGACCAGATGGCGGTGCACGTTCCACTGTCTGCTGAAGCTCAAGCGGAAGCGCGTCTCCTGATGCTGGCATCCGGCAACATCCTTAACCCTAAGGACGGTAAGCCGGTTGTTACCCCTTCCCAGGATATGGTCCTCGGTACATTCTACCTGACCATGGACAACAAGGAAGAGAAGGGCACAGGTATGATCCTGCGCAATGTGAATGAGGCTGTATCAGCTTATCAGCGCGGTACTGCAGGACTGCATGCACGTGTAGCTATTCCTGTTAAAGCCCTGGGTAAAACCAGCTTTACGGATGAGCAGCAGGGTGCAATGCTGATCACAACGATCGGTAAAATTATCTTTAACGAAATCTATCCAAGCAGCTTCCCGTATATCAACGAAGCTACCAAAGCGAACCTGCTTCAGGGTACTCCTGAGAAATACTTTATCTACGAAAAAGGTGCCGATATCCGCGAACGCATTATGGATGCTGAGGACGCCAGTGCTGTAGGTAAGGAATATCTCGGTCTGATTATCGCCCGCTGCTTCGAGACTTACCATACAACCAAAACTTCTGTAATTCTGGATAAAATCAAACAGCTTGGCTTCACGTATTCTACGCGTTCCGGTGTAACAGTTGCCGTATCTGACGTAGTAGTACCTGAAGAAAAGACTAAGATTCTGGAAGAATCGGATGCTAAGGTCAACGTGGTTGCCAACCAGTACCGCCGTGGTCTGATCACCAATGATGAGCGCTATGACCGTGTTATTGAAATCTGGTCGAAGACGAAGGATGAGCTTACTAACATCCTGCTGAAATCGATGGACCGCTTTAACTCGATCATGCTCATGGTAGATTCCAAGGCGCGCGGTAACAAATCGCAGATCACCCAGCTGGGCGGTATGCGTGGTCTGATGGCGACACCTTCCGGACGTATCTTTGAATTACCGATCAAGGCGAATTTCCGTGAAGGTCTGACCGTCCTCGAGTACTTCATCTCGACGCACGGAGCGCGTAAAGGTCTGGCCGATACAGCGCTGCGTACAGCGGATTCCGGTTACCTGACTCGTCGTCTCGTAGACGTTGCGCAGGACGTAATCGTCCGTGAAGAGGATTGCGGTACGGATAAGGGCTTCACTGTAAGCCGTATCCAGGATGGTAAAGAAGTTATCGAGGATCTGTATGACCGTATTGAAGGCCGTTACTCCTTCGAAACAGTCCGTCATCCGGAAACAAAGGAAATCATCGTTCACCGTAACGACCTGATTGACTCCGACAAGGCTGAAGAGATTGTTAATGCTGGTGTAACCAAGCTGCAAATCCGCTCTGTTCTGAGCTGCCGTGCCCGTCACGGGGTCTGCAAAAAATGCTACGGACGCAACCTGGCAACAGGTAAGTTCGTGGAAATCGGGGAAGCTGTCGGCATTATTGCCGCACAATCCATCGGTGAGCCGGGAACCCAGCTTACCATGCGTACGTTCCATACCGGGGGGGTTGCCGGTGATGATATCACGCAAGGTTTGCCGCGTATCCAGGAGTTGTTCGAAGCCCGTAACCCTAAAGGTCAGGCAACAATCAGTGAGATTGACGGGGTAATCAAGGAAATCCGTGAAACCAAGGACCGCCGCGAAATCGAGGTTCAAGGGGAAGCTGAATCCAAGACCTACTCTATCACTTACGGTTCACGTCTGCGTGTCAGCGAAGGCCAGGAGATTGAAGCCGGGGATGAGCTGACAGACGGTTCGATCGACCCTAAGGAAATGCTGCGCATTAAGGGTATCCGTGGGGTACAGAACTACATTCTGCAGGAAGTACAGCGCGTATACCGTAACCAGGGTGTAGAAATTAACGATAAGCACATCGAAGTTATGATCAAGCAGATGCTGCGCAAGATCCGTATTATCGATGCCGGAGATACCAATCTTCTGCCAGGCGCATTTGCGGATATTCAGGAATTTGAAGCGGCCAACAAGGAAGCTATTCTTTCCGGCAAGGAGCCTGCAGTTGCCAAGCCGGTACTGCTTGGTATTACCAAGGCTTCCCTGGAGACAGATTCCTTCCTGTCTGCAGCATCCTTCCAGGAGACTACCCGCGTCCTTACAGATGCAGCAATTAAGGGTAAAGTCGACAAACTGCTTGGACTTAAAGAAAATGTTATCATTGGTAAGCTGATCCCTGCGGGAACCGGTATGAACCGGTACCGTAATGTGAAGCTGAGCGATCCGAATGAAGAGAGCGAGCAAGAGGCTCTAGAAACGGTGACGGCCGAGTAATATATTAATTATTGCAGACAGATTCCGCGCCGCGGGGGCAGTATCCCGCGGCGCGGCTGACTGCTGTAAATATTTATTTCTTAATTGCTTGACATCATCTTCTGATAATGCTAATATGTCTAAGGTGCGTGAGTGGCCTTGTTATTCTTGTTCATTGGAGGTAATGTTTATTATGACTGATGATAGAGGATTACAAGATGCTCAGGTCAAGATCGGTACCAAGCAAACCGTCAAGGCGGTTGAATTGGGCCAGGCCGCAGAAGTCTATGTGGCAGAGGACGGAGATCAACGGCTTACTTCCAGAATTGTTATGCTTTGTAACAAACAAGGTGTGAAGATCACATATGTGGACACAATGCTGAATTTGGGCAAAGCCTGTGGTATAGAAGTTGGTGCTGCTATGGCAGCCGTCTTAAAACAATAGCATTAGATCTGTTTTTGTACCGGGGGTACACTTCGGCGGCAAAAACTTTTCATTTGTCTTTTTATGAACCACCTGGGTCTGTGGACTTAAAGTTCATGAAACGATTATCATTTCAGGAAGGGGGTGGCACAACAAATGCCAACTATTAATCAACTGGTTCGTAAAGGCCGTCAAGCCAAAATCGAGAAATCCAAATCGCCAGCTCTTCAAAAAGGTTTCAACGCCCTGAAGCGTGAGGCTACAAATTTGAGCGCCCCGCAAAAACGCGGTGTGTGCACTCGTGTAGGCACAATGACTCCGAAGAAACCGAACTCCGCGCTTCGTAAATACGCTCGTGTGCGTTTGACGAACAAGGTCGAGGTTACTGCTTACATCCCGGGTATCGGACACAACCTGCAAGAGCACAGCGTGGTACTGATCCGCGGTGGACGCGTAAAAGACCTTCCAGGGGTACGTTACCATATCGTTCGCGGCGCGCTGGATACAGCAGGCGTGAACAACCGGATGCAGGCTCGCTCCAAGTACGGTGCGAAACGTCCTAAAGCCAAGAAATAAGGTTAAACTAAATTCCGTAATAACCATTTAAGAAAGGGGGATATCCATGCCACGCAAAGGTCCAGTTACTAAGAGAGACGTACTTCCGGATCCATTGTATAATAGCAAGTTGGTTACTCGTTTGATCAACCGCATTATGCTGGATGGTAAAAGAGGTGTCGCTCAAAGCATTCTGTACAACTCGTTCAAGCTTATTCAAGAACGTACAGGTAAAGAACCGATGGAAGTTTTCGAAGCTGCCATCAAGAATATCATGCCGGTCTTGGAAGTAAAAGCTCGTCGTGTCGGTGGTGCTAACTACCAGGTGCCTATCGAGGTTAAGCCTGAGAGACGTACTGCTTTGGGATTACGTTGGCTCGTAAACTACTCACGCAACCGCGGTGAGAAGACTATGGAAGAGCGTTTGGCGGCTGAGATCATCGACGCTTCCAACAACACAGGCGCTTCCGTTAAGAAACGCGAAGATACACACAAAATGGCTGAAGCGAACAAAGCGTTTGCTCACTACCGCTGGTAGGATTAAGGCCGTTCAAATACTCTATATTTTGAAGGGAGACCCAATTCATGGCAAGAGAGTTCTCCTTAAAAAATACACGTAATATCGGGATCATGGCGCATATTGATGCTGGTAAGACTACTACAACTGAGCGGATTCTTTTCTATACAGGCCGTACGCACAAAATCGGTGAAGTTCACGAGGGTGCTGCTACAATGGACTGGATGGAGCAAGAACAAGAGCGCGGAATCACCATTACATCCGCTGCTACAACCGCTGCTTGGAAGGGTCACCGCATCAATATCATTGATACCCCGGGACACGTTGACTTCACTGTTGAAGTTGAACGTTCCCTTCGTGTATTGGATGGGGCAGTAGGCGTTTTCAGTGCGAAAGAGGGCGTTGAGCCTCAGTCTGAAACCGTTTGGAGACAGGCTGACCGTTACGGGGTTCCCCGGATCGCTTATGTAAACAAGATGGATATCATTGGTGCCGACTTCCTTAACGTTGTTAAGGATATGCGTGACCGTCTGCAGGCGAATGCAGTTGCAATCCAGCTGCCAATCGGTGCAGAAAATGATTTCACTGGTATCATTGACCTGGTTGAGCAAAAAGCTCACATGTTCAAAGATGACCTGGGACAAAACATCGAAGTTACTGACATTCCGGAATCATTCCTGGAACAAGTTGAGGAACTGCGTCTCGAGCTGATCGAGAAGGTAGCTGAACTCGACGAGGACCTGACTATGAAGTACCTGGAAGGCGAAGAGATTACTGTTGAAGAAATCAAAGCTGCTCTGCGCAAAGGCGTTGTAGAAGTTAAGATCTTCCCTGTAATTGTCGGATCCTCCTACCGCAACAAAGGGGTTCAGCTGATGCTGGACGCAGTTGTTGATTACCTGCCTTCTCCAGTAGATGTACCTTCGATCCAAGGTCACTTGGAAGATGGTACAGAAGCGATTCGTCATTCTTCTGATGAAGAGCCATTCTCTGCACTGGCATTTAAAATCATGACTGACCCTTATGTTGGTAAACTCACGTTCTTCCGTGTATACTCTGGTATCCTGGAATCCGGTTCTTACGTAGTTAACGCTACTAAGGGCAAACGTGAGCGTATCGGCCGTATCCTGCAGATGCATGCGAACAGCCGTCAAGAAATCTCCGTCGTTTACGCCGGTGATATCGCGGCAGCTGTTGGTCTGAAGGACACAAGTACGGGCGATACCCTTTGCGATGAGAAACACCCGGTTATCCTGGAGTCAATGAACTTCCCTGATCCGGTTATCGAAATCGCAGTTGAACCAAAAACCAAAGCCGACCAAGATAAAATGGGCGTTGCTCTCGGTAAGCTGACTGAAGAGGATCCAACTCTTCGTGCGCATACTGATGAAGAAACTGGCCAAACGATCCTGGCAGGTATGGGTGAGCTTCACCTTGACATTATCATCGACCGTATGCGCCGTGAATTCAAAGTAGAAACCAACGTGGGTAAACCACAGGTTGCTTACCGCGAAACATTCAAGGCTCCAGCACGCGTCGAAGGTAAATTCGTTCGCCAATCCGGCGGTCGCGGTCAGTACGGTCACGTATGGGTTGAATTCGAACCTCTCGAGCCAGGTACTGGCAGCCAGTTCGAAAGTAAAGTTGTCGGTGGTTCTGTACCAAGAGAATACATCGCTCCTGCACTTGCCGGTATTGAAGAACAAATGAAAAACGGCGTTCTTGCAGGCTTCCCGCTTGTAGACGTTAAGGCAACCATCGTTGATGGTTCTTACCATGATGTTGACTCCAACGAAATGGCGTTCAAAATCGCCGGCTCGATGGCACTCAAAGCAGCTAAAGACAAGTGTAAGCCTGTCCTGCTTGAGCCAATCATGAAAGTGGAAGTAACTGTTCCTGAGGAATATATGGGCGATGTTATGGGTATGCTGAACTCCCGTCGCGGTAGAATCGAAGGTATGGATTCCCGTGGTGGTGCGCAGATTATCCGTGCCAAGGTGCCTCTTTCCGAAATGTTCGGATACTCCACAACTCTCCGTTCCGGTACTCAAGGACGCGGCGTATTCTCGATGGAACTTTCGCACTACGAAGAAGTGCCTAAGACTATTGCAGAAGAAATCGTATCCAAGAACAAGGGCGCTGAGTAATCACGTTTTTAACTTGCCGTCCGCTGCTATCCCAGTCATCTAAGAATTGCTTGTAAACGGGCGGCTCAAATATAAGGAACCCCACATTAAAGGAGGAACTGTTCAAATGGCAAAGGCAAAGTTTGAACGTAACAAACCGCACGTTAACATCGGTACTATCGGTCACGTCGACCATGGTAAAACGACTCTGACTGCTGCAATCACAACTGTATTGTCCAAAAAATACGGCGGTGCTGCTGTAGCATTCGACCAAATCGATAAAGCTCCAGAAGAGCGCGAACGTGGTATCACTATCTCCACAGCTCACGTTGAATATGAAACTCCTAACCGTCACTACGCACACGTAGACTGCCCTGGACACGCCGACTATGTTAAAAACATGATCACTGGCGCAGCGCAGATGGACGGAGCGATCCTGGTTGTATCCGCAGCTGACGGCCCAATGCCACAGACTCGCGAGCACATCCTGCTCTCCCGTCAGGTAGGCGTTCCTTACATCGTTGTATTCCTGAACAAATGCGACATGGTTGAAGACGAAGAGTTGCTTGAACTGGTTGAAATGGAAGTTCGCGATCTGCTGAGCGAATACGACTTCCCAGGCGATGACACTCCAATCGTTCGTGGTTCCGCTCGTGAAGCGCTGCAGAACCCAGACGGCGAATGGGCTGCTAAGATCGTTGAAATGTTCGAAACTATCGACACTTACATCCCACTGCCTGAGCGTCAAACTGACAAGCCTTTCTTGATGCCAGTCGAAGACGTATTCTCCATCACTGGCCGCGGTACTGTGGCAACTGGTCGCGTAGAACGCGGAACAGTTAAAGTTGGGGAAGAAGTTGAAATCGTGGGTATCCACGAAGAGAAGAAAAAATCCGTTGTTACCGGCGTTGAAATGTTCCGTAAATTGCTCGATTCCGCTCAAGCGGGCGACAACATCGGCGCACTGCTTCGCGGTGTAGACCGTAACAACATCGAGCGCGGTCAAGTATTGGCTAAGCCAAACTCCGTTAACCCGCACACTGAGTTCACTGCTCAGATCTACGTTCTGACTAAAGAAGAAGGCGGACGTCACAAACCATTCTTCACTGGTTACCGTCCACAGTTCTACTTCCGTACAACTGACGTAACAGGTATCATCAACCTGCCAGAAGGTACTGAAATGGTTATGCCTGGTGATAACATCACTGTAACCGTACAACTGATCTCCCCAATCGCGATTGAAGAAGGTACTAAATTCTCCATTCGTGAAGGCGGACGTACAGTTGGTGCAGGTTCCGTAGCATCCATCCAGAAATAATTCGGCTCTATCCATTAGGATAGAACGAGTATAAGAGCAGGGGTTCTTCTTCGGAAGAACTCCTGTTTTTTTGCATAATAAAAACTCCACCCTCCGAGGATATCCCCTGTGGATAGAGTTTGCAGGTGACTGAAAATTAGATTTCTTTTGCGTACGCAGGTCCCGGCAGCTTGGATATTACGACATGAAGACTAGCTGGGGCGTTGCCGCTGTTACGGTAAGCAAAAACTTCATTTTCAGCAATGTGGATAACTTCGCCTTCAGTAAATTCGGAATCAGCTTCATTCACAGTAATCGTTCCGTTTCCCTTGAGGGCAAAAATATACACATCTGCCCCGGGATGCGTATGTGCCGGAAGCTTCTGGCCAGGCATGAAGTTAAGCACAAAAACAACACTGTCCCCTTTTTGAAACAGTATCTTTTTTGTGAAACGCTCCTCCAGATGTTGAATAGCCTCGTTAATATGTTTCTTTTCCATCATTATCTCCCGCTTTCCTGTTGTTTTCCCCGAAGGGTTATAGCTTTACTTCATACTCACAGTACTCATGACCTGTAGCGTTACATTTGATTTCTCTGACACTGACCCTGCGTCCCAGCAGCTTGCTCAGGGCTCCCTCCAGAATGGCACCTTCCAGATCACAGATCATTTTCTCTTCTTCCAGAGTCGGCAGACCCTTGCAGAAGCAGTCCTCAACAGCAATATTCAACCGGTGATCATCGGAATAAACGACTTGCGGAATACCGATTTTAAGCTCTTCAAAAAGTGCCAAAAGGTCATCGACACTACTGACAGGAAGACTTTCGCCTATCTTTCGTCCTACAGTAAGGGTTGTGCCTTTCCCGCCCATCGGCAGACCCTGGTTCATGCCGATCAGTCTGATTGTGCGGAACAACTCCAGCGGCACCAAGTTGCCAAGCCTGCCTCTGTCCATCTTTTGCATATCCTCAAAAGTATACTGCTGCATAGATGTCCATCTCCTCTATAATCTCTCTGTCTCTATTGTGGGGGAAGGGAAGACGGTAATCCTTGATTCAGATCAAGTTTTTCTGAAATATTGTGCGCGGGGTCACCGGAGAGTCAGCAGATTCCTGCTATGTTGGCTTCAGATGATTAGGAAGGAACGATGTGAAATGAAATGTAATGCCTGTCATAAGAATTCCTGTGTCCGTCAGGTGCCCGTATTTCTGGCTTTGCCGGATCATGAGCTGCACAAGGTGGAATCTATCATAGAATCTAGATTTTACACCAAAGGCAGCTTAGTATTCAGGGAAGGGGAGCAATCGGACTCCCTGTTTGTTGTAAACAACGGGTTAATCAAACTGACGCAGACCAGTAAAGAGGGAAAACAGCACATTCTCCGCTTTCTTTTTCCGGGGGATTACTTTGGGCAATTTGCCCTTCTTCATAACAAACATCACTATGCTACAGCTGAGGTGGTGGAGAGCGGATCCATTTGCCGGATGCGGCGTGAGGATTTTATGCCGCTGCTAGCGAGTAATGCCGACCTTGCCTTCAGCTTTCTGATGTCTGTAAGTGAGCAGTTGCAGCAGGCAGATGAGCTTGCGGGAGCATTGCATATTTTTGAAGCGGAGAAAAGACTAGCGAGGCTGCTGCTTCATCTCTACTCCAAGCAGTCCCTTCTGAGCGGCGGGGAGGAGTATAGCCTTCATCTGCCGGCTGCAAAAAAAGAGTTCGCAGCAATGATTGGGACAACGCCCGAAACACTCAGCCGCAAGCTGAAGAAGCTGGAGCAAATGAAGATCATCCGGATGAATAACAGGATAGTAACTATACTGGATATGCTGTCACTGTCCCAGATTGCAGAAATCACAGTATAGAACAATTGTTCGCATTTATCATTTCTATAACTAGTAGCGGATGAAAAATGTATATAATCCTTAGATTCGACACGAAACGACACAAAACTATGCTAAACAGCGTTATATACAACATTTTTCTACAAAATACTACTTAAAATTCTTTGCAATCCACTCTCAGGTAGGTTAGAATATTGCTATATTTACAATGCTAATATTTAGAAATTCAGGGAGAGTGGTAGTATGGGGAAGTGTCCTTTTTCTTTTATGCATGGCATCCAGTTACGTAAGCCTAATGAGGGTTCTCCCGACACGCCCCACATGGACAGCGAGCCTTTTGCACCCATTGCCACAGCAGCTTTTCACACCCTTAGCGGACATGACGAGCTGAATGAACAGATGCGGATGATTGACCTCACAGAAGAGGATTTAAGTCTGTTACGCCAGATGAAGCCTACGGTAGAACGTGAAATCGATTATATTACCGACCAGTTTTACAATACCATTCTCGGTGTTAACAAGCTGGAAGCCATCATTCTGGAGCATAGCAGTATCGAACGCCTCAAAAGAACGCTGAAGGAGCATATTATTGAAATTTTTGACGGTAACGTGGATGAACAATATATAGCCAAGCGGCTGACGATTGCTAAAATTCATAAAAAGGTAGGACTGGAGCCCAAGTGGTATTTATCCGCTTTCCAGAATCTGCAGAATGTTTTTATTACGGTAGTCTATGGTGAAACTCTTAAAGATAACGAACGGTTAAAGATTGTACAGACCCTGACCAAGCTTCTGAATCTGGAACAGCAGCTGGTGCTGGAAGCCTATGAGAAGGAGAATATCAGAGAGAAGGAAGAACAGTACCTGGTCGTCAAAAATGAACTGAAGCAGAAAATCGCTGAGTTCAGCGGTGAGCTGGTGGATCTGAGTATGGACACTAATGCGGCTATAGAACAGCTGGTGGCCAGCAGCAACGAGGTAAACAATACCTTCCGGCGCACAGCTTCCACCGCTGTAGAGTCACGGGAGATGGCTAAGGATGGACAGGAACAGCTGGGCAGCCTTAGCGGACAGATTAACCTGATTTATGAGAGCGCTAACGAGATGGAGCGCTCGGTTAATGAGCTCAGCAGCTCTTCTCAGCAGATTCAACGGATTGTCGCCGCCGTACAGGATATTGCCGATCAGACCAAAATCTTGTCTCTCAATGCTACAATAGAAGCAGCGCGTGCAGGAGAGCACGGGAAGGGCTTCAGTGTAGTTGCCAGTGAGGTCAGCCGGCTCGCTGAGGATACGAAGAGTACGGTTATAAGAATCGGTGACTTAACCCATAAATCGGTTGCGTTGACGAATCAGGTGGTCAATGAGATCCGTAAGGTGCAGGAGCTGACAAAGAGCGGCAAGGAGCAGTCAGTAGAGACGAGCAGGCTGTTCAGTGAAATCGTTGATTCTATGCAATCCAGTACACAGGAGATCGTAGTTGTGGAGGAAGAGATCAGGGTGCTCATTCAGACAATAGAAGGAATCGGTACAACAACAGCACAAAGTGCGGCTTCAGCAGAGTATTTTAGATCAGCGACGGATAATCTTTAATCCTGGAGTACTATTTATATAGAAGAAAACAGTTTATGAAAAAAACATGAGCTGTTTTTTATTTTTGCTTGCAAAGTGTCCGCCTATTATATATAATAATAAATGTTGTTCTGAGACGTTGCGATGATGTGAGAGGTTACTGACACACCCGGCCCCTTTGCCATGAGGTCGACGTCAGAAAATTTTCACGGAGTATGTCCGATAATAAATTGGGCGATAGAAGGAGGGACTAAAATGGCAAAGCAAAAAATTCGTATCCGCTTGAAAGCATACGACCACAGAATTCTTGATCAATCCGCAGAGAAAATCGTTGAAACAGCAAAACGTTCGGGTGCTGGTGTATCCGGGCCGATCCCGCTGCCAACTGAGAAGCAAATCATTACCATTCTCCGTGCGGTACACAAGTACAAGGATTCCCGTGAACAGTTTGAACAGCGGACTCACAAACGTTTGATCGATATTGTGAATCCAACACCACAAACTGTGGATGCCTTGATGCGCTTGGATCTACCGTCCGGTGTAGATATCGAAATCAAATTGTAATTCCATCAATAAGCAATTAGGAAAAGAAAAGAGGTGTCAACATGAAAGGTATCTTAGGAAAAAAACTCGGTATGACTCAAGTGTTTACTCCAGAAGGTAACGTGATCGCTGTATCGGTTATCGAAGCTGGACCTTGTGTGGTACTGCAAAAGAAAGACCTGAATATCGACGGATATGAAGCAGTGCAGTTGGGCTTTTCCGATAAAAAGGAAAGTCGTTCCAATAAGCCTGAACAGGGTCACGCCAAAAAGGCAAATGCAACACCTAAGCGCTACGTTCGCGAAATTCGCGGTGTTGACCTCGGGGCACTCGAGGTTGGACAAGAGCTGAAGGCTGACGTCTTCACAGAAGGCGAATTTGTTGACGTAACTGGTACTTCTAAAGGTAAAGGATTCCAAGGTGTTATCAAACGTTGGGGTCAAAGCCGCGGACCAATGGCTCACGGTTCCCGTTATCACAGAAGACCGGGCTCGATGGGTTCCATTCAAGCTAACCGTGTTCCTAAGGGCAAACGCCTTCCAGGACATATGGGTCACACGACCGTAACGGTTCAAAGACTTGAAATCATCAAAGTAGACGTTGAACGCAACGTATTGCTGGTTAAAGGCGCTATCCCAGGTCCTAAGAACAGCTTCTTGAAAATTAAAGAATCCGTTAAGAAATAACTACTGAAGAAAGGAGGAACATGAAATGCCAAAAGTAACACTTTTTAATATCAGTGGTAACGAAGTTGGCGAAGTTGAACTGAGCGAAACAGTATTCGGTATCGAACCGAACGTGCATGTCCTGCACGAAGCTGCGCTTATGCAGAGAGCTTCCCTTCGTCGCGGAACCCACAAAGTTAAAGGACGTTCTGAAGTGCGTGGCGGCGGACGTAAGCCTTGGAAACAAAAAGGTACAGGTCGTGCTCGTCAAGGCTCCATTCGTTCTCCACAATGGAAAGGCGGCGGCGTAGTCTTCGGACCAACACCACGCAGCTATTCCTGGAAACTGCCTAAGAAGGTTCGCCGTCTGGCCATCAAATCCGCACTGTCTTCGAAAGTTATCGCGAATGACATTATTGTATTGGATAGCCTGACACTGAATGCTCCGAAAACGAAAGAATTCGCAGCGATTCTGAACAACCTGAAAGTGGACAGCAAAGCTCTGATCGTAGCTCCTAGCTATGACGACAACGTTGCACTTTCCGCACGTAACATCCCTGGGGTGAAATTCGTAGCGGCTGACGGCATTAATGTTCTTGACGTACTGACGTACGACAAACTGATCATCACTAAGGAAGCAGTTCTGAAGGTAGAGGAGGTGTTCGCGTAATGAAAGATCCGCGTGATATTATCAAACGTCCGGTGATTACGGAACGCACATCCGAATACATGAGCGAATTGAAATACGCTTTTGAAGTGGATATCCGTGCTAACAAGACCGAAATCAAAAAAGCTGTTGAGGCTATTTTTAAAGTGAAAGTCGTTAGTGTGAACACAATGCGCGTACCTGGCAAACTGAAACGTTACGGCAAATACTCCGGTTACACTCCTGAGTGGAAAAAAGCCATCGTGAAGCTTAGCCCGGACAGCAAGCCGCTTGAGTTCTTTGAAGCGGTAGAATAATACTCTTAAAGTAAGGAGGGAACTATAGTGCCAATCAAAAAGTACAAACCGACCTCTCCGGCAAGACGCGGAATGTCCGTGTCTACGTTTGAAGAAATCACAACAAACCAGCCTGAGAAATCGTTGCTTGCGCCGCTGAGCAAAAAAGCGGGACGTAACAACCAAGGTAAAATTACGGTTCGTCACCACGGCGGCGGACACAAGCGTAAATACCGTATCATTGACTTCAAACGGACTAAAGACGGCATACCAGGTAGCGTTGCTACAATCGAGTATGACCCGAACCGTACTTCCAATATTGCTTTGATCCACTATGCCGATGGAGAGAAACGTTATATCCTCGCTCCTAAAGGACTTAAAGTTGGGGATAAAGTTGAGTCCGGCCCTGCAGCCGACATCAAAATTGGTAACGCACTTCCACTGGAAAACATTCCGGTTGGTACAGTTATCCACAACATTGAGTTGAAACCAGGTAAAGGCGGACAGTTGGTTCGCGCTGCCGGTACTGAAGCTCAATTGCTGGGTAAAGAAGAAAAATACGTATCCGTTCGCCTGACATCCGGTGAGGTTCGCAGAATTCTCAGCGTATGCCGTGCAACTATCGGATCCGTAGGTAACGAAGATCACGAGCTGATCAAAATCGGTAAAGCCGGACGCAGTCGCTGGCTCGGCCAACGTCCTGAAGTTCGCGGGGTAGTAATGAACCCTAACGATCACCCACACGGTGGTGGTGAAGGCCGCGCTCCAATCGGACGGAAATCGCCTATGTCTCCTTGGGGCAAACCAACCCTTGGCTACAAAACGCGTAAGAAAAACAAGGCATCTGATAAATATATCGTTCGCCGCCGCACGAAATAAGACGCTTCTCTATAAGTCAGCTTAACGCGAAGCGTCGAATTCGCGGTTTGAAGAACCGGATGAAGGGAGGATTCATACATGGGTCGCAGTTTAAAAAAGGGGCCGTTCATTGATGGCTACCTGCTGAAAAAAGTTGAGGAACTGAACGCGGCAGACAAGAAAGTCGTAGTAAAAACCTGGTCCCGTCGCTCAACTATTTTCCCTCAGTTTATCGGACATACGTTTGGTGTATATGACGGCCGCAAACACGTGCCAGTATACGTAACGGAAGATATGGTAGGTCACAAATTGGGCGAGTTCGCGCCAACACGTACTTACAAAGGCCACGCGGGTGACGATAAGAAAACAAGAAGATAATTACAGGTCTTCGTTCGAGAGGAGGGAAAATAAATGGAAGCAAAAGCACATGCTAGATCGGTGCGGATTTCTGCTCGCAAAGCGAAACTGGTTGTTGACTTGATTCGCGGCAAGCAAGTGGGGGAAGCTATTGCAATTCTTCGCCACACTCCAAAGTCCGCTTCTCCAGTAGTAGAAAAGCTGCTTAACTCGGCTATTGCCAATGCTGAGCACAACTACTCCATGGACGTGAACAGTCTGTTCGTTAGCGAAGTATTCGTTAACCAGGGTCCTACAATGAAACGTTTCCGTCCGCGCGCCATGGGCCGTGCAAGCCGGATCAATAAACGTACCAGCCACATTACTTTGGTGGTATCTGAGAAATAAGGAGGGATAGCACGTGGGTCAAAAGGTAAATCCAGTCGGACTCCGAATCGGTATCATTCGCGATTGGGAATCTAAATGGTATGCAGGCAAAGATTTCGGTACTCTTTTAATGGAAGACGTCAAAATCCGGGAATACCTTAAAGGCAAGTTGAAGGATTCCTCTGTTTCCCGCATCGAGATCGAAAGAGCGGCAAGCCGGGTAAACGTTACAATTCACACTGCTAAGCCAGGTATGGTAATTGGTAAAGGCGGAGCAGAAGTAGAAGTACTTCGCAGCGCAGTTACAGCTATCGCCGGTGGCAAAAAAGTACACATCAACATCAACGAAATTAAGCACCCTGAACTGGATGCTATTCTCGTAGCTGAAAGCATTGCACAACAATTGGAACGTCGTGTATCGTTCCGTCGTGCTCTGAAACAAGCAATTCAAAGAACTATGCGTTCCGGCGCAAAAGGAATCAAGACTCAAGTTGGCGGACGTCTTGGCGGCGCTGAGATTGCCCGTTCAGAAGGTTACAGCGAAGGAACAGTTCCACTTCATACGCTTCGTGCCGATATCGACTACGGAACGGCTGAAGCACATACTACTTACGGCCGTATCGGTGTGAAAGTATGGATCTACCGTGGAGAAGTTCTTCCCCCAGCTAAGAAACAAGCTGCTCAGGAAGGAGGCAACTAATCATGTTGGTACCAAAGCGCGTTAAACACCGCAAGCAACAACGCGGTCACATGAAAGGTATGGCAAAAGGCGGCACTGAGCTCAACTTCGGTGAATTCGGTCTGCAAGCTCTGGAGCCATCTTGGATCACTAACCGTCAGATCGAAGCTGCCCGTATTGCGATGACACGTTACATCAAACGTGGTGGTCAGGTTTGGATTAAGATTTTCCCAGATAAGCCAATTACTCAGAAGCCTCTTGAGGTTCGTATGGGTAGTGGTAAAGGTAACGTTGAGAAATGGGTAGCCGTAGTTAAACCGGGCAAGATTATGTTCGAACTCGGAGGCGTGTCGGAAGAAATCGCTCGTGAAGCGATGCGTCTTGCCGCTCACAAGCTGCCTGTTAAGACTAAGTTTGTGAAACGTGAAGAAGTGGGTGGTGAAGCAAATGAAAGCTAATGAACTTCGCAACTTAACCACTGCTGAGATTGAACAGAAGATCGCTGGTTTCAAGGAAGAGCTCTTCAATCTCCGTTTCCAATTGGCTACTGGCCAGCTGGATAACCCGACTCGGATTCGTGATGTGCGCAAGGAAATAGCTCGTGCTAAAACCGTTATCCATCAAAGAGTACTTGGGATTAGTTAAGCGAGGGCGGATCAATAGATCCGTAATCAGGAAGGAGGCTAACTATGAGCGAAGAACGTAACGCACGTAAAGTGCAGATCGGTAAAGTAGTCAGCGACAAAATGGATAAAACCATCGTAATTGCTGTTGAAACTTATAAAAAGCATGACCTGTACCACAAACGCATCAAGTCCACGAAGAAATTCAAGGCACATGATGAAGAGAACGTAGCAAAAATCGGTGACACCGTGAAAATCATGGAAACTCGTCCGCTCTCCAAAGACAAACGCTGGAGACTGGTTGAAGTGGTTGAAAAAGCGGTTATCATCTAAGATAATCAGACAGTTTTTCCGGAAGGAGGAAATTAATAATGATTCAACCATTTACACGTTTGCATGTGGCTGACAACTCTGGTGCGAAGGAACTGATGTGTATCCGCGTACTGGGTGGTACTGGACGCCGTACAGCAGCAATCGGTGATCTGATCGTTTGTTCCGTTAAACAAGCAACACCAGGCGGCGTTGTCAAAAAAGGTGATGTTGTTAGAGCGGTAGTAGTTCGTACAAAGCGTTCGGTACGCCGTAAAGACGGATCTTACATTTCATTCGACGAAAACGCAGCTGTTGTTGTTAAAGACGACAGAAGCCCGCGCGGAACACGTATTTTCGGACCAGTTGCTCGCGAACTCCGCGATAAAGACTACATGAAGATCGTTTCCTTGGCACCGGAAGTAATCTAATAAGTTACCACAGAGTAACGTGAAGTACTGAGAAGGTTAGTCATAGGAGGTGTAATCAATGCCTAGAGTGAAAAAAGTTCTGGAATCCCATAACAATAAACTGCACGTTAAAAAAGATGATGTGGTGCTTGTGATCAGCGGGAAGGACAAAGGTAAAAAAGGCCGTGTCATCGCTGCTTATCCTCGCGAAAACCGCGTACTGGTAGAAGGCGTAAACATGGTGAAAAAACACCAGAAGCCTAACCAACTGAATCCGCAAGGCGGAATCATCGAGCAGGAAGCTTCGATCCATGTGTCCAACGTAATGCACATCGATCCGAAGAGCGGTAAAGTAACACGTATCGGTTACAAAGTGCTCGATAACGGTAAGAAGGTTCGGGTAGCTAAGAGATCCGGAGAGATTATCGACTAATTAGTCCTAAAGAAAGGAGGTAAATCTTCATGGCAGCAAGAATGAAAGAACGTTATTTGAATGAAATTACACCTGCTCTGATGCAGAAGTTCAACTATACAACTGTTATGCAAGTACCTAAGATCGAGAAGGTTGTCATCAACATGGGTGTGGGTGACGCTGTTCAGAACTCCAAAGTACTTGATGCTGCAGTTAACGACATGCAATTGATCTCTGGTCAAAAGCCTGTTATCACTAAAGCAAAGAAATCCATCGCCGGTTTCAAACTGCGCGAAAACATGCCGATCGGGGTAAAAGTAACACTGCGCGGCGAGCGTATGTACTACTTCCTGGACAAATTGTTCAACGTAACGCTTCCACGTGTACGTGACTTCCGCGGTGTATCCACCAAAGCCTTTGACGGCCGTGGTAACTACACACTTGGTCTTAAAGAACAACTGATCTTCCCGGAAATCGAGTATGATAAAGTTGATAAGGTCCGCGGTATGGACATCGTTATCGTAACTACTGCAAAGACGGATGAGGAATCCCGTGAGCTGCTGGGCCAGCTGGGAATGCCTTTCTCTAAATAAGAATCAATATTTCTCCGAAACTGTTTAGGAGGTGTCAGGCTAAAGTGGCAAAAACTTCGATGAAAGTTAAACAACAACGCGAACCTAAGTTCAAAGTACGTGCATACACACGTTGCGAGCGTTGCGGCCGTCCACATTCGGTACTGCAGAAGTTCAAAATTTGCAGAATTTGTTTCCGTGAGTTAGCTTATAAAGGCCAGATCCCTGGCGTGAAAAAAGCAAGTTGGTAAGAGATCTATAACCGGGAAGGAGGTTTACACACATGACTATGTCTGATCCTATTGCAGATATGCTTACTCGTATTCGTAACGCTAACATTGTGCGTCACGAGACAGTAGAAATGCCTGCTTCTACTATGAAAAAACAAATCGCGGACATTCTGAAGCGTGAAGGCTTCATTCGTGATGCTGAATTCGTTGAAGATAGCAAACAAGGGATTATCCGTATCTTCTTGAAATACGGCCCTAACCAAGAGCGTGTTATCTCTGGTCTGAAAAGAATCAGTAAGCCAGGTCTTCGTGTTTACACGAAGAGCAACGAAGTACCACGTGTACTCGGTGGCCTTGGAATCGCGATTATCTCCACATCTAAGGGAGTTATGACCGACAAAGAAGCTCGTCAATCCAAATCCGGCGGAGAAGTTGTCTGCTACGTATGGTAATAAACGTCACAAGATAAGGAGGTGCAACACATGTCTCGTATTGGTCGCAAACCAATCGCAGTACCTAGCGGTGTAGATGTCACTCTTGACAACACCGTTATTACAGTAAAAGGTCCTAAAGGCACTTTGACTCGTGAACTTCATAAAGACATGAAGGTTACAGTTGAAAATAACGAAATTACCGTTGTTCGCCCGTCGGATAACAAATTGCATCGTTCACTTCACGGCACAACCCGCTCCGTTGTCAGCAACATGGTAAGCGGTGTGACTGAAGGTTTCTCGAAATCTCTGGAGCTGGTTGGGGTCGGATATCGTGCAAGCAAATCCGGAGATAAAATCGTTCTGAACGTTGGTTACTCCCACCCGGTTGAAATCACACCGGAAGCGGGCATCGAGTTCGAAGTTCCTGCGAACACGAAGATCATCGTTAAAGGTATCGACAAAGAACGCGTTGGCGCTTATGCTGCCAAGATCCGTTCCGTTCGTGAACCAGAACCGTATAAAGGTAAAGGTATTAAGTACGAAGGCGAGCGTATTATCCGTAAGGAAGGTAAAGCCGGTAAGAAGAAATAATCGGCTTACTCTTCTTCACAATAAGATACCCCGTGCATCGTAAAGTGAAGCTGCTCTGCAGCAAACTGAAGGGAGTGAAATGGAAGTCATGATTACAAAAGAGGACAAAAACAAGGCTCGTCTCAAAAGACACCTGCGTGTTCGTAAGAAGATCCAGGGAACTGTTGAGCGTCCACGTTTAAACGTGTTCCGTTCTGCGAAACACATCTATGCTCAATTGATCGATGACGTGGCTGGTGTTACTCTGGTATCTGCCTCCACTCTGGATAAAGAACTGAGCGCAACAATCGGCAATGGCGGCAGCGTTGAAGCTGCAAGCAAAGTAGGTCAACTGATCGCTGAGCGCGCTAAAGCAAAAGGTTATGCAGTGGTTGTATTTGACCGCGGCGGATACCTGTACCATGGACGGATTCAGGCTTTGGCTGATGCAGCTCGCGAAGCTGGTCTTGAATTCTAGAATATTTCTAAAAGGAGGTTAACGACTTGCGTATAGATCCGAACAGTTTAGAGCTGACTGAAAGAGTTGTACACATCAACCGTGTAGCAAAAGTTGTAAAAGGCGGACGCCGTTTCAGCTTTAGTGCACTTGTAGTTGTGGGCGACGGCAACGGCTATGTCGGTGCGGGTATTGGTAAAGCCGGTGAAGTTCCGGATGCCATCCGTAAAGGCATTGAAGACGCCAAGAAAAACCTGATTCACATTCCAATCGTAGGAACTTCGATTCCTCACCTCGTTACTGGACATTTCGGCGCAGGACGCGTGCTGCTGAAACCAGCTTCCGAAGGTACTGGCGTTATCGCCGGCGGTCCTGTTCGTGCGGTACTGGAATTGGCAGGCGTTGGCGACATCTTGACAAAATCTTTGGGTTCTTCGAATTCCATGAACATGGTCAATGCAACTTTAGAGGGTCTTTCCCGCCTGAAGCGCATTGAAGAAGTCGCGAAACTTCGCGGCAAATCTGTCGAAGAATTACGCGGTTAAGGAGGGGAACGTCAATGGCTAAATTGCAAATTACCCTCGTTCGCAGTGTAATCGGTCGTCCACAGACACAACGTGTTACTGTTAAGACGCTCGGCCTGGGCAAAACCAACTCGACCGTGGTTCACAATGACACTCCTGCAATTCGCGGAATGATCAACAAAGTGAGCCATTTGCTGTCCGTAACAGAAATTGAAGGCTAAATGCCTCGCATAAATTAACAAAACATAAGGAGGTGCAAACGATGAAGTTACATGAACTTGCTCCAGCTCCTGGATCCCGCAAAGAACGCAACCGCGTTGGTCGCGGACCAAGTAGCGGTAACGGTAAAACGTCCGGACGTGGTCATAAAGGTCAGAACTCCCGTTCCGGCGGTGGTGTTCGTCCTGGCTTCGAGGGTGGTCAAAACCCGCTCTATCGTCGTCTGCCTAAACGTGGTTTCATCAATCCTACCCGTAAAGAGTATGCGATTGTGAACCTGGAAGATCTGAATAGCTTTGCTGAAGGAACTGAAGTGACTCCACAGTTGCTGATTGAAACTGGTGTTGTCAAGAATTCCAAGAGCGGCATCAAGATCCTCGGTAATGGCGAACTGGCCGTTAAATTGACTGTACAAGCAAATAAGTTCTCTCAATCTGCGGTAGAGAAAATCGAGGCTGCCGGCGGTAAAACCGAGGTGATCTAATGTTCAAGACGCTTAAGAATATATGGCATGTTGAAGATTTGCGCAAAAAGATCCTGTTTACCCTGTTCGTTCTGATCATCTACCGCATCGGTTCGTTTGTACCGGTTCCCGGTGTGAACAAAGAAGTGCTGGAATCAACAAATCAGAGCGGCGAAGCTTTGATGGGTCTTTTGAACACCTTCTCGGGCGGAGCGCTCAAAAACTTCTCGATTTTTGCGATTAGTATTTACCCGTACATCACAGCATCCATCATAGTGCAATTGCTCTCGATGGATGTTATTCCTAAGTTTGCCGAATGGGCTAAGCAAGGGGAGCACGGGAAAAAGCAACTGGCGCAAATCACCCGTTACGGTACAGTCGTACTCGGTCTGATTCAAGCGTTTGCGACCTCAATCGGGTTTAACCGGATCTACGGCACTGAGATGATTCCGAATGCAACCTTTGCGGATTACCTGCTGATCGCGATCATACTGACTGCAGGTACATCGTTCCTGATGTGGCTTGGTGAACAGATCACTGAAAAGGGAATAGGAAACGGGATTTCGATCCTGATTTTTGCGGGAATCGTCGCCGCCATCCCGGGATATATCACGACTACGGCGCAATCAAGCTTTATTCAGCCGGATCAGGTGTTCCTGAATATTCTTAAAGTCGTTATTATACTGATCGTGATTGTGGGTATTATTACAGGGGTTATCTTTGTTCAACAAGGTATCCGTAAGATCCCTGTACAATATGCCAAACGCGTGGTCGGTAACAAAATGTACGGTGGACAGAATACACACATTCCGCTTAAAATCAATGCGGCAGGTGTAATTCCGGTAATCTTTGCCGTTTCACTGCTTCAATTTCCAATTGTAATCTCGAGCTTTTGGTCAACGCATGAATGGGCTAAATGGATCACCAACAATCTTGCTCATGATAAGCCGCTAGGGATGGTACTGTATGTAATCATGATCATCGGATTTACGTTCTTCTACACGTTTGTCCAGATGAACCCGCAGCAGATGGCTGACAACATGAAGAAGAACGGTGGTTACATTCCTGGTATCCGTCCGGGTAAAGCAACTGAGAAGTATTTGACCAGAGTAATGTCGCGCCTGACCATGTCCGGTGCCCTTTTCCTGGCTGTTATTTCTGTCTTGCCTGTACTCTTCGGTTCCCTGTCCGGCTTGCCGCGGCAGGTGCAGATTGGCGGTACCGCGCTGTTGATCGTGGTCGGTGTAGCACTGGATACGATGAAGCAGATCGAGAGCCAATTGATCAAACGCCATTACAAAGGCTTCATCAACAAATAGGCGATAGGTTCCGTGAAGCTAAGGTCTACCTACTTCCCGGCACCTATTGTGCTGTTTCTTGCTTGGTGGCGAACTTTTGGGGGGAGAAGAGAGAAACGTGAACATTTTATTCATGGGCCCTCCTGGGGCAGGCAAGGGAACGCAGGCAGCTGTAATTGTAAAAGAACTTGGTATTCCGCATATTTCGACAGGTGACGCCTTCCGTTTAGCGATAAAGGAACAGACACCGGTCGGGCTGAAAGCCAAATCTTATATCGATCAAGGTTTGCTTGTACCTGATGATGTGACCATTGGAATCGTTGAGGAACGGCTCCAGCAGTCCGATTGCGAAAAAGGTTTCTTATTGGATGGTTTTCCAAGAACCCTTTCGCAAGCGGAAGCGCTGGAAGATCTTTTGAGCCGTGCCGGCACTTCACTGGATCATGTAATCAACTTGAATGTGGACCGCGGACTGCTGATGGCGCGTCTTACCGGACGCCGGATCTGCAAGGTATGCGGTGCATCCTACCATTTAATTTTCAACCCGCCGAAGCAAGAAGGCATTTGCGACATTGATGGCGGTGAACTGTATCAACGTCCGGATGACAACGAAGAGAGCGTAGGCAAGCGTCTGGATGAGTATGATAACAAGACAGCGCCGCTGCTTGCATTCTATGAGAATAAAGATCTTTTGCGGCAGGTAAACGGAGAGAACGAAATTGACGTCGTTACTTCCGAAATCGTATCTTTACTGCGGGGTTAATGTAATGATCATTTGTAAATCCGAGCAGGAACTTGCCTTTATGAGGGAAGCTGGTCGTATTGTTGCCGAGAGTCACCGGCTGATTGCCAAGGCCATTGAGCCTGGGATCACCACCGGAGAGCTCGACAGAATCGCCGATCAATATATTCGCAGTCAAGGTGCTGTGCCGTCTTTCAAAGGTTACAACGGTTTTCCTGCCAGCATTTGCGCTTCAGTCAACGAACAATTGGTGCATGGATTTCCGGGTAAACGCAAGCTGATCGAAGGTGACATTGTGACGCTGGATATTGGTGCCGAGTACCGCGGTTATCACGGTGATTCCGCCTGGACCTACGGAGTGGGCAGCATTTCCGAAGAAGCTCAGCGTCTGCTGGACGTCACGGAAGGCTCCTTGTACGCAGGATTGGCGTTAGTCAAACCGGATGTGCGCTTGTTTACAATCTCCCATGCGATCCAGCAGTATATCGAGGACGCCGGTTTTTCCGTCGTGCGCGAGTATGTTGGCCATGGCATCGGGGCAGAACTGCATGAAGAACCGCAAATTCCGAACTATGGCATAGCGGACCGCGGACCACGTCTGAAGCCGGGTATGGTACTCGCGATTGAGCCGATGGTAAACGCCGGGGACAGATATGTCAGAACTCTGGAAGATAACTGGACGGTCGTCACGGTAGACGGCTCACTCTGTGCTCACTTCGAGCATACAGTAGCTGTTACACCAGACGGCATGGAAATTTTCACAAAACTGAATGCGTAGGTGATCTTCACGTGAATACTGGGAGCAGCCCGCAGGTTGGTCAGATCGTGAGAATTCTCAAAGGCAAAGATGCCGGAGAGGCTGCCGTTGTTATCGCAGTTGTTGATAGCAGGTTTGTATACATTGCTGACGGAGACAAACGAAAGTTTGACGGGCCGAAGAAGAAGAATATTCATCATCTGGAGCTCATACCCTTCATAAGCAGTGAGGTTGTGAACAGTTTGGAAGAAACCGGCCGGGTAACCAACGGAAAGCTGCGGTTCGCAGTAATGAAGTATGGAAATCCAGCTGGAAAAAGTGCTGATGAGAAAGGAGACTAACTGTGGCTAAAGAAGATGTCATTGAAGTGGAAGGAACGGTCATTGAGCCGTTGCCGAATGCAACGTTTAAGGTTGAGCTTGAGAACGGTCATCAAATACTTGCCCATGTGTCCGGGAAATTGCGGATGCACTTTATCCGTATCCTAACCGGAGACAAAGTGGTCGTGCAGTTATCGCCTTATGATTTATCAAAAGGCCGTATAACTTACCGTAAATAGATGGGAACTACAACAAAAGTTTTGCTTCGCAAAACTTTGAGGAGGTAATGAACATGAAGGTAAGACCTTCTGTGAAGCCCATTTGCGAAAAATGCAAAGTCATCCGCCGCAAAGGGACTGTTATGGTAATTTGCGAAAATCCGAAACACAAACAAAAACAAGGTTAAGAAGGGGGTGTAGCGTAAAATGGCTCGTATAGCTGGTGTGGATTTGCCACGTGACAAACGCGTTGAGATCGCCTTGACTTATATTTTCGGAATCGGTAAAACGACTTCCCAGAAAATTCTTAATGAAACAGGCATTAACGTTAACACACGTGTCCGTGATTTGACGGAAGATGAAGTCAGCAAACTGCGTGAAACGATCGACAAATCGGTCAAGGTTGAAGGTGACCTGCGTCGTGAAATTTCCTTGAATATTAAGCGTCTTACTGAGATCGGCTGTTACCGCGGTGTTCGCCACCGTCGTGGATTGCCTGTTCGCGGTCAACGCACTAAAACCAATGCTCGTACCCGTAAAGGCCCGCGCCGTACGGTAGCAAACAAAAAGAAATAAGAAGGGGTGATAAGAGACAATGGCTAAACCGAAAAAAGTCGTACGTACAAAACGTCGCGACCGGAAAAATATCGAGTCTGGCGTGGCACACATCCGTTCCACGTTCAACAACACTATCGTTACGATCACGGATCCTCACGGAAATGCAATTTCCTGGGCTAGCTCCGGTGGTCAAGGATTCAGAGGTTCCCGTAAATCGACTCCATTTGCAGCGCAAATGGCAGCCGAAACTGCTGCTAAGGCAGCTATGGAACACGGCATGAAGTCCGTTGAAGTTATGGTTAAAGGACCGGGTGCGGGCCGCGAAGCTGCCATCCGTTCCCTTCAGGCCGCTGGTCTTGAAGTAAACCTCATTAAAGACGTAACTCCGGTTCCTCACAATGGATGCCGTCCGCCGAAACGTCGCCGCGTATAGTGAAATCAGAATTGTGATTGTGGTATAATTCTGACGCATCTGCTAATAATAGGTGTTTAGGCATACTACATGATGCACCTGATGGGGTGACAGTTTCATATAGGAGCGACGTTTGAAGGAGGGGTACACTCGTGATAGAAATCGAAAAGCCGAAAATTGAGACCGTAGAAGCCAATGATGAAGGAACCTATGGGAAATTCGTAGTTGAACCGCTGGAACGTGGATATGGCACGACTCTGGGGAACTCGCTTCGCCGGATTCTGCTGTCCTCCCTGCCGGGAGCCGCTGTGACTTCGGTCCAAATTGACGGCGTTCTGCATGAGTTCTCGACCGTTCCTGGCGTAATGGAAGATGTGACGGAAATCATTCTGAACCTCAAAGCTCTTTCGCTGAAGATCCATTCAGACGAAGAGAAGGTGTTCGAGATTGATGCTGAGGGTGAAGGCATCGTTACCGCAGGTGATATCCGTGCGGACAGCGATGTTGAAATCCTCAATCCGGATCTTCATATTGCAACGCTGGGACCTGGCGCGAGACTTCACATGCGTATTTTTGCAGGCCGTGGTCGCGGCTATGTCCAAGCAGACCGGAACAAACGCGACGATCAGCCAATCGGTGTAATTCCGGTTGACTCCATCTACACGCCGATTTCCCGCGTAAACTATGTCATTGATAACACTCGTGTCGGACAAGTGACTAACTATGACAAGCTGACGCTGGAAGTTTGGACTGATGGCAGTATCAGACCGGAAGAGGCTGTAAGCCTCGGAGCCAAAATTTTGAACGAGCACCTCGTCTTATTCGTAGGTCTTACGGATGAAGCGAAAGACGCCGAAATTATGGTGGAAAAAGAAGAAGACAAAAAAGAAAAAGTGCTTGAGATGACAATCGAAGAGCTTGATCTTTCTGTCCGTTCCTACAACTGCCTCAAACGTGCCGGTATCAATACCGTACAAGAGCTGACTACGAAAACTGAAGAAGATATGATGAAGGTCCGTAACCTGGGCCGCAAATCTTTGGAAGAAGTTCAAGAGAAGCTTGAAGAGCTTGGTTTGGGTCTTCGCACAGAAGAATAGTTCACAGATTGCTTGAGTACTTGAGTGAAGGAGGGAAAACAAATGGCATACCAAAAATTGGGCCGTGATTCCAGTGCGCGCAAAGCGTTGTTCCGTGACATGGTAACGGATCTGTTCCTATACGAGCGCATCCAGACAACGGAAGCCAAAGCGAAGGAAGTTCGTTCCATCGCTGAGAAACTGATCACTAAAGCTAAGAAGGGCGATCTTCATGCTCGCCGTCAAGTAGCTGCTTTTGTTCGTCGTGAGACTGTAGACGGTGAGCAAGATGCAATCCAAAAATTGTTCTCTGATATTGCTCCTCGTTACACAGAGCGTCCAGGCGGATACACTCGTATCCTGAAGCTGGGACCTCGCCGTGGCGATGCTGCGCCTATGGTTTATCTTGAACTGGTAGACCGCGCGTAGTAATACAAGTCATGATTTCCGATTTGTACTCTTTAAGTTCATGATCTCCGGAGATTGAGCAGTAAGTATTTATGTTATTGTGCTGCAGGGGCGATAAGGCCCTGCTGTACCAATAACCGCGGGAATCACCTTGTAAAGAGTAGAAGGAGCTCCCGCCGGGGCTCTTTTTTTTAAATATAAGGATTTATATGTTTTACGCTATAAATCATCCTTATATTTCTCGCAGAAACGGCTACCGTCCTGTTTAGGACGGCTAAGCCGTTTCTACTTGTGAAAATGAATTACGGTTAAGTGAGCTTAGGAGCTTGAAAGGAAGAATGAAATGCGCAATCTATTGATGAAGGTCAATTATGACGGTACCCATTATGATGGCTTTCAGACCCAGCCTCAGGGCAATACGATTCAGGACCGGCTGGAGCAGGCGATTCTCCATCTGACCGGCGAGGCGCTGAAGATTACAGCCTCAGGCCGGACGGATGCAGGCGTTCACGCTTACGGTCAGCCGTTCAACTTCATTACTTCCTCCCAGATACCGCTGGAACGATGGTGTCTGGCGCTTAACGCCAGATTACCGCAGGATATCGTTGTTACTGAGGCGATGGAGGTGCCGCTTTCGTTCCACTCACGTAGAGGAGCCAAACGGAAGACCTACCGGTACACGATAAACGGCAACAGGTTTCCCGACCCTTTTCAGCGGCGCTGGCAGCACCACCACCCCTTGAAGCTGGACATAATGGCCATGCAGCAGGGACTGGCGCATCTGGTGGGCACTCATGACTACACTTCATTTGCATCCCGCAAGTCAACCAAGACTTCGCATGTACGGACTATTTATGAAGCCTACATGGAGATTGACCGCAGTATGTGCCGTCCAGGCTCGGATGACCAGGGTGTTATTCATACTTATATTACCGGCAGCGGTTTTCTGCAGCACATGGTCCGTATTATTATGGGAACGCTGATTCAGGTGGGCGAGCGCAAGTACCAGGCGGACAAAGTTGCGGATATTCTGGCAGCATGCAACCGTGCTGCAGCGGGACCTACAGCGGTTGCTAAAGGACTTGCACTTTGGAGTGTGGAATATGATGAGGACAATAATTGAACAATCTGGAAAACTCGCAGAAACGGATACCGTCCTGAATGGGACGGCATGGCCGGTTCTACTTGTAGAAAATAAATGAGATCTGGATTAAAAATGACTTGCACTTGTCGTGGTTATGCTGTAGTATAAAAGTTGTGTTTTCTTGATGGCTATCCCACAGCCCCGCTCAAGAAAATGCTAACAAAACAAGCTTTACCTAACTAACTTAATCGTAATTCCAATGAGAAATCAGATATACGAAACATAAGATTTTCGTACGAGAACAAGGAGGAAACATTCATGCGTACCACCTATATGGCGAAGCCGAACGAAGTTGAACGCACTTGGCACATCATTGATGCCGAAGGCAAGACACTTGGTCGTCTGGCTAGCGAAGCCGCTGCTCTGATCCGTGGCAAACACAAACCGCAATTCACTCCGCACGTTGATACTGGGGATTTCGTAATTGTTATCAACGCTGAGAAGATTCACCTGACAGGCAAGAAGCTGCAGAACAAGAAATACTACCGTCACTCGATGCACCCAGGTGGTTTGAAAGTTACAACTGCTGATCAGCTGCTCAAGACAAAACCTGAACGTGTAATTGAATCTGCTGTTCACGGTATGATTCCTAAGACTCGTCAAGGCGATCACATGAAGCTGAGACTTAAAGTTTATGCAGGCGCCGAGCATCCACATGCAGCACAAAAACCTGAAGTTTACGAACTTCGCGGATAAGAATAGAGGAGGACAGTTTCATGGCACAAGTACAATACTATGGGACAGGTCGTCGTAAACATTCGGTAGCACGTGTTCGCCTTGTACCGGGTGAAGGACGCATTGTCATTAACAAACGTGAGATGGATGAGTACTTCGGTGTAGAAACACTGAAGATGATCGTAAGACAACCTTTGAACCTGACTGAAACACTGGGCAGCTACGATGTAATCGTTCTTGCACACGGTGGCGGAACATCCGGCCAGGCTGGAGCAATCCGTCACGGGATCGCCCGTGCACTTCTGAAGGTTGATCCAGAATACCGCGGTGCTCTTAAAAAAGCCGGCTTCCTGACTCGTGACCCACGTATGAAGGAACGTAAGAAATACGGCCTCAAAGCCGCTCGTCGCGCTCCACAGTTCTCGAAACGTTAATATTCCCTTGTTTTTCAAGGACATCAAGCCTCTGGCCCTTTGGGTCAGGGGCTTTTTATATTCTTCGGGAAAATGTCCTCTTAATTAAATTTTCGTGTTACTCTCTGATCGGTTTCAATAATCTGCTCAACATCCCGCATATGCATCACAAAAGTATTTTTAGACAATCCGTATCTAAAGACCAGCCTGTGAATCTGTAAAGTTAATTGTCCGTCGAAACAAACAATATCGCCGCTAATAGTGGGTTCTACTGCAATATCTTTTAAAGCCTCCCACTCAAGCTCCTGGAACCGAACATCTCTGGGTATAGGCAGTTCATACTGCGTGGTTAATGTTTTATAGTCTAACCTTATAATAAGTTGATCAGGGCCATCAAAAGTGCTGTGAGGATCATAGTAGGCGAATATTTTAGTTACATCAGGAAACTCCGGTTGCTGGTTTACTCTGTGAGCAGGGTAACTGAAATTAGTTAATCCATTTGTCAATTCACCCTCGTATTCGCGGCGCAGAATTTGATCAAATCTTATTTTTGCCAGCTCTTTTGGAACGCCAAAAGTATCGGATATTAGCTGGATAGTCTGATTATAATCACCGGGCAGCTGCTGTGACTGAATCATAAAGTAAGGCATCGAAGCATAGAGTACAAAATGTTCAGCGTCCCTTTCCTGGGCTTTAATGAAAAGAACCGGCATAACCAGCTGATTGCCGGCATGCCTGAGAATATGACAAAGCTCATGCAGAAAGTCTAGCCGTTGTTTCATAGGTGAGAGCCGGCTGTCTATGAGAATGCAGCGTACACCTGAATCCGACTCATAAGCCCTGCTGCTAATTGGAGAGTATTGAACATAGACGTCAAGGGCTTCAGCAAGCCTCTGGAGGGTAATATGCTCTGGCGCAAATATGTGATCTTCTATGTACAAAGTTTCTATAAACTGCTCAAGAAGCGTTTTTTTATAATGTTTAAACATAAGCTTCCTCCTATAAAGGGAATATACGTTCGTATTTATGGGTGCGTGAAACCAGCTCGATGGCTGATACCACGATAATGCTTACTAATATTGTGTTACTGACCCGGTTCTGATTTTTTCTTCTCAGCGTCTTTAATGAAGTGCCAAAAGGTAAGCATTTCCCGTTTACGTTCTTCTGGAGCATCGAGATAATCTTTGAAAAATAAGCTGTGTTCCGGATTGTTAATAAAGGCTTCAAACTCAGCGAGTTCCTGTTTAAAGGAGCTAGCCTCGTCTGGTCTAAAGGCCAGACGGTCCATTTCCTCAGTAGTTATCCCTAAAGCACGGCATACTTTAATCACATTATCCACTGAAGCTCCGCCTACACCCCTCATCAGCATGGATCTGAGTGTAGTATAGGGAATGCCTGCCTTTTCAGCAAATGCCTTTGTGTTCAGGCCGGTTTCCTCAATCAGTTTTTTTAAAACTTCAGCCCTCCGCACATGTAGCCCTCCTTTTAACCAAAGCAAATATACGTTGATTCGCATTCTCTTTTCATTATAGAGAGGATAAATAAGAATGTAAATGTTCAATATCGTATTTCAGTAGAGATTTTTAATTGACAAAATACGAAATTGAACATAGTATAGTTAATAAATACGCAATTGAGTATTTTACGCATAACCGCGAAGCAGGAAAGGGGTGACATTCCTTAGATACTCAGCAGTAAATCTGTCTTGGAAGGAGGGGCGCCGTGACAGACGGTGGCACCAAAGTGGACGAGCGTGCAGTTGAAACGGCAAGTATTGACTTGGGATCTAATTTACCGGGAGGACGTTTGCTGCAGTCCACTGTTTTTCGCGCGGGAGTTCCCGCATACTTGAAGCCTTTATTCACTGATAAGCCGGATATAGCAGAACTGACTGTACCGGTAGAGGGAATGGCGGAAGTGCTGGAACGCATCGTTCAGGCTGGAACTGCAGAGCATGCAGCATATCAAAGGCTTTTAGGAAAAGGGAATGCCGGGACAGATGTCGGTTGTTCAATAATGTTGATTCCGTGTTTATAAGCCATGAATTTGCTGCTGCCCTTGCTTAAAGTCAAATCATCTGACTGGGCTTCAACTTATGTGGCAGGTAAGGACTATACAGCAGCGTTTGACGCCGTTAAAGACGTTTTTATTTTGCCGCTGGGTTTCCGGGGGCTATATACATTAAAAAGGGAAGGAAAGGAGCTGGAGGATGGTAAGCAATGATTTATCCAACCTTGAAAAACTGATGCCACTGGCGGAGAAGTATGGCCTGGCATATATCGTCGCACTGATTTTGCTGATAATAGTAATGACAATTGTAAGATCCATCGTTAAGGGCAGCCTGGTGCCGCGTGAACTGCTGGACCGCGCCGAAGAGGATCGGGATCGGCTTCAGGCAATCCTGGACAAAGAACGGGCTGATTTTATGGCTCCGACGCTTGAAGTGCTGCAAAGGCTAAAAACTGATCATGCTGCTGTCAATAGTAACGATGAGGATAGGGGAGATAAAGCTGGAAAGTGAGCTCGGAAATCAGAAAAGAAGGACAAGTTGCAGGTATTCGTTCAGACTTTAACCCAAAATGGATAAAAGTATTGACTTCAGCGTTGTATCGCTTATACTATTCCATATAAGAATAGTTGGAATTGACGGAATAAGCGTTTTATATATTAGGATGGAGGAATACAAGATGAACCTGCTTGAGAAAGAAGATTTAATTAAGGTTAAGGCTGAGGAACTGGAGAATGCTTCACCCGAGGAAATTATCCGCTGGGCAGTAGAGACTTTTCCCAACATCACTTTTGCCTGCAGCTTTGGCGCTGAAGATGTAGTGCTTGTCGATATGCTGCAGAAGGTAAGTCCGTCGACAGATGTGTTTTATCTGGATACAGATTTCCACTTCAAAGAAACGTATGAGACCAGAGATGTTATGGCTGATAAATACGGAATGGAATTCGTCCGAGTATCGCCGCAAATTTCCGTTGAGGAGCAGGCTCAGCAGTACGGTGAAAACCTCTGGACTGTTGATCCGAACCAATGCTGCGCAATCCGCAAGGTAGAGCCGCTGACCCGGATCCTGTCGCAGTATGAAGCATGGATTACCGGTATCCGCCGCGACCAGGCACCAACCCGCGCCAACGCCAAGAAGGTAGAATACGACTACAAATTCGGTCTTGTTAAATTTAATCCGATCGCTGACTGGACATCCGAGGATGTATGGAATTATATCCGCGCCAACAATGTGGTGTACAATCCGCTGCATGACCGTAACTTCCCGAGCATCGGCTGTGAACAATGCACACGTGCTGTAATGCCTGGTGAAGACCCGCGTGCCGGCAGATGGTCTGGCAACGAGAAGACAGAATGCGGACTGCACAAATAATCAAGCACTCATATAAATGTTAACATACAGGAGGAGAGTACCCAGATGACGTCTATACTTCCACACGGAGGAACACTGATTCAGCGTATTGTGGAGGGAGCGCAGAGAGAAGAGCTGCTGCAGCAAGCCTCAGAGAACAAGTCGATTGCAATTAATACATGGACAATATCCGATCTCGATCTGATTGGTGTAGGGGCGTTTTCCCCGCTTGCCGGCTTCCTGAATGAAGCGGATTATCATTCCGTAGTGAACAATATGCGTCTTTCTGACGGCACAGTGTGGAGTATTCCGATTACGCTGGCCGTGCAGGATGAGGTAGCCTCCGGACTTGCGGTGGGGGATACTGTTTCTCTTATCGGTGAGGATGACGGCGTTATTTACGGTCTGCTCGATGTGGAGAGCATTTATAGTGTAGACCAGCAGATTGAAGCGCAGAATGTATTCAGAACAACGGACCCGGCCCACCCGGGTGTCAGCAAGCTGCTGGCTCGCCCGTCTACCTATGTAGGAGGACCCATCAGAGTGCTTAACCGCCCGCAGCCGGAGAAGTTCGGAGAGTTCTATTTTGACCCTGCCGAGACCCGGAAGATCTTCGCTGAGAAGGGCTGGAGAACCGTTGTAGGCTTCCAGACTCGTAACCCTGTCCATCGTGCCCATGAGTATATCCAGAAGTGCGCTATGGAGGTTGTAGACGCCCTGTTCCTCAATCCGCTGGTGGGTGAGACCAAATCGGATGATGTGCCGGCTAACGTACGGATGAAGAGCTATCTGGCGCTGCTGGAGAACTACTATCCCGCTGACCGGACTTTCCTGGGTGTATTCCCGGCGGCTATGCGTTATGCAGGACCGAGAGAAGCGATTTTCCATGCCATGGTCCGCAAAAATTACGGCTGCACACACTTTATTGTCGGCCGTGACCATGCCGGAGTAGGCGACTACTATGGCACTTATGAAGCACAGGAGATTTTCTCGAACTTCACTGCTGAGGATCTGGGAATTACACCGCTCTTCTTCGAGCACAGCTTTTTCTGCGTGAAATGCGGAAATATGGCTTCCAGCAAAACCTGCCCACATCCGGCTGATCAGCATCTGACATTGTCGGGTACCAAAGTGCGCGGACTGCTCCGTGAAGGGAAGTGCCCTCCTCCGGAATTTACACGGCCTGAGGTCGCGGAGATTCTGATCGAAGGAATGTCCGAGCAGGTTAACGCCTAAAATCATACAGCCAGTACTATTTGGCCCTCTTGTCCCATATAGATGAGTAGAATCTATCGGAACGAGGGGGTCTTTGTTATGTCTGGCCGAAAGGAAGGGAAGGTCTCGGTCTGGATTGCCTGGAGCAGCATCAAAAAAAGTGTGCTCGGGATCGTACTGCTTGCTGTAATGATCGGGATCATAGCCTATGATATGCCTACTGCCAGGACGCTGAACTACTGGAGCCTGCCGCTGTCCGGTAAAATTATTGCGATTGATGCCGGTCACGGCGGTCCTGACGGAGGAGCGGTCAGTAAGAACGGACTGATTGAGAAGGATATCAATTTGTCCGTCTCCCTGTATTTACGGGATTACCTGCAGCAGGCAGGGGCGATTGTAGTCATGACGCGCGAGGGTGATTATGACCTTGCCGGTGAAGGAACGCAGGGCTATTCCAAGCGCAAAACAGAGGACCTGAAGCAGCGTGTAAGAAGCATTGAAGAGAAAGGGGCAGACCTTTTCATAAGCGTACATATGAACAGTGTGCCTTCAAACCGGTGGAGCGGAGCGCAGACTTTTTATTATCCGGCCAATGACGGCAACAATGCGCTGGCGGGCTTTATTCAGGATGAGCTGCGGACAACGCTTGAGAATACGACCCGTGTTGCCAAAACAGTGAATACGGTATATCTGCTGAAAATGCTAAAAATGCCAGCCGCGCTGGTTGAGGTAGGTTTTCTTTCGCATCCCGAGGAGTCTGTCCTGCTTGGAGATGATGTTTATCAGCGGAAGGTGGCCACCAGCATTTACCGGGGGATACTGCGTTATGCATCGGAGCAGCCCTGAACGGGTACTACTCATCCGTTGAAGGGTAATGCTATAATAAATACAATTAACCGGAGCCTTACCCGTCCGGAACGAAACAGAGGTGCTCTTCATGCAGACCAGGGAACAAATTCAGGAATTGTTGCAGCCGCTGATTGACCCGGAATCCGGAAAAAGCCTTATTGATCTGCAGCTGATCCGCGACATTATGGTAAAAGAGGATAGAATCTCGTTATCCATTGTGTGTCTTGAGGAAGATGATACCAGCCGTATGGAGCTGGAGCAGAAGGTGCGTGATCTGCTGACCGAAGGGGGAGTGGAGAATATTCATATCCGGCTTCGTAATGCAACCGACTTTGAGCGCTCTACCCTTCGTACCGGGAGCTCTGAGGACAAGCCAGAGCCAGAACAAGGTACAGCTCTGAAAGGGCACGCAGCTGGCCTTGAGGACCATGAGCTGCTGGATGAGAACTCCGGCGTGAAGTTCATTGCTGTAGCCAGCGGCAAGGGCGGTGTCGGCAAGTCGACAGTGACGGTGAATCTCGCAGTAGCCCTCGCGCGCAAAGGTAAAAAGGTGGGCCTCATCGATGCCGACATATACGGATTCAGCATTCCGGATATGATGGGGATCGAGGAGGGGCCAGTCGTCGAAGAAGGAACAATTATTCCGGTTGAACGTTTCGGGGTTAAAGTCATGTCTATGGGCTTTTTTATCCGTGAAAATAGCCCGGTCATCTGGCGGGGGCCGATGCTCGGCAAGATGCTCCGCCAGTTCTTCAGTGATGTTGGCTGGGGGGAGCTCGACTATATGCTGCTGGACCTTCCTCCGGGTACAGGTGATGTGGCGCTGGACGTGCACCAGATGCTTCCTCACAGCAAGGAGATCATCGTAACCACCCCTCATGCCACTGCAGCCTTTGTAGCGGCCAGAGCGGGCTCTATGGCGCTGCAGACAGAGCATGAAATCCTCGGTGTCATTGAGAACATGGCCTATTATGAATGCTCCTCATGCGGGAAGAGAGACTATATCTTCGGACGCGGAGGTGGAGCAAGACTGGCGGAAACACTGCATACAGAGCTGCTTGCACAGGTGCCGCTTGGCGCTCCGGACAATCACATCTCCGAGCCTGATTTTTCCCCCTCCGTGTACAAGGCTGACACTCAAGTGGCCCAGCTGTTTGCCGAGGTTGCGGACAAGCTGATCGCTAAGTACGAATAGCACGTTCCAGGTAATAAAAAATATGCGCAACACTACAAGCGGCTTATCCATGTGAACGGATAAGCCGCTTTGTGGTTAAGAGCCGGAGTCGTCTCCGCCCTCTTGTTTCGAGCTGTCTCCGCCGCCTCCCTTTTCCTCGCCTTTTTTCTGAACCTTAGGCTGGAGTTCGTCCTGTACAACCGTTTTGAGCAGTCCCAGCACTTCCATTCGGAAGAGCGGATTCTGCATCGCTTCCTGCATAATGGTCATGGACTGCTTGCGGTAATCGGAGGTCTTGGTAAGATCCAGGAACATTTTCATCATTTCAGGCGACTTCATAATTTCTTCGATTGACTTCTGATAAGTCGGATCCTTAATCAGCTGCAGATGCAGCTCTTTGCTCTGTGTGTTAATGGCTTTTGCGAACTCGCCGGCAAAGGTCGGGTCGGTCATAATCTTTTCGATTTCTTTCTGGTACTCCGGTGCCGTAATGGTATCTTTGACTGCGATCCGGATCTGTTCCGTGGTCTGCAGCGGCATCATTTTCATGCTTAGCCCGCTGACGCTGCTCCCCTCCGAACCGCTGCCTGTGGTCAGAGCCTCCTCGACTGCCTTTTTACCCTCATCGCTTTTTAATATATCGACAACCATTGTCTTCATTTCCTTATATCCCATCTGGCTGGAAGAACTGCTCTGTTCTCCTCCGCAGGCTGTTAAGGTAAGAACCAGGCTGAATGCCAGTCCTCCAGACAACAAACTCCTCCATCTCATTGGCGCTGCCCTCCTTTATAGGAATCCTGAGGGTAGTATGCCGCACCGGTGCACAGGATATGTCGCGGTTTTGATGGTTTTTTGACGGCAGGCTTGGTAAAATAAATCTGACACAGGGGAGGTGGAGTGGCTGAGTATAAGGAAATGGTATCACCTGTTCTGGACCACACTTCTGATAGGCGCTGCCTCGGCCGTGCTGGCGGGACTTGCGCTGCAGGCTGTGAATGGCGGCATAGCCTTCAAGGGAACAGCAGACCTGCTGCTGTACCTGCTTATTTTACTTGGCTCCGGAATGCTTGTTAGCGTTTACGCACAGCTGGGGTTTTTCGCATACCTGATTCTTAACTATATGGGCAACGGTGTATTTTCCCGTAAAGTTTGGCAGTACATACAGCTGGTATTAGCTGTGCTGGCGCTGCTCGAACTGGTGTTCCTGCGGACATTTGTCGGAGCTGAAAGAATAGGCGGGTCTGATCTCGTCCTGGGAATGGGCATTCTGCTTACAGCCGTTATTGTGTCCTATTTCAAGGTGCAGAGCACAAAGGCGGCGGCTGCCATTCCGACCTTTTTCTTTATGACAGCCATCACTATTGTGGAGACGATAGGCGTACTACAGATCGGTGTAGACAGTGCAACTGTGTTTATTGTTGTTCCGCTTATTGCCTGCAATGCATTCCAGATTTTAAGACTGCACCGAATTCTTAAACCGCAATCCTCTTAAAACATACCTTACGCAGAAACCCCGGTGCTCCTAAGCTAATTAAGAGACCGGGGGTTTCTTATTTCCAGCGCGATTAAAATGAAAACAGGAAGGTTAATCTTAAAGAACGGCTTACATAAAAAAGCTAATGACCGCACCGCCGCCGCAACTGAAATGAGTAAGCAGGGAGGGCATATATGAACATCAAGCGCTATATGATAAAAGACACAAGTGAAAATATTCTGAGCAAGCTCGATCCGTCAGAACGCGGCGACTTTCACTCGAAAGAGGAAGCCGCAGCCAAAATGGAGAAGCTCAAAAAACGCCTTGCCGAGCTTCAGGATATTCTTTTCGCCCAAAAGAAGCATTCGCTGCTGGTCATCCTTCAGGGGATGGACTCAAGCGGAAAAGACGGAACGGTAAAGCATATCTTTTCCGGTATTAATCCCCAGGGCTTTATCGTTACCAGCTTCAAAAAGCCGTCACTGGAGGAGGAAGCCCACGACTTCCTGTGGAGAGTGCATATGAAAACTCCGCCCAAGGGCTATATCGCTGCCTTCAACCGCTCTCATTATGAGGATGTACTGGTTCCCCGGGTGCACGGCAGCCTGAAAAAAGACGATATGAAGCGCCGCTTCCGCTATATCCGCCAGTTTGAAGAAATGCTGGTGGAGGAGGGCACAACGGTGATCAAGCTCTTTTTGCATATCTCCAAGGAGAAGCAGCTTGAAAAAATCCAGGAGCGGCTGCAGGACCCGACCAAGCACTGGAAATTCGACGCCAGTGACCTGCAGGAGCGGGAGTATTGGGATGATTACCAAAAGGCCTATGAGGATGTTTTCCGTGAGACCGGCACTGAACAGGCACCCTGGTACTGGATTCCTGCCAATCACCGGTGGTACCGCAATTATCTGGCGTTATCCATCGTGGTCAAAACCCTGGAGGGTCTCGACCTGAGCTATCCGAAGCTGAATTCTCCGACACCTGATATATCTGAGCTCATATCTCCGCGTCATTAGCCAGACGGCCTGCAAGACAAATTACGGTACATCCGGCTACACAAAAGAGTTACATGCCTGCAGCGTCTTCCAGACCCTTATCCAGAGAAGCGGAATCACGGACTTCCGTACCGTCGGCACTGCTTTGGCTGATCAGCTCGGATACAGTAACGAACTCATACCCTTGAGCCCGGAGGTTATCAATAATTTGCGGAAGCGCCTCATGAGTCTGCTTGCAGGAGTCACTGGCATGGAGGAGGACGATATCCCCCGGATGAGCCTTGCTGGTAACCCGTTTAACGATATTGTCTACACCGATGTTTTTCCAGTCCAGCGAATCGGTATCCCATTGGATAACCTTGTAGCCCAGATCGCTGGCCACCTGAAGCACTCTTTTGTCAAAATCACCATTGGGCATACGGATCAGGTTGGGCGATTTGCCGGTTAATTCAGTAAGCACAGTGTGAGCTGTAGAAATTTGGGTGCGGATTTCCTCATTGCTGAGGGTACTGTAGTTAACGTGCTTATGACCATGGCTGCCGATTTCAAAGCCTGCATCCTTAATGCTGGTAACAATCTCCGGATGTGTTTTACTCCAGGGCGAGGAGAGGAAGAAGGTGGCCTTATCTACCTTTTTGTCTTCCAGCACCTTCAGAATCGGTTCAGGCCGCTTTTCACCCCAGCTAATGTCAAAGGTTAAAGCGATCAACTTCTTTTGCGTTGGCACACTGTAAATGGCAGACGGGGCTTGGGCATCCGAAAAAACGGTAATGTTGCCCCTCTCCACGTATACAACACCAGCGGCCAGAAGCGCAGCGGCAAAGATATAGATGAACCGTTTTATCTTTTTGCCGCTGAATACATAAAAAGAATTCATACTAGCAGCGCTCCTCTCCCATTGCGAAATGGCTTGTTTGTTCTAAATGTATGCTCGTACCTAACGCTTATGACCTCGAACGGACCAGAAATCTCATTAACTGCTTGTACTAAACATTTTAGGAGGCCAATATGTTTGCGTTTTCAAGATTCGTCAGAGACCTGGGTACAATCCGCAAGGCGCTTTTGCTGGCACTGACTCTTTTCCTGTTGGGCGGAGTGCTCGGCTGGATCGGCACCGGCAGTCTGCAGAAGCTGCTTGCCCAGCAGCTCGAAGGATTGAGCAGCATCAGCGGAAAGCTCATGGATTCAGATAATCCGGAATGGAGCTTCTTCACGTTTATATTTCTGAACAACAGCATTAAAAGTGTGGCGGTTATTTTCCTTGGTGCACTGTTTGGATTTATTCCGGCGTTCTTCTTATTGATAAACGGTGCTGTTATCGGCTATCTGATCCATCTGTCGGTCATCCAGGGAGCGGATTTGTTTCAACTCATTGTAAAAGGGCTGCTTCCACACGGTATTATCGAAATACCGGCTATTATTATCGCGTGTGCATTTGGGCTACAGTTTGGCGGAAAGGTTATCCAGAGTATGTCCGGAAGAGTTCGGGGGAGCAGCTGGGCTGAGTTTATGCGCCAGACAGTTACGGCATCCGTATGGATAGTAATCCTGCTGCTGCTTGCAGCGATTATCGAAAGTACAATTACATTGGCACTTTTATCATAAAATTCTGATGAATTGAGCATAACATTAAAGCCGATTTGATTTGGGGATTCCTAACATCACATGAGTGCCTGTGCTCAGCAGAACCATAAAGGGAATTTTAGCAATTATGGTTATAGTTCCTATGCTCCGGTTAATCTAGTGTAAGCGGGTATACGCGCAGATTTCCCATCAAATGGACTGACTTCTAACACACAAACAGCAGCGTAAAAGATTTGTTCTCAAAATAATACGAAGGAGGCCAAGCATATGTTGGGGATGTTGTTCAACGAAAAAGAATGCAAGGAGCTCGACTATGTTCTGCGCAAAGAACTTGACGAGATGCTGCTTGATTTAAGTGATCAGCGCTTGGACCAAAATATCAGGCATGCCATTGCCAACCGATATAAAACGGTGTTTCGCATGTATGCGCGGTTTGCTCCGCAGAAGGAGCTGTCGAAATATGCGTGGGGCGGGCGTTCGTCCCAGTTCAAGCATTGATAAAATGAACTGCTGCCTATAAACTTGTGTGCTTGGCCATTAATTTAATAAAGAGGGTTGACTAAACAGGAGCGTACGTGATACATTATATCTCGCGCTCCTTTTGATATTTCAAGAGAAGACGCACGGCAAGAAAAAACGAAAAAAACTTTTTCGAAAAAAATGCTTGCCAAAACGATAAACACTGTGATATATTATAAAGGTCGCCGCTGACAAGCGCGACACTGAAGAAAAGAACAAATTGATCTTTGAAAACTGAACAACGAGTGAGTATCGGAATTCACTTCGGTGATTCCAAATTAGAGAATGTAACATTCTCGTCAGATGTTTCAAAATGAGCAATCGCTCTTTTCAATACTTTATTGGAGAGTTTGATCCTGGCTCAGGACGAACGCTGGCGGCGTGCCTAATACATGCAAGTCGAGCGGAGTTTAT
>NZ_JARXXP010000028.1 GCF_029893965.1 Paenibacillus sp. PastM-3
TTCTTACATGACTATTCCAACTCCCAATCTGTCAATGGATGAAAACCAGTGAACGAGTGAGCAAACAAGAGAAAATATTAATTTATAGTGGGAGGCACCTTACATGAATTGGAGCAACCTATTCAGCAGCAGCTACCAGAAGCAGCCGGGCCTCTCCGCTGCGGAGCTGGAGTCTTTTACAGCCGGCTGGCATCAACCGCTGACAGAGAGCGAGCTGAGCGAGATTGTCAGCAGGCAGCGCAATCCCTTCCCGGCAGCGCATCCGCTGTATGCGCAGTATACCCCGTTTGACCCGGAACTCTGGTCGATCCCGCAACATCCGCTGCCTGCAAGCTACCTCGACTTTCTGCGTTATTCCGATGGCGGCGAGTTCGGGAACGGTGACCGGTATTTTCAATTCTTCAGTGCAGGAGAGCTGCGTTCCATGATGCTGGCCTATGAATTTCCGGAATATATGCCGGGAGCTGTGCCGTTTGCGATGGACGGAAGCGGCAATCATTATATCTGGGATATGCGCAGCCCCGCAAACAGCGAAGGGGAGTATCCGGTTCTGGTGTCCCATTCCGGCAGTCTCGGCTATGAAGACTCTATTGTTATCGCACAATCTTTCCTTGAGCTGTGCAGCGGAACGACTGCGGTGGATGATGAGCTGAACGGTTAAATGAAGCGGCTGGCAAGTTGGACACTGGACAATCAAAAGGCCTGAAACTGCCCGGCATTATGCCAATACAGTCTCAGGCCTGATTCTTGCTCTAAACTACCGGTTTCAGACTGCCGCCTGCCCCTTGCGGATCACAATAAAGCAGGTGCTGTCCGGCAGCGGCACCGCTGTTCCGTCTTCGTCCATCACGCTAATCCGGCCGCGCAGAGCCTCGGTGTAACCCTCCTGTAGATAGTGACGGAACACCTCAATTTGCGCCCGGCCGCCTAATTGCTCGCGGATAAAATCTTCATACTGCGAAGGAGTGAAGTAGCCGAACTGCTCCTGCACCTCATGAACGTAAGCTTCCGCTCCCCAGGTATAAGTGTATAAAAATTCCATCGCATCATTCACCGGCATCAGCACTTCATGCTGTCCGGTAATCTGGTACTGAATTTCACGTCCGGCAAAATCCTCCGCATACCGCTTCAGCCACTCCAGTCCGTTCTCCTCCAGGAAGCGGATTCTCCGCTGCTGCGTCTCCGGCTCCGTCATAATCCCGTCACGGATAATAATCACTCCGCCTTCGGCCAGCACCTCAAAAGCGCTCACCAGCGCTGCGGCAACGGTCCGGTGATTAAACTTCCGGCCGTCCATCGGGACATAAGAGTACAGCTCATGCAGAATCGACGAGAATATAACCGTGTCTACCCTGCCCGCGTCCATATACTCCTTCAGATTCAGCGCATCGCCCTGCAGCACCTCCCAGCGCCGTCCTTCCCGCGCCTTGCGCTGCTGCAATGCCTCGATCACATTGCTGGAGATATCAATGCCGACCGGTGTAACCCCGGGCATCCGTTCTTCGATCAAATCGAGCAGCACACCACCGCCGGGTCCGATATCCAGTACAGTGTTGCCGGTAATATAATCAAGAATAACGGACTTATAATCGGCCGTGTCATTCATCTGGCTCAGATAGCTGTCCTCATTATGGAACCGGTCGAAGGCATCCCTCCGCAGCTCAAACAGATCGAACAGCATCAGCACCGCCCGCTCATACAGCACCGACTTCTCGGCTTCCATACAGAATTCAATCAGCTTCTCGGCGGCAGGCGAGAACTCGAAGTCGAAAAACACCGTATCCGGCAGATGCCCCTGCCGCCGCAGCCGGTGCACCAGATGCGGATTGCCCGGCTCAAGCATGCCCTCCGCAATATCCTGCCAGGTCAGCCCGGACAGATATTTTTCGATAATCCGCTTCTTATATACGTTAATCTTCTTGGTGCCCTTGTAATCGTAATAAATCGAATTCATCACCGCTTCAAAGCTGAGATGACCTAAGCCCCCGCCGTTGCTGTTGCCGCCGTTGCCGTTGCCGCCACTGCTGCCGCGGGCAGCCAGCGCCAGCACCTTCAGAAACTGCTCCAGCGAGAAGGTCTGCAGTGCCGATTCCGCATACCAGAAGGTGGCCGGCTGCAGCGCTTCAAGCCATTCTGCAGGTAGTCCCTCCTGCTCCAGACGGCTCCATTCCGCTGCAAAATCCTCCCCACGGAGAATCGGGCCGGACCGCATGCGCCGCAGCCGCTCCTTCATCGGCAGCGGCTCAGCCGGCTCGCCGGAGGCGACGGCTGCGATCAGCTCCATGATCTCTGTGCGCACATCCTGCCACAGCACCGGCGAGACTGCACCGATGATGCAGTGGTTCAGCGCAAACAGCAGCCTTTCCAGCTCATCTGCGGTCAGCAGCCCTTCTTCGGCAATGGCTGCCAGCGGCTGGTTGACCTCCGGCGGAACCTCGCCGCGGATCTGCTGGCCGAGCAGTCCGTGCGTCTCGATCAGCCGGTGCACAATGACCAGCGTTTCCGCATGAGGTGCACCCGCCGCCCTGAGAGCAGATGCCTGCGGCCTTCCGGTGACATCAAACGTCTCCCCTGCGGTGTGCTGCCAGTATAACTGGGCAGAGCCTATGTTATGGGCAAAGCAGTTTATACCTTCCTCCTGCCACTTCCTGCGCTGGCGCGGCGTTCCTCCTTTGGCCGTTTCCGACCAGATCAGCGTCTCCTCGGCCAGCTCCTTAATCCAGTAAGACAGCTGCAGGCTGTCGAGCAGCCTGAGACTCCGTTCCACATAGTCCAGCACGGGATTGCGCTGATCCAGCTCCTGCAGTGATTCCACCCGTTCCAGGTTAACGATCGGCATTTCGGCAGACACAATAAGATTAAGCCATGCCGGCCCGGCCGAAGGCTGCAGCCGGCCTTCGCGGTAAGCTTCAATGGCTTGCAATGATTTCAGCATGGGAGGCCCCCTATGTAAGATATAAGTTAGTACTTACTATACCATAGCCCCGCTTCCCGCCGTTTGAATCAGACGCAGCCAAAGGTCTTACCCCGTCCCCGTTACAGAACCCCTGTACCGCATCATCTGCCTCTCTTCCGTTTTCCTCTTTTACCCCAGTAGATCCCGGCCGCTGCCAGGACAACCAATCCTGTTATGAGCACTATTGTTACCGTTAGCCTGCTGCCGCTCCCCGGCTCAGAACCGGCTTCCTCTCCGGCAGGTGAAAGTGCGGAAACCGCCGGCTCCTCCGGTTCGGCAGAAAGCTGCGGAGCCTCTGACGGCTGTCCTGTCTCCTGTACTGCCTCCTCTGCCAATGCATCCTCAGCAGACACCCCAATAATGGAGAAACCCTCCTTGGTTATCGTATAAGGAACGATTTCCCCGCTGCGGAAATGCATCCGCAGCTGCATCTCCCCGTCCTTCACCCCGCTCCAGAAGGCATCCGTGAACTTGATTTCACCGGTCTTGTAGTCCGGATAGAAATGGCGGATGTATTCTTTATACGGCGTCCACTCATCAGGACCGGCATTGCCGCCGCCGGTATAGACCGCTTCCAGCGTAGCCAGACTGTCCCCGTTGAACAAGACCGGCAGGGAATAGATTCCTTGCGGTCCCTGCGAGCTTCGCAGAACAGGAGTATCGTAGCGGATCAGCTTAATGGGCCAGTCAGCTCCGCCACTGAATTTCGCGGTCAATACCGCGTTCACCCCATACTCCTCCGTGAGCAGTCTCTCCATCAGTGAGGAGGTGAGTATTAACCGCTCACCCTCCAGCCTGTAGTCCGTGCCCTCCGTAAGTACCTTGTCACCGGCCCGCAGCTCGCTGAAGGTATTGCCGTTCATGTTCAACTCCAGTGCCGTATCCTGAATCGGCGAGTCTTTTCTAATGTAGAGCGAATCGCTCTGCGCATTGGAGGAACGCCCCTTCCAGCCCTGCACCATTACCTGGTGCAGCTCCTCATCCACCCATTTGAAGGTGCGCCTGTCGAAGTGCTGTCCGTTGTCCCAGAGCAGCAGCGGCATTTTTTTCTCCCGGGCATAGTAACCGATGTACTCAAAAAACTTCAGAATCTCGCCATGCTGCACCGTCTCCAGTGATTTATCAAAACCCAGCAGGCCGTATTCGCCGACGATAACCGGAATGCCCTTCGATGTAAAGATGTCGTAGGCCCGGTCGAAGGCCTGAATCAAATCCTGCCTGGCGGTATCATCAAAGGTTATAGCGCCGGCTGTGTTCACACTGAACGCATAATATCCGTAGTAATGGAACGTTGCAATCAGCCGCTTGTCCTGGAGCTTCGTTATAGTCTTGGACAGCTCCAGCAGTCTGGCTTCAGTTGGAGCAGCAGTCAGTGTAGAGAGCACAAGCGGACGCTTGCCGTTATTGCCGCCGGAGCTGCGGACGATGCTGTGGAACGAAACGTTCAGCTCATCCAGCATCGTGAAATATTCCGGCTCATCCTTGCTCCAGTCATCCGAGTAACGCGGTTCGTTGACACTCTCGAACATCAGCGTATCCGGATAATCCTTGAAATACCCGGCAATCTGCGTCCAGGCGGCATTAAATCTGGCCATCACTTCATCATGCTCTGCGGCCATGTTCATAATCCAGTTAGAATCGTGGTGAAGGTTAATCATCACATGCATTTTCGCCTCCAGCGACCAGTCGACTACCTCCTGAATGCGTGCCATGAAGGCCGGATCAATGGTATAGTCCGGGGCATCCCCCATCCGGTGCCTCCAAGTAATCGGAAGACGGATCGTCTTGTAGCCCTCGGCGGCAAGCTGGTCAATAAAAGCCCTGGTCACAGGCGGGTTGCCCCAGGAGGTCTCATCTCCGCTGGCTTCAAAGGTGTTGCCCATATTCCAGCCGGGACCCAAAGCTTCCACATAAGCCTGCATCGGAGTATTCCCTGCCTTGGCGTGAACAAACGGAGCTGGCCAGGCCAGGGCAGCAGCCAGCAGCAGGATGATCAGGCTGAACGGAGGTTTATTTTTCATTGTACGCACCCTTTCCTGCAAAGCAGTGTTATCCGATAATACCGCTCCGCTCCACGCTCTCCACGAAATACCGCTGCACAACCAGATACAGCAGAATCAGCGGAATAATAGCCAGCAGGATGCCGGTGTCGATAATCATCGCTACGTGGTTCGGATCAGCCTTAACCGCAGACCCGCCCCCGCCTGCCCCCAGCATACCCGGAATCAGGGCATTGGCCTGAGCCGCCAGCGAGCTGACCTTGGTAGGCATCAGCGCCATTTCACTCATAAAGAGTGAAGTAAAGAAGGTATCGTTATACTGCCACACGAAGCAGAATAGGATGACGGTAATCATCGGCGAGACCGCATTGGGCAGCATGATCCGCAGGAACGTTTTTACGCCGCCCGCGCCGTCGATCAGGGCTGCTTCTTCAATCTCCTTCGGCATCCCCTTGAAAAACTGGCGGAAGATATAGATAAAGAGGCCGGCCTTCAGACCGATCGCGGTTGCCGAGGTAATAATGGAAGGCCAGTACGTATTAAGCAGATTAAGCCCGGACTTGCCGGTGATCAGATGAATGATCCCAAGAATGTCGAAGCTTCTGAAATGCAGGTACATCGGCACCATCAGTGTACTGGTCGGCACCAGCAATGTCAGAATGACAAGTGCAAACAGAAGGTTGCTTCCCGGAAAGTTAAACCGGGCAAAGCCGTACCCCGCCAGGGCACAGGAGGCCGTGGTCAGCAGTGTCGTCACGACGACGAACAGCAGCGTGTTGCCGAGCAGCGGGAAGTAATCCAGAATCTGCATCGCCATTCGGATATTGTCCATCGTGAAATGAACGGGAATCATATAAATCGTCGGATTGTAAATATCCGCCTTATCCTTGAAGGCAATGGAGAACTTCATCAGCAGCGGATAAATAATGATGAAGGATATCCCTGTGACAAGCGCATAACGGAACACTGCGTACAGGATATCGACTGCCCTGCCTCTCACCTTCTGGATTCTGTAGTGCTGGGCTTCTTTACGGACAGCTTGCGGGGACTGCATGCCGTATCCTCCTTTGCATAAATCAGTTGTAATGCACCCGTTTGGACAGCACGTAGCCCACAATGACCAGGATAATGCTGATAATCAGCGTGTAAATCCAGGACATCGCCGCACTCAGCCCGAAGTTCTGGGTGGTGAACGCCGTGGTGAAGATCATTTTTGTTACCGCGCTGCCTGAGAAGGAGTCGATTATCGTATAGATTACGTTAGTCAGAATGAGCGGGCTTACGAGCGGGAAGGTGATTTTCCAAAAGGATTCATAGGCGGTCGCCCCTTCAATCTTCGCCACCTCATACATCGCTCCGGGAACAGACTGCAGGGCGGCAAGGAAAATCAGAATCTGCACACCTGAGCTGGTTATAATCTCATAAATCCGCAGAATGGCATCCACAATGTAGTCCACGAACGACAACGGCAGACCGATGTCGCTCAGAATCATCACCATGGACATAACGTTGTACTGGGAGCCCGATTGCCCCAATTCATTCACTGCGGTCGCATCCCCGACCAGATTGATCAGCCCCGAGGCTTCTGCAGCCGATATGGCATTGGAGGCCAGAATAACCGGCAGGAAAAAGATGGCCCGGGCAACGATTCTCCCCCTGAACTTCTGGTTCAGCAGCGTTGCCGAGAACAGGCTGAAGAACAGGATCATCGGCACATTCAGCACCATATCCCAGACCGATTCGGTCAGGACGCGGTTGAAGGTTGCATCGACAAACAAAGCATTGTTGAAATTGGCCCAGCCCACTCCGTCCAGCGTAAACCCCGCAGGATCAACGGTTAATTTGCTGAAGCTGAATTGGATCGACCGGAGCAGCGGGGCTGCGAACAGGAATATAAATCCGAGCAGCCACGGTGCTATAAAAGCAATGCCCAGCAAGGAGCGCTTATGCTGCAGGCTCAGCTTGTTTCCGTTCATGACGGTTCACCTTCAATCACATATTGTCCGGCACCGACAGCTATTCCCTGTACGGAGACATCCTTGCCGGTGTAGTTGACATAGATAGATATACCGTTGCTGTACTGCACCTCCACAACACCCTCCTGATGGCGTGTATGGTTTACAATCTGCGCATGCTGTACCGGAGAAAGCACCTCATTCACTTCCTTGTACATGGAAACCGCCTGCTCATACCAGTCCAGATAGGAGGTTGCATACATGCTGTCAAAATGCGTGAATTTCAGCTTCGAGGACGGCTCATACGACCATGAAAAATAAGGCGCTGACCCTAGCTCGATGGAATGGAGCAGCTGAGTGTGCATATCCTGCTCATCGCTCAAATTGACCGGTGCTCCGGTGTAGCTGATGAAGCCGTGAACCACCATCTGGTAAAAGGGCACCGTTTCATCCGTAAGCGCAAACCCGCTGGAGGATTCAGGAACATGAATCAGATGGTCGGCATAAGGCCAGGCGTAGGCATTGCCGCCAGAAACCATGGTCTGGTCCACATCCTGGCTGATTCTGTCCAGCTGCTCCATCACAATGGCTTTGGCTGTCTCCCGCTGGATCACCCGGCTGGCCCGGAAGTCGGAGCTCAGCACATTGCCTAGATCCCGCAGAGACACGCCTTCCATTCCAAAGCCGGCATACTTATCCATAAAAGAATCCACATAATAGGGCAGCTTGGCTGGTGATAACAGGTAGTAGCCTCCAAGTGTCATATCCATCCGGTTCAGCGCCCGGTTATAAGGATACAGCTGTGCTTCTTCCCGCGTGACAAACCTTGCCGCATCGGAGGAGGGGGTGAACCCGCCGTCATTGTGATAAATCTGCTGGAAGGCTACATCCGGGAACAGCGTTCCGCCGTCCTGTGCCAGCTGGTCCCGCAGCGCGGTCAGCTCCGACCTGCTGCCAAGCACGCTTTCCGTCTTCAGCTTATCCGGCGTGGAGTGATTCACGCCTTTGCCGGACCAGCCGGTGTACCGCATCAGCAGGCGGCCGATGCCGTCCTGCTTCAATTGCCCGGCAATCAGCGCAGCCTGCCGGAAGGAGGTCATCGAAATCTCGGAGCGGTAAGGCACGCCGAGCAGCGATTTCTGCTTGTCGACAGCGCCCAGCATATCCAGGTAGAACGGAATGCTCTGCTCTTCGGCCAGAGGCGTGAGCGCCTTCTCCGCAACCAGCTTATCCCGGTACAGCTCAGCCATCCCGGAGTAGCTGGCCTTATCCCCGCTCAGGAAGCTGTAGCGGACCTGAATATCGCCTTTGTAGATTTCTTCGCTAAGCAGCTGTATTTCCTGGATGGTCGCTCCGGTATACAGCTCAAGCTCATCCTCGCCTCGCAGGGAGTAGCTGCTGTGGATGAAATTGTAGGAATTCTTTTTGCCGCTGATATCGGCGGCAATGCTGGCGATGGCATCGCCCTTCTCAATGACGGCGAACCATGCGCCATCCCCCGCCTTCATGCCGAAGACCGGCATCCGGGCATTCTGGCTGACCTGTCCGCGACGGTAGCTGTTGTCATTGGGGTCCGGCCCGTACACGCGCTGCACATACTGCTCTTCCTTCACCTTGCCGTTGTTCAGACGGATCAGGCTGCCGGAGCCGTCAGGAACCAGCATATAGCCGTCCGTCAGCCGGTCTGCAGCGCCGAACATGTTAAGCAGCTCCAGGCTGCGGATCTGATATTGCCCGCTCTCCTTGACCTGGTTCACAGGAACGGTTACGACCAGCGAGCCTTCCTCCAGCCGGTATTCCAGCGGAACAACAAAATTGGGCTTGGACGTTCCCGATCCCCCGCCGATTCCGTTCTCCGCATTGTCCTGCGCCAGATCCTCGGCAGAATAGCCCGCCAGCACAAAGGCGGCGGTCATTTTTTTGAGCACCAGCGGTTTAGAGACCTGGGCATCGATCCGCTCCATGATGTCCGGGCTGCCTTCTTTGGGATAATAGCGGGTTGCAACATATTTGGCAGTCGATGCATCCAGCTTGGACAGCACCTTCTCCTCCAGCCGGGCCTGGCTGATATATCGGGGCAGCGCATCAATACCTGCCGAGGTGTCACCGATGGTATAAGTGATCCGCAGCCCGTTCTTCAGACTCTCGGCTGTGAACTGCTTGCTGCTGATGCTCTGGGCAAAGTTGGTGTAGGACTCCAGAGTCCCTACAGCGTCACGGAACAATACGGTCAGCTGCGAGGACAGCAGCTCCTTCTCAAAGCCCGAGGCCAGCGTATCCTCATTGCGGCCTTCCGGATTGCTGTACCAGATCTGACCCGTCCGCTTATCCTTCACCGCTATCTCAGTCGTTTCAGCGTTATAGTACAGGGACAGCTCTGCATCGTCCGCTGCCAGGATCATGCCGGGCACACCGCCGGTGGAATCGGGCAGCGCAGCCAGCTCGCTTCCGGCCTCAAGCTCAGCCGTCACTTCCATATAGGCGGAGGCTTCAACGGCTTCCGCTCCGCGGGAGCTGAAGTACAGTACAGCCGCGGCAAGGACACAGAGGACTGCGGCACAGGCCAGCACCGCAGCCGGTAATTTTCGGTTTTTCACAGATGCGGCCTCCTTCATGTGCGGAAAATCAATTCACGGTAAATGTTGATAAAGAACTCGATAATCTGCTGAAGCATGCTAAGGACAAGGGTTCCGAGGAAGACTACGATGCCCATAACCACTACCGTCAGCACCATCGTGACAACCGTTTTGAGCACAGTGTACTGGTGAACGGTCATAATGCCGACGAACAGCAGCGCGATGAACCAGATGGAGGCCACCGACATCATCAGATAGTAGAAGGCCGTTTCTTCCTCCGCCATGAACCGGCTGGCCACCACCATCGGAGTATAAATAATGACAATGGGAACCAGCGCATAGCCTGTAGCCATCATGATTTCTTTGAATTTTCCCTCACCGTCCATCAGCGTTGTAATGGCCCAGTTGGACAGGCACCACAGGAAAAACGGAAAAACAACGGTAAACAGCTGTGTAATGCTGTTTAGATGGCGCGGGTCATTGTAATTGACCAGAAAGCCTGCGAACTGATTCTTCAGGATCATGGAGATCACCACAAGCAGCAGAATAGTCAGTGTTACCCGCAGCTTTCCTTTACCCTCATATTTCATATCCCAAAAGCTGTCAAACGGATGCACAATGAGGTGCAGCGGGAATTTAATGAAATCCTGCCTCATGGGCGTTCCCCTCCTTAAGGTTGTTCGGAGCCTGCCTGGAAGCCCGGGAGTCCCGCTTTCTTCTCCAGAAGCTGAATATCCGGTAGGCGATCCATACGGCAGCCAGCAGCATTACTGATGTCAGGAAGGTTCCGAAGTGCTCCTGCATCACCTCTCTGCGGTACCGTTTGAAGGCTACGGAATAACCGTCCCGGTCCATCCCGAGCTTGAAATATTTCATCGCTTCCTTGTTGTTCTTCTCCATCAGCAGCGACTTGCCTATGCCGATATACGCGATATCATAGTTGGCATTCAGCTTCAGGACTTCCTTCCAGACGGGAACCGCCTGTGCATCCTCGCCGTTGTAATGATAGCCGACCGCCTCATTGACAATGCTGCCGAACCGGGTCGGCTTGAAGATCACGATATTGCCCTTTCCCCGGTCCAGCACGAGCTGGCTGCCGCCGGCGTACTCGATGGCTGCCGGTATTTTGAACGTCCCGGCCTGGTTGCCCTTGCCGCCGTATACATACAGAAGATCCCCTTCATCGTTATAGGTGAACACCTTGCCCTGATTGGCATCAAGCGCGCTGTACATACCGTCCGGAAGCACCTTGATATCGGTGAACTTGGACGGTCCAACCGATATCCGGTAACGGATATCCCCCAGCACATCGAAGTAGCCGAACCGCTTCAGCACATCCTCACCGGAGGGATTAAGCCGCTTGACCGGCTCCTTCGAGCCTGGATCAATATTGGTCGCATACAGGAAGCCTTTGTCATCCACATCAATATTGGAGAATTCCGTAGGGACGAACAGCGCCATCTGCGCCTTCTGCGCCTTGGTGGAGAACATCCGCCAGATGTATTCGGTATAGTCGCGCTTGACCTTATTCGTGCCGACGTAGCCGATGAACACCCCGTTCTCGTCAAACTGCATGATCCCCTCGAAAATACCCTTGGCGATAACATAGACCCGTTCCGCCTGGTCCACCGTTACCTTGACCGGGATAAACTTGAAGTCCGCCGGCAGAATATCCGACTCCGGCCGCTCAATCATCCGCAGCAGCTCCCCGTCCGGGGACAGAACGACAATGCGCCCGTTGTCCGTATCCGCCACGAACAGATTGCCCTCGTCATTAACATACAGGCCCGACGGATTCTTGAAGGTTTCTTCCTTTCCTCCGTTGTCAAAGCCGGTGATGACCTTATCGACCTTCCAGCTGCTGTCCAGGCAGATAATCCTGGCATTCCCGGTGTCCACGATATAGATCAGCCCGCTGTCCGCAACGACCATGTCTGCGGGGTCAAGGAAATCCCCCACCCCGAGATCCTTGCCTGTAAGGGTGCGGTCGGGGATGTATGCTGCCGGAGCAGGCACGGCTTCCTCCCAGTAATTATAGTTATAGCTCTCATATGGCACGGCCTCGGCATACACCGGCGCGGGAGCCGCACAACTTAGCAGCAGGGATGCCACTGTCCCCGCAAGCAGCCACTTTTTTGCAATCAACTGCCTTCCCCCCTAGTCCTTCATTCCCGAAGTAGCCATTGTCTCAATAATCCGGCTCTGTGAAAAAACAAACAAAGTAATCGGCACGCTCATCAGGATCAGCGCCACCGCCGCCGCAGCACCGGAACGGGCAATACCACCCGCTACCACCTGGCCTGCCGCGAAATGAAGCGATTTCAGCTGTTCGCTGTAGATGAAGCCGTTGCCGTCGCTGCCCCACAGAATCTGAAACAGCAGAATAATCAGTGTCAGCCAGGCCGGCTTGACGTTAGGCATAACGATCGTCCAGAAGATGCGGTATTCGCTGGCACCGTCGATTTTGGCGGCCTCCAGCAGCACATCCGGAATCTGCTCCATGAACTGCTTCATCAGATACAGGCCCAGAGAATAGGCGAATGCCGGTATAATGACTGCCCAGTACGTGTCGATCAGCCCCAGCCAGGACATAATCATATAGTTGGGCATGGCCGTTACGGCCGGCGTGAACATCAGCGATAGAACGACGATGGTGAACAGCACTTTTTTGCCGGGAAAATGATGCTTGGCCAGCGGATAGGCCGCTGCCGAGGCGAATATGACGTGTCCGATAATGCCTGCGCCTGTAATAAACACCGTGTTAAAAATATACCGGGAGAACGGCACCCACGAATTGCCGAGCAGGTTAAACAGGTCAACAAAGTTGTTCAGCGTGGGATTGCGGACAAACAGGGTCGGCGGGAAAATAAAAATCTCATCCAGCGGCTTGAACGCATTATTAATGGCATAAACGAGCGGCAGAATCATAAAGGCCCCGAAAAGTGTAAGTAGGGCGAATAACGAAAACGTGCCCCAGGCTGAACGATTCACCCGTTTTTGGGGCATCCGGACTGCGCGTCCGAGCCGCCTTCTGGCATTAACCTGAAAGGGGATATTCATGATTATTCACCCACCTTTCTAAGAAGCTTTTGGATGACAAGGTTCGAGGCGACCATGATCAGGAACAGGACGGTAGCAATTGCTGACGCGTACCCCATTTCAAATCTTGTGGTGCCAAAATCAATCAGATGCGTGACGATCGTCTCCGCCGCATAGTTCACACTCGGGAACCCGGCCAGGGCAATCGAGACATCGGCTACGGCAAAAGCGGTCGTAATCTGGATTACCGCGCCGAACATCAATTGCGGCCGCATCGACGGAAGTGTGATGTACCACAGCTCCTGCCAGCGGTTTTTGATTCCGTCCACAGCTCCGGCCTCATATAAGGTTCCATCCACCGTCTGCAGCCCGGCAATAAAAGCCAGGAAGCCGGTTCCCAGACTGAGCCACAGCTGCACCAGGATGATAATCGGCATAATATAGCCTTCCGTCTTCAGCCACAGAATCGGCTCCAGAATGAAGCCGAACCGCAGCAGCAGGCCGTTCATAATCCCGTACCGGTCACCGGAGAAGATCATCAGCCATATAAAATAGACGTTTCCTGAAATGGAAGGCGCATAGAAGACAAGCGTCATTACCGCCCTAAGCTTGGGTGACAGCTCATTGATGATCCACGCGAACACAAAACAGGCAATGTAGCTGATGGGCCCTGTAATCACTGCGAACAGCAGCGTATTTTTGAGGGCGATCAGGAAGACGTCATCCTCCAGGAACAGGCGGGTATAGTTCTGCCAGCCGATAAACTTCGGAAACTCTAACATATTGAAATATGTGAAGCTGAGCACAATCGACACCAGGACAGGCAACACCGTAAATACGGCGAACAGGATCATGTACGGTGCCATTAAAAAATAGGAATGCTTATTGGCTCTTATCTCATGCCATTTCAGGCTCCACCAATTCTGCACGGCTTGCTCCTCCCCCTTGCTGCTATAGGCCAAACTCTTTGCGCTTGGTGCTGATCTCATCCTGGATATATTGAACGTAGTCCATGATGGATTCCCGTGCCTCCACATTGCCGACTACCGTCTTGTAGAAGGCATTAAATAAATGCCTTCCCGTAAAATATCCGCCCGGCACCTCAGGCACACCCTCGGCCCACTCAAACTGGGCTTTCAGATTATCGTAATCGGCAACCGGCCAGGGCAGACTGTCCAGCGCCTTGATGTTGGCGGTCGGATAACGCGCGGCGGCTCCCATGAGGCCTTCCATTTCGCGCCCGAACACGGTCTGCGTCTCCTCACTCGTCCACCATTTCATGAACGCCCAGGAGGCATCCTTGTCTTTGGCCTTCTCCATCATAATGACGCCGCTCCCCCCGCTGGAGACCGTCCGGTCGATCGTGTCGTCCTCCTTCAAGGTGCCGGGTATCGGTACAAAGCCCCACATACCCCGGATCTCAGGAGCGAAAACAGACAGCTGGTTGTATACGGTGTAATCCGCTATACCGAAAGGCATTTCCCCCGTGCGGAACCGGTTCGCAAAGTCATATTCGCGCTCAAGCTTGTAGTCGGTGTAAAACTCCGTCCACTGCTTGAAGGTCTCGATACCGGTCCGGGAATCCAGATCCGACTCCTGTCCGCCATCACGGTAGAACTGCCCGCCGTTCTGAAACAGCAGTGCCGCGTACATGGAGTTGGGCGGAATATTCTGCCCCTGAATCGCGGACTGGGCGACTACCGGAAGCCCGAACTGCATATGATTTTTGCTGAGCACAGCCAGCAGAGTCGATACATCCTGCCAGGTCTGCGGCACCTCCAGGTGGAGCTCCTCGAGAATATCCTTGCGGTAGAACAGCATGTTGAAGGTCTGCGTCTCGGGCAGGGCATAGGCCCCGCCATCATACCGGAAAGGCACCATCGCGCTGTCGCGGAAACGGCTCTCTACTTCGCTGTAGTCTGCGAACTGCGTCAGATCCGCCGCCGCATTGCGCATGGCAAAGTTAACAGGAAGGTCGGTACCGATCTGCATCGCCACATCCGGCCCTTGCCCGGCCAGCGTCGCCGGCAGCAGCGTGGACATGTTCACCAGCTTCAGATTCACGTTAATGCCGGTCTCCGGCGTAAAGGTCTCGTCGATCATCGCCTTCATCGTATTGGCCTGATCCCGTCCGCTTCCGATCCATACCGTGACAGACTTCTGGTCAGCTTCCTCGGAGACGTTGCCAATCTGGTTATAATCGGTGAAGAAGGAAGCAAGGAACGTTGCCGCCTCGTGCTTGATCTTTGAGCCGATGCCCATTCCCTTCTTGGGCAGCTTCATATCCGGCGAGGCCACATACAGCGCATCAATCTCCAGCGGCTGCTCTCTGGCCTGCTGAACCCATGTGCCAAGGCCGCCGGTATTCGTCTTGTAGGCGGTAAGTCTTCTCGGGATCGTATCCGGGTCCTCGATCAGCTCACTGAGCTGCTGCGCCATCGTCTTAAGCAGCGCTTCCTGGTCGCTGGACTGTCCCGACAGCTCTACCAGACGTTTGGCGACACCCCTCAGCCGGTCATGCTCGGTCCCGAATACCTCCAGCATATCCGGCACCTTTTTATCCAGCTGGTAATCGCGGTATTCATCCGGCTTCGTGCCGGTAATCATCAGAATTTTGCGGTACATCGAATTGAGGTTGTACAGGCTTTCCTCTACCTCACGGATCAGCGGAGCGAACTCGCCCAGGCTGACCTCAAGCCGCACCACATGCTTGCCTTTTTCAAGATGGTACAGATAGGGTTCATCTCCACCCATCACATCAATCCGGTAGCCGCTTTTATAGCGGAAAGGAACCATGGCCATTTCGGCAAACGGCACCACACCATCAATGGTCAGTTTGCGGGTGGAGTAAATCCCCCTCACAAAATTTTGCTGTGTTTTAAAGGCCATCTTGTATAGTCCTGTCTCAGGAATAGCGATTTCCCATTCGATCCACTGGCCGGGTATCCGCCAGTTAAATCCGCCAATGGTGTTGATTCTGATCTTGGAGGAGCTGTAAGGGTGAACCGCAGAGCTAGAGCGCTCACTGAGCGGATACAGGGTCGGCGATGATTTCGCTGCCGCTGCCTCTCCCTCAATGACCAGCAGCTGATGATTTGCAGGCTGTGCACCGGCGGCATCCAGCTGCTGTTTCAGCTCCTCATAGGACTGCGGCTCCGGCTGCTTGTACAGCTTCAGCTGCCTGATAATAACCGGCTCTCTGGAAGACTCCAGTGCCAGCGTATGGGTCCCCTTGGAAAAGTAAAATAAAAAGGGCTCATTCTCATACCCGTCAGAATCCTGAAACGGCTTCTCGCTCCAGCGCGGCTGCTCAAGCTGTCTGGGTCTCAGGTCATTGCCCTGATTATCTCTTTTCAGCTGATCCAGCTGATTCACCCAGATGCGGTCAAACTGCAGAAAAGCAGCCTCACGAAACGGCAGCTCTCCGTCAATGTACAGTGCGCGCTCGATTGCCGAGCTTTTGCCTGCTACCGGATAATACAGCATGGACAGATTGTAGAGCCCGGCTTCAGCGACGCTGACCGTCCATTCCACCTTGCCCGACTCACCGGTGAGCAGGGACTCTCCGGCCATTCCCTCGTAATCAGACAGCTTGCTGATCCCGCTGTCCTCAGCCAGGCTATAATCCGCAGCCTCAATAATAATTTCCTGCTCCGGTCTGGCAGCATCCTTATGCCCGGCCAGATAAGCTGCGTACTTATCCTGGTTAAAGGCTGCTGTTCCTTCTGCAGCGGCTGCATCATCCGGAATTTGTCCGGCTGCGGATGCTGCCTGCGCATTCTTTGTTGCCGGTACTGACTGATCACTCGCATTTGCCTGTACGATCAAGCCTGCCGGAAGCATAAGTAACAAGGCTAAAGCGGCAAGCGTTATATTCTTGGCCAGTTGAAAACGGCTAGTTTTACCGGTCACCAGAAGTCCTCCTTACAGCAGAAGCCGCAGTTCCCCTTGTACGGAAAGGCTGGCATGCTGTGGTGAAATCTTACCTGTATGCAGCAGGGGGAGCCCGCAGGCTCCCCCGCCGCAAATGCGGCCCAGGCCGCTTCTGTTACTTGCCCAGCTTGGCAATGGAAGCCTCTGCTTCCGGTTTATACTTCTCGGCAGTCGCAGTAACCGACTGATTATCTACGATAATATCCTTCATAAAGCCGTAGGTCGGGAATTCAGGATAAGCGGTTTCCAGCAGAATCTGGCCTGTGTTGTTGATATGGTCATGCAGCATTGCTACATCTTCTTCATGGGCATAGATGCTTTCCAGCCATTCCTGGCTCGGGAAATCGCCGGTTTGGGTAATGTCATACGTTTCCTCGAACGCCTGGTACACAGCCGACGGATCTTTTACACCTTTAGGAATAAAGAAGGCATTTTTTCCGTTATCCGCATACGTCACCTCAGGAGATCCTGACGGGCCGTTAGGGAACGGAACGACACCGAAATCAAAGGTCAGGTCGCCCAGATTCCATACCGGAGCCGGGAACATCGCCACATCGCCGTCTTTGAAGGTGTTGAACTCGTCATAGCCGATTTTGTCGGTGCCTTTGACCTTCATGACATTCTCCACATTGTAGAGCCGGTTGATGAATTCAGCGGTTTCAATCACCTTCGGATCGGTCAGGCCTTGGGTGCCTGTGGCTTCGTCAACAATTTTGCCTCCGTTGGCCGCAGAGAAATTGCGGAGGATGTCGATAGCCCAGCCCGAGAACCCGTAGGTGTCAATTTTGCCGTCATTATCGGTATCCTTGGTAGCCTGCTTGGCGATTTCGATGAACTTATCCCAGTTCCATTGTCCGCTCGCGTATACCTCCTGCAGGTCAGGCAGGCCCAGCTTCTTGAACAAGTCACGGTTGTAATGCAGGCCCGCGCCCCCTGTTCCCGGCTCCGCAAAAGCGTAGTATTCATTGTCGATCTGCGGGGCTTTAACCAGCAGAGTAGCTTCGTTGTTAATATTGGATTCGGCAGTTGTATACTCGCTGACCTTCATCAGCTGCCCCTTAAGAATGGCCGGCCATGCCGAGTTGTACTCCATAATCACGATGTCGGCAAAGGGCTCTCCCGTAAGCGCAGTTGCTGTAAACTTCGGCATATATTCTTCAAACGGCACATTCACGAATTCAAATTTGCAGTTGTATTTCTGCTCCACTTCGGCAATCTTGGCCAGCCGTTCCTTCTCGGAAGCGGAATTTCCCGCCGGCTTGAGGTCCCACCAGGCAGCTACCTTAATAACGCGTCCGCCCATATCCACCGGTGCTGCTGTAGGCTCTGCCGTTGCTTCTGCAACCGCCTCGGTTGCAGCCGGCTCTGCAGTCGGATTATTTTTGGGATTGTTCGCCGCATTATTCCCGCCGCTGCAGGCTGTAAGCAGAAAAACCAGGCACAGCAACAAAACGGAATACCCCTTTACTCTTTTCATTCGTATAACCTCCCATAATTAAATTAAAGCGCTTACAGACATGTATAAAAAAATAACAACATTCCAGAAGCATCGTTCTTTTCGGCATACCACCTTTTCTTTTGTTATTATTTTTGTTTTTATTTTGCATAACAAATATTACCACCCGTTAGGCAAACGGTCAATCCTATTTTGACGTCTTTTTAGATTTAACACGCTTTCATTTTCTAATTTATGTATCTAAACCTAATTTAATGAATGATCTTACTCCTTTTTATTAATTTAACAATAACAAAAATAACATACAACAAAACATAACCATCAAACAAATCTCTATCGCTATTCATTTAAATCTGTTCGTTTTTATTTTTATCCCCCAAAAAAAAGATGTGTGAGTCCGGCCTTCTTCATGTAGAATTGTTAATACGGCTCCCTTTTGACAAGCTGACTAATCTGACTAGAGTGGGATGATTTTATGCGACGCAAAGTAACGATACAATCTATAGCGGATTTCACAGGACTCTCCAAATTTGCAGTTTCACGGGCCTTATCGAACAAACCCGGAGTCAGCTCCCAGACCCGGGATACGATACTCAAAGCCGCCGGCCAGCTTGGCTATTTCAAGGACTCTCTGCCGGCAAAGGCTCCTGGCGGACCGGTGGATCTGGATATGCGCAAATGGTCCGGGACCATTGTCATTCTGTTCCCTAACGTCCGCTACCAGAATCCGAAATCCTTATACTGGGGTCCGGTGTTTAACGGTATCTCCTCCAGGCTGGACCAGCGGGGCATCAACGTGGTGACATTAACCGAACCCAAGGGAGACTCCCTGTTCTCCCTGCTGCATCCCGAGGCCATAATGGGTGTGATCACAGTCGGTTCGATTTCAACCCCAATCCTGCTGGAGATCCGCAGTCTCGGAATTCCTGTGATGATGGTGGATCACGCTGATCCCGGCTTCAAGAGTGATTCTATTTTTACCGATAACATGACTGTCATGAAGGAGCTGATGAGCCTGGCCATCGGCAAAGGATATACCAACTTCCAGTTTATCGGCAACATCCGCGATGCTGAAAGCTTCTACGAACGCTTCCTTGTCTTCCGTGCGGCACTGGAGGATAAGGGAATCAGACTCAGCCAGATTCCTGCGCTGATCGGTCCTGAGATTGACCAGTTCAGGGAGACTTTCGCCGCCGCAGTTACCGAGCATGGCCTGCCTGACATCTTCATATGCGCCAACGACACCTACGCGTTGTTCGCGATCGAAACCATGGAATACATGGGCCTGCCTGTTCCCGCCAATCTGACCTTCACCGGCTTTGATAACACCTATCCTTCACTGCCTCTGCTGGCTACCGTTGATGTCAATAAGGGACAGCTTGGTATGCGGGCTGTCGACCAGATGCTGTGGAGAATCCTTAATCCCGGCACAAGCTTTGAAAAAATCCTGATCCAGGCCGATCTGATTATCAAAGGCTGACACTCGGATCAGGATTCCTGTCCGCAATCAACACCAAAAAACCTCTCTTCAGCGGAATGGATGGTCAAACTCCATTTCACCAAGAGAGGTTTTGTTGTAGACAGACAAAATAAATTGAACTGGTGATATTTTATAGCATTGGGCCTTACGATATATGTATCCGCCTACTCTGCAGTTCAAAAGGTTAGCGTATCATGAACAGGCCACTGAACCACCGCTTCTTCCCCTACCCGCAGATCAAGCTCTTTTCTCGTATTCTGCAGCCGGACAATAAATTGCTCATCGAGAGATTCGATGGCAACTCCGATGAGATAGGAAGAACCGGAATAGTTAATGAAAGTCACTTCACCGGCCACCGCATTGAACCCCGCCTCCGGTACCGGCTGATCATCCACACCTTTACGCCGGACAGAAACGGCCTCCGGCCGGACCATAACATAAGTGGGCGCGCTACCATTCCCGGTTTTCTCCGCAGAAATAATGTTTCCCTTCGACAGCTCAAAGCGCCAGAAGCCTTCCGAAGCCGTGACATTCGTGATCGGGTACAAGTTTGATTCGCCCACAAAATCAGCCACAAATGGGTCGACGGGGTGCATATAAATCTGCTGCGGCGTTCCGATCTGCACAATGTTCCCGCCATTCATGACCGCAATACGGTCAGAGATGACCATTGCTTCCTCCTGGTCATGGGTAACAAAGATACCCGTAAAGCCAAACTTCCGCTGCAATACGCGGATTTCAATTCCCAGCGCCTGGCGCAGCTTGGCATCCAGATTGCTCAGCGGCTCATCAAACAGTACAAGCGGCGGCTTAAGCACAAGGGTCCGCGCCAGCGCAACCCGTTGCTGCTGTCCGCCGGACATTTGCGCGGGGAACCGTTCTGCAAATTCATTCAGCCGCACAGAATGCAGAGCCGCTTCCACCCGTTCTCTGATTTCCGATTTGGGCACACCGTGACGTTTCAGTCCAAAGGCCACATTCTCAAAAACATTTAGATGAGGGAACAAGGCATAATTCTGAAAAACAAGCCCGATGTTCCGCTTATGCGGGGCAATCCGTGTCAACTCCTTGCCGTCCAGCCGGATGGAGCCCGAGGTTGGATCATGCATGCCGGCAATCATCCGCAGGGTCGTTGTTTTCCCGCACCCGCTCGGTCCGAGCAGCGACAACATCTCACCGCTCTCCACAGTAATATTCAGTTGGTTCACTACAGGCTTTTGCCCGTAATTTTTCACTAGATTTTCGATGATTAATTGGCTCATGGTTGCGCCTCCCTGCTATGTCTTTTTGCCCCACCGTGTAAAGCCGATACCCAGCAGTCCGATCAGAATCGTACCTGCAATAATAATCGAAGATACCGCCGCCAGCGAGGGAGACAGGTTAAACTGAATGTCCGAATAAATGGTCATCGGCAGAGTCTTAATGCCTGGACCGGTAAGGAATAAAGCAATAACCAGTTCATCAAAGGAAAGCACCAGACTGAGGAAAGCACTGGCCAGCAGCGACGGTCTGGCAAACGGCAGCGTCACGAGGAAAAAGGTCTTGATCGGCGAAGCGCCCAGAATAATTGATGCCTCTTCCACCGACCGCTCCATCCGCGAAAATCCGGCCAGCATGGTCCGCACAACATAAGGAATAATCAATATGATATGGGCCAGCAGCAGTCTCAGGAAGAACATCCGTACCCCAAGATAACTGAAGAAAATCAGCAGCCCGATGCCAAACAGCAGTGTCGGAATAACCAGCGGCGACAGAAACAATCCCTGCAGCGCATTTTTCAATCGAAATTCAAACCGGGCTATAGCGTAGGCAATCATTGTCCCCAGCGGGAGTGCGAAGACAGTGGTTAATACAGCCAGCTTGATACTGGTCAGAAACGGCTCCGAATACCTTCCGCCTGTAAGTACCTCCTCATACCATCTCAATGAGAAGCCCTGGGGAGGAAACACCAGAAACTCACCGGAATTAAAGGATGAGATCAGGATGACAAGCAGCGGCGCCATAATAAACAGATAAATCAGCGTATTCACTATAGTAAGCAGAGGGAATTTCCTTCTCATATCAAACGACTCCTCCCGGCTTCCTGCCGCTTAGCATCCGTCTGTAGAGACTGGTTATCCCAAGCATGGTCAGCAGCAAAATGACGCCCATAGCAGAAGCATAAGGCCAGTTAAGCAAGTTGATTGTCTGATTATAGATTTCTGTGGCCATCAGCTTCACCTTGGCTCCGCCGATCAAGGAAGGGGTGACGAAGAAGCTTAGTGTAATCGAGAAAACAAGCAGTGTACCGGCAATAATCCCCTGTTTGGACAGCGGCAGGGTGACGAACCAGAATACCTTTGTTCTCGAAGCCCCCAGGTTGGCGGCTGCACTTTCAAGATTGCGGTCCATACCCTCTAATACGGAATACAGGACGAGCACCATATAAGGGAGCATGACATGCACCAAAGCGATAATTACACCGACAGGGGTATACAATAATTCAAGCGGCTCACGAATCAGCCCTATTTCGAGAAGAAGCTGATTCAGAATTCCTTTGCGGCCCAGTATAATAATCCATCCGAAATTGCGGATCACGGCGCTTGTCAAAAGAGGGAGCGCGATCAAAATGAGCAGCAGAAAACGGTGCTTGGGCTGAGCCCGGGATACGCCATAAGCCAGGCTGTACCCCAGAATCAGACAGATAAAGCTTACAGCGATACCGATATACACCGAACGCCAGAGCATTTGCAGATAATACGGATCTGTGAAGAATCTTGCGTATTGCTCCCAGACGAATGCCGCTTCCATGGCCCCGGACGGGTCCGTACGATAAAAGCTGAGTACCAGCAGCCGGACGAGCGGAAGAACAAAGATCAGCAGAAAAATAATCAGCCCGGGAGCCAGCAGGATCCAGTAAGGGGGAATGCGTTTCAGCACGGCATTGCAGCTCCCTTCAATAGTATTGTTACAGTGCTACTGTGAAATCAGTTTGCTCCACTTCTCCATCCAATCCGCCTTGTTGTTGTTCACCAGCTCCAAATCAAGCCGGATCAGGCTGTTAAACGTTTCTTCACCATTCGGAAGGATGGCCTTCAGTTCGTCAGACAATTCGGTTTCAGTATTGGTCGGGGAATAACCTCCGCCCTCAGCGGTCAGCTGCTGTATCTCCGGACGCAGCAGGAAGTCGATATACTTCTGGGCCAATTCCGGATTCTGACTACCTTTCACAACTTGTGCCGTGATATAAATACCAACGGCTCCTTCAGCAGGAATTGCGAAGCCGATCGGAATTCCCTGCTTGCCGAACGTATAGGCATAGCCGGAATCGAACGGCGCAATGACCGCCTCATCCTGGGCGAATAAATTCCCGACCTCGGGACTGGATTTGACGATGGCCGCGGTACTTGGCAGCAAAGTCTCGACAGCATCGAGTCCCGGCTGGATGTTATCCTCTCCGCCGCCGTTCATCTTGGCGAGAGCTACCAGGAACTGGTTTCCATAAGTGTTCGAGATATCAACCAGGCCGACTTGTCCCTTATACTCATCTTTCCATAAATCATTCCACGAGGCTGGAGGGGTGGGGATCGCGTCGTAATTATAAATCATGCCAAGAGCTTCATAACCAAATGTAGGCCCGTAGCCGTCTGCACTGAGCGCTTCAGGGTAGAGATTATCCAGGTTCTCCATCTGCTGCGGATCAAGCTTCATAATCAGATCCTCTTTGGCTGCAATCTGCTCCTGACCGCCGGAGAACAGCACCACATCAATGGTTTGATTGTTTTTCTCCGCACGAATCTTGGCCAGCGCATCTGCCGAATACAGGGTAACGACTTCAACCTCGGCATTGTATTCCTCTTCAAATTGTTCGATGTAGGCACGCTGGGTTTCTTCAATCGCCCCACCGAAAGAGGTGACTACCAGCTTACCGCCGGAAGGCTTGTCTGTGGCTGCCGCCGTTGTAGCCTCATTACCTGAACTGCACGCTGTCGCCGTCATCAGAAGTGTCAGTATACCTGCCGCAGCTTTTCCATAGAACCATTTCCGCATCATACATATCCCCTTCTCGTTTGAGAGTATGGTAACTTCCCCGTTATTTAACCGTTTGATCGTTCATTCCAGTTACGGATATACAAATTACGCGCATTTTCCGATAAAACCATACCTGCCGCTGTATACGCGTATTCTTCATCAATAATTCCTTCTGTCACCAGATCCGTCAGCATTGTACCGAGCTCTTTCTTGATCATCCGGCCGCCCAGCCAGCTGACTTCGGGAATCGTAAAGCCGTCGGAGCCGTACATTACCTTTGTAAAAGGGGCCATCTCAAAGATTTGCCGGAGCTTCGGCTGCACTCCTATGCTGCTGAAGGGGATCATGGAAGACAAATCGAGATACACATTATGATATTGATTGACCAGATAACCGGCTTCCTCGACAAACGGATACGCGGTATGAATAAAAATAATTTTCACAGCCTGATAGTGCGGATCGCTGACAATATTGTGCATCAGCAGCGGACTCGCGAGCTTCACATCCAGTAGCGGGGCATCGCCTGCACCCGAATGCATCTGAATCGGAATGTCATATTCCATGCACAGCTCGAACGCGAGCAGCACCAGATAGTCACGGACATCTTTTTCAGCTTCGGTGTTGTCAGGCGATTTCAGGAACTCACTGTAGCTGTCTGCAGCCTGAGTCTTGCTGATCTTATTTATTTTCAGTCCGGTATGGTAAGCAATCACAGTCTTAAAAGCAATCGTTCCCTGATTCTCCACCTCGTCCCTCAACTCCCGGATGTAGGTCTCTTCCAATTCCTCGAAGGGAACCTTCTCCTCGAACAGCCGATGGTATGTAGCTTCCACCCGGTGAATGCGGCGGGTCGGAATCGACGACGAAGTCTGGTGGAACCAGTCAAGCTCCTCCTGGGCTAAGCGGGATCCCATAACCGGGAAACCGTAGTCCACCAGCAGTGATTCCAGGCCTATATCCTTGAAAAGCATATCAACATATTCTTTGGGATTAGCCTTATAACGCTGATTGCGCTGCAGGATCAGTTCATCATCTGACACGCGGGGATCAAGCCCCAGCAGCTGAATCATCTCTTTACGGACTATTTTGAATAACAGGGTGTTTCGGGTATCGCGGCTCTTAGGGGGTATCAAGGAGAGGGTGAAGCAATTATCGAAGCTCTTCTTCTCCCGGGTCGGCATGAATGGATGACAGTGGTCGTCAATAATGGGCAAGCGGCTGATATCAATCGTCATGTGGTAATCCCCCTTAATCTTCTGCAAACAAATTGTTTTTGTTATTGTATACAATAATACGTACACGGAGATCTCTTGTCAACAAAAGTTACACATGGGATGTGAAAAGATATTTTTATCAGATATCAAGTGAGATAACATGACATAAAATAAAAAAACCATTCATTCCCCTCCCCGGCGGGAGCGTAACAAATGGCTTGTTTATATGATACCTATGCCGTAAGCATTTAAATGAATCTTTATAGATACCTACAACGTATCTTTGTACCCATATTTAACCAGATCATTTCTGGCTCTGTTCCAATTTTGCTGTGTGTAATACCTGGCTTTCTCGGAGTCTCTGGCAATGATTGCCTCGAGTATAAGTTGATGCTCCTCTGTTGCTTTATCCAAATTGACTCCCGCCACAAACTGTGTCTGGATCTGGTAGGTTTTGTGGAACAGTTTTTCTACATGGTAATTAAGCAGCTTATTCGGACACATACGGTGCATGGTACGATGAAATTCGATGTCATGCTCCTTCCACTGATGGAAATTGGACAGGCTTTTCTGCTCATTCATCCTGCCTACCAGCTCCGTAAGCTGGCGAATTTGCTCAGAAGAGGGCTGTCGTGCGGCTAAGTAGGCGATCATCCCCTCAACGGCCTCCATCATCTCGTAACATTCCCTTACATCTTCTGCAGTAAGCACACTAACGTACGCACCTTTCCGGGGATAGACGGTCACAAAGCCTTCCACAGACAATAGTCTGATCGCTTCTCTTACCGGGGTCCGGCTCATATTCAGCTTCTTGGCGTATTCTTCTTCTATAATGGGCTGGCCTTGGTTTAGCTGGTTCTCTTCGATGTCCCGAAGAATGCTGTCGTATGCAATTTGCGCTTGGTTCTGCTTGCCCATATACACAGTCTCCTTCACCGGTCATAATTCTCATAACAATACGCTGATTATAATACTATCAGAATATACCATCTGTAAAGTTAGGTCATCACCAGCAGAGGGTTCCTTCTCAACCAAAAAAAAGCGTGGACGCCCTGCGGCGCCCATGCTTCCTTGGCTTGTTCACTATTCGAATGAACTAAGAACACCGGCAAACTTCTTTTTTTCCGGGTATTTATACGTCTTCAGCTTGCTCGTCTTTTTCCCCAGGTCGACAATCGATTCCGCAAACTTCACGGCCGCGACCACGCCGTCGAACACCGGAACGCCCAGTTCCTGCTCCAAACGGTCCGCGAATTCGGCCATGCCCGCACAGCCCAGCAGAATGGCTTCCGCATAATCTTCCTCCACGGCCCTTCTGCCTTCCTCGGCGAGGATTTCCATCCCTCTGACCGGGTCCCGCTCAAAGTCCAGCACGCCGAGCGGAGTCGTACGGATTTGCACCACACGGTGATCCATGCCATATCCGGTTACCAGCTCCTCCAGCATCGTCTTGATCCGCGGCAGCACCGTGACAATCGAGAAACGCGCCGCCAGCATGGAAGCCATATACAGCGAGGCTTCGGCGATGCCGATGACAGGCGCCTTCGTCAGTTCTCTGGCCGCCTGCAGGCCGGGATCACCGTAACAGGCGATGACATAAGCGTCTATGCCTTCGGCTTCGCCTTTTTGAATTTCCTGCAGCACGCCGGGAATCGCCAGATATTCGTCATAATAGGACTCGATAGACACCGGCCCCATCTCCGGACTTACCGCTAATATTTCCGTCCCGGGCCTCGCCGCGCTTTTGGCCGCATGCTCGATGCCCCGTGTCATTTCCCATGTTGTGTTCGGATTGATCACCTTGATCTTCATCGTCTCACCTGTCCCTTTCTCATTGTTTCATGTTTTGGAATTTTTATGCCATTACTCGTCCGCGGCGCGGATAAGGGGTGCCTGCTGCTGTGAAACCGGAGTGACGACGGATCGCATCAGGAGCGTGTAAGCCACAAAGCCGACCCCTACGCCGAGAAACCAGGAAAACGTATAAAGGGAATGAAGCGCGGGGATGACCAGCCCTATAAAAGAAGCGAACAATCCCAGGAACAAGGCGATGAAGGCCCGGGGGTTCCAGCCGCCCGAATAAGCATAAGCCCCGGTTTTGGTATAAAAGCTGTCGACGTCATACTCGCCTTTACGGACGAGATAAAAGTCGGCGATCATGATCCCGGCAACAGGCCCGAGTGCGCCGCCCACTGCCCCGAGCGCGCTGAAGATCGCGCCTGAATTCTCAATCCAGAGCCAGGGGACAAAAAACAATCCCAGAATCATGGAGATGATGCCCGCTCTGACAAAGTTTAATTTTCTGGGCATCAGATTAATCAGATCATATGCAGGGGATACAACATTGGCGGCGACGTTGACGGATAAGGTGGCAATCAGCAGGGAAAATGCGCCCAGAATCAGAACGATCGGATTATCGAACTGAATCAGCAGCTCCACCGGGTCCCAGATCGGCCTGCCGAAGGCGATCACGGTCCCGGAGGTGATCACGATGCTCATGATCGAGAAGATGATCGCCGTGCCGGGAAGCCCGACCGCCTGCCCGATGATCTGATCCTTTTGGGAGCGGGCAAAACGTGTGAAATCGGGGATGTTCAGAATAAGCGTGGCCCAAGTGCCGATGAGTCCTGTGACGGACAGGAAGAAGACGCTCCAGAATTTACCGCCCGTCAGAGTTGAAGGTTCCGAGAACAGCGGTCCAAGCCCGTTGGCCGTTGAGATGGCCCATACGACCAATCCCAGGCCTAGAACGATAACCAAGGGGCCTGCCCATAGCTCAAAGAATTTGATCCGGTTCATACCGTGCGACACTACGTAAACATGCAGGAACCAAAAGATAACGAAAGAAATCGCGTCATTCAGATTCATACCGATTACGCTGTAGGCCTCAAGGCCGTTCCAGCCGGGAATAAGCAGACCCAGGACAGCCCCGACCGCCTTGCAGCCAAGGTACGTTTGTACGCAGAACCAGAATATCCCGACAAACGCCCGGATAAGCACCGGAACATGAACGCCTTTATATCCGAAGATTGCCCGGATCAACACGGGAAAAGGCAGCCCGTATTTCGCTCCCGCTACACTGTTCAACCACATGGCGGCGATGAGAATCACATTGGCTACGAGTACTGTAGCCAGGGCCTGCCACACATTCATGCCCAGTCCCAGCAGGCTTCCTGCCGTTTCGTACGCCACAATGTTATGCACCATTCCCATCCATACCGTCGTGTAATTCAACCATGTCCAGTCCCGCTTCTCTTTTTTTACAGGGGCCAGATCTTCGTTGTAAAGATCCGGATCAAACGCATCGTTCTTCACGGAAAGCTCCAGCTGTTGGTTCATTCTCATTCCTCCTAAAATGCAATCAGAATTTTAGGACAACGTACCCCATAAACGATGCTGTTCAGAAGCTGTAGGACTGCGGGCGTTGTACTATTGCATGGCGTAATGAAGAGTCACACGGGAGAGCAGCTCCGTCCCGAGGGCAATGTCTGCGGTCTCGGCAAATTCCTCGGGATTGTGGCTGATGCCGTTCTTGCAGCGGACAAAGATCATGCCCATGTCCGAAATACTTGCTATGAGCTGGGCATCATGTCCGGCGCCGCTGACCAGCTCGGGACATTCCAGCTGCATAGCCTTGGACTGTTCCTTCATGACATCCACGATCGCCGGCGTACACTGAACGGGCTGTACATTCAAACGTTCGCGGAAGCTTACCTGCAGTCCCCGCTGCTCGCAGATACCGGCGGCACCCTCCTTCACCTGCCGGATCACCTCGTCTCTGCGGGCTTCATCGACATCGCGGATATCGACCGAGAAGACCACGCGGCCGGGAACGATATTCGAACCGCCCGGTTTGACCTCTACATGCCCAACTGTTCCAACAACCGGCTTCCCTTTATAGGAAAGACATACCCTTTCCACAAGCAGGGCGATTTCGCTGGCTCCCAGAAAGGCGTCCTGGCGCATTTCCATGGGCAGCGTGCCTGCATGACCGGCCTTTCCCTGAACGACGACCTCCATCCAGGAAGGTCCGGCGATGTCGGTCACAATGCCGACAGGCGCCTTCATTTTCTCCAGAACCGGTCCTTGCTCGATATGCATCTCCAGATAGACGCGAATATCGCTTTGGGCCCGAACCGCTTCCGCCTTGATCTTCCCGGGGTCGAGACCCATCCGGGCCAGGGCTTCGGAACGGGTGATTCCCTGTTTGTCCTTTAACCCGAGTTCCTCTTCTGTGGTCGCCCCGATCATGGCCCTGCTTCCGAAGAGCCCGCTCTGGAAACGGGAACCCTCTTCTTCACAGAAGGCGATGACCTCAATCGGGCGCATCGTCAGGATTCCTTCTTCTTTTAGATGCTGCACTACTTCGATTCCCCCGAGCACGCCGATGGTACCATCATATTTCCCGCCATTGACCACGGAATCGATATGGGACCCGATGACCACCGGATGCGCCGTCTTGTCCATCCCCTCAACACGGCCGATCAAATTCCCGGCCGGATCAAGATGCACGGTCATTCCGGCCTGCTCCATCCAGGCCGATACGACAGCCTGGGCCTGCCGGTCTTCCTCGGACAAGGCGATGCGCGTAACCCCTCCGTCCAGCGTGCGGCCGATATTTCCGAGTGTTTCAATACGCTCTGCCAAACGCTCAGCATTAATCATATTTCAGTTCTCCTTGTTCTCTCTGTGTAGTCTTTCATTACTTCGATCCGCCGCCGCGATGCAGTTTCAGGGAGTATTCACACCCCCGCCGATACTGTTTTTCATCGAACGGTTCAGGCTGGCGCGCATCAAAAAGGTATAGGCCAGTCCGCCAACCACAATACCGACAAACCAGTTGTAGGTGTAGACAGCCGCTAGAGCGGGAACGAACAGCCCGATGAGTGCGGCAACAACACCGATTCCGAGCGCTATGAACGCCTGCGGATTCCATCCGTTTGCATAGCGGAACTCCCCTTCTTTGCTGAAGAAACTGTCCACGTTGTACTGTCTGCCGCGAACCCAATAATAATCGGTGATCATAATGCCGGCGACCGGCCCGAGCGTTCCGCCGATAGCACCCAAAATCATGTAAATGGTACCCGCATTGTCAAACCATAGCCATGGCGCGAAGAATAATCCGATAATGATCGAAATCATGCCTGCTTGCACAAAATTCAATTTGGACGGGAGCAGATTGACCAAATCGTAGGCCGGCGAAACGACATTCGCGACAATGTTCACGGAAAGCGTTGCGACAAGGAGTGAAAAGGCACCCAGCAAAATGACGAACGGATTCTTAAACTGCAGCAGAATCTCCACCGGATTCGTGATCGGTTTGCCGAACGCAACGATGGTTCCCGCCGTAATCAGAATGCTCATGAAAGCAAACACCGTCATCATAACCGGCAGCCCGATCGCCTGCCCCAGCACTTGATCCTTTTGGCTGCGTGAATATCTTGTCAAATCGGGAATGTTCAGCACCAGCGTTGCAAGTACACCGATCAGACCGGTAACCGATAGAAAAAAGCTGTTCCAGAAGGGGCCGCCGGACAATGTTCCTTGAATGGCGAACAGCGGCCCAACGCCATGTGCCACCTTGATGGCCCAGCCGACCAGCCCGAAGCCGAGCACAATGACGAGCGGTCCGGCCCACATTTCAAAGTGCCGCACCCGCTCCATCCCATGGGAAATGACCCAGGCATGCAGCAGCCAGAACACCGCGAAGCCGATCCAATCCTGCAGACCCATACCGAGAAACATGATGTCTCCCAAGGAAGCCCAGCCGGGGTAAAGCACCGTTATGATCGCGCCTACCGCCTTACTGCCGGCGTAAGCCTGGGCCGCAAACCAGAATATTCCGATAAATGCCCGGATCATCACCGGTATATGCGCCCCGCGGTATCCGAATGAGGCGCGGATCAAGACCGGGAAGGGCAAACCGTACTTGGTGCCTGCGACACTGTTCAGCCAGACTACCGCGATCAGCACGACATTGGAGAGAATGACGGCGCCCAGCGCCTGCCACACGCTCATGCCGATGCTGAGCAAACTTGCCGCAAGTTCATAAGACACAATATTATGAACCATACCCATCCATATCGTGGAATAGTTGATCCAATCCCAGGTTCGTTTCTCCTTCGGAACCGGAGCCAGATCCTCGTTATATAACGAAGGATCCGGCTGGGAAACCCGCACAGCTGCCGAATCCATAGCCTTCACCTCTCCTTTAACTCAATGATCAGGAACGAAGTCGTCCTGTCGCTTCCCAATCGATTTCCCGCCCCGAGATCACAACTCCATAATCCCGTTCGGCGCTTTCAAGTGAAATATATCCGTCGAGCACATCCGACAAGACCGCTGCGGAATCGCGTTCCAGCGGGTTGCCGTAACCGCCGCCTCCGGGACCGATCAGCATCAGCGAGTCGCCTTTTTGCGCACGGTGGTGCGGAATTTTCGAAGGGAGCGGTGTTTCCTCCCCGCCGGGCGAACGCAGGATCAGCTGGCATGCTGTGCCATCGTTGCCGCCGGAGAATCCCCACGGTTTGTACTTCTGGCCGTCCCCCTCAACCGAAAATCCCCCGTTCGCAAGAAACATAACTTCCCGGACGGACCCGATGCCGCCGCGGAATTTGCCCGCTGCTGCGGAATGGTCGAACAGCTCGTAGCGCGTCACGCGCAGCGGGTAATGGGATTCAATATCTTCGATCGGATTATTGCGGGTATTGGCATACAGTGTATCCACGGCGTCCATGCCATCTTTTTCATACCGTCCGCCGTAGCTGCCTTCCATGATGTCCATGTACACCCAGTACTGTTCTTCCTTCAGTCCGCTGTAGGCCACAACATTCAGGTTGCCGATTCCGGCGCTGATCTTCTCCGGCACGATTTGCCCGAGAGCATGCATGAGTGTATCGGCCACCATGTTGCCGGGACAGAAACGGGCGATCGTCGGTGCCGGGAACGAGGGGTTCACCAGCGTACCCTTCGGCGCAATGATCTGTATCGGTCTCATTAATCCCGAGTTTTGCGGAATATGCCCGAACAGATCGGAGTCAAGCAGTACCGAACGCAGTGTAAAATAGACAGCGATATCCACAGTGCCTTCCAGAGGCATATTGATCGGTCTGTCGGACACTTGAGGCGAGGTTCCCGTTAAATCAACGATGACATCGCTGCCTTTAACCGTAAGCGCCACGCATAATTTCAGGTCCTTCTTCTCGGGATCGGGACTGTCCAGAAATCCGTCAATATAACCTTCTGCCTTGTAGGTGCCATCCGGAAGCTTGGCGATTTCATTGCGCATCATCCGCTCGGAATAAGCCATCAGATCTTCGCTGGCCGCCAGAACGGTGTCCAGTCCGTAACGTTCCACGATTTCCAGGTAACGCTCCGCTCCAATCCGGCAGGTCGCGATTTGGGCTTCCATATCGCCGACAACCATATCCGCGGCGCGCACATTATCTTTGAGCATCTGCCAGATCATTTCATTGCGCACACCCTGGTCGTATACCTTGACCGCTTTGAACTGCAGTCCTTCCGCATACGCATCCACGGCATCAACGATTCCGCACGAACCGGGCGTCAACGCTCCAAGATCCAGATGATGCGCCGTGGAACAGGAGAATCCGATCAGTTGATCTTCGTAATAGACGGGGACAAAAAAACCTACGTCCGGCTGATGCGATGCACCATAATAGGGCGAGTTATGCATAATGACGTCGCCGGGACGGAACACATCCCCCCGCTGTTCCATTAATTTCTTGATCCCCCGCATATAGCCAGGGATGGGACCGGACTGCAGCGGCGTGCTGGTCGTTGACTCGCAGAGCTGCTGCCCTTCCGCATCGAGCAGCGCGCAGCCGAAATCCTCCGACTCGCGGATGATGCTGGAATAAGACATGCGGGCCAGCTTATAGCCCATTTCAATTGCAACATTCTCGAGTGCTCCCCGCAGAACCTGTGAGGTAATCGGGTCGATCGCTTGACGGTTTTCCAATTTCTCCATTCTATTTACACCTCCGTTTTGATGATCATATTTCCGGTTGCTTCCTGGACGATGGTGCAGTCCGGCGGGATGATGGTGGTCGTATCTTTTTGCAGCACGACGCACGGGCCGTAGAATACAGTGTCTACCGGAAGCAGATCCCGGCTGTAGAAATTCGTATCCACCTCTTGCAGTTTTCCATTGACGCGGAACATGGATTTCTCCGTTTTCACCAAAGCTTTACTCAGTGAACTTCCTTGTCCGGCCAGCGGACGGCCGATTTTCGGCATGGCTCCAATTCCCGTCAGCCGCAGGTTCACGATTTCAATCGGGCTGCCCTCAAAGGAATGCCCATACTCTCTTTCGTGAAACAGATGAAAGCTACTCCATACATTTTCAATATTATCTGCACTTAACGGCTCATCGGGCAACATGACGCGCAGCTCGTATCCTTGACCGATATAGCGGCAGTCAAAATATCCGTGAACTTTAACATTCTCATCTGTAAATCCGGCCTGCTCAAGCTGTCCCCGGATTTGACCTTCCAGCTTCGCAATAATCGCGTTGACCCGTTCGAGGTCCATCGTCGTGCTCTGCAGGAACAAAGTCTGAGTCGCATCATATTTGAGATCCGTAGTCAGCAGGCCGGTGGCTGAAGTAATCCCCGGATGCGGCGGAATAATGACCTCCGGCACACCCAGGATTTTGGCCACCTCGACGGCGTGCATCGGACCGGCTCCACCCAGAGCCAGCAGGCTGAACCCGCGGGGATCATAGCCTTTTTGCACAGTCTTGGCGCGGATCGCATTGGCCATGTTGTTGTTGACAATGGTCAGCAGTCCCTCAGCCGTCTCCTCCATCCCCAGTCCCAGCTGTGCGGCCAGGTCGCTTAAGGCGCGCACGGCGTTGTCCGGATAGATTTGCATCTCGCCGCCGAGGAAATTGTCCGGGTCCAGATGGCCCAGCGCGACATGCGCATCCGTTACCGTCGGCTTTTGTCCGCCGCGTCCATAGGAGGCCGGACCCGGATAGGAGCCTGCGCTGCGCGGACCGACCTGGAAGGCGCCGCCCGAGTCAACAAGGGCGATGCTTCCGCCGCCGGCACCGATCGTATGAATATCAATCATCGGAATTTGCACCGGAAATCCGGCAATCCAGGTGTCCCGCGCTGAGGATTCTCCGAATCCGTGCTCGGTAATGATAGCGATGTCGGCGCTCGTCCCGCCGACGTCGAATGTAATTAATTTGTCCCGTCCCGACAAATTGCCGGCCCACTGGCCGCCCAGAACACCCGCAGCCGGACCCGACAACAGGGTCAGCACCGGTTTTTCCGACATGGTGCGCGCTGTGGCGACGCCGCCGCTGGAAGACATAATATGCAGATCGCAGGTAATGCCCGCTTCCTTGAGCCGCTGCTCCAGCCGATCGACGTAATTCTGTACTTTGGGCCCGACAAAACCGTTTAGGGCCGCAGTCGTAAACCGTTCGAATTCACGGAACTGTGGGGAAATCCCTGAAGATGTGGTTATGTACATATCCGGATCTTCTTCACGGATAATTTCCGCCACGCGGTCCTCATGCTCCGAGTTCAGGTAAGAGAATAACAATCCGACAACCACTGATTCGATGCCGTCTGCCTTGAATTGTCTGACAATTTCCCGGACCCGCTGTTCATCCAGCGCGGTTTCCACCTCGGCCTGGCCGGCAACCGGCACAAGCCGTTCCTTTACCGCCATCCGGTTTCTGCGCTCGATCAGCGGCCGGTCCTGCCACGGAATCTCTTGGGCGATCGAATAATTCTGCGGACGCTGATGCCTTCCGATATGGAGAATATCCCGGTATCCTTCCGTAGTAATCATGCCCGTTTTGGCACCGTCATGCTCCAAAATGGAATTTGTCGCAATGGTCGTTCCGTGGAACACATGGTCCAATGAACTCAAGGGGATTCCGTTGCGCTCACAAATGGCTTTCACCCCGGATATCATCCCGATGGAAGGATCCTCTTTAGTGGTCGGTACTTTATGAATGTGAGAGGTTCCTTCATCCGTATCCGTGAAAATAATATCGGTAAACGTTCCTCCGACATCGATCCCGATCAATTTCATTCTGTACTCCTCCTTCTGCAAATTCATAAATAAGCAACATGTTATCTAACATTACATAAATGAAGCTTAATCAAGACTGTAGAAGGATTATATTACACAAAATCGCCAGAATGTTCGGTATATCCCAAAAAACACAGCTCATTTTTCGGTTAAAAACCGAATGCCTACTGGTTTCAGGTGAATTATTCTGTTATTATGTAAGGAAACCGAACATATTGATCCCGCCGACCAATGCTGCTTCTATATCGGCATCCTCTATTCCGGGTTGAGTCTCCCTCCTTGTCAAACGAAAGAAAGCTGGTGAACCGTAATGCTTGAATCTACCGAGGAAAGTTCCGTCTCCGAACTGCAGCGGCGTTTGACGCAAAATGAGCTGTTGATTGATGCCGCCCAGTACCTGACTTCCAGTCTGACCCTGGATGATGTCATCACCCGTATTCTGGACCGGGCCCTGAACGTCATCGAAGCGGCGGATGCCGGCGTATTATTCATCTACGACAAACAGCTGGACCGCTTGAAGCCGATGGCCTGTTCCGGGTTTGTCTGGGACAAGATGAAAAACGTCATTTTACAGCCCGGCGAATCGATGACCGGAATAACGCTCAAGAGCCGAACCCCGCAAATTTTCCACAATTTCGAAACCGTGCGCCGAAATACGGATTTGATGTCTCCGTCCAACAAAATTTCTTACGAGGAGTCCTTGCAGCCGATTATTCAATCCGCTGGCGAACAATTCAAAATTCAAAGCGTGATGTGCGCTCCGCTGCTCATCAGGGGAGAATGCATTGGCGTCATGACGATTGATAATTTTACGCGCGGTTCGTTCACCGATAACGACCTGAGCCTCCTGATCACGCTGTCCAATCTGGCTGCCATCGCCCTGGAGAACGCCCGGCTGTATGAAGAGGAAAAAAGTAAAAAGGAAAAGCTTGAGGAATTGAACGGGGTCATTCAATTTCAAAACCGCCAGCTGAACCGGATTAACATGACTCATGAACGCTTGATGAATCTCATCCTCAGCGGAAAGTCGACCCCCGATTTCGGAACAGCCGTTTACAACATGCTTGAAAGGCCGGTCATTCTTTATGACAGCTTGTTGAATGTGCTGACAGACCATCCGCAGGCCCATTTCGGATTCGATATCGATACGCCGCCGTTTATTGAGGAATTTCAGCAGGTTTTGAAGACGTGGGAGCCCTGCCGCGTGCAGCCGGACAAATCCGGCGTCTCGGCCCCATTCATGCTGTTTCCCATCCTGACCTCGAATGCGATCTTTGGAGTCCTGGCTGTTTCGGAATCCGGCTCCCTGCTCAGCGAGCAGGATATTGTTCTTGCGGAGCAGTGCTGCCTTGTCCTTGCGATGGAACTGATGAAACGGGAAGCCGTTTACGAAACCGAGCAGCGTGTCAAAGGCGAATTCCTGGATGAGCTGATGTCGGAGAAGAACGCGGGGACCTTGCGGGAACGCGCCAAAACCTTGGGGCTGAACGCGGACGACTCTTTTGTATTCATGATCGCCGATGTGGATTTTTCAGCATCCAGCCTGCAGGGAGACCAGTTGAAAACCGCTCAGCGGCATGTCCAAAACACGATTGAAACCGAACTGATGAACATCAATCCGTATAGTCTGGCTATCTGCAAACTGAATGCCTTTGTTATTATTTTGGCTTTGCCCAAGGAGATCGATCACGGAGCGGCTTTAAAAAGAAGCAGGAGCACCGCGGCGCAAATCCACCAAAGACTGCTGAAGCTGCACCAGGGAATCCGCTGCTCCATCGGGATTGGGCGGGTCTGCCGCCACTTCGAGGGTTTTATGCAGTCGTATCAGGATGCCAAACAAAGCGTGGCTTACAGCAAACGCAAGAAAGAGATCAATATCATTAAAGATTACGTCGAAATGGGCGCCGCCCAATTTATCCTGGATCAACCGCAAGCTCATCTGCTGGAATTTGTATACGGCCTTCTGCAGCCGCTGCTGGACTACCCCTCACCCAAACGGGCTGAATTGCTGAAAGCTCTGGATGCGTATATCCTGTGCGGCAAACGCCATAAGGAGGCCTCCCATCTGCTGGATATTCATCCCAACACATTCGCCTACCGCATGAAACGCATCGAGGAAATACTGGACCTGCAGCTTGATCAGTATTCCGTTTTCTTTGATCTCCAGTTTGCCTGGCAGGTGCTCGATATGTTTGACCTGAAAAACCAGCTGCTGGAGAGAACATGACCCCCAAGGTATGCAAAAAAGAACCGGGATCTGGCGATCACGGCCTCCGCTTACCTTAAAGGCAATGATCCATTCCCGGTTCTGTTTGTGTCATGCAAAATAATATTAAGTCCCGAACCGCTGTCTGTATCCGCACTTGCGGCACAATTCCTCCACGGCCTCCCTGCGGGAGAAGCCGTAGAACAGATTGTTCGCCCGCTCACCCTCGACAATCTCGGAGAACGGCTTCTCATGCAGATTGCCGAGGTTGATGACGCCCTCGCCGTCCAGACAGCACGGGACCACCGTGCCGTCGACCAATACCGCTGCCTGGCTGCGCAGCGCATGGCAGAAGCCTTTGCCGTCATCCTCCGGCTCATGCAGGGCCGGCCATCTGAACTCGTGGTCCTGGTTCAGATAGACGCGCGGCGCAATCTTGACGCCGCTGCCGGGAACCACCTTCTCTTCAATCCGGTAATCCAGATTGAAGGCCTCCTCCAGCACCGCCAGCGTCTCGCGGTTGCGCATCCGCGTCACGTTCGTCTGGTTATCCTCCGTCAGATTCCACAGCCGGAAGGAGATGATCACGCCTTGCGTCGAGGCTTCGCGGACAAACGAGATAATCTCCCGCAGATAGCCCTCGCGGTTCTCGGAGCCCTCATGGCCGTCAAAGCTGTGCAGCGAGAAATTCATCTGGCGCAGCGCCGGCTTGCCGAGAATCTTCGGGCCTGCCTTGTGAATCAGCGTCCCGTTCGTTGTGATGTTGACCTTGAAGCCTTTGGCATGGGCCGCATCCAGCAGCTCGCCGATCTTCGGATGCAGCAGCGGCTCCCCCTTAACATGAAGATAGATATGATTGCTGTGCGGCTTGATCTCATCCAGGATTTTGTTGAAGGTGTCCAGCTTCATAAAGTTTTTCGTCCGCTCCGTCGGCGGGCAAAAGCTGCAGGCCAGGTTGCAGACGCTTGTAATCTCGATGTATACCTTTTTAAATGTCTTCAAGTGCTGCTCCCCATTTCACTATAGATCCGATGCATAGCGGAGGCCGATCTGTCGTCTGGCTTCCTCCATAATTTCCGCTACCGCCAGTGAATTTCCGTGGCTGTTGATGCTGCTCTCGCGCTGGCCGTTTTTCAGCAGCTCAATGAATTCATGCGCCTCATAATACATCGCTTCGTACACCTGAGGCACAGTAAGCTCCTCTACCGTTCCGTCGCGGTAATGAATTTTGACCTGATACGGCTGGTTGATCTTATCAATGACCATGGTTCCATTCTCCCCCTGAATTTCAGCAGGCAGATAGGAGTCGGTAATTTTGGAGTGCATGATTACGCCATCCATATCAGGATAGCTCATAACCATGCTGCCTTCGCCGTCCACACCGGAGGACAGCATATGCCCTGCCGCCTTCACCGCATCCGGCTTGCCGAACAGTGCCACCATCGGATACAGGCAGTAAATCCCCAGATCCATCAGCGAGCCGTTGGAATATTCCGGGTTAAAGGCATTCAGTACAGTCCCCTGGCGGTAAGCATCATATCTGGATGAGTATTGACAATAGCTCGCGAAATAACGCCGTACTGTACCCAGCTTATACAGATTGTCTTTGATTACGCTGAAGTTCGGCATCATCGTCGATTTCATCGCTTCCATCAGCAGCACATCATTCGCACGGGCCGCCTCAATCATAAGCTTCAGCTCTTGGCTGTTGGAAGCGGCCGGCTTCTCACAGAGAACATGCTTGCCGTGATTCATGCAGATGATCGCCTGCTCGGCGTGCATGGAGTTAGGACTGGCTATGTACACAGCGTCCACTTCCGGGCTGGACACCATTTCGTCCAGATTCGTATAAATCGCAGCCCCCGCATATTTAGCGGCAAAAGCCTGGCCCTTTTCCTCTGTACGGGAATACACCGCAGTCAGAATAAAATCCTCATTTTCCAGTCCAGCCTGAATGAAACGGTCTGTAATCCAGTTGGTGCCAACGACCCCGAAACGAATTGTCATGAGTGATCCCGTCCTTTTGTCTTATTAATCTATAACTGCTATTTTCTCATTCCATGTCAGGGATGTCCACTTTTTGAAGGGTAATTTCCGACAATTTCCGCTAGATTTCTTATGTGAAAAAATGCACCTGGCAAACTGCCGCATTCCGCCCGGTAAATGGCCGCCAAAAAGCAGCTGTCAGCAGAATGCCCGGCATTTCCCACCGCTATTCAGCAGTGCCTGCGGGTACCCCGGACAACAAAAAAAGCCCGCTCATTTTCAAGAACGGGCCTTTCGTATGCTTATTTTCTTTTTATCCGAAAAAATCCTGCAGCTCACGCACAATCTCCGCCTTATCATGCTCCACAACCGTCATATGCTGCGGCATATTGAACAATGCAGAAATCTGTACCGGGAACTCCTGCTTAATGCCTGTCAGCGCAATCGCCTCGTCGAATTTGGCAGGATGTGCAGTAGCGAACGTAACAGTAGTTTCATCCGGTCCGCTGAACGCCTCATAGGCGGCAATCCCGCAGGCCGTATGCGGATCAAGCAGGTAGCTGTACTCCTGCTTATATTTGGTGATGATGTCCAGACACTGCTGATTCTTCGCCCCAAGCGCCGCGAAATCTGCCTGGACCCGAGTGAACAGCTCACCGTCCACTGTAATTTTACCGTCCGCTGCAAGCCCTGCCATATACTCCGACAGCTTGGCCGCATCCTCATCCAGCAGATAATACAAATACCGCTCAAAATTGCTCGCCACCTGAATATCCATCGAAGGGCTGTAGGTGCTTGTAAATTCGCCTGGTTTGTATTCGCCGGTCAGGACGAAACGTTCAAGAATGTTGTTTTCGTTGGTGGCGATGATCAGCTTATTGACCGGCAGGCCCATCTTTTTGGCCAGGAAGCCGGAGAAAATGTTGCCGAAGTTGCCCGAAGGCACGCTGATATTGATCTTCTTGTCACCGCTGTTCTCAATCTGCAGGTAAGCATAGAAGTAATAAACCGTCTGGGCCAGAATACGCACGAAGTTAATGGAGTTAATCGCCCGCAGATGGTATTTCCCTTTGAAATCCAGATCGGCGAACAGCTCTTTAATCACCTTCTGGCAGTCGTCAAAGTTCCCTTCCACAGACAAATTGAGCACGTTGCTGTCGTCCACAGTGGTCATCTGCAGCTCCTGTACCTTGCTCACTTTGTTATGCGGATGCAGAATACAGATTTTGATGCCTTCTTTGCCGCGTACGCCCTGAATGGCCGCCGCACCGGTATCCCCCGAGGTTGCCCCGAGAATATGGATAATTTCACCGCGCACTTTGGCAATATAGGAATACAGCTCACCCATGAACTGCAGCGCCACATCCTTGAACGCAAACGTCGGCCCGTGGAACAGCTCCAGCACGTACAGGGAATCATTCACTTTATGAAGAGGTGTCACTTCCGGCGCGCGGAAATTGCCATAGCTGGTATAAACCATTTCTTTGAGATCGTTATAAGGAATTTCATCATTGGTATAGTATGAGAAAATCTCCAGGAACAGCTCCTGGAAGCTGAGCTTGCGCCATTCCTCCAGCTTATCCGCAGAAATAACCGGAATCTTGATTGGCACCATCAGCCCGCCGTCATCCGCCAGTCCCATCAGAACTGTATCAATAAAGCCTCTAGCTTGCACTTTTCCTCTTGTGCTTATATACTCCATACCTGTCTCATCCTCCTGGACCCCTCTTTATTCACTCTATACAGAACTTCCCTATATATTAACACGTTTAAGCGTTAAAGTCCGTTACTTCTGTGTCAACTTTGGCGAAAAAATACAGATGACCGCCTTACCTCTTCTGCAGCTCTTTCCAGACGGTTTTGTTGCTGTATTTTGTCTCTGTGCTTACGTCTTCTCCGAACCATTCAGGGGCGTTAAAGCTCTCTGCTTCCTCCAGTGAATCGAACTCCACCTCAATTACTGTGAGCTGAAGCTGGGTGTAGACGTCGATCTCTACGGTGATGCCGTTCCATACCGCTGTTGTGCGTGTTTTGACCAGGGGAATGGCCTTGACGGCATCGATCATCTGATTATACAGGCCTTCCGAGATGTCATATTCAATCTCCTTGCGGCTGATCCCCTTGCCGTCCTTGAACGTATGCGTAAACGCAACCTCGCCCGAATCAAGATCGGTAATTTTGCGGACCCGCAGCTCCTGCCCGTCCTCAATCGCCAGATATGTCTGGTCAATGCTGTGCCGTGTAATTACTTTGAGCTCTCCGCCCTCAATCAGCTGCTCCGGATATTCCGGCAGCAGGAATTTGAGTTCAATCTCCATAGCCATGCTGTCTCTCTCCCTCTATACGCTGTACGGTATGCGCTCTGCGATGTTTTATATTATTTATCATCATAGGGGCAGGTCATACGTTAGTCAATCGGTGAGGGAGGAAAGTTGCGGGGGGGTAGTTCTCTCTTCGCCAGTTATCTACTCCCTCGTCGCTGCTCTTCATTTAACTTATATCTCTAAGTTACATCTAACTAGGTGGATTTTCGCCACTTAATCCGGTCTTTTTTCACCATTGCAGATAAATAGGTGGAAAAAGGCCATCTATTTTTGACCGCAAACCCCTTTTGACACGGAAACTGTGGAATTAAGTGGTGTTTTTCCATTTAGCATCCTCATATTCGGTAGTTAGACCATAAATAAGTGTCGAATTTCCACTTAGCTCGGTTAGCGCTCTCTTGTAGATCCAACTCTTAACCACACACTCAGGATAACTGCACTTTGTACAACTAAAAGGGTAATTTTCAGCATTATTCTCAGAATAACTGCGCTCTGTGCAACTAAACCGGTCTCTTATTGCAAAAAGGGGCATCCCGTCTGGGACGCCCCTCCTATATCACTACCTAACCCAACGGCAGCGCCTCTTCCACATGCTCACCCAGCGGAGCGGCAGCGCCTCTCATGCTTCACACGGCGGAACGCCAACAGCTCACGCTTCCCCCAGCGGGAACAGCAGCGGCACTACCTTGCCCGCCACAACATCGATCAGGCCGTAGTCCGTAATCTTCAGCGCCGGGCTTACCGGCAGTGAATGCGTGCTGATCGACATGATCGGGTTGTAGTGGTTGTAGCCCAGCGACTCCATCGCTGTGCGCAGCCCCAGCACGCGCTCCGCTGTCTCGGCGAGCGGCGCCTCGGTCAGGATGCCGCCGACCGGCAGCGCCAGCAGGGCCAGCACTACGCCGTCGCAGACGACGCAGAAGCCGCCCTGCTCGGCAATAACCGTATTGGCGGCGAGCGCCATATCCTCGGCGTTGTGACCGACGACGAGCAGGTTGTGGTTGTCGTGCGAATACGTGGTCGCAATCGCACCGCGCTTGATCGTGTCGCCGCCGATCAGGCCGTAGGCGCGGCCGCCGGTTTTGCCGTACCGCTCAAAGGTGGCGATCAGGCCGCAGCCGGTGTCCTGCCACTGCAGCAGGCCGTCCTTCACTTCGGCCTCCACATGCTTCTCTTCGGTAAACGTGGACACGTTGTTGACCGTCATTACACGGGCGCCGTAGCGGCCGTCAGGCAGCTCCGGGCGCACAGCGAAGTCCGCGGCGCTAAGCGGCGCAAGCTGCACGCTCCGGTAGAAATGCGCCGGGAAGCGCGGCGCAGGCGCAGGCTGTGCCTGCGGCCGGCTGCGGTCCCACACCTGCGCGCCACGCTTGTACACCGCCTCAATCGTGAAGCTGCTGAGGTCAGACAGCAGCAGGTAGTCGGCGGTTTTGTTCGGCGCGATCACGCCGCGGTCGTCCAGCTTCATCCGCCGGGCCGGCGTGTAGGTGGCCGCATAGACAGCGGCCTCCGGTGCCATGCCCATGGCGATGGCCTTGCGGACGAGATGATCCAGATGGCCGGTCGTCGCCAGCGAGTCGGTCATCACATCATCGGTCACGAAGCAGAAATGCTCGCTGACCGGATGCTGGATCAGATAGTCGACGACCTCCGGGGTCATCGACTTCTCCTGGATCTCGATGAACATCCCGGCGGCAATCCGCGCGGTCAGGCCTTCAATGCTCTGATGAGTATGATCGGAATCGATCCCGGCAAAGATCAGCTGATGCAGATCGAGGTCGAGCAGCTTCGGCGTATGCCCTTCGATAACCAGACCGGGATACTTGCTGCGGACGTGCTGGAGAATCCGGTTGCTTTTACAATCGGGATCACGGATCACATCGACGAAATTCATCACCTCGCCCAGGCAGATCATCTGCTCCGTCGCCATCAGCTCATCGATATCGGCAATTTCAATCGAGCCGCCCGTTGTTTCCAGCGGAGTAGCCGGCACGGAGCTTGGAATCGCATAGAACATATCTACCAGGCAGTCCTTGCTGGCCCGGATCATCTCATGCACACCTTCAACACCGAACACATTGGCCATCTCATGCGGCTCGGGAACAATCGTCGTCACCCCATGCTGCAGAATACCGTAGGAGAACGTCTCCGGTGTGATCATCGTGCTCTCAATATGCAGGTGGATATCAATCAGCCCGGGCACCAGATACTGCCCATTGGCATCAATCGTCTCTGCAGTCTCGAACGTTTCCGCACCAAGCTGGCCGACATAGAGAAAACGCCCGTCTTTTACAGCAACATTCGCCGTCTCGAACCGTTTATAGTAACTGTTGTACACTTTAGCGTTCAGTATAAGTTGATCTGTAATCATCATGTCTGCTCCTTATGAAGCGCTACTGCACCAGCACCAGCTTCTCTTTTGGAAAATAAACCGTAACCCGCTGTCCCTGCACGAATGGCTGCTCCATCTCCTGATTCACCGTGAACACACCCAGCTCCGTCTCCACCTGATACTGGTAGCTACGGCCCAGATACGTGCTGATCTGCACCGTTCCCGGCAAAATGTTACTGGCCTTGCCCGGCTCCGGATTAGCTGCAAACAGCTGCAAATCGTCAGGACGGATCGCTCCGAGCAATCCTGTGTTACCGAGTCCCTCCGGCCGTTTGGCCGCCTGGAACTTCAGCGCCCCTCTGCTAAGCTCAATATCTGAACCCGTATCATTCCGTCCGTCAAAAGCGATAAAGTTCCCGAACCCGATAAACCGGGCCACGAACTCGCTGGCCGGGTATTTGAAGATGGCCGACGGCTTGTCGAGCTGCTCGATTTTGCCATTGTTCATAACCGCCACCTGATCGGAAATCGAGAAGCATTCCTCCTGGTCATGGGAGACATATACGGTCGTGATGCCCAGCTCCTGCTGGATGCGGCGTATCTCTACACGCATGTTCACCCGCAGGTTAGCGTCGAGGTTACTAAGCGGTTCGTCGAACAGCAGCAGATCCGGCTCAATGACGAGCGCCCGGGCAATCGCTACCCGCTGGCGCTGTCCGCCGGACAGGGCTGCCGGAAGTCTTTTCTCAAAGCCGCCCAGACTGACAATCTCCAGCATCCGGGTTACCCGCTTCTTCACTTCCGCTTCCTTCAGCTTGCGCAGCCGCAGGCCGAACGCCACATTATCAAACACCGACAGATGCGGGAACAGCGCATAGCTCTGGAACACGAAGCCGAAATTACGCTTTTCGACCGGAACCTTGGTATAGTCCTTGCCGCCGAACATAAAAGCTCCCGCTTCCGCATTCAGAAACCCGGCGATCAGGCGCAGGGTCGTTGTTTTGCCGCAGCCGCTGGGGCCGAGCAGGGAAAGCAGCTGCCCTTTTGCCAGCGACAGATTGAAATCCTCCAGTATCAGACGGTTGTCATAAGCAACCGATACCTGCTCAAGACTTAAAAGTGACATTGCGTTATGCCTCCGTTATCCTTTAATTGGCTATCTTTTGGTAAAATAAGCGAATCCCATCAGCCGCTCGATGACGAACATCAGCGCCGCCGTCAGCACCATCAGAATGACGGAGATCGCGGCAATTGTAGGATCGAAGTAATTTTGCACATAGGTCAGCATTTGAATCGGCAGAGTACTGATCCCCGGACCGGTCATGAAGACGGAAATATCCACGTTGTTGAACGACTCCAGAAAAGCGATCAGAATCGCCGCCAGAATCCCCGAGCGGATATTGGGCAGTACGATTTTGAAGAACGTGTACAGCCTCGAGGCTCCCAGGCTCTGCGCCGCCTCCTCCACCGCGAAATCGAAATTCTCAAGACTTGAAGCAATAACCCGGATAATAAACGGCAGCATAATCACCGTATGCCCGATCAGCAGACCGGCCACAATCGGCAGCCCGTAGACGACAATCAGGTAGCGCAGCAGCGTGAAGCCCAGCACAATCCCGGGAATCAGCACCGGCGACAGGAAAATCGCATTCAGCGTATCCCGCCCGCGGAACCGGTAACGGCTCAGCGCATAGGCCGCCGGCACACCGAGCAGGAGCGCCAGCAGATTGCCGAGCAGCGAGATGATAATCGAGGTTTTGAAGGTGTCCATAAAGGCGCTGACCTCAAAAATATTCCGGTACCATTTCAGCGAAAAGCCCTCAGGGGGAAATTTCAGGACCGTGCCCGGCTCAAAGGAAGTAATCGAGATGATCACGAGCGGACCCAGCAAAAATATAAAGACCAGCAGTGTGTACAAGGACAGCACGCGGTTGCCTTCCTTCATGTTCTCACCCCTTCGGATTCAAGCGGTTGGCCCAGGCATTCATCAGCCCGACCACCACAAATGTAATAACAATCATAATAACCGCGATGACCGAGGCCGCCTGCCAGTCGTTCAGCGTCATGGCGTTCTGGTACAGGAAGGTGGAAACCACCCGTTCCTTACCGCCGAGCAGCGCAGGCGTTGTATACGCCGTAAGGCTGCCGACAAAGACGAGAATGCCGCCGATAATCAGGCCCGGCACCGTCAGCGGGAAGGTGATTTTGCGGAATGCGGCGAACGGGGAAGCCCCCAGACTGCGCGCCGCCCGCACCAGCTCGTGATCCAGATTTTCCATAACCCCGAGCAGGGTGATAATGATCAGCGGCAGGAACAGATGCACCAGTCCGATCATCATCGCCGTCGGCGTATAGAGGATGTCGAGCGGCTTATCGATCAATCCGGTGTTGACCAGGAAGGAGTTGATCAGCCCTTTTTTGCCGAGGATAATCATCCAGCTAAAAGAACGTACAACAGGACTTGTCAGCAGCGGAAAAATCGACAGTGCCAGCAGAATGCTCTTCTTGCGGGCGCTTGCCCGTGAGATATAATAAGCCGCCGGATAGCCGAGCAGCATGCAGACCAGTGTCGTCACCACACTCACCCGGAGCGTAGTCAGCAGGATGCGGTTAAAGTACCCGTCCCGGAAAAAATGCAGATATCCTTCGAGTGTCAGCTTCCCGTCCTGCACAAAAGTGGAGGCAATGGTCAGCGTAATCGGGACCAGCATGAAGGCCGCCAGGAACAACAGACCCGGCAGCAGCAGGTACAGTGCTTTTTTGTTCATTCTAATGACTCCCGTCCTTCTTCTGCTATTGGTTCAGGCTGTTAAAGCTATTGCTGTTCAAGCTGTTAATGAAGCATTCCAGAAAAGCGGGCGCATCCACCTCCAGGCAGACACCGGCGTTCGCTGGTCTTGCCAATCGGTTCTGGAAATCGCAGACGGTCTGCCCGTCACACAGGTCACTTCTTGTCTCAACATCCACATAATAATCATACACAGTAACGAACGAGCGGTTCAGTGCCACACCCACCGCAAGCGGATCATGCAGTGCACAGGCCTGCACACCGTTCCGTTCCCAATATCGCGTACGGTAATCCGCCGTACTCTTCTCCACATAATCGCGGATGACCGGATTCTGCAGCTTCGCTATATCATCTGCGCTTAACAGCGCCTTGCGGGTCACATCCAGCCCGACCAGCGTCAGGCGGGGGAACCCGGCTGCCAGCACCAGCTTGGCCGCCTCCGGGTCAACATACATGTTGTATTCCGCCGTCGGCGTAATATTGCCGAAGCCCTGTACCACGCCGCCCATTACAATCACCTCGGCGGCATGCTGCGTCAGCTCCGGGCACTTGAGCAGCGCACGTGCCAGGTTGGTCAGCGGTGCGGTCATAATCAGCGTGACCTCTCCGGGCTGATCCAGCACCTGGCGGATGATAAAGTCCTCCGCCCGTTCAGCTTCAGCCTGCTTCGTTACGGCCATATCGGCCAGCGCCCCGCCGATTCCGTCCGAGCCGTGTACACGGTGTTCGAACAGGCTATCCCGGACCAGCGGCTGGTCCGCCCCGCGGAAGACCGGAATCTGCCCGGACACGCCGAGCAGCTCCAGAATCTTGCAGGTGTTCAGGGTCGCCTGATCCAGCGAGACATTGCCGCTGACCGTGGTGATCCCGAGAATATCGAGTTCTCCGCTCGTCACAGCCAGCATAATCGCGAGCGCATCGTCCACTCCTGTATCTACATCGAGAATGACCTTTTTACGCGCTGTCATCCTTAGCCGCCGATCTCACGGTTGAAACGGTCGGTCCACTCAGTGATGTGCTGGTTCACAAACGACATGTCGAGCTTGCGCAGCTGGCCGATAACATCCGCACCATAAGTCACGCCCGCCGCTTCTTCAGGTGTCAGCATTACGTTCATGTTAACCGGGGAATCCACTTTTGCTTTTGCAGAAGCCGCCTGCACCTCTTCACTCAGCTGCCAGTTAATGAATTCTTCAGCCAGCTCTATATTGTCACTGCCTTTAACTACGTTAACGGTGTTCATTACGGCATAAGCGCCTTCGGACGGTGCCACGAATTTGGCATCAGGCACAGCCGCCTGCAGATCCTTGAAGTACATTTCCATGATCGGGCCGCCGGCGATTTCCTCCTGGCCGAACATGTTTACATACTCCGAGGTCTGGCCGTAGTATTTCACAACATTGCTGTCCAGCTCTTTCAGCTTTGTGAACGCTGTATCTTCATTGAAGTCTGCGTTACCAGCAGCAAGGGATGCTGCATCAACGATCATCGGGCCTGCTGTAGCCGTAATTGCCGGCATCGCCAGGTTTTTATCAAACTTGGTCCAGAGGTCACTCCATGCAGTAACCTCTCCCGAGGTCAGAGCCGGATTGTAGGCAATGCCCAGACGTCCGATCGTGTACGCGGGACCGTATTCTGCACCAAGCGGCGCTTTAGCGATATCATAAATGTTCTGGAGATTCGGAATTTTGCTGCTGTCGATCGTATCGAACAGCCCTTCGTTAATCGCCTGCTGCGCGTAATAATCGGACAGATAGACTACGTCCACGTCGGAGCTGCCCTGGCGGATTTTGTTCAGGCGCTCGGCGTTGTTGCCGATTTCCACGACGATTTTGACATTATGCTCTTTCTCAAACGGAGCGTAGACTGCTTCCTTGAAGAAGTCTTCCGAGAAGCCCCAGGTGGAAATGACCAGTTCAGTCGGTTCCCCGGACGCTGTATTTCCCTGTGCAGCCGTATTATCAGCACCTGTGTTGTTTGTCGCCGCATTGTTTGCGCCGCAAGCCGCCAGCATCGAAGTCAGGGCCAGTGCAAGGCCGGTAGTCATGATCTTTTTCATTAGTAAATAACCTCCCAGAAATGTTGGTATTGTCTATTTTTTCAATAAAAAAAGAAAAGCATTCTTGTAGGAACAAGAACACTTTTCTTTGTGTAAACAAAGTCAAGAGCTACCCGTTATAGAAGGACGGTCTTCGCTTAAGATAGATCAAAAGCAAAAATCCGCAGATATTAAGATGAAGCTGTTATTCTCCGGCCAGTATCATATTCGTAAAAGCCCACTGGGTCGGTGCATCGTAATCTCTGAGCAGAACCTCAATCGTCAGGCCCATCTCTTCTTCAAGCCTTTCCTTAAAACGCTTCTTAAACAGCAGCGACATCCGGAAGTCCACTTCCTGCTTAAGCTCCGGCGCCTCGCCCTCCAGGGCGGTTGACCGGGGAGATCTGCGGTGCTTGGCGTGAAAGGTAATGACCCGCTGATCGACAGATACGCGGAGCAAGGTCGTCCCGAAGCCAAACAATTCCTTGGAGATCTCATTGTAGATCTGGCACATCTTCTTCTTCTGCTCGCTGTTCTCCAGTTCTGCCATGAAACCACCTTTGAAAACCAGAATATCGTACAATCACATCGAGATTAATTGCTATTATACATAGTTAAAGTATTTTCGGCAACAAAAAAACTAAAACTAACATGAAAGTAACGCTAAACACGAACGTTGATAAGTAGACGAGTGTTTTTGCCTCTTATTCTGCCGTTTCGCTCGCGTGTGCTGGAATCAGAGGCATTTTCGCCTCTCATTTCGGCGCTTCGCCTGCGGGTGCTGGAATCAGTAGCATTTTTGCCTCTCATTTTTTATTATCTCCCAAGTGAATTAATAAAAGCCAGGTTTCCCTGGCTCACTTATCGCTATTAGATTTAGTTAATCTCCTTGTTTAATTAATTCCATTAGTCCTGCGCCTTTAAGTGGAAGCAGCCGCTCACATAATCGCGCTGGATGTCCGGCAGCGCCAGCCCGGCCTGCATCAGCCGGTCACCGCCGAAGACTTCACCGCTGTCCAGCACCGTGTAATCGAGGTCCGGGTTCAACCCGCGGACTTTCAGCGTCCGGCGTGCCGGGTAAGGCACAGCCATCACCCGGAAGTAATAGACAAGCGCCTCACGCTGATCGTCCGAGACAAACATCCATGCCGTTTCGTTACCCTCGAATGGACTCTGCAGGCGGTACAGGTTACCCTGCTGCACGAGACTGCGGATTTCTTTGTAATTCGCAACCTGCTGCTTCACCAGTTCCTTCTCCTCGTCGGTGAACTTCGTCAGGTCAAGCTCGTAGCCGAAGTTACCGGACATCGCGACATCTCCGCGGAACGACAGCGGTGTAACCCGGCCGACCTGATGATTCGGCACTGCCGAGACATGTGCGCCCATCGCGCTTATTGGATAGACGAGGCTGGTGCCGTACTGGATCTTCAGGCGTTCCGCCGCATCCGTATCGTCGCTGGTCCAGGTCTGCGGCATGTAATAGAGCATGCCCGGGTCGAACCGGCCGCCGCCGCTGGAGCAGCTCTCGAACAGAATATGCGGGAAATCACCAGTCAGGCGGTCGATCAGCTCATACAGTCCCAGCACATAGCGGTGGGCAGTCTCAGCCTGACGCTCAGCCGGCAGTTCAGCCGAGCCGATCTCCGTCAGATTGCGGTTCATATCCCATTTTACATAGGCGATAGGTACGCTGGAGAAAATTTTACTTAGCGCATTATAGACATAATCCCGCACCTCGGCACGCGTCAAATCAAGCACGAGCTGCCAGCGCGCTTCCGTCCGCCGGCGCCCTGGCACATGCAGGCACCAGTCCGGATGCGCGCGGTACAGGTCACTGTCCGGAGAGATCATCTCCGGCTCGACCCACAGGCCGAACTGCATTCCCAGATCATTGACCCGCTTAGCCACGTCGGCTAGTCCGCCAGGCAGCTTGCGCAGATCTTCGGTCCAGTCGCCGAGTGAGGAGTTGTCGGCATCGCGCTTGCCGAACCAGCCGTCATCGAGTACAAACAGCTCAATGCCAAGTTTCGAGCCTTCGGCTGCAATGTCCACCAGCTTGTCAGCATTGAAATTGAAGTAGGTTGCTTCCCAGTTATTCACGAGAATCGGACGCTCTTTATCACGGAACGTCCCCCGTACCAGACGTGTGCGGTACAGGCGGTGATAGATCCGCGACATGCCTCCGAGGCCCTCAGCAGAGTAAACCATTACCGCTTCCGGTGTCTGGAATCTCTCTCCTGGAGCCAGCCGCCAGGAGAAATCAAACGGATTCAGCCCGATGCCCAGCCGGGTATGGCTGAACCCGTCCACTTCGGCTTCAATAGCGAAGCCGCCGCTGTAGACCAGGGAGAAGCCATATACTTCTCCCTGGTGCTCGTCGGTTCCAGGCTTGGCCAGCGCAGCGAACGGATTGTGCTGATGGCTGCTCATGCCCCGGCGGGACTGCAGTGCCGTCGTGCCCTGCTCCAGCCGTCTGCGGGTGAGATTTCCTTCCCGCGACCAGCCGCCGGACAGATAGATCAGGTCAAACTGGCCGTCTTCCGGGAAATCGACGGAAGCGCTCAGCGCGCGAAGCAGATCCAGTGGGGCCTGCCCGTCATTGACCAGCTCCACCGAGCGGGCAATAACATCCGTGTCGCGGTACACGGTATAGCGCAGGATTACGTTCAGCGAGGCATAATCATCGCGCAGCGTAATCTCCAGCGTATCCGCTTCATCCGGCGATTCCACATATACAGACGGAAGCCCGTCAAGCTGCGGCTTACCTGCCAGCACCCGGTATCCGGTGTACTGCAGCTCTGTAATCCGCGTGCCGTCTTGCAGCTTGACTTGGTAAGCCGGCACACGGTAATCTCCTGTGCCGTACTGCGGATATTCCTGCGGAAGCCGGTCAAGCGCAGTGCCCACACCCAGATGCGGCAGTCCGTCCAAATTGCCTTCATGACGCAGCTTCTTGCCCCAATATATGTGCATCGGATAGTTATTATAAAGGCCGATAATATAGCTCATACCCTTACTCTGCAGATGAAAGATTCCCTTGTCTTCCTGTACCCAAATCGCCATTTTCTGGCTCCTTCTCCCTAATAATTAGGTATGTTTTATCTCACTCCGCCAATTTGTCTGCGCCAGGTGAATGTAGTGGGAAATAGAGGGATTTTTCCCTCTATTTCGGCTCTGGCGGCCCCCTTCAGCCCCAATTAGTGGGATTTTTCCCTCTATTTCGGCTCTGGTGGCCCCCTTCAGCCCCAATTAGAGGGATTTTCCCCTCTATTTCAGCTCTGGTGGCCCACTTGAGCCCCATTTAGAGGGATTTTTCCCTCTATTTCAGCCCTGGGTGGCCCCCACAGCCCCAATTAGTGGGATCTTTCCCTCTAACTCACTACTCTGCACAAGCAGACCTCCGACTTGCGCATCATCATGGCGAAGGCGCTTCGTCTTACTTCACATAATCCGCCATTGACCGGACTTCCAGTCCTTGCGGAACAGCGGGAGTGAAGTCCGTCGCACCAGCACCAGCTTTCGCCCCATTCATTACTCCCGTACCTGTAGCCGCGGCTTCCACTCCAGCTCCAGCCCCAGCACTTCCTCCGGCCTCCAACCCGGCACTGCCTCCGGCCTCTAACCCGGCACTGCCTCCGGCCTCCAACCCGGCACTGCCTCCGGCTTCCAACCCGGCACTGCCTCCGGCTTCCAGCCCGGCACTTCCTCCGGCCACAGCCCCTGCCGCCTCGTGAACCCCACCACGCCGCAGGAACTGCACCGTCTTCACCTCGCCTGGAAGCAGGTCAAAATAATTATCCGAGAAGATACCTTCCTGCTCCGCAGTCAGGTACACACCTCTGGCCAGCACGTCGCTGCTGACGGTGAAGCTCAGGCCGCCGCTGCCCGGCACCTCAGCCACTGTCAGAGCCGGCTGCTCCAGCTTCAGCTCCTTCGCCGCAGCGAAGTAGTGCTCCTTGCGCTCAAGCAGCGAACCGTCCGCCGCCTCCAGAGCAGCTACCAGCACCACTTGCTCCGCAGCATAGCCCGCCAGCAGCTCCATCACCGGCACAGCGAACACCACCGCTGACGAATCAGCGGCCAGCTGCACAGGCTGCTTCCACTCCTTCAGTACCGCTCCGCTGAAGTCATGCAGCCGGACCACCAGCTCCCCGGCCAGCGCTTCCCGCAGGTCAGACACTGCATGAACCTGCAGTTTCTCCCCGTCCATCGCCTCCACAGAGAGCAGAACATCCTTGAAGCTCCGGCGCGCAGTATACTGCAGCGCCTTCCAGCGGCCGTAGTAGTCCATCCCGGCCCAGGAAGCCACCGGCCAGCAGTCATTCATCTGCCAGTACAGGGTGCCCATGCAGTAAGGCTTGTTCCGGCGGTGGCTCTCAATGGCCATCCGCATGGCCTCTGCCTGAAGAATCTGGCTCATGTACAGGAACGACCGGAAATCCTTCGGCTCCGGCAGATAGATGTCCATATATTCCTTGATGATCTGATTACCCCGGCCGTTCTTCTGGTGGGCCAGCATCACTTCCGACTCCAGCTCCATGTCCTTCTCTTCCGCATAGGTCAGCACCGATTTCAGCTCAGGGAAGGATTGGAAGCCGTATTCACTCATGAAGCGGCCGACCTTAACGTTATAGTTCTCAAACGGCTCGATTCCGTGCCACACGCCCCAGTAATGAACATCCCCGTCACCTGCAATCCGTACAGCGTGCTGGTCGATATCATTCGTGAGCTCACGGAGCGGAGAGGACGGCCAGTATTCCATGCCCGGATGATGGGCTGCTACCGCCTCCGGCAGAATCCGGTGGAAAATGTCTTCATAAGCAGTCCACAGCGTCTCACGGATTTCAGCACTCAGCTTCTCCTTCCAGCCCCAGCCCTTATTCTCCTCGAATTGCGCCCAGGCAGAGTCAATCTCGTTATTGCCGCACCAGAGAGCAATACATGGATGATTGCGCAGCCGTTTCACATTATAAGCTGCTTCTTTTTGCACATTCAGAAGGAACGCCTCGTCTCCCGGGTACATGCTGCAGGCAAACATGAAGTCCTGCCACACCAGCAGGCCGTATTCGTCACACAGCCGGTAAAAAGCCTCCTCCTCATAAAAGCCGCCGCCCCACACCCGCAGCATGTTCATATTCGACGCTGCCGCTGATGCGATCTCATAGCGGTAGCGTTCTTCCGTTACTTCCGTAATAAAGCTGTCATTCGGAATATGGTTGGCACCCTTCGCAAACACCGGCACACCGTTAAGCTCGAACTTAAATGAAGCGCCTTTCGCATCCGGTTTGCGGATCAGCTTGATTTCCCGCAGACCGGTCTTCACCTCAGCGCCAGCGAGCACAGCCCCGTTCTCCAGCAGCTCCGCCCGGAACGTAGTTAACTCCGGCGCTCCCAGCCCGTTACACCACCACAGGCGCGGCTGATTAATCACCAGTTCAAGCTCCGCTGTGCCCTTACCCGGTTCCAATGTAACTTCCCGCGTCCACTCCTGCCCTTCAGCAGTAATCCGCAGCGTTCCCGCCCATGTCTCCGGCGTATCCACTTCCACTATTGCTGTCACGCGTGCCGACGCCTGTTTAACCTCATCCTGCCGGATGTACACATCGGCAATTACCGCAGCACTCCGTCCGGTAAGCACCGCTTCACGCCAGATGCCGCTTGTCAGGAACCGCGGACCCCAGTCCCAGCCGTAATGATACGGCGCTTTGCGGGCAAATACACTGATCCTTTTCTCCTCAAGACCGCCAAGCTCGGACTGGTCATTCGGCGCCGGCAGATCATAACCCAGTTTCTCCAGCTTCGGCAGATCCTCTGCCACCACAGAACGGAATCTCACCACAATCTCATTTTCACCTGTCCGCAGCAGATCCTTGACATCCACCGTCCACGCCAGGAACATATTATCTGCAGAAAGCGTATGCACATTGTTCACGTAGACATCAGCATACGTATCCAGTCCGGCAAAATTAAGCTCCGTAACCGTCAGGCTCTGCCAATCCTCATCCAGCTGTAATATCGTTCTGTACTCCCAGTCCTTTTTGTCGATCCACTGCAGCTCATGCTCATTCTTTCCATAAAAGGGCTGCGGAATCAGCCCGTTGCGCAACAGGTCCGTATGCACCGTACCCGGCACAACTGCCGGAAACCATTGTTCCTCACCACAGGCCCTGAATTCCCAATCTGTTAAAGCAAGCTGTTTGTGCGTCATGAGTCCTCCTAAAAGTTTTGTCAGCATTCCCTTAAGCTTTGTAAGCGTGCATCCTGCTCTCGTTAATCAATAAAAGATGGCGTTTTCTTAACTGTGTACGATAACCATTGTATTTTGTTATTATATTGTTAGCAACAATCTAATTATAATCCCAGAAAGAAAACAAATAAAGACAATAAATAATAATTCAATACATTTCTTAGGCCGGAAAATCACGTTATAATATCCATGTAAACGCTAACAACAAAACGAAAAGGGGACAACGCAATGAGAAACAAGTTATTTTCGTTATCTTTTGTTATCATTATGATACTTTCACTATCCCTAACAGGCTGCGGTTCAAACAACAATAACAACACCGCTACAGCCACAGACGAACCCGCAGCGACTGCCGCTCCTGCCGACACCGGCGGAAATGCAGCGGCAACCACTGAACCGGCAGCCCCAAGCGGCGCAGACATCAGCGGCAAAATCACCTTCCTGACCAACAGAACCGATATGATCGGCAAAGAGTATGACGAATATGTTAAGCGCTTTAATGAAAAGTATCCGAATATCAAGGTAGAATTTGAAGCCTCACAGACCGACTACAACCAGCAGGCAAAAGTCAGAATGGCCAGCGGCGAGCTTCCTGACGTCATGTTCATCCCGACCATCCCTAACTCGGACCTGCCGAAATATTTCGCACCGCTTGACGATCTCGGCCTGACTGACCAGATTACCTTTAAAGATTTCAAATCCTATGAAGGCCAGCTGTACGGGATCACCACCGGTAACTCCACTACAGGGATTGTCTACAATAAAAAAGCGTTCGCCGATGCCGGCATCACTGAAATCCCCAAGACCTGGGATGAATTCCTCGCTGCCTGCGAAAAGCTGAAAGCAGCCGGAGTTGTGCCGCTCGCTTCCAACTTTAAGGACAAATGGCCGCTGAACGACTGGGTATACTCCGTTCCCCGCATTATCGACGGCGACCCTAATTTCCCGAACGAAAAGCTGACCTCCGATACTCCTTTTACCATGGACAACGGCTACGGCAAATCGCTGAGCCTGCTTAGAGAGCTGAATGAGAAGGGCTATCTGGAAAAAGACATCAACTCCACCAACTGGGAACAATCGAAGAAGGACATCGCATCCGGCAAATTCGCCATGTATTACCTGGGCAACTGGGTCATCAACCAGGTTATCGGCGCAGGCACAACTTCGGACAATGTAGGCTTCTTCCCGCTTCCTTATGACAACTCGGGCACAATCACTGCACCGCTGAGCCCTGACTTCTTCTATGCAGTAGCCAAGAACAGCAAAAATGTAGACGCTGCCAAAGCCTTCGTCAAATGGATGATCGAAGACTCCGGGTATGAGGATTTTGCCGGCTTCATCTCTCCGCTTAAGGGCAAAGAATCCAACCTGACTCAGCTAAAAGAATTCCAGGCTACCGGCGTAGTCCTGCAGGAAGGCACTGTGGATGACGCCAAGGTTACTGAAATCACCAACAAAGCACAGCTCGACCTGCCGGCTATGGCTCAGGAATTCGTTCTGGCCAAAGATCCGCAAACCGTCTTCGACAAATGGAATAAAGCATGGGCCAAAGCCAAAAAAGACCTCGGCTATTGATCCTGTAGACACGCTGCAGCTTAGCTACGCATAAACTCCGGCGCAAAATGGATTATGCCTTTCTGGGTAATCCATTTTGTCGTCATACCCATGAAACGCTTTTACGGAAAGAAGGTTGAAGACATGTTCGGCACATTATCCTATAACAAACAAAAGATGATTATCATCATTTCCTTTCTGACCATTCCGCTGCTGCTTCTGGCAACGTTCACCTACTACCCTGCCCTTAAGCTGGTCTATTTCAGCTTCACCAACTGGGACGGCTACAGCCCGGAGAAACCGTGGGTCGGCCTGGACAATTACCGTGAGGTGTTCGGCAATCCGGATATTTTCAAGGTGTTCACCCATAACTTTGCCTACTTTGTGATGGGGATTGTCCAGAATATCATCGCCATCTACTTCGCTGTCGTACTGAGCAGCAGGCTGCGCGGCAAAAACGCCTTCCGCATTATGCTCTTCCTGCCTTATATTATGAACGGTGTCGCGGTGGCTTTTATGTTCGGCTATGTTTTTGATACGACCAACGGCTCCCTGAACCTGTTCCTGAACAGCATCGGACTGACCGGACTCGGCCAGACCAGCTGGCTCGGTACCGAAGGGCTGGTTAACTACTCGCTCGCTTCGACCGGCTTCTGGCGGTTTATGGGCTATAACATGGTCATCTACATCGCATCTTTGCAGGCTATTCCAAAGGATATATATGAAGCGGCCAAAATAGACGGTGCGGGCTCTTTTCAGACACTATGGAGAATTACCCTGCCTAACATGAAGCCGGTCATCCAGCTTAATCTGTTCCTGACTGTTACCGGCGCGCTCGAAGTATTCGATCTGCCGTTCGTCCTGACCAAAGGCGGCCCGGCCGGCGCCAGTGAGACTTATGTGCAGAAGGTCGTCGATACGGCATTTGCTTTTAATAACTACGGCCTGGCTTCGGCGATGAGCATCATCCTGCTCTTCTTTGTGGTCATTGTGCTGCTGGTGCAGCAGCTAGTGCTTAGCCGGGGAGGAGACAAATAATATGACCCACAGCAAATTCCGCACTGTCGATTTCTTCAAATACGTCACGCTCCTGATCGGGGTATTTGTCGTCCTTTTCCCGCCTTATGTGGTGATCGTTAATGCCTTTAAATCTACGGATGAATTCAACACCAGCAGCTCTATGGCTCTCCCGAAAAGCTTCCTGAACTTCGATAACTTTATCGCCGTGTTCCAGCGCGGGGGTCTGCTCAGCGGCTTCGGCAACGTGCTGGTGATCATCATAATTACATTGACCCTGAACATTCTGTTTGGCACAATGGTGGCATACGTGCTGGGCCGCTTCAATTTCAAACTGAAACCGCTTGTATTCGGAGCTTACCTGGTTGCCACCATCATTCCGAGCATCACCACCCAGGTCGCCACCTTCGGTATTATCAAAAGTCTGGGACTCTACAACACGCTAGGCGCTCCCATTGTGCTCTACATCGGTGCCGATGTGATCCAGATCATCCTGTATCTGCAGTTTATCCGCAACATTCCGTTTGATCTCGACGAGAGTGCCATGGTGGAAGGGGCCTCCCTGTTCAAAATCTACCGTTCGATCATCTTCCCGCTCCTCACTCCGGCGACAGCAACACTGGTGATTCTGAAGACGATCAGCATCTACAATGACATGTACATCCCTTACCTTTATATGCCCAAACAAAGCCTTGGCGTAGTGACCACGATCCTGATGCGGTTCCAGGGGGTCAACTCGGGTGAATGGAACCTGATCTGTGCGGCGATTCTGCTGATTTTGCTGCCGACGGTCATTCTGTACTTCTTCCTGCAGCGTTATATTTTTGAAGGAGTCACCAGCGGCGCGGTAAAATAGGGGTGTACGGAAAGGAACAACTTCAGTGGTTTCCTATATCCTGAGCATTCCCCGCAGACTCTGGCTGTTCCTGGCCAACCTGCCGATGGAGCGCAAGCTGATTGTCGTATTCGTCTTTGTGCTCTCTCTGCCGATCACCTATGTCAGCTACCTGTCCTCGCGCTCTACCTTCAATTCGGTGCTGCAGAGCTCCACGAAGAGTGCCGGGCAGATGGCGGGCAATGCCTCGGATACCATCGACAGATATATCGCTGACCTGAAAAGATACACCGCATTGCCGCTATACAATACCGATGTGCAATTTTATCTGGAGCAGCAGAACACCGACTGGGAAAAGAACACCAGCATGTCGATGTTCCTGAGCTATTTGATCCATACCAAAGAAGAAATGACTGCCGTATATCTGGTGGATAAATACGGTTATGTGTTCTATGACCGGGCTCCCGGAATTAATGAGCTGTTCCCGGCAGAACGGATGACACAGTGGCGCAGCCTGACGGAAGAAGCCGGGGTAGCCCCCGTTGTGCAGGGCCGGCATACCATCCGGGTGAACTCCGGCGAGCACCGGGAGGTGTTCAGCGTGATGCGGACAGTCTCTTCGGTCAGCATGCTGAAGCCGATCGGGATGATTGTCTTCGATATCGACATCAAGCTGTTCAAGGGGATCGCCGATCCGGTAAACGCGGTCACCCAGGGCAACACAATCATTGTTGATGAGCATGGCGGGCTGGTCTATGGCGGTATATCTGCTGATTCAGCCGGTACTGCCCATACAGACAGCCCGGACAGGGAGCAGCAGGATATCGCTCTGCTGCTGGAGAAGACAGGCGGGCCAGAAGGCCATTTTCAGATCCGGCTGGAGGAGCAGGATTATCTGGCCGTATACACCGTATCGCAGAAAACCGGGTGGACGACGATGGTCACAATCCCGCTTGAACGTATCCTGACTCCGGTGCAGAAAACCCGTAACACGCTGATTTTGACTACACTGGCGATTGTCGCCATTGCTCTGGTGGTAGCCACCTTTATTTCCCATGCGTTGACCAAGCCGCTGAAATCACTGGTCCGCCTGATGAAGCAGGTGCAGCATGGCAATCTGGATGTATGGCTGTCACCCAAATATAATGATGAGATCGGAATGATCGGCAGCCACTTCAACCGGATGATCATCCGGGTCAAGGATCTGATCCAGGAAGTGTCGCTGACGGAGAAACGCAAGCAGAAGGCCGATATGCGTGCCTTACAGAATCAGATTAACCCGCATTTTATTTATAATACGCTGGAGTCCATCCGCATGCTGGCAGAGAGCAGCGAAGACCCGCGTGTAGCGGAGCTGACCTATCTGCTCGGACTGCAGATGCGCTACGGCATCGTCCGCAGCGAGGAAATGGTAACGGTTCGCCATGAGCTGGATCATGTGCGCAACTATCTCAACCTGCTGCATATCCGTTTTCCGGATAAGTTCAGGCTGCAGATGGATGTTCCGGAGGCGTTTCTGCCGCTTCCTCTGCTTAAGCTGGTGTTTCAGCCGGTAGTCGAAAATGCTGTATTCCACGGGCTGGAGGCAAAAGAAGGTCCGGGTACCATCCTTATCACCGCCTGGAGCGAGGAGGGTACAACGGTATTTTGCGTTGCGGATGATGGTGTCGGCATGGATGGAGACACGCTGCGGCTGTTGAACAGCAACCTCCTGGACAGCACCGACAGCGAAAAGTTTGGCATCGGGCTGCGCAATGTCAATGAGCGGCTGCGGCTGCATTACGGCAGCGCTTGCGGGCTGCAGGTCTTCAGCGAGCCGGGCCGCGGCACCCGTGTCATCATCCGGATTGACACGCTTGCGGATACACGCGATACGGAATGATACAGCTTAGGCTGAATTGAAGTGAATACGGAAAGAAAGCCTAAGCGATGGAGGGGAAAATATAGCCAGGAAGGGGGAAGCCGCATTGCTGCGTATAGTAATCGTAGATGACGAGGTTTTGATCCGTGAAGGCCTGGCCCGGATGATCAGTAAAGAGAGCAGTACCTTCTGTGTCGTTGGTACCTATGCGGACGGCAAGCAGCTGCTGGATGAGCTGCCCTCCCTGCAGGTGGATGCCGTTATTACCGACATCCGCATGCCGCAGATTGATGGCCTGGTGCTGATCAAACGGCTGAAGGCCAGCCACCCGCAGATCCGCACGCTGCTCATGAGCGGGTTCACGGAATTTAATTATGCCCGGGAGGCGATCCGCAGCTCTGCTGTGGATTACCTGCTGAAGCCGATTAACAAGGAGCAGCTCTTTGAGGTGCTCTATTCGCTTGAGCAGGAACGGAAGCAGCAGCAGGACAAAGAAAACCGCCAGCGCGCCGGCCTGCTCCTCTCCCTGCTGCAAATCGAAGAGCCTGCGGCTGCGCTGATAGGCGGCATTCTCCTGCCCCTTCCCTATTTCACAGTCACTGTAGTGAAAGGCGGCCGGCTGGAAGGAGCTATCGCCTATGCCGACCGCCTTCAGGCAGATCAGAGGATGATCTCAGATCTGCTCGAGGTTCATAAAGGGCTGCTGGCCTGGGTCCGCTATTCCCCGGAGCCGCTCACGCCTGCGGAGCGCCGGGAGCCGGCCAGCGGGATCGGAGCGGCCTGCCCGCAGCAGCGGCTGCACCTCGGAGTCAGCCGCTCTTATGACGATCCGGCCCGGCTGCGGACCGCCTATCTCGAAGCCAAGCTGGCCTGCGATGCAGGAATCTATAACCCGCAGCCGCTCCATTATGCTACTATTGAGGAGTTGAAGCCTGCCGGTCACATGGCCTCCGCAGATCCTTTTCTCCCGGTCCGGGAACCGCTCATTCATGAGCTGCAGATTCTGAATATTTCCGGGGTCCGGGAATGGATTCACCGGTTGTTCTGCACCTTTGAGGCGCTGCAGGCCGATCCGGAGCTGATCATCCGCTGCCTGCAGCAGGCGGAGGAAACGGTACGCAATGAGCTGAAGGAATATGAAGAGACTCACCGGCAGCAGAGCCGCCCGAGGCTGGAGGAAAGTGTCAGAGCGTGCATGAGTCTTGGCGCGATTGAAGATCGGTTCACCTCCACATTAAGTGCTGTGCTGGAGGATATCCGCACCCGCCGGCTGGAGCTGTCCGGCACGGCCGTTGAAACCGTAAAACGCTGGATTGCCGCCAACTATAACCAGCACGCCGATCTGAATATGCTTGCCGGAATGGTATTTTTGACACCCAGCTATTTAAGCAAGCTGTTCAAGCAGGAGACGGGTCTGACGCTGACCGATTATGTGATCGAAATCCGTATCCGGGCTGCCAAGCAACTGCTGAAGAATGCCCCGGATCTGAAGGTGCACGAGATCGGCACCGAGGTCGGCTATCCCGATCCCGCCTATTTCAACAAGCTGTTCAAAAAAACCGTCGGCGTCACGCCGAATGAATACAAACGAATTTCCCACGTATAAGGAGTCCTTGATTTGCACCCACAGCATGACGACAATGAAATTCAGGTGTATGAAACCACTGAGCTATATGGTGAAAAAGGGCGCTTCCGCGTCCTTCAGTTCTCCGGCGATGCCATCCAGGGCGCGCTTGACCTGGAGCGGCCGAAGCGGGTTGTGTTCGAATACCCGCGGGCGATGATTCACTTGATGGAATACAACAGGCCGTTGTTTCAGGATGTGTTCTTAATCGGGCACGGGATCGGCACGATTGCCGGTTATTTTGCGGAGAAGCGCTTCAAGGTGGCCGAGGTGAATGAGGAGGTTGTCCGCTACAGCAGATCCCATTTCGGCTACACTCAGGACAATGTCCTGATCGGCGACGGCCGAAGTCTGCTTGAAGAGGAGCGGGACGGCCAGTATGATTACATTCTGCTGGACGCTTTTACTGCCTCGGGCACGCCGCAGCATCTGATCTCCAGCGGATTTTTTAGTCTTACCCGCTCCAAGCTCCATTCCGGCGGCTCCATCCTCATGAACCTGATGGGCAAAAGCGAAAACGACCGCCGGATGGGCGCTATCCACACTACGCTCAGCGAACACTATCCCTATGTTGAAGCCTTCGCCCTGCCGGCCGAAGGTGCTGCCGATGTCCGCAACATCCTTCTAATGGGCAGCGGCCGCCCGGTCCGCTACCAGGCCCGCCAGCTGGCCGGCTTCGTCCCGGTCACCCTCGGCCAGGGGCATGTGATCTGGGATTGAGAGGATGGGGTGATTCCGCCCACCGTCCGCTGAGTTAGTGGGATTTTTGCCCTTGATTTGCCCATTCCGCCCGCCGTCGGCTGAGTTAGTGGGATTTTTCCCTTTACTTCGGCTATTCCCGCCCACCTTTGGCCGAGTTAATGGGATTTTTCCCTTTACTTCGGCTATTCCCGCCCATCTTTGGCCGAGTTAATGGGATTTTTCCCTTTACTTCGGCTATTCCCGCCCACCTTTGGCCGAGTTAATGGGATTTTTCCCTTTACTTCGGCTATTCCGCCTGCCATCGGCGGAATCAGAGGCACTTTTGCCTTTGATTTGACCATTCCGCGTACTTTCAGCGGAATCAAGGGCACTTTCGCCCTTAATTTGGCTGCCTGGATTGTCAACAGTAAATCAGACAACTTTTTTAAGGGCTTCTTGACGATACTGAACAGGCGTTAGGTAACCCAATGTGCCATGAATACGATGC
>NZ_JARXXP010000029.1 GCF_029893965.1 Paenibacillus sp. PastM-3
TGGAGCTTTGTTAACCTTTTGGAACCGCCGTATGCGGACCCGCATGTACGGTGGTGTGAGAGGACGGGGGCTTGCCGCCCCCTCCTACTCGATTGCATTAAGAATTAACCAAAAATTATGGTTAGGCTAGGTAATGGCTACATTTGAGCTGTCTTAGTAAGAATAAGTGTCTAAACAGGTTTTGTGTGTCTAACATATTTATTCTTAGAAAATTATCGCTAGAATGATTCTGTAATTGCGCTCTCATTTCTAACGGACTGAGCAGCCTTTATTTTCAGCAAAAGTGATATTTTTATATTCTAACGGACACCAGTGCTCTTATTTCCGGAAATATCCCCCAAAGTAGGCTGCTGTAGTGATGATAAGAGCGGTACGGTCCGTTAGCCCGGTCATTGAGCCTGTTCAAGGGGAATAAGGGCTCTGGAGTCCGTTAGATCCATATGGAAAGGTAGGAGGGCTCCTTGATTGTGTAGAGAGACAGAACACCAGGTGCCTCAGCGGACGGACTAGGACATACAGATAGACAAAGACAAAGACATAGACATAGACGTAGACGTGGACATAGACGTGGACATAGACGTGGACATAGACGTGGACATGGAGGTTTTCCACATACCAGCAGCAAACGCCCCCATAAGCGTACGTGAGGTTTCGTAAGCTCTCATGAAATATTGATTAACCTATTGCTCTTTAGATTCATATATGTTATAATATTCTTTGTTGTCACAAACAATATCGTTAATATGGCCCGTTGGTCAAGGGGTTAAGACACCTCCCTTTCACGGAGGTAACAGGGGTTCGAATCCCCTACGGGTCACCACTTATTTTAAATAAAGTTTGCTTTTATAACCAATGTATGGTATGATCATTAAGTTGCTTCTTCCATGGAGGCTTAGCTCAGCTGGGAGAGCATCTGCCTTACAAGCAGAGGGTCGGGGGTTCGATCCCCTCAGCCTCCACCATAAATTCCCCCAAAAAGTGAAGTGAATGCTTCGCTGTGGATTCCGGGTACTTTCCGGGGACCCCAAGGGATAATATTTTTACTGACGCGGGGTGGAGCAGCCCGGTAGCTCGTCGGGCTCATAACCCGAAGGCCGCAGGTTCAAATCCTGCCCCCGCAATTTATTTTGGAACCGTGGTGTAGTTGGCCTAACATGCCTGCCTGTCACGCAGGAGATCGCGGGTTCGAATCCCGTCGGTTCCGCCATTAGTACTTTGTTTATAGGGTATGACAAGCCCATTAGAATTACAGAAATACATACCGTGTGCGGACGTGGCTCAGCGGTAGAGCATCGCCTTGCCAAGGCGAGGGTCGCGGGTTCGATTCCCGTCGTCCGCTCCATTATTTGCGCCCTTAGCTCAGCTGGATAGAGCGTTTGACTACGAATCAAAAGGTCGGGAGTTCGAATCTCTCAGGGCGCGCCATATTTACTTAACAGAAGCATCTCTCCGGAGAGGCTATTTTTTTTTGTCTGAATAACTAAATTATTTGCAGTGAAACGGAATGGTGAATTACTATTGAAGTAATTTTACCATTCCGTTCTTTTTAAATCAGAGAAAGTGCGTTAAATCGAAAAGCGGCCGGAAACGCAGAAGAGGAGGCTTTTGTATGTTCAAGAGCATCAAAAGGCGCATCGATAATGCTAATCAAATGCATAGAATGCGCAACGAAAACCCTGAGGCATTGAAGCAGGCATTAGAGGAGCAAGCCAGAGCTGAGAAAATCGGCGATAACATTCCGCCTGTTAAGCCCGGACCGCTAATCCGATTTTTCCGCTGGGTGCTGCTCCTCTTGACTGCTTTGATATTACTTGTGGTTATCCTTGGAGTGCCCCGTGCAGACAATCCTTTATTTTCGCTGATGAGCTTTGGCTTGCTGCTGTCACTGCTGTACCTGGCTGCTGGTCTTGCTCACCCCTCGATCGTCTTCGTCCGGAGAAAATGGCCAAGGGAAGATGTACTGGAGCTGTTCGGCCTGCTGAGCATCGTCTTTATTGTTTTGATGGTTGTGTTTCATAAGTAGGCATAAGTGCTATTGGCTGTTTACTCCCCGGAATGATACTGTACCGACACCTGATAGCTGTTCAGAAAGCTGATCCATTCCTCCGAAGGCTTCTCGTCAGTCACAATGTAATCCACTTTATCGAAGCTGAACAGCTTGATGAAAGCAATCCGGTCGAATTTGGAATGGTCGACGAGCAGCACGACTTTGCTGGCCTGCTTCTGCATCAGAATTTTCAGCTCGCTCTCCTCCTCGTTGGAATCACTGAGCCCTCCGGTCATAGACAATGCTTTACAGCTGAAGAGGGCGACGTCCACATTATACTTCTGGATGGTCTGCGAGGCAGTGGGGCCGACGAAGGAGCTGGTCTCGGGTCCCAGTGTACCGCCGGTGGAAATCAGCTTATGTCCGGAATGCTGGAATTCGGATAAAACAGCGAGTGAATTGGTGATGATGGTCAGGTTGTGCTTGGATTCGGTAATTTTGCGCAGGGCTTCAAAAGCTGTTGTGCTCGTATCCGTCATCAGGCTGTCTCCGTCATTAATCAGATCAAGCACATTGGCAGCGATAATGCCTTTGGCCTCCAGGTTGACCTGATGTCTGGCCGCGTATGACGGGTCCTCGTTGGTATGGGCGTTTAGTATGGCGCCTCCGTAGTTTTTTTTGGCCAAGCCTTCTTTGTCCAGCTTGTCGAGATCGCGGCGGATGGTCTCCTCGGACACCTGGAATTTCTGTGCGAGGTCAGCGACATGCACTTTTTTATGCCGGTACAGCTCGTTGATGATCAAATCTCTCCGTTCAAATGCCTTCATGCATACCCACCCTTGTCTGCAAAATCTTATATTATTCCTAGTGTACTACATTTGGCTGCAAGATAGTCAGAACTCACACGAAAAACCACATCTCTTTATTATAATAACACATAAAACCACATAAAATTAACAAATAAATGTGGATTGTTGTTGACTTTGTGCTAATTCGATTCTATGATAAACATGAACTCAACTATATTATCGAGTACGGGATCAGGCGGCACAGGATGGGACAGTCTCACAACACCTTCATGATAGCGCTTTAAAAGGGGGCTGGATTCACGTCTGAAAGGATCTGCCGCAATATCCAACCAATTCATTTGAGGAGGAACAGCAGTGGCAACAAATTATCCGAAGATTGGAATCCGGCCTACGATTGATGGAAGAAGACGCGGTGTCCGCGAATCGCTGGAGGCCCAGACCATGGGGATGGCAGAGCGGGTGGCTAAGTTTCTTACGGAAAGTCTTTTTTACCCGGACGGGTCTCCTGTAGAATGTGTTATCGCTGATTCAACGATCGGCGGTGTGAAGGAAGCAGCGGCTGCCGCACAGAAATTTGCTGGACAGAATGTCGGCGTATCAATTACCGTAACCCCGTGCTGGTGTTATGGCTCGGAAACGATGGATATGGATGCAACGATTCCGCACGCTGTGTGGGGTTTTAACGGAACGGAGCGCCCGGGGGCAGTATATCTGGCGGCTGTTCTGTCTGCCTATGCGCAAAAGGGAATTCCGGCGTTCGGCATATACGGTGAGGATGTGCAGGAATCCAGCAGTGAAGAGATCCCGGCTGATGTGCAGACAAAGCTGCTGCAGTTCGCTAAATCCGCTATGGCAGTAGCGCTGATGAAAGGTAAATCTTATCTGTCGATGGGCTCTGTCTCGATGGGGATTGCAGGTTCGATTGTGAACGAACAATTCTTCCAGGACTACCTGGGCATGCGGAATGAATACACTGATATGTCCGAATACGTGCGCCGGTTCGAGGAAGAAATTTATGATAAAGAAGAATTTGCACAGGCCCTGGCCTGGGTTAAGGAAAAATGCCGCACCGGAGCGGACAATAATCCGCAGCACCTGCAGATCAGCGATGAATTGAAGGAGCAGCAGTGGGAGACCTGTGTCAAAATGACGCTCATCGCGCGTGACCTCATGGTTGGGAATCCGCGGCTGGCTGAACTCGGCTTTGAGGAGGAGGCTAACGGGCATAATGCGATTGTCGGCGGCTTCCAGGGCCAGCGGCAGTGGACGGATCATTTTCCAAACGGGGATTTCATAGAGACGATTCTGAACTCCTCCTTTGACTGGAACGGCCGGCGGGCGCCGTATATCGTGGCTACCGAGAATGACAGCCTGAACGGTGTAACGATGCTGTTCAATTATCTGCTTACGAATACGGCACAGATTTTTGCCGATGTCCGGACCTTCTGGAGTCCTGCTGCAGTTAAACGGGTAACCGGATATGAACTGGAGGGTGAGGCGGCGCACGGGCTGCTGCATCTGATCAACTCGGGCTCTGCAGCGCTGGATGGAACGGGAGAGCAGAGTGTGGACGGGAAGCCTGCGATTAAGCCGTTCTGGGAGATTACGGATGACGAGGCGGAGCGCTGTATAGCAGAGACCCAGTTCCGCCCGGCTTCACAGGAATATTTCCGCGGGGGCGGCTTCTCCACCGATTATTTAACAAAAGGCGGAATGCCTGTAACGATGGCCCGGCTCAATCTGGTTAAGGGGCTTGGTCCCGTGCTTCAGCTTGTGGAGGGTTATACTATTGAGCTCCCTGAAGAAGTGCATAAGACGCTGGATGAGCGGACTGACCCGACCTGGCCGACAACCTGGTTTGCTCCCAAGCTAACGAATCAGGGCTCGTTCAAAACCGTCTATGATGTCATGAATAACTGGGGAGCCAACCACGGCGCAATCAGCTACGGGCATATCGGTGCGGATCTGATTACGCTGGCCTCCATCCTGCGGATTCCGGTCAGCATGCACAATGTGGAGGAATCCCGGATTTTCAGACCGCGCGTGTGGTCCCTGTTCGGTACAGAGGATCTGGAAAGCGCAGATTACAGGGCCTGCCGCAACTTCGGGCCGCTGTACTAAAATCAAGGCGAAGCAGGTGCAGGATATGGATGAAGTGATCAAACTGCTCGCGGTGGACCTGGGGGCCAGTTCCGGCAGAGTCATGCTGGGCCTGTATGACGGCAAACGTATAGAGGTGGAGGAGGTTCACCGGTTTGCCAATCAGCCGGTTGAGCTGCACGGGCATTTGTACTGGGATGTGCTGCGGCTGTTTTATGAAATGAAGCAGGGAGTACGCAAAGCAGCCAGGGAGCACGGGACTTTGACGTCTGTGAGCGTAGATACATGGGGCGTCGACTTCGGCTTCATTGACCGGAAGGGGCAGCTGCTGTACGCCCCGCATCATTACCGGGACCAGCGGACAGCTGCCTATGCTCCTATTCTCGAGGAGCTGCTGCCGCCGGATGAGCAGTTTAGATTGACGGGCAATCAATCAGCCAGAATTAACACGGTGTATCAGCTGTTTGCGGATCTGCAGGAGAGTCCCTGGCTCAGGGAGACCGCAGACCGGATGCTGCTGATGCCGGATCTGTTCCATTATCTGCTCTCCGGCACCGCCGCCGGGGAGCAGACGATCTGGAGCACCAGCGGTCTGCTGGCCGCCGGATCAGCTGCTCCTGCCGCCAAGGTGATGAACAGGCTGCGGCTTCCGCTCAGCCTGATTCCGGAGCAGGTGCCGGCCGGAACCGTGACCGGCCGGCTGCTGCCGGCGCTGCAGGAGGAGCTTGGCACGGGCCCGCTGCAGGTTATTGCCGGGGCCGCCCATGACACGGCATCTGCGGTGGCTTCCATTCCATATGAACCGGGAGCAGAGACGGCCGCTTTTATCAGCTGCGGCACGTGGTCCCTGGCAGGCATGGAGACAGAGCAGCCGGTGCTGACGGATCAGGCCCGTGAATACGGCTTTACCAACGAAGGCTGCTTCGGCGGCGGAAACCGGCTGCTGAAGAACATTACAGGGCTGTGGATCTTGCAGGAGACGCAAAGAGGCTGGGCGCAGGCGGGTGAGCCGGTGTCTCATCAGGAGGCGGTCCGGCTTGCCGCAGAAGCCCGAAGCGAAGGCTATACTGCAGCTATCATTGACCCGGATGATGCCCTGTTCAGCACGCCGGGCGATATGCCCGGCCGGATTACAGCCTATTGTGACCGGACCGGCCAGCAGCCGCCGGGAAGCAAGGGCAAGGTGATCCTGACCATTCTGCAGAGCCTTGCCGCCGCCTATGCAAGGGCAATCAATGAGTTGGAGACGCTGACCGGACAGAGCCTCCGTGCAATCCACATGGTGGGCGGAGGTATCCGCAATGAGCTGCTGTGCCAGCTTACGGCTGATGCCACCGGAAAAGAGATTATCGCCGGGCCTGCCGAGGCCAGCGCGATCGGTAATATAGCTGTCCAGTTAGCCGCTATTGGAGCAGTCAAGGCTTCTGCGCTCAGAGAGCTTGTAGCACAATCTTACACGCTTGTCCGTTATTATCCGTCCAGGTAAAGGAGAGTTACCATGAATGAGAAAGAACAAGAGCTGCGCCTGCTGATCTGTGACATCGGCAGAAATTTGTTTAACAAGGATTTTATCGCCGCCAATGACGGGAATATTTCGGCCCGTCTGTCCGAAACGGAAGTTCTTGCTTCACCGACAGGAGTCAGCAAAGGCTATCTGCAGCCGCATATGCTCGTAAAGGTCAATCTGCAGGGGGAAATCCTTGAAGCAGCGGAAGGGTATCGTCCTTCCACCGAAGTGAAGATGCATCTGCGGATCTATAATGAGCTGCCCGAAATGAACGGGGTGGTGCATGCCCATCCGCCTTATGCGACAGCTTTTGCGATCAAAGGCGAGCCGCTGGATAAAATGATGATGCCGGAGTCGGTCATTGCGATGGGAGATATTCCGCTGGCGGCATACGGGACACCTTCTACGGAAGAAATCCCGGATTCGCTGATCCCGTTCCTGGGCAAGAAAACGGCTGTCCTGCTGGAAAGCCACGGCGCTCTGACCTGGGGCAAGGATGTTATGAGCGCCTACATGAACATGGAGCGGCTCGAATACACAGCGAAGCTGACGTTCATTACCCGGATGATTAAGGGGGAGCGCGAGCTGCCGCAGAACCGGATTGATGAGCTGGTGGCCCTGAGGTCTTTTTATGGGATGTAGACAGGCTGTCCAAGGAGGTACAGCATGCTGAAGAAAATTCCTAAGCTGCTGTCCCCCGAACTGGTCCGCGTGCTGATGGAGATGGGCCACGGGGATGAGCTGGTGCTGGCGGATGCCCATTTTCCGGGTCATGCCCTGCATAGCAGAGTACTGAGATACGACGGAGTGGGAATTCCTGCACTGCTTGATGCGATTCTTGAGCTGCTGCCGCTGGATCATTATGTGCCGCATCAGGCGGCTTTTATGGCTGTAGTGGAGGGTGATCCGTCTGTGCCGGAAATCTGGTCCGTGTATGAGGCTATACTTGCGAAGCATGACAGCAAGGCGACGATTGAATATGAGGAACGTTTTGACTTTTATAACCGCTCCAGGCAGAGCTACGCCGTTGTGGTAACGGGGGAAGAGGCTCTCTACGGCAATATCATTATTAAAAAGGGTGTGGTTACAGCAGAGAGCCGCTGAGCATTTCAGCTGAAAAATGCGGCAATGAAAACCAGATTATTAAGCGAAAATAGTGAGGCTACAGCGAACATGTCCATGTGCTGTGGCAGCCCTTATGGAGCGGCCTTCAGAGGCTCTGCTGTCCGGATTGACGAAGGAATGGTGCCGACGATTTATTGAGGGGATCAGGATAGACAGTTCTTGTAGAGTGAATGTGCGGTAAAATAGGCAGATCAACTGCCGGTTTCCCGGCAATAAATCTGCAGGTATGGCACTGCAGGTATCGCGCTGCAGGGACTGCTCATCAAGCTAAGTGGAAATTCGCCATCTATTTTTCCGGGGAGGCCCGCCATTGGGAAACTAGATGGAAAAACACCACTTAATATCGCCGAGAATGCAACTGAAGCGAGAAAAAGGCTAAATTAGGTGGCGTTTTTCCACCTAATGTTCGAGAGTTCAGGAAAAAGCCGGATTTAAGTAGCAAAAATCCAACTAAATCTGGATGAGAGTCCATCCCCCATCCTCCGGATGGAATCTTGCAAATCGTAAGTGACAACAGCAGCCCCAGACTAAGCGAATAGTCTGAGGCTGCTGCTATTGTTATGCACGGAGGATAGCTGCGCTCACCGCATCCTCCGCCAAATGCCCCTAAACCAGCTCGAGCACGGCCATCTGGTGATTCTCAAGGCGCGGGACAGTGTACGTAATCCCGCCGTCCTGGTCTGCCGTGAACGGCAGCTCGGTCATCGCCGGAGCCAGGTAGACCCGCTTGACGGCGGCAGCGGACGGGAGCCGCAGACTGACGGAGACATCACGCAGCGGCACGATGTCCTCGATCACCTCGATGCGGCCCTTCAGCGCAGGAGCCGCATAGAGCAGGTGGTTCACGTAGCGGCGCTCAGCCTGCTGATACTGCAGGGTCGTGATGCCCCGCGCCGGGAGGCTGGTGCGGAGGGCAGGCTGCGGCAGCAGCCGGGACAGCGCATGGAGCACCATCTCCTTCAGAATAAGATGGCCGCCGTCCGCATATTCGCTGAATACGTCCCAGGCGATGTAGATCCCGCCGCCGCTTTCGACCATGGCCGGCCCGTTGTCCTCCCGGGCACCCGGTGTGTGCTGATGCGAGCAGAAGGTGAAGACATCGCGGTTGAAATACGGGTTCTCCAGATGGCCCAGGGAGTTCCCGCCGTTCAGCTCCACCAGCTGACCCTCACCGTACATAACAAAGGAAGCAGGCTGCAGCGCACCGGGAGTGAAGTGCGGACGGAAATAGGACGGGCGGTACACGTTCGTTCCGAGCCAGTTCACTCCCAGCTCCAGCGCAAAAGCATCTCCGGCCGGGTTCAGGCCGGACCTGCCGGTGGCCAGCACCTTGCCGCCTCCTGCGGTGAAGGCTTCAACTGCAGCCGCCAGCTCCGGCCAGACCGGCACCTCATCCGGCAGCACCAGCACCTTGTATGCTGACCAGTCACTATCTGTATCGACGATGTCATACAGATAGTGGCCTTCGGTCAGGATACGCACGGCTCCGGCATCAGCCAGATTGCGCGCTCCCTTCAGCGCCTGGCCGCCGGGACAGGCCTCGCGCGCCGCCTCCAGGGACAGGACGGCGATGTCGGCGACAGAGGTGACGCCGCTGCACCACGGCTCCTTCGCCTCGACCTCGGCGTAGGCCGCGCCGATCAGGGCATAGGTGGCTTCATCCATCAGACCGGAGGGGTGAAGCTGGTCGCCAATGGAGCATTTCGCGCCGTGCGCGAGGCTGAGCGCGGCTTCATAGCGCAGCGCGTTCGGATGCTTGTAGCCGCCGAATTCGCCCCAGGAGGTATGGAATTTGCCGGTCATACCGAGAAATTCCAGGCCGAGCGGCTGGGCATAACGGGCGGACAGCGGGAAATGGTCGTAACCCCAGCCCCCGGTCGGCAGCGATTCCAGCTCGAGGTGGGTGTTGACATGGACGAGGTCACGCCGGCCCCGCTGCTGATGGCCGTTGTTGTGATAGACCGGCAGGCCGGGCTTCACGGAATCGATGGTCTCGCGGACGCGGCGTGCATAGTTCAGGTAAGTCTGCTCGCCCAGAGCTGCTACTGCTGCCTCGTCGCGCGGGTCTTTGCCGTCTGCCCGCAGGGCGGCTACACAGTACTGGCAGCGGCACTTGCGGGCACCGACGATGTCGAGGAAGATGCCGTCTGCATCGTAACGGCCGACCACCTCATGAAGCTGGGCCAGCAGAATATCCAGATAAGGTGTGCCCAGGCAGAACTCGTGGTAGCCCGGCGTCATGAAATCCTTCACCCAGCGCGTACGGTCCTCCGGGTCGCGGATCAGCCATTCGGGATGGCGGCGGGCCAGCTTTTCATCCAGGCCGGCAGATAAATAGACCGGTGTGCGGACGCCGATTTCGTGGGCAGCTTCTATCATTTCCCCCAGCAGATCGAAGTCAAGATGCGGATGGATTTCATTAGCTTCACTGGGATGGTAGGCCCAGCCGTGATGGCATTTGGAGAATACGGTGATGGAATCGACATGGCCGGAGCGCAGCATGGACTGGAACTGGGCTCTGCTGAAATCTTTTCCGATGCCGGGAATGGCCTCGGAGGTATGGAAGTCGAGATGAACCTGACGGAAACGCATGGATGAACAACCCCTTATAGAAATTGGATATAAAGCGATTCCCAGTCAATGTACCTCTTTTCTGCAAGCGCTACCAGTGATATTATAGACTTGAAATAGCACAAAACCGACTTTAATACAGGAGGGGATAGGGTGCTCTGTCTGGAATTTACGATTCCGCCGCTGCCCAAGTTCGTCACGGTGGGGCTGGCCGTCTGGTCGCCGGGTGACCGGCATTTTGCCCGGACCTTCGGGGTATATGATCTGCTGCTGGTCAAGCGCGGAACGCTGTATATGGCTGAACAGGGGAAGGAATATGCGATCGGTCCGGGCAGGCTGCTGGTGCTTGAGGCAGGACTGCCGCACGAGGGCTACCGGGTCTGTGAAGAGGATACGGAGATTTACTGGGTTCACTTCATTCATGAGGGGAAGCCGGCTTATATCCTGCAGGAGGAGATTCCCTGGTCTGCACTGCTGGCCAAAGGAACAGTAGAGGATGAGGAGCCCTCTGCACAGCAGCGGCTGTATATGCCCAAATTTGCTGCCGTAGACGTAGAGGCGCTGGAGCCGATTCTGGATGAGATGAACGAGATTCACAGCCGGCTGAATGCCGAAAATGCCCTGCGGCTCCATGTTCTGCTGGCCGAGCTGATGGCGGCGCTGCAGGCAGAATGCGCCCGCATGGCGCTGCCGGAGCCGGCGGTCCGGCTGGCCCGGGCGGCGGCAGCTTATCTGGACAGGCATTGGAAGGAGCCGTTTCAGGTGACGGGTCTGCAGGAGGAGCTGCATTTCCAGGCAGATTATATTACGAGATGCATGAAGCAGCATATCGGCACAACGCCGCTGCAGTACGTGCTGCAGCGGCGGCTCGAAGAAGCCAAGAAGCTGCTGGGCGGCACGGTACTCAGCGTCGCCGATATTGCCGAACGGATCGGCATCCGCGATGCCAATTATCTGACCCGGCTGTTCAGCGCAAGATTCGGCATGACCCCGGTAGCTTACCGTCGCCGGCTGCGCCAGCGGGAGGAAGCTGCTGCAGCAGTAGAGGGCAGGGAGTGATCACCCGCGCTCCCCGGAGCCGCTGATCCGTTCGCGGTATTCGGTCGGTGTGCAGTTGAAGCTTTTACGGAACTGGCGGGCGTAATAGTTCTGGTCGTGGAAGCCGCTGTCCATGGCTACCCGGGATACCGGAAGGTCCGGGTTGCGCAGCAGCGTACAGGAGTAGTCCAGCCGTTTGCGGATGACATAGTCCATGGGAGTCGTCTTATAGTTGCGGGTGAAGACCCTCAGAAACTGGCGGGTCGACATATACGCCATGTCCGCCATGGACTGCAGGGTAACCGGCTGAAGGAAATGCTCCTCAATATAGGTGACCGCCTCACCGATCCGCAGCGCCTTGTTGTCCTCGCCCCTGCTGCTGTTCTGATAATAACGGGAGAGCATGCCTACCAGGGCAGTGAAATAGGTGCGGACCATCAGGCGGTAGCCGTCCTCCCGGCGCTCATGCTCAGAGAGAATCAGATCTAGCAGCCTTGTTGCCTCCAGCAGCTGCCCTGCATCCAGCGAAAGCATGCCCCTGAAATACATCTCCTGACGGTAAAAGGGCTCGATATAGAACAAGGCCTGGAAGCCCGGAAGCAATCTAAGCTCTGGCTGCTGCAGCAGCTCCTCGGGCTGAAACATCACATTCACATACTCAATATCCTCGACATTCTTGTAACCATGGGAAACACCGCTGTGAATCAGAAAAACCTGGCCGGCCGTAACCGGATACTCTCTCCCTTCGATGATATGCACGGCGCTTCCCGACAAAATGACGACGAGCTCAGAGAAATCATGGCTGTGTACATAATAATCATGGGTCAGCGGACATTTCTGGATCCGGAAGGTAAATCCGGGCTCAAGTCCGATGTCCCGCGCTAATAATTTGGTTGTCATGGCAATATTATGCTAAGGAAGGGCGATATCGTCAAGGCGGAAAAGGGCAGGCGGCGCTACCATTAGGTTGCGGGCATACCGCCGTTAAGGGAAGCCATACGCCTTGGCGTACTTGTCAGGAGGGAAGAGCATGCTGCCTTTATTTACGACTAAGAAAACGGAAAAACAGAATTCCGTACAGCCGCACATCCTGTTTCTTGGAGACAGCATCACGGCCGACGGTCAATATATCCGGCTGGCCGGAGAATGGCTGAAGAAGCACCGGCCGCACCCGGGAGTCCGGCTGACGGCACGGGGAGTCCCGAGCGAGACGGCCTCGGGACTCAGCGAAGCGGCACATCCCTTTCCCCGTCCCTGCATCCATGAACGGCTCACAAGAGAGCTCGCGGAAGCAGCCCCGGATGTAGTCGTAGCCTGCTACGGGATGAACGACGGAATCTATCATCCATTCTCCGCTGAAAGGTTTGCGGCCTATCAGGACGGAATGCGGCGGCTGAGTGCACAGATTCATAAAGCGGGAGCCAAGGTGGTGCTGCTGACCCCGCCGCCGTTCGATGCCCTGTCCATGAACGGCCCGCTGCTGCCGGCGGATGCGGATGATTTCAGTTATCTGGCGCCCTACAGGGATTACGACCGGGTGCTGGAGCATTACGCGGACTGGCTGTTATCCGGGGGCTGTCCTGCTGATCAGGTCATCGATCTGCGCACGCCGCTGCTGCAGCACATCAGGCAGGAACGGTTGCTTAACGCCGCTTACCGTTACGGTGACGGGATTCATCCGGACGCCCCGGGCCACGGGGTTATAGCACATACGCTTTTACAAGAGCTCTTTGGTACAGAGCCGGAACAATGGCCGGATGCGCGCCGGGAATAACAACAGGTGCCCCAAAGGACGGATTGACAGGCAAAATCAGCCGGGATTATAGTTAGGTCACTTAAGCGCAGGGGGAGTGAATCCATGAATGTACTCCAGACGATCCGGTCACGCAAATATCTGCAGCGGATTTTGCTCAGCTTTATGCTGGTGGTTGCCACACTTGCTGTTGCTTCGCTTTTTCTGAATGCCAGTGCCCGCAGCCGGGTGCTCAGCCTGCAGAATGAAGCTGACCGGAAGCTGCTGACCCAGATCAACTATAACGTTGAGAATATGAACGGCATCGTGAGGGATTTGGCCGTATCGCTGTACAACGACGAAGAGCTGCTCGCGTTGAAGTCGGGTGCAGATTACAAACAGAGTATTCTAAAAATTGAACGTCTGAATCATACCGTTGCCTCATCGCCGTATCTGCACGCCGCAGTCTTTTATAACGGCGCCCAGCAGCGGTTCTTCTCGTCACTTAACCATGACATCAATAACAGTACCCTGTATGGAGCTTTGGAGAGCTATATGGCTTCAAGGTCCGATCTGCCGAAGCTGCAGCTGATTCCCCTGGATCTTGACGGCAAGAACGACGGAATCGATGTGTTTGCCTTCTTTCTCTATGACGGAGAAGCCATGGGTTCTATTAATGACAATGTGCTGATTCTGACGGTGAAGCCGGACTGGATGCTTGATAATGTGAAAGCGCTTAATCTGGTGGCGGAGCGGCAAAATGATGTGCTGTTCATTACCGACAGCGAAGGCGAGGTGCTGATTTCGACCGACGGGCTGCTGCCTGCAGGGCTTAACATCAGGCAGGACCTGCTGCCGCGGCTTACCCCTTCGGATAAACCGGTGGATTCCTTTATCTACAATCATGAAGACCGGAAATATAAGGTCACTTATTTAAGCAAGGCGCTGAATAACTGGCAGATTGTCAGCCTGCAGGATTATGATGTGGTGCTGGGCAGCGTGCGGCAGATGAAGTGGACAGAGGTGGCGGTCACGCTGTCCGTCGTTCTGCTTGCGGTCATGCTGTCCGTATTTTTTTCGCTGCGGCTGTATAAGCCGGTGGGCCAGCTGCTGACGCTGGTGCCGCAGAATGAACGCGGTGCCCCGCAGGGCCAGGATGAGCTGTCGTTGATTGCGGCCAATGTAACCGAGATGATCGGCAAGCTGAAGGGGCTTGAGCAGGAGCGGGCCTCACAGTCGAATATCGCCAAGGTGTATCAGCTGCGCAGCCTGGTCGGAGCAAGCGGAAGTGTAGACGAGCGCGCATTCCTGCAGATCAGAGAGCAGTATGGCATAGATATTGCTTATCCGGCTCCGCTGCGGCTGGCTCTGGTGCAGATTGACGATCTTCAGGGGCTTGCCGCCGGCCAGGGTGCTGCGATGGAGTCCCTGCTGTACTTTGCCATTGCCAACATCGGCCAGGAACTGCTCAGCCAGGACGGCTCATGCGAAGCTGTAGATATGAAAAGCGGGCACCTGGTCTTTATATTCAGCAGCGGAGCAGGTACAGCAGACAAAACAGCCGCAGCCGTTGGGCTGGAGCTGCTGGGCGAGCGGTTCAGAGAGCTTCAGCAAACCGTCCAGGCTTATTACCGCATCACCTTTACGGTTACGCTCAGTGAGGTGTTCCCGGACTATCGCAGCATTACCCGGCATTATAATCAGGCGGTCCGCCATTCCCATTACCGGATGATCTACGGCAAAGGGGCGGTGCTGGAGCCGGAGAATCTGCTTGAGAATGAGCAGAATGAGACGCTGCGCATCCCGCAGGAGCTGGAGCGGCAGCTGATGGAAGGGCTGAAGGGCGGCGATCTGCAGGAGACGGAGCAGGCGATCCGCAGCTGGCGGGAGCTGCTCGGCGGCTTCAGCTACGAGAATATGTTCTCAGCGGTGCTGCATCTGGCAGTTACCTTGAGCAATACACTCGGTGAGATGAACAGCCATAATGTCAATCCGGTATCCGTCAACCTGCAGGCGATTAACCGGCGGATTCTGGAGAAAGAAACGCTTGATGAAATAGAAGCCGTCCTGCTGGAGGTCGTGCGCGAAGTAGCAGAGCAGCGGCGGAGCGGCCGCGAGGACAAGAGCCGACTGCTGGCGGAGACCGTGAAGGAGATTATCGACCGGCACTATGCCGACCCTGATCTCAATGTGCAGCGGATTGCCGACATGCTGAAGATGAGCTCCGTTTATCTGGGCCAGGTGTTCAAGTCGCAGGAAGGGATTACCGTAGTTGACCAGATCAATGCGGCGCGGCTGGCTTATGCCAGGGACTATCTGGAGCAGAAGGATTTGACCGTAACAGAGATAATGGAGAAAGTCGGCTTCGGCAACGAGAGCTATTTTTACCGGCTGTTCAAACGCCGCTACGGGACGACCCCGAAGGAATACCGCCTGAAATCAGCCATTGACCGCAGCAAATAATATAACGAATGCCGGGCCCGCGAGTGAGATTTTTTCATTCAGCGGGCCTTTTTGGCTTTTTGCCCACAGCCGCAGCACTCCTCTGCCCGAAGCAGGAATCAGGGAACTGTACAGCCCGGATTTACAGCATTCTTGCGATTGTACAGTACCGTAAATGCTTGCTGCTACGCTATTCTAAGGCCATGCAAAGCCTGACACACAGGCAGCCGTTAACGAAGAAAGGAAGGGGCTTTGGTTATGCAGAAGAACGTTACACTTACCGGGCAGGGGGCTCATGCGGGTGCACCGCCGGAAAAACGCAGGAAGTCATGGGCCGGAAGAGAGCTGCATCATTTTAAGAACAACCGCGAGCTGTTTCTGCTCTCCCTGCCGGGGATTTTGTACAAATTGATTTTTGCCTATATCCCAATGATCGGCCTGATTATCGCCTTCAAAAACTACCGCTATGATCTGGGCATCTTCGGCAGCGAGTGGGTGGGGCTGGATAATTTCCGTTATTTGTTCACTACCGACACAGCATGGCGGATTACCCGCAATACCGTTCTGTATAATACCGCTTATATCCTGGTGGGGACCTCGGCGGCGCTGCTGCTGGCGATCCTGATGAACGAAATTAAGGCCAGAGTGAGCAAGTTCTACCAGACGGCGCTGTTTTTGCCCCATTTTCTGTCGTGGGTGCTGGTCGGGTATGTCGCTTACGCCTTTCTGAACCATTCGGACGGCTTCATCAACCGCACGCTTGAATCGTTCGGCCTTGATCCGGTCAGCTGGTACCAGAATGCCGCCCCTTGGCCGGTTATCCTCATTCTGGTGCAATTATGGAAGGTAGTAGGCTTTAATACGCTGATTTATTTTGCCGGCATTATCGGAATCAACAGTGAATATTACGAGGCGGCGCGGATCGACGGGGCAACCAAACGGCAGATGGCGTTCAAAATTACGATCCCGCTCATGGCTCCAATCATCATCATCATGCTGATCCTCTCCATCGGCAACATGTTCCGCGGCGACTTCGGCCTGCACTATTTTATCCCGAACAATTCAGGCTTTCTCTACGGCTCTACAGATATTATTGATACTTATGTGTACCGTGCGCTGCGTGAAGTCGGCAATGTGAGCATGTCTGCGGCTACAGGCTTTTACCAGTCGGTTGTCGGTCTGGTGCTGGTGCTGACGGCCAACGGCATTGTGCGCAAGGTCGATCCTGATAACTCTCTATGGTAAGGAGGTGCCAGACAGTGGCCCGAAAATTCGAATTCTCCAAGCTGTTCATTAATCTGCTGTTTACGGTGCTTTCGCTTGTAGTCATTCTGCCGTTTCTGCTGGTCGTTGCCGTGTCTCTCACAGACGAAAAGTCGCTGACCGCTAACGGATATCAGTTCATCCCGGGAAAATTCAGTCTGGACGCCTACCGCTATCTGCTGGACGCCCCGGATATTCTGTTCCGTGCTTACGGGGTGACCATCACCATAACTGTAGTCGGAGCGCTGTTAGGCCTGTTGTTGACTGCAATGACCGCGTACGTGATTTCCCGGCAGGATTACCGGTATAACCGGGTGACTACCTTTTACGTGTTCTTTACCATGCTGTTCAGCGGCGGGCTTGTTCCCTCCTACATCCTCATCACGCAATATCTGCATCTCAAGGACAGTCTGTGGGCGCTGATTCTGCCGATTCTCCTGTCGCCGTTCAACATTATGGTCATGAAAGGGTTCATGTCGAAGATTCCGCTGGAGATCATTGAATCGGCCAAAATCGACGGGGCGCGGGAGTTCCGCATCTTTTTCCGGATCATCCTGCCGCTCTCCACTCCGGCGCTGGCGACACTCGGTCTGCTGATTTCCTTCACCTACTGGAACGAATGGTTTAACGCGATGCTCTACATCGATGATCCGAATAAGGTGCCGCTGCAGCTGCTGCTGGTGCGGACGCTCAACAGTATTGAGTTTCTCACAACCAATTCAGAGTTTACCGGACAGCTCGGCATTGATTTGTCCAGCTTCCCGAACAGCTCGGCGCGGATGGCGATTGCGGTGCTGGCCGGCGGACCGATGCTGGTGATCTTCCCGTTTTTCCAGCGGTTTTTTGTCAAAGGGCTTACGGTTGGCTCCCTAAAGGGTTAACATACAATCATGTACAAAGTACAGGAGGTCACACACATGAAAAAAAGGCTGTTTGGAGTTCTGGCGCTGGTATTGCTGGCAGCATCGGTGCTTAGCGCCTGCGGCGGTAACGGCAACAATGGAAACAACGGCAACAACGGGAACAGTGCAGGGGGCACTGCCACGGAAGGCGCACAGACGGCGGCTCCGGCTACGGATCCGGGCACAGAGGAGCTGAAGCCGGTTGAGCTGACCTGGTATTATCCGCTGTCACAGCTGCAGGCCGACCAGGCGAAGGTGCAGGAGGAAGTCAACAAGATTGTGAAGGAAAAAATCAATGCCACAGTCAAGCTGATGCCGGTCGCTGTCGGGGACTATGTGCAAAAGATGAACACGGTGCTGGCCGCAGGCGAGAAGTTCGACATTCTGTGGACCGGGTACATGCTGAAGCCGGAGGAGCTGGTCCGCAAAGGCGCCATTCAGCCGATGGATGATCTGCTGGAGCAATATGCCCCTGAGCTGAAGGCCGATGTGCCGCAGGTCATGTGGGACGGTCTCTCGGTAGACGGGGAGATTTACGGTATTCCGAATCAGCAGATTAACGGCTCGCGTTACGGGTTCATCATCCAGAAGCGTTTTGCCGACAAGTACAATCTTGACACCGCTTCCATCAAAAAGCTCGCTGATATTGAGCCGTTCCTGGCCCAGATCAAGCAGAACGAGCCGGACATTATTCCATTCGGTGTATTCGGCACCTCCTTTATCAATCCGCAGTCGCATGACGACCAGTACTGGGTAGTTCCGGGCCTGGATGACCATTTCTATATCAAAACCGGTGATCCAACTTATACGTTGCACCGTTATCCGGAAGAGGAGCTCGACAATTTCCGCCTGGCCAGCAAATGGTATAAGGAAGGTTATATCTACAAAGATGCTGCTACGGAAAAAATGAACGATTACCTCACCAAAGGCCAGATTGCCGTTGACTTCAACGTTACGCTCAAGCCGGGGGTTGAAGCAGAGGTAAAAGCCAAAAACGGCGGCAACGAGGTCATTACGGTTCCGCTAAGCGACTGGTTCTCCAACGGCTATTCGGCAACGACCAACCAGTCGATCAGCCGTACATCTGCTAATCCGGAGCGGGCTATGATGCTGCTGAATCTGGTGAATACGGACAAAGAGCTGTACAATCTCCTTTGCAACGGCGTAGAAGGTGTCCACTATGAGAAGACAACGGGCGACTACATCAAGGCACTCGCGGATTCGCGTTATATGCCGAATATGGACTGGGTTTTTGGCAGCGTCTTCAATTCCTACCTGAAGGAAGGCCAGCCGGAGAATGTCTGGGAAGAGACCAAGAAGATTAATTCCGATTCCGAGGTTAATCCTGTCGGCGCCTTCAAGTTCAACTCCGAGCCGGTCAATACGGAAATCGCCAACCTGAACGCCGTATGGGGCGAGTACAAGCGCGGGCTGGTTACAGGCACCCTGGACTTCGAAGAAACCTGGCCTGTACTGTACGGCAAGCTGAAGGAAGCCGGCGAAGAGAAGTATGTGGCGGAAGTAACGAAGCAATTCGAACAGTTCCTTAAGGATAAAGGCTTGAAGAAGTAAGGCTAGAGAGACACTGCAATACCGGAGAAACCTGCTGCTCATTGACGGCTTTGCCAATCTAAACATGCTGGCAGAGCCGTCTTATTTTAAAAGATAAGAATTTATATGCTTCGCGCAATAAATGTTACTTATCTTTCTCGCTGAAACGGATACCGTCCTCATAAGGACGGCGTAGCCGTTTCCACTTGATCCGAAAGGAAGAGGAGCTTTGGTGAAAAAAAGGTTGCTTGCAGCGCTTATGGCTGGTCTGCTGTTCATGACGACTCCCGTTCCGGCCGTTACGTCTTCGGTGTCAGCGGAAGGAACAAACCCTGGTAAGACATTTTATGTAGCTACAAATGGAAGCGATTCCAATAATGGGACGCTGAATGACCCATTTCTGACGCTGGAAAAAGCGCGCGATGCCATCCGTGCCCTGAAAGCGGAGGACGGGCTGCCGGAGGGCGGTGTTACGGTCATGCTGCGTGAAGGCCGGTATGAGCGGACCGCAAGCTTTGAGCTGCGCCAGCAGGATTCAGGTGAAGCAGACAAGCCCATCATTTACACCGCTTATCCTGGAGAGTCCGTAACGTTATCCGGTTCTAAGCATCTGGCGAAGTCAGCGTTCGTCCCGGTCACTGATTCCGCAATACTCGGCCGCATTATCAGCCCGGAGGCGAGAACCAAGGTGCTGGCTGCCGATCTGGCAGCGCTCGGCATTACCGATTACGGCCAGCTCAGCCGCCACGGCTATTATCTGGCAAATGATCTGAGCGAGGTGCCGCCGATGGAGCTGTATGTGGCCGGGGAAGGGATGACGCTGGCCCGCTGGCCGAACGAATCGACTGTCCAGATGGATGAAATTGTGGATCCGGGCCCGACGCGGCGTGATCCGAACGGGGAGGTTCACACGCGCGGCGGCACCTTTACCTACACGTATGACCGTCCCCAGTACTGGACACAGGCGGATGATATCTGGCTGGACGGGATTTTCGGCTACAGCTGGGAATGGTCGTATAACAAAATCGCCTCCATCGACACAGCCGCCAAAACGATCACCCTCCGTTACGGGGAGATGAGCGGGCTGTTCAAGAACTGGTATCCGGATTTTCATTTTGCGCAAAATCTGCTTGAAGAGATCGACATGCCCGGCGAGTATTACATCGACCGCACCGCAGGGAAGCTGTACTTCCTGCCCAATGCCGGCTTTACAGCTTCAGCAGACCCGGATATTGAAGTCACCATGCTCAAAACACCGATGATCAACGCGCTTAACGCCTCTTACATCGACTTCTCGGAGCTGATGCTGGAGAACGGCCGTGATTCGGCTGCGGTAATTATGGGCGGCAGTCATATGCGTATCCTGAACAGCGAAATCCGCAATTTCACCAACAGCGGTGTGCTGATTAACACGCAGAGCCGGTTCTACTATAGCAATTTTGAAGGCGCACCCGGAACGGATCACGACATTATCAGTACTCATATCCATCATATCGGCGGCACGGCCGTTACGCTGACAGGCGGCAACAAAACAACGCTGCAGCCGGGAAACAACGCCGTGGAGAACTCGCATATCCATGATTTTGCCTATTACCACAAGGCTTATAATCCGGGGGTTCTGCTGTCGGGCGTCGGTAACCGTATGTCGCATAACGAGCTGCATGACGCGCCCCATCCCGGCGTGCTGATCTTCGGCAATGACCATACCGTGGATTACAACGAGATTTATGATGTATGCACTACATTCTCTGACCTCGGCGCGATCTACATGAATGCGGGCGAACAGCCCCATGAGCGGGGCACCGTCATTAAGCGGAACTACTTCCACAACATCGGGGAGAGCAAGGCGGGGGTAGAGGGCGTCTATCCCGACAATTTCACGATGGGGCTGACCATTGACGAGAATATTTTTTATAAAATGGGCAATTCGGCCATTAAAAACAACGGCGGCGCACATATCCAGACCCGCAACAACATTTTTATCGACAGCAAAATTCCGTACGACTATGCCGACCTGTACCTTGGCGATGAGCCGGATGACCAGGTGCCGTTAAATTACATGCCAAAGTGGCAGGCGCTGTTCGCTGCGAACAACAATTTTACGGGTACGCCTTACATGGCGAAGTATCCCGAGCTGGCGGACTTCTTCACGGAAAACCGTTATTATCCCGACACCAACACGTTCCAGGGAAATGTCATTTACAATCCGGTGGTAACGCGCAGTGTAACCACCAATGTGTACGGGGCGTATGACAAATTCGGGCTCGTGCAATATGCGGATAACTGGGTGACCACAGCAGACCCGGGCTTCACCAATCTGGCCGGCGGGGATCTGTCCCTGCGTCCGGATGCAGAGGTATTCAGTGCCATTCCGGGCTTCCCGGACATTCCGTTCGCCGACATCGGCATCAATGGCAAAGCCGGGACAACGGCAGGAACGGGCAGCTATCCGGTACAGCAGGTAGTGGCTTATGACCAGACCATTACCGTAGACCGCTGGAAAACAGTCAAGCTGCGCACGGCTGTCCTGCCGTGGAATGCGGATGATCCTGCGCTGACCTTCACCTCGGCAGATCCTGCTGTCGCATCCGTGGACAGTGCCGGTGTTGTTACCGGAGGGACGGTTGTAGGCAGCACGGTGATTACGGTGGCTTCAGCGGAGAATCCGCTGCTTTCAGCCCAGGTTAGCGTGACCGTGGAGGCGGGCGACGGGGTAATGGATTTCACCAATTTCGAATCGGGGGCGAACGGCTGGAGCCAGGACGCCTACCGCAGCATCGAGAAGATCAGCGGGAACCGCTGGTACAAGGTGCTGAACGGGGCTTCCTCGCTCAGTGCCAAAAGCTTCTCCGAATATGAGCTGAGCTTCCGGCTCAAAACGCCGGCGGTGATGGGTGATAATGTGACCCTGTATGTGTTTGACCGGCAGGCCGGCAGCGGCTCCAGCCGGATCGGTTATAAGACACGGGCCGATGGAAGCTCCGCCTGGCTGCTCTACAATTCAGCCTGGACGGTGCTGAAGGAAGTGAAGCTGCCGGAGCATGACCTGAAGCCTAATACGGAATATAACGTCAAAATGCTTGTAAAAGGCGGAGACATCAGCCTCTATCTGGACGGAGCCTTCCGCCTGAAGGGGAATGATCCGGGGCACAATGCCGAGGGGAAGGTCGGCTTCTACGTCAATAATGTCAGCCACATGCTGTTCGATGACATTCAGTTCAAGGCCCCGACCACCGAGCTGGCCGGAATCATTCCGGCGGAGAGAGAGGTGCGGCTCGCCGCCGGTGAACAGAAGCAGCTGCATTTGTCCTTCGATCCTTCGGATACGCCTGACACGGAAGTTACTTGGCAGTCGGCTAACCCGGCGGTAGCTGCCGTGGATCAGACTGGAGTCGTCAGCGCCGTGTATGAAGGAAATACGGTAATTACAGCTGTGTCTGTGGCTAATCCGCTGATAAAGGCAGACATTGCTGTAACGGTCTCTAATATCATGCATGAGACTACCTTTGAGAACGGCGGCAACGGCTGGCCTGTTGACCCTAACCGCAGCATCTCAGCCGACCCGGACGGGAACCGGCGCTACAAGCTGCTGAACGGGGCGACTGCGCTGCTCGAGCGCAGCTTTACGTCCTACCAGCTGGAGTTCAAGCTGAAGACACCGTCCGTGATGCCGGATAACGGCATACTCTATCTCTTTGACCGCCAGGACAGCGCCGGCTCGACCCGGATCGGCTACCGCACCCGGGCAGACGGCACCTCGGCCTGGATTCTGTACAATACTGCTTGGCTGAAGCTGACCGAGTCCGTCCTGCCGGGTCATGACCTGCAGCCGGATACGGAATATACGGTGAAGCTGACGGCCAAGGACGGCGATATCAGCGTATATGTTGACGGCGCATTAAGGCTGACCGGCAGCGATCCGGGCCACCGGCCTTCGGGCAAGGTCGGCTTCTACACCAGCGGCTTCGACTATATGCTGTTCGACGACATTGTGTTCTCTGTTATGCCTTGAGTGGTTGAGTGCAGTAGGGCAAGAGAGCAAGAGAGCAAGAGAGCAAGAGTGCATAGAGCAATAGAGTAAGAGAGTAAGAGAGTAAGAGAGTAAGAGAGTAAGAGAGTAAAAGTGCCAGAGTGCTAGAGTGTAGAGGCTGGCGGCCCTCCCTGCGGGGAGGGCTTTTTGGTTCTTGACGGCGCAGGCGAGGATACTGGGACAAAACAATACTGGAACTGAGCAACACCCAGTGTGATACCCACTCAAACCAACCGCCAAGTGATTGTACTTTGTGCAACAGATTCCTTACTAAACGACTGGCAATTTCATTCTATTGTATTCCGTACAATTGATTTCAGGAAAACGAGGATAAAGGGACTGGTATTTGAAAATCTGCTGTACAAAATACAACAGAATCCGTATTTAAGCTGATTTAACCGTTATCTGTTGTACAAAATGCAATAGAACCTCTTATCTTTCATCCTAATGAAATCCGGCATTCTATTATAGGCAGGATCACAGATTTTTATCTGTGTTGAGCGTGTCGTTATCATGCTAAACAAGGGCAGCATCGTCAAGGTATTGCAGATTTGTATGCGGTAACATGAAAGGGAAAACAACAACAGGGAGGTGCAGCATGAAGCGCTGTTTGTATAGGGCCGAATGGCTCGGAGAAAAGAAGGAGGCGGCTGCTTTTTTCGGGAGCGGTGAGCTTTCTGTTTCGCTTAAAGAAGCGATGGTGCGTCTGCGCTTGGATCATTTGAGCCTGTTTGCCGCCGGTAAACAGCTGTTTCTGTATTATGAGTGCCTGGCAGAGCCGGCTACACCGGAGCAAATGCTGCCGGAAGCTGGACAACAGCTTGCCGTCTGGCCGGGAGGGGACCCGGGGCGGCGCTGGGCCCCGCTGGCTGATGTTTTTCATTACCAGCAGCCTGTGTCGGCGAAGCATTGGCAGCGGCGGAATGCTGCGGGCAAGCCTTACGGCCGGCTGGCTATGCTGAAGCCGGAAGCGACGGCGAGCTATATTTACTACCATTATCAGTATCAGGAGGAACGGCCGGGGGACGGGGATAAGTACGGGATTATCGGGCTGCATGAGAATATGCTGTTTTTTTATGCCGAGCAGCCGGCTGTCCGGGAGCCTGCACCGTATGAAGGTAAGCTGAAAACCTCGCTGCGTCCGGATAATTGGGCGGAAGTGATGGAGCCGCATTTTATGAAATGGGAGGATGCGCCGGCAGGGCAGGAGCTGTGGAAGAACATGGAGCTGCTGCTAGAGGTAAGCTCTGTAAGCGGAAAGCAGGGGGTGCAGCATGCGTAATTTATTTTGTCTGAACGGGGAGTGGGATTTCATGCCCCTGTACGATCAGCCGCAATGCCGCAGCCTGCCGGAAACCATCGTGTACGAGGAGCGCAAGGTGCTGGTACCCTCCAGCTGGAGGAGGACTTATCCGCAGCCGGACGGCAAAACCTTTGGGAAGATTCCGGAGTATGATTATGCACCGTTTGACCTGCATGGTTACCCGGAGGAATGGGATGCTGCTGAGGCAGGAGTGCTGCACCGCAGCTTCCGGGTTCCAGAGAGCATGGACGGTCAGCGGATCGTGCTGCTGCTGGACGGGATTATGCAGAAAGCTGTCATCTATATAGACGGCCAGGAAGCAGGTGTATGGGAAGACGGCTATCTGCCGCTCAGGCTCGACATCACTTCGATTGTGGAGCAGGGACGGGAGCATCAGCTGCATGTGGTGTGCAGCAGTTTTGACACGGTGCTTCTGACGAATGGAATGTCCAAGATCACCGGGCTGATGGGCTCCTGGTTCGGCAGAATCAGCCGGGGGATCTGGCAGGATGTGTATCTGGAAGGCTATCCTCAGCTTGCGCTGGAGGATGTATCGATCCGCACCTCTGTCAGGGAAGGGCGGTTAGAGGTTCAGGCGCTGGCAGCCGGGACAGAAGCAGCCGCGGCTGGCCGAGGTCCGCTGACGGTAAGGCTGAGCGTATGGGAGAAGGGCGTGCTACGGCGGGGTGAAGACGGGGCGAAAGGGCCGGATGTGCGGGAAATAGAGGAGCATACTGGCGAGCCGGAAGAGCTTAAAGGGCTGAAAGAATCGGAAAAGCTAAAAGAGCTTGGAGCGTTGAAAGAAGAGTTGGGTGCGCTGAAAGAGCCGAGAAGGCCGAAAGAGCAGACGGGGTTTAGAATCGGGGGAGTACCGGGAGCTGGCGCGGGCCTTGCAGGAACGGGTGTGATAATGCCGTGTGGTTTGGGAGAACCAGACAGTGCAGCCCCTGCCGCTGCCAGTCCGGTCCTGTCTGCTGAATGTTTGGCTAAACCTGCAGATAATGCTGCTGCCCGGAAGCTCAGGCTGTGTGAGAACATGCTGGACGGAGCCGTATACAGTGCCTCCTACCAGCTGGATTGGGACAGTGCCAGACTGTGGAATCCCGATCAGCCGTTTCTCTACACTGCGGTATTGGAGCTGCTGGAGGGAGAAACGGTTATTGACCGTTACACGGAGGATTTCGGCTTCCGTGAATTTTGGAGCGAAGGCCCGCAGTTTATGCTGAACGGCATTCCGGTCAATCTGCGCGGCGATTCCTGGCATTTTCAGGGCGGGCTGCAGATGACGGAGGCTTATATCCGCAACTGGTACCGGATCTGCCGCAGCGCCGGCATCAACAGCATCCGGCTGCATGCCGAGCCTTACCCGGCTGACTATCTGCGGATTGCGGATGAAGAGGGGATGCTGATTGTCGATGAGACGGCGATTTACGGCTCGGGCAAATCGATGCTCGCCGACCATCCGGCATATGTGGAGAACTGCCGGCAGCATGTGCGGCGGCTGGTCCGGCGTGACAAAAACCATCCGTCCGTTATCCTCTGGAGCCTGCAGAATGAAATGCGCTGGGTGGACGGGCGGGACGGCTTCAGCCTCCATATGCCCGGCCTGATGGAGGAGATCCGGGGGCTGGACCCGACCCGGCTGATCATCGCCGAAGGAGACAACCGGCTGCTGGCCAAGGAGCATACGGAGGTGGAGAGCCGTCACTATAACATCGACGGAACCATCAGCCAGTGGGACCGGACAGTTCCGCTGACGTTCGGGGAGCACGGCGGCTGGTGGTATATCTGCCCGCAGAACAGCAGCATGTACACCGGCCTTGAAGTCTACCGGGGAACGGATGAGAGCACTGCGGGGCTGGCCCAGAAGGAGCGGCTGTTTGTGGAGTTTGCCAGACGGCAAGGGGTATCCGGCATCTCCACCTTTAATTTCGCCCATTATTTCATGCGGGCGATGCCGGAAAGCGAGCTGGCACTGCCGCCTGCTGATCCGGCCATGCCAGGAGTGAAACCGCAGACGGTCCCTGCCTATTCACTGACGATTAACAACGGTATGCTGCCGGAGGAATATCCGCTATATATTCCTAACCCCGCCTTTGCCATTATGGCTGAAGCATTCAAGCCCGTAACGATTATGGCAGCCGAATACAACAGCTGGTTCTATGATGACAAGCCGGTTGCCCGCAGCTTTGATGTCTATAACGATACGTATTCGCACCAGGATGTCCGGGTTGAGGTCGTAATCCGCCAGGGCGGCAAGATCATCCATGAGCAAAACTTCCGGTTTGTTCAGCAGCCTGCTGAACATAAGGTTATCGGGCTGGAATGGTCGCCTCTACCGGCTGGTGACGGGGAGCAGGCAGAGCTGACAGCATTCCTGTTCCATAACGGACAGCAGATGCATGAGCTGCGACTGGAATACAGAATGGTGTCCGCAAGCCTGCTGGAGCAGCCGTTGAATCTGCGGCGGCAGGCAGCCTATTACGGAGCGGACCGTGATTATGCCTACATCCGCAGGCTTGTTCCGGGCTGTAAGCGCATCGACCTTGCCGGGCTGGCCGGACTTGCCTCTGATAAGCTGCTGGTTATCGGCAGCTATGCGGAGGATGCTGACGGCACGCTTGAGACACAGCTGCAGGCCTTCGCCGCGCGCGGCGGCCGGGTGCTGCTGCTGGAGCAGAGCAGCTTGTCGCCCGGTAAGCTGCCGCTCTCGCGGAGGCCGTTCCTCCGCGCCCATGCCGGCAGCTACCGGCATCCGGTGCTGGAGAGCTTCAGCGACAGCAGCCTCATGTTCTGGCACGCGGAGCTGCGTGAAGAAGGGCCGCTGCCGATGATCCGCGCGGCCTTCGAGAAGCCGGTGACCGGCGATTTCACCCTGCTGCTGGAATGCAGCTCGGGCGATTTCGGCGACGGCGGCGATCTGTGGTCGCCGCTGCTGGAATACCGCAGCGGAGCGGGCCTGCTCCTGGCCAATCAGCTGGATCTGATGGCCAATCTGGAGCAGATCCCGCAGGCCTGCCTGCTGCTGCGGAACCTGCTGGCCCACGCCGGGGGTACCGCCGGCGCAGGCCAGCCCCTGCCCGGGGCGCCGCTGGCGCGCCCCGGGGGGTCCGCCGCCGCGCTGGTCCGCGCCGGCGGTAAGGCCGCAGCCCTCCTGGCGGGGCTGCGGCTGCGGTACACGGCGCTGGAGGCCCCAGCGCCGGCACTTCAGGGCGCGCCTGACGCAGCGGCGCGCCAGAACCTGCAGGACTTCGGCTTAATTATAGCCGAAGCCTGCATGCTGGAAGCGCCGGGCACAGCCGCGGCGCTCCGGCACTACACCGAGGCCGGCGGGCAGCTGGTGCTGCTGCCGGCTGAGCCAGGGCAGCAGGCGGCGCTCGGCGGCCTGCTGGACCGGCCCGTGCGCGTACAGCCGCACGAGGCGTATCATCTGGCGGCGGAATATGAATACGCCGCCGTGCAGGGGTTCAGCCCTGTCGACCTGTTCGGCTTCGACAAGGTGTTTTTGTCGCCGCGCGAGGTCAGGAACCATGTGCTGGCTGAGTACAGCCTGGACATTGCCGGTGCGGACGCGCTCTGCACAAGCGTTGAGGGAACAGCCTGGAAGGACTACTTCGTGCATGGCTATACCGCAGAATACAGCCGGCTCGCGCTGGTGGAGCTGAACCGCAGAAGGGCCCGCCCTGCAGGGACGTTTATGGCGGAAGTCAAGCTTGGTGAAGGGTCTGTAATCTGCTCGCAACTGCTGACCGATCCCTGCAATGTCAAGGCTGTCCGCCTGTATACCCGGCTGCTCGCCAATCTGGGCGCTTCCTTTGATGACGGCCTGCTGGACAGCGTGAAGGGGGACGGGGAATGGGCCGTGGAAACGATGATGGCCCTGCCCTGCCTGCCCCACATTAATTATGAAGAGATGAAGGCGTACTACATCGATCCGGAATTCTCATTAAATAATCTGGGCGAGGGCCTGTACGGCTGGATGCAGAAAAAAGAGCGCCGCCCCGGTGACGGCACCCTGCGCATAGCAAATGCAGGGAATAACCGCTGGTTTCTGAGCTGTTTTGTGAATGTCCCCGAAAAAGCAGGGGAGGCCGCTCAGCATTACCCGGGCCGGCTGCGGATCAACACGGACGTACCCTATGAAATCTACCTGAACGGTGAGCTTGTAGCTGAGCCGGAACGGGAGCTTACGCTGCAGACCGGGCTCAACCGGCTGATCGCCACCCTGCAGGGAACGGGCGGAGACCTGGCGTTTGGCCTGACCTTTTTGAACCGGGATGGCACCTACATGAAGGACCTGGAATACCGTCTGACCCTGGATGAGGTTGAGCCGAAATAACACCATAACATCACAAAGGAGCTGAAGCCCGGTGAATGCGGAGCTTACCAGAAATAACAATCCGAAAGCATACTATACCTTCAGGGACGATGAAAAAGAGGTCGAGTTCAAGCGGCACGACATGCCGACGCCGTGGATGAACTACCTGTCGAACGGCACCTTTCATACGATGCTGTCGCATGCCGGCGGCGGTGTGGCTTTTTATAAGTCGCCCCAGATATGGAGGATTACACGCTACCGTTTTTTTCATCTGCCGATGGACCGTTCCGGCCCGTACATTTATGTGCAGGATGCTAGGGCGGGCAGCTACTGGTGTCCGACCAGCGAGCCTGCCCTGGATAAACCGGAAGAATGGAAAAGCGCCCACGGGATGGGCTACACCCGCTTTGAGGCAAAGCGCGGCGATATCGCGGCCCGGACGGTGTATTTTGTCGGACCGCATGAGAACTCGCTGATCTGGAATCTGACCTTGACCAATGAAGGGACCGAAGCGAGAGAGCTGAAGGTCTACGCCTACGCCGAATTCGGGATGATGGAGTTTATGCGTGAGCTGCAGTGGCAGTGCTATAACAAGCATCAGGTGTCCGTGCAGTATCATGAGGCTGAGGCGCTTGTCTACCGGTACGGGGTAGAAAACCAGCCGAAGCCTGAGGAGACGCCGCTTGTCTATCTGGCTGCCGATACGCCGCTTGCCGGCTATGACGGTGACCGTGAGGAGTTTATCGGCAGCTACCGCAGTGAAACCAATCCGGCCGCAATCGAGAATGGCGGCTGTACCGGATCAACGCTGCTGGGCGGCGACCCGTGCGGTGCGCTGCAGTTCAGTGTTACCCTTCAGCCGGGAGAGAGCCGGACGATTAATGTGTTTCTCGGTACGGCAGCAGATGAGGCGGAAGTGTCACGGGCTATATTCCATTCCAGGGAAGTAGGATTTGTAGAAGACTCCTTCCAGGCGCTAAAAGAGAACTGGGCAGACTACTTAGGCGCCTGGGAGAGCAGGCTGCCGGATGAGGATGCCGAGCGGATGATCAACATCTGGAATCCGTATCAGGCGCACCGTAACTTTCTGTTTTCACGCAATATTTCCTTTTATGCGACAGGGACGTTCCGCGGGGTAGGCTACCGGGATACGGCCCAGGATATACTCTCGGTTGTGCCCTTTGATACAGAGCTTGCTTTTGACAAGCTGAAGCTGCTGCTCGGCCAGCAGTACAGGGACGGGCATGTGAACCATTACTTCTTCCCGAACGAGGGCTGGGAGCCGGTAACGAGCATTCATTCAGATGACCATCTGTGGACGGCGCTTTCGGCCTGGGACCTGCTGGCGGAGACGGGGGATGGCGCATTCCTGCAGGCAAAAGTGCCTTATTATGACGGCGGTGAGGGTACGGTGTATGAGCATTTGCGGGCAGCCATTGATTTTACGGCCTCACAGCTCGGCTCCCGCGGCTTTCCGCTGATGCTGCGCTCGGACTGGAATGACCAGCTGTTCCGGGTCTGCCGCGAGGGAAAAGGGGAAAGCATCTGGACCTCGATGCAGCTCGGAACTGTGCTGCTGCGGATGATTGACTTTGCTGCGGCAGCCGGGCATCCCGAGGATGCCGCCCGGTATGAGGCGATGTATGAGCGTCAGCGTGAGCTGGTCAACAGCATCGGCTGGGACGGCCGCTGGTTCCGCCGGGCGATCATGGATGACGGCCGGTTCCTCGGCAGCGATGAACACGACGAGGCCAAAATCTGGCTCAATGCCCAGACCTGGGCCACCATCTCCGGTATGGCAGACGGGGATAAGGGGCTGCAGGCGATGAACAGTGTGCGGGAAATGCTGGACACCGAGCTCGGCATCAAAAAAATCCACCCGTCCATCACCACCTTCCCCGATCCTGCCGATCCTTTGACCAATTACAACAAGGGGACTGGAGAGAACGGAGCGGTCTTCTGCCACGCCAACACCTGGGCGATTATTGCGGAATGCCTGCTGGGCCGCGGGGATCTGGCTTATAAATATTACCGTCAGCTGCTGCCGAATGTTGCCATGGACAAAGCGGGCTTGTGGCGCTACAAAGCCGAGCCTTACGTCTATGCTTCCAATCTGTTCGGACCGGAGTCCGACAAGTTCGGATTGGCTAACGTCTCCTGGCTGACCGGTACCGCTGCCTGGATGTATGTGGCCGTTACCCAGTATATTCTCGGTGTAAAGCCGGTGCTGGAGGGGCTGTCCATCGACCCGTGCATTCCTGCGGACTGGGAAGGGTTCACGGTAAAGCGCCGTTTCCGGGGCTGCGTCTACGATATCACTGTTACCAATGCCAATAAGGTCTGCAAAGGCGTCAAAAGCATCACCGTCGACGGCGTACAGGTGGAAGGCCATATTCTTCCCGCGTATCCCGGACGATCATCCGTCAAAGTCGTAGTCGTTCTGTAGGGGAGTACTATAAGGCAAGAAGGCGGAAGCATTGGCTTTGTTCCACCACTAAACGGTGCTGGCCACTGTACGTCCAACATATTCATTGCAATTCAGGTTTGTCAAAGAATCGCTCCTAACTAGAATGGCGGCTCATTACTTCCATTCAAAAAGGGGCGGTTTTTTTGTTATGGTTAGATGGGTCGACCAATGAGCGGAGAGGAAGAATCTGATGAACAATTATCCTTCTTGGGAACGCAATTTAAATGAATTTCTAAAGTCGATCGGGAAATGAGCTGGTCCTTACCTGAGGATGAAGAGCTGGACGAGCCGCTGCCTGTAGAGCTGAAGGAATTTTTATCGGGGATTTCAGCTGGAGCATAAAGAGTATTGTTGCTGCTGAGGAGGAACGGAAGGGCTGGGAGCAGCAGGTTTTTTCGGATCTGGATGATGAATATGACCGGGTATGGCATAACATGCTGGGTTTCATGGCTGTGGGAAACGGGGACTTTGTAGCATTCGATCTTTCTGTGCCTGCTGATCCGCCGGTGGTCTATTTGTCGCATGATGGCGGTGATGGCCACGGATATAGTTTAGGGGATAATTTCATGGATTTCATGGACAGATGGAGTAAGATCGGCTGTGTTGGATGTGAGGACTGGCAGCTGATTCCCTTCATGGACAGCCCTGTATCCGGAATATTGCCCGATTCAGACAATGCCAAGCTATGGAGAAGCTGGCCGAAGGTAGAGCTCTGACCTCATGCCTATACTGACCTGCTTCAGCGGATGCTCTTCCTGTACTGTTCCGGGGAGATTCCCTTTTGTTTTTTGAACATTTGGCTAAAATACGACGGAGAATAGCCGCCGACTTCTGCAGCGATCTCCTGGACAGACCTTGAGGTGTTGGCGAGCAGAATACAGGCCTCACGCACGCGCCGCAGCATCACATATTCGGACAGGGTGATCCCGGCAAAATCCTTAAACAAATGGGAAATATGATACGGCGACAGGTGCATTGCAGCGGCCAGCGTCTCCAGGCGGAAAGGCTCTTTATAGTGTTCGTCCAGCCAGCCGGTAATTCGTTCAACATGCGAACCTCCGCGTGACTGGTTATTGAAATCCTCGGGCAACACGCCGGACATGTTCTTTTGCAGCAGCCGGATTAACTGGAGCATCAGGAGCCCCATATTTTCTTCTCTGTCTGCAGCGGAGCTATTATCGGCGTAATGCAATTCCTCCAGCACAGCGGCAACCGGCGTATTTTGCATCTCATAAAAAACCGGCCGCTGCAGGCTCCCCCTCCACAGGCTGCGGAAAAACTTCTCCAGTAAAGGAAAAGCCGCAAGATAACGCTCCAAAAATCCGGGATCAAAGGTCAGGTTGGTCCGGATATACGAATGGCCTTGAGCCGCAGGAACAAGCACACGGTGCAGCTGATAGGGTTGGAACCAGACTAAGGTGTGATCCCGGATCGGATACGTCTGATTCTCTGCCATAATCTCGCCATGGCCGCTATAAATGTACAGCATCTCAATGCCCCTGTGCGCGTGGAACCAATGGGCTTCCGCATCCTCATACTTATACTTGTACATAAACAACCCGGGCTCCAGCCCTTGGGGCGGATGATCGTTACTGTTCATACAGCGCTCCCTCATCAACCAGTATTACTTTTAGTATAAGTAGCCGTCCGGTAAAAAGAAACCGTTTCATCTGCGTGCTTAATTAACTATGCAGCTCCAAGTAACCAGGTTAATACTTAGAGGGAAAAATCCCATTAAGTAGCCCAGTTCAGCCCTTGGACAGCCGCAATAGAGGGAAAAATCTTTTTTACTCTATAGTTAACTTTTGATATTCAACTTAAATGCAATATCTCCCCAACCATTAATAAACCTCCCAACAATAGGCCTAAAACAATACTTAATATTAATGAGAGTATGGATATTAATAGGGAAGACTTACTGCTGATCTTTGAAAAACTCATAACTCCTAAAATGAATGAAGTTAATGTTGGAATCAATAAATAATAATATAAATTCAAACTTCCATAAATCGGATTTAGTAATAAAAAAAATAGCCAACTGACAAATGCTAATAATAGTGAAATAACCCCAGTTTTTTTCTTCATTTATGAATTATCTCCTTTCTTTATATAAATATATCAAATTCCTCCACAAAATTCTTTGCAATTTTTGGAATTAATAGATACAATGGACGAAGTACCAAAATTTACAATTTATAGGAGAAAAAAATGAAAAAAGGTATTCGTGCAATGCTTCTGTCCGCCGTATTTTTACTGTCAGTTTCTACCAACGCTTTTGCAGCTGAGATTACACCTTTTGCAGATCCGGTAGAAAATATTACTTCAGAGTTCTCAGGAAAGATGCGTAGTAATGCTGCTTATATTGCATACTACGCGTACACCGAGAAAAAATATTTTGGGACATATCCTCTTATGACCGGTGAAGAATTCGTAGCAAAAGTAAAATCGGGTGCACCTTGGGACTACAAGCTGCCCTACGGATATTCAAAGAAATGGCTCTTTGGTGGCATTACTACCACAGGTGAAGATCTCGGTAATATTCACTATGGTTATGTAGGTAGAGCAGCAGGTTTTTCGGAACTTGTCTTAAAGTCAGCAGCCGGGGCGTACCAGATTTATTCTGGAACATATCATGTAGGATGGTATAATTCATATTTTGATGACCCTACCGATCAAGCTGCAATACAACGTGGATTTAATTATTGGTCTAACGGTAACTTGCCAAGCTCATTTACCTTAACATTGCAAAGACAAGAACTTATTGATACGTTAACTCAAGAACAGAAGGATGAAATTGAACAAAGTATAAAAGACAAAGCTGAGGATTTAGGTCTAGTTTCCATTGAAGCAGAAGAGTAATCTAAACTGACAACCCTTTAGGCTTGAAAGCCTGACGGGTTGTTTTTTTGCCAGGCTGAAATTTCTTCTCAAGCCGGACTGAACATATCTATTGACTGACCTTCTGTTACAACTCCGAAAGTCATCGACACATGCCATTGCCTTCCGTCTCTCTAAGCCCATATTTATTCGATCAATTGGAAGGAGTAGTTGTTGCAGGCTTATGCTGTAGATAGATGTTCTATGTTGTTCCCACTTTCCACCGTTCATTGACACTAGTCGTAAAGCGTGACGGAGCCGACAATCGACTAAGAGTAATGAAATGTATTTGAATTTACCCCTCTTCTCTGCCGGAATGCGGGTAGAGAGCTTCTAAAGATATATGGAGAAGGATACAATTAATATTCATTCGTTATCGTAGCGGAGATAACTGGATAGTTAGGCTGACCGTTCACGAGATAGGTTATTACAACCGTAACCGTGTTACCCTTGGACTGCCGCTGCCCCGGAACGCTGTAAAAGCGACTGTCCTTCGTATCATCCGTATAGTCTTCTTTTGCCTTCAGCCAAGTAAACAAAAAGTCATCAGGTTTGGCCTAAATGATTAAGCAGGTTGTATCGAACAAGAGCCCTCTGACTGGAATCAGAGGGCTCTTGATATTATTGTGCCGACTTATTTAACTTTCAAGTTGGAAAATTCTTTATGTTGGACTTTAAGGAGTGTTGACGTAAATATTAAGCTGGTCTTCCCAGAACTTTGGTTCAAGCAAACTGCAATCGTAATTTGGGAAATAATCTGGATTGCTTTCTTCCCATTGCCGAAGAACAACTAGTTACTCCTAACTAAGTATCGAGCTTACCTCTCAGCTAAACTCTGACTTTGTCGCCTACCGCCTCCACATACTCATCCAGAATACGCACCCGCTCAGCACTCCGCCCGACGCACTTACCAAACTCACCGCTCAGCACTCCGCCCGACGCACTCGCCAAACTCACCCGCTCAGCACTCTGCCCGACTCACCCACCAAACGCACCCACCAGGTCCTCCAATCAGCCCCAGTAAAGTTCCCGCTCCTCATCCCTTCCTGCTCACCACTCCACCTAAGCCTGCCGCCCGTACCAATATCCCGGAATTCCCTGCTCCAGGCGGAGGAGCGCCTCCAGGAAGAAATAGTCCCCCCAGATCATGAAATCGTCGGGGGAGGAGTTGCCTCTGACGGAATAGGAGCCGTGGCGCAGGAAGCCTTCCTCGTCCGGATTGCCGGCGGTGAAGTAGTTGCCGATCAGCGATTCCATCGACTGGTTTACCGCTTCACTCAGCAGAGTGCGGTCCGGGTCGCCTTCCGGCAGATGCTCCAGCAGCTCAAGCACACCGCACACAAAGATGGCTGAAGCCGAGCTGTCACGCGCGGTGCCTTCCTCCTGCGGGGCATCGAAATCCCAATAGGCGACATGGTCCTCAGGGAGATGCTCGAGGAAGTAGCGGGCCAGTCTCCGCGAGGTTTCGAGGAAACGTTCCTCCCGCGTATAGCGGTAAGCCAGGGCGAAGCCGTAGACGCCCCAGGCCTGGCCCCGTGTCCAGGTCGAGCCGTCATGGAAGCCCTGTGCGGTTCCGCCGCGGATGGCATTACCGTTCTCCTGGTCAAAGTAAAAGGTGTGGTAGGAGGAGTCGTCCCCCCGCACCAGGAACCGGCGGCTTTTGTCGGCATGAATAGTGGCACACTCGGCATAGCTGCGGTCTCCCGTCTGTTCAGCTGCCCAGTAGAGCAGCGGGAGGTTCATCAGGCAGTCGATGATAATCCGGCCGCCGTTGTCGGCGTCACCTTCCGGACCCCAGGCCTGGAACACCTGCGGTGCTGAACGCCAGCGCTTCATCAGCACATCGGCGGCCTGCAGCGCCAGCAGGCGGGAGGCTTCATCGTTGTCGACGATCCACCGCGCTTTGGCGGACAGAGAGTAGAGGAAGCCGATGTCATGGTGATCCAGCTCTTGCCCTGCTTCCATACGCTCACGGAAGGAATCCACTGTCTGGATCGCTGCATAATAAAGCGCGGGATCCTTGCTGTATTCATAGCTCAGCCACAAAATACCGGACCAGAAGCCTTCGGTCCAGTTGGTCTGGTCAGTCAGATAATATTTGCCGTCACCCATGCTGACAATTGGAAAGCGGTTACCGAAACGCTCAATGTTAAGGCGGGTGATGGCCAGGGTCTGTTCAATTACGGATTTCCGGTTCATGCTAGAATACCTCCTAGTATCGCTAGATTGTTCTGATGCTCAAATTATTGTTTACAATATATCGCTATATTGTTCTTAACCTCATTATAAATCTGATGTTATATCGGTTTGTTGTGTAATTGATTAGGTATATTGCGGTTTGTGTATGGGCGGGTTAAAGATTGTAAAGACATTCCCTTTGTCTTATGGTAAAAATTACTTATGCCGAAAGAACAACTATACATAATGTTATTAACCACAAGGGGGAGCAGATGGAGAAGGTTAATCGAAACATCTCTGTTATTTTTGCAGCCGTCATGGCAGCTGCCGGGGTGTATTGGGCAGTGCATGCTGACAGCTGGACGTTTATGGGTACGGCAGCCGCAGCGGCCTGTTACGTACTGTTCATCATGACCGGTCTGCGTGCGATACCTGCATTAACCGGATATATTACAGCCGGCCGGAGCCAACAGTATGCCGGGCTGGAAGCTGCAGAAGACCTGCGCAGACAGGCGTGGACAAAAATTGTTGTCTGGGTGCTGCTGAGCAGGCTGCTTATGGCGGTTGCCGCCTATGCAATTCTTATCCTGAAAGACGGTTACACCGGAGGAGGTCTGATACGTCACCTGAATGAGGCTTGGCATATAAAAGGAATCGATGCGCCGTCTTATCTGGGCATTGCCGAGAACTGGTATGTGACGGAGGGGGATCCCCGGTTCCACATCGTGTTCCTGCCTTTTTTTCCAATCCTGATCAAAGTAGTTCATTTCTTCACCAATAATTATCTTGCTGCAGGCTATACCGTAGCCAATCTCTGTGCAGTTGCCTTTGCACTGGTTGCTTACGAGCTTGCGGCGCTTGACATGGACAGGAAAGAGGCTTTCCGGGTAATAAAATATATGTTTATTTTCCCCGCGGCCTTCTTCTTCGTGCTGCCGATGACGGAGTCCCTATTCCTGCTGTTGTCATTACTATCCATTTATCTGGTCCGCAAAAAGAAGTGGCTGTTTGGTTGCCTGTGCGCCGCCCTGGCCGGATTTACGCGCTCACCCGGGGTGCTGCTGGCGGTCCCGATTGTTATCGAGCTGTGGCGCGATCTTGCTGAAACGTACAAATCTGCCCATAAACAAGCCATCAAGCGCAAGCTTGCCGCTGCTGCCGGATGCCTGGCAATCGTGCCGCTTGGCCTGCTGGCCTATCTGTACATCAACTACGCTGTCTACGGGAATGCGCTGCAGTTCAGCATTTATCAGCGGGAGCACTGGTTCCAGCGGCAGTATCTGTTTTTTGATACCGTAAGGTACCAGATGGAGTATGCGGTAGGCAAGTTCAAGGAAGGTGACAGCCGCAGCTTTCTGGGGCTCTGGCTGCCGAATCTGCTCGCTATTTTCACTACACTGTATGTAATGTTCAAAAGCGCCAGGAAGCTCCATCCTTCCTATACTGCCTATATGATGGTGTATTTCGTATTTGTAACCGGTCCGACCTGGCTGCTGTCCGCACCGCGTTATCTGGCTGCCGCTTTTCCGCTGGCCTTTGCGGTTGTGCTGCTTACGAAGGATAAGGCCAGGGACAGTGCAGTAACAGTGTTATGTATAGTAAGCAGCCTGCTGTATCTGGGATTGTTCGTGTGGGGGTATCCGATTTATTAAGTGAAAAAGTTTCTGTCGTATGAGATTTATCTTATTGACAAGTCAAAACAGCTTTCTCTATTATGTTGATTAATCCTATTACTTTAGTGGAGAAAGCTGTCCGGTCAACCGGAGGCTCTGTGGGTATCGTCCTGTGCTTATGTGCGGAGGCGGTATACGACAGAGCCTTTTTTTCTGCACATGTTTGGAAATCTCATAGACAACGGCGTAAAGATTACCGGAAAAAACGAGAAGAAAGAAGGGGTGTTAATGAGCAACCATTTGTTTACATCCGAGTCTGTCACGGAAGGACATCCGGACAAAATCTGTGATCAGATTTCGGATGCCGTTCTGGATGCGATTCTGGAGCAGGACCCGAAGGGCAGGGTGGCGTGCGAAGTCGCAGTAACGACCGGGTTTGTGCTGATCGCGGGCGAAATCTCCACAACCGCGAATGTCAATATTCCGCAAATCGCGCGGAAGACCATTGTCGACATCGGCTACAATCATTCATCGCTGGGGTTTGACGGAAATACCTGCGGCATTCTCAGCTCGCTGGACGGACAATCGCCGGATATCGCCAGAGGCGTTGATCAAGCGCTGGAGTATAGAAATGGGCAATTCTGGGACGGTTCAAATACAGCGGGCAGTGATAAAGCGGCGGCTGCGGTGGAAGATGATCTTGGAGCCGGGGATCAGGGACTGGTGTTCGGCTACGCCACCGACGAGACGCCCGAGCTGTTCCCGCTGCCGATCTCGCTGGCCCACCGGCTGGCGGCAAGATTGGCCGAGGTCAGAAAGACCGGCCTGCTGCCTTATCTGCGGCCTGACGGCAAAACGCAGGTCACGGTGGAATATGACGGGGAGCGGGCGGTGCGCGTCGATACGATCGTTGTGTCCACCCAGCATGATCCTGATGTTGAACTGGAGCAGATTTGGCGGGACATTGTGGCGCAGGTAATCGAACCTGTCGTTCCGGCCCGATTCCTTGACGGCGAAACCAAATATTTTATCAATCCTACCGGCCGGTTCGTCATCGGCGGTCCGCATGGGGATGCCGGACTTACCGGCCGCAAAGTCATCGTTGACACTTACGGCGGATACGCGCGGCATGGAGGCGGGGCGTTCAGCGGCAAGGACCCGACCAAGGTGGACCGCAGCGCGGCTTATGCTGCCCGGTATGCCGCCAAGAATATTGTGGCCGCTAAGCTGGCCAAGCGGGCGGAAATCCAGATCGCGTATGCGATCGGAGTCGCCAAGCCGGTCTCCGTGTCGGTGAACACTTTCGGCACAGGGGCGCTGCCGGACCGGCAAATCGCCGAAATCGTGCAGGAGGTGTTCGACTTCCGGCCGGGCGCCATCATCCGCGATCTCAAGCTGCAGCGGCCCATCTACGGCCGCACGGCGGCATACGGCCATTTCGGCCGCAACGACGCCGGTTTTCCCTGGGAGGAGACGGATAAAACCGGACTGCTGGAGGCCCGGTTGAAGGAAAGGCTGCCGGCAACGGTCTGAGGGATGAAGAAGTTAAACGAACAGGAGGAGACAGCAATGGCAAAAAAGGCAAAGCATATTGCAATCTACGGCAAAGGGGGCATCGGCAAATCAACAACGACTTCCAATATCAGCGCGGCGCTGGCCGAAGCGGGCCAACGCGTCATCCAGATCGGCTGTGATCCGAAAAGTGATTCCACCAATACGCTCCGGGGTGGCAATTATTTGCCGACGGTGATTGACAGCCTGCGGGACAGCGCCAATGTCCGGCTGCAGGAAATTTCCGCGACCGGCTTCAAAGGGATCTTGTGCATCGAAGCCGGCGGTCCGGTGCCGGGTGTCGGCTGCGCCGGCCGGGGAATCAATGCGGCGGTAAGCCTGCTTCAGGAGCTTAACGTGTTCGAGGAGTTCGAAGCCGATTATGTGCTCTACGACGTGCTGGGAGATGTGGTATGCGGCGGGTTCGCCGTGCCGATCCGCGACGGGATTACCGACCGGGCCTATGTGGTCAGTTCCTCCGATTTCATGGCTGTATATGCGGCTAACAACCTGTTTAAGGCGATCAGCAAATATGCGCCCTCCGGTGGCGCGAGATTGGGCGGCATTATCGGCAACAGCATCCTGCCGGGTTATCCGGAAAGCCTGATCACGGATTTTGCCGCCAAAACCTCCACCTCGGTAGCCGGATTCGTTCCCCGCTCTCCCGTAGTCGCCCAGAGCGAACTGTACGGCAAGACGGTGATCGAAGCCAGCCCGGAATCGCAGCAAGCCGATGTCTACCGCAAATTGGCCGCATATATTGCGGGCAATGAGAATCTTACGGTTCCCACTCCGCTGAATGTCACTGACCTGCGCGACTGGGCGCGCGGCTGGGGAGATGCCATTCATTCGGAAGCGGCTACTCATCCCGCCGCCGCCGCTCGTTAAGGCGGGTGGAGGGGATGACGGAGATCAGACAACGTTTTCCGCGCACGCGGGAGAAAAGCCAAGGCACCTTAACCGCGTATTCCGGCGATTCTTCCGGTTTGGCGGATGAACTGACGGACGTTAACGCCAGGCAGCGGATCCGGACCTATTCGGAGACGGCCTACGACGAAATTATCGGCGCGATCCGGCTGCTGGGCACGATTCGGGACAGCGTGACGATTATTCACGGCCCGCCCGGCTGCGGCGCAGTCAAGCTGGAGGATTATCTGGTCCGGGGCGGAACCCCGTGGCTGATTACGAACATTGAAGAGAATGACTCCATTCTGGGGGCCGACGACAAGCTGGACGAAGCGGTGGAGCGGGCCTACCGGCTATATCGGCCGCGCCTGATCTTTATCATCTCGTCTCCCGTGGTCGCGATCAACAACGACGATATCGTCTCGGTCACCGCGGAAAAAAGCGCCGGGCTCGGTATCCCGGTGATCCCGATCTTCTCGGCGGGCTTCCGCTCCAAAGCGTACGCCTACGGATACGATCTGGCGTATCACGCGCTGATCAAATACGCGCTGGGCCGTGAGGCCAGCGGGGCGGAAGAAGAGGCCGGCGAGGCCTTGCGCGAGACGGGCGCCGGAGGCAACGGCGCGGGCGCTGTTCCCGCGGCGCCGTTCATCAATGTGGCCGGCGCGGCGCAGGCGCACACCGGGCACATTGCCGGGGATTTGGCGGGAGCGGGAGTGAACGTCAACTGGCTCGCCGGAGCGACGACTCCGGAGTCGCTGGGACGGGCGGTGCACGCAGCTGCTTCCCTGGCGCTGGACGACAGCGGCGCCGATTATCTGCTGCGCTGGCTGGACGCGGTGCATAGCGTTCCGCGTCTCGGCGGGCAGGCTCCGGTCGGCCTCGCGGGCACGGAGCGCTGGCTGCTGGCCGCCGCAGGCGCGGCCGGCTCGCTGGAAGCGGCGGCGGCCTATATCGCCGCCGAGAAAGAACAGACGGCCGCCGCGCTTGCCGCGAGCCGCCTGGACGGCGTAACCGTCTTCATCGATCTGCCGCCGGATTTGGCCTTTGGCGTGCTGGAGCTGGTGCTGGAGCTGGGCGGCAAGCTGTCCGGCCTCGCGCTTGACCATGCCGACCGGATTCATACCCCTAGGCTGCGGCAGCTCCAAGAGCGCCTGCCGGAAGTGGTGGTCTATGTGCAACAAGGCCAGCCGTTCGAGAAAGTTAACGTACTCGGCAAGCTGAAGCCGGATCTCTATATCGGCCGGGCGGAGGACGCCATTTGGGCAGCCCGAGCGGGTTATCCCGCTGCCGCCGTTGACTCTATCGACCCTTACGGCTTTGCCGGGGCGCGGGTTCTGGCCGAAAGCTGGCGCGGGGCGCTGGGCAATCAGGCGCTCAGCCGTTATTTGCGGCAAGCCGTAAGTACCTCCTACCGCGCGGCCTGGCTCGGCAAAAGTGCGAATTGGCACATTAAACAGGAGGTGAAATAAATGGGAGCAGCGATAGCCTTAGGGCGCAACAGCTGCCTGCTGCACGGCGCCGTCCAGACCATAAAGTCGATTGAAGGCGCGGTGCCGATCATTCATTCCACCGCGGGCTGCGGAGTCCAGCAGTATATCGGGGTGAGCAGTCTAAGCGGCAATGCCGGTTCCGGCCGGACGGGCGGGCTGGGGCTGCCGTCCACGAACGTGCTGGAAAGGCAGGTCGTCTTCGGCGGCAATTCGCGGCTGCGCGAGCAGCTCAAGAATACGGTAAAGATCAAAGAAGGCGACTTCTACGTCGTGCTCACCGGCTGCACGCCCGAACTTGTGGGCGACGATGTGCCGGCGATGACCAAGGAGCTGCAGGATCAGTTTTATAAAGCGATTCATGTCAGTGCGCCGGGCTTCAAGGGCAGCGTCCATAGCGGATACACGGCGGCGGTCACGGGTATTCTGCGCCAGCTGGATAAGCTGGCTGAGCCGGAGGCCGGCAAACGCGACCGCCTCGTGAACCTGTTCGGCATCATACCGGAGCAGGATGTGTTCTGGCAGGGCAATTTGCAGGCGCTGCAAGCCGACCTCGAGGGGGCGGGCGCCGAGGTCAATGTTCTGCTGGGGCCGGGCTCCGGCCTCGGCGAATGGAGCGCCGTTTGCACCGCCGCGCTGAATCTGTCCTTCTCGCCGCACAGCCTGGAGATTTGCCGTCTGCTGGAAGAGCAATACGGAATTCCGTATGTGCATACCGATGGATATCCGGTTGGCGCGGAGCAGACTGCGGGGCTGCTGCGCACAGCGGCAGGCAGCCTGAACCTTGACGCCGAGCGGCTGGAGTCTTGGATCGCGCTGAAGGAAAGGGAGGAGCGATATTATATCGTGAAGTCCCTGGACGCCTATTACCGGTACGGCTTTCAGCGCAAGACGGTTCTGGTCGGCGACAGCGGCTTCGTGCTTGGCGCGGCGCGCTTCTTGGACCGGCCGCTGGGACTTCCCGCGCTGACGGTGGTCATTACGGATGATCTCCCGGCCGCGGCGCAGTCCGATATCCGCCGCAGGTGGGCGGAGGCCGGCAACAGCGCGGAGACAGAGATCGTGTTCGCAGGCGACGCCGCCGTCATCGACAATCTGCTGGCGCGCAGCGGCGCGGAGCTAGTGCTCGGAAGCTCGCTGGAGCAGGCCGCCGCCCGCCGGCTGGAAATTCCTTTTCTCCCCGTTTCTTTTCCTGTCGCCGACCGGCTGGTGCTGAATAAGAGCTATGCCGGTTCCTGCGGCGGGCTTGCCTTGCTGCAAGACTTGGGGGACGCCATTATCGCTGCCGCATCCCGGCGGCTGTCGGCCCCCGCAACCAATCAATAAGGAGAGTGAACGCAAGTGAGCATTAAAGACGAGCTGTACAAGGAATTAAAGATCAAAAATGAACTGAACGTCGAGGGGGTCGCGGCCAATCCGACGATCTTCAAGCATTTGGATCTGGGCGGGGAATTTCAGGAGCAGGTGCATCTCTGCTTCGAAATGGACCATGAAACGCACGAAGGGTTCGACTTGCCGACCGGCTACGAGACGCCGGGAGGTCTGCGCATCGGCTTCAACTGGGACCGAAGATCCTCCTACGAAATCATTTATGATGGCAGCCAATATGTGCTGACCCGCGGCAAAAAAGAGGTTTTTCCGATTCTATTTGAGAAAAGACCGCGTTTCTACAGCCAGCGGGCTTCCGATGGAACGCCTTTTTCCCGGATCGCCTCTTACGCCCACGGCGGCACGGTGTCCATCGCTTACAGCAACGAGTGCTCCCTGAAGGAAACGGGGCAGGATTGCCTCTTCTGCAATATCAACGCGACCAAAGACACGTATTCGGAAAGAGAAGGCATCAAGTGGAAGAATCCGAAGCAAATCGGCGAAGCCGTCGCGGCGGCCTATAAGCTGGACGGGGTCAAGCATACCAATCTGACCGGCGGCTTCGTTCCCGAACGGCGCGAAGTGGATTATTACATTGATGTTGCCGAAGCGATCCAGGAGAGCACCGGACTGCAGGATTTCAACGGCACCGCCGTCATCGGCGCCCCGCTGGATCTCGGCATTCTGGAGCGGTATAAGGAAGCGGGCTTCCGGACGCTGGCGATGAATCTGGAATTATGGGACCCGAATTTCTACCAGGCTATTCTTCCCGGCAAGGTCGCGGAATGCGGCGGACGGGAGCACTGGATCAAGGCGCTGGAATACGCCGCCCGTATCTTCGGCAAGGGCAAGGTACGATCAGGCTTCGTCGCCGGCATCGAGCCGAAAAAGGCGACGCTTGAAGGCGTTGAATATTTGGCCTCCATCGGCGTGCTGTCGCTCACGGGAGCGTGGGTGCCGAATCCCGGCTCGGCGCTGGAAGGACACCGGACCCCATGGCCGGAATGGCATCTGGACATGGCCTACCGCTGCCATGACATCTTCAAACGCAACGGCTTCACCTATCAGGATTATTTCGACATTGCGCCGAGCCCGAACTTCCTGATCCATGACCTGTTCGCCATTGACGAGGAACTGCTGCCGATCTTCAGCCGCGACGCCCGGCCGGAGGCGATTTAGGATGGCGCGGATTGCGGTGGTCAGCGCCATTGACCGCGAGATTGCTCCGCTGTATGAACAGCTTGAATCCGCCTACGGCTGGGAGCGGAAGCCGGGTCAAATCTATTCCAACAACGAACTTGGCATCGAGCTGGTTGCGGCTGTCGTTGGCGTCGGCAAGGTTAATTCCGCTGCCGGCATCGCCGAAATTCTAACCGTATTTGTGCCCGAGCTGGTCCTCAACATCGGATATGCGGGCGGATTGGCCGAGGGCGCCGGCAGGGGCGATATCGTTGTCGGGAACGATTATATCCAGGTGGATTTCGCCTCACTGTCACAGCCATTCAGTCCCGGCATCATTCCCGGAGCGCGGCCTTATGTGCTGCCGGAAGGCTTCATCCGGGAAGTGGAACAGGCGTCTGCGGAGCGGGAATACCGCAGTTTAACCGGACGGATTGCGACCGGAGACTTTTTTCTGAATGACAATGCCCGCAGGGCGGAGATCATCCGCGACTTTTCCCCGGTGGCGTTTGATATGGAGTCGGCGGCCATCGCCCATGTCTGCGCGGCTAAGGAGACGGCGTTTGCCGCCGTCCGCACCTTGTCCGATCTGGCGGATGAAGAGGCCCATCTTGCCGCGCAGGCCGGGCTCGATGAACTCGCGGTCCGGCCTGTCGAGGTCATTCTGCGTGCGCTAGAGCTTTATTATGGGGAGCGGAAGCATGGTTCTGAGGCGCTTTAGCTTCAACAGGAGGAGGAAGGCGGATGAGCGATGTGTTGCTGGCTATTTCGAATTTGCACAAGACGTTTGACACGGCCAATGGCCCGGTGCAGGCGCTGTACAACGTGGATCTTCAAGTAAAGGAAGGCGAATTCATCACGGTAATCGGCCCCAGCGGCTGCGGCAAAAGCACGCTCCTGCGCATCGTCGCCGGCCTGGACAACGGGTATAGCGGGGAGGTGACGCTGGAAGGCGCAAGGATCGGCGGTCCGGGCATTGATAAAGGCTTTATTTTTCAGGAGCACCGCCTCTTTCCCTGGCTGACCGTCGAGAAGAACATCGCCTCCGATCTGCCTCTGCGCAATAAGGAAATCAGATGCAAGGTGGATGAATTGATCGAGCTGGTGAAGCTGTCCGGCTTCGAAAAAGCGTATCCCCGCGAGCTGTCCGGCGGCATGGCCCAGCGGGTTGCGATCGCGCGGGCGCTGCTGCGCAGTCCCAAAATCCTGCTCCTCGACGAGCCGTTCGGCGCACTCGACGCTTTCACGCGGGCCCATATGCAGCAGGTGCTGCTCGATGTGTGGCGTACGAACCAAACGACGATGGTCTTTGTGACCCATGATATCGACGAAGCGGTATTTTTAGGGGAACGGGTCGTCATTCTGGAGCCGCGTCCGGGTAAAATCCGCAAGATTGTGCCGGTCGACCTGCCTTATCCACGACGCAAGGCCAGCGTCTCTTTTCAGGAAATTCGGCTTAAAGTGATGAATTATTTCGAAAAGGTGGAAGAGCTGGAGCTGACGGACGGAGCGGGTATTTAGCAAGACTATGGAATGATGCGCAGGGAGGAAAAGGGATGGCAAATCAGACGGCAGCGGTCCGCCCCCCCGGCAAGCCAAGCAGGCTGGTCGTGGCGGGGCTTGGACTGATCGTTCCGGCCAGTGTGCTGCTGGCGTGGCAGGTGCTCGGAGACCGGGGAATCATCTCGGATATGTTGTTCCCCACTCCGGCGGTGATTGCCAAATCGTTCGCGGCGCTGGTGGCGTCGGGCGATTTGTGGGGCCATTTGCGGATCAGCCTAATCCGGGTGTTATCCGGCTTTCTGCTGGGCGGCGGGCTTGGGCTTGTCTTCGGCATTCTGGTCGGGTTGTTTAAACGGTCGGAGAAGCTGCTCGACCCGACGCTGCAAATGATCCGGATGATCCCCAGTCTGGCCGTGGTGCCATTATTCATTATATGGTTTGGCATCGGCGAGGAATCAAAGGTGCTCATTATTGCCAAGGGCGCCGTTTTTCCGCTATATATCAATACGTTCCTGGGCATCCGCAGTGTGGACAACAAGCTGTTCGAAGTGTCGCGGGTGCTGGGCTTCAGCCGGCTTAAGCAGGTGATCCGTCTGGTGCTGCCGGGGGCGACGCCAAGCATCTTTCTGGGCCTGCGCCTGTCGCTGGGCCTGTCCTGGTTGGGGCTTGTGGTCGCGGAGTTAATCGCCTCGACGGAGGGGATCGGGTACATGATGTCTGATGCGCGGCAGTTCGCGGATACGCCGGTGGTGTTTGTCGGAATCTTTATTTTTGCGCTGGGCGGCCTGCTGAGCGACGTTCTGGTCCGGCTGGCCGAGCGGCGATTGCTGGGATGGAAGACCGAAGCTTAATGATAGGCGCGGCAAGCGCAGTAAGCGTGCAAGACGAACAGACAAAGCAATGGTTGTAAATCCAAAACGGGGAGTGTTAAACATGAGCGATGGAGCGGAGGCGGTGCTGGCGACGGGGGAATTGGCGGAAGCGAGGAGCCCGGCACGGCCGAAAATGCAACGCGTGCGGAAGCAGCGCCTGCGGGCGGCGTGGAAGCCGCTGCTTGCCGATCTTGGCCTGGGCGCGGTGCTGCCGGCAATCGTACTGGCTGCCTGGCAGGCGGCGGGGAGCGCCGGACTGATCTCCGATTTTTTTCTGCCGGCTCCGCTGGCGATCCTGAAGTCCCTGGCGGAGCTGACGGTCAGCGGAGAGCTGATCCGCCATCTGGGAATCAGCATGGGGCGGGCGGGACTCGGCTTTTTGCTCGGCGGAGCGCTCGGGCTGCTCTTCGGCATCGTGAACGGACTGTTCCGCAAGGCAGAATATTTGCTGGATCCCGTCTTTCAGGTGCTGCGTCTCGTTCCGCATCTGGCGATTGCTCCGCTGATCATCCTCTGGTTCGGCTTCGGGGAGACCTCGAAGATCACCATTATTACAAGCGGCGCTTTCTTTCCGCTTTATATCAATACATTCCTGGGCATCCGCCAGGTGGACGGCAAGCTGCTTGAAGTGGGCCGGGTGCTGGGGTTCGGCACTTATGACCGCCTGCGCTGCCTCGTGCTTCCCGCCGCGCTGCCAAACATTCTGCTCGGCCTGCGCTTGTCGTTCGGCGTGGCCTGGATCGGTCTGGTCGTCGCCGAATTGATCGGCGCGCAGTCGGGCGTCGGCTTCCTGATCAACCAGGCCAAGCAAAATTCCGACACGGCCGAGGTATTCGTGGGGATCCTTATTTTTGCCGTGACGGGCAAAATGATTGATTCGGTTGTCCGGCTGCTGGAACGCCGCATGCTGCTCTGGAGGGACAGCTACAAGGGGTAAAGCGGAAAGCTTTCCATAGAACTAAGTATTATTAATCAAGGCTACACTATAAGGGGGAGATTCGACGATGAACAAAAGCTTTGAATGGAAACAATCTCAAGGCGCGGGAATCCGCCAGTTGCGGCTGGCGCTGGTTACGCTGCTAGCGGCAGCGATGCTGCTGATTTCTGCATGCTCTAATGCCGATAATTCCTTTAAGAATAATAAAAACGCAACAGGCGCAACCAATTCCGCTTCAGCGGCACCTACTGCACCCGCTAGCGATGTGCCTGCTGTGCTGAACTACGGCTTTATCGGCTCCAACGAGCTGAACGTGCCCGGCGGGGCGGAAGGCTGGGGGTTATACAAAGGCATTATTCAGGAAGAGCTGAAGAAATACGGAATTACCGAGGTAAAGCTGACTGCCTTTCCGAACGGGCCGGACCAGACGGAGTCCTTGATCAGCGGGCGGCTTGATTTCGGCAGCCTTGGCGATACGCCGGCGATTATCGCCTACGCCTCCGGCGCCAAAACACGGTTGATTTCCCAGCCCGCCGCGCGCCAGATCGGCTATTTGATCGGCAAGAAGAACGGGCCGAAAACGCTCAAGGATCTGGAGGGACAGACGATCTCCATTCAAAAGGGCTCCTTTATGCACCGTTATGTCGTCGGTTTGCTGCAGGAGGCGGGCGTAACGGATTACAAGCTGGTGCACATGCTGACGCCCGATGCGACGGCGGCGCTGGCCAGGGGGGATGTGGCGGCGATGACCAATACAGGCGTGCCGGCGCTCAAGCAGATTGACGAAGGGTTTGTCCATCTGGACGACGCTTCCACCCATCCAAATCTGCTGGGCACGAGCGTAACCGTCGTGTCGGAGGCTTATTTGGCCAAGTTCCCGGATTTTCCAAAGGTGTGGAACGAAGCGCGGGAGAAAGCGCTGGCTGACCTGAAGCAGCATGAAGCGGAGTATTACGAGTTTCTGGCCAAAATCAACAAAACAACCCCGGAGCTGGCCAAACAAATCTTCCCGATCAGCGACATTATAGAAACGGCCTTTAGTGACGACGGGCTGGCGCTGCTGGAAGGCACCAAAGGCTTCCTTGTCAAAGAAGGACTGGCGAAAAAAGATTTCAATATCAGCGACTGGCAGTTGCAATAATGCAAGGCTGGGCATAGTCATTGGGCTGGCGGTATACAGGAGGGGATCAGATGGGCAAATTCATTTCGGCGCGGAGCGCCGATCAGATTCTGGTACTGGATCAGGGCACGATTATTGAACAGGCCAGTCATGAGGACTTGTTGCGGCGGAGAGGATATTACTACAGGATGCATCATGCAGGCGTGGGAAAATCGGTGTAGGAGGAAGACAGCGGATTTAGAGAAAACCGTCCCGCCCTCTCTTTACGAAGAGGGAACAGGACGGTTTTTTATATATGTGGATATTACACCAGATTCGGGATGTCTACCGCCGGATCGGTGTCTGCTTCATAATCTACACCTTCCGTACGGAAGCCGAACAGGTTGAAGAAATCCTCCTGGTAGCCTGGCAGATCCGCCAGATCAGGTACATTGGCTGTCTCAATTTCACTCCAGCGCTTCATGACCTCAGCCTGAACGTCCTTACGCATTTCCCAGTCGTCGATGCGGATCAGGTGGCTGCTGCCGGCGTCGTTGTTATACAGATGCTCGGCGAACAGGCGGTACATCTGCTGGATGCAGTTTTCATGCAGCTCTTTTTCTTTCATCACTCTGTACAGGGCAGAAATGTACAGCGGCACAACCGGAATGGCCGAGCTGGACTGGGTTACCAGTGCCTTGTTAACCGATACAAAGGCCCGTCCGTTTGTAGCGCTCAGCTTCTCGTTCAGTGCGATTGCCGTTTTCTCCAGGTCATTCTTGGCCTGGCCGATTGTTCCGTCCTTATAAATCGGGTGAGTAACCTCAGGTCCGATGTAGGAGTAGGCTACTGTTGTTGCCCCGTCAGCTAGCGCGCCCGCTGCCTGGAGCTGGTCGATCCACATGCCCCAGTCCTCGCCGCCCATAACGGCGATTGTCTGACGCACTTCATCGTCCGTTGCCGGCTCGATCGTTACGTTCGTAACTTCACCGGAGTGGAAGTTCATTGTTTTGTTGGTATAAGCATTGCCGACAGGCTTGATCACGGAGGAGAAGGTTTCTCCTGTAACCGGATGGGTGCGGCGCGGGGAGGCTACGCTGTACACTACAAGGTCAACGGTGCCGAACTCGGCTTTGATCAGATCGATGGTCTTGGTCTTGATGCTGTCAGAGAAGGCATCGCCGACGATGCTGAACGACTTCAGGCCCTGCTCGGCAGCAGCCTTCTCCAGCGCAGCGGAGTTATACCAGCCTGCGGAAGCAGTCCGTGCACCTTCAGCCGGCTTGTCGAAGAAGACGCCGATCGTATTCGCTCCTGCACCAAAGGCAGCGGTAATACGCGAAGCCAGTCCATATCCGGTGGAGGCTCCGACAACCAGAACATTAACGGGTCCGCTCAGTTTTTTGTGTGCTTTTACATAGTCGATCTGCTGCTGTACCTGCCGGGCACAGCCTTCGGGATGCGCCGTGGTGCAGATGAAGCCGCGTGTTTTGGGCTGGATGATCATATAGGAAATCCCCTTTGTTTTCAATTTTAAGTTTACAACCACTGTTATAGAGTATAGCAAATGATGGCTCAGAAAGATAAGCCCCCCGTTTATTTTGTCTCCGGTATTTCGCAAACAGCCAGGATAGCGCTATGATAAATAGAAGAAAAAAGATAGCTGACAAGACTGGAGGCCATACATCATGCTGGTGATTAACGGGAGAGAAACAGCGGAGATTCTATCGATGCAAGCCTGCATCGGTGTCATGCAGGATGTGCTGGCTGCACTTTCTTCAGGAGATGCGGTCCAGAGCCTGCGGCAGGTTATGCCGCTTACGGGCGGGAATCTGTTCGGGCTGATGCCGGGTTATCTGCGGCAGGAAGCGGCGGCGGGAGCCAAGCTGATCAGCGTGTTCCCGCACAATCATGACAGAGGCCTGCCCTCCCATCAGGGGGCGGTTGCACTGTTCGATGCAGAGACCGGCAGGCTGAATGCAATTGTGGACGGCCGGCAGATTACGGCAATCCGCACAGCGGCGGTCAGTGCGGTAGCAACGAGGCTGCTGTCCCGGGAAGATGCCGGCGTGCTGGCGATCCTTGGCACCGGGGAGCAGGCGGCCAGCCATCTGGAGGCGATGCTGCTGGTGCGCAGCATCCGCGAAGTCCGCGTCTGGGGGAGAACGCCGGACAAGGCGCAGCGTTTTGCCGCGGAGATGGCTGCCAGATACGGCATCGAAATAACGGCAGCGGCAACAGTGCGCGAGGCGGTACAGGCTGCGGACATCATCTGTACCGTAACGGCTTCTAGTGTGCCGGTGCTGAATGGCGAATGGGTACCGGAGGGAGCCCATATCAACGCAGTCGGCGCCTGCCGGCCGCATGAACGGGAGCTGGACTCGGCGCTTGTGGCAGCGTCCAGGCTCTACGTGGACCGGCTGGAATCCGCCGTCAACGAAGCTGGGGACTACCTCATTCCGCTGGCTGAGGGTGCCATTGCCGAAGGGCATATCGCCGGCGAGCTCGGCGGGCTGCTTCTGCAACAAGTGGAGGGCAGGAGCAGCCCGGAGCAGATCACCCTGTTCAAGGGCCTGGGCCTGGCGATTGAGGACCTGGCTGCGGCGCATTATATTCACAATCAGGCCGTGCTTTTGCATAAGGGTGTTGAGGTGGAGATGTAATCTGAGGAGGTCACACAGATGAGCTTACAGGCAGGATTATATGATTTTAAATTAACGGAGGAGCAGGAGCTCCGCGCACAGCAGCTGCATGGGCAGAATATCAACATTGATCTGCTGTTTCAGGGGCCGTTGTCACCAAAGGCAATTCCGGCTGCGGTCTCAGAGAGAATCAGGGAGCTCAGCGAACCGTACAAGGAGGAGCCGATTGTCTACAGCTCCATGCCGGCCAAATGGGTGACCAAGCTGGCTGCTAGAGGTGACATTCCCCAGTATAAAGAGGAGTGGTTCAAGTCCGGCATTACGGCAGGCAACCGGGAGCTGCACCTGAACGATATGGACAGTCTGATTACAAGTATGGGCGAGGTGCAGCTGCAGTTTGATGCCAATGACTGGCTGATCAAGGCCCTGACCGCCGGAGATATCCGCAGCGCCAAGCAGTCGGGCAAGGTGGCGGGCATTGTGACGGCACAGGAGACGGATGCCCTCGGCACCAATCTGGAGCTGCTGGAGGTGCTGCATCACTTCGGGCTGCGTATTCTGCAGCTGACCTACAATAAGCAGAATCTGATCGGCTCGGGCTGTGCGGAGCAGGGGAACGGCGGGCTGTCGAATTTCGGGGTCCGGTTCGTGCAGCGGATGAATGAACTAGGGATCATTGTCGATACCGGACACTGCGGCAAACAGACGACCCTGGATGCCTGCAAGGTATCCCGCACACCAGTCATTGCCTCACACACCGGAGTAGAAGCGATATATCCGCATATGCGCTGTAAAAGCGATGAGGAGATTCTCGCCATCGCCGGAACCGGCGGCGTGATCGGGATTTTTGCCATGCCGTGGTTTGTTCATGAAGATCCTGACCACACGACGATCGACCATGTGCTGGATCATATGGAGTACGTGATCCGTCTGGCTGGCGTGGACCATGTGGGCATTGGCACAGACTGGCCGATGAGCGATCCCGACTGGTCGCTGGTTTATTTTAAAGAGCATATTGCTCCCAAACTTGGCTTTGCCCCTGGGGACGGGCCTTCGACCGAAACGGTGGCGGGACTTGAACAATACAGCACGTTTATCAACTTCACCAGAGGTCTGGTGGCGCGCGGCTATACGGATGAAGACATTGCCAAGATTATGGGCGGCAACTGGCTCCGGGTGTTTGAACAAATCTGCGGATAGGGGATTGCACTGATGACTACTTATTTACATACAACGGACTTCCATTTCTACTGTTCGGGGATTTATAGCGGCAAGATTCATTTTACGGAAAAAGCAATCCTGCACGCCAAGGTAGACGTCCGCCGCCGCACGCAAATGCAGGACAACGTGCTTGATCCGAACGCGAAATATGTGCTTCCTTTTGCCAAAATTGCCCGCCAGCTCTCTTCCTACGAAGCTGCAGACTGGACGGGAGAAAAGGTTGTCCTTGACACCGGCGAGGTATACCACAAGCATATCCGATATGAGGCGGAGATTGGCGGAAAGCTGGAGGTTTCACAGGTCTGGGCCCTGCGGGGCGATACGGCGCTGGATGTGGTGACGCTGGACGGCGAGGTTATTGCTTTTCTTACCCCTAACCGCTACGGGATTGAGCTGATCGTCAAGGCAGGCTATGAAAAACTGACTCCGCTGACGGTCTATGATGAGCCGCTTCTGTCCAAGCCGGAGTATGGCGTTAATGATCTCGGAACGTTCCTGATTTCAATGCGCGACGGCATTAAGCTGGCGACCGATGTGTTTCTGCCGGAGGGCATTCAGCCGGGGGCGAAGCTGCCTACGATTCTTGTGCGGACCTGTTATGACCGTAACGGGAAAAAAGAGATTTTTATGCGCTGGGCGAACAAAGGTTATGCTGTAGTCTCCCAGGACGTGCGGGGACGGGCGGATTCTGAGGGTGAGCTGATTCCTTTTTATAATGAACGGGATGACGGCTACGACACGATTGACTGGATTATTGCCCAGGACTGGTCTGACGGCAAGGTCGGCATGTGGGGCGCCTCCTATCTCGGCTATGTCGTTGTCGCAGCAGCGACCAGCGGGCATCCGAACCTCAAAGCTGTTGTGGATGAAGTAAATGTAGGCTCGCCGTTTATTGATACTGCACGCAAAGGAGGGACGCTGTGCTCCTGGCCGCTGCTGTCGTGGACCCTGGCGCAGTCGGTGGGGACGCGGACGGATTTTGATATTTTTGGCGGGATTACGGTAAGTCCGGAAGCGGCTGTTGATGCAAGGCCGATCCGGGACATTCCGCAGCAGATGATCGGGAAGACCTCAGGCCCGTGGGAGCTGTGGAGCCGGCATCCGGAATATGATGACTTCTGGCGGAACTGCACCTTCACCGAGCTGGGTCATCAGGTCAAGGTTCCAATGTATGTCATCTCCGGCTGGTATGACGGGGACAGTCCCGGTGTATCGGAGACCTGGCGGATGCTCACTGAGCACGATGTTCCAAACCGCAAAATCCGCTTGGGCGCCTGGGAGCACGGGCCGAACCGGGCCAGGGATCTGCAGGGGGTTGCTTTTGGCGAGGATGCGGTTGTCTACGATTATGATGTCTCGGTACTGCGCTGGTTCGACCGGTTCCTGAAGGACATTCCGAACGGTATCGATGAGGAGCCGCGGGCCTCCTATTATGTAGTCGGTGAAAACCGCTGGAGAACCTCTGAAGACTGGACTCCTGCTGAAGCGGTGGTTACGCAGTTCTATCTCGCCGGGGAGGGCCGGGCGAATTCGTCGCTGGGCGACGGCAGGCTGGCAGTTGCACCGGAAGCGGACTCCGCCCCGGATACGTTTATCTATAATCCGGCGGACCCGATTGCAGACAGCGGGGAGCGTGAGCCGGAGAATATGCGGAAGCATGAGCTGCGCAGCGATATTGTGGTGTACACCAGCGAATCTCTGGCGGACAAGCTTACGGTTGCCGGGGAGCTGTCCTGCGTGCTGTATGCGGCGAGTACGGGCCTTGATACCGACTGGGTTGTTACGCTCAGCGATGTGCATGAGAACGGCGATTCGATCCGGCTGTCCAACTATATTGTGCGGGCCAAGTACCGTCACGGGCTGGACAATCCGCAGCTGCTGGTTCCCGGCCAGGTGGAGAAATATGATATTTTCCTGCAAAATATCGCCCATACCTTCGCCGCCGGACACCGCATCCGGTTCACGGTTACCTCGTCCAGCAAATTTGTCGCGTTCCCGAATACGAATACCGGCAGTGATCCGTATGAGGATACTGAGGCGATAATTGTTCAGCAGACCATCTGCCATAGCCTAGAACATCCGAGTCATATTCTTCTGCCGGTGATACCGAATGCATAAGGTGTCTTGTAACATTTTCCATTTATACTCCGTCAGGAAAGGTATATCAGCATTTGCCTGAATGGACTGAGATAAAAGGGGGACGTTTTATGAAAAAAAGACCGGCACTGCCTTTGAGTGTCCTGCTGCTTCCATGTATTCTGCTGTCCGGCTGCGGTTCTGGCGGGTCTGGTGATTTTGCCGGCGGCCCTGCTGCAGACTCCGCGATGAACTTCAGTGAACGGGCAGAATCAGCGGCGAAGCTGGATGCCCGGCTTGCACGGCAGAGCAATGAGCTTGGCCTGCGGCTGTTCAGCAAACTTAGGGAGCTGGGCGATGAAGCAGGTAATCTGACGATTTCGCCATACAGCATTTCGGCTGCGCTGGCCCTGGCTTACAATGGCAGCGGCGGTGAGACGGCGGAAGAGCTGGGACAGCTGCTGGGCTATGCTCCCGGGGAGCTGGAGCAGCTGAATGCCGGCAGCAAGGCATTGCTGCCGCTGCTGAACGATGCCGGACCCGGCATTCAGCTTGAGCTGGCCAATTCGGTGTGGGCTGATCAGGGAATACGGCTGCGCAAGGAGTATCTGAAAGCAGTCAAGACCAGCTATGGCGCGGAGGTTCGCACAACAAATCTGTCTGCGGAGAAGTCTGTTACCGTTACCGAGGTGAATCGATGGGTTGAAGATCAAACGGCGGGCAAGATAGACAGGATGCTCGAGCAGCCGCCCGGAGGCAATACAGTAGCTCTGCTGGTCAATGCTCTGTATTTTAAAGGAGCGTGGCAAGAGAAGTTTCCTGTAGAGCGCTCTGAGCCTGCACAATTTCACACGGGGAATAATACCCCGGCAGAAGTGATGATGATGAAGCAGACCGGTAACTTTGCTTATGCAGAAACAGAGGACTGGCAGGCTGTACGGCTTCCTTACGGGGAAGGCCAGATGGAGATGCTGGTTATTCTGCCGTCTGAAGGTTCGTCTGCAGATGAGGTGCTTCAGGGCGGATTGCCTGCCGGAGAACAGTTCGCGGAGAGGTTCGGAACCGTTGGCCTTCCGCGGTTCACTGCCGAATACGGCGTTGATCTGAAGGAGGCTGTACAGGCACTGGGCATGAAGACTCCGTTTGATCCGGCCACAGCAGATTTCCCGGCGCTTACAGATGTGGATACGCCCATCTTCATCGGCTCGATTATTCATAAGACATTTATCGAGGTGAATGAAGCCGGAACGGAAGCTGCTGCATCAACGCTCGCTGCAATGGATGGCGGAGCGGCTCCCACTGCCGACTTACCCTTTGAGCTGACTGCCGACCGGCCGTTTATCTTCATAATCGAGGACACACAGACGGGCTTATGGCTGTTCCTCGGGTCAATCGGGAAGCCGCTGCAGGCGGAATAGCCTAACTCACATAAATATAGGAAAAGCGGCATGTCTTATCGAACCAAGAGGATTTTCACCATCTAATTCAGCGGAAAACCCCGCTGCCGGGAAACTAGTTGGAAAAACGCCACTTAGATTCATGAAAATCAGCCTCAAAGTGATAAATGCCCAGAAATAGATGACTTTTTTCCACTTAGTGGCTGCAAACTCCGGGATTCACGGCAATTAAGTGACTAAAATCTACGGCTGTTGATTAACCAAAAAAAGGTAGCAAAAAGGCCGCTCATTCGGTAAAGTGTTTGTACCCCTACAAACCATCCGAAACGAGGCGACCTCATGAAAAAGTCTACTTCATTATCGAACATTCTGCAATCGGTGATTCCACCGGAACGGATTTCTCCAATCCTGGAAGAACTTAATTATGTCGATGTTGCCAGAAAGTTTACCGTCTATAATCTGTTCTTATTTCTTAGCGAAGCCGCCTTTCAGCAATGGGACGGATACCGTGACGGTGAGCAGCAAATGGCTCATCATGGTCAGCGTGCAGTGGACCACTCTACGCTTTCCAAAAAAGCAAAACACGTTCCTTATGAACTTTTCAAGCGTTTGCTGACCATCCTCATTGAGCTGTGTAACCGCAAGACGAGACGGTCCCTTGGCATACCCAAAGAATTGCTTATTGTTGATTCCACTCAAGTTACGGTGGGGGCAGGCCGACTGCC
>NZ_JARXXP010000030.1 GCF_029893965.1 Paenibacillus sp. PastM-3
GTTCCCGTCGCCACTGTTCCGGTTGCCACTGTTCCCGTCGCCACTGTTCCGGTTGCCACTGTTCCCGTCGCCACTGTTCCCGTCGCCACTGTTCCCGTAGCCACTGTTCCCGTCGCCACTGTTCCGGTTGCCACTGTTCCCGTCGCCACTGTTCCGGTTGCCACTGTTCCCGTCGCCACTGTTCCCGTCGCCACTGTTCCGGTTGCCACTGTTCGCCCGGCCTGTATTTCCTTTCCCGGTGTTCACCATGTCCAACACTTCACCCCAGGTCAGTTCCCGGATGATGGCAAGTTTGTTGGTAACGGATTTATCATCGCCGTTCTCGATGTCGCCCAGCGCTTCCACTTCAGCGACCTTGTTTTCAGGGTTGAACGGGTAGTATTCAAAGCAGTCCAGCAATTTACCGCAGAAGTGCAGCCCTTCCTCGCAAAGGCCGATTTCTCCTTCATGCGTGAATGTCTGGCCAACAGCATACTGGAAACCACGGCAGGTCCAGTCCTTGTTAAAAACTTTATATCCCTTCAAAATGATTCCTCCTCGGATAATATGGATGAAATGCAATGAGTGCAGACGCTACGTTCGTTCCACTGCCGGATCTGCTTCGTGGCCTTAGGCAGGCCGCAGACTTCGCACCGGCAGATTTGAGCCAGCTTTATAACTTTGGGCATAATAGCAGCCCCCTTCTAAATCATTTGAGCCTCCAGCTCTTCAATTTGGGCACACAAATCCATCTGCCAATCCATGTCACCCATTTCGTAAGCATGAAGGGCAAGCTCTTTCAGACCATCCAGTGTGTAAACCAGATTGTAATTTTCGCGGAGCAATTTCAGGATCAGCTGCAATTCAACTTTCCCAATGAACAGGTTTCCGTTCTGGTCCATGTTCATCTCGACCACTTCAGCGAGTTTCCGGTGAACCTTATGGATGGCCAGCATTAGGCATTCCCCTGCAGTCGGATCGCTGCAGTGATGCAGCTGGTGCAGATCAGTTTGCCAGAGAGTTGTTTCAGATCAGTAACGCTGCCGCACAGGGTGCAGCCCGGAGCATACTTCCGGAGAACAATCTTGTCACCATCGACAAAGATTTCAATTGGTTCTCCTTCACCGATCTGCATGGTACGGCGCAGCTCCATAGGGATAACAACACGGCCCAGTTCATCGACCTTCCGAACAATTCCAGTAGCTTTCATATTGATTCTCCTTCTGGCCAGTGGTATACTGGCCTCAACTATTATTAATTGATCGGGCGATTTTGCGGGGTAGGATCCGCGAAGTCGCTTTTTTCTTCTTCACTTCCAGCCGTCGCTTTCATCATTTGAAGCAAGACCATGCCTGGATTCTTACTAGCGTTAACAGCCGACTGTTTAATCTCCACACACATTTGATCCACGAGAGCTTCGTGACATTTCGGATCCATCGTAACGAACAGGTATCCACCTAATCCTGAACAAATGGAGGTAATAAATTCTGCAGCATCATCTTCAGTTTCTAAAGCATTCGTAGCCTTAGAAATTAAGGCAGCTACTTCATTACACATGTTCATCTTCACATCTTCACCTCCTCTCAAGGCAGCAACAGCAACACTATTTCCCTGCCTCCATTTCAGCAATTTCCCTGTCCAGCCACCAGATAGCAGCATCCGGATAAGCAACGATCAGCCTGCCGTTTTTAATTCTCCAGCGATACAGCATCAGGCTCAGCTTGTGAGCTAGGGCATCAAACACCGGATCAGACGATTTTGAAGTGGCTAACATGGCCAGCCTCCTCACGTTGAATCTGGGTCAGCGTCTCCTGCACGGTGTGCTTTGCCCGGCCTAAGCCAGGGACGTGCTTGATCTCGCGCTGCTGCAGCATACCTTTGATGGCGCGCTCCAGATGTACCTGTGCTGCGGCCAACTCGGCCTGAACGTTAATTTGCATTAGTGAGCTCCTTTCGCAACCCGACAGCTTCAAGCAAGAAAGGAAATTTGTCGGGGTAATAATGCGGCGCTGTTTCCCGAGGACTATTCGGACTGATGATGTTTTTGCCGTAAGCCAGTCCTGCATCCGTTAAGGATTTAAAGGTTTTTATACCACCTTTGCTGGACGGCCGCTCCTTCTCTTCCAGAATGCCGCAGTTTAGAAGCAGGACATTAAATGCTTTTGTCTGGATGCCTACTGCGTGCTTCTTCAAAAGCTCGGTAGCCGATTCGGTAATAGGTTCATCCACGGCATAACCTGGCAGAGGAACGGATAGACCGTGCTGATGGTTGAAGTCGCCTAACAGTTTCAGGCGGCCGCTCTCCGGTAGCCGTAGCACATTGGCCGTGACTTCCACCATGTAAGCCTCTTTCTTAAAGTGAAGCAGTTGCGATTCACTACCCGGGAGTGTGTACTGCCCAGTCTTCTGCACCGACGGAAGCATGTCTTCATATATCCAATCCTGAAATGGTATTGCTTTCGGCTGATCAGATTGACCAAGCACACGGTTTAATGAAAGATTGGAAATGAATTTTTCGCCAGTGTTGTGAATCTTTCTAACATTCCGATTCAGAAGGTTAGAATCTGATACAAGATAGATGTGTTCTTCCTTGCAGAACTTGAGCACGTTCGCCGTTGCTTTCTCGCCCTGATACTCCAGGACAGCGGCCACATCCTTTGCGCTGATAATGAAATCTCCCTTGAATGGAATGTTCACATCTTCAGGCAGTAACGTAAGTACGGAGTGTTTGCCTTCAAACTGCATTGCCAACTTCATTCGTTTGCTCCTCTCTTGATGTAATTCCGTTCCTCTTCTTCTCGCTTCCACTGATCAAGGCTGGCGGAGCTGAACAGGTACCGGGGATTCTTGCTTCCCTCCGCACCAACCGTGCGATGGGGAATCCGCTTCGTTTTACAGAGATTACGGAGCGTGTAGTCACTCATAGCCAGGTACTCGCAAGCTTCAGGGATGGTTAGCGTCCGGTTATCGGTGAGCGCCAAGCTCTCTCGGATCCGCTTCTCCGCTTCTGCAACATGCACGGCTACGATGTCGGCGATTGCCTTTTCTAGCGCAGTCATATTTACACCTCACTTTCTGCTGCAGGGCCTAACCAGGGCATCTACTGTACACCCAAGAGCATTAGAAATCTTTATAAGTGTGTCCGCTGATGGTCCCGATTCCTTCTGAGCTAGGTTATAGATAACGGTCATTGATACTCCGCTTTCTTTACTCAATCGGTAACGAGTCCACCCTTTTAATTTGAGCAATTCATCCACATTTTTCTTAAGTGTTTCCCCCATTTGTTATCACCTCCTGAACAAATACTACCGCATACGGTAGTAAAAATCCATGACTAAAAACTACCGAATAAGGTAGTAAACCAGCATTTACCTCATGTTTTCTCTTTAATTCTTGACCTAGTACCGTATTTCGTAATAATATAACCTTATAAGGTAATAAATTAGATAAAAAAAGATGGAGGAAACTAAAAAGTGGAAATTGCAAACAAAATTATCGAATTGATGAAAGAGAAGGGTCTTTCTCGTTATAAGTTGGCAAAGTTAACAGGTGTGCCGTACACAACACTAATTAAAATTCTTGATGGAACCACCCGTAATCCCCAGATTCAATCACTTGATGCTATTGCCGCATACTTTGGAGTGACCGTAGATTATTTGCAAGGAAAGTCAATAGTTTCTCTTATTGAAAGACGGCTGACCGAACTGAATATGAGTGTGGAAGATTTAGAAAAGGAAATGGAATTCCCACAAGGTATGATTGAAAGTTTAGACAATCTCCCCCCGGCACCATGGGATTATGAAAAAGGAGAGATAATCGATCGCCTTTCTAAGATATTGAAAATTGATTCCAGAACTTTAGCATCTGCGTACGCTCGTCAAGAGCCCCCTGTCTATGACGGACCGAGTATCTCAGTGGAAAAAGCCTTTGGAGATAACCATTCTAAGGAACCAGAAACCATCGCCGCTCACCATGATGGAGAGGAGTGGACAGAGGAAGAACTGGAAGAGATCGAACGATTCAAACAATTTGTCAAAATGAAGAGAGGGCCTCGCGCCGGGGAGTGATGCTGCCTTGACTTATGAAAGTCTGCTTAGAGATACAGAAGTAAGGGGTATTGATGTATACGAAGTAACCCTGCGCGGCAAGCTCAAAGGGCTGTATAAGGATCAGATCATTTGGCTGGACAAGTCCCTGTCCGATGTGGAGAAGCATTGCATTCTTGCAGAGGAAATCGGCCACTACGAGACGACAACGGGAGATATCCTTGATCAATCGGACATCCGAAACCGAAAGCAGGAGTTAAGAGCCCGGCAATGGGCCTATCAAAGAATCATTCCGCTATCTATTATTGTACAAGCCCACGGATCCGGAGCGCGAGGACGCTTCGAGATTGCCGAATTTTTAAATGTCACTGAGGGTTTTCTGCAGTCTTCTGTGGATCGGTACAAAGAGAAATTTGGAATCCTGGCGACGATCGATAATTTTATTATCTATTTTGATCCACTAAGCGTAGTTGAAGTTAACCTATAACCTTCGCTATCTCCAGCTGAAAGGCTGTTAATATACGCACTAAAATAGAACATACGTTCCGAAAGGATGGTAGATGTATGCCATACTATGAAAAACGCGGTGAGGCTTCTTGGCGGCTCGTTGTTGAGTTGGGAGACAAACTGGACGGGTCTCGTGATCGGCGCTATAAAACTGTGCGGGTATCCGACAAGGCACTACTTAAGTCTGTTAAGAAGCTTGAGGCATACCTAAATGAAGAGTTAGTTAAGTTCAAAATCGAGGTCGAAGCAGGGGAATATATCGCGCCGGAGAAAATGAATTTCAATGCCTTTGTGGGAGAATGGAGAGACAAGTATGCTAAAGAACATCTGGAGGAGAAGACACTATACACGTATGAGGTTAATTTGAGAAAGCACATTATCCCTGTCTTTGGCCACCAGCGCCTTGATCAGATAAAGCCCCTGCATATTGTGACCTTTTTGAAGAAGCTTGCTGAACCAGGAAGCCGAAAAGATGGTAAATCGCTTTCGTCAGGCACAATCCAGATTAATCATCGGGTTCTTAAAAACATCTTTAAACGAGCTGTTGAGTGGAAAGTAATCAAAGATAATCCGGCTGCATCTGTGCAAAAGCCAAAAGTCACAAGTAAACAAAATACCCCCTACAATGAGCAGGAGGTAAAACAACTTCTTCAGGCTCTTCAGAAAGAACCTATCCGCTGGCGCGTGATGATCACTCTGGCGATTACTACAGGCTTACGACGTGGAGAGTTGCTTGGATTGGAATGGAAGCATGTTGATCTCAAAACAGGAGTCATAAGCGTAGAACAAAGTGTAGCCTTATCTCCGAAAGGAAATGCTCACGTTAAGGATCCAAAAACGAAAGGGTCCAAACGCAAAGTCTCTCTACCTGCTTCCGTGCTGGAGGAACTGAAGGATTACGCAAAGCATCAGGCCAAGGAACGCGATCGGAACGAAATCATTTGGGAAGGCGGAGACCGAAAATTCCTCTTTTGCCACCTAAACGGTAAAGCCTATCACCAGGAACGTCCGTATCTTTGGTTCCGTCAGTTTCTCAAAAAGAATGGATTCCGTTACATCCGATTCCATGATCTGCGCCACACGTCTGCCACGCTGCTCATTAACCAAGGCGTCCATGCCAAGATCATTTCGGAACGGTTAGGTCACGGTAATATTTCAACCACAATGAATGTGTATGGCCACGCCCTGCAAAGCGCAGACCAGGCTGCGGCAGACAAATTCGATTCTCTTTTCCGCCCCCAGTCTGCCCCCAATGCCGAATCAGGCACTCAAAAACCCTTATAAACCAAGGAACAAACAGCCTCCACATGCACCGTATGCGGGAACATATCCACCGGTGTAACCTCCACCGTCTTGTACCCGCCGTCCTCCAGCACCCGCAGATCCCGAGCAAGTGTCGACGGATTACACGACACATACACTACGCGTTCCGGCTGCATTTGCAGGATCGTATCCAGCAGTCGCGGATCGCAGCCCTTGCGCGGCGGATCGACGACGATTACGTCCGGTGTGACGCCCTGTTCTTTCCAGTTCGGAATGACGTCCTCGGACGCCCCTACCTCGAACACTACATTGTTCATATTATTAAGTTTCGCGTTTCCACGCGCATCTTCAATCGCTTCAGGCACAATCTCTACGCCGTATACCTTAGCCGCATGCTGTGCCAGGAACAGGGAGATCGTTCCGATGCCGCAGTAGGCATCGATGACGGTTTCTTTGCCGGTCAGTCCGGCGTATTCTACGGTTTTGCCGTACAGCACCTCGGTCTGTGCCGGATTCACCTGATAGAAGGAACGCGCTGAGATCGCGAACTGTACATCGCCGATGTAATCGTAGATCACGTCTCTGCCCCATAGGACACGGGTTTCGTTACCGAAGATCACGTTCGTGCGCTGGGTATTCACGTTCTGGCAGATGCTGACTACATCCGGCAGCTGCTCGCGGATGCTGCCTAGCCAAGCGTCCAGGTGCGGGATGTCGCGTCCATTGGTTACAAGGACGAGCATCATCTCGCCGGTGCGGAAGGCTTTCTTCACGACGACGTGGCGGAGCAGGCCGCGGCCGGTTTCTTCATTATAGGCGGAGATGCCGAGCTCTCTGCCGATGCCCTTCACCGCAGCTACGACGCTGTCGTTATGCTCGTGCTGGATCAGGCACGTCTCCATATCGACGATCCGGTGGCTGCCGCGGGCATAGAAGCCGCCGACCAGGCCGCCTTCGGTGACGCCGATCGGCACCTGGGCCTTGTTGCGGTAGCGCCAAGGCTCGTCCATGCCCAGCGTTGGGCGGACGATGATGCCGTCAGCCTGCGCCTCCCCGGCACTTGCACTTGCATTTGCACTTGCACTTGCACTCGCCTCTGCACTTCCACTCGCATTCGCACCTACTCCCTCAGCAAGCTCCGCCGCTCCTTCCGGACCGCCGTTCCCGGCTATCACATTTCTGCTCTCAGCTTCCGCGCCTCCGCTCCCGGCATTCGTGCCTCTACCCGGCGCCCCCGCTACCTGCAGCTTCCCGATCCGCTGCAGGTTGTCCACCACCAGCTGGCGTTTCCACGCCAGCTGGGCGGTGTAGTCCATGTGCTGCAGCTGGCAGCCGCCGCACTGGTCGTAGATGTCGCAGGGCGGCGCGATGCGGTCGCTGCTAGGCTGTACGAGCTTCAGCAGCTTGGCATAGCCATATTGCTTCTTGGTCTTAAGGACCTTGGCCTGCACCTTCTCACCGGGCAGGGCGCCCTGCACAAAGAGGGTAAAGCCTTCTACCCGGCCTACCCCTTCGCCTTCATGGGTCATGCCGATGATATCGAGCATAACCTCGTCATTCTTGCTCACTGGCAGATCGGCGGCAGGCGCCGAAGCTTCCCGGCTGCCACCCCGGCGTCCGCTGCGGTGTTTACTCATTGTTATATACTCACTTCTTTCATGATCTTCACTATTAATGATGCTAATAATTAACCCTATATTTATCTATCGGTCTAAGACGTATCATCTACCAGTTCAAACCGTGTTATTCACATTACAAAAGCTCCAGCTGACCCTGCGGGCCACCGCACGAATCAAGTGGAGCTTTATCTTCTCTCGCTCTTTAACAATCTATTGCCCTAGTGATTCTGGGCAAAGATCCGCAGATGCTGCGGCAGAATCTCGAACCTGCCCGGCAGGGTGCCGCCAAGCTCACCATCCAGGTTCAGCTGGACGTAGCCCGGGGAGGTAACCTCCATTGCGTCGGTACGGAAGTACACGACTTTTTTGTCCTGCAGATGCTCCCCGCGGATGGCCAGAGTGACCAGCCGGACGAACTCGGCAAGGTTACACTTCTTGACTGCAATAACGTCGAACAGACCGTCGTCGATCCGGGCATCCGGAGCGAGCTTCTCGAAGCCGCCGACGGAGTTGGTGTTGGCGATCAGGAACAGCATGAACTCGTCATGGATCAGCTCCTGGCCGTTCGCGCGGATGTAGAGCTCCTGCGGCGACAGGCTGGCCATTTTCTCAATACCCTTCAGGTAGTAAGCAAGCTGGCCCATCATCGTCTTCAGTCTGCTTGGAACCTCGTATGTCAGCTCGGTCAGGCGTCCGCCGCCGGCTATATTAATGAAATAACGGTCATTGGCTTTGCCGAGGTCAATCAGGCGCGACTCCTGGCGCAGAATCAGATCGCAGGAATCCTCCCAGTTCTTCGGAATGCCCATCGCCCGGGCAAAATCATTGGTCGTACCCAGCGGCATTACACCGAGCGGAGGCCGGTTAGGCTTCTCTGCCATCCCGTTGATGACCTCGTTTAAGGTGCCGTCGCCGCCAGCCGCTATGATCAGATCATAGGTGCCGCGTTCAACGGCCTCAGCCGCTGCCGCCGTAGCATCGCCTTCCCCGGTTGTGGCATGGCAGGAGGCTTCAATGCCGCCAATATCCAGCCGCTCCAAAATGTCGGCGAGTCGTCTTTTCATTTCTTCCCGTCCAGAAGTGGGATTATAAATCAATCTCGCAGTTTTCATTACCGGAACGCCACCTGTGTATTAGAAATAGATAACCTTACTGATTATACCCAATTCCGCACCCTACAAGCAATGTTCGAGGCGAAGCAGCCAAACTTTTTTGCTATACCAATCATCCTTCATCAGCAGGCCATCTAAATATATCTATGCGGCAGCACCCGGTTTCATTCCAAAAAAAGTGTTACTTTACTGCCCGCGCACCTGCTCCAGCATCACACGCACCTGCTGTTCAATCCAGTGCGGCAGCAGCGGATGCGGCAGCAGCGTCCGGCCGTTATAGGCATACGCAAGTCCTTGAAGCTGCCCGGGAAGAACTACCTTGGTAAAATACCCCTCACTCAAAAAGAGCGGAGCCACCAGCACATCGTAGCCCTGCCCTATCCAGTATTCCGCCCGCTCCCGCACCGTCCCGACGCTCAGCAGGCCGTAATCTGCCGCTGCTACACCGCTGACAGCGCGCACCCGCTCGGCCAGGGAGGAGATGCCCGCTTCCCAGCGCTGGCGGAAGCCGTCATGCTTGCTGCCGTGGCCGACGAGCAGGATCATCTCCCGCTCCGGGTTGGCCGACAGCCCGCGAAGCTTGTCCCAGAGCATAACGGCAATGTCCGGGTCGTCGTCGACCGGATAGCCGAAGTGGATGTTCGCCTGCACGGCGAACGGTTCAAGATCGGTCTCGCGCTCCGGCGCAGGCTTTGCGCCCAGTGCATATGCTATTTCATCTATATGCGTACTGCCCGATGAAACAAACAAGGGGACCACAACAATGTCTGTGACCCCTGCATGTTCAAGCTCATTTATTCCGTCCTGAATCAGGCGGCCTTCCACCAGCTCGAGAAAAGACACCGCCACCGGCAGCGCCTCTCCAAGCGATAACTGGTTCACTGCTTCATCGACAATCTTAACCCAGGCTGTATCCCGGGAGCCGTGACTGATGATTAGAACGCCCGGCTTCATAATGTTAGCGCCCCAGACGTTCCAGCGTCATTTTGTAGCCGTCGTTGCCGTAATTGAGGCAGCGCTTCACCCGGGAGATGGTGGCTGTGCTCGCTCCGGTCTCGGCTTCGATCTGATTGTATGTAGAACCCTTGCCCAGCATACGCGCAACCTCAAGACGCTGTGACAGGGACTGAATCTCATTCACGGTGCACAGATCGTCGAAGAAGACATAACATTCTTCCATATTTTTAAGTGTCAAAATGGCTTCGAATAATTGGTCAATACTTTTATCGTTTAGCTTCTTAAGCTGCATCGTAAATCATCCCCTAAAAAGTTTGGTCAGCATCATCTTCACGGATTAAGCATTATCCAAAACTGGCTTTAAAGCATTAAAGCTGTAAATTCAACAAGACTATCTTGCCTCTACTATATTGCACTGGGGCAGTTTTTTCAAGCATTAACGATTTCACGCTGTAAAGAACGAAAATGATGGACATTCGTCCACCCCAGACGCACATCTTATATTCAATTTGGATTATACTTTATCTGCATCTGATAGGATTTACCGCCTTAACTATAGTACTACATAACCTCTGAAAATCAAGCATGGACACGGTTTCTTCACTTCCGCCCCATCCCTCTGGGCATCCGCCCTTTTCCGCTCTTATCCCGGTTATCCGGGCGTTTGACTATACCCTATGTTCGCCCATGACATACAGTATAGCAAACCAATAACGAAGGAATGTGATGTTATGCCTCATCATTACTATAATCATTCCCGCCGGGACGGGCGCTCATTAGCCGGTTCATATGCTCCGTCAGGCTATCCCGGCATCGGTTCCTACGTCCAGCAGCCTCCCCCGATTGAAGGCGGAATGCTGCCCGCACTCGGGACAGAGGCTGCGAATACGGCACTTGCCGTGCCTGTTGCCGCCGCTGAAGCAGCTCCCAAAGCCGGCGGACTGCTGGGCAATCTCGGAAATCTCGGCAACCTGGCCAACATGGAGCAGATCAAGGGGATTATTGACCGGATGGGCGGAATCGACGGCATTGTGAGCTCTATGGGTAAGGTCCAGAAGGTGGTCGAAGGCTTACAGCAGATGGCACCCATGGTGAAGCTGGTAATGGGCACTTTTGGTAAAAAGAAAGGCTCAGGCTCATTGGCAGCCGAAGAGGATGCCGCCATGTATCAGCCCAAACGCAAAAAAAGACGCCAGACCAAGCAGCGCCGCAAAGCTCCGTCCAAATCCAAAAACCGCCGGAAGTCCTCTCCATCCTCTGCTAAACGCCGCCGCTCCTAGCGGTGGCGTTTAGCTTTTTTTACCATGTGTACAGACCGGGGTCCCCGCAAAGTACCTGAGTCAGCTTTCATGTAAAAACCCCGCTTTGGGGGATAGCCGCTACTTAAACCACCCGCTCCGCCGGAACCAGAGGAACATGCTTCCCCCAAGCGCCAGCATAACCAGCAGAATGACCGGATACCCGTAGGTCCAGTCAAGCTCCGGCATGACCCGGAAGTTCATCCCGTAGATGCCGGCGATCAGCGTCAGCGGCATGAAAACAGTGGTGATAACGGTCAGCGTCTTCATAATCGAATTCATCCGGTTGGAGTTGAGCGAGATATAGCTGTCCCGCAGATCGGCGGTCATTTCACGGTCCACCTCGATCATGTCGGTCAGCTTCAGCAGATGGTCATGGATATCGCCGAAGTAGATCCGCTCCTCCCCGTTGCTCTGCACATGCTGGGAGTTGACGATCCGGTACATCAGGTCGCGCATCGGCACAATGGTCCGCCGCAGCTTCAGCAGCCGTCCGCGCACCCGGAAGACCTGGCTCATCAGCTCCTCCACGGATTCTTTTTCACCCATGCCCTCCAGATCTGCCAGCTCGTCCTCCAGATTGTACAGGCTCGGAAAATAACGGTCGACCAGTTTGTCCATCACCGTATAGGCCGCTGCCACCGGGCCGCCCGACCAGCCTTTGCGGCTGTGGATTTCCGCCTGCACCAGCTCCCAGGCCTCGTCCATTTCCGGCTTATGCTGGTGGTGGTAGGAGACGAGAAAGCTTGGACTCAGGAACAGGTCTACCTCCTCCGCCTCCAGAGTCTGCTCATTGAGTGCATGCAGCACAAAAAACTGCACGTCCTCATAATAATCCAGCTTCGGCCGCTGCAGGGTGTGCATGCAGTCCTCAATGGCCAGGGGATGAAAGTGAAAATAGCTGTCCAGCAGCCTTGTCTCTTCCGTTGTCGGTGCGTCGAAATCCGCCCAAATCCAGGCATAATCAGCCATCACAATGCCTTCAAGCGGCAAGCCGGTCAGCACCTCCCCCTGATGGGTTACCGCCAGTGTACGTATCATGAATGAGACCTCCGTTTACTCCTGCTTCCAAGTGCTGCAGCGCTCTAATGCTACTATTGTACAGCATGAGGCAGCCTCCGCCCAAATTACAGATTGGACCAGACTTCTTCGCATAAAAAACAACCCTCAGCCCGCTGTTCAGCGGTTCCGAGGGGGGATTGGAATAGCCTGTTGCATTGAAGGATGGCCGTGACACACATATGCTTCGGAGAAGAGTTAATTGTAAGGCGAGCGGTTCCATCCCCTTGTCGTATGCTTATGCAAGGCATCCTCAGCAGCTAGTTGGATTTTCGCCACTTCATTTCAGTATTCCCCGGCCATTACGTCAGTTAGGTGGAAAAACGCTATCTAATTCCGGCTGTTTACCGCGCTGGAGGCCATTTCGGCGAAATGAAGTGACGTTTTTCCAATTAAATAGCACACATATCATCCGTCTCTCAACGCCCCAAGCCCTCCAGCAGCTCCAGGTGCAGCACCTGCAGGAACTTCTTGATGTTGACCTTCACCTTGCCGGAATCCCGGCCCAGCTCGATCTCCTTCATCTTCAGCCGGACCTCCTCGAAGTCGAAATAGAGCGGCGCATAGTGCTCGAACTTCGGATTGCCGTAATCAGTCAGGCCGATTGAAGCCAGGTTGGCCAGCCCCGCGGACAGGGCGCGGCGCAGCCGCTGCTCAATCGCCTTCACTTCCTTGGCAGCCTCTGCGGGTGAGGATTTATAAGTGGCTGCGGCCATCTCGTACAGCTCTTTGAGCGGGGGAAGTGTGCGGTTATCCTCTCTGGCCGCCACCAGCTCCATCATCAGGATGATATCACGGCTGCCGCCCTCGGAGATCATGCCCATATTCATCAGAATCGGCTGGACAATCTCCTTCACGGTCCGTTTGTTTACCGCCGTCTGCGCCATTCCGAACTGCAGTCCCTCCAGCTTGCCAAGGCTTGACTTGATCTCATCCAGATAGCGGTTGATCGCATAGCGCTCATTCACCTTATGCAGCACCGATTCGACCTCGATTTTGTTGATCGGCTTACGGATGAAGAACTCTATGCCGCTGCGGTAGGCACGGCCGACCAAATCACCGTTCTCGATCTGCGAGATCATCACGAACTTGGAGCGGCAGCCCTGGGCCTGCAGGGAATCGATTGTCTCAATGCCGTCCTGATCCGGCATAAGCAGATCCATCAGCACGATGTCGGGACGCTCCTCCAGAATCAGGCGTACGCCGTCCTGGCCGCCTTCGGCTGTGCCAACCACTTCTCCAAGCCCGCTGTCTTCGATAATATGCTGCAGCATTCTTCTGGCCGTTGCATCGTCATCCACAATACAAAAAGATAATGGCATCCCCTACTCCTCCTTCCGCAGCCCGCTTGCCGGCAATTTAATCTGGAACCTGGCCCCTCCGAGCTCCGAGACTGGCTCAACGGTGATCTGCCCGGCGAATAAATCGACAATATCCTGCACATGTGACAGCCCGATTCCCGTAGCCGCCACGCCTTCCTGATCGAACTTGGTCGTAAAGCCCGGCTCAAACAGCAGCTCACGGTCACGCTCCTTAATACCGCCGCCGCTGTCAGTCACGGTAAAGACGGTATAATCCCCTTCTTCATGCACATCCAGATTGATGCTGCCTTTCCCTTTTATCACTTCAACCGCATTAGCTGTAAGATTACCAAGCAGAGTCAACAGGGGAGTATAGCTGGCGGTAGTATAGTCAGAGGTCATATTCAGCGAGAACTGAATCTGTTTGCCCAGCATTTCTGCGTATTTGGCATTGCTCTTCATAGTAAACCTCATGATGACAGACAGCGGGAGATCACCGGTCACCTCACGGTCCACCAGCTTCACCAGCCCTGCCAGAATGCGCTGTGAATCCTTCTTCACTTCATGGATCTGCTGCGTAATATCGAGCACCTGGCGGCTGTAAGGCTGCATCGCTTCCTCGGCTTTAAGGCTGCGGTACAGATCGTAGCTGCTTAACGTGACACGCTCCAGGGTACCAATTGATTTTTCGAGATAAAAGACCTCACCATACAGCCCTGAGCTGAAGCTAAGCATCTGCTCCATCCGCCGGTTCTGCTCGCGCTGCTTAACCCGCAGCTGGCTGACGGAGATACTGCTGTATACCCCGGTTGTAAAATAGGTGCGGATGACGGCAATCGCCATCAGAAACGTCCATTCATTCAGCCGGAAGGAGGCCGAGTCCAGCACAATCAGCCGGGTGAGCAGCTCCATTTCGTTCGACAGAAGATCAATTACGGCTGCTGCCCCGCCCAATACGAGCGGATGGAACGTATCGATCCGGCTTTTGATCAGATTCATCAGCAAAGCAAATACAATATAATAAACCATGGCCGAGAAATGGATAGTCAGGCTCTCAATAGCCGAAGCTCCGCTGCCTCCAATAGCATCCATCCCGGTGCGGAACAACAGGACCACTATTCCCGTTACAATCCCTGTCGTAATATAAGGCAGATGCCTCATTAAAAGCAAAAACAGCAGAAACGCGCTGCTGCCTAATGCAATCCGGAAAACATCGCCGTCAAACGGATTAATTTTGAATTCTCCGGCTATCGCTGTACCAAAAGCTGCCATGAATATCTGTACAGCTCTGTTTTTGAGTATAGATTGTCCCATCAACACTACTCCTGCTTATGATGTTGTCAACTATACTACCATAACCTTGATTTCTTTTATATACCTGACATGCTTTTTCCGGAAATTATGCTGTTTTATGCTCCAGCCGCTTGGAAATCAGCGACAGCAGATAATTGACAACGAAATACATCAGGGCCACCATGATCAGAATCGGAATGGTATAGCTCTCCTTCTGGCCCATAACAATCTTCGCATTATGCATCAGCTCCGGCAGCGCGACGATCGTCGCCAGCGACGTATCCTTGAGCAGCGAGATGAACTGGCTGACCAGCGGCGGCACCATATGCCGCAGCCCCTGCGGAAGCACGATATGCCACAGGGTCTGGAAGCTGCTGAGACCGGACGAGCGAGCGGCTTCAATCTGGCCTTTATCAACTGCGTTCAATCCCCCGCGCACAATCTCGGCAATCATCGCAGCTTCGAACACCGTCAGGGCGGCAATCGCGGCAGAGATCAGCCCCATCTTGATTCCGACCTCCGGCAGCGCGAAGCGCACGAAGAATATGATCAGCAGCAGCGGCAGGTTACGGATCAGCTCCACCAGAAAGAACATGACCGGTGAGAGCACCGGAACCTCCGCGTAGCGGATTACACCGACAACTACGCCGATGACAAAGCTCAGAATAATCGACACAAACGCCACAATCAGCGTGATATACAGGCCGTCCATCAAAAAGCCTAAATTAGCGGGCGAAAATGCACCGGCAAAATCCATACTATCCCTCCTCAGGTGCTTTCGTTCTAGTACTTACGCTGCAATCTGCGCTCCCATACCCGTACGCCATAGCTTAGCGGCACAGTGAGCACCAGATAGAATACCGCTACAAAAATATAAGTATCGAACGTGCGGTACGTCTCCGTGGAAATGCTGTCCGCGAAGTACATCAGGTCGAATCCGGCGACAATCGTTAATACGGATGAGTTTTTAATCAGGTTAATGAACTGGTTGCCCAGCGGCGGTATTACAAGCTTGATGGCCTGCGGCAAAATCACATTCGTCATTGTCTGGATATAGCTCAGGCCGGACGAACGCGCCGCCTCCATCTGGCCCTTGGGGACAGCCATAATACCGGCACGGATGGCTTCGGCAATGAATGCCGAGGTATATACCGCGAGTCCGATTGTCCCTGCCGTGAACCCGTCGAGCGTAAAGCCGATTGCCGATGGCCCGTAATAGAACACGTACACTACGAGCAGAAGCGGAATATTGCGTACAAATTCAACATAACCCGTTCCGAACCAGCGCAGCCCCTTGACCGTCGTGATGCGGAAGACGGCGATAATGGCACCGAGCACAAAGCTGCCGATCAGCGCCAGCACACTGGACAGCACAGTTCCCCAGAAGCCCTCCAGATACAGGCTGAAATAATCCGTTAATATCGAAAAATCCATCACTCTCACCTACCCTTGCCTGCAAAATAATAGTTAGTGCTTATCCGTTCCGTACCTGATGCCTCTCCCTGTTTACAAGAAGAAACGGCAGAGCCGTCCTTGTTCAGGCCGGGTACCGTTTCGCAGATTCCTATAGGCAGGACGCTGTCAGACTTATTTCGCCGGAGCTTTACCGATCCACTTCGTATAAATGGCATCGTATTCGCCGTTAGCCTTCAGTTCAGCCAGTGTATCATTAATGGCCTGAACAACATCGGTGTTTCCTTTTTGTACGGCTATGCCGTACGGCTCATCGGTGAACGGCTCGCCTACAACCTCGTAGCCGTCATCCTGAGCTGCCATTCCGTAGAGGATCGCATCATCCGTAGTCAGCGCATCCCCCTGGCCGGCTTTCAGGGCTGCGAATGCATCCTGGTAGTTATCGAATTCCAGCACGGTTACGCCCGGAACCTTTTCTTTGATATTCTTGATCGAAGTGGCGCCCTTGGAGCCGAGAATCTTCGTATCCTTCGTTACACTTTCAAGTCCGGTGATCGGGCTGCCCTTTTTAACCAGGAGGGACTGGCCGGCCTGGAAGTATACGTCGGAGAAGTCTACTTCCTTCTTGCGCTCTTCTGTGATGGTCATTGTAGCAACAACCATGTCAATCTCGCCGTTGTTCAGCATCGGAATGCGCGTCTTGGATGTTACTTCCTTCAGCTCAATCGCATTTTCGTCACCCAGGATGTGCCTCGCAATCGCCTTGGAAATATCGATATCGAAGCCTTCCACATTGCCGGAAGCAGGGTCTTTAAGCCCGAACAGCCGGGTATCGTACTTCACACCGACCAGCAGCTTGCCGCGTTCCTTGATTTTGGCGATTGCTGCAGAATCTGTGGATTCCCCGGCAGCATTGCCGCCCGACGCAGCGGAATTTCCGGCGTTGTTGTTATTGCCGCAGCCGGCAATGACGAATAGTGCAGCAACCAGCAGCAGGCTTACCCATTTGATGCTCTTGATCTTGATCATTTCTCTTCCTCCCGTAATCTGTATATTTGGTTAATGGCTTAACACACGGCTGAGAAACGTACGTGTCCGTTCTTCCTTGGGACTGGCGAAGAATTCTGCGGGTGCCGCCTCCTCCACAATTTGCCCCTGATCCATAAAGATCACCCGGTCAGCAACCTCTTTGGCAAAGCCCATTTCATGTGTCACGACCACCATCGTCATTCCCTCGCGGGCCAGCGCACGCATAACATCCAGCACTTCTCCGACCATTTCCGGATCAAGCGCCGAGGTCGGTTCATCGAACAGCATAATCTTCGGCTTCATCGCCAGCCCCCGGGCAATAGCGACGCGCTGCTGCTGTCCGCCGGACAGCTGGGACGGATATGATTGTGCCTTATCAGCAATCCCGACCTTCTCCAGATAATACATGGCGGTTTTCTCCGCTTCAGCCTTGGATTGGCCAAGTACCTTTATGGGTGCCAGGGTAATGTTGTCGATGACCTTTTTGTGCGGATACAGATTGAAATGCTGGAACACCATTCCGATCTCCTTGCGCAGCTTGTTGATATCCGTCTTGCGCTCATTTACCGTTATTCCGTCAACAGTCAGTCCGCCGCTGGTTATCGTCTCCAGCCGGTTGATGCAGCGCAGCATCGTGCTTTTACCGGACCCCGAAGGGCCGACTACAACGACTACTTCCCCCTCACTAACATGCAGGTCAATATTCTTCAGCACATGGAAATGCCCGTAATGCTTCTCTACCTGATGAAAATCAATCAACGACAGTCCTCCTTTACAAGCTTCTAAAGTTACAAGATTCTGCAAGCTGCTATTTGTCAGCTATGGTAACACTTAAAACACACCTTACTGTGAAGACTACCGAATCCTACATTATCCTACGATTTACTGTAAAATTTCATGTCATTTTCTTTTCTGAAAGTGAGATATTTCATTTTCTTTTTGCCCCAATTAATGTTTTTTATCGAAACGGTGTGACTTTTTGTGACCTTTTCTCTTGTAAAGCAAAAAAGACACCCCGCGGTGTCTTCTTCCTCACTTCCCATTTACAAAAATCTGTACAACAAAAAAAGATGTCAGCAGCCGTTCGTGGCCTCCATGACATCTTAAGTACCGTTCTTTTTAGAAGAAAAGCTTGCAGATCAATCCGGCCAGCACTGCACTGATCGGAATGGTAATAAACCAGGTAACGATGATCCGTCCGGCAACTCCCCATTTAACGGCAGAGAAACGTTTGGCCGAACCTACGCCGAGAATCGCCGAGGTAATGGCATGCGTCGAGCTGACCGGCAGGTGCAGTAAGGTAGCGGTAAAAATAACGGATGCGGCAGACATGTCCGCTGCGAAGCCGTTGATCGGCTCGATCTTGAAAATCTTCGTACCCATCGTCTTGATGATCTTCCAGCCGCCGATCGAGGTACCAAGGGCCATGGACGTTGCAGCTGCAATCTTAACCCACAGCGGAACCTCCATCGTATCCAGGCGTCCCGAAGTCACGAGCGCGAAGGTAATAATCCCCATCGCTTTCTGGGCATCATTCGTACCGTGTGTAAAGGACTGCAGTGCAGCCGTTATGACCTGCATCGAGCGGAAGCCTTTGTTGACGGTATGCGGACTGCGCTTGGCAAATACCCATTTAAGAATCGTCATTACAATATAACCGATCACAAAAGCGATCAGTGGGGAGAAAATAAGCCCCTCTACAATCTCAATAAAGCCTTCCCACTTAATGTGGTCGGAGCCTGCTCCGACATACACCGCGCCGGCCAAAGCGCCGATCAGGGCATGTGAGGAGGAGGATGGAATCCCGAACCACCAGGTGACCAGGTTCCAGATAATGGCCGCTATCAGAGTCGCAGCTACTATATTGATCCCGTTATCCAGCAGGGTTGGATCGGTAATGCTTCCGCCGATTTTTTTGGCTACCCCTGTGAACATCAGCGCCCCGACAAAGTTCATGACTGCTGCAAGGATGATAGCGGTACGCGGTTTGAGCGCGCGGGTCGAGACGGAGGTGGCGATTGCGTTCGCTGTATCATGGAAGCCGTTGATGAAATCAAAGGCCAGTGCAAGAAAGATAACAAAACCCAGCATGAATAATGATGTTTCCATATCCTAGAGCCCCTTATGAGTTGCGCATGATGATCGATTCCAGCATGTTGGCTACGTCCTCGCATTTATCCGTGGTCGTCTCCAGCCGTTCGTAGAGCTCTTTGCGCTTGATCAGCTCAATAGGGTCCTTGACTGTTTCAAAAAGATGTTTGGTGCAGATCCGCAGCACTTCATCACCCTGGTTCTCCAGGTCGTTCAGGCGGATTGTATATTCGCGGATCGCCAGCAGCTTCTTCTGGGAAAGTAAATGAACCGCTTTTTGAATCTCATAGGCAGACTGGCGGAGAATCTCGGCAAATTGCACGATATATTCATCAGCATCCAGCAGGTTGTACATATAGAAACGTGAAGCAGAGGCCTCAAGACCGTCCATGACATCATCCATGCTGGTGATCAAATCCATAATGTCATCGCGTTCGAGCGGAGTGATGAACGTCTTGTTCAGCTCCTTGATGACAGTGTGCGTGTAAGTATCGCACTGGGATTCGTATTTCTTCATCACCGCAGCGAAAGTATCGATATTTCCCCGGAGACTGCTGATGTTCTGAGCGAAGTAATCAGCTGACTGAACGATTGTATCCGCCATATTTTCCAATGTCTCAAAGAAAATATCCTTCTTTTTCAACTTCATTCCTTTAAACCCCTTTACATAAAATTGCCGTGAGAGTCCGGAATGCCATCCAAAATGTAAGCAGCATGAAAATGAATGACAACCCTTGTTATCTTATCATATCCGAACTGGGGATAGAAGAAAAAAAAGCGAACTTTTTTACGCTATATTAACATTTTCCTCGAACTTAGATTACATTTCTTTGAACCGCCATTTATCGTTCACATTCATTCCGGGATTGTTGATGCCGTATATTCTACATGACTTGCAAAAGACGGGCTGTTCGGCACGATCAGGACGTGGCTGATTCCCGGATACATCAAGGCTTCGGTTCCATCGGTTTTCACAAAACGGATCATATCGTCCGGCTTCCGCGCCCACTTGCCTGAGATGACGGTTCCACGCTGAAACAGCAGCGCCTCTCCGCCCAGCTCGACATCAATCTGCAGCCGGCCGACATCGTCCAATACTTTATGGTCTGCCCCAATCACCATAATATTAGCCGCTTCCACCCGATTATTATTGTTCAGATCCAGATGCACCTTACCGTTGACCAGACGCGCATAGGTTCGGCGTTCTGTGTCGTATTTATATCCTACTGTATAGCTCTGAAGAAGATAATGGATCTTCAGCTCTGCTGCAGCCGTCCCCTCCGTCGGCAGATAGTCCGGATCGGTGAATACATAGGAAGGAACCTCTATGCTGTCCGAGTAGCCCAGCTTCTCCGCCCCTTCCAGCAGCTTGGCTGTATTACTGTACAGATTGTGTGGTGCCTTGCGCTCCTTGTCACGCCAGAAATAAGCGCCGGCGTTGCCGATCTCGTCCATATCCGCCTTCTTCTGCCGCTGGAGAATGGCATATGCCGCGGGGCTGCCTCCCGCATGCACCGTCACAGCGCCGTAGCTCTCGCCGAGATCGATCAGATACGGGCGGATGCTGCGGACCGGGCCGATTTTGACTACGCCGATATGGCTCTGAAAAATCGCGATCAGCCGTGTAATCCCGCCCTCCGCCAGCACTTCATAGAGGACATCCGCTTCACTGATGCCCGATTGCGGCCGGGCGGCCGGCGCGTTGTTGATCATCACAGCGAGCGGCCGCGTCAGGCTGCCTTCTTGCACCGGCAGCCCGGTTAATCCGGACAGCTGCCGCACCGGGGGAGCCGTAGTCGGCGAAGGCTCGGGCTGTTCACTCGGCTGCGGCGATGCCGTCGCCACTGCCGGCGGAGCAGCCTCCGGCGCTGCCTTCCCGCCTCCGCAGGCGGAGAGCAGCATTGAAGCAAGCATAAGCCCGGTGAGTAGCCGGGTTGAGCTGCGGTTTATTTTCATATCCTTCTTACCTCCTTAGATTTGAGCTATCTTTTTTTAAACTTATACTAGATAAATATAGGGATAGGGACGGAGGGGGATTTTGGATATCTTCTTCCATTTAAGCACAGCCCGTCCCCTTTGTCTTGATGGAGACACAAAAAAGGATACAGCCTCTATATCGGCTGTATCCTAAGCTAATTTTATTTAACGTTAATCGACCATCCAGCAATTCAGGCTTAAGGTTCCGTACTGATAGGCCTGAATCATCAGCTGCGCCTGCCTGCCGGTATCAGCAGTTCCCATGATATAGAACAGCGGGACGAAATGCTCCTTGCCATAAGACGGAACGGCGGCCCGCACATGCGGCGCCTTCTTCTCATAGGCGAACAGTGAGGGCAGATCCCAATTCTGCAGTCCTTCAGCCAGCCAGGCGTCAAACTCCAGTGCCCACGGCTCAGGCTGGTCATCCTCCTTCAGCATCCGCAGATTATGGACAAGTCCGCCGCTGCCCAGCAGCAGAATTCCTTCCTCGCGCAGCGGAGCAAGCATCTGTCCGATCTTATATTGCTCCTTGGGTGAACGCAGAGAATCAACGGATAAGGCCACGACCGGAATATCGGCCAGCGGGAACATTTTGCTGAGGATGACCCACACGCCATGGTCGAGCCCCCGGCCCAGAACCGGCTGGTGCGGAAGATTCCCTTTACTGAAAAGCTCGGAAATCCGGCTGCTTAACGCAGGATCACCTGGGGCCGGATAGGAGAGCGAATACATCTCTTCCGGAAATCCATAGAAATCATGCTGCGCTTCATGCTGTGCATCTACTGTAATCAGTTGTTCTGGACTATCCCAATGTGCAGAGAAAACTACGATGCCCCGGGGCTTCCCCAGATCCTGGCCAAGGCGCTCCAGAAAACGGGTGTATTCGTTATCCTCCAGTGCAAGTAGCGGTGAGCCGTGCGCAATGAAAAATGCCGGTAATTTCATAGGAGCCTACCTCCATAACCCAGTATATGGTCTGCCCCTTTATTCTACCGCTAATCGGCGCGGAATGCGAACAGCATACTAGATCATCCAGTTCTGCCATTCCTGCTGCAAATGCTCCTGCTGGTCCATCCATTCCTTAGTCCGCTTCAGCACCTGCTCCTGCGCCGGTCCGGACGAGAAGGTATGGTCAGCCTGGAAAATAATCTCCTTGTCGCAGCGCCCCTCCGGGCGGGTCCAGAACAGCTTCTGGTACAGGAATGCATAATCCACAGGAATGACATCATCAGAGGTTCCGTGGATAACCAGCACATCCCCGCTGAATTTACCCGCCTCCTGGAACGGCTGGAAGGCCGCCAGGGAATTGAAATACACCGGAGTAAAGGAATAGCCGGCATAATCAGCTGCGCCTTCCTTGACAGAGCGGTCATAGGCATCCCTGCCTACGATCTTCACAATATCATTGAACGGATAGCCGACCGCGGCCCATAACACCAGATTCTTAACCCGGCGGTCACGGACGGCCGTCAGAAGGGCTACTGCCCCGCCCAGGCTGTGGCCGATCAGTGTAACACGCTGCGGGTCAATATCTGCAGCACCGATTCCGTAATCCAGCACTGCACGGGTCTGGGCAATCAGCGACTCGATGTCCTGGCTGCCGTAATTCCCGCTGCTCTCGCCGCAGCCTGCATAGTCAAAGCGGATGACCATGTAACCGTCCCGGGCCAGCTCGCGCGCAGCCTTAACAAAGATCCGGTCCACACCGATCCGGTTGCCTACGAACCCGTGGCAGATAACGGCCAGCGGTACCCGGTCCTTGCAGCGTCCCGTGGCTCCCTTTTCCCGTGATGGATAATGTATGCTCGCAGTAAGCTCTTCCTGTTCATACCGGATTACAATATTCCGCTCCATTGCTGTATCCTCCTCTTAAAGAAACGCCGTCCCAATATATTATTATTCCGATTAACTTAGTATGATTAATATCTTTATTATACTTTCCCTAGTCCTTTTGTCAACAGTATTACACTAATGCAGCCGCCAGACAAGAATGTATTCAGTGAAGCGGGAGACGCCGGCATGCACTAAAAAAACCTCTTCCGCTCTATTGAGCACAAAGAGGCTGAAGATTACGCTGCTATACTCACTCGTAGCTGCTGTGAAACATATCGTGGGTCTCCTGACGTCCTTCCCAATCCTCGAAGCCTGTTACCGTGTCCTGGGCTGCCGCATCCCATAGACTGTAGCCGTCAGAGCCTCCCCAATCGCCGACTCCGCTGTTCTCTGCAGGCGCGACGCCGTCACCGCTAAATGTCCCTGCCTGTTTTTTGTCCTCATAACCCATAACGTTACCTGCCCCTTCCTTGTAGCCCGATTTGTGAAGCTAATCACAAGTTTAGTGTTTACTCTTCCAAAATAGATTATTCATACCAGGCAGAGGGTTGTCCTTGCACACAGCAGCCGGGCAAACGTATACTCTAGATTGAAGGCTTTTGTGCTTACCCGATACCTGGAGGTTTATAATAAGGCTATGAAAGTTAAAGCTATGATTAAGGAAAATAATGCCTTACGCGAGCAGATGACACCATTTAACCGTTCTTACTTTGAGGATATGATTCTGGCCATGCGGGCCAGCCGGGTAGAGCGGATCCGGGCAGAGGAGCTGCTGCTTGAAGCTGCCCGTCTGCTGCTGCAGGGCCAGAGTAAGGGCAGAGACGCCAAACAGATCTTCGGGGAGAACCCGGAGGATTATTTCAAGGACATTATGGGCAGTGTTCCCGCACGGCCTGAACGCAGCAAACTGAACTATTATCTGATGATTGCCTGGACGGCATTAACCCTGATGTTCTCCGTGCTGGCCGTCGGCGGGCTTATTGTGAAATGGAGCGGAAGCTCTGCGGACCTGTTCAGCAAGCTCAGTGTATTTACGCTGATTCTCGTAGGCCTGGGCTCTATTGTGCTGATGGAGCTGCTGATGCGCTGGATGTCTTCCCTGTCCGAGAATGACGCACCAGGGCCCCGAACCTTTAATATCAAGGCTCTTGGCATCTACATTGCTATAGCCGTTGTCGTCATCTTTGCCGGCGCCTTCCTTGATAATCTGTTTCCTGTCATTACGGTCTCGCCCTGGGTTAGCCTGGCTTTAGGCGCAGCCGGAGGGCTTGGGCTGAAATTCATATTTCTCAGATCATAGACTTCTTATTCCACTCCGACAATTACAGGGGGATCTTCCATGAAGAAGCATAACATTCTACTGACAGCACTGGCTTTCATTATCGTACTCCAGGGAGCCGCCTTCTCCGCATATGCTTCAGGCGCACCGGCTGCCGCTTCTAATACAGCAGACACAGGCATCAGCCATGCCCAGGCAGTCTACCAGGCTGCCCTGCCGCTGCTGACAGACTCCGCCAAGCTGCCCCAGGCGATTAAATATTTGAACAGCAGCATCTATGCGGTTACCCCTTATCAGGCTACCATTCTGGTTCTCAATCTGGAAAATGTCCACAAGGCCGGGCTGAAGGCATGGGAGAGCCGGTTCAGCAACAGCACGGTACAGCGCAAGCTTGGCACCATATACACATCCGGCGCCAGCATGGCTAAGCTGGCCGAGAGCACGAATGACAGCACTCTCCGCGCTCTGCTCAAGAGTGCCGGGGAGAGCGGATATAAACTGGAGACAGCAGAGGGCACTTATTTTCCGGTAATCGATTATGCAGCCTACCGCAAATATAAACTGTACGTGACAAGCGATATCAGGGAGTATATTACGATTATGGCGACCGAATCCGATCTGCCCTCCTCCAAGGATAACGGACTGGTCATCGGCTGGTCTGAGGTAGCCGGACGGGCGCTGAGCCAGGAGCAATTCATTAGGAACCACCCCAAGTCCAACCGGACAGGTGCGGTCAAACAGCTGTATGCCATGTATGAAACCGACACCTTCTACGGCCAGAATAACACCCCGCTGTTCCACTATGACAATCAGGAGATGGATCTGGAGGCCCAAAAGGCCTACAGCAGTTTCCTCACCCGGAATACCGGCAGCAGCCCCTTCCTGCAGAAGCTTGAGGGCTTTATGAAGCTGCTGAAGGAGAACGGCTATAAGCTGGATGACGCCGTCGAGAACTACCGGAAGGCAGAGGTTCCGCTGTCTTAGACCTGTGAGAATGCAAGATTCATAGGGTGATTGCATAAATCCTTGAGCGCTTAAGGGCCGCAGCAGGCATAGTGCCCATGCAAATTCCAAGCCAAAAAGGCCCGCTCTGCGGAGAGTACTCCACAGGCGGGCCTTTTTGGCTGTTTTGAACTAAACGCTAGATCAGCATATTGAACAGATTCGGCTCCTTGTTGATCTCCGTATAATCGACGCCCTTCTGCTTCATCCGCTCAATCAGCGGCTCATAATCCTCCCGCTGGAACAGCTCGATGCCGACAAGGGCCGGACCGTTCTCCTTATCATTCTTCTTGGTATATTCGAAGCGGGTGATATCATCATCCGGACCGAGCACCTCGGCCAGAAATTCCTTCAGTGCACCGGCACGCTGCGGGAAGTTAATCATGAAGTAATGCTTCAGCCCCTCATAAATCAGCGACCGCTCCTTGATCTCCTGCATCCGGTCGATGTCGTTGTTACCACCGCTGACGATGCATACCACCGTCTTGCCGCGGATCTGATCCCCGTACATGTCAAGTGCCGCAATCGGCAGCGAGCCGGCCGGCTCAACCACAATCGCATTCTCATTGTATAGCTCCAGTATGGTCGTACAGGCCTTGCCCTCAGGCACCTTGACCACATCATCCAGATGACGGGCACAGATATCATAGGTCAGGCCGCCGACACGCTTGACGGCAGCGCCGTCCACAAATTTGTTGATCTCATTGAGGGTAACCACTTCACCGCGCTCTATGGCTTCACTCATGGAAGCAGCTCCTGAAGGCTCCACCCCGATAACCTTGGTTGCGGGGCTTACGGTTTTTACATAAGTGGCTACACCTGCAGCCAGACCGCCTCCGCCAATGGTAACGAACACAAAGTCTGCCGGCTTGTCCAGGTTCTCCATAACCTCCATGGCTATCGTGCCGTTGCCGGCAATAATCCGCGGCTCATCAAACGGGTGTATCAGCGTCATGCTATGATCAATGCAGGCCTGCAGCGCTTCGTCATAGGCATCATCAAAGGTGTCCCCTTTGAGAATAACCTCGACAAATTCGCCGCCAAAGCGCCGGACCTGCTTAATCTTCTGATTGGGAGTCGTGCTTGGCATAAAGACTTTGCCTTTGATGCCGAGCGCTTTGCAGGAATAAGCCACACCCTGCGCATGGTTGCCTGCACTCGCACAGACAATGCCTTTGGCCCGGTCCTCAGCAGACAGGCTGCGGATCATATTGTAGGCTCCCCGAATCTTGAAGGAGCGGACAATCTGCAAATCCTCACGTTTCAAATATACATTACAGCCGTATTTGGCCGACAGCACCGCATCCAGCTGAAGCGGTGTACGGACGATTACCTCCCGCAGCACATGGTGGGCCCGCACAATATCTTCCATTCCTACGATCCGGTCTTCGCCGTCTCTCATCAAGTTCCTCGCCTCACTGTCTCTATCTAAAATTTTCGCTTCTTGTAACATACTCTCCCAAAGACATTTTATCAAGTACTGTCTGCTTGGGGCAATACTCCAGCCCCGCCGCAAACTCAAAAAAACAGCCTCACGCACAAGGCAATGAGGCTGATTGCAATGATTACAGCTACTAAGCTTTAAAGCGGGCTACAGCCTGCTGCAGCAGAGCCGAGCTGTGCTTGATATCTTCCATCTCGGCGACAATGCCGCCTGATTTGCTGATAATCTGCTCTGCCTGTACAGCAATGCTTCCTGCTCCCTCAGCCCCTTCATTCGTAGCGCTGCTGGTCTCTGCAATAGCTGTCAGCATGCTTTGGACAGAAGCGAGCAGCTGCTCGGAGGTGGCACTGAAATCCGTTACCAGCTCTTCAATATACATAGCGTCCTCACTGTACCGCTGGCCGGTTTCCTGCATGGAATCGTAATCCTTGCGCACTTGGCCGCCCATGAAGCGCAGCATGGTTTCCGCCCCGTCCACTAGCTTGGCGACAGCCTCTACTACGGCTGCTGTAACATCCTGAATCTCGGAAACCGTCTCACGCGAGGTATCTGCCAGCTTGCGGATCTCCTCGGCGACAACGGCAAACCCGCGTCCCGCATCGCCTGCTCTGGCTGCTTCAATAGAAGCATTAAGCGACAGCAGATTGGTCTGGGCAGCAATTTCAAGAATAGCTCCGGACAGCACTTGAATCTGTGCAATCGACTTGGACTGCTCTATTGCACTGCGCAGCTTCTCCTCACTCTGTCCGTATACCATATCAGCCTGCAGCCGTGAAGCGATAGCAGCCTGCTTCAGCCTGTCCGCACGTTCATTGATTCGTCCGGCAGCCTCCGCACCTTCCTGTGCTTTGCGGGCGATCCCGCTCACTGCATGCCCGATTTCATCAGTACTTGCACTCATCTCCTGCATGGAGGCTGCCGTCTGCTGCATCCCGGCGGACAATTCCTCAGTAATACCCGAAATTTCCGAGATACTGCCATCCAGCGCGAATACATTCTGCTCCGTATTGTCGAGTGCTCTGGAGATACTGCCGGAGCTCATCTTAATATCCTGAATCAGCTTCTGCTGGGTTGCGATCATCTCGTTAAAGCCGTCAGCGAGCAGGCCGATTTCCCCTTTGGCCGTTACCTTGGCCCGCACCGACATATCACCGGTCATCGCGGCCCGGAATGCTGCTGTCAGGATCGGAATCTGCTTCAGAATACTATTGGAGACAAAATAGAGCAGAACCGACATCACAGCTACAGCGCCAATTACGGACAGTAAAAAGATCAGCTTGAAGGTCTGCAGAACCTTTTCCGCGTCAGCCCGGGGAACAATCAGCGCAACCGACCACTGGTTCTGCACAGCAGGAGCATAAGAAACATAGCTATCCGTTCCGTCAATATCCGAGGTGATTACATTAGCCCCCCACTGCACCATAGCATCGCCGACAGCCTTCCAGTCGGGACCGAGCTCACCCATTTTTTTCAGCAGAATGTTGTCCGGATCCGGATGATAGATGAATGTCCCTGTCTTATCAATCAGGATTGCAAATCCGCTTCCATTGTAATTGAACTCGCTCAGCGCCTGGGTTATCTGCTCGGTTGAAATATCTACACCCGCTACCCCGATCAGCTTACCTGATTCATTCTGGATCGGCGCAGTGACGCTTACCACCATTTTGCCGGAGCCGGCGTCAATGTACGGATCTGTTACAGTGACCCGGTTATTCCGGGCAGTGGAGGTATACCAGTCCCGCTCCTTCATATTAAAGTCAGCCGGAGGCTCGAACTCAGCCTGAGTAATAACCTTGTTCACCGCATCCAGTCCAATATAGACGTTCAGCAGATTTTTATTGCTCTCCTTGATCAGGTTAAGCGTCTCAATGAGCTCGGTATAGCCTTCTGTCGTCTTCACCGCATCCGCCGATTCCACATTTCCGATAAAATTGCGGATATAACTGTTCGCATTCAGCAGCTCCACACTCTCCGAGGCTGGCTGAAGCAGATCATTGACCTTTACATTGATCTTTTCCTTCTCATAGGACAGCGAGCTGTTCAGATCCTCCACGATAATCTGCTTAGCATTGCTATAGATAACCAGGGCCACGGCAATAATAATAGCAACCACCGACACAATGACGGACAAAAACAGCTTGCCCCGGATGCCCATATTGCGGACCGGACCAATCAGTGACTGCAGTGCAGGAAGCGGCTTTGCTGCTGCATTGGTATACTCTCCAGGTTTTCTCTGCCCCTCTACAGCGGTAAGCTCCGCCTTCTGCCCCTTTCCGCTCTTCACTTCCTTAATTTTTCTTAGTGCCATAGGCTCCCCACCTTTAATAAATATGAGCCGACTGTACTCTCTTCTGAAAATGATCCAGCTGTGTTCGACTTATTTCTGCTTATTTCTGCAAAAAAACTCTTTATCCCTTTACTGTTTCACCTCGAGCTGTGAAAATACTGTGACCATGTCAGGTTTTTTCATAAAAACCCATGATTAAATAAACGTTTTTATATAAATAAGCATTCGTTTTAAGTGAATTATTGGTGTAAAGACAAAATCTATGGATCACATGTGAGGTTTGTTATCAAAAAATACAACCTTAAGCCGGATGGATTAATGGATTGATTATGGCAAGAGGCCGTTAAGGGGTAGAAAAAAGAGGATGCAGAAGCGGCAAAGGGTACGTCCAATCACTGTGCAAACGTTTTGCCGCAACTACGCAAAAAAATTCTAAATCTGGGTGTCCGGGGCCTGGAGCGTTTAGCTGAAGCTCAGCTGACGCGTCTGCTCAGCATGGTTAGCCTGGGCGGCCGGGGACTTGCTGCGCAAGGCTCCCATTGCACGTCTGAAGCAATACCGGTTGTAATCATTTATAAGTTCATCAAGTACCATCGATTGATGGAGCACCATGGGATGTAAGAGATCAAATTGCTGTTCGAGCTTGTTCAGTTTATAGCGTGCTTGTTCAATGCTTTGTTTCATACATTCCGAGTCTATCACCTTTTATCCCTCCTTTTTATAGTATTGTAAAATAGTATGCGTTTCTCTATATGAAATTTTTTTTCAGAAAAATAATAGTATTTAAATAAAGGATGCTTATAAAACATGTCACAATTTTTGCCTTCTGAAGCGTTATAAACTTAGAAGTGAAAATCGGACATGGGAGACTGAAACCTTGAACATAAATAGACTTAGACTGCTAATATGCTATATTTGCGTTGTTATACCGCTATTGATTTTTTGGTATGCTCTAATGGATAATGTTATGGCTAAGCTCGAAATCACCGGTGTGGACGGATACAAGATCTCGACAGAAGCCTATACTCTAGCTCCGGATCTTGAGGTTTTGGTTGCTAAGGATGTGGCCGAGCAGGTTCTGGATGCCCGTATCAGCTGGCAGGAATAGGCTCCGCTTCCCAATGGTATTTACTACAAGGATCAGGTGGCCGTGCTGATGTACCATCATCTCATCGGGGAACCCGTATCGCTGGATCCGGGTGTGTTAACCGCAGGACAGTTTGATGAATATATGCAGCTGCTGAAGCAGAAGGTTTTCAGGTTATTACGATGAAGCAATACCGGCAATTTATGCTGGAGAATGCGCCCGTCCCCGATAATGCTGTTTTACTGACTTTTGATGATGGATATGAGAGCTTCTATAGGCTCGCATTTCCCATCCTGCAAAAGCACGGCTATACTGCAGCTAACTTCATTATTGCTTCAGACGTTGATCATCCGGATGGAAAGAAGGTACCCAAGCTTACCTGGGAGCAGATGCGTGAGATGAAAAACGCCGGAATGAGCTTCTATAATCATACCTACAATCTGCATTATTACGGCGTTGTCGATGCAGAAGGGGGAACCCGTCCTGCGGCAAGTAACCTGCTGTACATAAATGATGAGAACCGAAACGAGCTGAATGAAGAATACTACAGAAGAGTAATCGGGGACCTGGCTCAGGCGGAACGCAGGCTTAAGGAAGAGCTGAATAGCACGGATTCGGCAATTGCTTTTCCTTACGGTTCATTTAATGACAGGCTGCTGGAAGCGAGCAGCTCACTAGGAATCGATTTGAGGTTCAGTATCCGGGAGGGCCTCAGCTCCAGAAGGTCACCGGTCGCACCGCGGATTAACAAAGGAGACAGCGCCCTCACCCCGGCTCAATTCATAGAACCATTGAAACATGCTGAGCCACTGATGGAAATGATTGTGAACTCAAGCAAGGTTCCTCTTGCCTGGACTCAACCGCAGTTGAGGGACGGGGTGCTATTGGTCCCTTTAAGCCCCCTATGCAAAGTGCTGGGGATTGAGATGGACTATGATCAGGACACCCGGACATTGAAGCTGACCCCGGGCGGCCTGAGCACGGATGATGTAACACTGAAGTAGCCAGTGCTTGTCTAAGTGACTGAGCTGCAAAAGTTAATAACAAAATAAAAGACCAGCCGGAAGGCTGATCTCAGGCAATCTAATTACAGACAGCCATGAATATTGGACGGAGTTATAGGACTTCCTTGAGATACGCCAGGAACAACCAATACGGCTAATAACAAGCTACTGACTACCAACAACCCTGCTAATTTTCTTTTCATTCAGACCAAGCTCCTTTTTAATTAAATTTTGGTATTGCTGCTGTATATCAAATGATGCGTAATCTCGGAATTGTTCAAACAAGCGCACAAATGATAGTATGCGGGCTTCGTTATTGATAAACTCCGCCTTCTCCAAACCAGCCAGCACATATCGGAAACCCTCTGAATATAGCTCATTCCATAGAGAGTAATAGCCTAATTGATAGCAGCACTCTGTGGATTCTTCATCTATAATCTGAGCTGTATAGATGCCCGCAGACTCCGACTGCAGCGAAAGATAGGGCATGAGCCGGGACTTAAACTTCTCCAGAATAATATCGATATTAAAATCAAATCTATTTGCAGCCTTCGTAATATTCAGAATTCCTATCAGTATTTCTTCTTTATCACTCTCAATGAATTCTGCATATTCATGTAGGACACTCTCATTTCCCATCATAAGCTTACATACGAATATATTAGCTTTAGCCCAACCCTCAAATAGCTGGATCCACTTCCCGGCTTCTTCATCTCTGTTCTTCACCCAGCTCAAATCAGCATATCTATAGGCGTATTCAAGCGCCTCTTCATAAGCTCCCCTTGCATCACAGACACCGCCGCGCAGCAAGTCTGAAAACGCCAAATATGCAAATAGGGGCCGCTTAAGCTTCTTATGATAAGCCTCTCTCTTTGCCTCTGGTTGAGAGGTTAGCCCAAGCTGTATCTTAGCCTTAATTCCAAGCTCTGCAGCAATTTCATCAACCTTATCCCAGCGTCGTAACGACTTGTATGTATTAGCTAACTCCCTTAGGGCATCCAGCTGATCAAGCTCATCGAGCCTTTCCACAAAAGGCTCAAATTGAATCGCCGCCTGAAGATTGTTCTCCTGATTATCTCCCAGCCGGAGCATATACAGCCGGTACTGGCAGAAGGCCAGACGTTCCGAATGCTGTCTCCGTTCACTTGCGGCAACACTCTCATAGAGAATAGCAGCGGCCTTAAACTTACCGGTAGTATAGAATTCTTCAGCAACCTCAAACAAAAGTGGTGAATATGTCAGGTTGTCCAATAACAGCTGTACTGACTGGCGAATGCAATTCAGGCAGTCCAGCTCCGCACACCGGAACAGAAAAGGTCTGATTCTGCGCCAGTTTGGTACGGTTTCAACGATACACTCCTGAATATAATGCTCGTAGTAATACCCTTCCGGCAAGCCCAGCACCCTGGTTATCCTGTCCAGCTGATCAACCGCGAGTACCCTGCTCCCCTTCATTAAGGAGCTGACCGTTCCCGCATTAAGGCCCGCTCTTCTGCCCAACTGGCTGAGATTCAAGCCCTCCCGTTCAATATAGTCTTCCAGCTCGCTGCGAATCGTGGTTGTATAGATCAAATAACCACCTCCTGAAGGAACATCGGCAATGCCTGAAATATCCTCAACTTCACCGCTGAAAACTGATAACTTTTTCTAATATATTACAAATATAGCCAATCCCTCCTCATTGGTCAACCCTTTTTTTCCTTGATTTCTACATTTTTATGCAGGAGATTATATAATGAAATTTTCGTGTTATTTTCGCCATCAAACCCGGTGCTTTTCATTCTTCTGCAATGTCCAGTTACACAAAAAAGCCGCCGGAATCGTTCCGGCAGCCCTATTGATACAGCAATCCAATTCTTTTCTATTGTTGCTTCAGCATCCATTTCAGCAAGTCCGGCTGGCTTGCCCATAAACGGGAATGCATAATGACGTATTCGACTGCTTCATTGGAATCGCCCATGCCGACGAAATCCGGAAGATTATGCGGCAGACGCTTCACGCCCAGCAGATAATCAGGCACATGCTTGTTCACACCGCGCGCTACACGGTACAGCATTTTGAGCTGGGAGGTAATGCCGTTCTTCTTATATTCCAGGACGATCCGGTCATAGGCAAAAGCAGCAGCCGCATCATCCTCGCCGTATTTCTTCAAGAACTGCTCCGCTTCTTTCAGCTGGTTGCTGTACAGATAGACAGCGGCCAGCAGATACCGGGCACCCGTATTGTCGTCCGGATTAAGCTCCAGGATGTGCTCCAGAATCTCTGCGGCTTCTTCCGCTTTGCCGCCGAACCAGCAGGACTCCGCATAGCTCTTGCAGATCCGGATATACGGGCGGGTCTCCGTCAGCCCCCAGAAGTGACCTTTATGTTCGGCAAAAAACGCTTCTCCCAGCTCCCGTTCACCGGCAGCGATACCCGCCTTTAGAAAAGCCCGAGCATCCTGCTCATTCTCCGACTCCTCGGCAAGCACCAGGTAAGCGTCAGAGCTGTCCGGATAGATCTCCAAAGCAGCCTCTGCCAGCTGAATACGGCGCTTTCCGGAAGTGGACTCCATAGCTTTATGTAACAGCAGCTGCGCCTTCTCTCTGGCAGTTCCGGCACCGTTCAGCACAAGCAGCTCGTCTGAGTCGCCTTCTCTGCCGTATTCCTCGATATAATTCAGCATTTCCTTCACTTTGCGTGAAATCGTTGCCGGTGTAACCTCATATTTATCGGCCAGCTCAGCCTGGGATAGATTGAACCCGTATTCTTCAGACAATATATATTCGATTGCCGCGCAGAATGACCCTGCTTTCTTGACTGCGGGCTTGGTCTGGCCGGAGAAGCCGTTCCAGAGCACCACCGCTTCAAAAATCAGCTCCCGCTCATACTGGCTCCGCATGCTCTCAATCAGCTGCATGGCCAGCTGCTCATGAGCCGGATGCTCCCATCTCAGTTCCCGCGTCACCATCTTCTTCAGCTTGGTCAGTGTAAGCTTGCCTTCAGGTCGGACACCCGTTTCAGGAGAAGCAGCGGCTTGTGCTGAAACTGCATCCGCCTCCTCAGTTGTGACGAGCCGCAGGATCGACTCTACTGCAGAGGTTTCTTTTCCCAGACAGCATTTTTTATATTTTTTACCGCTACCGCATGGACACAAGTCATTTCTTCCAACCTTACTCAAAGCTAATTCCTCCTATACTTAAAAAACGATTTAAAAAAGGCCTTTCCATGAAAGGAAAGACCCTTTATCTGTATATATCCGAACATTTTCCCCCGTACGAGTTGTATTATAGCACTTCTTCTATCACTTGTCAGTCCTTTTTTGGGACTTTCTACGAGAAAATTAGGAATAAAGTAGCTGTTTCTTACCTTTAGACCAGCGCCTTCATGGCTATGTCACTGCGGTTTTGCTTGCCTTCAAAATGAATTTTCTCCGCACTGGCATAGGCTGCTGCACGCGCTTCGGCAATATCCGCACCTTTTCCTACTACCCCCAGCACACGTCCGCCGTTTGTAAGCCAGCTTCCGTCCTCTCCCCGCGCAGTTCCCGCATGGAAGACCAGTCCGTCCCCTGCTTCTTCCAGCCCGGTTATCGGTACGCCTTTTGGATAATTGCCCGGATAGCCCTGAGACGCCAGCACTACACATACTGCCGCCTCGTCGCTCCACTCAATTGAGGTATCAGCCAGTCTTCCTTCAGCCACAGCCAGGAAGATTTCCAAGAGATCACTCTTCAGCCGCGGCAGCACCACCTGGGTCTCCGGATCACCGAACCGGGCATTGAATTCGATCGTCTTGGGCTTGCCGTCCGGCGAGATCATCAGACCCGCAAACAGCACGCCGCTGAAGGAACGGCCTTCAGCCACCATAGCTTTGGCTGTAGGCTCGATAATGGTCTTAACCGCCTCATGGATAATAGACTGGTCAATATGCGGCAGAGGGGAATAGGTGCCCATCCCGCCGGTATTAGGCCCCTTGTCTCCGTCGAATACGGGCTTGTGATCCTGCGCAGCCGCCATAGGGCGTACGGTCTCCCCGTCGACAAAAGCGAGAATCGACATCTCCTGCCCGGCCAGGAATTCCTCAATAACAACCTGGGCGCCGGCTTCACCAAATACTTTGGCAACCATAATGTCACGAAGCGCCTGCTCGGCTTCCTCGCGTGAATACGCAACAGTAACGCCTTTGCCGGCAGCCAGACCATCTGCCTTAATTACAATCGGCAATCCCTGTCCGCGCAAATACGCAAGTGCTGCTTCATACTCGCTGAACTTCTCATAGGCTGCTGTCGGAATATTGTACTTATGCAGCAGGTCCTTCATAAAGGTTTTGCTGCCTTCGATTTCCGCCGCATTTTTACGGGGTCCGAATACCGGAATGTCCTGTGCTTCAAAAGCATCAACAATGCCTGCCGCCAGCGGATCATCGGGACCGATAACGACAAGGCCTACCTCCTTCTCCTTGGCGAATGCCGTCAGCTTATCGAACTCGAACACGCCGATCGGCACACACTCCGCCAGCTGGGCAATCCCGGCGTTGCCGGGTGCACAGTAGATTTTACCGGCTGACGGGCTTTGGGACAGCTTCCAGATAATCGCATGCTCCCGGCCCCCGCCGCCGACCACTAAAATATCCATTGAACTGAAATCCTCCCCAGGTAGTCTAGTGTTTGAAATGGCGGACGCCGGTGAAGACCATAGCGATTCCGTATTCATTGGCAACCTTGATTGATTCCTCGTCCTTAATCGAGCCGCCCGGCTGGATAACCGCGGTGATGCCTGCCTTTGCCGCGAGTTCGAGCGTATCGCCCATCGGGAAGAATGCGTCAGATGCGAGAATAGCACCCTTAGCCTTGTCTGCCGCCTGCTCGATCGCAATCTTCGCTGCGCCGACCCGGTTCATCTGACCTGCGCCGACGCCGACGGTCATATCATCCGCTGCCAGCACGATCGCATTGGACTTCACATGCTTAACCACTTTCCAGCCGAACAGCAGCTGCTTCAGCTCTTCCTCGGTAGGCTTGCGGTCGGTAACAACCTGCAGCTCATCCGCATTTACGGAGTGCACATCGCTCTCCTGCACAACCATGCCGCCCTCAATCGAAGTCACGACAAAGCTGCTCTTGCGCGCCGCTGCGGCACTAAGATTGCCGATCTTGAGCAGGCGGATGTTCTTTTTCTTCGTCAGGATTTCCAGCGCTTCCTCTGTGAAGCCCGGAGCCAATACGATTTCCAGGAAGATATCCTTCAGCAGATTCGCGGTATCTGCATCAATAATCCGGTTAGCAGCGACGATTCCGCCGAAGATGGAGGTCGGATCGGCGTTGTACGCTTTTTGATAAGCTTCAAACACACTGGTTCCCACGCCTACGCCGCAAGGATTCATATGCTTAACAGCTACGACAGCCGGCTCTTCGAACTCCTTAACGATCTGCAGCGCCGCGTTGGCGTCGTTGATGTTGTTGTAGGACAATTCCTTGCCGTGCAGCTGCTCGGCTGCAGTCAGCGTATCCTGCGCCGCCAGCGGCTTCCGGTAGAATGCCGCTTTCTGGTGCGGATTCTCCCCATAGCGGAGATCCTGGATTTTCTCGTAAGTAACTGTATAGCGCTCCGGCAGCGGTTCACCGGTTACACCTGCCAGATAATCGGCGATCAGAGCATCGTAAGCGGCCGTATGGCGGAACACTTTTGCCGCAAGACGTTTGCGGGTTTCAAGGGTCGTATCCCCGCCTGCGCGCACCTCTTCAAGCACACTCTCGTAATCAGCAGCATCCACAACCACACTGACAAAAGCATGGTTCTTCGCCGCAGAACGCAGCATCGTCGGTCCGCCGATATCGATGTTCTCGATCGCTTCCTCGTAGGAAACATCGGGCCTAGCAATCGTCTCCGCGAACGGATACAGATTCACCACCACCAGGTCGATGTAACCGAGACCCAGCTCCGTCATCTGACGCGTATGCTCCTCGTTGTCACGAACGGCCAGCAGGCCGCTGTGTACAGCCGGATGCAGGGTTTTGACCCGTCCGTCCATAATTTCCGGGAAGCCCGTCACATCGGAGATGCCGATAACCGGTACGCCTTCTTTCGCCAAAAGTGTGCTAGTGCCGCCTGTGGAGATAATTTCTACGCCCAATGCAGACAACTCGCGGCAAAAATCCACGATGCCCTGTTTGTCCGATACGCTGACCAGCGCTCTTTTGATACTCACTTGAATAGTCCTCCTCCGGATGATGCAAGATTAGTGTTGTTAACTTAATAGCTACGGCGAAGCTTCGCTAGGAATTGCCGCAATCTAGGTAAAAGAGAATCTATTGTACTTTGTACAACAGATGAAAGGTATATCCGTCTGAAAACTGAATCTGTTGCATTTTGTGCAGCAGATTCTCAGCTTTTTGCTGCTTTGGCCTCATTTTCTTAAAATCAATTGTACGGAATACAATAGAACCGGCTTTCGGGTGGTTCAGCAAGGAATCCATTGTATAAAATACAACCAGGCCTCCCCGTGAACCCTGTCACTTTAAGCGGACTGCATTCGTCAAGTAAACCGGCGGTACAGCCGCAAATCGACACCCTCTTACCTTTGTGCAATATTTCCCGAGAAATATCAGAATCCGCAAATTCTGCACAAACTGTCGATATAAAAGACTGCCCCCACAATCGGAGCTTATGTTGAATGATGCCAGCGGGTCAGCAGGGCAATACAAGTAAGAACTCTCGGCCGTCTAACTGACGGTTAGGCTACTCGCGGACAACAACATGTCTGCCGTTCAGCTCAACTTTTCCGGCTGCAAAAGCACGGACAACCTCCGGATACAGCTCATATTCAATCTGGTGGATCCGCTGTGCAAGTGACTCAGCCGTGTCCCCTGTTTCCACCGTAACGCTGCGCTGGGCAATGACCGGCCCGGTATCCATCCCGCCATCGACGAAGTGAACCGTTACCCCGGTCAGCTTCACGCCGTAATCCAGCGCCTGTCCGATCGCATCCTTCCCGGCAAAAGCAGGCAGCAGCGAAGGATGGATGTTGATAATCCTTCCCGCAAAAGCCTCCAGCAGCGCCGGACTGATCAGCCGCATGTAACCGGCGAGTACAATCAATCCGATGTCCCGGCGCTTCAGCTCGGCCACAATCTCCGCCTCATACAGCTCGCGGCTGGCGAACTCCTTCGGCCGCAGCAGGAGGGCGGGTATACCCGCAGCCTCTGCCCGCTGTGCTACAGGCGCTTCCGGCCGGTCAGAGACCAGCAGCTCAATGCTTCCCTCACCAAGCTGCCCGGCTCTCTGCGCTTCAATAAGTGCGGCAAAATTGCTGCCCTGCCCGGAGGCAAATACAGCGATCCGGCTGCTGCTCATCAGACCTCAGCTCCCGTAAAGGTAACGATGCGCTCCCCTTCGTTCACCGTTCCGATCAGATAAGCCTCTTCTCCGCTTGCTTTCAGCAGCTCGAGCGCACGCTCACTGTCTGCAGCAGGCACTACCAGCACCAGACCGATCCCCATGTTAAAGGTGGTGAACATATCACGGTTTGTTACACTGCCCTTCTCCTGCATCAGGCCGAAGACCGGCTGGATCGGCCAGGAGCCGTAGTTAATCTCTACATTCACATTATCCGGCAGCATCCGCGGAATATTCTCGATAAAGCCTCCGCCGGTAATATGCGCCATGCCCTTAACGGTCAGCTGCTCCAGCAGGGCCAGCAGCGGTTTTACGTAGATTTTGGTCGGTGCGAGCAGCACGTCCACAAGCGGAGCGCCCAGTTCAGGAACGACATCATTCAGCTCATAACCGGCCTGCTCCAGCAAAAGCTTGCGCACCAGCGAGAAGCCGTTGCTGTGAATACCGCTGGAGGCAAGACCGATTACAGCATCTCCAGGAGCAATGTCTGCACCGGTAACCAGCTTGGCCTTATCCGCTACGCCCACTGTGAAACCGGCAATATCGTATTCGCCGGCAGCGTACATACCCGGCATTTCAGCCGTTTCCCCGCCGATCAGCGCGCAGCCTGCCTGGTGGCAGCCTTCGGCGATTCCGGCCACAATGGCTTCAATCTTCTCAGGCACTACTTTGTCGCAGGCCAGATAGTCCAGAAAGAACAGCGGCTCAGCGCCCTGCACCACGATGTCGTTGACACACATCGCTACAGCGTCAATGCCAATTGTGTCGTGGCGGTCCGCCGCGAAGGCGAGCTTGAGCTTCGTGCCTACGCCATCCGTACCCGATACAAGTACAGGCTCGTCGTATTTATCTTTGTTGAGACCGAACAGTGCGCCGAATCCGCCGAGCTCAGTCATGACCTCTGGACGGTATGTGCGCTTCACATGCTTCTTCATGCGTTCTACCGCTTCATTGCCAGCCGCAATATCCACTCCGGCGTTTTTATAAGCTTCCGACACTTTTGGACACCTCATTTTAATTAGTTTAGAGCGCTGGTTCGGGGCGGCCTGGTTCAGGCGTGTGGTCATAGTCGTCATTACGGGGAATGTTTGGACTTCCGGTCGCTGTTATATTTGGATTTCCTCATTTGAACCGCTGGCCGCGGTAGAAATCCAAATATAGCTTATGCTTCCGATGCGAGCTTTCCTGCGGAAAGCTTTCAGGCGAACGCTATCGCTCCTACAGTTCCAAACTTCCCCTCCATGACTCAGACCACCCGGGTAAACCCGGCCGCAAGCCGAAGTTTGCGCCTTGCACAGGGACAGAAGGCCGACGCCCTGCGCTGCGCGGGCGTCTATTTGGCAAGTGAACCCTCGCTTTTGCGAAGCAAACAGTCAGGGTCACGAGCCTGGGCTCTTGCGGGCGCGGTGCGAAGCCGCACGCTCCCTAAGGCGAGAGCCAACCCGCTTTTGCGTTAGCAAACAGCCGGGGGCGTGAGCCTCGGGGCGCGGAGCGAAGCCGCGCTCACCTGAGCGTGTAAACCCTCGCTTTTGCGAAGCAAACAGCCAGGGTTACGAGCCAATGGCCCGGCGGGGCCGCAGGCCGCCAGGGCGCGCAGCGCCGTAGAGCGTGTCCGCAGGACAAAGCGGGCACCCGCACCCACGCCATCTTAGCAAGTTTAGAGCAAACTCCTACCGCCGAGCTTTCGGGTGGCCGGAGGGCCGAGCCCTCCGGAATCCCCCTTTGTAAGGGGGACATAGGGGGATGGACACCACTAGCAAGAGCACCCATCCTTCTCCTCCCCGCCGAAATCAACCTGCGTCGGGTAATCATTATCGAAGCAGGAGAGGCACAGGCCTCCCTTGTACTCATTGCTGCTGTAGCCGCCGATGGACTGGATCAGTCCTTCCGGCGACAGGAACGCCAGGGAATCGGCGTTAATCTCCTCGCACATTTCCTGAATGGTCTTGTACGACGCGATCAGCTCGCGGCGGTCCGGGGTATCAATCCCGTAGAAGCACGGGTTTTTGAACGGCGGCGAAGTAATCCGCACATGCACCTCAAGCGCTCCGGCCTCGCGCAGCAGATTGACGATCCGGCGCGAGGTCGTGCCGCGCACGATCGAGTCGTCGATCATGACGACGCGCTGGCCTTCGACAACGCGGCGCACAGCGCTAAGCTTCATCTTCACGCCCTGCTCGCGCAGCTCCTGGCTCGGCTGGATGAACGTCCGGCCGGTGTACTTGTTCTTGATCAGCCCAAGCTCATACGGGATGCCGGTCTGCTCGGCATAGCCGATGGCTGCCGAGATACTGGAATCCGGTACGCCGGTGACGATGTCGGCATCGACGAAGGACTCCAGCGCCATCCGGCTGCCCATCCGCTTGCGGGCGGAATGCAGGTTGGAGCCGTTAAGGTCGCTGTCCGGGCGGGCAAAATAAATATATTCCATCGCGCACAGCGCTTTGCGTTTCGGTTCAGTGAATCTGTCTTCCAGGAAGCCGTTCTTGTCCAGCACCAGCAGCTCGCCCGGCTCGATGTCACGGACCAGAGTGGCTCCGATGACCTCAAGGGCACAGGACTCGGAAGCGAAGACATACGCTTCGCCGACCCGGCCCATCACCAGCGGGCGCAGCCCGTGCGGGTCAGAGGCGACGATCAGCTTGTCGTTAGTCATCAGCAGGAAGGCGAAGCCGCCGACCAGCTGGCGCAGCGCATCCTTGGCGGCCTCGACAAAATCCTTCGGCGAACGCGCAATCAGATGCGCCAGCACCTCGGTGTCGCTGGTCGTCTGGAAGATCGACCCGCTCATCTCAAGCGTCTTGCGGATCAGCGGCTCGTTAACGATGTTGCCGTTGGTGGCAATCGCCAGGTCCCCGTCACGGTACTTGAAGACCAGCGGCTGCGCATTCGTCAGCCGGCTGTCCCCGCTGGTCGAGTAGCGCACATGTCCGATGGACATGTCGCCGACCAGCGAGGCGATTTTGTCCTTGTCAAAGACTTCTTTGACAAGGCCCATGCCGCGGTGGTAGTTGAAATCACGGCCGTCGGCTACGCAGATGCCCGCGCTCTCTTCCCCCCGGTGCTGCAGAGCATGCAGCCCGTAATAGGACATGGAGGCGGCCTCTGGGTGTCCAAAGACCCCGAAGACGCCGCATTCTTCTTTTAACGTATCAAAAATATCTCCCGAGCCCGTTCCTTCATTGTAAAAGTCGCCGGTCCACAGGATGGGGGTCTCCTGCTTGTTCCCGGTCTTTATTTCATAAGACATGGAATAGCATCCTCCCACACGGATTTAAGTTCGGATACGGCCTCATCCAGTGCAGATGCACCGTCGAGGGACACGCGCAATCTGTCACCGCCGACCGTTCCGATGATTTCAACCGGTACGCCGTAAGCGGCAACCGCTGCTTTGAGCTCTTCTGCGCGGTCAGGTGCCGAGGTCAGCACAATACGGGACTGGGTTTCGCTGAACAGTGCCACATCCTGGCGCAGTCCGCCAGCCGACAGCTCAACGTTCGCACCGATTCCGCCGCTGATACAGCTCTCAGCCAGTGCAGCAGCCAATCCGCCTTCAGACAGGTCATGCGCCGAGCGGACCAGGCCGCCACGGATCGCGGACAGTACAGCATCCAGCAATTTTTGCTCTGTAGCCAGATCAAGCGCCGGCGGACGGCCTTCAGTCAGACCATGAACAGCATATTGGAACTCACTGCCGCCAAGCTCAGCTTTGGTTACCCCGAGCAGCAGAATCGCATCACCTTCCTGCTTGAAGGCTTGAGTTGTAATATGATCGGTATCTTCAACCAGACCCACCATACCAACAACCGGGGTCGGGTAGATGGCGCCGGCAGCATTTTCGTTGTACAAGCTGACGTTACCGCCGATAACCGGCGTATCCAGCACACGGCAGGCTTCAGCCATACCGTCAACCGCACGTTCCATCTGCCAGAAAATCTCCGGCTTCTCCGGACTGCCAAAGTTCAGGTTGTCCGTAATGGCCAGCGGCTTCGCGCCGGAGCAGACAATGTTGCGGGCTGCTTCACTTACCGCGATGCGTCCGCCCACTTCAGGGTCGAGATAGACATAACGCCCGTTGCAGTCTGTAGTCATGGCCAGACCTTTGCGTGTACCTTGAATGGTAACCACTGCCGCATCGGAGCCCGGACGGACTGCAGTGCTGGTGCGAACCATATAATCATACTGGTTATATACCCAGGCTTTGCTCGCTACTGTTGGCGAACCTAATACCGTACGCAGAGCGCCGCCGAGATCGGTAACCTCTTTATAACGCAAAGTATCTACATTTGCATTCTCTTCATAGTAAGCCGGAACTGTCGAAGGCTTCTTATAGATTGGACACTCGTCCACAAGCGCTGTTACCGGCATGTCGCCGACAACCTCACCGTGATGGAACAGCTTCAGGCGGCCGTCATCCGTTACCTTGCCCACTTTACGGCAGATCACGCCCCAGCGGTCAAAAATCTCCTGCGCCTGCGCCTCATCCTTAGGCTCAACCACGAACAGCATCCGCTCCTGGGATTCGGACAGCATCATTTCATAAGGCGTCATGCCCTCTTCACGCTGCGGCACCTGATCCAGATACAGCTCCAGGCCGTTGCCCGCTTTGCTGGCCATCTCGGCACTGGAACAGGTAAGGCCTGCTGCGCCCATGTCCTGAATACCGAGTACGATGCCGCTGTCGATAAGCTCAAGGCATGATTCCATAACCAGCTTTTCCATGAATGGATCGCCGACCTGTACCGCTGTTTTCTTGGCTTCGGATTCCTCGCTCAGCTCAACGGAGGCAAAGGTTGCCCCGTGAATACCGTCACGGCCTGTAGGAGGGCCTACATAGAACACGGGATTGCCTACACCTTTGGCGACACCGCGCTGGATTTTATCATGATCAATCAGTCCGACACACATCGCGTTGACCAACGGGTTGCCGTCATAGCTGTTGTCGAACATAATTTCGCCGCCGACAGTCGGAATCCCGATACAGTTACCGTAGCCTGCGATCCCGGACACGACATGCTCGAACAGGTATTTTACCCGGTCGCTCTCAAGCTTCCCGAAACGCAGGGAGTTAAGCAGCGCAACCGGTCTTGCACCCATGGAGAAAATATCGCGGATAATCCCGCCCACCCCGGTCGCCGCGCCCTGATATGGCTCAACAGCCGACGGGTGGTTGTGGCTTTCGATTTTGAATACAACGGCCTGGTTGTCACCGATGTCTACGATCCCCGCGCCTTCGCCCGGTCCCATGAGGACACGCGGTCCGCTTGTCGGGAAACGTCCAAGCAGCGGCTTGGAGTTCTTGTAGGCGCAATGCTCAGACCACATTACGCTGAATACACCGATTTCGGTATAGTTAGGCTTGCGGCCCATAAAAGAGGTGATCAGCTCATATTCACTGTCCGACACACCGAACTGGCTGTAGATTTTCTGCTCTGCAATCTGCTCTGCGGTCGGCTCCTTAGCGGATACTTGCTGCGTCATAACGATCCCTCCATGTCTTGAGAATGGATGTAAACATCCGTTTGCCGTCTTCCGAGCCGAGCAGGCTATTAGCTGCACGTTCCGGGTGAGGCATCATGCCTACCACATTGCCTGCCACGTTGCTGATCCCCGCAATATCGGCTACCGAGCCGTTCGGGTTATCGCTGTATGTGAACACGATCTGATTGTTCGCCTGCAAAGATGCAAGCGTCTCTTCATCACAGTAATAATTGCCTTCGCCATGTGCGATCGGAATGACGATTTCTTCATCCTTCGCATAATCAACAGTAAACGGGGTTGTGTTATTAACCACCTTAAGCACCGTATCGTGACAGCGGAACTTCATCGACATGTTGCGGCGCAGCGCCCCCGGCAGAAGGCCCGCTTCGGTCAGAATCTGGAATCCGTTGCAGATGCCGAGCACGAATTTGCCCTGCTCCGCCGCTTTGGCTACTTCAGCCATTACCGGAGCGAACCGGGAAATCGCGCCGCAGCGCAGATAGTCACCATAAGAGAAGCCCCCCGGCACGAGAATGCAGTCATACGCCGACAGGTCGGTTGCCGTATGCCACACATAATCGACCGGTTCACCGAGACTTTCTTCTACAGCCTTATAGCAGTCAATGTCACAATTGGAGCCCGGAAAGACAAGTACAGCAAATTTCATGACTTTTAGTCCTCCAATTCGTAGCGGTAATCCTCGATCACCGTGTTGGCCAGCAGCTTCTCACACATTTCCTTGAGGCGTCCTTCCGCTTCAGCGCGGTTGTCCGTGTCAAGAGTCAGCTCCATATATTTGCCGATACGCAAACTTTCAACTTCCTGAAAACCTACCGAATGAAGAGCTCCCTGCACAGCAACACCTTGGGGATCGAGCACGCTTTTCTTGATGGTGACATAGACTGTCGCTTTTAACATACGCTTGTAGTTCCTCCTAAATTTTAATGAGCTGATTATCCTTTGATCACAAAAGAGAGAGACTTACCTGGGCTTGCGGTTGACTATAACGCTAACTGTGAATGCAGCTTTAACTACATTCTTTGCACCGGTAACTAGAGTACTCGGCTCACACATTTAGTTGGATTTTCGCCACCTAATTTCGCCCATCCTCAACATCTCAACCCTTTAGGTGGAAAATCACCACTTATTTGGGGCCATATACTCCAATAAGGGCGAAAACAGTAATAATAAGCGGCGTTTATCCACCTAGTTTTCTTTTATCGCTGTTTGATCGGGAATTAGGTGGCGAATTTCCACTTAATTTGATTAAGAAAAACTCCGAGGGACAGATTTAAGTATTAAATGTGCTGTAATTACGTGCTCTTGCCACACATCGGGCCGGGTTCCGCCTACAAATCCTTGCCGGTAAGCCGGTGATAGATATCCCGGTAGCGGCGGCTGGTCTCCTCTACCACTTCCTGCGGCAGCGGATCAGGCGTGCTGTTCTTGTCCCAGGAGGATGCGGAAAGATAAGTCCGGACCGGCTCCTTGTCCATGCTGTCAATCTCGATATCAAGCGCATATTTATCTTTAGCCCAGAAGCGGGAGGCATCCGGTGTAAAAATCTCATCGATCAGAATCACCTTGCCGTCCAGCAGCCCGAACTCGAACTTGCAGTCTGCGAGAATGATCCCGCGTTCCTCACAATACGCTCTGGCAAAAGCGAACAGCTTCAGGCTTTTCTCCTTCAGCTCCAGCGCCAGCTCGGCGCCGATAGTCTCCTGCATCTGCTCGAACGGAATGTCTTCATCGTGACCGACATCATTCTTCGCTGCCGGCGTGAAGATCGGCTGGGCCAGGACAGCGTTTTTGCGCAGGCCCTGCGGAAGCTCGATACCGTTGACCTTGCCGGTCTCCTGATACTGCCGCCAGCCTCCGCCGGTAATGCAGCCGCGAACGACACATTCAATATCGATTCTCTCGGCTTTGCGCACGACCATGATGCGGTTTTTAAGAGCTTCCCGGTCCTTTACAATGCCGCCAAGCTGATCGACATCAATGTGGACGACGTGGTTTTCGATCAGGTTCTTCGTCAGCCCGAACCAGAAGGCGCTTAGCCGGTTCAGCACATTGCCTTTGTCCGGCACAGCCGGATCGAGCACATAATCAAACGCGGAGATCCGGTCCGTAACAACGATCAGTACCTGTTCCCCCAAATCGTACAATTCGCGGACCTTTCCTTTATAGAGCAGCGGTGCATTTACGAGCTCCACAGCCGTGGATACGGCAGGGTGTGTCATGACCTTTCCTCCCTCAACCGAATGATCTTTCTTAAAAATCAAAACTTCCCAAATCTGTTAAATCAGCTCCAGCTTACGGAAAATCGTGTCCACATGCTTCAGGTGCCAGGAAGGGTTGAAGGCATCCTCGATCTCTTCCGGGCTGAGCACGGCAGTGATCTCAGGAGTAGCTTCGACGATATCACGGAACTGGGTCTGCTCTTCCCAGGCCTGCATTGCGCGCGGCTGCACGGTGTCGTAAGCCTGCTCGCGGCTGAAGCCCTTGTCGATCAGCTTGGTCAGGATACGGCCGGAGAACGGAACACCGAAGGTGCGGTTCATGTTGCGTTTCATATTTTCCGGGAACACGGTCAGGTTCTTCACAATGTTGCCGAAGCGGTTCAGCATGTAGTTGAGCAGCATGGTCGCATCCGGCAGGATGATCCGTTCTACCGACGAGTGCGAGATATCGCGTTCATGCCAGAGCGGCACGTTCTCGTAAGCTGTAACCATGTGACCGCGGATCACGCGGGACAGGCCGGAGATATTTTCGCAGCCGATCGGGTTGCGTTTGTGCGGCATGGCAGAAGAACCCTTTTGGCCTTTGGCAAAAGCCTCCTCCACCTCGCGGATTTCGCTCTTTTGCAGTGCACGGATTTCAGTAGCGAACTTGTCCAGCGATGTGGCTACCAGTGCCAGTGCAGCCATGTATTCCGCGTGGCGGTCACGTTGCAGGGTCTGGGTCGAGATTGGTGCAGGGCTGGTACCCAGCTTTTTGCAGACGAATTCCTCCACGAACGGGTCAATGTTGGCATAGGTGCCGACTGCGCCGGAGATTTTGCCGAACTGAACGCCATTAGCCGCATGACGGAAGCGCTCCAGGTTACGTTTCATTTCCTCGTACCACAGCGCCATCTTGAGGCCAAAGGTTGTAGGCTCGGCATGTACGCCGTGCGTGCGGCCCATCATCGGGGTGTCTTTATAAGCAATTGCTTTATCTTTAAGAATCTCGATGAAGTTGATGATGTCCTTTTCCAGAATTTCGTTCGCCTGACGAAGCAGGTAACCGAGCGCTGTATCTACAACGTCTGTGGAAGTCAGCCCGTAGTGCACCCATTTGCGTTCTGCGCCCAGGCTCTCGGATACGGCACGGGTAAAGGCAATAACGTCATGACGGGTTTCGAGCTCAATTTCATTGATCCGGTCAATATCGAATTTCGCATCCTTGCGCAGCTTGGCGGCATCTTCCTGCGGAATGACTCCCAGCTCGGCCCAAGCTTCACAAGCACACAGTTCTACTTCGAGCCAGGCGTTGAATTTATTTTCTTCGGTCCAAATGGCCCGCATCTCAGGTCTGCTGTAACGTTCGATCATAGCTTTCAGTTCCTCCAAAGGTTAGTTTGCTCTACCCAGGACAGCCCGTCGCCGGTATCCTTGCAGAGCAGGTTGACATGGCCCATCTTGCGGCCGGTTTTGCTCTCGGTTTTGCCGTATATGTGAAGCTTGGGGGCAACCCCCAGCTTGCCTGCTGCTTCATCAGCCTGTCCCGTCCGTCCGATCAACCCGTCCAGATGCTCTCCCAGCACATTCACCATAACCACCGGTGTCAGCAGTGTGGTGTCTCCCAGAGGGAGATTACAGATTGCGCGGATATGCTGTTCAAACTGTGAAGTCGCGCAGGCATCCATTGTATAGTGCCCTGAGTTATGCGGCCGCGGCGCCAGCTCGTTGACGAATAAATCTCCGTCCTCCGTAACGAACATCTCCACAGCCAGCAGTCCGACGGCATCCAGTCCTGTAACCAGCCGCTCGGCAAGCTCACAGGCGCGCTGCCGGATCTCCTCAGCGACACGGGCGGGCACAATGGACAGATGCAGGATATTGTTTACATGTATGTTCTCCGCCGGGGGAAAGCTCTTCACTTCCCCGGAGGCGCTGCGTGCGGCAATGACGGAAATTTCACACTGGAATTTCACGAATTTCTCCAGCACCAGCTCCGGTACTTCAGCTCCTTCAGCAGCACCAGGTGCCACCTGCCGGAACGCGGCTTCCAGCTCCACCTGCTGGCGGATGACGGCTTGTCCTTTGCCGTCATATCCCCCTGTGGCTGTCTTCAGCACACAGGGCAGGCCCAGCTCGGCAGCCGCGGCGGTAAGCTCCGCCAGGCTGCCGACCTTGCGGTACGGGGCGACGGGCACGCCCGCCGCCTCGATCGCCGCCTTCTCGCGCAGCCGGTGCTGCGTCGTATACAGCAGCGCGCTGCCCTGCGGCACGTACGATTCCTCTGTCAGCAAGGCGGCTACGCCGGCATCGACATTCTCGAACTCGTACGTGATCACGTCCGCGCGCTGCGCCAGCTCCCGCGCCGCGCCCTGGTCATTGTACGCCGCGGTGATCTGCGGCGTGACCTGCCCGCACGGCGCATCGGCCGCCGGGTCCAGCGCCACGAAGCGGTAGCCCATGGCGATGCCGTCGAGGGCCATCATCCGGCCGAGCTGGCCGCCGCCAAGCACGCCGATCGTCGTCTGCCCCGGCAGCAGCGTGCGGGGCGCCCCCAGGCTCTTGTCCTCACCGTCTAGAACCTGTGCTCCGCGCATCTGCTCCGCAGCCTTCAGCTCCTCCTGCCTCATAAGCTCTCGCTGCTTTCCAGCACTTCGCGCTCGATTCTTTCGCGCCGCGCCTGCACCCGGCCCTGTACCTCAGGGTCAAACGCACCGATGATCTGAGCCGCCAGCAGTCCCGCATTGGTTGCGCCGGCCCGGCCGATCGCTACCGTTGCCACCGGGATGCCGCCCGGCATCTGCACGATCGACAGCAGCGAATCCAGCCCGTTCAGCGCTTTGGTCTGCACCGGCACGCCGATTACAGGCAGGATCGTCTTCGCAGCCACCATCCCCGGCAGATGCGCTGCTCCGCCTGCTCCGGCAATTATGACCTTCAGTCCGCGGCCTGCCGCCTCTTCCGCATAACGGAACATGAGATCCGGTGTACGGTGCGCAGAGACTACCTTTTTCTCATACGGTACGTTAAGCTCCTCAAGCACGGCACAGGCATGCTCCATCGTCTCCCAGTCTGACTTGCTGCCCATAATCACTCCAACCTGCACTGACATCTTTCAACCTTCCCCTCCGCTCGATATAGAAGCTCTTGTGTCGTATGCACTCTAAGTTTGTCCTATTTCAGACCCATTTTCCATAATTCCGAAAAAAAAAGCCCGGATTCCAGACGCATGCTGCTGCGGGTGGACCCAGACTACTGGAGGAAGCAGGGGAAGACGCCTCCGGCACGGAGGCATTACGAACAGCTCAGCCGCAAAAGCCGGCCGCTCCGGTACGGAGCAGTGCTGCTGAGGGCTGTCCCAGTCATCCTATTTCCTCGTAGTCCGGCAATTTACGGTTACCGGGTAGAAACTTCCGGGCCCTATTCCCGGTTTTATACGAGCTCTTCATAGGTTCAGTTTAACAATGCCCTACACTCCATGTCAACTTAAACACGAACATTAATATATTGACACATGAAATTGTTCGCTTTTGGCTACAAAAAAAGGGATGGACACCGAAATGCCCCGCCCTTTATTCATCTATTATTTTACAACCAGCACCGGAATCCGTGCGCTCTGCACCACATTGTGGCTGACACTGCCCAGGACAAATTCGCGTATTCCGCCGAGTCCGCGGCTGCCAATTACAATAACGTCCATTCCCTGCTCCTTGGCATAATTCAGAATCACTTCAGCCGGGGAACCCTGCAGCAGCTCAACCGTCGCATTCAGGCCTTCGGCTTCCAGACGTCCTCTGACCTCATCGGTAGTCTGCACCGCCAAATCATAATAATCCTTGTTCACTGAAGCCGGCAGAGGCGCGAGAGCTTCCCCAATGAAGAACCGGGGGAATTCGAATGCGTGTACGACGTAAATGGAAGATCCGGGAGTTACCTTAGCCAGTTCGATCGCCCGCTCAAGCGCTTGATTGGAAGCTTTGGAACCGTCATAGGCGAGCAAAATTTTAGAGAATAACATGTACGCCACCTCTTTTTCATTTTGATTAACCAGCAGTCCAAGTACAAACCGCTATCTTAAAAAATACCCGTACAGCAAAATATTAAGCAGCAGCAGCAGCGGAATGCCGATCCGGAAGGATGTATGCCTGGTTTTATGCCGTTTGCGGTACATGGCAATGAGGATGCCCAGCGCGCCGCCCATGAACGCCAGCAGAAACAGCGTCTTCTCCGGCACACGGTCCCGTCTTGCCCGGGCTTTGTTCTTGTCCTCAGACATCACCACGTAGGCGATAAGATTAATCAGCACAAACCACACCAGTACCCCTTTGACCATCGTTCCGGCCCCTCCTCCTTGCATCCTGCCCTATCTTCTATTATATTCCCCTTGCTGCAAAAAACCAATAACCTCACATAAGCTGCCAAGGTGCTAACCTGCTTTGTTAAGCTTTTTGGCAGAAGCACCGGACTCCCGGAGCCATACCCACGACAATACCGCAGCCAGCGCAGCAGCAATGCCGCCCAGCCAAAAGCCGCCTCTCAGCCCGTAAGCAGCACTCATCCAGCCCGCTACAAACGGGCCGCCCGACATCCCTACCGCATAGACAGCCTGATAAAAGCCCATTGCAGTCGCCCGTTTAAACGGCGCCACATCCGAGACGGATTTACCCAGCAGCAGCGGAAAAATCAGCCCTTGCATAAACCCGTTCCCCACCTGGGTCGCACAGAGCGCGGCCAGCGTCGGCATGGACGGAATCATTAACGTGAAAACAGCGCTTCCCGCAAAACCCAGCATCAACGTCCCCCTGTCACCCAGCAGCCTGCCGAACAGCCGTGATCCGTATAGCGTAGCTGCAGCATGCGGCACCATAAAGGCCAGTGTCAGCCAGCCCAGGCTCTCCTTGCTTGCCCCGATGTCCAGCGCCTGATTCGGCGTATAGCCGAACATCGTAATAAACAGTACACAATGCGCCAGCACTGATAATAGAGAGACTTTGACCAGCAGCGGCTCCTTCATTACGCCTGCAAGATCCTTCAGCCGGATTCCGCCTTCGCGTTTCTCCTGCCGCTGCTCCGGCAAGCGCAGGACGAGCAGCATAGCGAGCACCGCTACAATGCTGCCGATGATGAAGGGCATATTCCAGCCCCAATGCTCCACCATATAACCGCTGATCATCATGCTCGACAGCTGGGCAATGACCGTAGTGAACTGCAGCATGCCCATCGCTTTTCCGGCTTCCTCTTTAGGAAAATATCCTGCGAACATCACCGAGTATACGACCCATGCGGATGCCGCAATCCCCGAAACCGCGCGTGCCACCAAAGCCCATACCGGATCTGCACCGGCCATAAAAATCAGGCAGCTTGCTCCGCTCGCGATCAGCCCCAGATAAATGAACGGCCGCCGCCGGTTCAGATAGTCCGACCCGATGCCGATCGGCAGCCGGAACAGAATCTGCATCAGCCCGTATACGCCAAGCACTGCACCGACCATAACATAGGATGCCCCCAGGTGCTCCACATACGGTGAGAGTACAGGCACATAAATATAAGAGGAAAACCAGAACATGAAGACGATTACCAAAAAGAAAATCCGGCTGCTTCCCCTCCCGCCCGGAGATTGTGCCACTTGTACCTGCTTCTGTTGCCCTTCCACCAGTGCCATTTCTGTTATCCGCTCCATTCCTGTGCAGGAAGCCTGCTTTAGCCTTCTCTCCCGCTACCAGTCTTATAAGTTAATCTCCGTTCTTACAGTACAACATATTTCTACATAGATGTAACATTAACATTATGCAAACTTTTCTGCTATCACGTAAGTAAAAATAACAGGATCATCCCGCAGCTATGGCCGGTATGATCCTCCGAATCAAAACAAGACTGCGGAGAGGCTCCGCAGTCTTGCTCCATTCCGAGCAGCGATACCTGCCAGACTTACATAGTCTTCCGCAGATTACTTCTCCTAACAGAGATCATTAACACATTATGTTACTTACCCTTCGCCTTGGCCTCCATGGCCGCTTTCAGCAGATCGCCAAGATTCGAGCCGGCACTTTCCTGCTTGCTGTATTGCTGTACAAGCTTCTGCTGCTCACGTTTGTTGATATGCTTGTGGTCTTTATCCATCGTCTCCGTTATCCCGCAGCCGAGACACTGCACATACAGGCCGGCTTTGCCCTCTTTAAGCTCCATTTTCTTGTGGCATTGCGGGCAGCGGCGGTTCGACAGCCGCTTCTCGCCTGCCCGGGTATAACCGCAATCGTCAGCCGGACAGACCAGCAACTTGCCGCGCTTCGTCTTCTTCTCCAGCATTCTCGTCCCGCATTCCGGACAATGGCTGGCCGAGACATTATGCGGCTTGTATTCCGCTCCGCTGCTCTTGACGCCGGAGACCAGCTCCTGAGCCATGCTGCGGATGCCCTGCAGGAACGGCTCGGGCTTGCCCTGGCCGCGGGCAATCCGCTCCAGCTCCCCTTCCCAGCGTGCTGTCAGCTCAGGCGTGCGCAGCTCCGCTGACACCAGCCCGATCAGCTGCTTGCCTTTGCCTGTCGGATGCAGCAGATTGCCTTGGCGTTCGATCGTATCGGAGCTGACCAGCTTCTCGATAATGTCGGCGCGGGTCGCCGGCGTACCAAGCCCGTGCTTCTCCATCTGGGTCAGCAGCGATGCTTCATTATAACGCTTGGGCGGCTGTGTCCGGCCCGGTCGCACAATACAGCGCTGGACCTTAACGGTTTCCCCCTCGCGCAGCTCCGGCAGCTTCACACTGCCGGCCGCTGGTTCATCCGTCGCGTTCTCTTCTTCGTCATCACTACTCATATCTCCGCCATAAACCTCGCGCCATCCGGCATCCTTTACTGTCGTGCCTTTGACATGGAAGCTCTCGCATTCAACACTAACCGTCACCGCTACAGCATCATAACGCGCCGGAGGATAGAAAAGACTGATAAACCGGCGCACAATCAGATCATAGAGCTTCCGCTCCTCCGCACTAAGCTGGTTCAGCAGCACCGTCTGCTCCGTTGGAATAATGGCATGGTGATCGCTCACCTTGCTGTCATCCACAATCCGTTTGGTGATCGGCAGCGGCTTGCGCAGCAAAGGACGAGCCAGAGCAGTATATGGCCCTACAGCAACACTATCCAGACGTTCCTTTAAAGTGCCCGTCATATCAGAAGTCAAATAACGGCTGTCTGTACGAGGATAAGTGACCAGCTTATGCTGCTCGTATAGCTTTTGAAGCACACTTGAGGTCTGCTTGGCTGAGAATCCAAACTTGCGGTTGGCATCCCGCTGCAGCTCTGTAAGATCATAGGCCAGCGGATGCGGCTCGCTTTTTTCACTTTTCTGAACCTTGGATATCCGGCCCGATCGTCCGGTCAGCTTATCTTTAAGTGCAGCCGTCTTCTCCTTATCAAAAATCCGCCCGTCTCCGCCCTGGGCACGCCACCCCGCCTGAAAGCTTCCAAAATCAGCGGTAAGCAGCTCATACTCCTGGGAACGGAAGCTTGTAATCTCATTTTCCCGGTCCATGATCATACCGAGCGAAGGCGTCTGTACACGGCCTGCCGACAGCGGCGCACCGAACTTGCAGGTCAGCGCCCGGGTCACATTCAGCCCGATCATCCAGTCTGCCTCGGCACGGCAGCGCGCCGACTCATAGAGCCGGTCGAAATCCCGCCCGGGACGCAGGGAGGCGAAGCCTTCCTTGATCGCTTTATCCGTCTGCGAGGAGATCCAGAGCCGCTTAAACGGCTTTTTCCAGCCGGCCATATTCATAATCCACCGCGCCAAAAGCTCCCCCTCACGCGCAGCATCGGTAGCCACGATCAGCTCCTCAATATCCTGCCGCTTCATCAGCTGCTGTACCGCCTTATACTGCTGGCTGGTCTCACGCAGCACCTTCAGCTTCGCCTTCTCGGGCAGGATGGGCAGATCCTCCAAGGCCCAATTTGCAAACTTACTATTATAATCCTCCGGCTCCGCCAGGCCGACTAAATGCCCGAGCGCCCAGGTCACGACATATTTAGGACCTTCAATATAGCTTTTTTGTTTATTTCCGCAGCCCATTACGCGTGCAATCTCACGCGCTACGGAGGGCTTTTCTGCAAGCACCAGTGTCTTCATATTTCTCTCCTTTCCCTTTCAACAACTCATTATACCATTATTCAAAAGACCGCAATAATCGTCAGGAAATTCATGAACGGAATAATCTATAAATACAAACAAGCCCGCGTCTGCCCAGCAGACACGGACCTGGATTTATTCATTCCAAAGTATGATCATCCTTCACGGAATCACAATTGTAGTCTCAAGCTCTTTGTAATAGGTTTTTACACGCTCCCCGTTAACATCCTTCAACAGATTCAGCTCATTATCTAAAGTACACGTATAGGGTCTGACCGTAATCATCTTGGGCACCTCAGGGAAAGCATTGTAGGAGATGTCCAGAATCGGATGCTGAGCCGCCTTGACACTTGATAACAATATCTGTAAATTTGCCGTTCATACGCTGTTATCAGCGTTGCAAAAAACTGCCGTTCACCCGCAAGTACTTTACTAATCGCTTCTTCAATCATATTTGGATCTAATTGACACCCGGGATTGCCATGTTCCAAAAAATTCACCTCCGTTTTCCTTTTACAGCTATATAACGAACGCCGGTTGGGGATTTGTGACATATCAAGAATAATCAAGATATAAAAAAGGCACCTCTCTGGATAACCGAGAATTGCCTTGATAGAACACTGTAATTAAATTGTAGTTGTTATAAAGCTGACTTCTCAAGCTTTAAATGAGCTTCAAAAAGTACCCGATCTGCATCCTGGCCGCGTATGTAAATTCCGTCTTCTATCCATTCTGAACGTAAAATGCTTATATCTGTACCATACTTGGCTTCCTGTGCATAAGTGATCTGCAGGCCGGTAAGCTTCAGTTCGTTCCACTCCTCAAGTGTCAGGGCATCACAGCAGATATCCACATACCGTGCGTTATTCAGATGCCCATTGTTATCCAGACCGCTGTATCTGACCTGATACCGGTAAGCTTCCTGCAAAATAACATCTGCCGGTATAGCTACCTTTTGCGGTATAGGCCCTACTGAATCCTCAAGATAAGGCTCTACAGCGACCGGCAACGCCGACGGACGGAGGATTTTTCTTTTATCAATATCCACTAGAGCCCACATCGAGCGTGCTGATGCGATCTCCAGCTTGTTCTGGTCAAAAATTCTATAGTCCCGCTGCCAAAGCGCCCCTTTATTCCCTTTACTCCAGGTATGTACAGTAAGCACCTCATTCGGCAAAGGCAAACGATTGATGTCCAGATCCATCGTAATGACCATCCAGCCCATTCCCGCTTCCAGCATTTTATCCATACTTAACCCCAAATTATGCACAGCCGAGTCAGCAGCCCGCTGCATGACATCAAGTATAAAGGACAATTTAGCTTTTAAACGGAAATCCGTATCACTTGCCTGTACTAAAAAATCCTCTATCCACAATAACTTGTCTATCTGGTTCATGTTTTTGCGCTCCTTTGTAATTTCATGCACATTATATACTTCCGTATCCACAAAAGTTAACACTATATCCACATAAACTGGGGAGAATTCTTAAACATTGCCCATCTCAAAATCAGCTATCCACATGTGTATAAGTTTTCTTTTTCCGCAGGGTTCTCCACTGGCTATCCACATAATTTAGAATAACAGTCCATTCCCCGCTGCTTTAAACTCTTTTATCCCCGTAATACCATCAGGCAACAAAAAAGCCATTGTCGATTGCTCAACAATGGCTTTGTGTGCTTGGCGGCGTCCTACTCTCCCAGGACCCTTCGGTCCAAGTACCATCGGCGCTGGAAGGCTTAACGGTCGTGTTCGGGATGGGTACGCGTGGAA
>NZ_JARXXP010000031.1 GCF_029893965.1 Paenibacillus sp. PastM-3
GCATCGTATTCATGGCACATTGGGTTACCTAACGCCTGTTCAGTATCGTCAAGAAGCCCTTAAAAAAGTTGTCTGATTTACTGTTGACAATCCAATTAGGGATTCACTCGCATGACAAGGCCCTGAGGGCTTGCCCGAAAGAGGGCCGGTCTTCCGCCGAACAATTCTTTTGTCCGCGTTGCTGCCAAATCAGCCAAGCTTCCGGGTGTCCAGAGGGCCGGGGCCCTTTGGGGCCCTCCCTGTCAGGGAGGGTTTGGGAGGGTAAGAAAGAAAAAGTTTATCCAGCTTTAATCATTCTTCCTTAAAATAAAACTTAAAATAAAGGGGATAACAGGGGAAGCCCCGTCACAAATGCAAAAAAATACCTCCCGCATAAACGGGAGGCCAAGGAGATATAAAAAGGTTAGAATTAACAATTTGATTAGTTCTTATTATAACCGATTTGATTTAATTTGTCACAGGGGTAGGAATAGCAGAAATGCATTCGTGACAAACGATTTTTCCCTTGAAATAAGTAACATTCTCGGCGTTGCCACAGAAAATGCAGGCAGGCTCGTACTTTTTCAGCATGATCCGCTCACCGTCCACGTAAATTTCGAGCGCATCTTTTTCTCCAATGCCCAGAGTACGGCGCAATTCGATCGGAATAACAACCCGTCCAAGCTCGTCTACTTTTCTTACAATCCCTGTTGATTTCATCATTGCAATCTTGCTCCTCTCAAAGTTCAAAAACGTCATTATTCGACATTGTTCACCGTTTTATGATATTTATAATACCAACCATTCCCAAAACAGTCAACCTTTTTTGAGGCGAATTTTAAGGAATTTTTAAAAGAAAGCTTTCGCAACCCCTGCAGTTATCCGGGTTTTCCCGAAAAGTGCATGAAAATGAGTTGTCGATTTGCGGACATACAAAATACCATTATTCGACAAACTATGACATTATTCATTATTATAGACGTAATACCAATGAAATACTAATAAAATTATGGTGAAGGAGTTGATCCTGTGAATCAGCTGCTGTCAGAGGAGAAGGTTTTTAAGGACCCGGTCCATAATTATGTCCATGTACAGGAAACCATTATTTGGCGTTTGATTAATACCAGGGAGTTTCAGCGCCTGCGGCGTATCCGCCAGCTCGGCACCTCCTACCTCACGTTCCACGGAGCAGAGCACAGCCGGTTCTCCCATTCGCTGGGGGTGTATGAAATTACACGGCGGATCATTTCCCAGTTTGAACGGAGCGGTTATAAGGACTGGATGCCGGAAGAGAGCCTCTTGACCCTGTGCGCAGCACTGCTGCATGATCTGGGACACGGCCCTTTCTCCCATTCCATAGAGGAAGCCTTCGAAATGAATCATGAGGACTGGACTTGCCGGATTATTCTGGAGGACACGGAGATTACAGCTATTCTAAAGGATGTTGCTGAAGATTTTCCCCAGAAAGTGGCCTCGGTTATCTCCAAAACCTATGAGCATGAAATTGTGGTCAACCTGGTATCAGGGCCGCTCGATGCCGACCGGATGGACTATCTGCTTCGCGATGCATACTATACCGGAGTTAACTACGGAACCATTGATATTGACCGCATTCTCCGGATGCTGCGCCCTTATCATGGCAGGGTAGTCGTTAAAGAATCAGGCATGCACGCCATAGAGGATTATCTGATGTCCCGTTACCAGATGTACTGGCAGGTGTATTTCCACCCGGTAACCCGCAGCTCGGAGATTATACTCCGCCAGATTTTCCGCAGGGCGAAGGAGCTTTTTCAGAACGGATATGCCTTCGGGTTCATGATTGAACCTTTAAAGGACCTGTTCAGGGGCGAGGTGACTGTAGAGCAGTATCTTCTGCTGGATGAAGCCATGATTCAGACAGCCTTTATGCAATGGACACTGGAACAGGATGAGCTGCTGAGCGACTTGTGCTGCCGTTTTATACACCGTAAACTGTATAAATATGTAGAGATAGAGAATCTCGATTCCGAGACCATTGGCGAAATCCGCCGCAGCTTTGCCGGTGCCGGACTAAATGCTGAATATGACCTGGAAATCGATTTTCCGACAGATCTCCCCTATGATGTATTCCGTCCGGGCGATGCTTTTGACAGCAAGCAGATTCTGCTGCTTGACCGCCATGACAAACTGCGGGAAATTTCCGAGGTCTCTGATATTGTACGCTCGATCAGCGGGATTCACCGCGGCAGATATCATCTGTATTTCCCGCAGGACAAGCTGCACAAGGCGCTTCCGCTGCTGCCTTCCTCAATCGCAGAGATTTTTGAAAAATAATACAAAAAAAGTTGGCATTCATCATAGAAATGAAGACAGAAAGGAAGCTGTATAATGCGACTATTTGACACACACACCCATCTCGATGCTCCGCAATTCGACGAAGACCGCGAGGAAGTGATCTCCCGGGCAAGGGAAGCAGGAGTAACGAAGATGATTAATATCGGCTTTAACCGTGAGACGATCCCGACCACCATGAAGCTGGCCGAGACCTATGATTATATTTATGCAGCCGTCGGATGGCATCCCGTAGATGCGATCGACATGAAGGAGGGGGATCTCGAGTGGATTGCTTCGCTGTGCAGTCATCCCAAAGTGGTGGCCATCGGGGAAATCGGTCTGGATTATTACTGGGATACTTCGCCGAAAGAGGTACAGCATGAGGTGCTGCGCAAGCAGATCGGGCTGGCCCGTGAGCTGAACATGCCAATCTGTATTCATAACCGTGATGCTCATGAGGATGTAGTGCGGATTTTGCGGGAAGAGAAGGCGAATGAGGTGGGCGGTGTTATGCATTCCTTCTCCGGCAGCTGGGAAACGGCAAAAATGTGCCTCGATCTGGGCTTTCATCTGGGCTTCGGCGGACCAGTCACCTTCAAGAATGCCAGGGTGCCCAAAGAGGTGCTGGCGAAGACACCGCTGGACCGTCTGCTGATCGAAACAGACTCCCCTTATCTGACTCCGCACCCCTTCAGAGGCAAGCGGAATGAGAGCAGTTATGTAAAATTAGTTGCAGAAGCTGCGGCGGAAATAAAAGGGATTGATTTACAGGAATTAGCGGAAATTACGTATACGAACGCACTGGTACGATTTGGTATTGTCTGAAATCAGGAGTAAAAGCGGTGAAAAAAGAAGTATAACCGATATATTAAATCTTTTTAAACTCTAAATGGGCGAATATTACAATATTTTAATCATTTTTTTGCGTAAACGTGGTTGAACCGTCCTTTACAACATGCATCAAAACAGGATATCATCTTTTCAGTGCAGTGAGCTGTTGTTACTGTGACAGTCACTGATTCATGGATCGTCTCGCTGAGTCTCCGTATGGAGAACGGGGGAACCAATAATGCACTGCCGCATGGGCGTACATAGAGTACAACACAAGAAGTGCCGCAGACTTTATTTGATTTCTTCACGTGGTCTTTGGGGTGAATTTGAGGGCAACCGCCGTGAGCGGGTGACCTGAGATAGGGCGTCTCTCTTATGCCCGAACCCGACAGCTAACCCCGTAAGCGCAAGTAAGAGAGGAAACCTCGTGCATACACATTCCCGCGTATTCTAACACCCGGAGAAGCCACGAAAGAGTCCTCTATAAGAACTCTTTTGGGCTTTTTTTGTTATGAATAATGCGGCTGTCCCCAGCATACTGTTATATAACAGGTTCTGGGAGTCCTTATGCCGGGCAGGCGATCCATGAGCAGGAAACGCTTAAGCTATGCGGGCGTATCCTGTTGCAATCTCAAACTTAGTTTCGTCAGATATGATTCAGTCAACTTTGATATACTATTTGGACGACGGGGCTATGTAAGGAGGATGGAGAGAATGGGCGTATTCCAACCAGAAGTATCCCATGATTCGCAATCATCCAGCAGGTCATTCGCATTACGGCTCAAGCAGGTGAATCCTCGCGTACTTTCACTTGCAGGTGCGGTATCCATTGTTATCGCGCTGTTAATTCTGCTGTACGTACACGGCCAAGGCAATAAAGTAATTAACTTAGTAATAGACGGAGAAGTGCTGACGCTCGAAACGCGTGAGGCGCTGCTCAGCGACGTGCTAGCCAAAGAGCAGATTACGCTTACGCCGCATGACGTAGTATCCATAGGTCTTAGCGATGAAATACAGGACGGAGACCGTGTTACCATTACCCGTGCTCAGAAGCTTACGCTTACTGCAGACGGCGCAACCAAGACGCTGTATACCACCGAGGCTTCACTCGGGGATGCCATTGCTAAGCTGGGCTACAGCCTGGATGGCGACGACAAGATTTTCCCTTCGCTAGACACCGCAGTTACACCTGACATGAAAGTCAAGATTGTCCGTATTACCAAGCAAACGGTACAGCAGACGGTAAGTTTGCCTTTCAAAGTCATCAAAACCGCAGATCCTTCCCTGTATAAGGGAGATGTAAGAGTTGCACAGGCAGGCAAGCCGGGCGCCATCATCCAGCATTACCAGAAGATTTATCAGGATGGTGAGCTGGTCTCGAAGACCTTGATCGGCAAGGAAGTGCAGACCGTTACCAAAGACAAGATTATTGCCGTTGGTACCAAGAAGCTTCCCACACCTGTTGTTGCTGCAGCAACCCCAACCAAAACAACAACTACCTCCAGTTCTGCTAAAAAAGTAGCGGCAGCAACCAACGTCGTGCACAAGGCAGGCGTAGATTTCCAGTATAAAAAAATGATCAAAAATGTGTCGATGACAGCTTATTCTTCTGAAGAGCCGGGCATCGGAACAAAGACGGCTTCCGGAACACGCGTAACTGAAGGCCGTACTATTGCTGTTGATCCGGATGTAATACCTATCGGCTGGTGGGTGTACATTGAGGGATTGGGTTTCCGCCGTGCAGAGGATACAGGCGGTGCCATTAAAGGCAACAAGATCGATGTTTACTACGATTCACTAAGCCATGCCCGTAATTTCGGACGGAAGTCACGGACGGTATACGTAATTGGACCAGTGAAGCCGGAACTAAATTAAGGCGGCAGTTTTTGCAAATTAGCGGTTTATACGATATAGTGAGGGTAGCACTTTATGAACGGGCTAGCTCATCACTTATACATTCTTTAGCCAAAAAGAAGGGGAGCGAATCCTCTTCTTTTTGTGTTGTAAGGGAAGGAGCACATCACGATGATCAAAGAATTAATTGTAGTGGAAGGCAAAAGTGATACGGTCGCCGTCAAGCGGGCGGTGGAGGCCGATACAATAGAGACGGGCGGTTCCGCCGTTGACCGCAAGGTGATTGCCAAAATTGCGCTGGCTATGGAACGCAGAGGAGTCATCATCCTAACCGATCCCGACCATGCCGGTGAGCGCATACGCAAGATTGTCTCGTCCAAGGTGCCAGGCTGCAAGCATGCCTTTATTCCGGAGAAGGATGCAACCCGCAAAGGCGATATTGGAGTGGAAAATGCCTCGCCTGAGGCGATCCGCCATGCGCTGGCCAATGTGCACACCTCCTTTGAGGGAGCACCTGCGCTAATCGGGCTGGACGAGCTTATGTCTGCAGGGATGCTGGTACACCCCAGAGCGGCAGAGCGGAGAATGGCGCTTGGCAATGTACTTGGCATCGGCTACTGTAACGGCAAGCAGCTGTATAAACGGCTTGCGATGTTTGGGATTACCCGGGAGGAGTTTCAGGCGGCACTCACGCAAATTGATCAGGGAGGCATCACCATATGAGCGGACATGACCATATTTCGTCCCCTACACGGACGAAGGAAATTATTCAGCGGTACGGATTCTCGTTTAAAAAAAGCCTGGGCCAGAACTTTCTGATTGATCAGAACATTCTGGATAAAATTGTCGATGCAGCCGGACTCACCGCCTCTTCAGGAGCCCTGGAGATCGGGCCTGGCATCGGGGCGCTTACGGAGCGGCTTGCGCTGGAGGCGGGCGCCGTCACGGCGGTGGAAATTGACCGCAGGCTGATCCCGATCCTCCGCGACGTGCTGGCGGCTTACCCGCATGTCAAAGTACGCAATGACGACGTATTAAAGGTGAATCTGCAGGAGCTGTTCGCTGAGGATTTTGCCGCGGTAGATAAGGTAAGTGTTGTAGCCAATCTGCCTTACTATGTGACCACACCTATCCTCATGAAGCTGCTGGAAGAGAAGCTGCCGCTTGATAATATTGTTGTAATGATCCAGAAGGAGGTTGCCGAACGTATGGCGGCTTCTCCGGGCGGCAAGGAATACGGCAGCCTCAGCATAGCAGTCCAATACTACAGCGAGCCTGAGCTGGTCTGCATTGTGCCGCGCACGGTATTTATTCCGCAGCCGAATGTGGAATCCGCCGTCATCCGTCTGAAGGTGCGGGAACAGCCGCCGGTTGAAGTGGAGGATGAGAAGCACTTTTTTGAGGTGGTGCAGGCTGCATTCACGCAGCGGCGCAAGACGATTGCCAATAACCTGAAGGCCCGCTTCTTCCCCGGCGAAGGGCGTGAACGCCTTGAGGCGCTGCTGGCTGAAGCCGGCATTGAGCCTGTGCGCCGCGGGGAGACGCTGAGCATCGCTGAATATGCACGGCTGAGCGCGGTATTGCTGACTGCCGGCGTTAAATAGCACAATAAACCGATAAAGTCTCATACACGAAAATAAGCCGGTTTATGAACCAACCGGGGCCTTTGCCCATACGATGGGGGTAGAGGTGGTGTTGTGATGAATTTAGGAGATTTGGTCGTTCGTAAATCATATGGCGGAGATGTGACCTTCCGGGTAGAAAATATAGTCCAGAATGCAGCCGTCATCAAAGGCACGGAATTTCGCCTGCTTGCGGATTCCCCCTTGGATGACCTGATTCAGGTGCCGCCCACCCGTATCACAGAACGCGGCCAGCAGGCTCAGATCAAAGCTACCGAGTCTTTGACCAAGCTGCGGAGGGACCGCCAGGAGCAGAGCAAGCGCAGCGGGGAGAGCGCTGTTGCCGGCTGGCCCCAGGCGCCCAAGGAAACGGCTTATTTTGAGGTACCGGGCAAGGTGCTGCACCTGGACGGGGATCAGCTTTATCTGCGGAAAAGCCTGAGCCTCTACGAACAGCTGCGGATTCCTGCTGAAGGGCATCATGTGCATGAATCCAAAATGGCAGAGACGCTCTACCGGCTGCTGCCGCGCGTCCATCCGGATATTGTGGTCATCACTGGCCATGACGGCGTGCTGAAGCAGCCCCATACTTATGACCTATACAGCCTGGCCAGCTACAAGAATTCACAGAACTTTGTGGCGGCAATTCAGGCTGCGCGTGAGTATGAACGTAACTTTGACGCCCTGACAATCGTGGCCGGGGCATGCCAGTCCCACTTTGAGGCACTTCTCGGGTCGGGGGCCAACTTTGCCAGTTCCCCGGGAAGAATACTGATCCACGCCCTGGATCCAGTGTATATTGCAGCCAAGGCTGCCTTCACCTCGGTCCGTGAGACAGTGAACCTGGGGGATGTGCTGGGCCATACGATTAGCGGAAGCAAGGGGATTGGCGGCATAGAGACCAGGGGAAGCTTCCGGATCGGTATGCCGCTGCTGCAGAACCTGTCCACACTGAAGGTAACACCTTCTGCCATTTAGTACTTCGGAGAATGACCGGGACATAAGAGGGGAAGGATAGTCATTAGGGCTATCCTTCTTCTCTTTTTATGTGTTTGGGGCAAACCAATACATGCGTATCTAAAAATAAGATTGCCGCTAACAATAGAGCTATTACAGCAATCTACTCTCTCAAAAAAATTCCGTTGACAACTATTTTAGCATCATCTATAATTAATTATTTGGTTTGACAATGTTTGTGAAAAGTTGTATAATGGGACAAGGAAAGAGGTGGTCGTCAGGCAATGGCTAATAACGCGCTGTTGGAAATTAAACGCAGTCTCGAAGCTCATGTCGGTCATAAGATTACGTTGCGGGCTAATGGTGGCCGCCGTAAGACCGTTGAACGCACCGGTGTCCTGGAAGAAACGTACCCTTCTGTTTTTATTGTCAAACTGGATCAGGAGCAGCAAACCTTTAAGCGTGTCTCCTATAGCTATGCCGATATCCTCACTGAATCAGTGGAAATCACTGTTTATGAAGATGACGGGCAAATGCAGGTTGTGTATATTAAGGCTTAACGCTTTACAGAACAGTCCCTATAAGGGGCTGTTTTTGTTTGGACATTATGTCCTGCCGGAGGCAAGTACGGTTATCAGGGAATGGGCAGCGTCCTGCAGCAGCATACTATAGGGGCAATATGCTTCTTATCCACTACTGTAAGGGAGGACTTTTACCGATGAGCCGCAGAAGACGGGGTATGATGTCAGAAGAACTGAAGACGGAGCTGGCCAAGGAGCTTGGCTTTTACGAAACGGTGGAAAAGGACGGCTGGGGCGGAATCCGGGCCAAGGACGCCGGCAATATGGTGAAGCGGGCTATCCAGCTTGCGGAGCAGGCTGCCCGTAAGTCGGATATATAATCTGCGGTCTTTTTAAGCAGATCCGTAAAAGGGGGAGCTGCCTGAACGGCAGGGCCCTCTTTTTGGCTTGCCGCAACAGGCTTTACTTTTGATCATGGACTTCATAACAAGTTTCTCATATAATATGTTAAGTTGTTTTTACGGGAAAAGCTGAGGGTGGGTGAACGCCTTGAAAATGTATGAAAAAGCGCCGGCTAAAATTAATTTGATGCTGGATGTGCTTCGCAAGCGTGCTGACGGGTTTCATGAGGTTGAAATGATTATGACAATGGTCGATCTGGCGGATCGTCTGGAGCTGTCTGAGCTGAAGCGTGACTCCATTATCATCTCTAGCCAGGCCGGATATATACCGCTTGATGAGAAGAACCTGGCCTTTCAGGCAGCGAGGCTTATTAAAGACCGCTACAATGTGAAGAGCGGAGTACATATTCATCTGGATAAAAGGATTCCGGTCGCTGCCGGCCTTGCCGGCGGCAGCAGTGATGCCGCGGCTACGCTGCGCGGCCTGAACCGGCTCTGGCGCCTGAATATCCCCGCAGAGGAGCTGCAGGAGCTTGGCGCCGAGCTTGGCTCGGACGTCCCGTTCTGTGTCACTGGCGGTACGGCTCTGGCCACAGGCCGGGGGGAGAAGCTGACGCCGATCCCCAATCCGCCGCAGTGCTGGGTTATCCTGGCGAAGCCTCCGATCAATGTCTCTACAGCCGAGGTATATGGCCGTGTGCGGGCCAATCAGATTGCCGTGCATCCATCGGCTTCACGGATGCAGGAGGCTATCGAAGCAGGGGATTTTGGAGCAGTCTGTGCACGGCTGGGCAATGTTCTGGAGGATGTGACCCTGAAGCTGCATCCTGAGGTTCAGCAGCTCAAGGAAGCCATGGTGAAGCTGGGGGCTGACGGAGTACTGATGTCCGGGAGCGGGCCGACGGTATTCGGCCTGGTCTCTAAGCAATCCAAGGTGGCTAGAATCTATAACGGGCTGCGCGGCTTCTGCAAGGAAGTATATGCTGTGCGCTCGCTGACTTAACCTTAGGAGAAACGGAACCTTTTCCCGAAAAGGGCGGCAGGTCCGTTTTTTCTTGTGTAATTCCGTACAAAAATGATATTATTTTTAATAATATTCGGTTTTGGCGAGGAGTATTCCGTGAAAAAACTTAAAAGAAGCCAACGTTTGGTTGATATGACCCAATTTTTGCTAGAGAAACCGCATGATCTGCTGCCATTATCCACCTTTGCGGACCGGTACGGTGCGGCGAAGTCATCCATCAGTGAGGACTTGGCTATTATAAAAGAGGTATTTGAAGGTGAAGGTATGGGCGAGCTGCAGACGCTGGCCGGTGCAGCCGGCGGTGTACGCTATATTCCGCGCATGCCGACAGATATGGCGCTGGCATTTGTTAAGCGCCTGTGCGGGGAGCTTGAGCAGAGTGACCGGATTCTTCCCGGCGGCTATCTGTATATGTCCGACCTGCTGGGTCTCCCTTCCGTAATGGAGCAGGCGGGCAAAATCATTGCCACCGCCTTTTACGGCGTAGAGATTGATGTGGTAATGACTGTAGAGACCAAGGGGATTCCGCTTGCTTATGCTACAGCCGCCCAGCTTGGTCTGCCTGTAGTGCTCGTCCGCCGTGACCATCAGGTGACAGAAGGCTCGGCTGTAAGCATCAACTATGTGTCCGGCTCCCATAAGAGCATCCATACGATGTCCCTGTCAAGACGGGCCCTGCGCGAGAAATCACGGGTGCTGATTGTGGATGACTTCATGAAGGCAGGCGGTACGGTACGCGGTATGGTGGATCTGCTCGGCGAATTCAACGCCCAGGTTGCCGGTGTCGGCGTGCTTGTTGAGTCAGGTGCGGTAGAGACGGAAGAACGGCTGCTGCATGATTATGTGTCGCTGGTGAAGCTGACCGAGGTAGACTCCAGGGAGCGGAGAATTTCCGCGCATCCCGGCAACTATTTTTCCTCTTAGGAGGGGAAGAATTAACAGCTTAGAAAAGTGCAGTATAGTGTCGAAAACATGAGGAATCATTAGAAAAGAGCACGAAATGTGTCGAAAACGCTAATTCCGCAAAAATAATCTTCTGTAGTAGTCATTTTTTGGAATCAAAAAGAAGGAATTCGCTTTGCTGTGTGGAATTATACACCAAGTCTCTGATGGAAAAAGGTGGTGAACACACACATGCAAATTACGGATGTCAGACTCCGCCGCGTCAACTCTGAGGGGAGAATGAAGGCAATCGCATCCATTACCATCGATAACGAGTTTGTTGTTCATGACATTCGCGTCATCGACGGTAATAACGGGATGTTCGTTGCAATGCCCAGCAAGCGTACACCGGACGGTGAATTCCGCGATATCGCACACCCGATTTCTTCGGGAACACGCGAAAAGATTCAATCTGCGGTTCTGGCCGAGTACGATCGCGCCGCTACGGAAGAAGAGGAAGTTATTGAAGAGGGAGCTTAGGAGCTAAGCGCGCTTTCTCTGAAGAACGCCTGCCCGTAAGGGGTGGCGTAAGGTCAGGCCGTTTTCAATTGGGGTTCGAAGAAAAGGGAACCATGGCAGCATGGTTCTCTTTTCTTTTTGCCCGGAATGAGATATATTCAGTAGTGAGCTCAAGAAGTAGGAGGTTGGCATTCTTGAAAAGAATGGCTGTTGTACTTGCTGCAGGTCAAGGCAAGCGCATGAAATCTAAATTATACAAAGTACTGCATCCCGTCTGCGGCAAGCCGATGGTAGGGCATGTGCTTGATACCGTAAAGGCGACCGGATGTGAACGCAATATTGTAGTAGTCGGACATGGAGCAGACGCAGTGAAGGCTTATCTGGGCCAGAATGCTGAATATGTGCTTCAGGAAACCCAGCTCGGGACCGGGCATGCTGTGAAGCAGGCCAAGGAACTTCTCGGCGGTGAAGAAGGCACGACGATAGTCATTTGCGGAGACACCCCGCTTATCACGCCTGAAACGCTGGAAGGATTAATGGCGCTGCATGAAGGACAGAAGGCGGCAGCATCTATTCTGACTGCTGTAATGGACCAGCCGGCCGGTTATGGACGGATTATCCGCGGAGAAGACGGCGGTGTGCTGAAGATTGTTGAGCAGAAGGACTGCTCGGCGGAAGAGGCGGCTGTGAAGGAAATTAATACAGGCACTTACTGCTTTGATAATGCTAAGCTGTTCGCCGCGCTGGAACAGGTGACGAACAACAATAATCAGCAGGAATATTATTTAACCGATTGTATCGGCATACTCCGGGCACAGGGTGATATCGTTCTGGGATATCAGGCTCATGATGCTGCGGAGTCTATTGGCGTTAACGACCGGCTCGCACTGTCCGAAGTAGAGGGACATATGCGCCAGCGGATCAACAAGACACATATGCTTAACGGGGTAACGATCATTGATCCGGCCTCGACTTATATCGGAGCTGATGTTGTCATTGGTGCGGATACCATTCTGCACCCCTCGACTCTGCTCAAAGGCAAGACTGTAATCGGGGAGGGCTGTGTGATCGGACCGTCCAGCGATATTGAGGATTCCGAGATCATGGACGGCGCTTCTGTGAAGCATTCCGTGCTGAGCCAGGCTACCGTCGGGGCACGGGCATCTGTCGGTCCTTTCGCTTATCTGCGACCGGGCGCGGTGCTTGGTGAAGAAGTGAAGATCGGCGATTTTGTAGAGGTCAAGAATGCCACAATCGGCGACGGCTCCAAAGTATCGCATTTAAGCTATATCGGGGATGCGTCTGTCGGCAAGAACGTCAATGTCGGATGCGGTGCAATTACCGTTAACTACGACGGGTATAATAAAGCAAAGACCACCATTGAGGATGATGCCTTTATCGGCAGCAACGTCAATCTGATTGCTCCGGTAACCGTGGGCAAAGGGGCTTTTGTTGTAGCAGGTTCCACGATTACACGCTCTGTTTCGGAGAATGATCTGGCTGTGGCCAGAGTAAGGCAGGAGAATAAGCCGGGGTATGCGGATAAGATCCGCGCCCGCGCCAAAGCCAAAAAAGAACAATCCTAGTCCATCGTAAAGGCCAAAGCCAAAGCGCCGGACAGAGCACAAGGGTTGTCCGGCGCTGCTTGGAAGTTAAATTCCGTCACGGAGGGTTTATATTTTATGACTTATTGCGATTCCAAATTAAAGATCTTTACTTGTAACTCCAATCCAAAGCTGGCCAGTCAGATTGCCGACTATATCGGCATTCCGATGGGGGAGTCACACACTACAAGCTTCAGTGACGGAGAGATCCAGGTTAAGCTTTCGGAAAGTGTCCGGGGCTGCCATGTCTACATTGTCCAGTCCACGTGCGGCCCGGTCAATGATAACCTGATGGAACTGCTCGTTATGGTGGATGCGCTCAAACGCGCTTCGGCCAAGAGCATCAACGTAGTTATTCCGTACTACGGCTATGCACGTCAGGACCGCAAAGCACGTTCCCGTGATCCGATTACGGCCAAGCTGGTAGCCAACCTGATCGAGAAGGCAGGCGCGCACCGTGTCATTACCATGGACCTTCATGCTATGCAGATTCAAGGCTTCTTCGATATCCCGGTCGACCATCTGCTGGGCGTTCCGATTCTGGCCCAGTATTTCCGCTCCAAACAGATTGAGAATCCGGTTGTCGTATCACCGGACCACGGCGGCGTAGTGCGGGCAAGAAAGCTTGCTGATTTCCTCAACGCCCCGCTGGCGATCATTGACAAGCGCCGTCCGGAGCCGAATGTCAGTGAAGTTATGAACATTATCGGTAACATTGAAGGCAAGACGGCGATTCTGATCGATGATATCATCGATACAGCCGGTACAATCGTACTGGGAGCCAATGCACTGATGGAAGGCGGCGTGAAGGAAGTATACGCCTGCTGTACCCACCCTGTATTGTCCGGTCCGGCGCATGAACGCCTGGAGAATTCACCGATCAAGGAAATTATCGTAACGGATACCATTCCGATTCGCAGTGCCAATCCGACTTCCAAGCTGAAGGTATTGTCTGTGGCTCCGCTGATGGGTGAAGCGATTATCCGCGTTCACGAGGAATTGTCAATCAGCAAACTGTTCGAGATCGAGTAGGACAAGCCGGTGTGCCGGCTGAATCTGATATGCAAAAAAAGGGTTACACCTCCGGTGTCGGAAGATGTAACCCTTATCGGCGTATGCCGGCCTTCTAGTACCCCGGACGGGAAACAAAGGTAAAGATGCCGCGGTTGTAGAGGGTACCCTGCAGCTCAACAAAACCCTCGTCAACGGCCGTAACTACACCGATAGCCACGAACACATCGTCCCTGTAGATCTCGACAGGCACAGCATACTGAATGTGATACTGGAAATGGCGCTGAAGCGTTAAGATTTCGCCCTGATGTGGCATCGTTCATCACCTGTCTCTGGAGTATATACAACTCATTGTACCAAAAACGGAACTCTTCTGCTTACGAGAGGATAGAAAGGATAGGCCGGAATCATGAAATGGATTGTTGGACTCGGAAATCCGGGAACCCAGTATGCCAAGACAAGGCACAATGTCGGGTTTATGGCGCTCGACGAGCTTGCAGCCAGAAACGGAATAAGCTTTAATCAGAACAAATGCAAATCCGTGATCGGTGAAGGGATGATCGGCGGGGTCAAGACCGTCCTGATTAAGCCCATGACTTTTATGAACCTGTCCGGAGAAGCGGTTCGCGCTTATATGGAATATTATAAAGTGTCCCTTGAGGACCTGATTGTAGTGTATGATGATCTGGATACCGAAATCGGCAAAATCCGGCTAAGGTATCAAGGCAGCGCCGGAGGCCATAACGGCATCAAATCGATTATCCAGCATACCGGCACCCAGAGCTTCAACCGGGTGCGGATGGGCATTTCCCGCCCCGAGCCGGGCTATGCCATCGTAGATTATGTGCTCTCCACCTTCCCCAAGAAGGACGGGGAGAAGCTGAGGTCGATGATTCTGGATACCTGTGATGCACTGGAGTTCAGTCTGCAGCATACCTTTGAGCAGACAATGGCCAAATTCAACGGTTAACAGCAGCAACGCCCGTGCCCCTGTTCCGGGCTAAATACAAAGGGTACGGGGCATACTGAAGGGTATATACTACCTTCAGGAGGCATATAGATGGCAATACATTACGTGTGCAGGCACTGCCGGACATTTCTGGGAAGCATCAATAGAAGCAGCGCTACCGAAATACAGCTGGGCCTTCACTCCTTGACCCCTGCGGAACGCAGAGACATCATAGCGTATGATTCAGACGGCGAAATCACGGTGAAGGTTACTTGCGATTATTGCAAGCAGGCCTTGGATAACAATCCTGAACTGAGCCTCCTGGCCAGTCCGCTTCAGTAACATGAATGCGGCTGTCTCTGTTGTCAACCGTAAGCCTTGGCCTACATGCTAAGGCTTGTTTTCGATTCCAATCATAACGGGAGGCAGTGATCCATAAGTCACTGCCGGCCTGTTCAGTTAGAGAGGTGTCTTTCGTTGTTACATGGTCTTATAGAGGCTTTTTCCAAAGATCCTGATTTTCAATCTGTCACCCGTGGCGTAGCAGCAGGCATGAAGGAGCAGCTGATCTCGGGGCTGTCCGGCTCAGCCAGACAAATTATGCTGGCGGCACTGCATGAAGAGCTCGCCCGGCCGCTGCTTGTAGTAACGCATAATATGTTCTCGGCCCAGAAGATGGCTGAGGATTTGCAGGAAGCGCTTTCTCCTGACCGGGTGTTGCTCTATCCTGCCAATGAGCTGGTTGCGGCTGAAGCGGCTGTGTCCAGTCCGGAGACGCTCGCCCAGCGGATTGACGTGCTTACCCGGTGTGCACAGGGCTTCCGCGGAGTTGTCGTGGTTCCCTATTCCGGCGTCCGCCGGCTGCTGCCTGCACCTCATGTGATGGCAGAAGCACAGCTGACTATATCACAGGAGGGGACCCTCTCTCTTGATGAATTTTTGATGTCGATGATTGAGATGGGATATGAGCGGGTAGAGCGTGTGGAGAACCGCGGTGAGCTCAGTGTACGCGGTGGCATTATCGACTTCTATCCGATGACTTCTCCGCTGGCCTACCGGGTGGAGCTGTTCGATGATGAGGTCGATTCGATCCGTACCTTTGATCCGGCAGATCAGCGGTCTATTGATAAAGTCCGGAATGTAAAAATCACCCCGGCAAAAGAAATCATTGCCGATAAGACCCGACTGGACTCGGCTGCAACTGCGGCAGCGGCGATGCTGGAGCGTCAGCTGGAGAAAATGACCGACCGCCAGGCGAAGCTGCGTCTGCGTGAAGAAATGGGCCGGGAGCTTGAAATGCTGCGTGAAGGCACCTATTTCCCTGAAATCTATAAATATATCAGTCTCTTATATCCTGAGCGTACGCATCTGTATGACTATATGGCCGAGGATACCCTTCTGGTGCTGGATGAGCCGGCCCGGCTGCTGGAAACGGCGAAGCAGCTGGAACGTGACGAATCCGAGTGGAACCTGCACCTTCTTCAGAACGGGAAGAATCTCCCTGATCTTCATCTCTCGGTGGATAATGATGTTATCATGTACCGGCGCCCATTCCAGAGCCTGTTCATGTCGATCTTTTTGCGTCAGGTTCCCCATATCCAGCCGCAGAACATCCTGGGCTTCATCAGCCGCGGCATGCAGGATTTCCATGGGCAGATGAATGTACTGAAGTCGGAGATGGAGCGCTGGCATAAGTCAGGCGTGAAGGTAGTCATGCTCGCGAGCAGCGAGGAGCGGATGGAGCGTGTCCGCCGGGTGCTTGACGATTACGGTATTGAAGAGCCGACGCTGCTTCAGGGCAACCTGGGCTCAGGCTTTGAGCTGCCGTCGATTCATCTGGCCGTCATCACCGAGGGTGAGATGTTCTCCCAGAAGCAGCGCAAAGCGCGCAAGCTGTCCAAGGGAATTGATAACGCCGAGCGGATCAAGAGCTATACCGAGCTCAAAATCGGAGATTATGTCGTTCATCAGAATCATGGTATCGGGAAGTATATGGGCATCGGTACGCTGGAGGTCAGCGGAATTCACCGTGACTATATGCATATCATGTATGCCGGAGGCGACAAGCTGTCCGTACCGATTGACCAGATTGACCTGATTCAGAAATATGTCGGCTCCGAAGACAAGGAGCCAAAGGTATACAAGCTGGGCGGCAACGAATGGACGAGAGTCACCAGCAAGGTTCGTTCCTCTGTACAGGATATTGCCGATGACCTGATCAAGCTCTATGCGGAACGGCAGAGCGCACTCGGTTACGGATTCGAGAAGGATACACAGGAGCAGCGCGAGTTCGAGGAAATGTTCCCGTATGAGGAGACGCGCGACCAGCTCCGGGCGATTGAAGAAATTAAAAAGGATATGGAGCAGAACCGTCCGATGGACCGGCTATTGTGCGGGGATGTAGGCTATGGCAAGACCGAAGTCGCGATCCGTGCCGCGTTCAAATCTGCAATTGAGGGCAAGCAGGTAGCTGTGCTTGTACCGACCACCATTCTGGCTCAGCAGCATTACGAGACGTTCCGCGAGCGGTTTGGCAACTACCCGATCAACATTCAGGTGCTCAGCCGGTTCCGCAGCCGCAAGGAGCAGAATGAAACGATTAAAGGCGTGAAGCAGGGAACCGTTGATGTCGTCATCGGAACACACCGCCTGCTTTCACAGGATATAGTCTTCAAGGATTTGGGTCTGCTGATTGTCGATGAAGAGCAGAGATTCGGCGTAACCCATAAGGAAAAGCTAAAAAGGCTCAAAACAAATGTTGACGTCCTGACCCTCACCGCAACGCCTATACCGCGTACGCTGCATATGTCCATGCTGGGCGTGCGGGATTTGTCCGTTATAGAGACGCCACCGGAGAACCGCTTTCCCGTACAGACGTATGTGGTTGAGCACAGCCACACTCTTACGCGTGAAGCTGTAGAGCGTGAACTGGCCCGCGGAGGCCAGGTTTACTATCTGTACAACCGGGTACAGGGGATTCATGAGATGGCAGCACAGATATCCATGCTCGTTCCGGAAGCGCGTGTCGGCGTGGGACACGGGCAGATGTCGGAATCGGAGCTGGAAAAAACCATCCTCGATTTCCTGGACGGGGAGTATGATGTGCTCGTCAGCACCAGCATTATTGAGACAGGGGTCGACATCCCTAACGTTAACACCCTGATTGTCCATGATGCCGACAAGATGGGCCTGTCCCAGCTTTATCAGCTGCGCGGGCGTGTTGGGCGGTCCAACCGTATTGCCTATGCTTACTTTACGTATCAGCGGGACAAAGTGCTGACAGAGGTAGCCGAGAAGCGTCTGCAGTCGATCAAGGAGTTCACTGAGCTCGGCTCCGGCTTCAAAATTGCCATGCGTGACCTCTCGATCCGCGGAGCGGGAAATCTGCTCGGCGCAGAGCAGCACGGCTTCATTGCTTCAGTCGGCTTTGATCTGTACTCACAGATGCTTGCAGAGGAAATCCGCAAGCGGAAGGTTACTGTGCTCGGCGAAGAGGATACTTCGCTGAAGCAGGGCAATACGGTCATTGATTTGTCGATTGACGCCTATCTTCCGTCAGAGTATATTTACGACAGCATCCAGAAAATTGAAATCTATAAAAAGGTTGCGGCAGTGGCTTCCTTTGAGGATGCAAGCGAGCTGGAGGACGAGCTGCTTGACCGGTTCGGTGAATTACCTGAAGCTGTCGTCAATCTGCTGTCGGTTGCCCGGCTGAAAGTATACGGCAAGCTGTACGGCATGGAGTCCATGGTCCGGCGCGGCGACGAGGTATCGCTTAATTTCCATGAGGGGGGTGCGGCCGCTTTTGATACGGCTAAGCTCGCCAAAGTTGGTAATAGCTTCGAAAGACGTGTACAATTTGATAGAGAGGCCAAGGCTGGCATCCGCATCAAAGCCAAGGATCTCAGTGATAAAGAGCTTCTTAATCTGCTGGAGCAGTTTCTGGCGGCAGCCAAAGAGTCGTTAAAACCGAAGGGAGAATTACACAATGTCAGTAAATAAAGCGAAATCATGGAAGGTGCTGCTGGTTTCTTTAGCCGCAGCCGTTTCCTTCTCCATGCTGTCTGCGTGCAGCAGCAATAATAGCAACAATGCAGCTGAGGATAACACCAAGGCAGTTGCAACCTACAAGGGCGGCACGATTACTGAGAAGGAATTCGATATGGATACCAAGGTTATGAAGTTCCTGTCCCCGCAGCAGGCGGCATACCTGGAGATTGACGCCTTTAAGGAATCAATCCTGAAGCAGGAGGTTGCCTTTGAATATCTGGCCGGACAAGCTACGGATGAGGCGAAGAAGCAGGCCGAGAAAGAAGCGGATGTACAGGTAAGCTCAATGAAAGAGGCACTGGGCGACACTTACGAAAGCTCTCTGAAGGAAGCAGATCTGAAGGAAGCAGACATTCGCTCCTACATGGTGCGTGTACTCACCGTTTATCAGGACATGCTGCTGAAACTTACCGACGATGAAGTTAAGGCTGAGTTTGAGGCAACCAAAGGTGACTATACCGTTGCTACACTGCGTCATGTCCTGGTCGGTCTCACTGATGCTGACGGCAAGGAACGGACGGATGAGGATGCCCTAAAGCGTGCCAACGAAGTTAAGGCCAAGCTTGATGCAGGCGGTGATTTCGCTGCAATTGCCAAGGAATACTCTGACGACACCGGCTCAGTAGAGTCCGGAGGCGAATACAAGGACAAGGCGCTGGGCACTTATGTGGAGGAATTCAAACAGGCTGCACAGACCCTGCCGCTGAACACCATCAGTGATCCGGTAAAAACCAGCTTCGGATACCACGTTATTGAAGTGGAGTCACGTACAGAGACCACTTTTGACAAGCTGACTGACGAGCAGAAGGAAACCGTCAAGAGCACGCTGGCTTCAAAGAACCTGGAGACCTTCCTTGATAAGGAGCTTGATTCGCTGAATATCGAGATCAATCTGCCTAAGAGCACCGCTGCTGCTGACGAATCCGGAACAACGGATAGCGGAGCTGCAGCTACTGCAGCACCAAGCGCATCACCGGCTGCTACAGAAGCAGCCCAATAATAGGCTCAGACGGACAAGCCATCCTGACGCTTCCAAGCGAGGGATGGCTTTTTTCGCGTAATGAGGGTATGTATTCTATAGGGCAAACAGGCACAAGCTTGGTATGAATACCCGGAGAATGTAGGGATCTGGAGCTTGTGTTTATTTAAGGACCGGGCATGTATAAGGAATTGGGAACAGATGAATACTATGGTCAGATATTACGATAAATCACCGGGATTATCCTTTCCCGTAATGGACAGTAGTTGGACCATACTTCTTAAGAAAGCGGGGCAACATGTGAAATGAAAGCTACTGGTATTGTTCGCCGTATTGATGACCTAGGCCGTGTTGTTATTCCTAAAGAGATTAGACGTACACTGCGTATCCGTGAAGGGGATCCGCTGGAAATATTCGTTGATCGCGACGGTGAAGTCATACTGAAAAAGTACTCTCCTATCGGGGAGCTGGGCGACTTCGCCAAAGAATACGCGGAATCGCTTTATGAGGGTACGGGGCATATTACAATGATTACCGACAGAGACAGCTTTATCACTTTGGCCGGCGGCTCCAAGAAGGAATATCTGGACAAGCAGGTCGGGGCGCTGCTCGAGAAGGTCATGGAGAGCCGCAAGACCATGCTGGAGACGAACGGCGGAAATTACGACATCAGCAAAGATCACTCCGAACTGCTGTCCAGCTATGTGGCTGCCCCGATTATTTCCGGCGGTGATCCGATCGGCTGTGTAGTACTGATGAACAAGGACGATTCTGTAAAAATGTCACAGCTGGAAGTAAAGATGGCCGAGACTGCTGCCGCTTTCCTGGGCAAGCAAATGGAGCAGTAGAAGGTTTGGTGCCGGGAGCCCCGCTTTCCTTTTGATCCGAGATCAAGGGGGGCGGGGTTTTGTCGTCTGCCTGCTTGCGGTATAATATAGAAATTCATCCTATTATAGCGGTTATTGCTGCAGAAGCAGGTAAAATTATGAAACCAGGCACAACCGGCTCCAAATTGCTGCAAGGAGCATTTATTCTAAGCGCGGCAGCCATTGTATCCAAGCTTATCGGCACCCTGCAAAAAATACCGCTGCAAAATCTGGGCGGTGACGCCGTATTCGGCATTTATAACACGGTTAATCCGCTGTATACGATGCTGATTACGGTAGCTATGCTGGGTCTGCCGTCAGCCATCTCCAAATTTGTAGCCGAAGCCTCCGCCGGGGGCGACGAAGCGGAGGGGCGCCGGGTCTTGCGGTTGTCAGCAGTTCTAACAGCAGTCTGCGGGATTATTATCGGTATGCTAACCTATGCAGGCGCTCCTGTCATTGCCCGAATTGTGGGCAACTCGCACATTATCCCGGCCCTGCATACCAGCGCCCTCGGGCTGGCGGTTGTTCCGCTTATGGCAGCTGTGCGGGGTTACTTTCAGGGACTGCATAATATGATGCCGACTGCTGTCTCACAGGTAGTGGAGCAGTCAGTCCGCGTCATTGTCATGATCGCGCTGCTGCTGTATCTGACCGGCCGCGGGGCTGGAGCAGCAGATATCGCTGCTGGTGCGCTGCTCGGATCGGCAGCAGGCGGAGCGGCCGGGCTGCTGGTCATGCTGCTCTTCTGGAGGCGGCACCGCCGGCAGGCAAACGAACAGCAGCCCGGGGCTGCTCCAGCTGCATCTGCCGGTGAGCAGTCCCCGCGCAGCTTCCGTACTGGGGCTGCAGGCCGGATCAAACGGGCGTCCGCCTGGCAGCTGCTCGCCTACGGCCTGCCGGTGATGCTGGGGGCGCTGGCAGTGCCGCTGATCGGGCTGGTCGATGTCTTCACCGTCCCGCGGCTGCTGGCGCCCGCTTATGGTGAGACGGCTTCCATGGCCCAGTTCGGCATCTATAACCGCGGTCTGCCGCTCGTGCAGATCGTGACCATGCTGGCGACCTCGCTGTCGGTCGTCTTCATTCCGGCGCTCGCGGAGGCGAAGTACCGCGGCGATGATGCATTGATAAGAACCCGCTGCAGCCTGTCGCTGCGCTGGTTCTGGCTGCTGGGCCTGGCCGCCTCGGTCGGCCTGGCGGTTCTGGCAGAGCCGGTTAACGTGGCTCTGTACGGCGATGCCGCAGGCAGCGGCACGATGATGTGGCTGGCCTTTACCGCCGCCGGCGGTACGATCAGCATCATCTCTGCCGCACTGCTGCAGGGCCTGGGCGCCGTGCGCGCGCCGGCGCTGCACCTCCTGGCCGCAGCAATGCTGAAGGCGGCCCTCAACCTGCTGCTGGTTCCGCAGCAGGGCATTACCGGCGCCGCCATCGCAAGCGTGGCGGCGCACGGGTTCGCAGCAGCGCTGAACGTGCTGCTGCTGCACCGGCAGGGCCATCTGCGGCTGCGCCTCGCAGATGCCGGCCTTCGGCCCGCGCTGCTGCTAGCGGGCCTCGGGCTGGCCGCTGCCGCCGTGAGCAGCGGCGCGGCGCTGGCGCTTACCGCCGCAGGCCTCGGCGGCGGGCGGATGGCGAGCCTGGCGCAGACGCTGCTGGGCGTGCTGGCGGGCTGCGCAGTCTTTGCGCTGGGCGCAGTCAGGCTGCGGCTGCTCAGCGAGAGCGAGCTGCGCCAGCTGCCGGGCTTCGGCCCGAAGCTCGCGGACAAGCTGAAGCAGCTGCGCCTGTTCCCTTAGAGGGCAGTCTGCCGAACGGACAGCTGACATTATCCTTATCCTTTTTCTTTCGAACCAATATAATCATGATGGCATGTTAGGCCTTGCCCCCGGTTTAACGAATATAGCGGCAGGCCAAGAAGGAGTGAAACGGAATGAGTGCAAGATTAACAGTGGTCGGCCTGGGATCAGGCAATCCGGACCGGCTGACGCTGGGGATTATCAAAAAACTGAAGGCGGCAGCCGTTGTTTACGTGAGAACCGCCGAGCATCCCGTGATGGCAGCTCTCGCGGAGCTAGAGATTGCCTCACAGTCCTTTGACGGGCTGTATGTGTCGCTGGACTCTTTCCCGGAGGTCTACGAAGCCATTACCTCGAGGTTAATGGAAGAAGCACTTGCTGCACCTGACGGGACTGAAATCGTCTACGCGGTTCCGGGCCATCCGATGGTAGCGGAGTCGGCAGTTTCCCAGCTGCGCCGGCGCTGCCCTGAAGCAGGGATCACGCTTGAGATTCTCGGCGGTGAGAGCTTTCTGGATGAGGCCTTTGTGCGGCTCGGCTTCGATCCGATCGAAGGCTTTCAGCTGCTGGATGCTTCAGGCATCCGCAGCTCGCAGCTACAACCTGAACTGCATACGCTGATTGGACAGGTCTATGACAGCTTTACGGCCTCCGAGACCAAGCTGTGCCTGATGGAGCTGTATCCGGCGGAATACGAAGTGATCGTCGGACATGCCCTTGGAGTAGAGCAGGAGGAGCAGATTCTCCGTGTGCCGCTATATGAGCTGGACCGGATTGATGGTTACGGTAATCTGTCTCTGGTCTATGTCCCTGCGAACCGTGCGGAGAACGCGCGCCGGCGCACCTTTGCCCGGCTCCATGAGATTGTCGATACCCTGAGAAGCCCGGAGGGCTGTCCGTGGGACCGTGAGCAGACACATGAATCACTGCGCAAAAATCTGATCGAGGAAACCTATGAGGTGCTGGAAACGATCGACGAGGATGACCCGGACCACATGAAGGAGGAGCTGGGGGATCTGCTGCTGCAGATTATGCTCCATTCGCAGATTGAAGAGGAGCTTGGCACCTTCAGCGTTTATGATGTTATTGAGGGTCTGAATGACAAGCTGATCTTCCGCCATCCGCATGTGTTTGGCGATATGAGTGCAGCCGATGCAGAGGAAGCACTGAAGAACTGGGACGGGATGAAGGCGGAGGAAAAGCGGCTGAAGGGTGTGAAGCCGGAGTCGGAGTCGGCACTGAGCGGGGTTCCGCGTGATCTGCCTGCACTTATGAAAGCCTACAAGCTGCAGAAGAAGGCCGCCAAGGTCGGCTTTGACTGGGATAACATAACGGATGTCCTGGCCAAAATCCGCGAGGAGGTCGATGAGCTGCAGGAGGCTATCGAGAGCGGCGCAGCGGCGGAGGATCAGATGCTGGAGCTGGGGGATTTGCTGTTCGCGGCAACCAATGCCGCCCGCTTCATCGGTGCAGATCCGGAGGAGGCGCTGACCCGTACCAACCGTAAATTTGTATCGCGGTTTGCTTATATCGAGCAGCAGCTGCAGGACCGGGGCACAAATGTGAAGGAGAGCAGTCTGGAGACGATGGAGCAGTTATGGCAGGAAGCCAAGGTGCAGGAGCGGAAATAGCCGTGTGTGGTAGGTCTGAAGCTGTAAATGAATCTTTTTCCATTAAATGTTACTATGGCCGTATAGCTGCGGCAGGAAGCGGCAATGCTGGGAATAAGGCTTTATTTTCTGGTTCCAAATGCCGTATGAGGTTTATAATGTAGTAGTGCCTGGAGCCGGAGTATGCGATTTTTCAAAAAAACGACGTTTTGCGGCAGGATTTCCGGGCGGCATCAAGAATATCATAAAGACGAAATGACGATCGGCGGCATATTTTGGCAGCTTATCGCGTTTCATTTATTTTTTTGTATCCTAGGAGGAACTTCAAATTATGAACAAGACAGATCTGGTAAACAACATTTCCGAGAAAAGCGGATTGGCCAAAAAAGATGTAGAAGCCGTATTAAACGGAGTACTTAGCGAAATTACCGATGCTTTGTCCAAGGGCGATAAAGTACAGCTGATCGGCTTCGGTACTTTCGAAACCCGCAAACGTTCCGGCCGTACCGGCCGCAACCCGCAATCGGGCACACCTATTGAAATCCCTGAATCAACTGTACCGGCCTTCAAGGCTGGCAACAAGCTCAAAGAAGCCGTTAACTAATGCGTCTGGACAAGTATCTGAAGGTGTCCCGGCTAATCAAGCGCCGCACAGTGGCCAAGGATGTGTCCGAACAGGGCAGGGTGCTGATTAACGGTAAGGAATCCAAGCCAAGCAGCACCGTAAAGATCGGCGACGAGATTACCGTGCAGTTCGGCCAGAAGCTTGTAACAGTCAAAGTGGAAAAGCTGGTTGAAACCACCCGCAAGGATGAGGCAGCCGGCATGTACACCCTGCTCCGCGAGGAGCCTGTTGCCAAAAGCAGCGGTCTTGACTGGTAAGGCAGACAGCTATAACCCCAAGCACAGCTTTACGTTATGTAGAGCTGTGCTTTTTTATATTTTCCGGAGATTCAGCAAGTTCTAATACCCCCCCGATCACCATAGATTAGAATCAAGAAGGAGGGGTACATGCTATGATCGAGCCAGTCAAAGTCAATAAGCAGCATGATCTGCACATGCGCGGCCGCAAGCAGCTGGAGCTGACAGGTGTACAGAATGTAGAAAGCTTCGATAGCGAGGAGTTCCTGCTCCGTACGGAGCTTGGCCATCTCACCATCCGCGGCAGTCATTTACATATCAAAAACCTGAGCCTGGAGAACGGCATTCTGTCGCTGGAAGGCAATGTCCATTCCCTGATTTATCTCGATCCCGGAACACAGGGGAAAAATAAGGGCTTACTGGGCAAGCTGTTTAAATGAATCCGGCAGTTCAGTGGATGACCCTGATCTATATGATACTGGCAGGTACAGCTATGGGAGTGACTTATGACAGCTACCGGGTGCTGTCGCTGAAGCTGAGCTTTCCCAAATGGCTGAATGCACTGCTGGACCTGCTGTATTGGATATGGGCGGCGCTGCTTGTGTTCCGCATGCTGTACGCCGGAAATCAGGGACAATTGAGGTTTTATGTCTTTTTGGGGCTCTTTCTAGGCGTATGGATCTATTTTTTGATCTTCAGTGTTACGGTGCGGCGATTTGTGGTAATGTTAATTCAGTCGGTCCAGTATATGTGCAGACTGCTATGGAGAACCCTGGAAATCTTAATAGGTGTACCGCTGCGCTGGCTTTGGAGGCTTTGTAGAGGAACGCTGCTGCTGCTCGGCCGCATCCTGTTATTTATTCTGAAGCTGCTCTTGCGTCTAACGAAGCCAATTTGGGTATTTCCAGTAAGATGGATCTCTCCATATCTGTCCAGAATCTATCAGTCTGCCTGGTGTAAGAGATCTATTGAATGGATAACCGCATGGCGAAAACGCTGACCTTACAATGGGGGTACGACGCATGAACAGATTTACTGCGGAAGAGAAGGGAACAGCAAGCAAGGCTTTAGCCGCAGGTGCGAAAAGAAGAAAGTTCATATGGCTTGCGGTAATGACTGTATTTTTCAGCTGGTCCGGTTACATTTTCTTTGCCCAGAGCGCTTCGATAGCGGACAAGAGTGAGGTGCTTGCCAAAAAGCAGGCAACGAATGAAAGTGTAACGGCCTCGCTTAATCAGCTGAAATACGACGTATCCAGGCTTAATGATGATGAATATATCGGTCAGCTGGCACGGAAATGGTACAATATGTATCTTCCGGGCGAACTGCCAATCCGTACAGAGCAATCAGGGGAATAAAGCAGGCCAAATCAGGCTTTTGCTGTGTTGCCTTGATTTGCTCTTTACTGTATAATCAAATCACCGCAGACTGGATGAAGTGTATATTCGTCTGTATATTTTTAAGGGAGGATCATTTTATTCTATGGCAATTGAAGTGGGCACCAAGTTAGAGGGCAAGGTGACAGGCATCACGCATTTCGGAGCATTTGTGGATCTGTCAGGAGGTGTCACAGGTCTCGTTCACATTTCGGAAATCGCCGATAACTACGTTAAGGATGTTAACGATCATTTAAAGATTGGTGATGTAGTAACCGTCAAGGTGATCAATGTTGACAAGGACGGCAAGATCGGACTTTCCATCAAGCAGGCTGTTGATAAGCCGGCATCAGAAGTACGTCCTCCCAGAGCTCCCAGACCTGAACGTCCAAGCGGTGGAGACCGTTTTGGCGGAGGCAGCAGCGGCGGCGGTGGAGGCGGCGGTGGTGGTTACAATCGTGAACGGGGTGGGCGTCCATTCAAGCCTGCAGCCGGTAAACCTTCATTCGAGGATAAAATGTCACGCTTCCTGAAAGATAGCGAAGAACGGATGTCTTCGATCAAGAAGAACACAGAAGGAAAACGCGGCGGCCGTGGAGCCAAACGCGTGTAATAAGGTACTGGTACAGCATAAATAACCGCAGGGGCATAATGCCGTTGCGGTTTTTTTGTTTAATATGGATATGAACTTATATGGTTTGTGGGGTTAATTTGTCGTTGCCGGAAAAATTGCCGACAGCATCCTTGCCGATTTCACATATCTCCGGGGCAATCGCTGACGAATGTACGCTGTCAGGTTTTATGCTGCTGGCCGTCCGGGCAGCTTCAAAACATGTCAATCCTGTGACCCGTAAGGGTTGAGCGTAAATTTCCAAATAATGTCGGCTCTGGCTTTTTTGTCGGAAATTTCTCGGGAACTACTCTCTGTTTCTGACAAACTTTCATAGAATCGTGCGCTTATAATGAGAACCATAAATTCTCAAACGGGTGGTGCGAAGGAATGAACAAAAGCAATGTGGTGAACCTGCCGGAGTGGACCAGAGCCGGGAGCAAGGACAAGGAGCAGAAGGAAGAGGCATGGGGCACGCGTGTGAAGAACTGGATGATGAAACAGCCGCTTCTACAGCTGATTTTGGTGAAGAAATGGACACTGCTGCTGAGTCTTATGGGCTTTCTGTTGGGACGGGCCATGATATTGGACGAGCTGTCACCCTTTGCTGCCGCATACTTTGCTGTCATTATGTTTATGAAGAAGGATTCCGTTCTGCCGGTGGCGGCAGCAGTTATTCTCGGAAGCCTGTTCACACCATTTCCCGGAGCAGTTGTTGTAGCGTCAGAGCTGATTATCTTTTTCCTGATGTATAAAGGCTTAGAGAACTTCCAGCGGGTGGACCTTTCCTATGCACCGTTAATGGTATTCGTATCCTCGTTTATGGTTGGCCTGTTCCGGATTGTAATCGGGCCGTCGATTGCGTGGTACCCGCTGATGATGTGTGCGGTGGATGCCCTGCTGGGATTCGTCCTGACCCTGGTATTTTTGCAGGCGCTTCCGCTGTTTACGTTCAAAATGAAGAGCCGGGCGCTGCGCAGCGATGAGATTCTATGCCTCATCATTCTGCTTGCGTCGGTCATGACTGGCCTTGTAGGCTGGACGGTAAGCGGTCTGTCCCTTGAACATATCCTGTCCAGATATCTGATTCTGCTCTTTGCACTGGCCGGTGGTGCTCCGCTCGGAGCCGCGGTCGGGGTGGTAACCGGGCTGATTCTCAGTCTTGCCAATGTAGGTGCCATCTATCAGATGAGCCTGCTTGCTTTTTCCGGTATGCTGTCCGGTATGATGCAGTCGGGACGCAAGGGTGCCGTATCCATGGGGATGCTGCTCGGATCAACCATTCTTTCCGTTTATTTTCTCGGTCCCGGTGATGTCATGTCCTCCACCTGGGAAACCTGCGCTGCTGTAGTTCTGTTTCTTCTAACACCGAAAGGAATCATTACTACTATAGCCAAGTACATTCCGGGTACTGCCGATCATAGCCGTTCCCAGCATGAATATGCACGCAGAGTCCGGGATATTACAGCTGAACGGGTGACGCAGTTTTCCCAGGTGTTTCAGCAGCTGTCGAGCAGCTTCGGCCAGATCCCCCGCGCTGCCGAAGCGGGCAAAAGCGACCGTGAGATGGAGAATTTTATGAGTACCGTAACAGAAGGGGCCTGCGCCGGCTGCATCCGGAGGACACACTGCTGGGATGCCAAATTCTATCAGACCTATAGATACATGACCGATATGATGACTACCGTAGAAGAATGCCCGGATATTACGGCCGCCCAGCTTCCCCCGGAATGGAACCGGATCTGTGGGAAGACGGCTGATGTCCTGGAAGTGATGAAAGGCCAATATGAGCTTTACCAGCATGATATGCGCTGGAAGCGGCAAATATACGACAGCCGCCAATTTGTGGCCGAGCAGTTATCAGGGGTCTCCCAGGTCATGGAGGATCTGGCCAGGGAGATCAAACGGGAAGGACAGGCCATGTACCGGCAGGAGGGCCAGATCCGTGAGGCGCTGGAGAAGCTGGGTCTATCCATCCACAGCATCGAGATTCTAAGTCTGGATCCCGGGCGGGTCGAAATCGAAATTGTCCATGCGTATACCAGAGGATTCGATGAATGCCGCAAAATGATTGCACCGCTGCTCTCGGACATTCTTGAGGAGAATATTGCCGTAGTCAGCGAGACGGCCGTCCATCCGCGCGAGGGCTTGTCGATGGTTACCTTTGGTTCGGCCAAGGCTTATGAAGTCAGCACCGGTGTAGCAGGTGCAGCAAAAGGCGGAGATATTCTGTCCGGCGACAGCTTCAGCACGGTTGAGCTGGGTAATGGCACCTTTGCCGTATCTGTCAGCGACGGCATGGGCAACGGGGAACGGGCGCGTATGGAGAGCAGCGCCGCCTTGTCGATGCTTGAGAAGCTGCTACAATCGGGCATGGATGAGAAGCTGGCCGTCAAATCCGTCAATTCCATTCTGCTCCTGCGTTCACCGGATGAGTTCTATGCCACCGTGGATATGGCGCTGATTGATCAGTATTCCGCACAGACTACCTTTATGAAGATTGCCTCTGCGCCAAGCTTCATCCGGCGGGGCAGTGAGGTCATTCCGATTACCTCAAGTAACCTGCCTATTGGAATCATTAAGGATATTGAGGTTGATCTTATCAGCATGCAACTGCGTCCCGGGGATATTCTCATTATGATGACCGACGGTATTTACGATGCGCCCGGATATGCCGTTAATAAAGAGATATGGATGAAGCGGCTGATTCAGGAGCTCGAAGGCGATGATCCGCAGGATATGGCGGACGAGCTGCTGGAGAAGGTGATCCGCTATCAGGGGAATGAGATTCATGATGACATGACCATTGTCATCAGCCGTCTGGATCATTATCATCCGCAGTGGTCCAGCCTGCACCTGCCCGGAATTGGCCGGATGGAGCGTCCGCGGACGGTTAGCTGATAGGCAGAGTCAGATATTCTATCAAAGGATAGCCCCTGGTATTCAGCTTTCTTTTCGGCGGGTCCATTCACTAGACCCGCCTGTCTTTGTCCCCGGATTTACACCTTAGAGTCAATTCTATAAATCCGGGGACAACAGCGATCGGAAGCCCAAAAGTTCCTTGCAGTTCCCCTATATTCACCCTAATTGTTTTCATCTATTTTTCAGCTTAAGCGGCGTTTGAAATCTCTCAACCTTGGATATGCTAGAAAAGAGACAAGGCAAAGGGGAGTGAACGGGTTATGAGACAAATTCTGCTCATTACTGACGGTTGTTCAAACGTGGGGGAAAGTCCGGTGATGGCTGCGGCGCATGCCCGGCAGGAGGGAATCACCGTTAATGTTGTCGGTGTGGTCGACTATGGAACGATCGGGGAGCTGGGCAGCCGTGAAATTGCCGACATCGCCAAGGCCGGCGGGGGCTTGAGCCGGATTGTCGGCACACCTCAGCTTGCACAGACAATGCAGATGATGACACGGAAGACTGTGGTTCAGACCATTCAGCAGGCGGTTAATAAAGAGGTAAAAAAAATTCTGGGTGACGGGTCACTGGAGGATCTTCCCCCTGCTAAGCGCTCACAGGTGGTAACGGTGGTAGATGAGCTTACCGAGACGACGCCGCTGCGGATTGCCCTGCTTATTGATGCAAGTGCCAGCATGAAGCCCAAGCTTGCTGCGGTTGAGGAAGCGATCCGTGACCTGGCGCTTAGTCTGGAAGCCCGCGAAGGACGCAGCGAAATTGCCGTGTTTCATTTTCCCGGACGTTCCAGCAGCGAGGATGCCGCACTTGATATGGACTGGAGCAGCGACGTATCCGGAATCCGCTCGCTTTTCGGCAGAATGAAGATGAGGGGGGCTACTCCGACCGGACCGGCGATTTTCAGGGTGCTTGAGCATTACCGTTATGATAAACTGGATGAACACCGTGAGCACTTTGAGCGTGAGCGCTTTGAGAGCGAAGAACACGATGAACGAGAAGGGATGATTGGTGGGTATGTCGTCTAATCCACCCTATCCAGTAGGCACAGTGATTACAGGCAAATGGCGGGGAAACCGCTATGTCGTTGAACGGATGCTGGGAAAAGGGGCGAACGGAACCGTATATCTCGTACAGCGGGAAGGCAGACGGGAGAGGTATGCGCTGAAGGTAGGTAACGATACCCTTGAGCTGCAGTCCGAAATTAATGTGCTGACCTCTCTTCAGTCCTGCCGCAAGCGCAGCGAATACCGGGCCCGCCGTGAGTCCCCGCTATCCTCGTTCCTGCTGGAATCGGATGATTTTAAGGATGGAATCAATGAACCGTTTTACGTCATGCGTTATGTGGAGGGACGGCCGCTTCACCATTTTCTGGCAAAACATGGTGCCACCTGGCTGGGACTGGTCGGACTCCGGGTGCTGGAGAAGCTGCAGAAGCTGCATGAATGCGGTTTTGTGTTCGGCGACCTGAAGCCGGAGAATGTAATGGTGTCGGATTACGGGGAAGCCGAACTGATCGATTATGGCGGTGCAAGCCCGGTGGGACGAAGCGTCAAGCAGTTTACCGAATGGCATGACCGCGGCTTCTGGAATGCCGGCAGCCGTACGGGGGACGAGAGCTACGACCTGTTTTCTTTTGCTGTATTATGTCTGCGTCTTCTAAATGAGGATGGACTCAAGGCATGCGCCCAGCAGCTTCCGCAGACCCGAAATGTGGAAGATCTGATGCGTCTGGCGCGAAGTCTCCCGGACAAGAAGCTATCCTCCTGGCTGTGTCTGGCACTTAAAGGCGGCTTCCCGGGATCGGCACAGGCGGCAGCGGTCTGGAAGCAGCATATCTACGGGCAGCGGAAACCGGCCAAGGAGACAGTGGCTACACCGCGCTGGCTCAAGAACGCGTTTATGTTATCACTGTTTGTACTGGCCTTTACAATTTACTGGGTAATCCGGTTTTGACATTATACATACGATCCGGGGCTGAGCATGAAGCTGAAGCACCTGTATATCAACAGGCAGGAAAGGAAGCCGTAGATGGAGCAGATGAATGGACTGGTGCAGTCTGTAATGGAGTCAGCGGCAGAGCATGAGCTGTGGGCGCCCCATGACACTCTTATAGTCGCAGTTTCCGGAGGGCCGGACTCTGTGGCTCTTTTGCGTATCCTGCATGAAATATCCCTGAAATGGACACCGCTAAAGCTGGTATGCGCCCATGTAAATCACGGGTTTAGAGAAGAATCAATTGAAGAGGCCGGATTTGTCCGGGCGCTTGCGGGCGAACTCGGGATACCGTTTGAGCTGGCCGAGTTCGATATTCCCTCGATTGCCAAGAGCAGCGGATTAGGACCGGAGGGGACAGCCAGGGAGAAGCGGTATAGGTTTCTGATTGAAACAGCCCGCCGCTATGGGGCGCGTGCGGTCGCGCTGGCGCATCATGCAGATGACCAGGCAGAGACCGTGCTTATGCGGCTGCTGCGCGGAAGCGGTCCCTCGGGACTGGCCGGAATGCGGTGGAAAAGAACCGAAAAAAAGGTGGAACTCATCCGCCCCTTCCTGCGTATTAACAAAACAGCTCTTATCGGGCTTTGCCAGGAGCAGGGATATCCGTACGTCCTGGATGCCAGCAATCTGCTTACTCATTATCAGCGGAATGCGGTCCGGCTGGAGCTGCTGCCCATGCTGGAGAAATATAACCCCAAAGTGAAACAGTCGCTCCTTCAGCTGTCCGAAATTACCGGCGCCGAAGATGAGTTTATGGAGGCGAATGCGCTAGAATGCTTTGAAGAGCTGGTTTTGGCGGAGCATGGAAAATACACCTTGCAAAGAGCTGCATTTGCGGCCGTGCCGTCCGCTTTACAACGGCGTTTGATTAAACTAATATTAAATTATCTGTCGGCGGATGCTTTATCACCTGATTTTTTAAAGATTGAAGCGGTACGCCGGGGAACGCTGCAGGAACACCCCACCGTTTGGACTCTGGACTTGGGTGGAGGGCTGATCTGTGTGCGGCAGTATGATACCATTGTATTCTCGTCCAAGCCTCAGCAGCGGAAGGTTAGCTATACATATCGGTTGTCCTTGCCCCCTTCCCGCCTTGAAATCGCGGAGATTGGCAAAGCAATGACGATGACGGTGCTGGAGAGGGAAAGCTTTGCTTTACAGGGGGAGGATTTAGGGAAGACATCAGCCTGGTTTGACAGCAGGGAGCTGGCCATGCCGCTGACTGTCCGTTCCCGGTTGCCTGGAGATACCATTAGGGTTATGGGATTAAACGGAAGCAAAAAGGTAAAAGATATTTACATTGACGATAAAATACCTTCTTCCGAACGTTCTAGAATTCCCCTCGTTTGTGATGCTGCAGGCAATATCGTCTGGATTCCGGGCGTTAGACGCTCGATGCATGCCGCAGTAGGGCGGCACACGGCCACGGTTCTGCTTTTGACTCTGGAGGAGCTGGAGAAAAGCGAAGAAGCGTAATGGTCGAAGTAAGTCTTTCATAGTATAACTTAGGAGGTTCGCAAGTTGCAGAATGATATTCAGGAAATCTTGATCAGCGAAGAGGAAATTCAACAAAGAATCAGGGAGCTTGGCGCCCAGCTGAGCGAAGAATACGCAGGACGCACGCCTTTAGTCATTTGTGTACTCAAGGGCGCGTTTATCTTTATGGCAGATCTGGTTAAAGTGATTACAGTACCTGTCGAAATGGACTTTATGGCGGTATCGAGCTATGGCGGCACGACCAAATCATCCGGTATAGTCAAAATCATTAAGGATCTGGATACTTCGGTCGAAGGCCGTGATGTTCTGATTGTTGAGGACATTATCGACAGTGGCCTTACGCTCAGCTATCTGATCGATATGCTGCAGGGTCGCAATGCTGCTTCCATTAAAGTAGTAACTCTGTTCGACAAGCCGTCAGGCCGTGCAGTCAGTCTTGAAGCTGAATATACCGGCTTTGTGATTCCTGATGCCTTTCTGGTGGGCTATGGTCTGGACTATGCCGAGCTGTACCGGAACCTCCCTTATGTCGGTGTGCTGAAGCCTGAAATTTACACCAAATAAACTATTCGACAGCCTTAGATCCGCGGATCAGATTCCCGGGCCTGATGTTATTTGAGGACTCCGGGCAGGCTATGGTACAATAACTTGAGCGTTGTGAGAGGAGGTAGGGGATGAATCGGTTCATCCGGAATTCTGGTTTTTATTTGATTTTATTTTTAGTCGTGGTGGGCATTGTCCAGTTTGTCAGCAATGGAAATGAATCCGCCGATTTCCCTAGATACGATGAGTTACGACAGGAGATCAAAGCCAACAATGTGAAGAGCATGACGATTCAGTTTGAAGGTAACGCTTTTCTGGTTACCGGCGAATACAAAAATTTGCCGACTGATACCAAATCGAAAAACTTCTCCACATATGTACCTCCTACAGATGCAGCGATTAATGAGCTCATTGCCGCCAGTGATTCCAATGGCGTTGAGCTGACCCAGAAGAAAATGGAGGGTGACAGCATCTGGCTGACATTCCTTTCTTCCATTATCCCGCTGGTTATTATGTTCATCCTGTTCTTCTTCCTGTTCAATAATGCACAGGGCGGCGGCGGCAAAGTGATGAACTTTGGCAAGAGCAAAGCCCGCCTGTACAACGAAGAGAAGAAGAAAATCAGCTTCGAAGACGTTGCCGGTGCTGATGAAGAGAAACAGGAGCTTGTTGAAGTCGTTGAATTCCTGAAGGACCCGCGCAAGTTCGCTGCAGTGGGTGCCCGTATCCCCAAAGGGGTACTGCTTGTCGGCCCTCCAGGTACAGGTAAAACCCTGCTGGCCCGTGCAGTTGCCGGTGAAGCAGGCGTTCCGTTCTTCAGTATTTCAGGTTCTGACTTTGTAGAAATGTTTGTCGGTGTCGGTGCTTCCCGTGTGCGTGACCTGTTCGAGAATGCCAAGAAGAACGCGCCATGTATCATTTTCATTGATGAAATTGATGCAGTAGGCCGTCAGCGCGGCGCCGGACTGGGCGGCGGACATGATGAACGCGAACAGACACTCAACCAATTGCTCGTCGAAATGGACGGCTTTGGCGGCAACGAAGGCATTATTATCGTTGCGGCAACCAACCGCGCAGATATACTCGATCCGGCGCTGCTCCGTCCGGGACGTTTCGACCGCCAGATTACGGTTGACCGTCCTGATGTGAAAGGCCGTGAAGCTGTACTGAAGGTTCACTCCCGCAACAAGCCGCTGACCAAAGACGTTAAGCTTGATGTCATTGCGAAGCGTACTACAGGATTTACCGGGGCTGACCTGGAGAACCTGCTGAATGAAGCGGCCCTGCTCGCCGCCCGCCGCAACCGCAAGGATATCGGCATGCGTGAAGTTGATGAAGCCATCGACCGCGTAATCGTGGGTACCGAGAAGCGCAGCCGCATTATCAGCGACCGTGAGAAACGCATCGTGGCTTACCACGAAGCAGGCCACACCATTGCAGGATACTTCCTGGAGCATGCAGATATGGTTCACAAGGTTACCATTATCCCGCGCGGGCGCGCAGGCGGATATGTCATCATGCTTCCTAAGGAAGACCGCATGCTGGTTACCAAGCAGGAGCTGCTTGATAAAGTAACCGGACTCCTTGGCGGACGTGTTGCCGAAGAGATGTTCATCGGTGAAATCGGTACTGGCGCCTATAGTGACTTCCAGCAGGCAACAAGCATCGTACGCAGCATGATTATGCAGTACGGTATGAGTGATAAGCTGGGTCCTATGCAGTTCGGTACATCGCAGGGCCAGGTATTCCTGGGCCGTGATATCGGGCATGAACAGAACTACAGTGACTCCATTGCATACGAGATTGATCAGGAAATGCAGCGCTTTATCCGTGATTGCTATGAACGCTGCCGTGAGCTGCTGACCAAGTACTCCAAGGAAATGCACCTGATTGCAAACACCCTTCTTGAAAAGGAAACACTGGAGCTTGATCAGATCAGGGAACTGATCGAACAGGGTTACCTGACTGAAGACGGCAAACCGGCTGAAGTAGAGGGTGTTACACATGAAGCCGGCGAGCCAGTTATTGATTCGATCGGTGATGTGCGTGTACGCATCCAGGGCAAAAATGATGAAACGCCATCAACCCTGCCTGACCTGACCAAGGACATTCCGAACAAACCGGATTCCGGAGACGGAAATGATCCGAACGGCAGCAATAAAGACGGAGGCGGCAACCTCGTCTAACCCAATAAGAAGCCTGCAAGAATGGCGTACCGGAGAATCTGATGGTTCTCCGGTTTTTTTATGGAATTATAACCTGCTGAGCAAGGCCGCAATCCATTGCCATTCTTTCATTTGTTCCCGCAGAAACTTACTGTGTATGGTTCGTTACATTGACAGTGGGGGGAACGTTGTGTACATTAGTGATTAACTATAAAATATTAGAATATTCATGATATAGCAGAGCCGGGTGGCTGTGCGGGCCAGTGTGAAATTGGGATCTTATAAGGATTGAACGGCCATTAGAATTAAGGGGGACAATTAACCGTGGAAGCTCTGGCGCTTGAGCGCAAGCAGGAACAGAACCGCGAACTTCGTGGGCGCCTCGAACAGCTTAAGAAAGAACGTAATGCAATTATTCTGGCTCATTATTATCAGCGTGACGAAATTCAGGAGGTAGCGGATTTCCGGGGTGATTCTTTTTTGCTGGCTCAAAAGGCAGCAGAGACAGATGCAGAGGTCATTGTTTTCTGCGGCGTTCACTTTATGGGGGAAAGCGCTAAAATTCTTGCTCCGAACAAAACAGTACTCATTCCGGACGAACGTGCCGGCTGCCCTATGGCTGATATGGTCAATGTAGACGGGCTCCGCAGGCTTAAGGCTCAGCATCCGAACGCCAAAGTGGTCACTTATATCAACTCATCTGCTGAGATTAAGGCAGAGACGGATATTTGCTGTACCTCGGCAAATGCAGTCAGAGTTATTGAGTCACTTGATGCGGAAGAAATTATCTGGGTGCCTGATAAAAACCTGGGCCACTATGTTCAGGAAAAGACCGGAAAGAAGCTGATTATCTGGGAAGGCTACTGCAACACCCATGATATGCTCACAGTTAAGGATGTTATTGAAATGAAGGCCAAATATCCGGAAGCCGAATTTGTGGTTCACCCGGAATGCCGGCCGGAAGTGGTTGCAATGGGGGATTATGTAGGCAGCACCACCTCGATTATCGATTATTGCCGGAAATCGGACCGCCGGCAGTTTATCGTTGGAACAGAGGATGGAACAGGCTATCAGCTGCGCATGGACAGTCCTGATAAGGAGTTCCATTTTGCAACCAAATTCCTCGTTTGTCCTAATATGAAGGTTAATAATCTAAAAAAGCTGGTTAAGTGCCTGGAGACGATGAAGCCGCAGATTTACGTACCGCCCGCTGTCGCCGACAAAGCCAGAACCTCCCTAGAGCGCATGCTACAAGTCCGGTAGCATGCGCTACTCTTTCGTTGAAACAGGTGAATAGCGGTCATGATTCCACAATATTTAGTAGATTTCGATGTTCGCGGGCTTCCTGCAGTAAAAACAGACGTTATTGTAATCGGTTCAGGTATTGCAGGACTGTTCACTGCCATCAAAGCTGCTGAGGACCGGAAAGTTATAGTGCTTACCAAGAAGTCGCTGATGGAGAGCAATACCCGGTATGCACAGGGCGGAATTGCTGCGGTCTTTTCGGAAGAAGACTCTCCGGAGTATCACCGGCAGGATACCCTGATGGCGGGTGCCGGGCTGAACTCCTCTGCTGCGGTGGATGTTTTGGTTAATGAGGGTCCGGAGGGTGTGCATGAGCTGATCCGGCTGGGCACTATATTTGATAAAGAGAACGGTGTACTGGCTTTAACCCAGGAAGGGGCCCATAGCCACCGCCGTATTTTGCATGCCAATGGTGATGCTACCGGGTATGAAATCGTACGTGCTCTCATAGAGCAGGTGAAGCAGGACAAGAATATCGAGGTCTGGGATGATCATTTTGTCATCGATCTGATTACGGAACAAGGCGAATGCGCCGGAGCCCTGGTACAGCGGCCAAACGGTGAAAGGCTGTTTTTGCAGGCAGATGCTACCGTCCTCTGTTCCGGGGGAGCGGGGCAATTGTACCGCTATACCACTAATCCTGAGGTGGCTACCGGTGACGGGGTGGCCATTGCCTACCGGGCAGGAGCCCATATACGGGATATCGAATTTATCCAGTTTCATCCGACAGCACTCTCTTATCCCGGAGCACCGCGGTTTCTGATTTCGGAGGCGGTTCGCGGCGAGGGTGCCGTACTGCGCAATATACACGGGGACCGTTTCATGGAACGGTATCATGAATTGCTTGAGCTTGCACCACGCGATATTGTGGCAAGGGCCATAGTCAGTGAAATGGAGCTGACCAAATCCACCTTTGTTTATCTTGATATTACCCATGAGTCGGCTGATATGGTGAAGCACCGTTTTCCGACCATTTATGAAACCTGCATGAGCTACGGACTCGATATTACAAGTGACTGGATTCCAGTGGCCCCTGCTGCGCATTATATGATGGGAGGCATCAAAACCGATCTGAACGGGGAGAGCAATATTGCCCGCCTGTTTGCCTGCGGGGAAGTGTCCTCAACCGGAGTACAGGGGGCAAACCGGCTGGCCAGCAACTCCTTGTCTGAAGCTATAGTGTTCGGACGGCGGATTACAGAACGCATCCGTGAGCTTGCTCCGGCCGATTGGACCAGCCTGTTGGCAGGCTGTAATGAAGGACGTACAGAAACACCGACTCAGGCAATTGTGGAACGCCGGCTGAAACTTCAGAAGGTAATGGTCCGTTATGCAGGGCTTCGGCGCGATGAGGGAATGCTGAATAAAGCACTTGATGAACTGAAGCGGCAGCTGCCGATTTTTACTGCTGCGCTTACCAAGCGTGAAGAGTATGAGTTTGCCAATATGCTTACCTGCAGTCTGCTGATCACTGAATCGGCACTCGCTCGGCAGGAGAGCCGCGGAGCCCATTACCGGGATGATTATCCGCTGCGCGATGATGCGAAGTGGCAGAAACATCTGCTCCAGATCCGTGATCTGGGCATAGTGGAGGAATTTAGTGATGATGTTTAATGGATATAATGAAGAACTGTTACAGTTGATAAAAAGCTGGCTGCAGGAGGACGTCGGTTCAGGCGATATTACAACCCGGACCACTATACCAGCCGGCCACGAGTCCAAAGGGATTATTCATGCAAAGGAGGCCGGTGTGATCTGCGGTCTGCCTGTAGCGGAGCTGGTATTTGAGGTCGTTGACCCGTCCCTCGTATTTACCCCGCTGGTTCAAGAAGGGCAGAATGTGTCTAAAGGAACGGTAATTGCCGAAGTGGAAGGAAGCACCCATGCCATTCTGACCGGTGAGCGGCTTGCACTTAATCTGATGCAGCGGCTGTCGGGAGTTGCTTCGCGGACAGCAGCTTTTGTAGAGGTGCTGGATGGTCTGCCGACACGGCTGGTTGATACACGTAAGACGACACCGGGCCACCGGATGCTGGAGAAGTACGCTGTGCGTGTCGGAGGCGGGGCAAACCACCGGTTCGGCTTATACGATGCTGTGATGATTAAGGATAATCATATTAAGGGAGCCGGGGGTATTCTTCAGGCTGTGGGGCGGGCCCGGGCCAATATTCCGCACACCATGATGATTGAGGTGGAAACAGAGAGCCTTGAGCAGGTAGAGGAAGCCCTTACAGCAGGAGCGGATATTATAATGCTCGACAATATGGAGCCTGAACTGATGAAGGAAGCAGTCAGAAGAATCAAGACCAGATCGCCTCATGTCAAAACGGAAGCTTCCGGCAATGTGTCTCTGGAGACAGTGCGCCGTATCGCGGAATCCGGTGTAGATGTGATTTCTGTCGGCCGGCTGACATACTCCTTCAACAGTCTGGACATCAGTCTGGACCTTAACGCCCGGAAGGAGGGGCCGCTGTCATGATGCTTGCAGTTGATATTGGTAATACTAATATTGTGCTCGGAATATACCGTAAGCGTGAGCTGCTGCATCATTTCCGGCTTAGCACGGCCCGCCAGTCCACAGCAGATGAATATGGCGTGCTGATTCACAATCTGTTCCAGATGTCGAATATCTCCTTCAAGGACGTGGAGGGTGTCATTATTTCCTCTGTCGTGCCCCCGCTTGTTCAAGTAATTGTAGAGATGTGCGTAAAATATATCGGTAAAGATCCGCTGCTGGTCGGTCCCGGCATCAAGACCGGACTTAACCTGCGTTATGAGAATCCCCGTGAAGTCGGGGCTGACCGGATTGTCAATGCAGTCGCCGCTATCGAGCAGTACAAATGCCCGCTTGTGGTTGTAGACTTCGGGACAGCGACTACCTTTGACTGTATTGATGCCGGGGCCAACTACCTGGGCGGAGCCATTGTTCCCGGACTTGGTATTTCCACGGAAGCCCTCTATCAGCGGGCATCCAAGCTGCCGCGGATTGAGCTGGAGAAGCCGAAGAAGGTGATCGGGCGCAATACCGTGCATGCCATGCAGGCCGGGATTATTTTTGGATATGCCGGACAGGTTGAGGGAATTGTTCGGAGAATCAAGCAGGAGATGAATGCACCGGTGCTTAAGGTGATCGCCACTGGCGGCCTGGCTACCCTTATTGCCGGGGAAACGGACTGTATAGATGAAGTGAACCCTATGTTGACACTCGAAGGCCTGCGCATTATTTATGACCGTAACCAATAAAGATAAAGAAGCCTGAATCAGGCTCAGAGACAGGAGGGTATGACCCAATGGAAAAGAAAAAGGACCGGCTGGTCCGGGGAACTGCGCTGCACGGCAGAGTCCGGGCATTTACTGTCCGGACAACAGAGCTTGTTGAGGAACTGCGGCGCAGACATGATACTTACCCGACAGCTACGGCTGCGCTGGGCCGTACAGTAACCGCTGCAGCCATGATGGGCGCCATGCTTAAGGGAGAAGAGAAGCTTGCGGTGATGGTTAAAGGTAACGGGCCGATCGGTCAGATTACCGCTGAATCCAATGCCCGCGGGGAAGTGCGCGGCTATGTAAGCAACCCTCATGTTCATCTGCCGAGCAACAGTCAGGGAAAGCTGGATGTTGCAGGTGCCGTAGGAACGGAAGGGTTTATCGATGTCAGTAAGGATTTGGGGCTCAAGGAGCCGTATCGCGGCAGCGTACCGATCGTTTCGGGAGAGCTGGGCGATGATTTTACTTATTACTTTGCGATTTCAGAACAGACACCGGCGGCGGTCGGGCTGGGCGTATTGGTTGAAGCCGACCACTCGGTCCGTGTGGCCGGCGGCTTTATTATCCAGCTGCTTCCGGGTCTTACTGATGCCGAAATCAGCGAAATTGAGCAGACGCTGAGCACGATGCCTTCCGTTACGGCCCTGCTCGATCAGGGACTTGAGCCGGAGGAGATGCTGACCTATCTTTTACCGGATGCGGTTATCCTTGACGGGCTGGATATTGTGTTTAAATGTCAATGCTCACGGGAACGGGTGGAGCAGACACTGATCAGTCTGGGCCAGCATGAGCTGGAACGGTTAATTGAAGAAGATGATCAGGCGGAGGTTGTATGCCATTTTTGCAACGAGGCCTATTTATTTAATAAAGATGAAATGCAGGTGATCCTGGATCAAGCAAGATCGTAGGCCTGTAAGATGATGACTAGACAAGAACGCGCACTGCGCAATACGGTTGTTATTCTTGCGGTCGGTACAATGGTGCTCGGCGGACTGCTTTTTTGGAGCCTGCGGGCAATGGCTATTCTCAAGGGAGATGCTGTGGAAGGGGAATCTGCAGATGTGGCAACTGCAGGCGGACAGCGGATAACGGACAGGGAATGGATGGATGAGCTCAAGAAAAAGCATGGGGATGAAGTCCTTCTGGCTATGCTCAATCATATTGTAGTCGATAAAGAGGCTAAGGCGCTCGGCATCACTGTAACAGAGGCAGATATTGAGGAGGAGCTCAGGCGCAATATGGCCGGATACAGCTCTGAAGAACAGTATTATGTTCAAATGCAGTCCGAGCTCGGATTATCCCGTCAGGAGGTCCGCGAAGAGGCCGTTTACCGGCTGACCCTTCAGGCAGTGGCTACAGAGGGCATTACGGTCGGTGATGCGGCTATTGATGAGTATCTGGCTGAGAACGCCGGGCGTTTTGCACCCAAGAAGCAAATGGAGCTGGCTATCATTAGAGTAGATACCTACGAAGAGGCGGACTCGGTAATGGACCGGCTGGAGCAGGGTGAGGATTTCGCTGCCCTAGCCAGAGAGGTATCGACTGATCCTGAAAGCAGGGAGCATGGCGGAAGCATCGGCATGGTGGAGGAAGATGACCCGTTCTGGCCGGCCGAGCTGCTCCAGACAGCAGCCGGGCTTGAAGCGGGCGATATCGCTGGTCCCTTATCGGCTGGTGAGGACTATGCCGTAATCCGGCTGGAGAGTATTGTTGATCCGCCGCGGGAGGATGAAGCTCAAATCAGAGCACAGGTGCGGCGTGAGCTGGCACTTGAGCTGGCAGCACCGTTACAGCAGGTGGAAAGCGACCTGCGCAAGAAATATGAGACAGCGATATATGTTGACAATAGCCTGTAAGATTGATAATATGAGGATAAATGTAAAACCTACTGTTTTAGTCGGGAATGATCGGCGGCGGATGATCCAATACAGCCGCTAAGACAGCGTTATAACTTGGCGCTGCGGTAATAATATCCTGGTGCAGACCTACCGTCCTCTATGATGAGATAAGCCATTATACACCCAACACCTGGAATTACATGCTGAAGACATCCGTCACAAGTTACGTACTCATATATCATTTAATATTCCAAGGAGGTTTTTGCTCATGGCTAAAGTCGTTAACAGTGTAACAGATCTGATCGGTGGCACACCGCTCGTCCGTTTGAACCGGATTGCTCCGGAAGGTTCCGCAGAGATCTATCTGAAGCTGGAATACCAGAACCCGGGCTCCAGTGTTAAGGACCGCATTGCCCTCAGCATCGTTGAAGAAGCTGAGAAGGATGGACTGCTTAAGCCGGGCGGAACAATTGTAGAAGCAACAAGCGGCAACACAGGTATCGGACTTGCGCTGGTTGCAGCTGCCAAGGGTTATAAGGCGATTATTGTTATGCCTGAAACGATGAGCCTTGAGCGCCGGAACCTGCTGCGTGCTTACGGTGCTGAACTCGTTCTGACTCCGGGCTCCGAGGGTATGAACGGTGCGGTTAAGAAGGCTGAGCAGATCCTGGCTGAGAATCCGGACTACTTCCTTGCAGATCAGTTCAAAAACAAAGCCAATCTCAAAATTCACCTGGAAACTACAGGTCCTGAAATTGTTGAAGCCATCGAATCCATTGGCGGTCCTCTCGACGCTTTTGTTGCAGGTATTGGTACAGGCGGAACGATCTCCGGCGCCGGTGAAGTACTGAAGAAGCAATATCCCGGTGTGAAGGTATACGCCGTTGAACCTGCAGCTTCCCCGATCCTGGCCGGCGGCAAACCAGGCCCGCACAAAATCCAGGGGATCGGTGCGAACTTTATTCCTGAGATTCTGAACCAGAATATCTACGATGAAATTATTCACGTTGAGAATGATGAAGCATTCGAAACGGCTCGCCGTGTTGCCAAAGAAGAGGGCGTACTGTCCGGTATTTCATCCGGTGCTGCTGTGTTTGCAGCACTCAAAGTAGCCAAAGAGCTTGGCGCAGGCAAAAAAGTGGTTGTTGTCATTCCAAGTAACGGTGAACGTTACCTGAGCACACCGCTCTACAACTTCGAAGTTTAAGTTACTGAATATCGTTTACTGGAGCCTTCCTATCCGCTTGTACAGGGATAGTGAAGGCTCTTTTTGCTAGTACGTGTTTTCAGGTTTCCGCAACTCCCTGATTTCGCTATATGTAAAAGTCCCGCTTTGTGGAGATATTTATATTTACACGAATCCCGGTTATTTTTGCAGAAAACTGCGATCAGGGGTTTCAAACCAGCCGGAAGTACAGTATACTGACAGGCAATAAACGTGAATATGCTTACGAATCACATATTTTTAGGAGGATAGCTTTGGAGATCTTAACAGCGTATCAGGATTGGAAGCAATGGATTAACGGGAGCTGGAGCCTTCTTCCTTTAATTATACAATCTCCCCAGGTCCAGCCGGGTCTGCCCGCCTCCTGGACAGGCGCCTGGAAGCAGGCTTCCCCTTACTCGGTAGTACTGGAGAGCGGTAAGGGCGGACGGTTCACTTATCTCGGGCTGCAGCCGGTTTCTGTGCTTGAAGGGAAGGATGGACGGGCTGAAGTAATCCGGCTACAGGAAACAGCCCGGAGCGGCGCCGCTGCCGGCCAGAACGGACCTGTAGAGTTGCTGGGCAAGCCGCTTGATGTGCTTCACAGCTGGATGAACGAATGTACTTCACCACGCCTGGAGTTGCCCGGCCTGCCTCCGTTTGCAGGAGGCTGTATCGGTTATCTCAGCTATGATGTAGTCCGCTCTCTGGAGGTGCTGCCTTCACTGGCTGAAGATCATCCGGGGTTTCCCGACTACCTGTTTATGCGCTTTGAGGAGCTCTGGATCTATGACAACCAGGAAGACAGGGTTTATTGCACTGTCCATGCTCCATTAACGGAGGAGGCCAGAAGGAATCCGTCTGCTCTTCAGGCGCTTTATGATGAGACAGTGGTACGCACCGAAGAAATGCTGAAGCAATGGGAGCTGCTCTGTGCAGCTTCAGTACCCGAAGAGCACTCGCAGACAGAAGCCGGACGCATTGTTGCGGCAATTGAAGAGAACGTCAGCCTGACCGGGCAATGGCCGGGCATGCAGTCGGCCTTTTCTCCGGAGCAGTTCCAGCAGGCCGTACTGGATGTCCAGGAATACATCCGCCAGGGCGATGTATTTCAGGTAAACCTCTCGCTGCGCCAGGAGGCGCAGCTGAAGTCTCCGCCGGAGGATGTTTATGAATGGCTGCGCAAGCTCAACCCGTCCCCGTACATGGGGCTGCTCCGCTCGCCCGGCTTCGCGCTCTCCAGCGCGTCACCGGAGCTGCTCGTCAAGCTGCACGGGGACAAGATCAGCGCCCGCCCCATTGCCGGTACCCGGCGCCGGGGGCTCACTCCCGCGGAGGACGCCGCCATGGAGGCGGAGCTGCGCGGGAGCGAGAAGGAGATCGCCGAGCATGTCATGCTTGTCGATCTGGAACGCAACGACATCGGCCGTGTCGCTGCGTACGGGACGGTCAGCGTGCCGGAGCTGCTGACCGTCGAGCGATACTCGCATGTCATGCATCTCGTCTCGCAGGTGGAGGGGCGCATCGCCTCCGGCAAGGATGCTTATGATGTCATGGCCGCCTTGTTTCCCGGCGGCACCATTACCGGCGCGCCCAAGGTGCGCACAATGGAGATCATCGAGGAGCTGGAGCCGGTCCGCCGCGGACCCTATACAGGATCGATGGGCTGGATTGACTATAACGGAAATATGGAATTAAATATTATAATAAGAACACTGGCAGTGAAGGATGGAGTGGGATATATTCAGACGGGCGCAGGTATCGTAATCGATTCCGATCCGTACCGGGAGTACCGGGAATGCCATAACAAAGCCAAAGCAGTGGTAAAGGCGGTTCTCTGCAGCGAGCTGCAGCACGAATCCCAAGCCGCGAGCGGAGCCAAAGGGGGAGCAGTATTATGATCTTGGTTATCGATAACTATGATTCCTTTACCTACAACCTGGTGCAGTATTTAGGTGAATTGGGGGAGGAAGTAAAGGTGCACCGCAACGATGAGATTACAATCGGGGAGATAGAAGCAATGGCGCCCGACCATATTCTGATTTCACCGGGACCATGCACGCCGAATGAAGCGGGTATCAGCCTTGAGCTGCTGCAGCACTTCAAGGGGGTAATCCCTATTTTTGGCGTATGTCTGGGCCATCAGGCCATCGGCCAGGCTTTCGGCGGCAATGTGATCCGTGCAGAGCGTCTGATGCACGGCAAAACATCGCCGATTCACCATAACGGAACCTCTGTCTTTGAAGGGATGGAATCACCGTTTACGGCTACAAGATACCACTCGCTGATTGTGGAGCGCGAGAGTCTGCCAGACTGCCTGGAGATTACCGCCGAGACGGCCGAAGGTGAGATTATGGCACTGCGTCATAAGGAATACCCGATTGAAGGTGTGCAATTCCACCCGGAATCCATCATTACCGATCATGGACACACCATGCTCCGCAACTTCCTGAAACGGAGAGCCGGAGAACCGGCATGAAATATATAGGATTAAACCATACAGCAGTTGAAGCCAAAGACGCCGTGGTGTCCGTTCTGGATCACGGCTTTTTGTACGGTATGGGCCTGTTTGAGACCTTCCGCACCTATAGCGGGATTCCATTTCTGCTGCAGCGGCACCTGGACAGGCTGGCGGACGGTTGCAGACAATTAGGAATACCGTTTGAAGCAGATGAAGTTTCCCTAAGCCAATGGATTAAGCAGGTAATGGATGCCAATGGGCTGCAGGAGGCCTATATCCGGTATACCGTTACTGCAGGTGAGGATATACTGGGACTTCCGTCCGCAGAATACAGTAAGCCTAATCACCTGCTGTACATCAAAGAGCTGCCAAAGCTGGACCCGGTGCTATACCTGGAAGGCAAAGGGCTGCAATTACTAAACACACCGCGCAACACGCCGGAAGGCCCGGTACGGCTGAAGTCACTGCACTATATGAATAACATTCTGGCCAAGCGCGAGCTGGCCGGAAATGTTTCTGCCGCCGGCGGAGCGGAAGGGCTGATGCTGACCGGGCAAGGTTTTATTGCAGAGGGCATTGTCAGTAACGTCTTTTTTATCAACGACGGTGTACTGTACACACCTGATATAGCAACAGGCATTCTGCCGGGAATTACCCGGGAAATGGTGCTCACGCTGGCCCGGGAAGCCGGCTTGCAGACTGAAGAGGGTTTCTACCGGTGGGAGCAGCTGCTTGCAGCTGATGAGATCTTTTTGACGAACTCGATACAGGAGCTTGTTCCTGTAACCATGCTGTGGCAGGGCAACGAGCCTTTTCAGGCAGGTAAAGGCTATTGCGGAAGGTACACAGCCGAACTGATCAGGTTATACAGAGAAAGGACGGAAGCGCTGAGATGAAACCTGTGATCTATAAACGGACCTACCGTTTTCCAGACAGCATGCTGACTCTGGGGAGCCGGACATTAATTATGGGTATCCTGAACGTAACGCCCGATTCCTTTTCGGACGGGGGTCTTTGGAATGAGCCGGACCGGGCAGTGGAGCATGCGCTGCAGATGGCGGCAGAAGGAGCCGATATCATTGATATAGGCGGAGAATCTACGCGGCCGGGGCATGAGCCGGTAAGTATGCAGGAGGAGCTGGACCGGGTGCTGCCTGTAATTGAGAGCATTCACCGCGCAGCTCCCCAGCTGGTTCTTTCTATAGATACGTATAAGGCAGAGGTGGCCCGTCAGGCTATTAAGGCGGGGGCGCACATCATTAATGATGTGTGGGGGGCAAAGGCAGACCCGGATATGGCATCAGTAGCCGCTGAAGCCGGATGTCCGATTATTCTGATGCATAACCGCCATGACCGCAACTATAAGGATCTGCAAGCCGATATGGCTGCTGATCTGCAGGGCAGCATTGAGCTGGTGTTAGCCGCAGGGGTCAAGCCGGATAATATCATTCTCGATCCGGGAATCGGCTTTGCCAAGGACTATACCGAGAATCTGCAGGCAATGATGGCGCTCGACAGTCTGGCTGCAATGGGGTATCCGGTATTGCTGGCAACCTCGCGCAAAAAATTCATCCGCACCGTGCTGGATCTCCCGGCCGATGATGTTGTAGAGGGTACTGCTGCGACAGTGGCATTTGGCATTGCCCAAGGCTGTCAGATCGTGCGGGTACATGATGTGGCGAGAATCAGACGTACCGTTCAAATGTGCGATGCCATGCTATACTCCTCCTCCCCGCAGGTTCGGGAATAGCCCGGATAAGAGCGGCGGATTATTTTAAATATGAAGGCAGGTACCCGATATGGATAAAATGAAGCTGCACCGCATGGAATACTATGGCTATCACGGGGTGTTTGAAGAGGAACGCAAGCTCGGCCAGCGCTTTTATGTGGATTTGGAACTGGAGCTTGACCTTCAGGCGGCAGGCCAGAACGATGATCTCACCCAGACCGTAAATTATGCCGAAGTGCATTACACCGTCAAAAATATTGTCGAAACAAAATCCTTTAAGTTAATTGAAGCTTTGGCGGAACATATTGCATCCGTGTTACTGGACACTTATACTATTATCAATGCGGTAACGGTTAAAGTGACCAAGCCGCATCCGCCATTCGACATTCATTTTGAGGGTGTGACCGTAGAGCTGCGGAGAACGAGAAAGTGAGACAAGTCCATGAACATACACTCCACCTCTGAGGCATCAGAGGCTTATATTGCTTTAGGGGCTAATTTGGGTAACCGCGAGGCGACACTTAATGAAGCCTTACACAGGCTTGACCAGCATGAGGCCATAGAAGTAGTGCGCAGCTCCAGAATTTATGAGACAGAGCCGGTCGGGTACCTCGATCAGCCGCAGTTTTTGAATATGACTGCTGCACTCCGCACTACGCTTGCACCTGAAGCTCTGCTCCAAGTAATGCTGGAGATTGAGAATCAGCTTGGCCGTGTACGGGATATCCGTTACGGTCCGCGGACGGTTGATCTGGATTTGTTGTGGGTGGAAGGCCAGACCTTGGATACACCGGATTTAACGCTGCCGCATCCCCGGATGATGGAGAGGGCGTTTGTACTGGTCCCGCTAAGTGACATTGTGCCGCAGGATCAGTCAGGGGCTTCGCTTCACAGCAAGCTTGCTGCAGCGCTTCAAGAATTGGACGGAAAGGAAGGAATGCGCTTGTGGACATCAAAAGAATGGGAAGACGGGTCAGAGCATTCCGGAAACTGAAAGGCTATACCCAGCAGCAGCTGGCGGATTCTGTCGGAATTTCTCTCGCCGTACTGGGGGCAGTGGAGAGGGGAAACCGGCGCTTAGAGGATAAAATTTTAAATAAAATTGCGGATGTTCTCGGCGTATCAGCCGAAGAGCTGGCGAACCCCTCGATTTGAGCCTCCGCTTTTTAATACGTAGAGCTTTATATACAATAGTACAGTAAGGAAGTGAATGAGCATGCTGAAAATAGGCAGTATTGAAATGAAGAATCAGGTCGTTCTGGCACCGATGGCCGGTGTATGTAATCCGGCGTTCCGCCTGATTGCCAAAGAATTCGGCACAGGCCTGGTCTGCGCGGAAATGGTCAGTGACAAGGCGATCCTGCACGGTAACAAGCGTACGCGTGAAATGCTGTTTGTCGATGAGCGGGAAAAGCCCCTTAGCCTGCAGATTTTCGGCGGTGACCGGGCGTCTCTGGTTGAAGCAGCCAAAGTAGTCGATAAAGAGACTAATGCTGATATTATTGATATTAATATGGGCTGCCCTGTACCTAAGGTAACCAAGTGTGATGCCGGTGCCCGCTGGCTTCTGAACCCCGATAAGATTTATGAAATGGTATCGGCTGTTGTAGAGGCGGTTGATAAGCCGGTTACTGTCAAAATGCGAATCGGCTGGGACAGCGAGCATATTTTTGTCGAAGAGAATGCGCGTGCTGTCGAACGTGCCGGAGGCCAGGCGGTCAGCGTGCACGGACGTACGCGTGAGCAGCTCTATACCGGGCGTGCCGACTGGAAGTATATCAAAATGGCCAAGGAAGCCGTATCCATTCCGGTCATCGGCAACGGTGACGTTAATACACCGGAGGATGCACGGGCGATGCTTGACCAGACCGGCTGTGATGGCGTAATGATCGGCCGCGGAGCACTGGGCAACCCGTGGATGCTGTACCGGACGATACAGTATTTGAGCACAGGTGAACTGATGCCCGAACCTGGAGCAGAAGAGAAGATCAAGGTAGCCATTCTTCATATGGACCGTCTGATTGCCCTTAAGGGAGAAGCTGTAGCTGTACGCGAGATGCGCAAGCACCTGGCCTGGTATCTCAAAGGCTTCAGAGCTGCAGCAAGGGTGAAGGATCACATCATGGAAGGAACAGAGCGGGATGAGATGGTGCGGATTTTGCATGATTTTGTCGCTCAGCTCAAGGATGAAGAGGATCAGGACAGCGGAGCTGCGCTTATAGCGTTGTAATGGCATATTAATAAAAGGGGCAGATGCGAAGCCGCATCTGTCCCTTTTTTCAAGGAGTAGAAGTTTCTATGAATTACTCAATTGTCATTACCCGGGGAATAGGCGGTTTAACAAAGAAAATGCCCGAATAAGCAGTGTTTCCCGTACGTCATTGACATTTAGTAACGGTTCCAATATAATTTCACAGTATAAAATCGCCGTTACAGCAAGTGTTAATGCAGCAGGGAGGGTTCTGATCCCTCCGGATTCGCATATAGTATGGTGTTTTCAATAAATGTATACGACAGGAGAATCGGTTGAGATGAGCGATAAAGAAGTCATCCTTACGCCGGACGGACTTAAACGTCTGGAAGAAGAACTGGAGACCCTCAAATCTGTTAAGCGCCGTGAAGTGGCCGAGCGGATTAAAGTGGCAATCGGATACGGAGATATCAGCGAGAACTCGGAGTATGAAGACGCGAAGAACGAGCAGGCTTTCATTGAAGGCCGTATCATTACGCTTGAAAAAATGCTTCGAAACGCCCGGATTATCAACAGCGACGAGATTCTTACCGATGTGGTAAGCGTAGGAGTAACTGTAAGCGTTGAAGATCTGGAGTATGGCGACGTAATGGAATACACGATCGTCGGAACAGCAGAGTCGGACCCGCTTAACAACAAGATTTCCAACGAAAGCCCGGTTGGCAGAGCCATTATGGGCAAAACAGTCGGTACAGTCGTCGATGTCAGTGTTCCTGCAGGCGTTATTCAATATAAAATTCTTGATATCACAATGAAGTAACTAACCGTTACACCCCTGAAAGCTTCCTTAGGGAAGCTTTTTTCGGATTTTGCTCTGAAACGGACTGCCCTCGCTCTAGGCCTGGGGAGCCGTTTCTTCTTATGTATATGACATGATGGTTTTAGAGAGGATGAACGAACATGACCGAGGAATTGAATACGGTGGAGAATACGGAGAATGAGCTCAGCGAGCTGCTGCGCATCCGGCGTGCCAAATTGGACGAGCTGCGTGCACTGGGAATTGACCCGTTCGGTAAAAAGTACGAGCGTACAGCGGGCGCCGGGGATCTTCTGGCTAAATATGACGGACAGACCAAGGAAGAACTGGACGAGCTTAATCTTGATGTAAGCATTGCCGGCCGTATTATGGCCAAACGGGTAATGGGAAAAGCCAGCTTCGCCCACATCCAGGATCTGAGCGGCAAAATCCAGATCTATGTACGCCAGGACAGCATTCCTGAAGAACAGTATGCGGCATTCAACGTGCTGGATCTGGGGGATATTATCGGCGTACGCGGAACGTTGTTCAAGACCAAAACAGGGGAAACCTCAATTAAAGCAAGCAATCTTGAGGTTTTGTCCAAATCGCTGCTTCCGCTGCCTGAGAAATACCACGGCTTGAAGGATGTTGAGCTGCGCTACCGCCAGCGTTATGTTGATTTGATCATCAACCCCGAGGTTCAGCAGACGTTTATTGCCCGTTCACGGATTATCCAGTCGATGCGCCGCTATCTGGACTCGCTGGGCTATCTTGAGGTGGAAACACCGACGCTGCATGCCATTGCCGGGGGAGCTGCTGCGCGTCCGTTCATTACTCACCACAATACGCTGGACATGCAGCTTTATATGCGGATTGCCATTGAGCTTCACTTGAAGCGCCTGATCGTCGGCGGTCTGGAAAAAGTCTACGAAATTGGCCGCGTATACCGTAACGAGGGGATTTCAACACGCCATAACCCTGAATTTACAATGATTGAGCTGTACGAAGCTTATGCCGACTACAAGGACATTATGCAGCTGACCGAAAATATGATTGCCCACATTGCCCAGGAGGTTCTTGGCAGCCAGCAGATTAATTACCAGGGACATGAAGTCGACCTGTCTCCGGGATGGCGTCGTGTTACTATGGTTGATGCTGTCAAGGAAGTTACAGGCGTTGACTTTGGCGTTCATATGACAGATGAGGAGGCGCAGCGTCTGGCTAAGGAGCACCGTGTTCCGGTTGAAAAGCATATGACGTTTGGCCATATCCTGAATGCCTTCTTCGAGCAGTTTGTTGAAGAAACGCTTATTCAGCCTACGTTTGTTATGGGGCATCCGGTTGAAATTTCGCCGCTGGCGAAGAAGAACGATCATGATCCACGGTTTACAGACCGTTTTGAGCTGTTTATTGTGGCCCGTGAGCATGCAAATGCATTCAGCGAGCTAAATGACCCGATTGATCAGCGCCAGCGCTTTGAAGCTCAGATTCAGGAAAAAGAACAGGGGAACGACGAGGCTCATGAGATGGATGAAGACTTCATTCGTGCGCTTGAGTACGGCATGCCGCCAACAGGCGGACTTGGAATCGGCGTGGACCGGCTCATTATGCTGCTTACCAATGCTGCATCTATCCGTGATGTGCTGCTATTCCCGCATATGCGTAACAAAGACTAATCACACAATACCCGGGGGCTGCGCGAGCAGCTCCTTTATTTATCTGGATGATCAGTATGGTTTTAAGTAAATAGCATGGGTTTTAAAAAAATGCTTGCATTCCATTTCTGTACATGGTATATTCTTATTCCGGCCAAGAAATGCTGAAAAGCATCGACGCCAAGCTCGAAAAAAGAAATTAAAAAAGAGCTTGCAACG
>NZ_JARXXP010000032.1 GCF_029893965.1 Paenibacillus sp. PastM-3
ATTTTGAAACATCTGACGAGAATGTTACATTCTCTAATTTGGAATCACCGAAGTGAATTCCGATACTCACTCGTTGTTCAGTTTTCAAAGATCAAGCTCGTTGTCACTGTTCATGTTTCGTCAGCAGCAACTCTTATATAATATCACGTTTGTTTTAGAAGCGCAAGCTTTTTTTGAAATCCATTTTTTCAATCAATTTCAGTCAAACTTTGACGCGCTCTAACAACGCTTACCTATAATACCCCACATCACTGACAAAAAGCAACCCCTTAATCAAAAAAAAGACAACATGCTAATATAAATTAGCATGTTGTCTCCATGTCACCGTATTATCTTCGTTCTTAGTAGAATTTAGCAGCGCTATATTTGCTCGCAACTTTAGTCAGGCCAACGTCTTTGTTGTTCTTAGCCAGGCCCGCGTCAACTGTAGTATCAATTGTTACCCATTTGCCGTTAAGCAGAACTTCATTCCAAGCATGATATGTCGATACATAGCTGGTGTTACCCATTACAAGCTTAGTTGGAATGCCTTCGCTGCGCAGCATAGTAGCGAACAAGGAAGCATAGTCATAGCAGATGCCTTTTTTGGAGAGCAGTGTATTATCGTTGTTAGGAATATAGTCCGGTGTTACATTAGCGGCCAAAGCATTGTCATACTTAACATTTGCTACGATGTAGTTATAGATCGCTTTTACCTTAGCTTCATCTGTAGTCAGGCCTTGGGTAAGCTGTTTAGCTTTCAATACTGCTTTATCGGAAGAGGTCCATTTCACGTTCTGTACGGAGCTCAAGTATACGGCGTTAGCATTGCTGAGTTTAAGCTCAACATCTTCAGAAGATACCACTTTATATTTGTTACCGGTTGTGTTCTCAAGAACAGATACTTTATAAGTGCCGTTGCCTTGTTGCAGCGGGAAGGATTCTGTCGACTGGGAAGCATACAGATTGTAAGTGTAGCTGTTGCCGTCCTTGGTGATCATAACCTTGATACGCTTGTCAGCAGGTACATCATAGGATACTGCAACAACACCTTGATCGAGCTTCGATGTATTCAACCAGCTTGAGTCTGCAGTTGCAGCTGAAGCTGTGCTTGTCTGAACGGAAGTGACAACTACGAACAATGTTAACAGCATGAAATAAAATTTTTTCATGGATAAAACTCCTTTCGGTAGCTGGCTGCCATCCTTAAGGGAAGGCCCTCTAGCTTTGCGTCCCTACCTTTCGATAGGTTTGCCATTATCGTTTGCAGCTTTATCTATCTCTTAATCTACCATAAATACTAGATTTTGGATTGAATAGCCAACAAAAAAAGCCCTTCATTCGGTAGCTGGCTGCCATCCTTACGGGAAGGCCCTTTAGCTTTGCGTCCCTACCTTTCGATAGGTTTGCCGTTATCGTGTGTGCTTTTATAGTTATATACTACCATATTTTCGCCCAGATACAAGACCTATTTTACTAGAATTCCAGCATTTTTCAATAAAATTTTCGCTAATTCGCGCTAAATCCCTTTTTGTCTGTTTTTAAGAAAGTTTAGCATGAATAATCAGCCGGTGAGTCGGGTTAACCAGCGGATCACAGGTGATCAGAGTCAGGATTTTATCTTCACCATTGCCATTCAGCACCGACACATCCGTCGGCTCCACTATAGAAATATCATATACTTCGTACTGATACTCTTCTGCACTCGTCTTGATTGTGATGGTGTCCCCGATCTTCACTTCATCCAGCCTGTTAAAAAGCCTGCCGGCTGTTCTGGATCTGTGCGCAGCTATAGCCGCATTTCCTGCCCCACCCAGCGGAGCCGTCTCCTTCATATGGGCGGCAGCATGCTTCATATTCGCCTTTGTCGCACCTTCAAGAACAGGAAGCTTCAGATCAATCCGGTCAATCTCAATAATTCCGGTGATTTTGCCGCCAACTGCAATTTCTTCAGCGGGCTCTGCAGAAGGCTGTACCTCTTCCTCCTGCACCGACTCTTCAGCCAGCAGCTGGGTCACCTCCGCATAGGGCTTTTGCAGGTCCGGCCCGGCTGTTGGTGCCAGTTCGCTGTAGGCTTGTTCAGCTTCCTCCAGCAATTTAGCCTGCTGCCTGTCGTTGTACCACTCGCTTGCTTTGGGATACAGCATGATAAGGACGCCCGCCAGTATAATCAAATAAGATAATTTGCGCATGAACATCCCCCTCTTTGGTTGAGGACAGGTTATATCTGTCCCGTTCATTTCCTAGAACACCCACATCCGGCTTCCAAAAAAGTTGATAACCACCGTTACGAACGTAACGAGCACCTTGGCAATCAGCACCTGAATGCCGAAGCTACCCGTCAGAAAGTGCATCAGAAGCACCGAAATCCCCAGCACCGCCAGATTGAGGATGATAAACTTTACCAGCTGCAGCCGGTCGGAGCCGCGATGGTTTGTTGCCCGGTCACGAAAGGTCACCTTTTTGTTCCAGAAAAAACTGTTCGCTGTCCCGGCACTATAAGAAATGACCTGCGCCGGAGCGTTCATCATGCCCAGTGAATGCAGCAGTGTAAATACTGCAAAATCTATCAAAGTATTAAGCAAACCTACGGCGTTGAACTTTAAAAACTGGATAAATCCCGCATTCAGCCTGTTACTTTTCATAACGTTTGCCTTCCCGCTTGCCAGGATACTCTCCATCCTCGTACCCTCTGGTTTCACGTACAATGTACAGCGGCCGGTCTTTGGATTCATCGTAGATCCGCCCGATGTATTCGCCGATTACCCCCAGCAGCATCAGCACGATGCCGTTAAACAGCAGATTGACTCCTACAATAGAGGTCCAGCCGGGAACTGCCCACGTCGTGAACAGCTTCTGAAACAAGATGAAGAAGAGATATAAGAAACTGGAAAAGGCCAGGAAGAAACCGACATAGGACGCAATTTTGAGCGGTTTATGGGAAAAGGAGGTGATGCCGTCCAGCGCAAACCGGACCATTTTCTTCAGCGGATATTTGGTTTCTCCGGCAAAACGCTCCTCACGCACATATTCGACCATCGTCTGGCGGAAACCAACCCAGCTTACCAGCCCCCGGACGTAACGGTTCTTTTCCTTCAGCCCTCTGAGGACATCACAGACCTTGCGGTCAATCAGCCGGAAATCGCCTGTATCGGTCGGAATTTCCACGCTCGTCATGCTGCTCAGCAGACGGTAAAAGAGCTTGGCGGTTACCTTCTTGAACAGCGTCTCCCCGTGGCGTTTAAGCCGCTTGGCATAGACAACCTCGTAGCCTTCCTTCCATTTCGCAATCATCTGCAAAATAACCTCTGGCGGGTCCTGAAGGTCGGCATCGATGACCACTACCGCCTGCCCCTCAGCATAGTCCATCCCGGCGGTAATAGCGACCTGATGCCCGAAATTGCGCGAGAAGTCGATCAGCTTGACATGCTCGTCACGGCTGCTGATCCCGCGCATAATCTCAGCTGTACGGTCACGGCTGCCATCGTTGACGAAGACCAGCTCGTAGGAATCACCGCATTCGTCCATAACCTTCTTTAGGCGCTCATACGTATGCTGAATGACTTCCTCCTCATTGTACATCGGGACAACTACACTGTATCTGGCTTTCACCTTTGTTCCTCCTAAAAGTTTTATGGAGCTTTACTTCATTAAGCTGGCTCCCCCTAGAATACCCAGGAAGGGAACCAGCGCAGCACAATATTTACGTAATCGGCACTTACCTGCATTCCTGATAGCACCGGATAGAACATGATAAAGAGCACAGCGGCGAGAGCCACATAAGCATAACGGATTTTGGAGGCTCCGGCTTCCGGAACCTTGCTGTCGAGCAGCTTCATTACATAAACAATAGCCAGGATCATGAACGGCACCATTGCAAAATAGTGATACAGGAACGTCTCGCGCGGAACGAGCATCCATGGCACATACTGTGAGAAAAAGGCGATCCACAGCATATACAGACTCTTCTCTTTGCGCTTGATTGTAAGCCATACTGTGCCGAGCATCGCAAATATCCCGGTCCACCAGATCAGCGGATTGCCGATAGTAACAATACTGCTCACCCGGCCCTCAGGCAGCCCTTCTCCACCGCTGAAGAACCATACCGGACGTTTCATAAACGGCCATTCCCACCAGGAGGAGGAGAACGGATGCGTAGCTACCAGCTGGCTGTGGTAGTTAAACATATTTTTTTGGGCATCGATAAGTCCTTTAATGGTATAACCTTCTGCCGTAACAGACAGCACCGGTATAAAGGACAGGCTGTAGACTACGGCAGGAATAACCACAAAGAACACAACGCAGCTGGCCAATGTAATGATCGTGTTCTTCCAGAAGGAGCTGTCGGCTGTCCGGCAGGCTGTCTTAATCTCCTGATCACCGAGCTTGCCTTCCGCAAGCATGCGGCCTGCTGCCCGGTATTCCTTATAGCGGTCAAACAGGGACAATGCGAGCATAACCGCCAGTCCGGCACCGCCATACAGCACAATCCATTTGGAGGCGATTCCGATTCCGAAAAAAAGGCCTGACCAGAACAGCGGCACCAGGGTTTTGCGCAGCGGAACACGGTAGAAATTCATTGTAAAATAGCGCTGCATGAAATAGAACATCAGCATGATGAAGAATACGCCGTATACGTCGATTGTAGAGATGCGCGTCTGGGTAAAATGCATGAAATCCAGAGCGAAGAGCCCAGCGGACAAAGCGGCGTACCGGGTTCTGCCGAACAGCCGCAGGCCCATCATATAGATAAGCGGCAGCATCGCAACCCCGAACAGGGTACCGATGATCCGCCAGCCGAACGGATTAACGCCAAATAGCTCCATGCCTACTCCGATCAGAATTTTGCCGAGCGGCGGATGGGTATTCTCATAGGCAACGATCCCGTGGAAAAGCTCATAGGCAGTCCGGGCATGATAAATTTCGTCAAAATAGGTGCTGTTCATGAAATTCGAATGCTCCGGAACCAGCGACTGCTCGTCGAACAGATTGGCCGGTTCGCCTCTCTTGGCTGCCGCCCCGGCGCCCGGTGTCACACCGGCAACAGGAAGCGTGGCTGTGCCGCCTCCCTGTTCATAGAAGGCTATTTCATTCAAGGTAAAGCCCGGCTCGGTAACGGTCAGCTTCACATACCTTGCCGCTACATTTAACGGCTGGCTTTTCCAAATGAAGACATTGCCCACATCTTCGCTTATATCCAGCGGGCTGCCCCAGACGTCAGGGGTCTCACTGAATTCCAGCTTGAACTTGCCTGTGCCTACACCGCCGAATATATTCACACGCTCCAGCTGTCTGCTCTGGCCGAGATCGACATAGAAGCTCTCACCGCTGGCCGCAGGCTCCCACAACGTTTCAGGTGCCTTGGTTGAACCGAGATTAACCAGAGCAATAGCTGTATAGACTGCTGTAATGGCCAGCATCCAGATCCAGTCTTTACGCTGCAGTCTGAACCGGGCCTTCCCTTTGGTCTCCAACGGACGGATTCCTTCAGCAAGCGCCAGATCGGCAGCATACTTCTCAGCATCAGTATCCGGAGGTGCCAGCGGCTTGGTCTGTTTGCGGATATATACCATATACCCGGTAAACAGCGCATAGACCAGCAAACCGAGATTGGCAATCGACGTAACCAGTACAATACCGTCCGTCGGCGGGTTGCCGCCGGCATTGAGATGAGCCAGGGTATAGCCGACATTGATATATTGCGTCAGCGTAAAGCCCAGAAATAGCGTCAGGAAGCGGCGGTCCTTACTCTCCATATAACTGAACAGAGAGAGAATAAGGGCCGGATAGATATAACGCTCATGCATTTTAGTGCCCAGTACAAACACGACGGCAATCAGCACAATAGCGATAAAATATGATTTGGACAGGTCCTTGCGGTCTTTGCGGAATGAATAATAGGTTGCGGCTCCTACAGCGGCCAGGATGAAAATAAAACCCCAGACGCGGTAAGTAATACCCAGCCATGTCACATCCATAGCCGACCACATCGGGCCTGTGAGTGCGTACAGGTTAAACGCATTGACGGTGGAATATGGGTAAGACGATAAGGTAGCCTTATACAGATTAATCAGCCCGATAAAGCCGCCGTTGTTCCAGAAGAACGGGGCTGCCAGCAGGGCAAAGATCCCCAGTCCGTACAGCGCACCTATAGCAAGCTGCTTCCAGGCCCGGTGATGATAGAAGGCAAACATCAGAACAGGAGTAAAGATCAGTGCCTGCGGTTTGACGAGTACGGCTATGGCGAAGAAGATCGCTGAGCGGACAAAGGTTTTGTCCGCCGCCCCCATAATGCTGAGCAGCAGGAAGATCATAAAGAAGGAATCGGCCTGACCCCAGGCAGCCGAATCCATCAGCACTGCCGGATTGAACAAATAGAGCAGCATGAGACCGGTAGCCATTCCGCCGCCGAGCTTCTTGCGTCCAATCTTGTAAATGAGGCCGGCGAGTACCAGATCCGAGAGGATCGCCGGCATTTTGAAGAGCAGCATTTCTCCCGCTGAGCCATGCGTCAGGCCAAACAGGCCGCGGATGGCGCTCAGCAGATATAATATGTACAGGTAGCCTGGCGGATAGTCCGCAAAGTAGCCCTTTTCATAGAATCCTCCGGGTCCGTTGTCCACAAGACGCTGCCCCCAGGCAATGAAGGTGTTCATATCATTCTCATAACCTTGTGCAGTGACGCCAATCCAGATCCGCAGAATAAAAGCACCTGCGAATGCGACATACAGCCATCTCGTGTACACGACATCCGGCTGGGCCAGCAGTTTGTTGCTGCGCAATCCTCTGTTATACAGAAGGGCAAAAAATACACTGAATACGGCTGAAATCAGCAGAATCTTGGCCGGCGAGACTTTGTGGGGCACAGCCTCTGCACCACTGTTATCGGCAGGGGCAGCCGCTCCGCTGTCCAGCGAAATGAAGCCTGCCCCTTCGGGAAGAGCCTCCAGCTTTTCTACAGACAGGTCATCGAAATAGGCTTTCCCTTGAATAAGGTTGGCATAGCCGCCAAGGGCCGCTCCGACGGCAAGCTCGGTCTGGTCGCTTCCGGTCTGGCCGAAAAACTCCAGGTACTGCCAGTCCCCGCCTGTATCTGTTGTAGCCGGGTATCCGCCGCCGATGCCGACCGGAAAGACATTCGCGCCGAAGCCTTCGCCGGCAACACTGGCAACCTTGATATATCCGGAAATCTTGTAGTAGCTTCCCGGTGTGACAGTAACCGTCTGGACCCATTTCAGATGATTCGGTTCAAGATTCTCAATGACAGCCGCTTTGCTGCCGGAATGAACCTCCTCAGACTGAACAGAGAGAATCCCTGAGCCGTCTCCGGCAATCCAGGCATCCTTCGTCCAGCCTGCCGGCGCCCCGTCCTCCCCGTCTTCAAATCCCGGATTTTGCAGCAGATTACCCTCTGCATAAATGCTGGTTACCGGAAATACGAACATCAGCAGCATGAACATAAAGACTGCGGCCGTGCGTAGATTTTTCATCGTTCCAACCTCACCTCATCAATGTTAATCCAGCCGTTCCCGCCGGTTATAATAATTTCTGCCTGGTCTCCCTGTTTAAGAGCCACAGCCGGAAGCCGTATTTCATGATACGCATCTCCAGCCGTCAGCTCCGCTTCAGCCTGCATGCTGCCGTTCAGGAGCAGTCCGATCTTTCCTCCGCTGCCGCCGGCGCTTGCCATAACGGACAATGTATATTCTCCCGGCTCAGACTGGACACTGAAGCTCTGGCTGACGGTTTTGTCCGCCCCTGCATCCAGATAGGCTAGTAGGCTCCCCGAGTACGGATTATTGCCGGCAACTCCCGTTCCCGCTGAAAACGTCCAGCCGCCAGGACCTTCCTCAAAGCCTCCGTTAATCAATTCAGTATTCACTTCAGTACTCAAGGGAACTCCCCCTGCAGCATAATCGCCGGTAATAATGACCGTATAGTTAGCAAACTGCTTCACCGTATAATATCCTGCAGCGGTTGCCGGTATCCCGGAATGATTGCTGACCACGTATGCTGAATTGGCTTCCAGCACATCATATCTGCCGAATCTGTATCTACCAAACGCTGCGACCTGCTGAAATGCACCTCCGGGATTAGAGTAAACGACCGAGTCCAGGAAGTCATGGGGGCTGATTCTCTCATAAAACAGGACGAAGATATAGGGCATATTGATTTCATCTGTTACGTAAATATTTCCGGTGGTATGCCCGGAAGCATACTGTATCGCGTCTCCGGCAGACTCGTAAAAGCTCGGGCCGATTCTGTCCGGATATTCACCGAAATATTCGCTGATAAACAGGCCGAACATGACTGTAAAGGCAGCAGCAGAAAGAATGGCAACCATTTTTATACGGGAATAGAGCCATATGAAGCCTGCTGCCGAGAGCATTACCAGCGGAATAAAAACAACGTTGATCCGGTTAATGTTTACAGTGGTGATAAAGGCCATAAGTACTGCTGACAGCAGCCAGAGCAGAATCATTCCCTGTTCCGCTCCCTTGCGCCGGTTCTTCCAGGCCGTACTTACCATGACAATAAGCCCGATGAGCGCAAACGGCAGGCCAAGCGGATAAGCATAACCGTACCAGGATAAAGAGTTCCATGGCAGACCGTCGCTTCCGCTCCAGATAATAGAAAGGAATTCACGGAAATTCGCCGCAGCCGTCTGCAGCAGTTGTCCGCCAAAAACAGAGGAGATTTGTTCCACCCGCGGCATGGTAAGCTTAGGGACAGAAAACAGCGGCGTAGCGATCGCCTGCAGGCCCTCGTAATGATTAATTACTATAAATAATAATATGGGCAGGGACAGTAATACAAATAGCAGGGCATTCCACGCAAGCGTCCGCACTTTAAGCACCCTGCAATATAATAGAAGAATTGCCGTCCCCGCAGCAAACACAGGAACAAAGAAATAGGCAGTTCCGTATGCATATAAAGATAAAGCCAGTACAGCGGTAAAAGCATAAGTCCAGCGGAAATCGGCAGATTGAACCGAACGCATAAGGAAGTATACCGCAATCAAAATCAAAGTCGGGAATAAATTGGATTCCAGCGCCCACCTCGATATCATAATATGCCACGGGTTAATGGCTATAAAGAACATGGCAGCTATGCCTGCCGCTCTGGAAGGAAAAATCCGTTTCATTAATAAATAGAAGAAAACCATTCCGGCAAGTCCCATGATCACACTCAGCGCCCTCACCGACAGCGGAGTCAATCCGAACAACAGGATAAACGGCATGGACAGATAGGCATACAAAGCGTTTTGCCCGCTGCCCCAGGCAATCAGATGAACAGGCAGATGAATACCGTTACGGTCTATTCCATAATGCAGAATAGCGTAAGCATCATAACCGATCGAAGCCTCATCCTGGTTCAAGCCGGGCGGAACCGAACCTATGTACACCATCCTTACAATTACCCCGAGTATGAACAGCAGCAGCGGCCAGGGGTTGTTTTTGCAGGAATTAACCATTCTGTTTAGGATGCCGGACAACTTACATCACCTCTTCAACAATATAATCTAAATATTGGATGATGGAAAGACCGCAGCCGCGCTTTGTTCAGGAATGGGCCAAATAGAGCCGGAAAGCCGGAATAACAAGTAGAAACGGCTTAGCCGTCCTAAACAGGACGGTAGCCGTTTCTGCGAGAAATATAAGGATGATTTATAGCGTAAAACATATAAATCCTTATATTTACAAAAAAACAGCCCCCTCATCCCTGAAGGAGCTGTCATGTTGTTCTATTAAATGGAGTTGTTCTTAGCCTGCGCTGCCGAAGAATACATAACGCATAACAATCAGAACCGCCAGTACCCACATCATCCAGTGGATATCATATTTCTTTTTGCCGGCCAGGTTGGCTACACAAGCAAGGATTACATAAGTAACGATACCGAACGAGATTCCGTTAGCGATGTTGTAAGTGAACGGCATAATTGCAAAGGTCAGGAAGGCCGGAATAGCATAAACCATATCCTGAAAATCAATTTCGCGAATCGATTGGGCCATGAGCACACCGACAACGATCAGAGCCGCTGCAGTAGCCGAACCTGGAATCAGGGCAACCACCGGAGCAAGAAACAGTGCGAGCAGGAAGCAGACACCTGTTGTTACGGCAGTAAGACCTGTACGTCCGCCTTCAGCGACACCGGCAGCACTTTCTACATAAGCAGTAGTAGTGGAAGTACCGAGCATTGCACCGCCTGTTACAGCGATCGCATCTACGAACATCGCGTTACCGACACGTCTCTTACCTTCTTCTTTGTTCTTCATAATGCCTGCACGTTCAGCAGTACCTACCAGTGTGCCGAAAGTATCAAACAGCTCTACAAAAGTAAAGGTGGCGATTGCGGATACGATACCGGTGTGCATGATGCCGTCCCAGTCAAATTCCATGAAGTTCAGCTGGGTGAAATCCGGAACCCAAGGGGTTTGCGGACTGCTCAGCGAACCGAAATCAACAGCACCCATCAGAATAGCTACAAGCGTTGTACCAAGAATACCGAACAGAATTGCGCCGCGTACCTGCAGCACCATCAGGATAGCGATCAGCAGAAGGCCGATAATAACGAGCTGGACATTGGTGTTCTCAAGGCTGCCCATGTGAATGACTGTCTCGAAGGACAGAACGTCTGTAAACTTGTTAGCAGGAATGTCGCTTCCGGCTTCAACGCCGATCGTCATCAGTCCGCTGTTCTTGAGGCCAATAATGGTGATGAACAGACCGATACCGACGGTAATCGCATGCTTGAGGCTGTCCGGAATTGCGGTAAGCAATATCTGCCGGACTCGGGTAACCGTAAGGAGAATGAAGATCAGACCGGAAATGAATACGGCGGTCAGCCCCATCTGCCAGGTGAACGGATGGTCGGTCGTCTGTGAAGCGAGTACTACGGAAGCAAAATATGCATTAAGGCCCATACCAGGTGCCAGCGCAACCGGGAAGTTAATGAACAATCCCATGGCAATCGTGAAAATACCTGCAGCCAGTGCTGTTGCCAGGAATACGGAATACCAGCCCATGTCAATGCGGCCAAAGGCGGTCAGCGTACCCGGGTTAACCGACAGGATGTAGGCCATTGCCATAAAGGTAGTAATACCGGCCATGATCTCTGTACGTACGGTAGTGCCGTTTTCTTTCAATTTGAAAAAGCGGTTCAATTGTTTCTCCCCCTAAGGTGTATGTTGTGTATGAGCCCACAGAAAAGCCGGCATCTGATCGATACCGGCCCGAAAAAAGAGAAGGTCCCTCATCTCCCTCCAGCCTCACAGCCTAAGGTTCTTATGGAATCGCTCTTTTTAATCGTAGCCAGGTCCTTACGGTGACCTCGTAGAAACTTCCAGGCCAATCCCCGGAATTATACGAATAATTTTGTTGCTCAACGCTTATTTATTTTAGGTGGAACTCACATGACTTGTCAATGGTAAATACGAACATTGGACGTAATGTTTTTGTTATTGTTCGTAAATTAGGCGTTTTTATGAATGTGTTGAACTTCCGCTGTAAACAAATAATTTGACTTAGAGAACCATTGAATTTTTTTAGGCTAAGAAGAGATGTTTAATATAGGGGAGTAAAGAGTCTATTGCTAGGCTTGAATGAGGAAGGAGAGTCCCTTCTAAATGGATGACTAAAAAAGAGCCTCCCAGTTGAAGGAAGCTTAATTTGGGCTATTTTGTAGTGTTTATAGTGGGTAATAATATGGATGTTTCGGAGTCCAAAACAGAGACCATCGAAACAATACTTCTAACATATGGGTATAGCATAGCCGTACCATTTTGTGCTAAAAACTGTTTTATTTTCTCGATTTCCAAGCTCTCATCTATTAAAAACAATCCTCTTACCTTGACATTAATCTCCCTCTGATTAACCGGGTCCGAAATGGAAACATCAATTTCCACTTTACCTGCTTCATGTTGTTCAGAAATCCCAATTGATACTTCTGTAGAAATATTGGCATCTTCTATACTTGGTTCATCAAGTTTTTTGTAGTCAATACTTAATATTTCATACTTTTCAAATGAAATTACAGGTTTATTCATAACATTATCTCCCTACTTATATGGCTAACGCTAAATCTGATCTTTCAGAACTTGCTTTTGTTTCCTTCGATACAGCTTCTTGAAAAGAATAAACATAATGTCCTTCTAACGCTTTAGGTTCTTTATTATAAACATGTAACCACGGTGCCCAAGTACGTTCATTCATTGGACTAATGTATATAAATTGAGACCCCAAATCATTAACCACTTTGTTTTCAGAATAAGTCGGAGTATTTGTAGAATATTGAATCCCAGAATACTCCTTAGATTTCTCTCCCTGAACAATCGCCTCAGAATTTATGGCTTTTTTAAGAACTCGGTTTTTCAATATTCTTGTTACCCTTTCTTCGACTTTTGATCTAATAACAGAATCCGCATCAAGGATTATTTGAATCTCATCTTTACAATCTTCGAATACCGGATAGAAGACAGTGTTGATTACGTTATCAAAACCACTTTTTTCATTTTTTGTTATAGTCATAAATAAACCTCCAATGCAGCTATATCACTTTAAACTCCTCTAAAAAATGTCCGTCCTTTAAACAATAGTAAACATCATAATACAAGTTTGGTAGCTTACCTTTTTTATAAATACCTCTGATCAATTTAATTTTGTTATTTTGTATTAAGTTATACAAGTCAACTGCAACACCGCCTAAAAATTGTTTCCCTTCAAATAAATTCTCTAGATTAGCTAAAATTGCTTCTTGAACATATACATATGAAGATAACTCCTGTTCAGAAAGATCTTCTCTCTCCTCTAAGTATTCCTCAAGCTTTTTATCTAACGTCGTCCTTATCTCCATTATGTCACTATAACTAAAAAAATCAAAAATATTTTCTTCCGGTATTTCTTTGAGGCTTACAGATAAGGCGGTACAATCCATTAATTGATGCTTAGGTTTCCCATATCTTGTACACCAACTTATAGCTTCTCGCTTGTTAAATTTATCAAATAAATAAATCCCTTTACCAAGCCATTTAACAGGGTTATAATTCCCATCCTCGTCCAAAAATCCCTTGGGTATACTTCCTGCATTTTCTTTAATTGCATGTTTAATATAATCTTGTACGCTAAAGGGACTTTCGTTTAATGAAGTCGCTTTAATAATTTCAGCATTTTGTTTAGTGGTTCCGTGAAAAAAACGCATTATAACTACTCCCAGTATATGATAAAATGTTTTTCCTGACTCCAATATTTTACCATTATTTCAAACCATAAGTAACCCTAGTCTGAGTGTGAATAATATAAAAAGCTTGGAGAACCTAAATTTCTAGGATCACCAAGCTCAAGTACTTCCGATCTATTCCCACTCGATTGTTGCAGGCGGTTTGGAAGTTACGTCATACACGATGCGGTTAACGTTGTCGACTTCGTTGACGATGCGGACGGAGATTTTCTCAAGTACATCCCATGGGATACGGGCCCAGTCTGCAGTCATACCGTCGATGGAAGTAACGGCACGGATACCTACGGTGTAGGAATAAGTACGCTCATCCCCCATAACCCCCACGCTCTTCATGTTCGGAAGTGCAGTGAAATACTGCCAGATTTCACGGTCCAGACCGGCTTTGGCGATTTCCTCGCGCAGAATGTAGTCGGAATCACGAACGATCTGCAGCTTCTCCTCCGTAACTTCACCCAGTACACGGATAGCAAGTCCCGGACCCGGGAACGGCTGGCGCCATACGATCGCATGAGGCATACCCAGCTCTTCACCCAGCTTGCGGACTTCATCCTTGAACAGGGTATTCAGCGGCTCGATCAGGCTGAACTTCATGTCTTCCGGCAGACCGCCGACATTGTGATGCGACTTGATGGTCTGGGCAGTTGCTGTTCCGCTCTCTACGATATCTGTGTACAGTGTACCTTGAGCCAGGAAAGCAAAGTCGCCCAGCTTGGCCGATTCTTCGTCAAAGCAATAGATGAACTCGTTGCCGATGATCTTGCGCTTCTGTTCAGGATCGGATACGCCGGCCAGCTTGCCGAGGAAGCGGTCACGTGCGTCGATCTTGATAACGTTAATATCAAATTTGCCGACAAAGGTTTCCATTACGCTCTCAGCTTCACCTTTGCGCAGCAGGCCGTGGTCGATAAACATACAGGTCAACTGATCGCCGATTGCGCGGTGAATCAGCATGGCTACAACGGAGGAATCTACACCGCCGCTAAGTGCGCACAGTACTTTTTTGTCGCCGACTTTATCCTGGATATCCTTAATGGCATCCTCGATGAAGGATTCCATCGTCCAGTTGCCTTCGCAGCCGCACACCTCATACAGGAAGTTAGAAATCATCTCGTTGCCGTTCACGGAGTGGCGCACTTCCGGATGGAACTGTACCGCGTAGAACTTCTTCTCGTCATTGCTCATTGCCGCAATCGGAGCACTCTCTGTACCGGCATCCAGCTTAAATCCGCCCGGAAGCTCAACTACGTGGTCACCATGGCTCATCCATACGGTCTGGCTGCCGTCAAGACCTGCGGCAAGCACCGAGCCAGGCTGGAAGTCTACGTCTGCTTTGCCGTATTCACGTTTGGCTGCACGTTCTACTCTTCCGCCCTGCTGATGTGCCATCAGCTGCATGCCGTAGCAAATCCCGAAAATCGGCAGGCCCAGCTCATATACCGCCGGATCTACATGCGGAGCATCCTCAGCATATACACTGCTTGGACCGCCGGAGAAAACAATCCCCTTAGGTGAAAGTGCCTTAATCTTCTCTACTGGCGTATTGTACGGCAGAAGCTCGCTGTATACCCCCAGGTCCCGGATTCTGCGCGCGATAAGTTGGTTATACTGTCCTCCAAAATCGAGAACGACGATAATTTCATTTGGCTTGTTCATTACGTGCCTCCCTTGATTATTGGATTCATTATACTCATGGATAATTCTCACCGTCAAGGAAAGGAGGACAGGCATTTTATGTGCTTTTGGGTGGTAAAGTCCAGCAGCAGCAAGGAACTTTAACGGAATGGAAAAACTGCCGGCCCCTGCTGGTAATGCTGTCCAGACGCCAGCAGGCAAACGGACGCCGCTGCAGATTACGCCAGCCGGAAGGTAATGACCAGACAACGGCTGATGAAATCAGCAGCCTCTTCGTCCTGCGGCGCAGCGGATAACGCGGAACCCGGACGCTGTGCGTCAAGGGAGGCGGGGACGGGAGGCGGAGCGGCGCTGTATGCCAGGGCTTCCCACTGGCATACAAACTGCCGGACCGCGGCGCGCAGCCGCGTGTCCTCAATGGCCAGGGAGGCGGCGTACTCCCTGGCCGTCAGCCCCGGCGGCGGCGCCCCGTACCGCGCCGCCAGGCCCCGCCAGGCCAGCGCGGCTGCGCGCAGCTGCCGCTCCCGGCCCCTGCTGCCGCGGCGCAGCGCCGGCAGCAGGGCCAGGCTCCGCCGCCAGCGCCAGGCGGCGGCGAGCAGCAGCGCCGCCGCGGCAGCGGGCGGCGCCGGGGTCCCGCCCGCCTGCGGCAGGGCGGGCAGGCCGTCCGCGGTGCTGCGCGCGGACGTCTCCTGCGGCGCGGGGGCCAGCGCCGCGGCAGGGGCCGCCGCCGGGCCAGCGGCGGCGAAGGATACCCCCGGCGTAGGGTCAAAGGGGACCCAGCCCGCGCCGGGGAAGTACACTTCGACCCAGGCATGGGCATCCGCCTGGGTGATCAGATAGCGCCCGCGCTCAGGAGTGCCGGGCCCGTAGCCCTGCACATAGCGGGCCGGAATACCGCTGCTGCGCAGCAGGACCGTCATCGCCGAAGCAAAATGAACGCAGTAGCCCTGCTTGGCAGCGAACAGGAAATCATCCACGAAATCAGCCTCTGCCGGCGGAATCCGGGTATCAAGCGTGTATGGATAACTGCTGCTGAGGTAGCTGCGGACCGCTTCGGCGGCATCATACCGGTTCTCCGCCCCGGACGTAAGCTCTGCAGCAAGTGCAGCGACCCGTCCGGGAAGATGTGCCGGCAGCTGCAGATATTGAAAGGCGATAGCCGGCGGATCCTGTTCTTTCAGCCCGCGCAGCACTGCAGGATCACTTTCCGGCAGCAGCGATTGAACCTCATAGGCTTGGATTGCGGCTGCACCGGAGGTTACCGGCAGACGAAAGCGGTCCTTCTCCGGATTCGTCAGCACATAACCAAGCCTGCTTCCATCCGTCAGCTCAACCCGTCCGACATCAGCTGCCGTGCCTGCACTGAACAGCGGCAGCCCGCCGGATACAGGAGCGGCAAGCTCAATCCGCTGAACCAGCGTCCGGTTGCCCGATGATGAATCCGCCGCCATAGCAGCAGCCATTTCATCCGAAGGAAGCGCAGTCAGATTAAGCGGCTCATACATAATCCCTTCCCGAATCCAGCGGCGGCCGTCGTAATAGGCAAGGCTTTCGCCCCGCCAGTATACCGGACGGCTGACGGCTGCAGTAAAAACAGGTGCAGTGCCCGGAGTCAGCGGCGCTCCAAGCTCACCCTCACCGGTTCCATACCCGGTAGTTCCCGCAGTGCCGGCAGAAGACGTTTCCTTCCCAGTACGGCTTGAAATTCCGCCTTCAACCCAATGCCTCAGCTGCTCCATCACCGGCTGCAGGGTTACGGGTGCAGCCGGCCGGGGCCCGTACAGCTGCCCGCCCGCCCAGGCTGCTACTGACAGCAGCACAGCAGTGAGCAGTGTAAAGCCTGCCCAGCTGTAATACGGCAGCCCTCTCTGATCCGTCTGCTCCCCGAGCCGCTGCAGGCCGGCCAGCCCCCGCATCCAGAGCGTCAGCACTGCGGCCGCTACTATACACCCTGTTGTATTAATACCAAAAATAATATCAAGCACAATGAGATAGCATGCAGTAACGACTGTAAACAGGGTGGTGGTCCCTCTGTACAGCGCCAGCTGCTGTACGGAAGCAACCAGCAGGCCCCAGCCCAGAACCAGAATAAGCAGTCGGCTGTCCTCGCTAAGCTCCGACACTCTGCCGGTAAACAACCGTGCTGCATCCCCGGGAATCCCTGCCGCATAAGCTCCAAGCCAGTGCGGACCTTCATTTCTGTCGCAGGCAATGTACCAGGTCAGGGCAATAAGGACAAATTGTACAGAGAACTGCAGCACGGCGGGAACCCGGAAGCTGCCCCACAAGAGCAGCACTCCTGCCGCAAACATCAGCAGCTCCAGCAGCTCCACTGTATCCGCTGCCGGTAGGGACTGATGCAGCGGCATCAGCCAGCTGATGAACATGCCCATAATAGCCAAAGAGAACAGCAGACGGTAGTACAGAGGATTGCTGTCTCCGTTACCGGTCTGGCTGTTCTCGGTTGGTTGTATATCCGGGCGGTATGCGGAGGCAGACACTGCCCTCAGGCTTTGCCCCTCTCCGCCGAAGCCGGGAGGGGAAGTCGTGGTGATCCCGGTACCGCCCTGCAGCGGACTACCCCAGTGTGGGTTTCCCCGGAAATTCATGTACCTCCCCCTCCTTCTTCCATCCAGGCGCAGCAGATTGATCCAGACAGTATAGCCTTGCACCCAGCCGGGCCAGACTGCCGCTGATCGTTCCCGCCGCCGGCCTGAAGCTTCCCGGCCGCGGGTCCGCTGAGTTCTGGTTCTTCAGCGCTCCCGCGGCTGCACTTTCAGGCTGCGGAGCCGGCTGATCCCATACATAGTACAGCTCCACCCTCACACCCTGCACCAGAAACCGGGCAAGCGTGCGGGCGGCTTCTTCCTCCAGCCGTCCGGTAATGACAGCCACCGTCATGCCGGGAATCCAGTGCTGCGAAGCATCCTCCAGCAGCCGGCTGAGACTCCGTGTTCCGCCGGGCATAATTTCCGTAAGCATATCCTGCACCCTGCCGGGGATTTTGCCCAGTCCCTCATGTCTTGCCATCCCTTCAGGCCAGCCTCCGGTGAAGAGCTGGACATAGCCCCCGCTGCGCTCAGCGGAGAGCAGCAATCCCATCGCTGCAGAGACCGCCCGCTCAAAGGCCGGATTTGCCTTATCCCGCTGGCTGCGCGGCGACAAGGCGCTGAAGGGAATCTCATAATCCTCCGGACAGTTGGCCAGCACTATGCAGGACATCCGCCCCTCTTCCTTCTCCGGCACCCGGCTCTGCAGCGCACCCTTGCTGGCGCTGCTCTTCCAGTGGATCCGGTTCAGCGGATCACCCGGTACATAATGGCGGATATCCGCAGCTTCCCCGCCGCTGCTTCCCCGCTTCTGCAGCATTTCTCCGCTCTTGCGGCTGCTCTCCGGCAGACCCGCTCCGGTATAGAGCGGTTTGGGGAGCACCTTCAGGCTCTCCCGGGCTTCAAGCCGGCTTTCCCCCGTGAACAGCCCTGCCGGATCTCCCCAGCTTACCCGGCTGCCATACAGCCGGTGAATCCCCCGGGGTACCTCACTAAGCCCGTAGGAATAGCGGAAGGAACGCCGGAAACCGGGGAACAGCAGCTCCCGGTGCCAGCCCCCTCCCCAATAATCGGTTATGATCATCCAGGGAACCGGAAGCCGGGTCGCGAAGCTGACCTGCACGTCGACAAGCAGGCTGTCCCCGGCTACAGGACGGCCCGGGGTGATGCTGCGCGTGATTGTGAACCGCCGCGGCCCGAAGGCCTGCAGCAGGAGCCCCCAGCCCATCAGCAGTCCGCAGACAATCAGCAGAAACAGCAGCGAGGCTCCGCCCCGCCAAACATATAAAATTCCGAGAACAAGGGTAACTGCCAGCATCCGGAGCCACTCCGCAGCAATGCTGCGGCTCCGGCGGAACAACAGTCCCTGGACGTCAGATGAACGCTTGTCGGGCGTTTGCTCCATTAGTGATGAAGAGGACAATCGGCACCCTTCCTTTGTGGTCATAGACTAGCTCCGGTGTATGCGGCAATGCAGCATACAAGAGCCTACTATTGTCTATTCTTCCCACGTAAAAGGGTGCCCAAACCCCCGATGTCTTTTCGACAATAAGGGTTGTTATTTTTATTTTCAAATACTCAAAGTGCCTTTACCCGCCGTTCCTCCGCCGTTACGTTAACCTCCAGCAGCGGGTGGCCCGCCTCCTCAAGCAGATCACGCAGCGGAAGCCACAGGGCAGAGCCGATCAGCTCTATATCCGAACTTCTGGTTATAAGAGTACCCTCATCCGTAGTTAGGGTAAGGCGCTTATTCCCGGCATCCGCATTCACCTCACGGCCGTTCCAGTACACGCTGCCGCTCCGGCTGACTGTATCCCAGCCGACATGCCCTCCTAACCGCTCAATTACCGCCCTTAGTGGAACTATATATTGGCCGTTGCTGATTCTGAATTCCCCCGGGTCCAGCTTCGCTTCCAGTTTGCCCACTTCCAGTATGAGCGGCTTCCCGGGCCCGAACAGTCCTGCATTCGGTACAATATTCGAGGCTACCCAGGCCGCAGATGGTTTGGTCCGCCCTGCCGCTGCCGCAGCAGCTGACACTCTGAACTGTACCGGCTCCTGATCTGCATCCAGTACACCGAAGCTGTAGCCTGCTGCCTTGTACCGGGCAATAATTTCCGGCAGCGCCTTGGCGCTCTCCGCATGGCCAGCCCCGTCATGAAGCAGCAGAATAATCCGGGAGGCCTTCAGCGACACTGACTCCTGCAGGATTTCTGCCGCCGGTACACCCTTTCCTTTGGAATCCCCGCTGTCCACGGTCCAGTCCATGACGGTGTATCCCGCTTCTTTTAACAGCTCGAAATAAGTAGCGTCAAAATGCCCGTACGTACCGCCAGGTGCACGTACCAGCTGAGGCCGGATGCCTGTTATTTCCCGCACTACCTCTTCGGTCTGTTTGATCTGACTCCAAAATTCCGTGAATCCGCTATATAAATCATGGTAATTATGATTATAGGTATGATTGCCGATGACATGCCCCTGCTCCCAGATGGCGTTGATCAGTTCAGGATGACTTTTGGCCTGCTGCCCCAGTACAAAAAAAGTCGCCTTGACATCCTGCTTCCGCAGAATCTCCAGCACAGCCGGTGTGACATTGCTGGGACCGTCATCAAAGGTGAGATAGACCGTTTTTTGCCCTGCCTTTTTATTAATCTTCTGTACCGCGGCTGCGGCAGTTTCCTTTTGCTGTGCCGAAGTAACCGGCTCTATACCTGAGGCTTGTACCGTCCGGTCTGTATTCATGTTTGTACGATTCTGACGGATTACAGCCGGAGCGCTCAAATCTTGCGTCACGGCTGCCGGAAGATTATTCTTAGAGAGAACAGATACGGCAACACCGGCCTGCATAGGGACAGACTTCCGGTCTGGGAAGGATTGTACGCCCCAACCGGTCAAAACAAATAGTACAACAGCCATAGCAAGCAACCCGCGGACGGCCATCCGGCGGATCAGGGTTCTTTTGCTACCGTTCATCTTCTCTACCTCCAGCATTCTATTGGCTTGGCACCTGTCTGGTAGAGTGTATGAAGACAAGCATCGAAATAGAATTAGGCGCGCCGCCTTTGGAGAGTGACTTTATTATGGAAATGCTGAAGTGGATTCAGGAGCTGTTCGCCAATTATGGCTATAATGTGCTGTTCTTTGGGCTTTTGCTGGAATTTGTGGCTTTACCTTTTCCTGGGGAAACCACGATGGCCTTCGCCGGATTCCTCTCTTATACCGGGAGGCTGGATTTTCTGACTCTGGTTGTTGTTGCTTTTGCAGGGACGACTGCAGGCATGACGATCACTTATTTCATCGGGCTAAAGGCAGGACTCCCCTTCATCCAGCGATACGGTAAATGGTTTCTGTTCTCGCCGGCCAAACTGGAAAAAACACAGCGCTGGTTCGAGCGTTACGGGAGTTTCCTGATTTCCATCGGATATTTTATTCCCGGCGTCCGGCATTTTACCGGCTATTTTGCCGGCATTATCGCTCTGCCCTTCCGGAAGTTCGCTTTGTACGCCTACGGCGGGGCCCTGATCTGGGTCATCCTGTTTCTGGGTATCGGAAAAGTGTTCGGCCCGCAGTGGACGGGCATCTTCCACCTGTTTGAGCTGTACGCGCTCTGGATTGTCTCCGGTGCTGCAGCCCTTGCCGTGCTGATTGTCCTGATTCGCTACCGGCGTATCCTGACTGTCCGGGTATTGCGGCGTAGCCCTGAGCTTGAACTGAAGACCAAGCTGAAAGAAACATCCAAGGAGCGCTAAACCACACCTTGTATAAAAAAACAGCCCTGCGCCGGAAAATCCCCGTTATACGCAGCGGCTGTTAAACCTGCAGGACAGTTCCTAGTTGAAAGGTTATCTTTCTCACCCTTCACCTGCCCTCCCTCTTCTTTTTGTACCGCTAACGGTAATGCGCATTCTTACACGCAAGGCGGCATATCCGGCCAGCAGCAGCGCGATGGCTGTGAACCCGGCTCCGCCCGCAAAGCCGAGCATTCTTGGCTCCACATAATCAAGCATCCAGCCTGCCCCGAGCATGGACAGGCCTAGTAGCGTGCCGCTGGCGGCAGACAGCATGCCAAAGATAACCGGCTGCAGCCGGGGCGGCGTTTCGCGCATGACTAACGTATCCAGACAGGCATTTCCGGCGCCACCGGCCAGAGCGAGCAGGATGTACAGGAAAAATGCCTGCAGGAAACTCCCGCTGCTGCTGATGGCCATCAGCAGGATTCCTTCCAGCAGAAGTCCGGTGAGCGCTGCTGCCAGCAGCCGCTTGGTCAGCAGCCTTCCCGCGAAAAAGCTGAGGCTCAGCCCAATTCCAAGCGCTGCATAGAACGCGCCCACTCCAGCATCTCCAGCATGAAACTCCTGTACCGCATACACACTGATCAGCACATTATCCCACCCGTTGATCACCGGCACCAGAAGCTCATAGGCGATTACAATCTGCAGCGCCAGACTGCCCCGGGCCACAAATTTAAGGGTCTGCAGACGGCCTTTGTCAGTCTGCTCTCCCTTCACAGATTCACCAGCCGCTCCTGTGCTCACTCTATCTCCGTCCGCAGACGCTGCGGAAGCCTCAAGCCTCTTCCGTCCTGCCCTGCCCGCCGCCTCAGTCTGTGGAAACGAAATCCCCCACAGCAGCACAGCCGCTGCGAGGAAGGACAGGGCATTCATGACAAAAGCCATATCGGGGCCGAACCACAGCGATACCACACCGCCGATAAAGGCGCCGAGGATCAGTACGCTGCCGTTCATCAGCTGCTCCAGACCGTTTATCTTCAGCAGCGCTGAGGCATCAGCAAGCAGCGGAATGGAGGATTTGCGTACCGGACTGTAGACTGCCTCTCCGGCAGCCATAATAAAACTGCCGGCATACAGCAGCCACAGCCGGTCTTCCCCGTCCACCAGCAGAAAGGACAGTGCGACCGGGACACGCAGGAGATCGACGGCAATCAAGATCGCTTTGCGCGGAAGCCTGACTGCCAGCATTCCCCCCAAAGGAGCCATGAACAAATAGGGCAGCACCCTGACACCAAGCGTGATCCCTACAGCCATGCCCGAGCCCGTCAGCTGCAGGACGAGTGCCAGCATCGCTACACTGCTGAAACGGTCACCGATTCCGTTGACCAGCCCGGCAGCAAATAATCTGGAGTAGCCCTTCATCTGCCGCAGGCCCGGACCGGCAATCCTTCTAGTCATTGCAATAACCCCGCATTCTAATTAATATAATATCTAATTAGATATTAATCTAATTTATTGCTATTGGCAATGCCTTCTTTTCTTTACTCCCCGCAAAATATAAAATGATTGATGACCGCTATGCCGGAATTAACTTATTGATAAAGAGGTGTCCTTCCATGAAAATAGACCGCCTGCTCTCTATCGTGGTCCTTCTGATTAACCGTCCCCTGATCCAGGCCAAGGAGCTTGCCGATATGTTTGAGGTATCCGTGCGCACTATCTACCGGGATATTGAAAGCATTAACGGAGCCGGAATCCCGGTTGTAACGTACCAGGGTGCAGGCGGCGGAATCGGATTAATGGAAGGGTACCGGCTGGACCGCAACCTGCTGACCGAGCATGAGCTGGCTGATATTTTTACCGCACTGCAGAGCGTGTCCTCTTATGGCGGGGCCGAGCATTCACTACTCATGGAAAAAATCAGCAGTGTCATCCCTCCCTCCCAATCCGCCGCCTTCCGCAGCAAAACCGCCCAGCTGGTTGTCGATTTTTCCCCCTGGGGAATGCAGGGGCCGCTGGAGGAGCGGCTGGCGCTGCTCAAGGAGGCGCTGGAGGAATCTGCAGCCGTCACTTTCGAATATGTTGCTGCCAGCGGTGCAGTAAGCCGGCGCTCGGTAGAGCCTTACACACTGGTGCTGAAGGGCCAGTCGTGGTACTTGTATGGCTTCTGTACAGAACGCGGCGATTTCAGGCTGTTCAAGCTGCTCCGCATGAAATCACTGGTCAAGGAGGAGCGCCGGTATGTCCGCCAGGACATTCCTGTAAAGGAGCTGCCCTGGAGCAGCGGCTGGGCTGACCCCTCAGGCACAACGCCGGTTGTGCTGCATTTTTCGGCTGCAGGCAGACATCTTGCAGAAGACTATTTTGATTGCAGCGAGCTGCATCCGGACGGAGAAGGCGGCTATACGGTGACCGTCTATTACCCCGAAGATAACTGGCTATACGGCTTCCTTCTCGGCTTTGGACCCTCAGCAGAGGTACTGGAGCCGGAGCATATCCGGCGCAGACTGGGCGAAATAGCCGCCGGCATTGCCGCTGTTTACAGCTCATGCGGAGACTCCGGAAATACATAAAAAACGGGACACCCTGCAGCCAGCCAGGCTGCTTAAGGTATCCCGTTTTTTATGGTTATTTTACAGTTTGAGTTTTAAAGCTGCCGGAGGCTTCAGCCTCAGCTTCCTCTGTCTTGATAAAGTCTGCCTGCGGTGAAGTCTTCCTGATGAACAAGGCCAGCACCAGGGCCACTGCTGTTACCCATGTAGCAACCGTAAACGCATGTGTAATCCCGTTGATTGTTGCTTCCTGTGTAAGCTTGAGCATCGCTGCCTTATCCGTCTGCGATACAGCTCCGCTGGTTACGGCTTCGGTAATATTGCTCTTCGTGCGGTTGGTCATCAGGCTGACAAAGAGAGCCATACCAAGCGCCCCGCCGACTGTGCGCAGTGTATTCGACATCGCCGTGCCATGTGAGCTGAGCCGCTGCGGGAGCTGGTTAAGTCCGGCTGTCACAATCGGCATCATCAGCATGGACATCCCGAACATCCGGGCGGTATAGGTCAGAATCAGATGCGTATAGGTTGTCGTATCAGAGATTTGACTGAATTCCCAAGTCGTAATCGTGGTAATCAGGAGACCGATAACAGCCAGCCATCTTGCCCCGATTTTGTCAAAAATAATGCCGGTGATCGGAGACATAATCCCCATCAGGATTGCGCCCGGCAGCAGCATCAGACCGGATTCCATCGGCGTAAAGCCGCGGATTGTCTGCAGGTAAATCGGCAGCAGAATCATACCGGCGTACATCGCCATGGTTACAATAATGTTGATTACCGTAGTCAGGGAGTACATATTGTAACGGAAAATCCGGAACTCCAGCAGCGGCTTGTCGGTGGTAAGCTCACGCCATACAAACAGCACCAGCGCCACTGCCCCAAGAATCAGGCAGGTAATAACCGTCGCACTTTTCCAGCCGTCGGTTCCGGCATCACTGAAGCCGTACAGCAGTCCGCCAAACCCGAGCGTCGACAGGACGATCCCGATTTTATCAAGCTTCGGAGAAGTCAGCTGGCCTACATTCTGCATGGCCTTCATCCCCAGCAGAGTGGAGAAAATGGCCAGCGGCAGTACGATATAGAACAGCACGCGCCACGAATAGTTCTGTACCACCCAGCCGGACAGTGTCGGTCCAACCGCCGGGGCAAAAATCATCGCGACTGCCATCAGCCCCATCGCCTTACCGCGCTCTTCAATCGGGAAGATGCGCAGGAACACAATATTCATCAGCGGCATCAGAATGCCTGCCCCGACCGCCTGTACGACACGGCCGACCATAATCATTTCAAAGCCTGTTCCGATCGCACAAATGAGCGTACCTATCGAAAACAGGATCATTGAGGTAATAAACAGCTGCCTGGTGGTAAACTTCTCTACCAGATAGGCGCTGATCGGGATTAATACCCCATTCACCAGCATGAAGCCGGTTGTCAGCCATTGCGCCGTATTGGCCACAATATTCAGATCCTCCATCATCTTGGGGAGGGCGACGTTCATCAGCGTCTGATTCAGCAGCGCGACAAAAGCACCGATCAGCAGCGCGGCGATAATCGGCCCTCTGCGGATCGCCTTGGCGCCGCCAGCAGCGTTAGCATGTATTGTACTCATAATGACTTATTTTCTCTCCCTTGGACTAAGATTTTAATAATTTCACCATGCAGACGCAGCAGTTCCTTGACATCCTCGGCAGGAATATTCTCCATGGGCTGCAGATGCTTTCGGATTGACTGCTTGCTGCGCTCCCTGATTTCCTGCCCCTTGTCCGTCACCGCCAGCTGCACAATCCGCCTGTCGGTGTCCGAGCGCTGCCGTGTCAGCAGGCCCGCCTTAACCATCCGGTCCACTACCCCGCTTGCAGCGCTGTTGCCTAAGTGCAGCAGATCCGCAAGCTCAGTGATGCCGATATCGGGATGCAGCGCCAGCTTGCGCAGCACCATCAGCTGTGTGGATGTGACATTGAGCTCTTCTGCATCCTTCCACAAAAGCTGCTGGTAATTATGGGTGATGCAGCGGAATGAAGACAGAATATTATCCAGCTGCTGTTCTTTTTCCTCCAACGATAATCCCCCACTTATTCGTTCATTGTTTAATATTTCGTATACGAACTATTTTACTCTTTACGTATATTCCCGTCAACATTTTGCTGAAATTTTCTGAAAATATCAATACTATACTATCTGAGTACATTTACACCACTGTCTGAGTACATTTACACCGTTATCCTCTTTGCGTTCTCATTTTTTTAATTACTTCTGACCGGTTCTTATTTATAATTTAAGAGGAAAGGAATTTTATGGAAAGATGGTGAATCTGTTGAATCTTGAGCAGCGTAAAACGTGGAATGTGAAGCACAAGACGCTAACGGAAATGCTCGCCCGGCCTGATCAGCACCCTGAGGCTGTGGCGTTATTTCTGGAGCAGCACCGCTGGCTGTATGCCTCAGGAGCTGAGTCTTCCGGACAAATGACTTATGAGGATAAAATTTTAAGCGGCCTCACAGAGCAGACCTTCCGCACTTACCCGGTACATACAGCAGCCAGCAGGAACTCTATCGCCTGGCATCTGTGGCATGCTGCGCGGATTGAAGACATCACGATGAATATTCTCGTCGCAGGCCGGGAGCAGGTGCTGCACAGCGGAGGATTTGCGGAGAAACTGAATACGCGTTTCATCCATTCGGGCAACGGGATGAACGAGGCAGAGATTGCCGAACTGAGTGCGGATCTGTCTTTGGAGGCATTAAAAGACTACAGGCTGGCCGTCGCCGGACAGACCCGTTCCATTATTTCCGGACTAAGCGCTGCTGGACTGAAGGCTAAAGCAGATGCATCACGGCTTAGACAGGTCAGTGATCAGGAGGCTGTCAAAGCATCAGAGCAGTGGCTGCTCGATTACTGGGGCGGCAAAACTGCAGCCGGTCTGGTGCTTATGCCGGCCACCAGGCATAACTTCCTGCATCTGAACAAGGCGATGAAGGCAAAGCTGAAGCTGCAGAAGCAGCCGGTTTCCCCGTAGCGTGAACCAGCAGCAAAAAAGCGGGGCACGATATTTTCCCGCTCCGCTTTTTGTAGGCAAATACGTATATCCGGCATCTGCCAGCCGGGTTCTTGGATCTTCAAGGAACCTCAATTCCCATACATTCTCTGCTGAAGAGCCCAGCCACTCAATCTAAGTGGAAAAATGTACTCTAATTAGTTTAATGAGGCGTTAAAGAAGGAGTTAGTTGGAAAAAAGGCACTTAAATATATGATTTTCAGCTTAACGGGGGGGGGGGTCGACCCTAAATAAGCAGCGATTTTCCAACTAATGAATAGAACTATTAAAAAAACTTTGATTTAAGTAGCGAAAATCCACCTAAATGTATGCACCACGCCGAAAAATCACCCCGGACAAGACTTATCGAATTATACTCCGCTGCTAAAGGTCCCCAGCTTAACCGGCTTCCCCAGGCGGGTTGCCGCCTGTCTGGCCTTCGTACCTCCGGCAAGCTCACTTGCTATGGACATCATCAGCTTGATCCGGTTCGCCTGGTTCACTACACTGACGCCGGCATCATAATCAATCGCTGCAATATTCGCTCCCGGGTAGAGCTCCTTCAGCCCTTTGATGGTGCCGCGGCCAGTGATATGATTCGGCAGGCAGGCAAACGGCTGAATACAGACGATGTTGTTCACCCCGTTGTCCAGCAGATCCATCATCTCGGCCGTCAGGAACCAGCCCTCGCCCATCTGGTTGCCGACCGACACAAGCCGGCTTGCCTTCTCGGCCAGCCCGTAAATATTCTCGCGGCTCTTCGCCAGGCCCGCCTCCTCCAGCGCCACCTTCACCGGCCTGCGGTAAATCTCCAGATAAGAGATCAGCATCGGGTTGATGTAGCCCAGCTTCTTGCTCTTCCCGAACTGCTCCGCCTTGTAAATCGGATTGTAGATACAGTAGAAAATAAAGTCCAGAAAGTCCGGCATCACCGCTTCGCCGCCCTCCGCTTCAATCATCTCAATGATCCGGTTGTTGGCATCCGGATGGAACTTAATCAGAATCTCACCGACGATGCCCACCTTCGGCTTCTCGTAATCATGCACCGGCAGGCGGCAGAACTCAGCGACAATCTCCCGGACCAGCCGTTTGTATACCCGGAAGGAGAAGGTCGACAGGCTGCTCTTGCAGCGCTCCATTCCCTTGCGGTATAGCGCTTCAGCGCTGCCCGGAATCTGCTCGTACGGCCGGAACCGGTGCAGCAGCCGCATCATCAGATCGCCGTAGCAGGCTGCGGCAACCAGCCGGTTGGCCAGCTTGAGGCTGATCTTGAAGCCGGGCTGGTTTTCCATGCCCGAAGCATTGAGCGAGATAACCGGAACATGCCCCAGTCCGGAGTCCTTCAGAGCCTTGCGCAGCAACGAGATGTAATTGGTTGCCCGGCAGCCGCCGCCTGTCTGTGACATGATGACCGCTGTGCGGTTCAGGTCATAATCACCGCCTTTAAGCGCTGACAGAATTTGCCCGATGGTGACAATTGCCGGATAGCAGGCGTCATTGTTCACATAGCGGAGCCCTTCCTCCGTCTCCTGCGGTCCGGTAGTCTCCAGTATCTTGAGCCGGTAACCGGCACCCTGAAATACGCGTTCAAACAGTTCAAAGTGCACCGGTGACATTTGCGGCGACAGAATGGTATAGGTATCCTTCATTTCTTTGGTAAAGGTGCTATTAGCCTGGTTTTTGCACAAGAGCTGCGGCAGCACTTCGCTCTTCTCGCGTTCGCGCATTGCAGCCAGCAGCGAACGCAGCCGGATGCGGGCTGCCCCCAGATTGCTGATCTCATCGATCTTGATCAGTGTATACACCTTGTTGTGCCGCTCCATGATCTCCTGTACGGCATCGCAGGTAATGGCATCGATGCCGCAGCCGAAGGAGGTCAGCTGGACCAGCTCCAGATCCTTCCGGGCCGAGGCCAGCCGGGCGGCACGGTACATCCGGGCATGATAGGTCCATTGATTAACCACCGCCACATCGCCTTCGCTGCGGTCCAGATGGCAGACCGAATCCTCGGTAAGCACAGCAAGCCCCATACCGGTGATCATATCGGCAATGCCGTGGTTGATCTCCGGATCAGCGTGATAGGGATGCCCGCACAGGAGAATGCCCTTGGTTCCTGTCTCGCTAAGGAATACCAGCGTCTCCTCGCCTTTGGTGCGCACATCCCTTTTGGCCTGCTCCGCTTCAGCCAGCCCCGCCTGAACAGCCGCTGCAATCTCTTCCCGCGGAATGTCGGTAAAGGTCTTCATCAGTCCTTTGGTCAGGGCATGAATATCGTCAAAGGTCAGGAACGGGCTGACCAGCGGGACACCCTTTTCCTTCAGGCAGTCCATATTGTTGCGGATGACCTCGGGATAGGAGGCGACCACCGGGCAGTTGAAGTGGTTCGTCGCCGCGTCGTCTTCCTTTTTCTCATAGACAACCGCCGGATAGAAGATAAAGTCTACCCCTTTGCCGACCAGGCTCTGCACATGACCATGGGCCATTTTGGCCGGATAGCAGATCGACTCGGAAGGAATGGTATCCATTCCGCTTTCGTAGAGCTTTTTGCTGGATTTGGGAGACAGGACCGTGCGGTAACGCAAACTGGTAAAAAAGGTATGCCAGAACGGGTAGTTCTCGAACATGTTCATCGTCCTTGGGAGACCTACAACACCACGTTCTGCCTGCTCTTCAGGCAGCCCTTCATAATCAAAAAAACGTTCATACTTATACTGCATCAGATTGGGCAGTCTGTTCTTGGTCTTCTTGCCGCCTGCACCGCGTTCACAGCGGTTGCCGGTCACATGGAAGCTCTTATCCGGGAAGCGGCTGATTGTCAGTGCGCAGTTGTTGGCGCACAATCCGCAGCGGCCCGGGGAAACCTGATATGCAAAGGCCTCAAGCTCCTGCAGCCCGAGCAGCGAGCTCACTCCGCCGGGAACGGCCTGTTCCTTGGCCAGCAGGGCGCAGCCGTAGGCACCCATGACTCCGGCAATGTCCGGCCGTACCACTGTTCTGCCGGTCAGCAGCTCAAATGCCCGCAGCACAGCCTCATTATAAAAGGTTCCGCCCTGCACAATAATATTGCGCCCCAGATCCTCGCTATTCCGGATTTTAATGACCTTTTGCAGGGCATTCTTAATCACCGAGTAAGCCAGGCCGGCTGAAAGATCGGCCAGCGAAGCGCCTTCCTTCTGTACCTGCTTCACTTTGGAGTTCATGAATACGGTACAGCGTGAGCCGAGGTTAACCGGCTTGCTTGATTCCAGCGCCGCCTTGGCAAATTCGGCGATGCCCAGCTCCAGGGCAGAAGCAAAGCTCTCCAGGAAAGAGCCGCAGCCCGCCGAGCAGGCCTCGTTCAGCATCAGGCTGTCGATTGCTCCCCCGCGGATCTTGATGCACTTCATATCCTGTCCGCCGATATCGAGAATGAAATCAACCTCAGGCATGAATTTAGAGGCTGCCTTATAATGGGCTACCGTCTCTACCTCTCCGCCGTCTGTCCGCAGGGCAGCCTTAATCAGGCCTTCGCCGTATCCGGTCGCACATGAGCCGGCAATATAACAGTCCTCCGGCAGCAGCCGGTAGATTTCCTTCAGTGCATCACTGACCGACTGCAACGGATTACCCTTGTTGCTTCCGTAGGAAGTGTACAGAATCTGATCATCGCTGCCGGTGATAACCAGCTTGGTAGTTGTCGAGCCTGCGTCGATGCCCAGATAGCAGGGTCCGCTGTAATCCGCCAGTTCGGCACGCTTGACCGCAGCCCTGCTGTGGCGCTGCCGGAATTCCGCCAGCGCTTCGGATGTTTCGAACAACGGCGGCAGCTCGGCATCCTCGGCGCGGTCAGCCTTGAAATCGACTGCGGCAATCCGGGAAATCCAGTCGGTCAGCGGCAGTACAAGCGGTTCCGCCTGCGAAAGCGCCGAACCGATCGCCACAAAATACTGGGAGCGGTCCGGAAACAGCACCTCACCTTCATTAAGGCCGAGCGTCTTCGCGAACAGCTCCCGCAGTACAGGCAGGAAGGTCAGCGGCCCGCCCAGAAAGGCCACCCTGCCGCGGATCGGACGGCCGCAGGCCAGGCCGCTGATCGTCTGGTTCACGATGCTCTGGAAGATCGAAGCGGCGATATCCTCGCGCCGCGCCCCTTCATTTAGCAGCGGCTGCACGTCACTTTTGGCAAACACCCCGCAGCGGGAAGCAATCGGATAGATCCGCTCATGCTTCTCAGCGAGCGTATTGAGGCCGGCCGGATCGGTCTGCAGCAGCGCAGCCATCTGGTCGATGAACGCCCCTGTGCCTCCTGCACAGGCAGTATTCATCCGCTGCTCGATCCCGCCGTTTAAATAAATAATCTTGGCATCCTCCCCGCCAAGTTCAATGGCCGTGTCGCACTGCGGGATCAGCTCGCTGATTGCTTTGGTGCAGGCAATGACCTCCTGAACAAAGGGGATGCCGCCAAGCTTGGATAAGGACATTCCCGAGGAACCGCTTACAGCGAGCGACGCCTTCCTGTCCGGGAACCTGTCCCGGACAGCGGACAGGAGCGACAGGGCGGCCTTTTTTATATCACTTAAATGTCTGACATAATCTTGATAAACAATGGTATTCCGTTCCATAACAACCAGTTTGGCCGTGGTTGATCCGACATCAAGCCCTATACGCATCATCATGCCATCCCCTTGCCTTGCTCCAAATTTGAAGTAATATGAGGCAACTATATCATGAGAGCGCCTTATAAAGGCTGTTAAAAATGTTACAGACAATTTCAAATCATTACCAGCATACTTAATTATTTCGCAAGCTCTTCCAACGTCATTTCCACATGGCCTTTCACACGGATTTTGCGCCATTCTGCCGCCAGTTTTCCCTGTTCATCAATCAGGAAGGTCGAGCGCACAATCCCCATAAATTCCTTGCCGTACAGTTTTTTGAGCTGCCACACGCCGAACATTTCACTTACCCGGTGCTCTTCATCAGACAATAGCGGAAACGGCAGGCTGTTCTTCTCTGTGAACTTGCCGTGTGAAGCCAGGCTGTCCGGACTGATCCCCAGCAGGACCGCTCCCCGGGCGGAAATCTCATCATGAGCGTCACGGAATTCACAGGCCTCCTGGGTACAGGCGGGGGTCATATTTTTGGGATAAAAATAAAGCAGCACCTTACGCCCAAGATACTGGCTCAGGCTGATGTCGCCGCCTGTGGATGCAGGAAGCGTGAAGTCAGGGACCTGCTGTCCGATTTCGATTGGTTTCGTCATATGTATACCACTCCTAATCTGTTACTTTCGGATCGTGCTAAACATTTTGGTGAAATATTCCGAAATTGCTTGTATTCCTAAAAGAAATTATAATGTAGAGAATGTGAATGCGAAAGGAAGAACGAAATGCCTCCAAGAAAGAACCGGCACGCAAAAGCCGGCAAGCCAAAAAAGAAACCGCTGCTCTGGACTCTGGCTATTATACTTCTCCTGATTGCCGGCGGCGCCACTTACTACTTTACCAGTCTTTACACCCAGCTGGACAATCTGCATAAGACCGGAGAAAATTCACCTTTTGCAGCTGTCCCCACCTCTTCAGCCGAAATTACACAGCCTCCTGAATGGGAAGGCACCGAGCCTGTTAACATCCTGCTTATGGGTGTCGATGCACGCGGCGTGAAGAAAGGCGAGGTTCCGCGCTCGGATACCATGCTGGTTGCCTCTCTTGATCCGGTTAAGAAGAAGTTTTATGTGTTTTCCATTCTCCGTGATACCTACGTGGACATTCCAGGCTTTGGCAAGGAGCGCATTAACACAGCAATCACACATGGTCCCGAGGTAGCGATGCAGACCGTAAGCGATCTGCTGGGCATCCCGGTTCAATATTATGTTTATACAGATTTCCAGGGCTTCATAGCGCTGGTTGATGCAGTCGGCGGCGTGGATTATGAGGTCGAGAAGGACATGCTCTACAAGACCATAGCTGACGGACCCGAATACGACATTGATCTCAAAAAAGGCTTCCAGCATCTCGACGGCAGTATGGCGCTGCAATATGTGCGCTTCCGTCATGACGCAACCTCCGATTTCACCCGGACAGAGCGCCAGCGCGGCTTCCTGAAAGCCGTAGCAGACAAAGTAATCAGCACTACCTCCATTATCAAGCTTCCGTCCATCCTGTCCCAGGTTACCCCTTTCATTGATACGAACCTGGACATGAATGATATGTGGAAGCTGGGTACAGTCGGTTATGACAGCTCCATGGGCGGCAGCGAGCAGATTCCGCCAATGGACCTGCTGACTGAAGAAAGAACCAGCAGCGGCGCCTCGGTCATCGGGTTCAAGAGTGAAGAAGAGCTGAAGCAGTTCGTACAGGATGCAATGGCCGAACCGGAGCCTACGGCAACACCGCAGGTATCTCCTGAGAGCAGCCCTTCTGCAACAGCAGAAGCCCACTAAGCAGTTCCCCACTCGGCCAAAGGACGGGCGGACAGCGGAATTCCCCGTTGTTCGCCCGTTCCCATGCCCAGGGTTACATAAGACACCCCCACAAGCAGTATGAAAGGATGATTAGAATGAACCGCAGTAATTCAGAGCAGTTGTACCAGGAAGCCCTCCAGCATATTGTCGGCGGGGTTAACAGCCCGTCCCGTTCCTTCAAGGCTGTCGGCGGCGGCGCCCCTGTATTCATGAAGCGCGCCAGCGGCTCACGCTTCTGGGATGAGGACGGCAACGAATACATTGATTATCTTGCGGCATATGGTCCGATCATTACCGGCCATGCCCATCCTCATATTACCGCAGCAATCACGGAAGCCGCGCAGAACGGCATTCTGTACGGAACGCCGACCCAGCTTGAGATCAGGCTGGCCAAGATGCTCAAGGAAGCCATCCCTTCGATGGATAAGGTCCGCTTCGTCAACTCCGGTACCGAGGCTGTAATGACTACCATCCGCGTTGCCCGTGCCTACACCAAACGCAGCAAAATCGTAAAATTCGCCGGCTGCTATCACGGCCACTCCGATCTGGTGCTGGTTGCCGCCGGCTCCGGCCCTTCCACGCTTGGCATTCCGGACAGTGCAGGAGTACCCGGCAGCATCGCCCAGGAGGTCATCACCGTTCCGTTCAACGACCTGGACGGGCTGCGCGAAGCCCTGGAGAAGTGGGGAGAAGATGTGGCAGCAGTAATGGTAGAGCCGATTGTCGGCAATTTCGGTATGGTTATGCCGAAGCCAGGCTTCCTTGAAGGGCTGTGCAGGCTGGCTCACGATAACGGTTCACTCGTCATTTATGACGAGGTCATTACCGCTTTCCGCTTCCACTACGGCTCCACCCAGACCTATGCCGGTCTTGATAATCATGAGGACATCACACCGGACCTGACCGCACTGGGCAAAATCATCGGCGGCGGACTGCCAATCGGCGCTTACGGCGGCCGCAAGCATGTTATGGAGCAGGTCGCTCCGCTGGGACCGGCCTATCAGGCCGGAACGATGGCCGGCAACCCGGCTTCCATCTCGGCAGGTATCGCCTGTCTGGAAGTGCTTAGCGCAGAGGGTGTCTACGATGAAATGGAACGTCTGGCCATCCGCCTGACCGAAGGGCTGCAGGCCTCGGCCGGCCGCCACGGCATCCCGCTGACAATCAACCGCATCCGCGGCGCGTTCTCCACCCATTTCTGCGAGCATCCGATTACGAACTATGACGAGGCACAGGATACAGACAGCGAGCTGTTCGCCAGCTTTTTCCGCCATATGCTAAACCGCGGCATCAACCTTGCCCCGTCCAAATACGAGGCCTGGTTCCTGACCACGGCGCACACGGATGCTGATATTGATGCTACCCTGGAGGCGGCTGAAGCGTCCTTCCAGGCAATGGCGGCAGAGAACAAATAACCTGTTCGCCAACATATCCGGCTCCATACAAATACCCCGTTGCCTCCCCGGCAGCGGGGTATTTGTATGACTATTTCAGGTCATACAAGCTGCGGATTTCTACATCCTGCGGCAGCTTGAACGGATTCTCCTGATTGATCCGGTCATAGAACATAACGCCGTCAAGGTGATCCATTTCATGCTGGATAATGATGGCCTGGTAGCCTTTGAATTTCAGGGTAACCGGATTCCCCTCCAGGTCAAAGCCCTTTACCTTCACTGTTTCATAGCGGGGTACAAAGCCGTGCACCGGCCGGTCTACGGACAAGCAGCCTTCACTCTCAGGCAGATAGACCATCGAGACCGAATGGCTGATTATCCGCGGATTAACCCAGGCATGCTCAACGATTCTGCCTTTTTCATCCTTCGAGTACATGACGAACATCCGCTTCTTCAGGCCAATCTGGTTCGCAGACAGCCCTACGCCGGAACGCAGCTTATATTGGGCTGACAGCTCCGGGTCCTGACTGTTCTTGAGAAACTGCAGCATGCATGCAAGCGTCTCACGGTCCTCCGCCCCAAGCGGAAGCTCCACCGGCGCAGCTACACTGCGGAGCACGGGGTCGCCCTCACGAATGATATCATCCATCGTAATGATATAGTCTGGCTTGAATTTTGTACTAGACAACGCAATTCATCCACCTTTGCTTTTAGCTGGTCAACAAATACTTTAGAATATTGTTCTTGTTATGGATTTATGAATGCCGTGCGTAGCTTGCTGCTGTAATTCACGTCAAAACCAAGTCCGGTAGCGAGTGCGGCGAGCGGCAGATACGTTTTGTCCTCTTTGCCCACTTTTTGCAGGAATGCCGGGGTATCAATCGCCTGGTTCACTCCGTTAACCTTGATAAACTTGGACCCGATCGTTATGACGACCGTACGTCCGCCGTAAACAATGGTTGCGCTGGACGTTTTGTTGTCCCATTTACCCGTGGCGCCTACCGCATTGAGAATATCCTTCAAGGCCAGGAAGTTCTGGCCATTCTTCAATATAGGCTTATTCGGGGTATTCAGCTCTATTCCTTTTACAACGATCGACATCGGAGCCGCCGCAGCACCTGCACCCGTCATTGCTATAGCTGAAGGTGTACGGTATTCTCCCCACTGCAGCTCGGCGAACACTCTGGCGATTTTCTCATAGCCCAATTGGGTTGGATGAAAATCTGCTGCGCCTGCACCAATAATATGGGTCAGCGATGCCTCGACTCCGGCGAACCGGGCAGCAACATGAGCCGTAACTACCGGGGCAGCCGCCGTATTCAGGCTGGCAGTGACGCTATCCGCAGCTGCCGTAAACCGTTCCGCTGCACCCATCAGTGTGGCATAATTGGCGCCGAGGGCGATCTTGGGAGCCGGTTGATATTGATCCGCCAGCAATATGGTTGCCGCAGGATTGACCGCCCGGATATTCTCCAGTGCCGCCTTTACATTGGTGCTGTAAGCTGTCAGGCGTTGTTCCAGCTGGGCTTCGAAATCAGCGGCGGTCAGCTCCTTCACCTTCAGAAACAGGCTGCTGACATCATTGCCGCCGATCGTAATGGTAATCAGATCCGCGTCGGCAAGCTCCGTCTTGATCTGCGGCGTCAGCTGGGCAAACTGGCTGATCCGCGGATCGGGCAGCCCTGCCTGAATACCGTCAGCGGGGATAACGGTGCCGTTCTTGATAGCACCGGTATAGTTAAGTAAACCTGCCGAGGTCAGACCAAGAATCCCGTAATTGTTCAGAGCACTTCTGCCGTGATACCAGCCCTGCTCCAGCAGCCGCTCTGCATATCCGTAAGGTTTCGTATTCGGATCCGTCATCCCCGGCTCATAACCGGCAGTGATGGAATCCCCCAACGCCACGATGCGAAAGACATCCTGCCCTGTTCCCTGCCCTGCTGCTGTTTCAGCAGCATCAGCCTGCTCCGCCCCTGCACTCAGCAACAGAGTGAACAGAAGCATGCCGCTTGTTCCGGCGGCCCATAGTTTTTTCCAAGCCATCAGCATCGTACCCCTCTACATTGTTATAATTCCATTCTATCATCTGAACGGCCTGCAGCAAAAGAGCGGGTTCCCGTTAACCGGAAACCCGCTCCATAGCTTAACCTTATTCTATTGCGGCCCGCCTCCGGAACCTGAAGCCGGCTTGCTGTCTTTATCCTGCCGATGATCAATTATACCGGAACGCTCCAGATATTTGTCGTAACGGCCATCCAGCTCACGGGCAATTTTGCGGTACCGCAGGGTTTCTTCCACAATCGGGTCGTGTGCAGTCTGAATCCGGATTTCGTATTTGGGCGAAATCTGGCGGACCTCCTTGGCTGTACGGTCGCTCTGCTCCATTTCACCTTCCTGCAGCATTTCACTCAGCATTTCACTCAGCCTGCGCTCCAAATCGTAATCTTCCATCCTTCAGCTGCCTCCTTAAAGCTTGAATCCCGTGGCTTCCGCTTCCTCCAGCGAGGAGAGCAGAAACTCATGAATCTGCCCGTTGCTTGCCACAATATGACGTGTACCGATGTCATAAGGATTACCGAGCGTATCGGTTACCCGGCCGCCCGATTCAAGCACCAGCAGCACGCCTGCAGCGCAGTCCCAAGGGCTCAGGCCGACTTCCCAATAGCCGTCCACCCGGCCTGCTGCAACATATGCCAGATGCAGGGCAGCCGAGCCTCCGGCACGGATGCCGCGGATCTGCGGCAGAATATGCTGCAGGCCGGCCATATTCGCCGGCTGTGCGAAGGTGCGGTCCGGCGGGAAGCCCATGGCAATCAGGCTGCTGCCAGGCTCCGTCTCCTTGGATACCGCGGTCGGGATACCGTGCATATAAGCGCCTTTGCCCTTCTCGGCAACGAACATTTCGTCACGGATCGGATCATAAATAACCCCAACCGACAGCTCCCCGTTAATCGCCAGGGCAATAGATACACAGTAGAAAGGAAAACCGTGCACGAAATTGGTTGTCCCGTCAATCGGATCGACAATCCACAGATATTCATGCTTGCGTCCTTCTTCGAGGGCGGCAGTGACTGCATCTGCACCGGGAGTCACCCCTTCTTCCCCGAGGATGGCATGGTCGGGATAATGGGTCAGGATCAGCCGCCGGATCATCTGCTCCACACCTTTATCAACTTCAGTAACCAGATCCTGCGCCGACGTCTTGCTGCCCAGTTCCTTCACTTGTCCCTGTCTGCTCTTGATCCATTCCCCCGCTTTGGCTGCAGCGTTGATCGCCGCTGCCGTATAACCCTTGCTTGTTACCACATAGGGCTCCCGTTCATTCCGTTTATCAGAATTCAAAGGATTCATCTCTTCACTCCGCTTTCTTGAACTTGATTGCTCTCCCGTGAAACACTGCAAGATAAGCAAGCACACTCCCTGCCGCTTAAGTTTCATTCAACGTACCCTATTTCAGGGCACTTATCAAGTCTAACCTTGTTTAAGGCTCAACATTGATGCTGCCTCCACTCAGGACGGTAATTCCGTTGCCGGCCTCTGCCAGCTCCTTCATTGCCTCCATCAGGCTGAACAGCGCTCCGTCCTTCAGTTTCGCTTCAATCATTACATCAACAGCAGGTGTATCCGCGGCAATCCGCTTCAGAAAAGCAAGCAACGGAGCCGGTTCCACCCCGTCGGCATGGCTCCGGGGATCAGACGGGCTGCGCGGGCTGGAGACATGGATCTTAGGCGGGAGCAGCTCTCCCGGGCCTACATCCGTCAGGGCAAGCCTGCTCTTCCACGTATCGAGAATGTCCGGCCAGAGCTCCCAAGGCAGCTCACCTTCGTTGTTCACCCACTGGTGGTGAATATCAAGCACCATCGGCAGGCCGAGCTGACGGCAGACGGCTAAGGTCTCCGGGGCATTAAAGGTCTTATCGTCGTTCTCCAGCGTCATCCGCTCCTGCAGCCTGGAGGGCAGGCCGGCGAAATGCGTTTTGAAGCGCTCTGCCGCCGCAGGCTTGTCCCCGTAGGCTCCTCCGATATGGATGTTGTTCTTGGCCGTTGCCGGAAGCCCCAGGGCATCCAGCATGTCTGTATGGTGCTGCAGGTCACGGACGGAGCTGGCCAGCACCTCGGGACGGGGCGTGCTCAGCACCGTGAAGTGGTCCGGGTGAAACGATACCCGGAGTCCGTGCTTAATAATATATTCCCCGACTTCGGCAAACTCCCCGGCGAGCGCCGTAAAAGGGTTCCAGTCCTGCAAGTCGGGATGGGTCGATAGCGGGATCAGCTTGGAGGTCAGCCGGTACAGCTTAATCTCCGAGCCGACATTATGCTTCAGGAGGCGCAGCGTGTTATGCAGGTTCATCCTGGCGATCTGCTCCAGGCGCCGCAGGCCGGCCTCCCGGTCATCCAGCTTGTTAAAGCTGGCCATAGTCATGGTCTTGGAGGGTGAGCAGTCTTTGATGACGGTCGACATGGCCACATAACCGAAGCGGACAATCATTATTCTTCCCCGAAGAACATCTCGTAGGCAAGCGCAGTCTGCACCCGTGATTCTTCCTCATTCAGCCTGCGCACCAGATCCATCTCCACTGCGGTAACCTCATTACCCTGAAAATTGATCTCGGCGATGGAAGCGGAAATCTTCACGATTGCCACAGCCACATTCTCTGGTGTGTAGGCAATCACCTTCTGGCCGGTCGGGTAGACGCGGAAGCCCTGCTTGACCATCTTGGTACGCCCGTACTCCAGCAGTTCGTATAGCTCCTGCTCATTCTTGAACTTGCAGACTGAATTGAATTCCGATAGAAATCCCATTGCTATTCGATTCTCCTTCCCGGCCGGATTGCCTCCGCCGCTTCGCTTAATATAAATTATTCATTATCGTATTTAAGGCCTTGTCTGAACTGATACCGCTCCAGCGCCAGCTCAACCATACGGTCCAGGAGCGTCTGGTAAGACACGCCAGTCTCCCGCCACAGCAGCGGATACATGCTGAAAGGGGTGAAGCCAGGCATTGTATTCACTTCATTAATCAGAATTTTGCCGTCGGACTTCCGCAGGAAGAAGTCTGCCCGGGTAATGCCGCTCCCCTCAATGGCACGGAAAGCCTGCAGCGCCGCTTCACGCAGACGGTCGGCCACTTCCGGATCAAGCGGGGCGGGAATCAGCATCTGCGACTTGCCGTCGATGTATTTGGCCGCATAGTCATAATATTCACCGGAAGAGACGATTTCACCCGGAACCGATGCCTCGGGCTCTTCATTACCCAGTACGGCTACTTCCACCTCACGGGCATCCACAAATTCCTCGATAATAACCTTCGTATCATACCGGAGAGCGAATTCAACAGCCTTGATCAAGCTCTCTTTATCCGATGCTTTGGAGATACCTACGCTTGAACCGAGATTGGCCGGCTTGACAAAGACCGGGTAACCCAGTTTATCCTCCACTCCGACTATCAGCTCATGGCCTTTCCGTTTCCATGCAGAGGCGCTGAAATAACAGTATTTGCACTGCTCAAGTCCCGCTTCACCGAACAGCTTCTTCATCACAACCTTATCCATACCCGCTGCGGAAGCCAAAACGCCTGCTCCGATGTACGGAATGTTAGCCATTTCGAACAGCCCCTGAATGGTGCCGTCCTCCCCGTTCGTGCCATGCAGCAGCGGGAACATGACATCGACAATCTTCTCTTCCCCGCTCAGTCCGCTGAATACTGTGTTCAGTGCCATGCCCATGTCTCCGGCCGGGCCCTCCAGCTTCAGCTGCTCAATCTTGCTGTACGGGGCAGCGAGCGCCTCCCCGACCTTCCACAGCCCCTGCTTGGAAATATAGAATGGAATAATTTCATATTTATCGTAGTCAAAAGCGTTCATGACCGCAAATGCCGTCTGCAGCGAAACCTCATGCTCTCCGGATTTGCCCCCGTACACCAGTCCTACGGTACATTTTGTGTTCCCCATGCCCTAACCTCTTTCTGAATTATAAGTAGTCATTAATATGAAAAAAACGGTAGGCCGTTCTGTCGGTCCACGCATAGGAATCACGGTAATCCCAATAACGGTGGCGGCTTGAGACCGTCCGGGCATTCACCAGCGGCATGCCGTCCGCATCAAAAGCGGTAACAATTGTGCTGTGCTGGTAATGGCCGTTGCCGTCCCAGTCATACTGGATGACGTCACCCAGGCTTAGCTGATCCGGACGCTCCACGGCTTCTGCACGGAGTCCGCTGCTGCGCTGTCCGCTTAAATACCGCTCCAGACTGTCCGATACAGCCCAGCTGAAGCTCCACCATTCCTGGGTTCCGTTGTAGCCTTTGTACCACCAGCCCGTTTCTCTTTTACCAGTATAGTTGATCGGTGCTCCCCCTGCAAAGAGACATTGGGAGACATAATTGGTGCAGTCCACCTCAAAAATTTCAAACTCCGTATTGCCGTCCTTCCACCACCGGTCAGCATAAGCTACCGCTTCCTCCCGGCGGTACCTCACCTCTCTGGCACCGGAAGTACCGCGCAGGATCTTGCGGTTAAGCAGCGGCTGTGACGGCTGCGGCGCCGGCAGCACCTCACCCCATTTGGACAGCCGGACCGCCGGTTCTGCCTCAGCCGCTCTCCGCAGGGAATTGCGCTCAGGCACGCTGCGCTCAATGTTCACGATCTCCCAGCTGCTCCCTGTACGCACAAAGGTCAGCCGTTCAGATTCAATTTTATCCTCCCGGTGGGTAATGCCGCCCTTTTCATAATAAAGAGCACTGTGCAGGGCCACATCGGCTACAAGCTCACCGGGGTTCTGCCGCACAGTCCGCAGCGTCCGCACCCCGGTCTCGCCGCGAAGCGGCGTAATGCTGCGCCGTTCATACCACTGTGCAATGCGGCGCGAACGCTCACCCTGCATTTTGTAGAAACGGGCATCCTTTACGGTGCCCTGAACCAGCGCATATCCCGGAGCGACCCGGCCTTTATTCAACAGATCCACATAAGCGTACAGACTCTTTTTCCATTCCTGCTCCATTGCATACCCGCCTCTCCCTATTTGGCTGCTGTCCTATGTATATGAACGGAAAGGAGATGCTATACAGGCAGAAACAGGCGGGAGCGGGGAAATTGGTCCGCCAGACAGGCGGCTTCCCCTCACGCAGTCAGAGGACGTTTGCAATGTCAGGCCAAATCCCGTTATAGTGTACAAAAACATATGCGGCAACACCGGAAAACCAGCTGCAGCCCATGCAAAACCGGGCAGATAAAACAGCAAAAAAAACTTTACTCTCATCTATGTAACCGTTATACTTTAAATATAAGCAATTTGAAATGATGTTTCACCAGATGAAACAAGGAGGCGCATATATGCCAAGCAAGGACCATTTTTCGCTGTCCAAGAGCCTGGAATCAGGCGGCAAAACTTACCGTTACTATGATCTGAATTCCCTCGAACAACAAGGTGCAGGCGACATTTCTTCCCTGCCCTTTTCCATCAAAGTGCTGCTGGAGGCTGCTGTCCGCCAATACGACGGGCGTGCCATCACGGAAGATCATGTGAAGCAGCTGGCCGGCTGGTCCGGCGGCATCGACCGCAACAAGGAAATTCCGTTTATTCCGGCACGCATCGTGCTGCAGGATTTCACCGGTGTACCGGTCGTAGTCGACCTTGCAGCCATGCGCGATACCGTCAAGAAGGCTGGCGGAGACCCTAAGAAGATCAATCCGCTGGTTCCTGTAGATCTTGTTATTGACCATTCCGTCATGGTTGATGCATTCGGTACAGCTGATGCACTCGAATATAATATGAACGTCGAATTTGAACGCAATGAAGAGCGCTACCGCTTCCTGCGCTGGGCGCAGACCGCATTCAACAATTTCCGCGCCGTTCCTCCGGCAACCGGAATTGTGCATCAGGTCAATCTGGAGTACCTGGCTTCCGTTGCAGCCACCAAGACCGTAGACGGTGAAACCGTAGTCTATCCGGATTCCCTGGTCGGAACTGACTCCCACACAACCATGATCAACGGCCTGGGTGTCGTAGGCTGGGGTGTCGGCGGGATCGAGGCTGAGGCGGGGATGCTGGGACAGCCGCTGTATTTTGTCACACCTGAGGTTGTAGGCTTCAAGCTTACCGGCAGTCTGGTGGAAGGTGCTACTGCAACCGACCTGGCGCTGACTGTTACCCAGATGCTGCGCAAGAAGGGCGTTGTCGGCAAATTCGTAGAATTCTACGGCCCGGGTCTGGCTAATATCAGCCTCGCTGACCGTGCTACTGTCGCTAATATGGCTCCCGAATACGGGGCAACCATCGGCTTCTTCCCTGTAGACGACGAGACGCTGGCCTATCTGCGCAGCACCGGGCGTCCGGATGAGCTGGTTGAGCTGGTCGGGGATTACTATAAAGCACAAGGCATGTTCCGTACTGCCGATACACCTGATCCGCAGTTCAGCGATATCATCGAGCTTGATCTGGCGTCTGTTGTTCCGTCCCTGGCCGGACCTAAGCGTCCGCAGGACCGTGTAGAGCTGTCGCACATGAAAGAGAATTTCGAAGGCATCATCCGTACGCCTGTCGATAAAGGCGGCTACGGCCTGAGCGATGAGAAGATCGCCGAAGTGGTTGAAGTGCAGCACAAGAACGGAACCACCAGCAAGATGGGCACAGGAGCCGTTGTTATCGCCGCAATTACCAGCTGTACGAACACCTCCAACCCAAGCGTTATGCTCGGTGCGGGGCTGCTGGCCAAGAAGGCTGTAGAGCGGGGCCTGACCAAACCGGGTTATGTAAAAAGCAGCTTGACCCCGGGCTCCCTCGTCGTTACCGAATACCTGGAGAAGGCCGATCTGCTGAAGCCGCTGGAGGCGCTGGGCTTCTATCTGGCCGGATATGGCTGCGCTACCTGTATCGGCAACTCCGGCCCGCTGCCGGATGAAGTCAGCCAGGCCATCACTGACAATGATATGACAGTAGCCGCTGTTATATCCGGTAACCGTAATTTTGAAGGCCGTGTGCACGCCCAGGTCAAAGCCAACTATCTGGCTTCACCTCCACTCGTTGTGGCTTATGCCCTGGCCGGTACGGTTAATATCGATCTGCAGACGGAGCCGCTTGGCTATGATCCGCAGGGCGAGCCTGTCTTCCTGAAAGACATCTGGCCGACGTCTGCCGAGATCCGCGAAGCAATCGGGCTGTCGCTCAGTCCGGAAATGTTCCGCCGTAAATATGAGAATGTGTTCACCGCCAATGAGCGCTGGAATGCGATTCCTGTACCGGAAGGCGAGCTGTATGAGTGGGATGACAATTCCACCTACATCCAGAATCCGCCGTTCTTCGAGAATCTGGCGGACGGAGTCAGCGACATCAAGGATATTAACAATGCGCGCGTTCTGGCATTGCTGGGCGATTCCGTCACTACGGACCACATCTCGCCGGCCGGTAATATCTCTACATCGGGTCCTGCCGGGGAATACCTGCGCAGCCACGGTGTCGAACGCGCTGACTTCAACTCCTACGGCTCACGCCGCGGGAACCATGAAGTGATGATGCGTGGTACGTTCGCCAACATCCGTATCCGCAACGCGGTTGCTCCGGGCACAGAGGGCGGCGTGACCACCTTCCTGCCTAGCGAAGAAGTTATGTCCATCTACGATGCTTCCATGCTGTACCAGTCGGCCGGCCAGAATCTGGTCGTTATTGCCGGCAAGGAATACGGCACAGGCAGCTCGCGTGACTGGGCAGCCAAAGGCACACTGCTGCTGGGCGTCAAAGCGGTTATCGCCGAGAGCTTCGAGCGGATTCACCGCAGCAACCTGGTCGGCATGGGCGTACTGCCGCTGCAGTTCCAGGAAGGCCACGGCTGGAGCAGCATGGGGCTGACCGGACGCGAGACCTTCAATATTACCGGCCTCGACAACTATGTGCTTCCGGGGCAGGAGCTAACCGTTACAGCCACCCGTGAAGACGGCACACAGTTCGAGTTCCCGGTTATAGCCCGCCTGGACAGCACTGTGGATATCGACTACTACCGCAATGGCGGTATTCTGCAGACGGTTCTCCGCCAGATGCTGGCTGATGCTACCGCTTCGGAAACTGCGTTACCTGTAGAATAATTATCAGCTTGAATAATCCGGCCCGCCGGCCGGACCAAATAAAACAGCCCCCGCTGCTTCCAGAAGAAGCAGCGGGGGCTGTTTTATTTATCGGACCTATCAGATTTCAATCCGTTCCGAATTCAGAATCCGTTTATAAATAAGGGCAATGATCTGCGAGCGGTCGGTCACATTCATTTTATTGAAAATCCGGCTCAGATGGTTTTTGACGGTATGCTCACTGATGAACAGGGCGCTGGCAATCTCTTTGTTCGTTTTGCCGTGTACAATCAGCTCCAGCACCTCTTCCTCGCGCGGGGATATGCCCCATTCCTCCTTGGAAAGTGTCAGCGCCGCACTGTCCAGCAGCCTCGACCCGTTTACAACCCGTTTCTTGGGCCGGGAATCGGTGCGGCTTCGCAGAAACTGTTGGAACAAGGACAGCGGTTCATCCTCAACTGCATCTGTCGCATCAGGCTCCAGAATGAACCGGGATGGATCAATCCACTTGTGCGGCTGGCCGGCAAGCTGCTCGCGGTCCGACTGTCCGCTCATGTGCCGCAGAACAAGCAGAAGCAGCTCAGCCGTTAACGGCAGTCCCTGCTTATCTTCCGCCGGATGCTGTAGACGAAGCCGGCCCACCTTCTCAATCAGCTCAATCTCCCAGTGGAAGAAACCATACTCACTCAACAGATCGCTGCGGAACGGGGCAAGCAGACACGCGCGCTTCAGCAATTCAGCTTCAGCCTCCGGGCGCCCCATATAGCGTGCGAAATCATGAGCCAGCTCCGAAGCATCCAGTGAAAGATAGTACAGCTGTGCATTGTTATTCTGGAGAAAATCGCGGAAATTGGTAAGAAACACTTCAGACTGCCTGGAGTATCTGCTGTCCCTTTCGATCAGGCGGATGGCCGCGCCGGCCATCGCCGCGATAGTTTCCAGCTGGATCATCCACTGTTCAGCCTCACCGCGCTGCCTGAATCCGACAGAGAGGACTCCTTTGAATTCATTTCCGGACAGCAATGGACATTCGAGCAGAATCTGCTTGGCCTCAGCCTCGCGGATTATGGCCGATGACAGAAACGCTTGAGGAGTATAGCGGGCCTCCAGATCACTTACGTAGTCCTCTCCGGATTCCGGTGTCCAGCCCCTCGCATAGTATGTATGAGCGGCATGCTCCCCGGTCTGGAAATGCACCAGTACCGAAGACAGCAGGACGGGCAGACCCGTCACCACATCAAGCAGCAGCGTCCCCAGCTCCTGGAGCGACCCGGCATGCTGCAGCTGTGCTGCCGCTTCCTTTAGACGCAGCGCCCCTTCCCTGCCCAGCTGTGCCGGGCACAGCAGCCTGCATATGATGCTGCCGAGCGCTGCGATGCTCTTCCTGAGCTCTGCGATACGCTCCCGGCCGAGTTCCGGCAGTTCACCAAGGCCGGCCCGCAGCTGTTCATAAGCAGGATGCTCCCGCATCCGGTCCTCGAACACTGTCAGCACCTGCTCCCGCGTGCCGCGTTCCATGTAAAACCCTGCCCACAGATAGTACATCCGGCCGTAGCCCGCAGCCAGCGGGGTAACTACAATATTCAGCCCCGGAACCCACTCCATGACGGCAGGATCAGCCAAGCCCTCCAGCTGCTGCAGCACCTGCCCATTAGTCCGGAATGAGTCTTGCAGGGAATCCAGCATTTCTCTGTAATGCCTGCCGGCGGCGGCAGGACGGGTAATCATGACCCCCTCCCGGTCGGTGAGCATTATTGCCTGATCCATTGCAGCTGCGAACATATCCTGCAGCTGCTGCATTTCTCCCATCAAAGAATCGGGTACTCCTGTGTTCATAGAATCACCCCATGCCCGGAATTATCAAAGAACTTATAAATACGCAATACTATCGCCACTTCCTACTTTCTATATAGCTTTTTATCTTCTATATAGCTTTTTATCATAGTTCATTTTGGGCGGAGATACAATTTTTCATCTACTATTTATGATCAGGCCGGCATGCTGTTGCCCCATTTGCCATTTCACTCCGGTTTTACCTTAGCTTTACTATTTATTTAACCAAATTAACCGCTTTCATAACGGCAATCCGGGATCGGAGCCGGTTCCCGGCTATCCGATCATTAAGCCCATTTCGGCAGCATTTTCTGCCAGAATGACCGCATATTCCTCCAGTGTCTCCCGTGACAGCCGGCTGACCGGTCCCGAAAGGGACAGCGCCGCGACCACCTTGCCGCTGCGGCCTATAATCGGCACCGCTACTGCAGCCGCACCAGGCTCCCGTTCTTCAAAGCTGGTCGCATACCCGCAGCGGGTGATCTCCCTGAGCTGCTCCAGATAGAGGCTGCGGTCGACGCTCTCCGGCCAGGCAGGGTCTGCCAGCAGGCGCACCTGGACCTCCGATGGCGCGTACGCGGCAAGGACCTTGCTGGATGCGCCCACGGACAGCGGCAGCCGGGCCCCGATCTGTGCCACACGGCGGATAGCCTGATGGCTCTGGACAGCCTGGATACGCACACGCTCGAGGTCATCGCGCAGATAGAGGCTGACTGTCTCGCCGAGCCGGTCACGCAGCCGCTCCATCGCCGGAAGCAGCAGCACCGCAGGCTCATCAAGCGTCGGCAGATGGGTGGACAGCTCCCAGATCCGGATGCCAAGCCTGTATTTATCCGTCGCTTCATTGCGCAGCAGGAACCCTTTTTCCTCAAGCGTTGTCAGCAGCCGGTGCACTGTACTCTTGTGCAGGCTGATTTTTCCGGCAATTTCCGTCAGGCTTAAATCGCTCTCCTGGGTAAAGCAAAGTAATATATCCAGCGCCCTTTCAACAGCGCGAACAGTCAGTTTCCGGTCCTCCACAGTCTTCTCCCCTTACCTGTTTCATTAAATGAAACCCGGTTACATTATTCTACATAGTCAACTCTATCTTAGAGCAAAACTCCAGAGAAAGTCCAGCATAATAACAGGCCCGGAAAAGGCTGGAGCGCAGTTTACATTTAGATTACAAAAGCGGCTAATTCATTGACTTTGCAGGGTCATCAACCTACGATTAAATATATGAATTATTCTTTTTGGGAGTTGAAAATATGGATCTGGCAACACTCCGTACCGGCCCGCCGGTCTCACACAAGCCTGATAAACAAAAGCCAGGTGCAGCGCATCAGATTTCTCTGCGGATGATCCGTGTCAAACATATTATTGTGGCGTTGCTGTTATCGGTCTTTTTCTTTTTTGTCTTCTGCTTCATCGCACTGCATGGCTATATAGCCTGGGTGCTGTCCAACCCCACGGTAGCCCCCCTCTATTCCACACCTATGATTGCCAAGGGATTGGAATATGAGGATGTGAGCTTCCCGGCACAGGACGGCAGCCGGACGATGCAGGGCTGGTACATTCCGTCCGAAGGCTCAACCAAGACGATCGTGTTCAGCCACGGCTACGGCGCCAACCGCGAGGAGTCCTGGGTTCCGATGTATGATCTGGCCCACTACGCGCACAGCCTGAACTTCAACGTCGTCATGTTCGACTACGGCTTCGCCTCCCAGATTAACAAGGATATTGCTACAGGCGGTAAAAAAGAATCCCAGCAGCTGCTCGGCGCCATTAACTTTGCCAAGGAGCGGGGAGCCAGGGAGATTGTTGTATGGGGCTTCTCGATGGGAGCAGGCACTGCGCTCCAGGCCGGGCTTGTTACCAAGGACGTCGATGCTATGATACTGGACAGCACCTTCCTGCTGGAGCCGGATACGCTGTACCATAATATTAAGCAAAACATTGATCTTCCGCGCCAGCCTTCCCTGGAGATCATGGAGCTGCTGTTCCCGGTGCTGAACGGAACCGGACTCAACCAGATTCCTTACGCCAAGGTGAAAAAAGAGGATTATCCGTTCCCGATCCTGTTCATGCACGGCACGAAGGATGACAAGGCACCCTATCCGATTGCCGAGGAGCTGGCAGCCAATCAGAGCAATCCTTACTCCGATTCCTGGATTATTGAGGACAGTCACCATGAGCTGCTGTTCCGGGAGCATCCGCGCGAGTATCTGCGCCGTGTCTCTGCTTTTCTCGGCAATGTGCAGCTGGCCCAGTCACTGGAGGGCAGTAAAACCTCCACAGCAAGCAAATAACAGGCAAAAGCCCCTATACCAAACGTGCAGAAATGTATCTATACAGCTCTGCACGTTTTTTTGCGTTATCTTACAGGACCGGCGGTAATCCTCATATTCTCTTCTCCGGACTCATATAATGAACCGTTATTGAGCCCAAGACAGGAGGTCTGCCAGCCATGCTGTATATTTACGGGCCGCTGCTGCCTGTGCGCATTCTCGAAGAGATTATTTTCTGGAAAACCCAGGAGAAGGAGCATACCGAAGTTATAAAAGGCATTGTTCCCCGCCTGGAGCAGCCTTACGTCAAGCTGCTGGATGAATGGGCTGTTGTCTTCGGCGCAGCGGAGCAGGCCGCACGGCGCCTGCTGGAGGTGTCGCTTGAATCAGGCCCTGCCGGGCACACCGGGCTTGCTGCCGATACGGAGCAGCTGGTCCACACCGCCTGCGGCCAGTCCCGCGAGTTCATCCGCCAGCTGTACGCTTTGCGGGAAGCGAGTGCGGCGGTAAATGCCCAGCCGCTTGCCGGAATCGTGATTGTGCATATTATCCGCGAATCAGAGTATTTCCTGGCAGTACTCGGAACGCTGAGCGCGCCGGGGCAGGTTGCCGGACTGATGCGGGAAGCCGCCATAGACCAGCCGGAGCTGTATCAGCCGGACTTCAGGGCTGAGTCCGCAGATCCTTTTGCACCATCCTTCCCAGGGGCTCCGCAGCCGGAGCTGCGTGAGCCGGGCACCGTACCGGTCGGCGGCCACACCCTCCCGCCGCTGCCCTATGCCTATAATGCACTGGAGCCTTACATCGATGAGAAAACAATGGTCATCCACCACGACAAGCATCACCAGAGCTATGTAGACGGACTGAACAAAGCCGAGCTCAAGCTGGCAGAAGCCCGCAAGAACGGCGATTTTGATCTGGTCAAACATTGGGAGCGGGAGCTGGCCTTTAACGGGGCAGGACATTATCTGCACACTATCTTCTGGAACGTCATGTCACCCCAGGGCGGAGGGCGGCCGACCGGAGCCTTGCTGGACGCGATTGAACGCAGCTTCGGTAGCTACGATGCTTTCAAGACCCAGTTCACGGAGGCGGCAAATAAGGTTGAAGGCGGCGGCTGGGCTCTTCTCGTCTGGAGCCCGCGCAGCCGCCGGCTGGAGATCCTTACCGCGGAGAAGCACCAGAATCTGTCGCAATGGGATGTTGTCCCGCTGCTGGCGCTGGACGTCTGGGAGCATGCCTACTACCTCAAGCACCAGAATAACCGCGCCGATTACACTAAAGACTGGTGGAAGGTGGTCAACTGGCCATATGTCTCCGAGCGTTATGCCGCTGCCCGCAAGCTGATGTGGCAACCCTTTTAATCCGCTCCCGACGGTGATAGCAGGGCTTATTATCTTAGGAACGGTCCGGCAAGGCAATCGAGTAGGAGGGGGCGGCAAGCCCCCGTCCTCTCACACCACCGTACATGCGGGTCCGCATACGGCGGTTCCAAAAGGTTAACAAAGCTCC
>NZ_JARXXP010000033.1 GCF_029893965.1 Paenibacillus sp. PastM-3
ATTTTGAAACATCTGACGAGAATGTTACATTCTCATTTTGGAATCACCGAAGTGAATTCCGATACTCACTCGTTGTTCAGTTTTCAAAGATCAAGTTCGTTGTCACTGTTCATGTTTCGTCAGCAGCAACTTTTATACTATATCACATCCGGTCGTTCGTTGCAAGCTCTTTTTTAATTTCTTTTTTCGAGCTTGGCGTCGATGATTTTCAGCATTTCTTGGCCGGAATAAGAATATACCATACTTCCGAAAGAACATGCAAGCTTTTTTTCAAAGATAATCTATGAATCATTTAGGCAATATTGAAACAGGTAGAGTTACAGGATTAAATGAACGAAATAAAAAAATGGATTAACCTATGTTAATCCGATAAAATGCACTTCATATCTATTAATCATTCATTTCAACCAACGCTTTGATCACCTTGGACTCCGGCTTGAGCCAGCTGTCAAAATGGTTAATTAGATCTTCAAAATTCGAACGGTGTGTTATATAACGGTCTATATCAACGTATCCGGCCGAGATTGCCCTCCGTACAAAATCGAAGTCCTCCATGGTTGCATTGCGGCTGCCCATCAGGCTCATCTCGTGACTGTGGAAGTTGGGGTCATTAAAGGTGATGTCGCTTTTGACCAGACCGACATATACAAGCGATCCGCCGTGCGCAACCAGATTGAATGCATTCGTCATGGATTTGGCATTACCTGTTGCATCAATAACAAAGGCTGCGCTTGATTCTCCTGTAATAGCAGTAAGCTGCTCCTCCGGCGGATGCAATGCATTCACTGTATACTCTGCTTGTGCCCATTTGCGGCAGAATTCCAGCCTTTCTTCATTAACATCCATGGCGATGATCTTGGCTCCTGCGTACCGGGCAAGTGCCATGACACCCAGGCCAATCGGGCCTGCTCCAATAACAAGAACTGTGTCACCTGCTGTCAAGCCGGAGCGCCGGATGGCATGTGCTCCAATCGCCAGCGGCTCCAGCATTGCAGCTTGATCAAGCGTGAGACCCTCTGTCTTGATTAAATGACCGAGCGGAACTGAGACCAGCTCACGCATTCCTCCATCTATATGGACACCGAACACCTTCATATTTTTGCAGCAGTTTGTTTTTCCGCCCAGACAAGCTGAACATTCACCGCAATGCATGTAGGGCACAATACTGACCTGATCCCCTGCGTGCAGCCCTGCCTCATTCTCTCCTACCGCTTCGATAACGCCGGCAAGCTCATGACCGAGCACCCGCGGGTAGCTAAAAAACGGCTGATTGCCCTGATAGGCATGCAGGTCCGTTCCGCAGATTCCAATCCGCCGAATGCGGACGATAGCCGCTCCCTTTTCAAGTACGGGCTCCGTTAAATCTTCATGCCAGATCAATTTCCCGACTTCCTCGCAGACAATGCCCTTCATTATACTATTCCGCCCCCTTTGGCCGGTTCCAGACGTTCATTGTATTCGGGGCGGCCGCTAACCCATGATTCATTGTGAACGGGCTTCAGTATATCCAGCACTTCCTGCAGCAGCTCAGCGTCCACCTTTTCATCAGTCCAGGCGGCATTATTGATAATATTGGCCGGAGTAGCTGTACTGACCAGTGTAGTCGGAATCTGTTCATGACTGGTAGAGTACTGAACAGCCAGCTTAGCGATATCCGTACCTCTTGAGGCACAATATTCGGCGGCTTGTTTACATACTGCTTTTAGCCTGCTTCCTGCAGGATGCCAATCTGCCGTCTCACGTGTGCTCAGAAGTCCCATAGACAGCGGTGAGGCGTTGACCAATCCGGTCCCTTTTGCCTGAAGCAGTGGCAGCAATTCCAATAGAGATGTGTCGTTGAGCGAATAATGGCAGTAAGACAGAATCGCATCCACATCCATTTGCGGGAGCAGCTTTTCAAACAACTGTAAAGGCAGGCCGCTGATTCCGCTAAAGCGGATTTTGCCCTGCTCCTTCAGCTTAACCATCGCCGGTACCGCTTCTTCCATAAGAATAGCAGCCGGCACGAATTCAATATCATGCAGAAACAGGATATCCAGATAGTCCGTATGCAGCCGTTGGAGGCTCTCTTCCACACTGCTGAAGATACGTTTGGCGGAGAAATCAAAGCTTGCTTCACCGTAGCGCCCGGCTTTGGAGGACAGCAGGAACTTGTCACGCTGCAGCTCCTGAACCGCCTTTCCAAGTACCGTCTCTGCTTTGGTCAGACCGTAGTAGGGTGAAACATCAATATAGTTAATGCCTGCATCAATGGCAGCATGTACAGTCTTGATACTCTGCCGGTCATCCGTTTCACGAAACACCGATCCCAGCGAAGAAGCGCCAAAGCTTAGCACTGACACATCCAGCCCGGTATTTCCTAATGTACGATATTTCATTACAAGTTCCCCCGTTCAGCAGATTCATAGTTTGTAAAACGCTTTCGCATTTTCACCAAATAAAAGGCCGCGCTCGTATTCCCCCCAGGCTTCAGGCAAAGAATCAGCCAGAATGTCCACAACCTCAGAATAATCTGCCGCCAACAGACATACCGGCCAGTCACTGCCGAACATTACCCGCTGCGGACCGAAGAGCTCTACTACTGTGCGGATATATGGAAGAAAGTCTTCTTTGCGCCACTGCTTATGATCCCCTTCTGTCACCATTCCGGATAATTTGCAGTAAATTTGAGAGTACCGGGCAAATTCAGCCATGAACTGCTTCCACGGTTCCATCTCCTTATCCCGGATCGGCGGCTTGCCAATATGATCAATAACGCCACGCAGATCAGGAACTTGTTCAAGCAGCTTTAATACAGCGTCCATCTGACCGGAAACCAGCAGCAGATCTACGGGCACGCCCTCTTCCGCATATCCGCGAAGCGCTTCCACAAATCCGGGTTCTAATATCCGGTAAGCATCCGGCATATCTTGAATCATAATCCGGAATCCCTTGAATTTCGGATGCTGCCTGAGCTTCTCATAGATTCGACGGTGGTTCGGGTCGAAAAGATCCAGCCAGCCTACCACCCCAAGCACAGACGGCGATTGGTCAGCGATGGATAAAATAAAATTCGTCTCCTCAAACGTCGGGGCCGCCTGAACAATAATACTCCCGTCAAGGCTCTGTGTTTGAAGCAGCGGCTCCAGATCCACCGGCATGAAATCCCGGTACAGCACCGGCAGCTCCGGTCTAATCCAGCCGTAATCTCCCCGTGCAATTTTCCAGTAGTGCTGATGAGCGTCAATACGCATCCTGCTGCACACCTCTTCTGCATTCATAATGTAATGCTCCTCTTCAATGAACATTGTATACTAAGAGAATCAAGTATTTAATGTTCTAAACATGCATTTTTATAACCTATTTTGATATCTGATCATAGCCTTACAACATCCTCTAAAAGGAGTGATCCGAGTGAAGCCTATCCGTAAACCCTTCTTTGGCGACCCTCTGTTTCCCTTTGAGCTTGCATACAAAACGGAAAAAAGACAAATGAACGAGCTCCCGGATCATCTGCATGACCGCTATGAGCTAGTCTATATCTATCAGGGTAGAGGTGTATTCTTTATTGATAATGCCTGGTTTGAAAAAAAGCAGGGTGACCTGTTCATCATACCGGGGAACACGATCCATCATTCTCTGCCGCATAACGAAGATCCCATTGTATCCTCAGCCCTTTACTTTGCGCCTACTCTGCTTGCGATGGAGCCGATGGACGATTCGTACAACAGCTTATTATGCTTTGATTTTGCCAGACAAAAAGGGATATACCAGATTGAGCTGCAGGAACCTCTGAGATCTGTTACGGAAATGGCGCTCGGCCAAATCCATCAGGAGCTGGAAGAACAAAAGTTGGGCTATCATGAAGCCGTTAAGCTTCTCTCATGTCAGCTTTTACTGCAAATTAACCGGCATGTCCAGTCTATCCGCAAACGCAATGCCCCGATCGAAACCGGCGTAGGCCCTTCCTGGATGAAGCAGGTGCTGCGTGACATCGACGAGCATCCCGAACGAGAAGCTTCCCTTGCCAGGCTTGCAGAAAAAGCAAGTGTATCCGTACCTCATTTCTCACGCGTTTTTCGCCAATTGACCACTATGAATGTTACCCAATATGTAAATGCCAAACGGATTATCCGTGCCAAGGAGCTCCTGATCCGCTCAGATCACAAGATCGCTGATATTTCAGAACAATGCGGATACGAAACACCAACTCATTTCTACCGGATGTTCAAAGCTTTGACAGGAGTAACGCCTCACAAATACAGACAGAATCAGACCAATATGTAAAAGAAGTCTGAGGAGTATTCAGTGACTAAGTCTCACTGCTCCGCAGACTTCTTTTTTAGCTTCATTTTTCCGTATCTATTTGTCCGGCCCAAACGCCGAGATAACAGGAATTTCGAAACAAAACCAAGGGCAGCGAAGATTTACTCATCTCCACTGCCCTTTGGTCTTTTAATTAAATTGCCAGCAGCTCAAGCTGAGGTTCCCATACTGATAGCTCCGGTGAAGAAGCTTGGCCTTACGGCTGGTATCACCAGTGCCCATGGCCAGCAGCAGCGGGATGAAATGCTCGTTTGTAGGAACGGCCTCCCGCGCATAGGGGGCAAGCTCGCGATATTGAAACAATGCTTCGGTATCCCATGTCTCCAGCTTACGCTGAATCCAGTTGTCAAACTGTTCAGCCCACCCGTCAATCCCCTCGGACGACCAGTTCAATCCTCTTAAATTATGCACGGTTCCTCCGCTTCCGATAATGAGCACATCCTGCTCACGAAGCTCAGCCAGTGCCTTGCCGATCTCATACTGCTGTTCATTAGACAAATGACGGTTCACGGATAGCGCTACGACCGGGATATCTGCATCCGGATAGAGCAGTTTTAGAATCGCCCATGCCCCGTGATCCAAGCCTCTTGTCTCATTCCGGGTGTTCTCAACACCATATTTGGTGAACAAATTCTGGATTTGCTCAACAAGTGCCAGGTCACTCTGCGCCGGATAAGTCATCTGGTACAGCTCGTCCTGGAATCCGCCAAAATCATAAATCGTTTCATACGCCTTAGCAGCGCCAACCGTCTGGACTGCCTCTTCCCAGTGCGCGGAGAAAAGAACAATCGCTTTCGGCTTTGGCGTATTGTCTTTAAACTGCTTCAGCAGCTTCGTATAGTCATTATCCTCAAGCACGATTGAGGGTGCACCGTGTGCAAAGAAATAGGAAGGTATCATCTGTTCCACTCCTCATTTAGATTGAGTTGACATCTTTCTTAAGCCACTCTAACAAATCAATTGGGTTCTCTTCAGATACGCCATAATCAGTCGGATACACTTTGAAAGTCACGCGCTCCGTTTGTTCTTGCAGATAGGCAGCTGTCTCGTGCCCGATCCGGACCGGTAATACAGAATCATATTCCCCGTGCGAGGCAAATATAGAGACGTCTTTAATGCTGCGAAGGGAGTACTCTGTTTTCACAAAATCAGGAATATATCCGTTAAGCGCTACTATCCCCTTTATTGTGATCCCATTGTAAGGGCAAGTGTCATGGACAGGATCGCCCCCTGGCTGAACCCGAGCAAATAACGTCTGTCCGGATCAACCGGATACTTCTTGTCTTCTCAAGTTTAACCGGTAAGTGAACGTCATATTGATATGCGGAAATCATTCTTGACTCCTCCTTGCTGTTCGTATCTGCTGCTTTGCCCAATAAAATATTAGTAATAAAAATATATTTTCTATATGAGTAATTTAACGTGCCTCACATTGACTTGTCAACCCGAAAATTGATAATATAAATTTAAGTTTTGTATTACAAATATTTCGAGGGCGTGATCAGATGGATATTGGCTCAACGATCCGGGCAATCCGGAAGCGAAAAAATATAACGATTGCTCAAATATGCGATTTGACCGGCCTCTCCCAAGGCTTTATGAGCCAGGTTGAAACGAATAAAACCTCACCGTCCATTTCAACATTGGAAAATATAGCCCAGGCGCTAAAAGTCCCGCTGGCCTATTTGCTTCTAAAGAAAGAAGAACGAATGCACATTGTACGTAAAGACGAACGGACCATCACAACCAGCGGACTGGAAAACCTGAAAGTGGAACACTTGAGCTCTACAAAGAACGTACGTATGAGTATAGTAGAGATTCCTCCTGGTGCCATGACCGGCGAGGCACCGCATGCGCACGAAGGGCAGGAAGTGCATGTAGTCATTAAAGGAAGGATTTATGCAGAGCAAGGGGAGGATGGAGCCGAGTTTACGGAAGGTGATTCCTTTAGCTGGAATGCCTGTACCCCCCATCTGGTAAAAAACATTGGAGAAGACACAGCCATCGTGCTAATCTCCATCTATACCGAGAACGAGAACGGACAAGACTTAATTTAAGACTAAAAGCCCGTACACGAGCCATTAGGCCGGGTACGGGCTTTTATGATCATTTTCAGCTGCTTACTAAAAGGTAGGAGCAGGTGGCTCGGCTATTTTCATACGTAGTAAACTATAAGGCTTCTGCCGCAGGTCATTTCCATAATGAAATCTTGACTGCCGATGTAACTGGTTCACGATGAAATACAAGCATTGATCTGGACCAATCGAAAAAGTATCCGGCCATAAAATTCTCGGGTCATGTGCGATGGTTTCCATTACGCCATTCGGCAATATCTTTCGAATACTATTGCTTTCATAGTCTCCAGCATACACGTTCCCTTTTGCATCGGTGATCATTCCATCTGAAGCGCCTTTTTCTCCCCAATACTTTACGTAATACTGCAGATTCATATCCGGTATGGTCCGGTCTCTTAAAGCTTCCGTTGAAATCGAGTACAGCTGACGACTGGAGAGAGGGCAGAAATACAACATCTTGCCGTCCGGGGAAATGGCTATACCATCGGATGCCAATCTAAAGGGTGAGGTAGATCCGTCTTTGTTTCGATTCATCAGGATTTTACCTTCAACTTTTGGTATGAAAAAGGGATCGGGCGAAGTGGAATTTGCCCCATTTAACCGTCTCCAGGCATAACCGGTTTCTAAATCAACGACAATAATGGCTCCTGGTCCTCGGGAAGAGGAATCCGTTATATAAGCATAACCTGCTTTACCGACACGAAAATCAAATCGGACATCATTCAGATAAGTGGTCGGCAATACAACATCTTCCGTAAATGTATATATGCTTCTTATGGTGTTTGAATTTAAATCTACAGCGACTAACTTCGCCCCTCCTTTGATGGGTTCTGAGAAATTAGGAGCTCCTGTATCCAGTACCCAGAGCGTACCCTTTCCATCGGCAACCACACTTTGGACACTAATGAATGACGTTGTGATGTTCGATGGGCTTACCACATTGGCTTCTAAACTAGGATAAGGCTGTAATGTACCGTGAACGATTTCAGCCACCGTAAATTTAACGTCATCTCCCCATTTTGGAAAGCAAATAAAAATACGCCCGGTTTCAGAAACAGTAACACCTGTAGGCATGGCCCCGTTAAATAAAAAAACCGCCTCAAATGTACCAAAATACCTTTCACTCGGTAACATCACTTGTATAAAGTCCTCCTCAACAGGTTCGAACTGCTATCGCTTATTTATATGACTGAACAGGATTCAATTGCCCGGATTTAAAAAAAAAATTTTACAGGCCAGTCCCGGAAATATATTGAAAAAGCCTTCAAAACCACTGCTAAAGTGGAATTGAAGGCTCTCTGCAAAAGCTACCAGCGTTTTATTGTTGGTCCGGCAGACGTAATGCGTTTGCTGAAGTCTGCGCTTGGTCTAAAAATTCCTCTGCTCGGGTCAATTGCTGCCGGGCCGTCTCCAGTGCTTGTGAATTTGTTGCCGCATTAGATTCACTTATCGAGCTTATCGCCTGATTTACCCCGGCTTTATTTTACGTATAAGATTCGATGAAGTCGGAAAATTTAACGGTGAAGTTAAAAGGAGGGAACAGTTCTCAATGAATACGCCAACGCTAGCGCCGCACGAATCGATGGAACTGCATGAAGCGCTAAATTTTAAAACGCTCTGCCTCGCTAAGTCAAAACTTATGCAAGGCTTGGTCTTTGACCAAGAGCTAAAAGCATTAATGCAGAAAGACGTAATTCAATCCACCCAACAGATCGCCGAGCTGCAAGCACTCTACGCACGAGCTCCTTTCCAATCACCTGTTCCGAATAGCCCGACACCTATAACACATTAAGGGGGGACGCACATGAATACCGATTATTTAGACCCGATTAATTCATTAAACATGCCGGAAATGGCAGATATGACTTTTGCAATGGACTTCCTTCTTCGTGCCAAGGAAGGTGTACGGAATTTGTCCATCGCCCTGACGGAAACGGCTTCTCCTGATGCAAGAGTCCTGCTGCGCAATCATCTTATGCAGGGGATTGCACTGCACCAAGAAATCACGGAGCTGATGATTCGCAAAAAATGGTTCCATCCTTATGAGCTTAACGAACAGTACCAACTCGACCAGCTTTCAGCGAATAATACCGTGATGATCGGGCAGATGAATTTGTTCCCGGATGATACATCGCGTAAAGGGATGTTTGACCGGACCCCAGATGAACATATTGGAGGACATAAAGCATGAAGGCGGTAACGTATCAAGGGATAAAAAATGTCGTGGTCAAAGAGGTGCCGGATCCGAAGATTGAGAAACCGGACGATATGATTGTAAGAATCACCAGTTCCGCCATTTGCGGGTCTGACCTTCACCTTATTCACGGAATGATCCCTAACCTTCAGGAGAACTATGTCATCGGGCATGAACCGATGGGGGTCGTAGAAGAAGTGGGCCCTGGCGTTACAAAGGTAAAGAAGGGCGATCGTGTAATCATCCCGTTCAACATTGCATGCGGGGAATGCTTTTTTTGCAAAAATCAGCTTGAAAGCCAATGTGACAACTCTAACGAACACGGGGATATGGGCGCATATTTCGGCTACTCCGGAACGACCGGTGGTTACCCTGGCGGGCAAGCCGAGTATTTACGGGTTCCGTTTGCCAACTTTACTCACTTCAAGATTCCCGAGAACTGCGAACAACCGGACGAAAAGCTAAGCTTGATCGCCGATGCCATGACGACAGCATTCTGGAGCGTAGATAACGCCGGCGTCAAGAATGGAGATACGGTCATTGTGCTCGGCTGCGGTCCGGTCGGACTTCTGGCCCAGAAATTCTGCTGGCTGAAGGGAGCAAAGCGGGTCATCGCCGTTGACTATGTCGATTACCGCTTACAGCATGCGAAGCGAACAAACAATGTGGAAATCGTAAACTTCGAACAGGACAAGAATATTGGCAACCATCTCAAGGAAATGACCAAGGGCGGTGCCGATGTCGTGATTGATGCGGTAGGCATGGACGGCAAGATGAGTGATCTTGAATATCTGGCCAGCGGTTTGAAATTGCAAGGCGGAACCATGAGCGCATTTATCATTGCGTCTCAGGCTGTCCGCAAAGGCGGGACCATTCAAGTCACCGGGGTATACGGCGGACGCTATAACGGATTCCCCCTCGGCGACATCATGCAGCGCAACGTGAATATCCGCTCCGGACAAGCTCCGGTTATTCACTACATGCCGTATATGTATGAGTTGGTCACGTCCGGCAAAGTAGACCCTGGAGACATTGTTACTCACGTCATTCCGCTCAGCGATGCCAAGCGGGGTTATGAAGTGTTCGATACAAAAACAGACGATTGCATTAAAGTCATCTTAAAGCCCTGAATATGGATAGATACATGGGAGGTCAACCTGAATGAATTCTAATTACGCTTTGCATGAAATGCTTGAGGTCCGTGAAATAGCTGCATTTAAGACGGTTTGCATAACGAAATCTAAGACCATGCAAGCTCTGGTAACCGACCCGGAGCTCATACAAATTTTGCAACAAGATGCGACATTAGCACAACAGCAGCTTCAGGAACTTGGTGAAGTTCTATCTAAAGTGACTGTATAGGAGATAAAAAAATGAACCCAATATTAGAACACATGACTGGTCTTCATATGCTGACCGATGACGTAATCGCAATGGATCTTTTGATGAACGCCAAGAGCAGCGTCAGAAACTACGCCATGGCTGTGACCGAATGTGCTACCCCCGAAATCAAGGATATTCTGATGAAACAACTCGGCGAGGCTATTAATTCCCATGAAAAGATAACAGACTACATGATGCAGCGGGGCCTATACCACCCCTACCGTATTCCGGAGCAAATTCAGCTTGATCTGAAAAATATTCAGACCGCTACGAACCTTCTGTCCTGACAACATATTCGCCAAAAAATGCGCAAAATCACCATGGTTCAGACGCTTGCGTGGAATAAAGTTTTATGTCAACTGTAACTGCAAGAAAAGGCTGTCCCAAAAGCCATGAAATGGCTGCTTGGGGCAGCCTCTTGTTTTTAAGGACCTTATTTGCCGAGAGGCTTACCTCTTAATAATTCTTGTTAATTTTCCGATCTCCTCGAAGCCATACTTCGCTAATCGATAACGTGTCAGAAATATGGGTTGTCGGGTCTCCTTCAACCAACAATAAATCTGCTCTTGCCCCTTCTACAATTCGTCCACGGTCATTCAAGCTGAAACGGCGAGCCGTCTTCGAAGTAGCGGATTGTAAGGCTTCTACAGGCGTGAATCCGGCTTTTACCAATAGCTGCATCTCGTGGTGTACGCTAGCACCATGGGCAAGTCCACCCAATGAAGGAACTGGCACGGAAACATCTGTGCCAACAAGGATATCTACACCTGCACGGTGAAGATCCATCACATTCCGATAGTTGTCTTCCATACTGCCTTGCGGGTAGGTGTTGAAACTGGAATTTAACGTTTCGACCCATTCTTCACTAAGCTTGGAGTTCACACGCGTATCCGATGCCAATTCCGATGCGGAGTTTCCGATAATGGAGGAGTTCAAAACGAGACATGGCGTGACGAAAACATCGGCATCCGCAATCCTTTTCACTAGATCAGCAGTGGTATCTGGTCGATCAATGAAAATGTGTGCCAGTCCGTCAATACCAATATCAATCGCTTTTTTGGCTGATTCGACAGTCAGTACATGAGCCAACGTAATCTTATTCTGCCGATGAGCTTCTTCAACGGCAGCTCTCATAATCTCTTGGCTTAAAACAGGTAAACCAGGTGCCGCTAATACCGAACCTTCTTCTATCATAATCTTGATATAGTCGGCACCTTGTCTGACTTGCTCTTGAACGAATGCCACTGCTTCATCAGGGCTCGCAAGTTCAGCCGCCGCATGCTCATGATCATGAGCATGCGCTACCAGCCTTGCATTACGCTCCTCCTCACTTAACTTCTCCAACTCCTTCAATACGAAATCTGGAATTTCTCCATCTCCAGGCATAAGTTCATCGGGGTGCCCTCCAGGTGGTGTGACTCCCATTCCTGCGGAGCGTACATCAGCAATATCATCGATTCCTTTCAATTGTTCCTCGCGACCGCTTCTCGTGAATCCGCCCATCATTTCCAGCTCAGTTGTAACACCGAAGTTCAATGCGTCACGTAAGCCTTCTTCGGATGTGTGTACGTGAGCATCGATCAGGCCAGGCAATAATGTTTTTCCTTTAGCATCGATTGTGACCGCATGTACTGGTACTACACCTCCTACCGATATAATCTTTTCTCCTTCAATCAGAACCGTTGTAGCTTCAATTAATTTCTCTCCGTCAAAAATTTTAGCATTTGTAATTGCTGTAATCATTTCGTTTACCTCCTGAATTATTTTTCTTATCTAAGATCGAATTATAATTGTCATAATTCTAACTGTCAAGGTTCTAACTATTTTATTTAGAACATCTAGTTCGATTCACATGGAAATATTGTCATTCACAAAAATTGCATGAAGCCTCCTCATTGAAATTTCTTCGCCGGAAAAGTAAAATCATCTTATAATTAGAATTCTATTAATTAGCAAGGAGACAACGCAGAATGGAGAAGCAATCTATTTATACCCCTTATTCGGATCTGATTCGATCCATTGGAATGAACATCAGAAACATGGCGAATGCTCGATTATCAGAATTGGGGCTGAATACTCAGCAGGGGCAGATGATGGGTTACATATTTGAAAATCAGGATAAAGGTGTGATCCAGAGGGATTTAGCTGAACATTTTGGACGTAAAGGAGCCACGATCACCAGTATGCTTCAAGGGTTAGAGAAAAAGGGGTATGTCAAACGAGTGATTCCAAAGGATAATGAGCGGCAGAAAAAAATTTATTTATTACAAAAAGGAATCGATCTCGTCGAAGAGTTCAACGATATTTTTATGGGAGTAGAAAGACGCATTACTCAAGGGCTTACCGAGTCGGAAAGCGTCACCTTAATGGAATTATTAAACAAAGTTAAAAAAACAATGTAGCCGCCAAAAATCTACTTAATCAGCATGCCCCGCTGCCTTCCTGCAGATTTCTTCATTATAAGCGAAGACACGGCCATCGTGCTTATCTCCATCTATACCGAGAATGAGAATGGACAAGACCTAATCTAAGACAAAAGCCCGCATTCGAGCCATTAGGCCGGGTGCGGGCTTTTGTGATAAATTTATGTTCACGATAGGCCGGACTGTCATTTCCAAAACGGGATACTGCCCAAGGCTGATCAGACTATAGAATCGAATGCAGGGGGTATATTTGAAGGGAGATTAGCTGCGCTTCCTGCCTCTCACAAATAACTCCAATCCCCGACTGGCGGGGTCCGGATAGATTAGATCAGTGAGCACGACTTCGCCATCTCCGGCGAATACCTCAACCGAACACTGATCGACAAAAATACGCAAGCGCAGCCTGCCGCCCAGAATCGTATATGGTACATCATGCATGCACGGAAAAGAATCATGAAAGCTGGTTTCCCCGGAGCGCGTACGATCAAGATAAAGCTGTTGCTCAAATATACGATATCCCACGATGGTTTCTTCGTTCCCGCCCTTCCGCAGTTTAAACCCAATCTCGGCGGCGGTTCCCACCTCAATGTCACAAACCAGCTCATAGACATCTTCCTGCAAAGACGCAAGCAGATTTTCTTCCGATCTGAGGTGGACATCAAGCTGCTCCCAAGGTTGTTTGCGAAGTCTTTCCAAATTTGGCACAGGCGATTGGACAAGCCGTATACCGTCTTCCCCATGCTTAAGACTAAGAAGGCGGGGCACTGTCATCGCGCTTCTCCATTCACCAGTCGGTGTGACCTTAGCATAGAGCCAGTTACTCATCCAGCCGATAAAGGTTTTCATAGCGGGATCCGGTGTGCCGGACCAGGTCACACCGGCATAATTGTCCCTGCCGTAATCCAACCACAATACCGTGTCAGAAGGATAATCATTCATGAAAACACTGCCGTCGAACTGTCCGATAAAATACTGGGTCCTGGATCCCTCCGGATATCCGGGCTTGTCACCTATACTGACAATGAGAACCCATCGCGACTTACCGTTCGGACTCCCTTCAACAGGCAGCTCAATGAGATCCGGACACTCCCACACACCGTCATGGGAACCGTCGACCGCCCCAAATTCACTTGCAAAGGACCATTGCTTAAGATTTATTGAGGTGTACAGATGCACACGGTCGCCTGCGGCCAGTACCATCACCCACCGATCGGTCTCGGCATGCCAAAAAACTTTCGGATCTCTGAAATCCGTCAGTTGTTCATTGCAAAGTACCGGATTTCCCTCATACATGTTCCATGTCCGTCCCCGGTCTAGGCTGTACGCCAAGCTTTGCCTTTGCCGGGGGCGATTTGACTCCGGATACTCGTCAGCATGGGTGAAGATGGCCACGAGTCCTGGCTCTCCTCCGAAAAAACCACTGGAATCATCCCAATCCACCACGGCGCTGCCGGAAAAAATCATTCCGTTCTGATCCGGCGCAAGTGCGACCGGGAGATGCTCCCAGTGAACCAGATCGACACTCACAGCATGCCCCCAGTGCATCGGTCCCCAGGTTGATCCTCCTGGATGATATTGATAGAACAAATGATATTCTCCCTCAAAATACACCATCCCGTTTGGGTCATTCATCCAATTGGCAGGTGGGGTAAAGTGGAATTGCGGCCGATAGTGATCGTCATTCGTTACGTCTGTCATGCTCTCGCACCTCCATTGTATTGCCGCACGGCCGGTAACAAAGATAGAGAACGCCAACAAGCCGTTGATGTCCTCTATCTGCCAGGAAACTGCTAGATACGTTTTAAATTGTGTAGATTTTCCGGCTCCCATTATCATCCACATAGTGGATTACAGTGTGGTTGCGAATCAAATCCACGTGCAGCGTACACTTCCTGTTCTCCTTGACCCACTCGAGCCGAACCTCTTGTGGCGATGAATCCAGCACGCGGAACTCACCCTGAAAAGCTTCGTATTCGTTACGAAACCGTATCAGCCGAAGCAGCCTCTGTACGACTTCCTGTTGAAGGGACTCTTCGATTTCTTCCAGGCTGTAATTGTGCCGGTTGATCTCGCGGCCCTCTCCTGTCTGTTTGACCCGCTCTTCGTCGTTTTTGCCAGCCAGCAGCCCTACATAATACACTTGAGGAATACCGGGAGTAAAGAACTGGATGGCCCGTGCAGCCAGATAGGCGTCATCGTCCTCGTTAAGCACCGAGTAATAGGAGCAGCGTATCTGATGGACGTCAAAACCATCCTCACTTTTATGTTCATCCGACAAAATCAGGCTGAGATTGGATCCCCGCTCTGTGCAGATGTCTACTACCTTTCTTGCCTTTTTCGTATCGATTAGTCCGTCGAGATCCGGTTTGACCGGAATTCCGTCATGGCAGTCCAGCATGGTGAACTGCTTTGCCGGCCGATTCTTCAAATAGTCAAGCAGTGCTTCGCTGGACTTGTTAACAAGAGTGTCCAGAATACGGTAGGGCAGGATAAAGTCATAAATCCAGAAGCCATGTTCCGCCAGCTTGTTCTGGACACTATAGTGGGAGTGAACTTCTGGCAGAAGCTCAATGTCGAGCGATTCGGCTAGCGCCTTAATCCAATCAAGGAACTCGTAAATGTCCGGCTCTACAAAGAAGGAACTTGTCCCAAGCTTTTTAATGACATAACCAACCGCGTCAAGCCGGACGATTTTTATATTGTTTTTTTTGAAGTTAATAAAGAAATCGGCTAGCAGCTGCTTGACCTGATCGGATTGAACATCCAGATCAATTTGTTCGGATGGGTCAGTCTTTCCGAATGTTGTCCAGACTCGTTCAACCTCTCCAGTATCCTTAATGGTATACGCCGAGTAAGGAAGCGGCCGGCGGAGAAACATTTTGTCAATGTCTGCTTGGACTGGCTCACCATTCTCCCAAAGCTTGTCAAGGGTGATAAATAAATCTGCGTATCGAGATGCGCGACCCTTTTCCAGAAAATCCTGAAAGTACGCCGACTGCCTGGAAATATGATTCACCATAAGGTCCACGAGGACGTCAAATGTTCCGCCAATCTCTCTAATATCCTCCCAGCTGCCGAATTCCGGCTCGATTTCGAGGTAAGTAAGCGGGGCGAACCCTCTGTCTCCGGAGGATGGAAACGGTGGAAGGATATGTACCCCACCTTTAAAAATATCGGTAAAATGTTTGTTCAAAACGTGGTTCAGTGCCTTCAAATCACCGCCCATCGAATCGGGATACGTAATAAGTTGAACTTGATTTTTAACTGTCATTTTCTTGCCTCCTGAATATCGTACAATCGTCCGATTTCCTCAAGTGTCTGCAGGGGGGCAACGGCCCCGGTGAATCTCAATTTATAGGCACTGACGGCAAAACCGAGATGGAGTGATTGACGTATCGTATAGCCCTTAATGAGTGCTGTGTAAAAGCCCGACCAGAATGCATCGCCGGCCCCGGTTGTGTCATTAACTTCCGTGGCCAGTGTTTCAAACCTAAGCGTTTCGCTGCCATTCGAGACCAGGGCGCCGTCCGCCCCCAGCGTCATAATGACCAACTTCGCCCCCAACTCCATGAACTTTTCGATTTGGTTCTCGGGCGAATCCTTGCCGAACAGCCGCTCTGCATCATCCTCGGACGGCTTGATGATGTCTACTTGGCCGACAATCGATTTGACGATTGCAATGCCGTCCTCTCCCCTCTGCCAAATCGACGGATGGTAGTTGGGGTCAAAACCGATCAAAACGCCGTTATCCCTGGCTTCGTCGATAACCCGCTCAATCGTGGAACGGGCTGTCGGAACCGAGATGGGCCAGCATGAGAAATGTACGATCTTCGTGCATTGCAGCGCAGCTCTCAGTGACGGCGAGAAGGTAAGCTCTTGATCGGCCCCCCTATAGAAAATGGGAATCGGGGTGGATCTGCTCTTCGTGACGACGACCATGCTGGTGGACGCATCTACTTGCTGCAAGAGATCGGTTTCAATCCCCGCCTTTTTCAACTGATTGATCAGAAATGTTCCGAAGCCGTCCTTGCCTACTGCCGCTGCGACTAACGGACGAATGCCCAGCTGCTTTACATTCATCGCGATATTGGATGGAGAGCCGCCGAAAAACTTCTGATATGTGCGACTTTCGAAGGTATCATCATACTCATCGGAGATCATATCGACCAGCATTTCCCCTACCGTCAGGATGTCGCTTCCCTTCTCTTCGAACGCCAAGCGATTTTCGTAATAAAACACAGTATTCCTCCAATGCGCCATCTCCGGTGCTGCTGTTATTTGGCTTCAGGCATAGCGCCTTATTTGATGGAGCCCTGCATGACTCCTTGAATGATATACCTCTGGGCAAATAAGTAAACCACCATAATAGGCAGAATGGTCAACACAAGACCAGCCATAAGAGGGCCGTAATCTACCGAATAGGTTCCGTAGAAACTAAACGTGGACAAAGGTAGCGTCCGGTTTTCTGGACTTATCAGCACCAAGGATGGAAGCAAAAAGTCGTTCCAGATCCAAAGTACGTTAAGGATTGAAATTGTGGCCGTTGTGGGCATAAGCACTGGGAAGACAATTCGAAAGAATGTTTGTGTACGTGTACAGCCATCGATCATCGCAGCTTCCTCCAGCTCAGCCGGTACGCCTTTCACAAAACCATGATAGATGAAGACTGCAAGAGAGCAACCAAATCCAACATACATATAGATCAGCGACCAGACATTATCCAGCATGTCAAGCGAGCCGTATATTTTCACCAGCGGAATCATAATTGCTTGGAACGGTATGATCATAGAAGCGACCATAAGCAGGAATGTATATTGATTGAACTTCGTTTGGTTGCGGACGAAGTAATGCGCCGTCATCGCCGATACCAGTGAGATCAGCAGGACAGCCAACATGGTAATGATTAGGGAATTGGTAAATGAACTAAGGTACCCCATTTTCTCGAACGCCGTGGTATAGTTTTCCATACTAAATTTTTTCGCGAATGCCAATGGGTTTGATGTAATTTCTGTATTTTCTTTAAATGAGTTGATGAGCAAAAAGAGAAAAGGAAAAATGAAAAGAAACAGAAGAACAGTGAGCATAAGCCCTTTTAGCAAGGATGAAGAAGCTCTTGTACCGACCATTATGCCTCCACCTCCAATTTCTTGCTGAAGTAAACTTGCAGCAGTGTAATAGTGGCAACAAGCAGAAACAGAACCAGCGCCTCGGCTTGACCGAGGCCATAATCACGGGAAAGGAATGCTTTTTCGTACACATGCATCGATACCATCTCCGTGCTTTTAAAGGGACCGCCCTTCGTGAGGGACAGGTTGACATCATATACCATAAACCCGCGCTGAAGCGTAAGGAAGATGCATACGATAAAGGATGGCACCATGAGCGGCAGTATCATTCGGCTCATACGCGTCCAGCCGCTCGCGCCGTCGATGCTGGCTGCCTCAAGAATATCGTTCGGTACGCTCATGAGACCGGCGATGTAAATCACCATCATGTAGCCGGCATATTGCCATACTGTGACGATTACCAGACTCCAGAACGCTTTATCCGGGTCGGCAAGCCACGAAGTAGAGAGAATGGGGATCCCTGTCTTTTGGCCGACATACACTAACACATTGGAAAATATGAACTGCCAAATCAGGCCAAGGACGATCCCTCCGACCAGGTTCGGAATAAAGAAACCGGCGCGGAATACGTTCTGTCCCTTTATGCCCCTAGACAGGCCGTAGGCTAATAGAAACGCGACTGCATTTACGAGAATAACGGTGAAAGCGACATACTTGAGTGTCAGACCAAAGGTCTTCCAGAACACAGTATCCTTAAAGACCGCTAAATAGTTCTGGAATCCCACCAGCGAATGGGTCGTCGAGATGCCGTCCCAGTTTGTAAACGTTAAATAGATACCATACAGGAAAGGAACTATCATTACCGTTAGAAAAGCAAACAGGGTTGGACCCGTAAAAAGCAGCCGGGTGCGTATCCGATTCCATTTCCCCTTTTCCTTAATCATTTAAACCCCTCGCCATCTTGATAGGTTAAGTAATCTAGTGTGGACAGAAACAATGGATAAGGCCATCAAGACCTTACCCACTGAATAATAAGGTTGGTTAGTCGTCTATCTTTACTTCACACTCTTCCAGTACTCCATAATTTCTTTAGTCAACTCAGCCCGATCGCCCAATTTGCTCAAATATTTTTGCATCGAGGCACCGACTTTTGCCCAATGATCGGCTGGCAGCGTACTCATCGATTGTTCGGATTTGCCTTTCGCAATGTAGTCCTGGATCGATTGGCCGAGCGGATCGGCAGCCGGCAACGTAATGTTTTTAAAAGCAGGAATGATGCTTGCCTTGTTGACGAGGAAATCCTGTCCCTTCTGATCGTAAACCATCCAGTTCAGGAACTTCTTAGCTGCCTCCTGCTGTGCCGGAGTGCTCTTTTCCTTGTCGATAATGATCCGTTTTGATACCGCCGACGAAATTTCCTGGTTGCCGTAATCCGCTGCATTGTTGCTGACCGGTACGGGAAGGAAGCCGTAAGTGCCGTTTGCGGTATCAAAGCTCTTGATTTGCGGCCATGCCCAGTTGCCCTGGAACCAAATGCCCACTTCGCCTTTGCCAAGCATCTCCCCGCCGCGCTCATACACGCCGGAAAGCGGGGAGTTTTGGTCGATGTTGTATTTCATCATGACATCGAATGTGTCCATCAGGCCGTTAAAAACATTGTTCGCAGAAAGGTCGACTGTACCGGCTTTCAGTCCGTCGATAAATTTATTCACTTCCGCCATGTCCTTGTTTTGTCCCGCATAGGCAAGCGGGAGGAAATGGGCGCCGAGCGACCAGTCCATTGGAGAAATGATCAGCGCCTTTTTACCGGAGGCTTCAATCTGCTTGAACAGATTTTCCATGTCGTCTCTCGTCTTAATTGTAGAAGGATCAAAGTTTCCTCCTGTCGCTTTATCCAGTACCGCTTTGTTATAAATGAAGCCGTAACCTTCTATGGCAAGAGGGAAAGCGTAATTCTTACCGTCAAATGTGGTGAGCACTGTCGCGTTCTCAACAGCATCGGCATTCCACTTTTCACCGCTCAGATCCAAGATACGGTCCTTAAACTTCTCAACATCTCCGGTATCCATTATCAGCATGGTCGGCGGGTTTCCGGAAGCATATAAAGTAGAGGCCCGCTCGAAAGGGGATGTTCCCGCAGGTGCCGCCGTAACCTCGATTGTGATGTTCGGGTTATCTCCATGGAATTCCTTGGCTGCCTCTTCAAGCTGCGTTTGAATTTCACCTTTTGAGTTCAAAAGCGTGATCTTCACTTCTTTTCCTTCCGACCCTTCAGCCGGTGTGTTCGCATCGTTACTATTGCCGCATGCGGAAATCACGAGCGATAATGCCACCACGGAAAGCAAACCTTTAAACCATTTCTTTTTCATCCCACTTACTCCCCCATAGAAAGTTTTGAAATCGCTTGCATTCACTTGCACTATGATTATATGTCAAACCTTTGACATATGTCAATCGTTTGACATATGTCAATCGTTTGACATTAATTTAATTTGTAAAAAAAGAAACCCAAGGTCTTAAATGACCTGGGTTTCTCGACACTCTGAGAACCGGACCTGTTCGGTTCACGTCGTTGCGCGTTCAATTAATTCCACGGGCAAAATGTTTTCAAAGGCCACCCGCTCATCATCCATTTGCATGCGAAGGAGCTTGATGGCCATTTTGCCCAAAGCATCAATCGGCTGGCGTATGGTCGTCAGCTCGGGCCGAACCCATCGTGATGCTCCTACGTCGTCATAGCCGACGATCCGGATATCCTCTGGGATTCTCTTCCCTGCTTTCAGGCTTTCCTTAATTGCATAGGCAGCTAAAATGTCGCTCGTGGCAAAAATGCCGTCAATATCGGGGTGCTCCTGGAGCAATTGTCCCAGCAATTTCTCATACTTGTCCTCGTCAAAAACGTTTAATCCCGTCTCGACTACCAAACTTTCAACGCCATGCTTTATAGTCACCTCAAGAAAAGCATCCGTTCTCTGATTGGACAGCATCTGAAGCTCCAGGTTACCACAAATATGCGCGATCTTTCGGCATCCCTTTGCCACAAGAAGCTCTGCGGCCAGTTGGCCTCCCCGATAATTGTCAGAGCTAATGTAAGGAATATTGTCATAAATTTTCCTGTCGATGGTGACGATAGGCGACTTCAAGCTGCGATATTCCTCGACTTCCAGCGTGTGACTGCCCATGATTATGCCGTCTACCCGATTCCGTTTAAGCATATCGATGTAATCTCTCTCTTTAGCTGGATCCATCTGAGAATTGCATAGAAGAACTTTGTATCCCTCGAGATACGCGTGATATTCGATCCGATCCGCAAGTTGACTGAAGAAGGGGTGGGATACATTCGGGATAATAAGACCGAATAAATTTGATTGTTTACGGAGCAGTGAGCGAGCGATTTCGTTCGGCTGGTAACCCAATTCCTCCATCGCGCCGAATACTTTTGTTCGGGTCATTTCACTGATATATCCACGGTTGTTCAAAACTCTAGATACGGTTGTGACCGATACACCTGCCTTGAGTGCCACATCATGAATAGTTGCCATTTTCCCACCGCTTTTTGTATCTTATTTAATCCAACTATAACGAAAGATACTTCATTTCACAAGTTAGTATAAAAAAATACTAGTGAAGAGAACACTCCTGCTGTGAGGAACCGTCGTCGACCAGTTTTGAGCATCTTTTTTGATGATCATGAGGTATCTATGATCTTTGATGCCCATATTCCACATGATCTCAAATTTTATTAGATCAAGCGGATGGCAAATTCGGAAAAACCTTTCAGTCGATTTAATCAAATATTCCCACTATACTATTAGAGAAAGATAACCCGACTTTGCTTTGGGGGGTGTGTGGACAAGTCTATGCTCAGATCCAAGCTTTTTTATTATCTGTTATTCCTGTCACTCCTGACCCTGGCAGCCATTTTCATCTTCAGCACCCGTTCGAATGAACGCGGATCCGGAAATGAAGCAGCCCAATCAACATCTCCGGTCTCCGGCCGTCCTGACCAGATCAGCATTCTGATCGAAAACTCCTATCTGCCTTATATCAGGAAAATTGCCGCGCGGTATGAAGAGCAATATGGGATCAAAGTCGATATCCGCTCCACCGATATCAACTCGCTGCATGACCAGATAGAAGACAGCATCCTGCGGGGAGGCACAGATTTGGATATTATCCTGGTCGATACGGTCTGGACCACCGGATTTGCCAGAACCGGCTTGCTTGAGCCTCTGCGGAACTATGTCACAGGAAGCGTAATTGATAAATTGGTACCCATTGCTTATAATCAGCGGGTCATCAGCAATGATTTGTATGCGCTTCCCGATTTATATGCCTTCCCGGTCATCATGGAAGAGAAGTTCCTCTACTATAATGAATCGATGCTGAGAAGCGCCGGCATTTATGCTCCTCCAGCCACCTGGGAGGAACTGAAGGACATGGCGAAGTACATTCAGGATAAGGGACTTGCCAAGTACGGCCTGATCTGGAGCTGGAAGCCGGGCGAAGGCCTGATCACCGATTATACGCTACTGGCCAACGCCCTTGGCGTGCAGGCGAAGGATGCCAACGGCCGCTGGGTATTCAATGAGGGCGGCGGCGTGCAGGCGCTGGAATTTATGGTGAACACCCTGCGGAGCAGCGGTTTATCCGATCCCGCTTCCCTGACTGCAAGCGATATGTCTGCTATTGAGACCTTCGCGGAGGGCAAGACGCCTTTTTTGATCAGCTGGGCTTATGCCGATCCGATCCTCAGCCGCAAACCCGGCTTTAAAATGGCGCTTGTGCCCGGTTTCCAGGGATATCAAAGAAGCTCCACCGTTACCGGGGGCGGCGCACTCGGCATTACCCGAACTTCACGTCATAAAGACTGGGCCTGGACATTTATTGATTTGACGATCAGCATGAGAAATGAAGTGTCCGCCAAGGACCAAATTGGAGGCCTTTCAGTCTGGAACGAGCAGATTGACCAGTTCGAGAATGAGGAAAAATACCTGAACCGGAACCTGATGACCGAACAATTCGAATATGCGATCAACAGGCCGAGCATGTCATCTTATGTGGAGTGGTCGGGTGTGCTGCAGGATGCCATCACCTCGGCGCTCACCGGCAGGAAGACGGCCAGGCAGGCGCTGGATGAAGCCAAGGCGGAAATCGAAAAGCAGGGCATCAAATAAAAAATCTCTATCCCCGCCTGTTTTGCCAAACCGGCCGGGGATAGAGATTTTTGCTGTGCGCCCTCCTGGCGTTATAACGCATTGCAGCGGGGGCCGAACAAGGTTTCTTTATATTCCGAGGGTGTTATTCCATAATATTTTTTGTACACCTGCCCGAAGTATTTGCCGTCCGCGAACCCGACCCGGTGGGCAACTTCAAGTACGGTCAAACGCCGGCTGCCGGTGAGTAATTGCTTGGCCTTTTCCACCCGTTTGAGCGACAGGTACTCGTTAAAGTTAGTCCCCAGCTCTTTTTTGAAAATTCTGCTGAGATGGCTGGCGCTCACATGGAACAAGTCTGCAACCAATTGAAGATTCAGCTCGGCTTCGGCATAATGATCATCCACATACCGGGCGATCCGCTCCGCCAGGCTTCTTCCCATCGATTCTTCCTTCCTCCATAAGGCCTCCTCGCAGGCCAGGGCTGTAATCCGGCTTAACAGGTCCGTATATTCTTCGAAGGTCCGCAGTCCGGTGATTCCCGCAATGGCTTCGGTGATTTGGTCCTTTATCCTCCACTCCGGTACATGCTTGGACAGGCCGAGCAGGAAGTCAAGACAGCAGTTCAGGGCGATACTTTTATTCCTGCCGGCTCTAATGTCGGCCGTGAATTTGTCCAAATACCGTTTCGCTTTCGGCTCGTCGCCGTCACAAATTGCCTCAAACCATTCCGCATCCATACGGCCCAACGCCGGCTTGCCAGAGCTGCACTGAAGTGCATCCTGCAGCTTTGGCATCAGACTTCCCCAGAACAATTGGGTCTCGAGCAGCTTAAGCGCATGCTGGAAGGAGCTGTACAGCTCGCTGATCTCCTGGAAGCCCGTGCCGATGCCGACGCTGATTTGCTTTTTTAAATACATTTCGATGTTCTCCAGACATTCGGTTGTCGCTTCCACCACTCTTTTGCGGATAATCACCTGCTGCAAGGCGGGATCAGACTTGACGACGACAACACTCTTCCCTTCCATATCCACGATGGAGGTCGCCATTTGGAAACGGTGGTACGTTTCATTCACTATATTGTTGACGGCATACTGGTACAGGGAGGCATACTCTTCATAAGAAAGATCCGAGGGATTATACATCTCAAACACCACGACCACACCGCAGCCGAGCTGGATACCGTAATCCTTCAGCTTTGTACGCATAGCGGCAATATCCTTATTGCCGTTCACAATCACATTCATGAGGATACCCGCCTCCACGATGTCCGCGTTCTCCCGCTTGGAGTCACTGGCCGCCTGCAGCAGAGAAGCTCTCTTGCCGTTGATCCTGTCCACCGCCTTAAGAATGCAGGCATTGAGGTCCGGAATCTTGATCGGTTTGAGCAGATAATCGAATACTTGATGCCTTACTGCGGTACGGGCATAGTCGAATTCACTGTATCCGCTCAGGAGAATCGTGATCATCCCCGGATAATGACGCTTGATATGCTCGGCCAGCTCCAGCCCGTTCATCCCGGGCATCTTGATGTCGGTAATGACGATATCCGGCTTAAAGCGTTCAATGACTTCTATGCCTTCCAGTCCGTTGGCGGCCGTCCCGCATACGGTGCAGTTCAGCTTGCTCCAGTCTACCTTCTCGCTCAGTCCCCGGCTTACGATGTCTTCATCATCCACAATCACGATTTTATACAATATGCTTCCCACCTTTATCCGCAGTATTGGGAGACGCAGTTACATTCTCCATTACAGGCACTATAATATCGACAATGGTACCGCTGCCTGGCATGCCGTTGATCGTCAGACCGTAGCTTTCGCCGAACAGCATTTGAATCCGTTTGTGTACGTTTCTCATTCCGTTGCCTGTCCCTTTGGCGCTGCCGAAGTCCACCTCGCCCGTGAATTCCAGCAGCCGGTCCCGCTTCTGTTCCTCGATCCCGACACCGTCGTCAATCACCCGGAATCTTACGCTCCTTCCATCCATGATCCCGATTATGCTCAGGTTGCCCGGACCGACTTTATTCTCCAGCCCGTGCACGAACGAATTTTCCACAATCGGCTGCAAAATAAACCTGGGAATCCATAGCTCCGCAATGTCGTCGTCCATGTGGATTGAAACCGTGATCCGGCTCTCAAAACGGGTCTTCTGAATAGCCAAATAAGCATTGATATATTCCAGCTCCGAGCGGACCGGCACCATTTCCCGGTGATCGGCCAGATTGGCCTTCAACAGCTGCGCCAGGGAGATGGTCACATTCTCGATCTTGTCATTCTCACCGTACATGGACAGCCAGCGGATCGTATCCAGCGTATTGTACAGAAAATGGGGGTTAATCTGGGCCTTAAGTGCCCGGTATTCTGATTCACGCTGGGCCAGCTCCTTCTGGTACACCTCGGAGATCAAATAATTGATCTTGCCCATCATCTGGTTGAAGCTGCGCCCGAGCCGCCCGAACTCATCCCTCCGGTTGATTCTGACCTGCTGATCGAAACGGTCTGTCTCCACCTGATCCATAACCTGCTTAAGCGCGTGGAGCGGAGCGATTATGCGGCTGGTCGTGAACCAGGTCAAGAGGATGCCCACCAGCACGCCGATTACTCCGATCGCGATGATCCAGCGTCCGATCAGTTCCGTGCCTTTGGAGATTTCCTTAAGCGGCACAAGCGAGACTACTCTCCACCCTTCCTGGGCGGATATGAAGGTTGTGAACAGCATTTTTCCGTACGGCTCCATATTCAATACAGAAGGCCCCTCGGCGGCTTGCAATTTCGCGCGGCGGAGCAGATCATCCACGTGGATATCCAGAACCTCGCTGCTGCTGACAACGATACGATCCTGCTCATCAAACACATAGCTGTAGCGGTAAGGCTCGGATTGCAGGCGTTGTTTTAAATAATCGTCCCTCAGCGAAATGGTTATATAACCGAGCATCTTGAGCGAATCCCGTTCCCGGATGGCTCTTTCGATATAAATAACCCCTTTGTTGACCCTCCAGGTGATTCTTCCCACCGTGTCATAACGCTGTTTCTTCAGCTCGGACTGCACGTCGTCCTTATTATTCACGCTCCCGGAAGTGTTATAGTTCAGCTTGACCAGGAACTGCTGCGTATTGAAGAGATAGACGGTTTCCAGCTTGTCGGTGGAGTACAGGATTTTGGAAACGACCAGCTGTTCCAGCGCACTTAACTTCTCATAGGTAAGCTGGTTCGTCTGCAGCAGCATAGACTGGATTTCTGAATCCTCGGTAATACTATCCATCAGCTTACCCATGTAAGAAATGGCATCGTCCATATTCTCGCTGATAAATTGTACCTTCTGGGTATCATTTGCCTTGGCATCGTTCAGATGAAAATTAATAGAAACGGCGTAAGTGACAATCTCAATGATAGCGATTACAAGAATCAGCATAACTACCACCATCAGAATCATCTTACGCTTTACGCTGGAAGACAGGTAGGTTAGCAGTGCACGCTTCAATATCCAGCAGCTCCTTCAAACATAGGTTGTACCTATACTACCAAGAATCCTTTTACATGTTAATAAGCAAAATTAACCTGCCTGCCGCGTATATAGCATGGATTGCCATTATTCCCACATGATGAAAACAGCCGAACGCCCCATGATGGGGACCGTCCGGCCATTACTCTTTTGCACATTCGCTATGCATCTTTCGCTCACGAAGCTTCCGCAGCTGCGGATTTCGCTTTTACCATCCGGGAAATCGCCAGGGCGGCCAGGATAATGATCAGTCCCCGCACGATCGGTTGGACAAAGGATGAGATGTTCAGCAGATTCATGATGTTCATCACCACAGCGAAAATGAGCAGTCCGATGAAGCTTCCGCCGATCGTGCCGCGGCCTCCCGTAAGGCTGGTTCCCCCGACAATCACGACGGCAATGGCCACCAGCTCGAATTGAAAACCCGAACGCGGTTCACCCATGCCGATCCGTGAAGTAATCAGCAGCCCGGCCAGGGCGGCAAGAACGCCGCTGATGATATACACGATCACCTTGACGCGCTCAACCTTGATCCCGAACAACCGGGATGTCTCTTCCCCGCCGCCGACAGCCAGCACATGTCTGCCAAACGGCGTACGATTCAGAACAAAATATCCGAGGATGAACACCACTACGACATAGACGGCGGGAAGCGGAATGCCCAGCAAACTTCCGTTCGCTATATTCGAAAACGCAGGTGTCACCGTTCCGATAATGGGTCCGCCGTTCGTGTACCAGAGAGCAACGGCCCGGAAGATCGCCATCGTAGCCAGCGTCGCCATAAAAGGCTCGACCCGGAATTTCGTCAGCACGACTCCGTTGAGCGCACCGACAAGAGCGCCGATCAGGATCACCAACGCCAGAATGCCCCACACGCCCAAATGCTGCGTATTGGCGCTGACGACCGCCGTTAAAGCCACAACGGAGCCAACCGAAAGATCGATCCCTCCCGTAAGAATTACAAGTGTCATTCCAACGGCAATGAGCGCACTTTCCGCACTGTATTGCAGCAAATTCATCAGATTGGCGTACGTCAGGAACTTATCGGACAGGAGTGAACCTACGATCATTAACAGGATGAGGGTTGCCAGTGGAAGATAACTTCTCCATTTCGCCATATTCATTTCATTTCACCTCCTGCAGTGCGTATTCCATAATCTTCTCTTCGGATGCTTCGTCCCGCTGCAGCTCGCCGGTAATCGTTCCGCCGGAGAAGACAAGAATCCGGTCACACATTCCCAGAAGCTCGGGAAGCTCGGAGGAGACCATGATCAGGGACAGGCCCTGGCTCAGCAGCTTGTTGATTTCCTGGTAAATTTCCATCTTGGCCCCGACATCCACACCCCGGGTAGGCTCTTCGAGAATAAGAATTTTATACTTGTCCAGGAGCCAGCGTCCGATAAGCGCCTTCTGCTGGTTGCCTCCGCTGAGAGAGCGGATCGGCGCCTTAATGTTCTTCGGTCTCACCGACAGCTGCTGCACCAATTCATTGGCCTGCCTGCTTTCCTTCGGCTCACTGATCAGACCGAATGTTCTGAACTTGCGCAGCGAAGTAATGGACATATTGGTCCGCACACTTAAATTCAGAAATAACCCTTGCGTCTTACGGTCCTCCGGCACAAATGCAATCCCGTCCGCAATGCACTGCCGCGGATTTCTCGGAACGAACGGCTTGCCGTCCAGCACCATCTTGCCCGAATAGCCTTTGACCAGCCCGAACAGCACTTTAGTCAAAATATTTCCGCCCGAGCCCGCTAATCCGGCAATGCCGAGAATTTCGCGTTTGTTCAGGCTTAAGCTCACATTATGCAGCAGCTCCGGCACATTCAAATCAGAAATCTCCAGCACTTTGGCACCGATCTGTTCCGTGTTCACAGGATAATATTCATTCAGCTCCCGCCCGATCATCAGCTGGACGAGCCGCGCTTCATCCGTATCCTTGATATCCATCGTTTTTACATGCTGTCCGTCCCTCAGAACGGTAACCCGGTCAGCCATGGCGAAGATTTCCCGCAGCCGGTGCGAAATATAGATGATCGTTACCTTTCTTTTTCTGAGCTCGGCAATCGTCTTGAACAGCACAGCCAGTTCGTCTTCGTTCAGATTCGCGGAAGGTTCATCCATAATCAGCAGCTCCGCGTTGAACGAGACGGCTCTGGCGATCTCGACCATCTTTCGTTCCGAGATGCTCAGCTCTTCCATTTTCTTATATGGGTCAATCTTGATGTCGAGATTGTTCAGCAGCTCTCCCGCTTCCTTATACAGCGTCTTCCACTGCAGCAGGGAACCCTTTTGCGGTTCTCTCCCAAGATAAATATTCTCCGCCACCGACAGCGCGGGAATCTCCTGAATTTCCTGAAACAACGTGCTGACCCCGCTCTTCTGCGCCATATAAGGCGACAGGAACTTGACGGACTGGCCTTTAAAATGAACGTTGCCTTCCGAAGGCAAATGAACGCCGGACAATATTTTGATCAGGGTGGATTTGCCGGCCCCGTTCTCGCCGACAATCGCATGGAATTCCCCTTCGCTAATGTTCACGTTAATATCTTTCAGCGCATAATGATTGCCGAACTGCTTGGAGATTCCGTCTAATTTAAGGATGACATTATCCATATCGTTCCCTCTTTGTCATATACATGGATTTGTAATTACTTGCGGTTCTTGGAAGCGGAAAAGATGACGGCAGCCAGAATGATGATGCCCAGAATGAACTGCTGAATATAAGGATTCATGTTCAGGAATACGAGCAGATTAAACAGCAGCCCGGCGAGCAGAGCACCTAAAAATGCTCCCCAGATTGTGCCTTTTCCGCCGGATAAGCTGGCTCCGCCCACCACGACGGCGGCGATGGCACTCAGCTCCATGCCTGTTGCTCCGCTATTGCCGGACATCGGCTGATAAGCGCCGGTTCTGGAGGCAATCAGCAGCCCCGCTATCGCAGCGAACAATCCGGACAGCGTATAAACGCTCAGCTGTACTTTTTTAACGTTGATGCCCGAGTTGTAAGCCGCCACCCGGTTGGACCCTACACTGTATATCTGCCGCCCAAAGATCGTTTTGTTCAGCAGAATGAACCCGATGATGTACAACACCAGCATGATAATGACAGGATTAGGAATAGCCCCCATGTACCCCCCGCCAATGGAAAGGAAGCTGTCGCTCGCATCTCCGCTGATGCCTTTGCCTTTCGTCATAAACAGCGTGGTTCCGTCGATAATTACCTTGGTTCCTAGCGTTACGATGAATGGCTGCAGCTTCCCGAAGGTAATCAGCATGCCATTTATGAGACCGAGGAACAAACCCAGTGCCAGGACAACAATCACAATTACGCCGGTTGGCGCCTGCAGCTGAACGAGCATAATAGCCGTTAAACTGACCGCCTGCATCACGGAACCCACCGACAGGTCAATGCCGCCGATCAGTACTGTCAGCAGCATCCCGATCGACACGATGGCCGGATAGGAGATCTGCCGCAGCAGATTTGAGAAGTTATAGGAAGTGAAAAACTCCGGTGAGAAGATCGGAGAGATTAATGTGACGATTACGATAAACAGCAGCAGCAGCGTCTCTTCCTGTTTTAAGAGCGTACGGGCTTTCTGAATGGTTTCCATCTGCCTGATTCCCCTTTTTTTAATGGGACAATGATGGCTTTGCTTACTGAAGCAAAGCCATCATTGCTAATTCAAATTTTAATCCTGGTACCAGTTGCAGACATATGGATGATTGGTTAGCGACTCCGGTCCGTCTTTGCGGATTACAACCGTATCTTCTACACGGGTACCGGCATATCCGGGAATGAGCAGAGTAATTTCAAATGCGATCGTCTGGTTCTCGACCAGAATATCCTGGCTGTCCGGGCCTACTACCGGAATTTCCTCCTCCGGATCCATACCTGTGGAGTGGGCGCAGCCGCGGCCTTCACCGGCCATATGCGGATAACCTTCGCGCTTCAGCACTTCGTTGGCGGCCACATCGGCCTCCGCGCCGGTCATGCCCGGTCTCAGAGCGGACATTCCCGCTCTCCATGCTTCCAGGCAGGTATCGAGCAGGCGCTGTTTCTCCGCATCCACCTTGCCGTAAGCTACACCACGCGCCATATCGGACGAATATCCGTTATAACGGCAGCCGATATCGATGAGGATCGTGTCGCCTTTGACAATTTCGCGGTCACGCGGGCGGGCCAGGAAGAAGTCCCCGGAGTTCGGTCCTGATTGGACCATCATGTCGAACGACACGGTGTCCGCACCGTTAGCGAACATGTGCGCCATCGCTTGACGTGTCACTTCTCTCTCGGTCAGACGTTCGGTGGCGAGCAGCTCGTGGATTTTTTCAATCCCCATGTCCGCCAGTCGGCCGGCTACTTTCATATTACGGATTTCCGTTTCGCTCTTAATCGACTTCAGGTACTCGATAATATTGGTCTTCTGCAGCACCGAGGTTGGATTCAGACTGTCGCGGATCGTCTCATAGAATTCAAGCGCACAATATTTCGAGCCGCTGAGGCCGATCTTTGCGGAATTTCTGCCTTTCTGGAAATCCTTCAGCACATTGCCGAGCTCCTGGCGGATTCCTCTTACATCGGAGAACCATGTCTCGTCGGCGGCATAGGATACCAGACTGCCTTCCGCGAACAGTGTAGGTTCGCCGTCAAGCGGGATAAACACCATAGCCGGATACGGGAATACCCCGTCGAATGCGCGATAGTTGGCTAACCAGCGGACATTGCTCATACGGTACGAGTCTGAATACACCAGCAGCCCGTCCAGGCCTTCCGCTTCCATTTTCACTCTTGCCTTCTGCAAACGTTCCTTGTACTCGGTTACCGGAATTTCGTGCAATACGTCTTCAAAACCCATGATGAATTCCTCCTGAATTTATATTTGGATTGGTGTTGTCTGATATGTTTCCTTTAGAAAGTTGAATTCGGATCGTAGAAGTTATCGACATTCGACTTATCGATTACAGGAGAGTCCAGAATCACTCTCTTCTGAATCTCTTTGCCGTTCGCCGCATCGATTGCCAGCTTCACAGCCGTCTCGAAGCTCCATTCATTTTTCACGGTCATCATCAGCTCATCCGTGTTCTTGATCTTCTCCAGCGCTTCCTTCTGGGAGTCCATGCTGACCACCTTGATCTCGCTCATCCGGTTTGCTTTCTTAATGGCTTCAATTGCGCCGAGCGCCATCTCGTCATTCTGGGCGAACACGAAGTCAATCTTGCTGTTGGCCTGCAAAATATTCGTCATCACCTGCATCGCCGGCAGCCGCAGCCATTCTCCGGATTGCTCTGCCACGATCTTGATATCCGGATACTTTTGAATCTCCGGCATGAATCCCTGCGTACGAAGCTGGGAGTTGGTCGACTCGACGACACCGTTGAGGATGACCAGATTGCCCTTTTGGCCCATCTTGTCGGCAATGTACTTCGCCGCCTGCTGGCCCATCGTCACCTCATCCGAAGCAACGAATGTCGTATAAGGAATGCTGTCATCGTCCGGTACGCCGGAGGCCGCGATAATCAGCGGGATGCCCGCTCTTTCCGCTTCCTTGTATGCGGGATAGATCGCGTTGCCCGACAGGCTGCTCACGATAAGGGCATCGACATTGCGGGCGATCAGGCTCTCGATGTTGGCGATTTCCTTGCTTGCGTCCCCTTGTCCATCTGTCACAATAATCTCAACCCCGAGATCGGCGGCTGCCTTCTTTGCCGTATCTACGTTGGCAATCCGGAACGGGTGATTCATAACCGTCTGCGAGAAACCGATTACAATTTTTCCGTCTCCAGATTTCCCGGATGAATTGGAGCCTTCGGATGTACTGGCCGCTTCTGTCGTGCCTGCATTACCAGCCCCTCCGCCGCATCCTGTAACCGCTATCAGGAGCACTAAAAACAATGCCAGTACCGAAGTTTTTTTCTTCATCATTATTCCCCCTGTCATTAGTGTTGACCTAGCCGCCGTCCTCCTTCCAGTGTTTATAGCTTGTTGCCTTGAATTGATTATATAATTAATCGCCGCCCGTTTAGGGTTGAAAAAAATGACATCAGGGTTGAAAGTTTTGATGCCGGAGAGTAAAAAGAGCAAAGCCCAAGCCGTAACAAGGCTTGGACTTTGCTCTGATGCTGTCTTGCATCTGCTTGCTCCTGCCTCCGGAACATGAAAGCGGCAGCTGTAAATAATCTGTCCCGGCGCCGAAATTACGCATTCACCTTACCTTAGGCGAATATCTTAAAGGGAAACTACATTTTAAAAAAATGAGGCGATTCACTTGGGATACTTCGTTACTGTGGAACCGGGCGTAAGAGTATTTATAGAGGATATCAATCCGAAGGGAAATAAAACGATACTTTTTATTCATGGATGGCCGCTAAACCATAACCAGTTCGAATATCAGTTCAATTTCCTTCCTAAGCTCGGATATCGTTGTATCGGAATGGACTGGAGAGGATACGGCAATTCGGATAAACCATTCGACGGGTACAATTTCGATAGATTAGCGGATGATGTCCGCATGGTCATAGAGGCGTTACAGTTAAGAAACATAACACTTGCAGGACACTCTACTGGAGGCGCGATATCGATTCGTTATATGGCCCGTCACAAAGAGTATGGGGTATCTAAACTCGTCCTGATCGACGCTGCCTCTCCATCTAGCGTTCCGAAAGAATTTACAAATAAAATCATCGAAAATACAAATCATGACCGACCGCAAATGCTGCAAGACCAAACGGGAATTTTTTTCTTTCAGTATATTTCCAATCCGAAATCCGACTGGTTCGTTTCAATGGGATTACAAGCGGCGAATTGGGCGACTTCTGCCATTATGGTAACGCTCAGAGATGAAAATGTTTACAACGATCTCGGTCAGATCAATATACCCACATTAATTATTCACGGAATTCATGATAAAGTCGTTCCGTTTACCAAAGCTGAGGAAACAAATAAGCTCATCAAAAATTCGAAGCTAGTTCCGTTCCATTACAGCGGTCATTGCGCTTTTTTAGAGGAGCGCGATAGATTCAACCAATTATTATCTTCTTTTGCATAACGACTCAGATTAGCCGGACTATCGCTCCCATAAGCCCAATGATTGAGCAAATCAGCCCGTGAGCTTAATCTCTTACAGCCTATTTTCATTATAATGTCCGCCTCAAAAAAAGCCCTGATAATCAAGGGTTCTTGACCATCAGGGCTAAAATACTTGTGCCAAAAATCGTTACAAACCTGTGCCAAATGACGGTTCAAACGGTGACAAGATGAATTACAACTCACAGTGTGAGTAACGGTTATAATTGAGACTGAAAAGTAGCCAAAAGGCTGCTTTTTTCATTATATGCTTGAGACAATGAACAACTATAGATGAGATGAATCGTATTTTCGAGCATTATAATTGAGATAATTCGTTAATACCTAAAGATGTTATTAAAATAGGTCTTTATTGACAAGCCTTTTCAAGTCCTAACATCGTTTATAATGTTGGATGCATTTGGACAGCTTCTTCTAAAAATAATGTTATCAAATCTTCCTCGTTCTATAAGAACTCGCTTTTCCTTTTATTACTTACTGGATGATAATAAGTAGTGTATGGTATAAATTTTTCACGTATTAAACAACTGTTCTTCTGTAAGTTTTGTCGGTTGTCCAGGGGAATGTTCCATTTCTAGACCATTCAGACCTTGAGATTGATAGCTGTGCCAATAAATGCTGACCGTTTGACGCGTACGGCCCAGTAATTCACCGATTTGACGGCTAGAGAGATTTGTTAGTTTATTAATTTGCGTTCTATATAGAAGGGATCATCACGCTTAATGGTCGCTGATGATCCCCCTCCGAAACAAATGCACAAAAGAAAGCAACTCGTCTGCAGACAAGTTGCTTTCTTTTGTGATTTCAACCCACACCGCTTCGCCCATATAAAACTCATGCTACATCTTCATCAGCGCCCTTCTATTTATCCGCGTCATTTCGTCCCCTTCCTTGTCCGTACCTATAGGATCGTGCCTTTATTCGGCCGACAGCTCTCGATGGCCTTGATCAGCCTGAAAATCAATGTGAGAGCTCATATGGCCAGTACAATATTTCCCATTCTGAAGATTCGGTAGTAGCCGCTTTTGACAACCTTCCCGTTGCGATCAAGCTATTTTGCTAAATCAGCCTCCTAAAAGCTGACTCTCGCCTACCGCACCGTCAATAACTGCGCCAGTAAATGGACAAGCTCAGAGATGGTGCGTTCGGCTCGTTGTAACTTTCGATGACAGGATCGGTTATTTGGAATTTGGTGATTTCGCTAAATAAGTTTCTTCTATTAATTCGAGAACTTGAGAAGAGAAATTATTTGTCCTTTTGTCCATATTATTAAATGTAGTGCGTTCTATTTCTGCAATAGCGAAATTGCTATTTTGATTATCGGCTTCTGCAATTACTTCTCCTACCCCATTTATAATAGCAGATGTACCAACAGATGTAAGAATGGTCCAACTGCCGGAAGCAAGGGCATAGTAAGATGCGACCGTTTTATTCAAGTTATAGGTTTCCCACCATTCCGCTTCGTCGCCTAAAATATTGTAAGGGAATGCAACGACATGAATATTCTCAGCTTGGGCCATCATCGGATATGTCATCAACGGCTTTAAATGTTCACCGCAGGAAAGCTGGCCAATGCGCCCCAATGGGGTGTTTACGACATTCAGGTTTTCTGCTATTGGCATATCAGCGAAGTAGCTTCGTTCTCCTCCGGAGGGATTAATTTTACTTCTCTTATCAAGTACCTTTCCGTCAGGACTAATGAGAAGCTGTGTCATATACAGGGCAGCATTAGTCGTATTCTTTTCGGAAATACTCATAGACAAATAGATTTCGTTGTCTTTTGCAAGTTCTAAAACAGACGTCCATTCCGCGCTTCCTTCTTCAATTGAATGATCAATATAATCCTGAAATCTTTCGGGCGGTACACCCTTCGTTTTCCTTTTATTTCCGCCATTCATGAATCCGGGAAGCCATAGCTCGGGGAAGGCAACTAATATTGCTCCAGCTTCCTTCGCTTCTTTGATAATTTTATCCGCTTTTTTCAATCCGGCCTGTAAATTATAATTTGCAGCGGACTCAGCATTTACTGCTGCCACCTTAATAGGTGTGGTGTTAACAAGCTGATCGTTCATAAAGGATACTGTATCGGGTCTGCTCATTTTTGTCCTCCTTAAAAAAGATATTTTTAGATGCTGACTAACAGCAAATTCTCATTGGAGCTAATGCGTTCTTTCTCAGAATGGGTAATTTGTTGATAATTAAATGTATTTGTGACGATGATTGGTGTGGTGACACTGAATCCTGCTTCTCTGATTTTCTCAATATCGAACTCGAGTAATTTATCACCCTTTCGAATCCGATCGCCTTCGTTAACGAACGAGGTAAAATATTTCCCTTTTAGTTTAACGGTATTCAAACCGACGTGAACCAAGATTTCAACTCCGCTATCCGATGTCATTCCAACGGCATGTTTGCTTGAAACAAGCGATGTAACTACGCCGTCAAATGGAGCATAGACCAAACCTTCTGTAGGTTCGATAGCGACTCCTTTTCCCATAGCTTCGGTGGAAAAGACAGGATCATCCACGTGGCTGAGCGGTTTTATAGAACCGATAAGCGGGCTGACGATCGATTCGGATTGTAGTGTTTCTCCAGAAGGCACCACCAGTGAACTTACAGGCGTTGACTGAGTAGTTTCCTCCTGTTTCCCCTTGTTCTCGAAACCAAACAGCAGCGGTAGTAGTAAGCCGACCACTAAAGCGGCAACGATGCAGATGAGTACTTTTCCAAGCGGGTGATAGGCACCGAATGAAAAGATACTAGCGAATACAAATGAGGAAAGGGAACCATGAACCGCTCCCAGAATACCGCCCCCGATGGCTCCAGCAATGACAATATAAGGAATGGTTCTCTTATAGCGGAGCATGAGCCCATACATAATCGGTTCGGTAACACCCGATAGCAGACCTGTAAGGGCGGCAGGGCCTGCAATAGCCTTTATGCGCTTATCTCTGGCTCTGAAGAAAATTCCGATTGCCAAACCGATTTGTGCATAGGTTCCCATATGAGACATTGCAAGAATTGGGGAAGAACCATCACTTAAATCTTGCAGAATGATGGGTATAAGTCCCCAATGAAGTCCAAGAATTGTTAAGAACGTAAAGGAGCCACCAACGACCACGCCTGTAAGAATACTGCTCGATTGGCTGAGGAAATCAATTCCAGAGGCGATAGCTTCCCCAACGTATACGCCAAAGGGACCGAATACTAGGGCAGTGAAAGGAACCATGACCAGCAAAGATAGTGTAGGCACCACGAACATTTGAATATCTTTATATACAACTTTTTTCAAAAGCTTATCCAGCATGGCATAAATTATGGAAGCAATAAATATAGGGAATACGGAGGAGGAATAGTCAAACAAAACTACAGGAATCCCCAAAAAGCTCGAATGTGTTCCATTGGCAAGTAATCCAGTAAAATTAGGTTCCAACAACGAAGCTCCGATCATACCACCGATATATGGGTTGGCACCCATTTTTTTAGATGCGGTAACGCCAAGAAAAATCGGGAGAAAGTAAAAGATCGCATTGGCTGCAGCCGACAAAATTAAATACGTACCTGAGTCTGCCGGCAGCCAGCCGAAAAACAAGGATAAGGATAGCAGTGCTTTTATCATACCTGCGCCTACAAGTGCTGGAATCAAAGGAGAAAAGCTGGCCGAAATAACTTCGAACACTTTGGCAACCCAGGTTTGATCTGATTTTACCTCTTTCTTATCCGTCGATGTTCCCAAATGCACTAGTTTCTCCAGTTCCTTATAAACATGAGCAACTTCATTACCGATGACGACCTGATATTGACCGCCGCTCTCAACCACCGTAATAACCTCCGGCATTTCCTCTAACTTGCTTTTATTAGCTTGACTCGAATCAGCCAATTTAAAGCGCAGTCTTGTCGCGCAATGCACAACGTCCACAACATTTTGTTCCCCGCCTACAAGATTCAGAACTTCTGACGCAACATGTTTATGATTCATCGACTTACCCCTTTGCATCTTGAAATTTTACAATCCAGGCATATGTGCGGACTCAGTTAAGAGTCGTGTTATAATTTCTCACATACACAAGATTAGTAATGATAGTATCATAAAAAGGTTGTATAAAATAAATACATAAAAAATATGTAAGTAATATATAAATCATATATAGTGTAGGCACAATGTTTGAATCTCTATAATGCTTGTTAAGGTAGAATTAGAAGCTGACCTAAAGGGGTAATGCCATTAAGATAAGCTCAAAGATAAGACAGAGAATAAGAATGAATTCAAAACGGCATGGGGAAAATTCCAACATTTCTAACAGAATATCAAGTACTATTGATATTTCGCACAAAAAAAGCGGACATCTTTGCGATAACCCGCTCTTTTTTGATTATTTCGGTATTCATTTACTAAGGTGTACAATAGGGAAAATGATCCTGAGCACTCATAAAGAGTGAAGGATTGGTCTCCTCGGGCGGTTTACGATGCAGAGTTGCTTGTTCGTAAGCGAAGGCATAACTAAGCAGCTTATCCTCTGTGTAAGCCGCGCTGCCCAGAAAAGATATGCCAAACGGATTACGGTTGGCGGCTTGGAATCCGGCGGGCACTCCGATAGCAGGATATCCCGCTTTCTGGGCCATAACGACTGATTTCCCATCCGGAAAAACAAAGGCACCAACTTCATAGATCTGCACCAAGCGGTCGATGACATCTTTAGAGTGCATCAGCTCTTTTTGACGGGCCTCTATGGCTCGCTTATGCTCTTTGATCAGGTCAACCTTTTCGGAGTTGAATAAATGATCGGCTCCGTATTTGAGCATGGTATCGGGATGGTCCCGGTAATATTGAAACAATTGAGCAACGGTCTTGATGGGGGCGTTGGTGGGCAGACGATCCAAATATTTCTGCATGGTTATTTTAAATTCATAGCTGCAGACAAAATGATCACCGATTTTGGTACCGCTCATGTCGAGTGGAATATTGATTAGGACTGCGCCCAGCTCCTCCAGTTTAGCCAAGGCATCCGTCCATAATGATTTCTTGTCCTGAGAGACTTGAACGATGGGAACGCCTATACGAACGCCCTGGAGCGCGTCTTTGGTTAAGCATTTCACATAATCAAATTCTTGATAAGGTTCACTTTCCAGTGTTGCATTGTCCAGAGGATCAGATCCTGTTGTCATAGCTGTCAGAGCAATCGCAATATCAGTCACGCTTCTTCCCATAGGTCCAGCAGTGTCTTGACTGCTACTGATGGGAAGAATGCCTGTTCGGCTAATTAGCCCCACGGTTGGGCGCATTCCAGCCAATGATTCAATCGCGGTAGGGTTTATGATGGACCCGCCAGTATCCGTACCTACGGCGATGCCACACATGGCTGCAGCCGCCGCCACAGCAGAGCCGGAGCTGGACGAGCCAGGTGGTAAACTGGCATCATACGGATTTCTTACCATACCCCCAAGTGAGCTATATGATTGCGGAGAATTAAAGGTTACCCATCCAGAAAGCTCATGTAAATTGGTTTTACCCAAAATAACGGCACCGGCCTTTTTTAGTGATTGAACCAGCGGAGCATCAATTTCCGGATAAGAATTCACAAGCCCCAGAGACCCTCCGGTCGTTGGCATACCTTTGACATCAATATTGTCTTTCAATAAAACCGGGATACCTTGCATAAGTCCGAGATGTTTTCCATCTTGACGAGCCTTGTCGGCTGCTTCGGCTTCTTCCAGCCAGTTGGGGTTTAGGGAACGAACAGCATTCAAACTTGGACCTTTTGAGTTCATTGATTTGATGCGATCCACATACAATTGAGCAAGTTCAACCGAGGTAAATTTTCCACTTTCAAATAGATCCTGGATTTCCATTATGCTAACTTTTTGTAAATCAAACGGATTCCCCCGTTCACTTGTCTCCATCCTCACACATCCCTTACGTAATACAATTTGACACAATTGTAGCACGTAGTAGAAAGATCCATCCAATATTGAATATCTATTTTCTTAATACTATTTCCGTATAATGCAGGGATACGTCCTTGTTCGGGCGGTAGCTCCCAATAACCTTGATCAGGCCGATGGTGCCGATAGAAATCAGGTCCTCCATGTCTTCGCCGGTGTTGTCGAATTTTTGAGGTTGTGGACACGATATGATGTCAATCCACGTTAAATGTGTTATATCGTTCACTCACTCTCAGTGCGTAGCATTTCCGTATCATGTGAGGATCGGAATATAATAGTGGTTTGGGGTATGCACCTGTCTAACGGCTAGAGAGATTTGTTAGTTTATTAATTGCGTTCTATATAGAAGAAAGAGCCATTCTATTATATCGTTCTAATGCTTTTCCTTTATAGGTATCACTGATTCCCCAAACACCGGACAACTGCTATATCATTCGTGGTAAATTCAACTGTCTTATCAAAGCAGGTATAAAAACCACTTCGTCCTTTCCCATAAAAACGAGTTGTTGATATGAATATCTAGCAACAGCAGCCGTTTCAAGTTTAAAGAGTTCAGCCTCTTTTCTCCCCTTTAAAAACTATATTGTGATAGATTATCAAATAAATTCACAAAATGAGTTATAGCCTTTGGAGTATAGTTCTTCTTTCTCCAGATGATTGCTGAATCATTATATAGTTCTGAATCCCTTATATGAAATTGACGCAAATTTCGGGAAATTAAGAATTGATTCATATAATTCGGTAGTATGGAAGCGCCAAGCCCCTTAGATATTAGTGAAATTACAGTTTGAAGATTATTACATTCTGCAAGAATATTCGGTTTAATCCCTGCTATACTACATTCCTTCATAAAAACATCATAAGATCCACCTTTGCCTTCTTCCCGTTTGGTCAAAACTAGAGGAATATTTTCCATTTCTTGAAATGTAATCTCAGTTTCACTTCCATTCCACTCCCATTCATTAGGAACAAATAAAGAAAAGCCTATTTGGTTTAATCTGTGGGTATGAAATTCACTGAGTTGCAGATCAATTGGCATATTAACAATAGCAAGATCGATTTCTCCAGACATCAACAGTGCTCCTAAACGGTTAGCATCTGATTGTATAATCCTATAGGTGATTCCAGGATAGATCGAATTAAATTCACAAATTTTGTCAGTTAGCAAAGGACCATAGAAATCTGAAGTTCCTAGTGATAGACACCCACTTGACCCGTCCTTGACATCTGCGATTTCGTTTTTTATCTCTTCAATCATTTCGAGTAATTTAGTAGCCCGGTTATAAAATACCGCTCCCACATCAGTTAGTTCAAGTCTTTTACCATTCCTGATAAAAAACTCCGCATTCATTTGAGCCTCCATCGCTTTTAACTGTTGGCTGAGTGGGGGTTGTGATATATTCAGCTTCTTGGCAGCTTGTGTAATATTATTATTCTCCTGAACAATTGTTACGAAGTAACGAAACTGGCGCAGGTCCATTTTACTATCCACCTCTCTGAATAAATCTCCTGTATTTGATCTTTTTAGACTAGCAGACAGTAAGCTCACTGCCTAATATTGATTAAATCTTATTCTTATACTTATAAAATATAAAAGGACAACACATACTTCATGTGTTGCCCTTCTAAATACTGCTAGACTACTACTTCATCTCAAGCGTCATCAATTGCTCCCCAAAAACGATTGGACCGGGAAGAGCACGCCCAGGCTCTTGATACCTATCAGGGTTTGTTACTAATATTGCAGTTACAGTTTGATAACCAGCATCCTTAATTTTAGGAATATCAAATTCTATTAGCAATTGTCCCACAGTAACGTGATCGCCTGCTTTGACATGTGAAATGAAATGTTCTCCTTTAAGCTTTACCGTATCAATCCCGATGTGTATCAGTACCTCTGCACCAGCATCAGAAACGATAGCTATCGCATGTTTACTTTTTGTTATATGCATAATTACACCGTCTACGGGTGAAACTGCACTTCCGGCACTTGGCTCAATAGCTACCCCTTTACCCATCATCTCTTCAGCAAAAGCAGGATCACTCAAGTTTTGAATTGGTATAACTTCTCCTTCTAATGGACTTTGAATAACTTCGCCCTTAGCTCCCATCACTGCATCCGTACTCTTCTGAGCTTGTTCTATCTGCTTTTCTTCTTCTATATCTTTAAAGCCAAGGAGTAATGTAGCCAACATCCCGACACTAAAACTCACTAATACAGCAATAATAAAATAAATAAAGGTATTTCCTAAGAATAGCGGAATAGCAGGCAAACCAGCTACTGCCCAGCCATAAGCTTTCACTTTGAATACTCCCGCAATTCCTCCGCCAGCCGCTCCTCCGATGAGTGCCCCAATAAATGGCCTTTTTAATTTCATTGTAACCCCGTAAATGGCCGGCTCTGTAATTCCAAGCAGTGCTGAAAACGTACTGGCTCCGGCCAGAGATTTCATTTTTTTATTTTTAGTTTTAAGGAATACTGCGAAGGTAGCACCTGCTTGCCCCATATTCGCCATCATCATCATAGGTTTGATTAAATCGAATCCATTCTTAGCGATACCTCCCAAAATTAATGGAGTGAAACCATAGTGCATTCCAGTAATAACGATCAAGGAGAAAGTCCCTCCAAGTAGTACCCCCGCAAGCAATCCCGAGAAATTAAATATAATATTAAATACATCTGATAAACCATCTCCAATAACTGTACCCAGCGGTCCGATAACCGTCATTGTAATGGGAGCAGCAACGAGCAAGATGAGCATTGCTTCAAGAACAATTCGAAGAGAACCCGGAATGATTTTTCTGGCTATTTTTTCAATATACGACAGCATCCAAACCGCAAGAATGATGGGAAGAACACTTGACGAATAATCAATTAGCCGTACCGGAAGATTGAACACATCGAGGCTTGTAATTTCTTGCTGCCTTAAAGCTGTAAAGGCCGGATGTAGCATAAATCCACCCAGCACAACAGCCACATAAGGATTAGTCTTAAATTTGGTGGCTGAACTAAAAGCAAGCAGGATCGGCAGGAATATAAAAGCAGCTGACGACAGAGCTTCAATGAACTTATAGGCATCACTAGTTGTAGTTATCGCTTCAGTTGTTGTCAAAATGGATAGAAGTCCCTTGAGCATACCTGCTCCAGCAATAACCGGTATGATAGGAACGAAAATTCCTGAGATAATGTCAAATACTTTACTAATCCAGCTATTCTTCTCCGTTTGTTCGTCCGCGTCCTCACTGTTAGCGCTTTCTAAATGACCAACACCAACTAATTCCTTATATACTTTAGTCACATTGTTCCCGATAATAATCTGATGCTGGCCCCCACTCTGGGCAACACCCATCACACCATCCAGAGATTTTAGCTGTTCGGTTTGTACCTTACTGTCATCCTTTACATTCATCCGGATCCGTGTCATGCAATGTTCTAAATGAACAATATTTTCTTTGCCTCCCGTGAGTTGCAGGATGTCTTTGGCCAACTTGTTGAAATCCATATTGATACCCCCTGTAGTAAGACTGTTTCATCATGTACTTTATAAGCAATACCTGCTTTGAAACTACATGATTATCATACTTAGGTTTTTCATAATCGGCCAATATTTAAATCGTCTCTTCTATATATGTCTAGAGATATATAGAAACAGCAATTATAAAACATACAAAAAAGACCCTCGTAAAAGGGTCTAAATCTAAAAGATGATTAACAGAATAGGAATTGTAACGATGGAACATAAAGTAGACATGAATATTCCTTTTGTAACTAGTCCAATATTTCCATTATACTCTGAACATAACATCGATACATTACCTGCTGTCGGCAGACTCGATAATATTACTGCTATTCCCAGTATCATCGGATCTTGCACAAAGAACTGAAGAATAAACCAAATTACTGCAGGAATTAAAATAATTTTCATTATGGTGTACAGATATATCTCTTTATCTTGTATTACCTCTTTAATACTTATGGATGCCATAGTCGAACCGATGACAATCATAGCTAAAGGTGTAGTAATACTGCCCACGGATGAGCATAGACTGGCGAGAGGAAGCGGAACGGGTATATCTAGCAAAAATATCCCCAAGGCAATTACAGCGGATAATATCCCAGGATTCAGCATGTTTTTTAATGCCTCTGTTTTAGTTCCATGACCCTCCTGGAGAATGGATATTCCGTGGGAAAACAAACTTATATTGAATACCATCATAAAGATAGACACATCAAACACAGCATTTCCACCATAGATGCTTGATACAATAGGAATTCCCATAAAACCCAAGTTACTGTAGTTTAACATCAGTTTGAAGGTTTTATCCATCTTAAATGTTCTTACTGCCATAGAACTTAACATCGGTGTAATTAGGAATACAGCTACCGCTACAACAATCACCCATAGGATTCTTGTTTTATCCTCCACCCCTTGGGACATCGAAGAATAGAGAATAGTTGCAGGAATCGTGACATTAACAATTAATTTTGAGATTTTCTTTTCTGCAACTTCATCCATCACCTTCACTTTATTCACTATATATCCAATCATCATTAAACCAAACAATAAAAAGATTTGCGAAAATATAGCACTCATAAATTCTATCCTCACCTCTTGAACATCATACCTGACAACATAAAAGGTGAGCCAATACTTAAAATGTATCTAGTATATACTCTGGAACATATAAATCAATTTAGAGTAAGCGGATATAGAGCTATATGTTAATAGTATTACATATATATATTTTACATATTTTCTATATGTATAAAATCCATGTTAATATAATCCCAACAATGATGTTTATTTCTTAATACCAGATGCTACAAGGCTAGGTAACTCAAGTTCTTTTAATGAGCAAAATTTACCGGACAGCCTTTAAGACTAGCCCGTTTTAAATTAAAAATCCTTTTCTCCAAACAGTTCAAGAAAGTATTTAGCAGCTTTACTAACATAACGGTCTCTTAACCAGACGAGAGCGGAACCCGTACTGAGTTTAAAATCAGTGATTTCTAACTTTGAAATATTCGGATTATAATTTTCACGGACCACAATACTCGGAAGAATAGAGGCCCCAATCCCTTTTTCAATCATGCTCATGATCATGTGTAGGTCGTTTGTTTGCGCTACAATATTAGGCTTTACCCCCAGTCTCCGGAACTCCTCTAAGGTATCTTCAAAAGTCCCATACCCCTTTTCCCTGCTCATGAATACTAAGGGGTATTGTTCAATATCTTTGCTGTTTATTGAATTGCCGGACAACCTCCATTCAGTCGGATAAACAAAGGTATATTTCAGCTCTTTCAGTTCAAGCTTAGAGAGACCGTCACTTCCTACAGGCAGATTCAGCAATGCAAACTCAATTTCACGATTTTTCAACAGTTGAACCAGCCTTACAGGATCAGTTTGTAGTATTTTGAACGTTACTAAGGGGTGATTTAGACGGAAGTAATTCATTTTGTCCATCAAGAGGGAAGCATAATATACTGTAGTTCCTAAAATCAATTGCCCCCGAACACCTTCACTAATTTCTTTCATCTCTATCATAATTTCGTCCATAGAGTTTGTAATTTTAAGTGCTTTTTGGTATAAGGCTTTCCCTTCTGGCGTTAGTTCCAAGCGTTTGCCAATGCGCTCAAATAGAAGGACTCCAAGCTCATCTTCAAGCGCCTTCAATAGTTGGCTCAAAGGAGGCTGAGCCATATTGAGCCGCTTAGCCGCTCTGGTGAGAATTTGATCTTCTTCAACGATAGCCATGAAATAGCGTAATTGGCGGATGTCCATTATTCAGCCCTCCTATAGAAAATGCTCTAATATACTATTATCAACGCCTGACTATATCTTATCATATCCAGAAAGAACTATATGAAGTCCTTCGTTGTTTATAATTATCAAGAGCAGTCTTATATTTGCAATAAAAAAAAAGTAAAACCCAAACACTTTTAAGGTTTGGGTTTTACTTTTTTAATTAATAATTTCTCCATTAGTTTCAATAATTTGCTTATACCAGTTGAAACTTTTCTTCTTAGTTCGCTTTAATGTGCCTTTACCCTCATCATCCTTATCCACATGAATGAAGCCATACCGTTTCTTCATTTCACCTTTACCGGCACTAATAATATCAATTGGTCCCCACCAGGTATAGCCTATAATTTCAACTCCATCATGAATGGCTTCCTTGATTTCCTTGAGGTGTTTGTTAAGATAATCAATCCGGTAATCGTCTTGAATGCTGCCATCTGCTTCAATTTGATCAATAGTACCTAAACCATTCTCCACAATGAATAATGGCTTCTGGTACCTATCGTAAAGCTCATTACAGGTTAAACGTAATCCTTTCGGATCTACTTGCCATCCCCACGGAGTAGATTCCAGATAAGGATTATCAATACCTGTCACTCCTCCAGTATGTCCAACAATTGGAATTCCAGCTTTATGTGTAGTTGTTCTGTAATAACTAAATCCAAGGTATTCGCAAGGATATTGCTTGATGAGTTCTTCATCACCAGGTTCCATATCCACCTGTATATTCAGCTCCTCCCATATACGCTTAATGTAGCTTGGATAAGTCCCTCTAAGCATAACATCTCCAAAGAAAAGGGAACGGCGACGCAACTGATAGGTTTCAAAGACATCATCCGGGTGACATGTATTCGGATAGACCCCGCTTAATGAAAGCATACAGCCGATCTTCGCACCAGGAATAATTTCATGGCAAGCTTTTACAGCCAGCGCACTGGCTACAAACATATGGTGACTGGATTGATAAAGCGTATGCATATCAATTTTTCCATCAACTGAAGGTATAGTCCCAGCAGCAAAAGGTATGATATGCACATTATTAATTTCATTAAACGTCATCCAGTATTTCACTTTCTCACGGTAGCGCTTGAAAATTGTTGTCGCATATCGCTCAAAGAATCCAATCAGCTTACGATTGGACCATCCACCATATTGCTTTACAAGATGGAGAGGGGTCTCATAGTGAGAAATTGTAATAACTGGTTCGATACCTTTTGAAAGAAGTTCATCGAACAGATTATCATAGAACTTCAGACCTTGTTCGTTAGGCTCAAGCTCATCACCATTCGGAAATATACGCGTCCAAGCAATTGACGTTCTAAAGCATTTAAAACCCATTTCTGCAAACAATTCAACATCTTCTTTAAAATGATGGTAGAAATTTACTGCTTCATGTGCAGGATAATATTGTTCAGGTGTAGGCTCACTGTGTACTGGTCCTTGTACTCCAAGAGGCATAACATCAGCAATAGAGATACCTTTTCCATCTGTTTGCCAAGCACCTTCTGCCTGGTTAGCAGCTACAGCTCCACCCCATAAAAAGTTCTCCGGAAACTTATTTTTGGTCATTTGAACGAACCTCCAGATATCCATTGTCTAACTTAGAATACCCCATTGTCCATTCTTTTTACCAATACTTAATAGGTATCTTGCTTATATGTTCTTGTATATATAGTAGAGAAAGTAAGATGACGTCCTCATTTCCATTTTTTCAAAAACCCCAGAAGTTCTTATAGATCTTCTTCCGGGTTCAGCTTATTTTCTCGGGACATTATTCATGAAAAGCTGCAGTTATTTGACCTCCCCTTCTCCGCAGGTAATCCGGTGACTTTGGTATTGGTAAAGATAGAAGAAGGTTCCTCCAATTATGATGTACAGTCCCTCTCGCTTCTTGAGCACGCTTTGGCCAGTATAGCATACGAAGTATTCCAGGATACTTATTGGGGTCTGGCACTGCTTCTCGGATCACGGTTATCTTGTTCTGCTGGTCAAAAGCAAATCCAGGTTGTCGGACTCTTTATTGCACTCTATTGCCTCGAAGTTTCAGCAGCACACAAGCCTTCGTTAATGAGGATATTTCGATCTATCTTAGCCAAACCGAACGTTTCCCCGAGCAAATAGCAAGCTTATATCAACAATCCCTGAGTGTGTTCACCCGGTATGCAGGCCATCAGAAGGGATTGTTGTTAGCTTACATTGCAAACCTTACGGACACTCTGCCTTCAAAGATTACGTCATTATATGAACCCCCGTATCTGTTCATACTGCTGGAAACCGGACGTTGGAGCGAATTCGAGCAAAAGCTGGAATCCATCTTTACGGAAATGAAACTCATGAAAGATATGACATTCGACAGGGTTTATGAAGTGTTTATTGTGCTTGCAGCAACCTTTATACAGGCAGCTAATAAAAACGGTAGAAGAGATCATAATCAACCAATCTTCGAGTTAGAGCAACTGCAATGCAAGTCCAGCTTCCTGTCGATCAAAACATTAGAAGAGTGAGCTCATAAACAGTTGAATGACTTACGAGATACTCTGACCTCAAACATAGAAAATAAGCAGCAAGGCTTGGTTTCTCGAGTACAAGTATATATACAAGAGAATCTAAGTGAATGAATTTCTCAGCAATCTATTGCCGATCATGTCAGCCTCTATCCTGTTCATTTGTCCAGTGTATATAAATCAGTTACCGGGGAGACAATCGGAGATTATCTGTTGAAGATCCGCATGGAACGGGCTGTATTTCTTCTGAAGAATACAGATCTCAAAGTATTTTATATTTCCGGTAAGCTCGGTTATACATCTGTTCCCCATTTTATCAAGGTATTCAAAAAACAAATCGGCTCTTACCCTCAAGAATATCGGGAGAATTTCACTTAAAGTTCTTCCCCATTCCATTTGAACAGCTTTGCTTGATTCGTCTGCAGCCAGGACAACGCAAAATCCTGAAAAATTTCCGCTTCTTTACTGATGATCTTACCTTTCTTGGTAATGAGATACGTGTCCCAGGTACATTCATCGAAATTCTGAAATGGTCTTATAACGGTGTTCTTGTAACGGTTGTTGAAGGCGCAATAATCGACGGACAACCCAATCCCTTTATTCGCGCTAGCAATTTGATGAGTGAACTCAATTTCAGAGGTTTCCAGAAGGATCTGCGGTGTAACGCCCGCTTTCAGGGACCGGTTCATATTGTTATGATATGGCCGGAAAGCTCGTCCCTCGAGGGCAATTGGCTCATCTTCCAAATCCTCGTATGCGATAGCTCGTTTTTGTGCTAGTCTGTGTTCTTTATGGATAACCAAACAATGCTTATGTGAGGTGAAGAAGGATGCGTTAAATTTCACAACATTAATGGGTCCTGCAAGAAATCCGAGTTCAGCTTTTTCCGTCCATACAGATTCTTCAGTTGAATCATCCGGAGCTTCAATAATATCCAGCCGAATATCGGGATACGCTTCCCGGAAGTCAATCAAAAAATCTACTGTTAGATAGGCGATGACACCGAATGTAGAAGCAACCGTCAGAGGCGCTATTCGTTCAGTGGCTTTTATCTGGGTAGTGTTCTTGAGTGAAGTCAGTTCTTTGATGATTTGTCCGGCTTTTTCATTAAGCACGTCCCCATATCTTGTTGGAAAGACGCCTTTTGGTGTTCTGCTGAACAGCTCAAGATCTAGTTCCCTTTCGAGTTTTTTAATTGTTTGACTCAACCCTTGAGGTGTCACAAACAATGCTTGTGCTGCCTGGTTAATACTTTTGTATTGGTACACCGCTAAAAACGCCTTCAAGTCTTTAGAATGTGTCTGAAAACTAAATATTATGGTAAGATTTGAGAAAAACGAATGGAGCAGCAAACATGAGTCAAAGATGGTACGAAATAAGCGATGAACAGTGGGATCAAATTAAGGATATGTTTCCACCCTACACAACAGGACGTCCGTCAAAATTAAATGAACGAACCATGTTTAACGCTTTTCTATGGATCGCTCGAAGTGGTGCTGCCTGGCGGGATCTACCGGAAGA
>NZ_JARXXP010000034.1 GCF_029893965.1 Paenibacillus sp. PastM-3
TTATGAGTTGCTGTTGTTCCGCTGTAGGGTAAATCCGGTATTTATAGGCTCGATGAATCAGCATGTGCGACACCTCATTTTTAGTAATATTATTCCTATTATAGCACATACGTTCGGTTTGAAGTCAAAAACCGCAGATTCATCCCCACCCTATCGAGGGTGGAGTATTCTCAGCTTTTTTAGATAAAAGTTTCATTTTAGAAATTGCCCTTTTCTTTCTTATACTTTCGATAATTATCATATCGGCAATAGCACCAAGATCTTGTCCAGCCCAAAGGACAAGATCTTGGTCTCTTAAAACCGAAAACCCGCGCTGGGCGCAGGTTCATTTGGGACTATGTTCTTATCTTCCTTTATTAAGCTTGACGATAAATGGGTGCACCCAGCGGCGCTGCTCCCGCTCCCCCGTCAGCGCTGATATCGGCACCCTGAATAAAGGAAGAATCGTCAGACGCCAGGAACAAGGCCACCTTCGCGATCTCCTCCGGCTCTCCGAGCCGGTTAAGCGGGATAGAGCGTGACATGCCGGCTTCCAGCTGAGCCCAGCCCTCCGGTGTAGACTGGCCCCAAATTGGCGTTCGGGTAGCCCCAGGCACGACATTATTAACCCGTATCCCCTTCGGTGACAGCTCAGCGGCCAGTACCTTGGTCATACTGCTGATTGCACCTTTACTGGCCGCATAGGCTGAGCCGCCCGGTCTGCCTGCCCCTGCCAATACGGACCCGGTCAGGATTACTGAAGCGCCGTGCTGCAGATAGGGCAGTGCCGCTTGAACGGTGAAGAATACCCCTGTCACGTTCACTCTCAGCACCTCTTCAAATGCAGACAGCTCCGTGCTGCCAAGCGGTGTTGAGCCGCTGATTCCCGCATTTGCATAGACAATATCAAGTCTGCCGAACCTTTCAACTGCAGCTGCTACAGCCTTGGCTGAGCTGTCCGGATCAGCCGCATCTGCCTGCACCGCAAGCGCAGACTCATTGCCCAGTTCTCGGACAGCTGCTTCCAGTGTGCCGGCATTTCGGCCCGTTATAACCACCTTGGCACCTTCACTGACGAACAACCGGGCTGCCGCCAGACCGATACCGCTGTTTCCTCCGGTAATCAAAGCTACCTTTCCATCCAGTTTTCCCATCTCTTACACTCCTTTTTTGTAATATAGCGGTGATATGACCTACAGATCAGAGAATGATGGCTTATACGGGAACGATCATTCTAAATTATTCAAAAAAATAAAAGCTGACTGCCCGTTTTCCCTTATCTGTACTCAGTTTAGCATAACGGGAACGGACGGTAAAGAATTATTTTTACTGATCGTTCTCAATATGCTGCAGATCTGCTCATGCGTCAAATATAATTCAATATTTCGGTAAGGGAACGGATTGTGATTTGCTGCCCCCAGTTTTTTAACAGCTGATCTCTATTCATTAATACAGAAACCATGCCAGACTGATTAGCCCCGATAATATCTTTCTCCTCGTTACCAACATAAAGCATATTCTGTTTAGCTATTCCCAGCTCTTTGGCTAATCGTATAAATCCTTCAGTCCGCGGCTTTCTGTACCCGATCTCAACAGAGCTCAGGATGACATCGATATATTCCCGGACAGGTTCGACATCCTGCTGAACATATTTCATGCTCATCCCATAGGGAACATCTGTTAAAATTCCCACGGGCAAGCCTCTCTGCTTCAATTCTTTTAGCACAGTTGCCGCATCAGTGTACGCTTTGGAGCGCTGCTGAAAAAAGCTGAAAAATATGCTGGCAGCCTCATCCGCCTTCCTGCCGCTAATTCCCCATGCTGCAAGTACTTTATCAAAAACCTCCAGGTCGGTCACTTCGAAATCCCTGGGATATATCCGGGTATTATACAGGGACAACACCTGCTCAGCCTGCAGGATATGTGCTTCGGTAAACCGGACTTGCATGGCCTGCATGATTTGAATCAGCGCTGACCGGTACAGGTTCCTCCAGCTGAGCGGTACATTTTCATAATAAATCAACGTATCACCAAGATCGAAACCAACGGCTTTCATGGCCAGCCTCCTTCTTCCAATTACAAGTTACTTACAGGCACCAATCCGCCCATATCAACATACATAGTGGTAATAAGAAGGGCGGGATGCGGGTGAGGAACAATAGCGGGTTTGAGCAGCGGGCGATTTTCCTGGCAGCCATATGCAGTCAGACATATGTACAATTGAATAATCCGGACGGCTTATTTGTGATTCCGCAGAATTATACGCTGAGACATACCATCTATGCCAAATCCTTCGGCAGCGGGCGCGAACGGTTCGGCTTTATACTGGAATCTCCGGATGAGATTATCGTTGCCTTCCGCGGCACCAGCCAGCAAGCCGACTGGATATCCGATCTGATCGCCTCGCAGCGCAGCTTCAAATATATTAAGCAGGACTGCCTGACCCACCGGGGATTTACCGATATCTACGCCACCGCCAGAAATGAGCTGATATCCGCGCTCCACGCCCTGCCATCCGGCAAGCCCTTAACCGTCACCGGCCACAGTCTCGGTGCAGCACTTGCCACCTTGTGTGCGGTTGATGCAGCTGCCAATACGACCTTCACGTCACCTGCACTGTTCACTTATGGTTCACCGAGAGTCGGGGACCCTGCCTTCAAAAAAGTGTTCAACTCGTATATCCGTACCAGCTACCGCATCGCCAATACTTTTGACGCTGTAACCTTTGTCCCGCCCACAGTCTACAAGCTGCCAAAACGCGATAAAAGATTCTATTACAGCCACGTTCCCGAGCTTGTCACACTCACCTTCCAGCTTGGAGCGGTCGGCCTGAATCACATCATCAGCAGCTACTTTGCCGAGTTTGCCAAGCTGGACCCGGCGTATGCCGGGCAGCTGTGCCAATCGAATCCCGGTTTCTGTCCGGCCACCATTCCAGCAGCGGTACCTGTCCCTTTAACCTGATACAGAATGCCTGGCGATGAACCGCAGTACCGTTTGTCCAGCTTCTGCCGGCTGCAGCAGCCAGACATAGGCATGAATCGAATCCGAAATCCTCTTAATTTCAGCCTGCTGTACCAGACTGGCAAAGTGATCCAGGCTGCTGCGGACCCGCTCATTCGCCCACTCCGCTTCACTCGGCAGAAACAGCACCGGGCACTCTACCTGCCGGTAATAAGCTTCAAACTTCAAATCCCAGAATTTCTGAATATACTCTGTACGCACACGGTTCAGGTAGCAGTAGGTATATCTACCGTCTTCCAGCTGCTGCAGACCGTTCTCATAGAACGGCTGGAAATGCTCATTCCACAGACCCTCTTGTTCCAGCCCGGCACGTTCCTCGGCGACATATTCCGCCTTGCTCGTAAACACACGTTCCTGCCGTTCTGCCAGCTCAGCCCGCATATGCTTCTTCCTCTCCTCAATCTCCTCCGCTGTTCCGTTAAACAAGCCGTGCTCACCGAACTCATTGCAGAGCGCCCCTTCGAGAATCAGCGACTGGACCAGCTCCGGATGCGCGGCAGCCAGGCTCAGGCCGATCTCTGCCCCCATCGAGCTGCCGACAACATGGCAACGCTCCACCTGCAGCTCCCGGAGCAGCAGATAAAGATCCTGTGCCATGCCGTCGATATGATAGCCGGTATGCGGCTTATCCGATTTGCCGTGTCCGCGGAATTCCGGCGCGATGATGCTGTACCGCTCTGCAAACTGCGGGAGCACACCGTTCCACATATGCAGATTGCCTCCGCTGAAATGAAGGAATAACACGGTCTCTCTGCCCTCTTGTATTGAATGCATGACGTTCAGCCCGATTTGACCCACCTGAATGATGTCCTCAACCATAAAATGATATACCTCCTATGTACTGCTTGCTTATGCACCGCTTGAAGATTTGGTATCGTCAGCGTATCCCGTAAAGATATGTAATATTCAGGAAAATGTCAACTATATTTCTGCTATACGCAGCACAAAAAGACAGCCCAGCATCCGCCGGGAGCGGGCTGAACTGCCTCTTTTCATCAGAACCGGTTACAGTGACTCTCTGATCACTCGCTTGTAATACAGCACGGACAGGAAGCCAAAGATCGAATACAGCACCGTATACAGCACCATCACCAGAATCATCGGCGTCAGCATTTCCGTACCGAAGAAAAACCAGCCGGATTTGACCGCAAAATAGCTGTGACAAAGGCCGATTACGAGCGGAATGCCGAAGCCAAACAGCTGCTTGAACTGGATGCCGCGCAGCAGATCGCCCTGGGTAAAGCCCAGCTTGCGCAGAATGGTATAGCCACCCTTCTCCTCCTCGCCCTCATCCATCTGCTTAAAGTACAAAATACAGCCCGAGGTAATCAGGAAGGTCAGGCCGAGAAAGCCGACAATGAACATGATCAGGCCCATATTGCTCCGCTGGTTCAGTTCATATTCATATTGGGAAAAGCTCGGATACTCCGGCTTCTGTTCCGTGAAAATCTCATTGGCCTCAGCCCGCTGTGAACGGTCGGCCAGCTCGATCCCGTAATAATCGCTTTTCCCTTCTCCTCTTTGCACCTTTGGATTCCGGGCCTGGACAAATTCTTCATACTTACTCTCATCCACTACAAAAATAGCACCGCCCCCGCCGTAGTAATAGGGCAAAACAGCTTCAGAGGAGCTGCCGTTAACCTGCAGGCTGACAGGTCCGTTTATTGTGTCAAATTCGACTTCACCCGTTTCGCTGAGCGACATGAAACGCTGCAGTGCCCCGCCGTAACCGACAATCGTTGTTTCTTCCGGCTGCAAATCCATACCCTCGAAGTCCTTTTCACTAAGTACAGCGGTTAGAAGCAGACGATCATCCGGGGATTTAAAAGCAGACTTCTCCACAATCCCGCTGGAATCCACTTCCATCATAATGGGCTTCATGTAAATCTCTTTGTATTTAATCTTTTGTGCATCCAGCGCCTGGGCAAACTTCTCCTTCGCTTCCACACTTGCGAATCCGAAATCATCCGGTGAGCTCTCTTTAGCGGTAGCCTCAGCCGAATAATATGAGATATAGCTGAGGGACAGCAGTCCGATAGCCAGTGCCGATACAGTCGTGATGATCGTCAGCAGCAGCGCGTTCGACTTCATCCGGAACATGATAGAGGACAGGGAGAGCACCTCATTGATTGACAGGTAGCCCTGCTTGCTCTTGCGGATGGCATTAAACAGGAAGCTGACCGAGCCTTTATAGAACAGATAGGTTCCAATAATGACCAGGGCCAGAATCGTAATCATCGCCATCATCAGCTCGGACATTTCAGTATATTTTCCGCTGAACAGCTGGGTTGAAATATAATAGCCGCCCCCTATAAAGGCAATGCCAAGGAGTCCGAGAACAATCTCCCATAGCGGCATTTTGCGGATGCGTGTCTGCGTGGTTGCATTGACTTTAAACAAGGACAGGATGCTTTGCCCTTTTATAAAAGTATAGTTCATCAGCATAATCAGCACATAGATCGCCGCAAAAACGATGATCGTCCGCCCCAGCGCCTCTGACGAGAACCGCAGCTCGGCCATCGCGTCGATCTCCAGGATTTTGAACAGGATCATCAGAATCAGGCGCGACATGGCGAATCCGGCGGCAATCCCGGCAACCAATGATCCGAAATAGAGCATCAGGTTCTCGGCGCTGAGCAGCCTGAAAATTTTGCCTTTGGTAAGTCCGATCAGCTGGAACAATCCGATCTCCCGGCTGCGCCGCTTGATAAAAATCGTGTTCGCATAGAGCAGAAAGATCGCGACAATGGCTACCAGCAGAACGGAAGAGGTTCCGATCGCTGCGCCTCCTTTTACCGAACCGGCAACCTCGTCCATCGAAGGATCAAACTGCAGGGTAACGAAGGAGAAATACAATGCCACACTGAATATAAGGGCAAAGACGTACAGGTAATAGTTTTTAATGTTCTTTTTGAGATTGCGGTACACAATATAATTCAGGTTCATGACTGGACACCGCCCAATACGCCCTGGGTTTTGATAATATCGTTGAAGAAGGACTGCCGCGGTTCATCCCCCTTGCTGAGTTGGGTGTAAATCTGCCCGTCGCGGATAAACACCACCCGGCTGCAATAGCTCGCCGCCACCGGATCATGCGTAACCATCACAATGGTCGCCTGGCGTCCCCGGTTCATATCCGACAGCTTGTTCAGCAGGTCAGAGGCGGATTTGGAATCCAGCGCCCCGGTCGGCTCATCGGCAAAAATAATGCTCGGCTCATGCACGAACGCCCGCGCTGCCGAGGTCCGCTGCTTCTGTCCGCCGGAAATTTCTGCCGGATATTTATTTTGCAGCTCGGCAATCCCCAGCTCCCCCGCTACCTGCGCAAACCGCTGATGTGCTTCCTTTTTGGAGATTCCGGTGATCGAGAGCGGCAGCAGCACATTTTCTTTGACGGTCAATGTATCAAGCAGGTTGTACTCCTGAAAAATAAACCCCAGATGATGCTTGCGGAACTCCGCCAGCTGCTTCTCCTTCATTCCGGTAAATTCCTTGCCCTCAATCTCAATTGTCCCCTGGCTGACCCGGTCGATGGAGGACAGCACATTCAGCAGGGTTGTTTTTCCTGATCCGGACGCGCCCATTATGCCGACGAACTCGCCTTTGTCCACCTGCAGGTCGATTCCCTTCAGTACTTCCTGCTTGTTAAATTTATTTCCGTAGGTTTTGTAAATTTTATTGGCTTGTAAAATGACCATTTCGCAACCACTCCTTTTCTGTACCTCAATCATACCGGGGCCAGGGCTTATGTTCCTGCGTTTCACCTAACAATATGAACGGGCATGTGACATTATTGTCACACGCCCGTTATCTGGTACGTCGTTAGCCGGTGTGCTATATTCAGGGTACGAAACCAAGCCCATATTTTCCCTGTAGTCATTTGTAGTCATTTTGTCTGTCAGGAGGAGGCCATGAAACAGCTATTTATCGCTGCCCTGGAGAACCGTTCGCTGGATGATCTGCGTAATGTCCCAAAAAGCGATCTGCACAATCACGCCGGTAGGGGCGGAAATTTAAAGTACATAGAAGCCTGGGCTAACATCACGATCCAGCCTCATTCGGGAACTTTTGCCTCACTCGATGAAATGCAGGAATGGTTCGTGCGCAGCGTGAAAAGCCATTGCCCCGGAATTGAAGGCTATCTTAAACGAATCGAAGCCGCTTTTGTCCAGGCTGCAGACGACGGAATTGAGCGGCTTGCACTCAGCTTCGGGATAGATGAGATCGACTCGCTCGGCGGCATGGAGTCCTTTATCCGGATTATGGACAGACTGCGTCAGCATTATGTTCCAGAGACTGCGTTTCTGCCGGAGCTTTCTTTGGACAGAGCCGGTAATACGGATACCATTCACGAGCGCCTGGATGAAATCTTCTCTTGTCAATGGTTCCGCTCCATTGACATTTGCGGCCCCGAATTGGCGCAGCCGATCCGGAATTTCCGCTCCATCTACCGTAAAGCCAAATCTGCGGGACTGGTGCTCAAAGCCCATACCGGCGAATTCGGCACTGCCGACGACGTGCTGGAAGCAGCCGTGGAACTGGAGCTCCAGGAGGTGCACCACGGCATCGCCGCAGCAGCCTCCCCGCAGATCATGCATTGGCTGGCTGATCATCACATCCGGCTGAACGTATGCCCAACCAGCAATGTGATGCTCGGCCGTACCCTGGATTATACCAGCCATCCAGTCAGAACGCTGTATGATGCCGGCGTTCCGGTGACCATCAATACTGACGATTTGCTGATTTTTAACCAAAGTGTGTCTGAGGAATATCTTAACTTGTATCTGTGCGGCTTAATGTCGGCGGTGGAGCTGAACGAAATCCGTGAATGCGGACTCCGTTCAGGCTGACCCGCCTGTCTTCACAAAATCATTCGCCCGCGGAAAGGTCAGCGTGAAGGCTGTACCTTTTCCGGGCTCCGACTCCACGCCAAGGCTGATCAGCAGCGGCTCCGCCACCTGCTTCGTCAGGTACAGGCCCATGCCGGTAGCCGCCCCCTCCTGACGTCCGAGCACCGAGGTGAACCCTTTATCAAAAATACGCGGCAGATCCTTGGGACTAATTCCCTTACCCTCGTCTTTGATCCTCAGCACCACATGCCCGTCCTGCTCCCGGCTCTGTACTACAATATCTGAAGCTTCACTGTATTTCACGGCATTGGTCAGCAGCTGCCGCAGCATAAATCCTAGCCACTTGCCGTCCGTCAGCACGGTTTCCGCCTCCAGCTCTACATCGAACCCGATGCCTTTCGGGATACACCAGGTTCTCAGCCCCCGGATCTCTTTATTCAGAATCGGCTCAAGCGCTGTATGCTCAATGAATAGATCGTTCTGCATAAAAGGTATCCGCTTCTGGTGCAGCTGCTGGTCGAGCAGATGATGAATCCGCAGCCATTCGTACATCATCTGGTTCTGCAATGTTTCATCCGGAAGACGCTCGATCATCAGCTGCATTGCCGTAAGCGGCGTCTTCACCTCATGAATCCAGGCCAGCAGATCGTCCTTTTCCTCTTCCAGCAACCGGAAGTTCACCGCAGATTCCCGCCGGTAGCGCTCCGTCTGGAGGGTTACCGCATCCTGTACGATGTGCTCAAACGGACTGTCCGCCTCCCGGAATGCCTCCAGATCATACACCTGATCCCAGGCCTCCATTGTCCTGTAGAACCGGGTCTCCTTCTGATACCGGAAGAACACAAACAGCGTGCAGACGAGTACATTCAACAGCACAATATACAGCACCGGCAGGAAAGGGATCGACGCATCGACAAAAGCCACGAACAGAATCAGCAGCTGCATTCCGGCCAGCAGGCAGAGCCAGCTTCTTTTTTCAGCTATGTATTTGACAATCATAAGGCCGCCTCTTCGGTAGCCATGTAGCCCTGTCCGACCCTGGTTTCGATAAAAGCGTCCAGCCCGAGCGGCTCCAGCTTTTTACGCAGCCGGTTCACATTCACGGTCAGGGTATTGTCACTCACAAAATGCTCATTATCCCACAGATTCTTGATCAGCTCTTCACGGTCCACAATCCGGTCCTTGTGCTCAATCAGAATTTTGAGGATGAACATTTCGTTTTTGGTCAGCAGAGCTGCACCCTGGCTGTTGGTTACGGTATTCTTCACATATTCAATCGTGGCGCCGCGCCATGCTCTCAGCTCTGTCCGTTCGGTGCTGTAGTTATACACCCGCCGGAGCGTAGCCTGGATTTTGGCGATCAGCACATCGAAATGGAACGGCTTTTGCATAAAATCGTCGGCCCCCAGCTGCATCGACATCACCATATCACTCGGATGATCACGCGAGGACAGGAAGATAATCGGCACATTGGAATGCGCCCGGATCATCCGGCACCAGTGAAACCCGTCGAACAGCGGCAGCTGAATGTCAATGATGACCAGCTCCGGCTGAACCGCCGTGAACTCCTGCAGCACCTTGGCAAAATCGGTGACGCCGTAAATATCATACGACCACTGGGATAAGCGTTCCTTAATTTCGGTGAATAGCGTAACATCGTCTTCAATCAGCATGATTTTGAACATATCGGGCACTCCGTTTCTTACAGCCAGCGGCTAAAATTTTTATGGGCTACCTTAATCCGCCTCTGCTCCGCCCACTCTGTCATTATTTTTACATCATTATCACTTTTAAAACGGAAGCAATTTTTATATGGAACCAGCACTTTTCCCTTAGGTCTGATGCCGATAACAGGTGTAAAGTAGCCTTTTACAAAAACAGTCTTGACATTGTCTGCCGGGATCTGCCGGTTGTCAATAACAAGGTTATCCTCATTAAGAATGATGTCAAAGGATCTTCTGGCTGCAAAAGCACGGTATATCAAAATAATTTCAACAGCAGCAAACAGGGCAAGAATCGCCGATGTTACAAAGTTGTTCTGAATATTTCCGTTAATCAAAATATAAATCCACAACATTACATTTATACTTATCCCTATAAGCAGCCTTTTTTCTGCGGGAGCCCTGGCTGTGCGTACTATTGGATTGTTCATGTACATCTCCTCCTGCTCAGACTCTCCACTACTTTCCCCAGACCTTCCTGCTCCGAACATTATACTATAAACTGGCAAAAAACGGTCGCGAACCTTCCCCAACTCCGCAATATCATTCAAGAACCGGGGAGCATCCTGTATTATACTTGCTTTACATTATATAAAAAGAGGGTGAAGCTGTTGTCCCGTGAGGTACGGACCGTCGTTTTTGATCAGGATTTGAAGCTGGAAGCTTACCGTTTTGAGGGGATTATGCAGAAGTTCCCTAATCATTTTCATGACTATTATGTCCTTGGTTTTATTGAACAGGGCAAAAGACTGCTGCAGTGCGGCAACGAGGAATATGTTCTGAACAGCGGAGATGTCATTATTTTCAACCCCCAGGACCCGCACTCCTGTGAACAGGTGGACGGGCGGACGCTGGATTACCGCTGTATCAACGTTCAGCCTGAGATCATGCGCCAGTATGTGCAGGAGATTACGGGAAAAAGCGAATTGCCGCGCTTTACACAAGCCGTATTGTTCCAGAGCGAACTGGCTGCACCGCTGCATGATCTGCACCAGATGCTGTTAGAGGAGCAGGCAGATTTTCAGAAGGAGGAGCTGCTGCTGTTTCTGCTGGAGCTGCTGCTGCAGGAATATACGGAAGAAGCCGGTACGGCCGGTCCCGCCGGGGAGGTTACTGCAGAAATCAAAAAGGTCTGCCGGTACATAGAGGATCATTATACAGACACTATTACACTGGGCGAGCTCACGGAATTGACGGGACTTAGCAAGTACCAGCTGCTGCGTATGTTCACTAAGCAAAAAGGCATCTCCCCATACCGTTACCTGGAGACGATTCGCATCAATCAGGCCAAGCGGCTGCTGGAGCAGGGCATTTTGCCGATGGAGGTGGCCCTGCGGACCGGATTCAGCGACCAGAGCCATTTCAGTAACTTCTTCAAAAAACTGATCGGCTTAACGCCTAAGCAATATCTGCGGATCTTTACCAGCCCGGCGGAAATGCTGGCACATGCGGTGACCTCATCATGAATGCTAATCGAAGCGCCGTCACCGGTCATCTGCTGGCTTTTATCACGATTCTCAATTGGGGGACCACCTTTATTTCGACCAAGCTGCTGCTGACAGGGCTTACACCGCTGGAGATTTTGTTTTTCCGCTTTATTCTGGGCTATGCTGTTCTGTGCCTGCTCTATCCGCGGCGGATCCGGACGGGCTCTTTTAGAGAAGAAGGGTTATTCATTGCGGCCGGGCTCTGTGGTGTGACCCTGTATTTTCTGATCGAGAATATTGCGCTTCTCTACACCTCCGCCTCTAACGTCGGTGTAATTGTGTCCATCGCCCCGTTCCTCACCGCAGTGATTGCCCATTTCGCTTTACCGGACGAACGTCTTACTCCCGCCTTCATCACAGGATTTCTGATCGCCCTGAGCGGCATTGGCTGCATTCTTCTAAACGGAAGCCTCCGGCTACAGCTGAATCCGCTCGGTGACCTGCTGGCTCTGCTAGCTCCTGTCGTCTGGGCTCTGTACTCTGTATTGATGCGCAAAATCAGCGCACTCCAGTACAATACCATCGGCGTGACCCGCAGAGTGTTTTTTTATGGTCTGCTGGGTATGCTGCCCGCTTTGCTGCTGTTCGATTTCCGCTTCGGCCTGGACCGGTTCCGTGATCCCGCCAATCTGGCGAACCTGCTGTTCCTCGGTCTGGGAGCTTCCGCGCTGTGCTTTGTAACGTGGAACCGGGCAGTCGGTATGCTCGGAGCAGTCAGAACAAGTGTCTACATCTATCTTGTCCCGGTTATCACCGTGGCGGCAGCTGTACTGTTTCTACAGGAACAGCTCACCTGGGCTATTATACTGGGTACTGCGCTTACCTTAACGGGTTCTGCTCTCTCAGAACATAAACCCAAACGTTCCCCCGGCAAAGAAACTGCTGTCCAAAAATAATATGGAGTGACTTTTTATCCTATGCGCTTTTTCAGGTATGGGTTATTTTAACATTAAGTGATAACTTAATATTGTGGAGTATAATCAAGTATTTAATTTTCACTTAACTTTATAATGGAGGTCCAGATGGAAAGACAAACGCTTAACGAACAACTTCAGCAAAATATCCGGTTCGCCTATAACGAGGCTTTGGAATTTATCGTGGCGATGGGCATGGCGGCTTGCGGAGAGCAGATGTATGCCATGGCTCAGGATTATAAGATTGAAATGGACTCCATGGCTGATTCCTTCTACGAGGATACCAAGGCCCGGCTGTCACCGCATACTTTCCGTGAGCTGCAGTTTTTCTTCGGCCACAATTTTCTTCATAAAACGCTGGACTTTGGTTTCTATGTGTCCATCTGCAGTAATCCTGAGCCGCAATCAGCGGAAGACTGGATTACATCACTGGAGACCATACCGGCTGAATGGATGCTGACAGAGATGGTATTCGGGGTTTATCACGATAAGCTGGAGGAGCTGCTGCAAGGAAGGGATTGGGAAGCATTAAAAGGCAATCTCAGCCTGCTGGCCGCATTAGTCAGGGATACTCCCCCGCATCAGGAGGTCATTCTTACGCAGGAGCCGCTGCTGGAATGCCTTGCCCATCCGGAGGAATGCAAGCTCAGGTACATGCAGCTTCTCCGCCGGTTCTACAAGGATGTCTTTATCTGCTGGAAGGAGCAGCTGAAGGAACGTTCTGAACAGGCTTCTGCTCATTATGAGACGCTATTCGCCGCCAAGCCTGAGCAGTTTATCCGTGAAATCCACAAAAATGAGCCTGAAATTTTCCTCTCTTTCCCCACTGCTTTTCACGTAAGCCAGGCTTCACAGGTCGGTAATCATTTCTTGAACTTTACTACTGCGGCCGGCAATGTAGGCTGGGTTATCTTCGGTATCCATAATGAGCGGGTATTCGGACCGGCTGCTGACCGAGAACAGACTGAGCTGTTCCTGAAAGCCTTTTCTGATAAACGGAGGCTTGATTTCGTACTATTACTGAAGCAGCGCCCGCATTACGGGCAGGAGATCGCCTCCGCGCTTGGCATTACACCGGCAGCCGTGAATTATCATTCCAACTTCCTGTTCTTCCTGGATCTGATCAGTGTGAAAAGGGAGGATCACCGCATGTATTATCATCTGAATGTTGAGCGGTTACGGGAGCTGCTGGCTTTAACTGCAAAAGTCATGCTCGACGAGAACTGAGCTATGCAGTGCACGGCTGCAAGGGTTACATCTGATATCAGGGAGGGTCTCCATTGAAGAGATCAGAAGCTTCCGGCACATTCATCCGTTTAGTGAAGCTCGGCAGGCCGTATATCGGCTGGTACATTGCACTTTGTCTGGCTGCTGCCGTTATATCACTGACCTCTGTCGGCTTAGCTGAGGCATTGCGGCGGATTATTAATGCAGCCACGGAGCATAACATATCCAGCCTGGCTTCCAGCGCTATATTCGCTTTAGCTATTGTACTTGTCGATGTTGTCTTTAATTTTCTAAAAAGCTATTTATCCGCAGTGCTTGAGTATAAATCCACATCCCGGCTGCAGCTGACCCTGCTGGACAAACTGCTGAAGGTGAAGATGAAAGATCTGGACCGCTATCATTCCGCCGATCTCATCAGCCGTATTCACGATTCCGCACCTGCGGCGCAGCAAGGCATTAACCTGAAGACGGTCGAGCTGTTCAGCAGCCTGCTGCAGATCCTCTTTCTGCTTACCTACCTGATGTCCCTTCATTTCACGCTCACCATGGGCATACTGCTGATCTGCGCCCTGCTGCCGCTGGTGATGCTGCCTTTCACCTCACGAATCCGCAGCCTGTACCGGAAAAGACAGGAAGTGGAAGCCGCCCAGCAAGTGCTGATTCAGGACTCCGTACAGGGTGCTGAAGTCGTCCGCGCCTTCTCTCTGGCTTCACGGCTGCAGCAGCAATTCATGGAGCGGGTGCAGCATTACTTCAAGTTCCATGTTCCGCTCTCCCGTGCAGAAGCGGTTGGCTATAATATGAACTTTACCGTTATCTTAGGCGGTCTGCTGTATCTGCTTACTTATGGAGGATACCTCGTCATTGGCGGACGGCTTGATGTGGGGGCGGTGGCAGCATTTCTGATCAGCTTCGAGCAGATTACGAATCCGGTCTCCAGGCTCTCCAATCTTTGGGCACAGCTGCAAACCTCCCTGGCTCAGGGCAGCCGGATCTTTGAACTGTTTGAGCTGCACAATGAACAGCCCGGGCAGGAGCAAGGCGTACAGAAGCAGACGCCCGGACAACAGCAGGACAATGTAACAGCAAGTCTCAAAGGACTGCCCATTTCCTTTAACAATGTAAGTTTCAGCTACAGCGGCAATCCTGTCCTGCAGCAGGTGCAGCTTGCTATTGAGCCTGGCAAAGTGACCGCTTTAGCCGGACCAAGCGGAAGCGGAAAAAGCACCCTGCTCCGCCTGCTGCTGGCAGAATACGAGCCCGACAACGGCACCATCTGCTGCGGGTCACAGCCGTTAGGAACCCTTTCGCCGCAGGTCTGGCGCAGCAGTCTTGCTTACGTATCACAGGAGCCTTATCTTTTCTCAGGCACCCTGTATGAGAATATTGCCTGGGGCAGATCCGGAGCTGCCAAAGAGGAAGTTATACAAGCTGCACGGGATGCAGGTATACATGAGTTCATTATGAGCACTCCGCTGCAGTATGAGACTGTCATCGGTGAACGGGGGATCACCCTGTCCGGCGGGGAGCGGCAGCGGCTATCCATTGCCAGAGCCTTTGTCCGCGGGCCGGAGCTGCTGCTGCTGGATGAACCGACGGCCGCACTTGACAGCCACAGTGAAGAGGTTGTCCAGCAGGCGCTGCAAAAGCTGATGCAGGGCCGGACAACTGTAGTGATCGCCCACAGGCTGTCGACGATCCGTAATGCCGACACGATCTATTATATGGAGGCGGGCTCGGTTGTTGAGGAAGGAACCCATCCGGAGCTGATGGCAATGGAGGGCAAATATTACAATATGGTACAGTCCGTCCACCGGACGGATCATTCCCTTGTGCCGGAGGAGAATCAGATATGACGACCAAAGAAGCCGGAAAGTTACCGCTTCGCACCGTTCTGAGCCGGCTGCTGCCTTATGCCTCTCCTTACCGGCTTGGCCTGCTGCTGGCTACCCTGCTGCTTGCCGCCAGACTGGTGATGGACATCGGTTTGGCAGCCATCCAGCAGCTGTTCATTGACACCATTAACAGCGCAGATATGGATTCACTTCTCCGGCTGAGCGTTATTGTCGCCGCTGCCTGTGTCCTGATCATTCTCTGCCTGATGCTTCAGCATTATTACCGGTTTGTCGTTCAGAGCAGGATGGCCTGGGATCTGAGGGCAGCGCTGTTTAACAAGACCCACCGCCTGCCGTTCCGGCAGATTCAGTCCATGCATTCCGGCGACCTTACCTCACGCAACACCAAGGATGCAGAAGCCGCGATGGGCACAGTCAGCAGTATTATCTACGATTTGAGCTACAATCTTCTGCTCTGCTTTGTTTCTTTTCTCTACCTGGCTTCCATGGATGTGTGGCTCGCATTACTCGCGCTTGGCTCCGGGCCGGTCGTCTTTTTCTCCAGCCGCTTTTTTGACCGCAAATTGCGGCAGCTGTCAACCCGGATTTACGAGGCTGAAGCCCAGCTGCGCGGCATTCTGCAGGAGACCCTGCAGGGTGTGAAGATCGTCCGGGCTTTTTCGCTGGAAACGATGCTGCAGGACAAATATGCGGCAGAACGCACGAGGCTGAACCGTCTGCTGCTGCAGCGGGCGCTGTTAACGACATTGTTATGGAACAGCGCCGCTTTTATCAACAATCTGGTGATGGTCGTCTGCGCAGGCTTTATTGCTTACTCGGCAATCAAGGGCGGGACCTCTGCCGGGGAAGTGCTTGCTTTCATCATTCTGATGGGGCGTGTTCAATGGCCTTTCGTCCATATGTCACAGACCTGGGGCGGTGTCCAGCAGTCGCTTGGCGCGGCAGACCGCATATTCTCTGTTCTTGATGCACCGTCCGAGGATGACATTCCGCATGGGCACCCGAGCCTCCACTTACAGATTGATCCGGATGAATCTGCTGCATTAACTATTCATGGTGCATACTACAGCTACTCCGCAGCACCTGATGATCAGATGCAGCTGTTCAGAGATTTGAATCTGCACATCCGGCATGGCGAAACGGTTGCGCTGGTCGGTCCAAGCGGCTCCGGCAAAACAACCCTTATGCGGATGTGCTGCGGGTTACTCAGGCCCGATGCCGGATATATTTCCGTTTACGGCCAATCCGCATCCGGCGGGCTTGCAGAGCTGCGAAGCAAGATTACTTATGTGCCGCAGTCCCCTTACCTGTTCTCCGGATCAATTAAGGACAATATCGCGTTCAGCAGCGATATGGCCAGTGATGAAGAGATCAGGGAAGCGGCCAGACTTGCCGGAGCAGATGACTTTATTCAAAAGCTGCCCGCAGGCTATGAGACCCTGATCGGTGAACACGGAACAGGCTTATCGGGAGGGCAGCGCCAGCGGATCGCCATTGCCCGGGCTTTTCTGCGGAATGCACCGCTTCTGCTGCTGGATGAAGCGACCTCCGCCCTGGATAATGAATCGGAGCAGCTTGTTCAGCAGTCCCTTGACCGGCTTATGCAGAACCGGACCACACTGGTGATTGCCCACCGGCTATCCACTGTACGCAACGCCACCCGGATCATCGTGCTGGATAAGGGAGCTGTCGCCGAGGAAGGCACTCATGACAGCCTGCTGTCCAGCAACGGAGTATATGCGGAGCTGTACCGGCTGCAATTTAAGGAACCGGAGGCTGAAGCTGTCCTGTGAAGCTCTGATCAGAGAAGCTTCTTGGTTAGCACTGCCTCATTGTCTCTCGAATAACCGTTATTTTCATAGGGTCGCAGAGCCGAATGATTATTACTGCCTGTCAGAATCCTCACACTAACCACGCTGCGGCGGCTTAACTCTTTTTCAAGCAGATTAAGCAATGCCGTCGCAGCCCCTTTTCTCCTGTAAGCTTGCTCAATGTACATTTCTGTAGTCTCACCGCAAGCCTCACTGTAGCAAAAGGAGTTATAGCTCCGGGCGCAGCCGAATCCGATCTGTCCTCCGTTCAAAACTACTCCCCATAAATTAGCTTCCGCAGCTCCTCATGGAATTCTGGTTGGATCTCATACCCTTGTTCACTATCCATCGTGTCCACCAGTAACCCCCTGACTCCTTCATCCTTCACATTGGCGATATTCAGTACATATACTTTCTCTGCAGCCTCCGGCTCTGGATAAGATACATACATCAGGAAGTTAGTCGTGTAATTTAACATTCCGTTCATTTTGCTGGCCTTGTTAATGGCGTTTATAAATTCGCTTGTTTCATCCGGATCTGTAAAGGTCTTTTCGGTGAAAAGCCCTGCCGGCTTCTGCTCGCCTTTGCATAAGTCTACACACTGCAGCCGGATGGTAATCCCCTCGTTTCCATTCATCTGACTATAATTAGCGTCCTCCCCATAAATAAGCTTCCGCAGCTCCTCATGATTTTTAGAAGGAATCGAGTAGCCTTTTCCGCTATCTTTAGAGTCCACCAGCAGACCCCTTATCCCCTCCTTTTTTGAATCAGAAATGTTGAGGCTGTAGACTTTTTCTCCACCGTTTTTATAAGCTGCATACATTCTGAACGTCACACCATAATCCAGTTCTCCCTTTATCCTGCTTGCCTTATTGACCGCATTTACAAAAGCCCGAATCGCCTCCGGGTCCGTAAAGGTCTTTTCGGTAAAAGGTTCTGCCTGCGAATCTTCCCTGTTGCATATATCCACACACTCGATCCTAATACTGGACACCTCACTAGCTTTAAGATTGCTGCAGCCCAGGATTATTAAAAATAATGAACAAATGAGCAGCGGCACCCATCGTCCCAGCATAACAATTCCCCCTTTATAGACTCATTCCCACATATTTCTATATAAACAGAAAAAAGCCTGCAAACCAACCCCTTTTCGGGTCAGCGCACAGGCCTCATTTATAATATCATCTGCGGATCAGAACATTATTATTTTACTTCAGTAACACCAGTTACTTTACCTTCAATAACAGCGGATGCTTGAACGTCTGCGTTGGCAAAGTACAGGTTACCGTCAATGGTAGCATCTTTATACAGGTTAAAGCCGTTCGCTTCTACGTATACGTCACCTTTGATTGTACCGCCTTGAACTCTGAAGTTCTCGCTTTGTACAGTCACTTTTGGTGCAGTCAGCGTATAAGTAGCAGTTACCTTATGATCAGCATCCTGTGCGTACAGGGCGAGCTTGCGGTAAATTGCATTTTCGGCAGCGCCTTTATCATGGAATTCTCCGGCTACAACAACATCCTGATCCACAGTCAGATCATTCAGGATCGCAACGATCCAGTTACCTTCTGCACTTACTGCCTTCAGGAACGGATCCTGTTCTTTCACGATGGAAGCTGTCGATACCGCATCGGTCTGTGCAGCAGCAGTTGCAGTGGCAGCCGCTTCATTTCCCGCATTATCACTATTCGAACCGCAACCCGACAACAACGCAGCAGCAATACCGGCAACCAGCAAACTTTTTACAAATTTCATCTCAATTCCCCCAATAAATTTTTATTTAATTTCTTTTTGATAACCATATTATATATTAAAATTTGATAATTATTACGTGAACTTTTTCACAAATTTGTGTCTATTACTATTTATTTTGCGCAAAAAGAGCACATGGCGTTGATAGACCTCAAAAATTCTTCACCCATTTCGTTTTTTGCAATAAGGCTGGTACACTGTTAACAGATATGTACAAATATAATAACGGATTACGCCATCCGGCAGCATAAGAAAGGAACTCAAGAAATGGATACATCCAAACTTTCCGCAGCGCTCGCACCCTACCAGTTACGCAGCTGTCTGATTAGCTCCGAAGGCCGTCTGGTCTTTGAACATTATAGAGAAACCGGCACAGACGGTGAACTCGCCAAAATCAACTCCTGTACCAAAAGCATCCTGTCTGCTCTCGTCTGCATCGCCATGCAAAAAGGACTGCTGCCGCAGCCGGAAACGCTCCTGGCGGAATTTTATCCCCGGCTCCGGCAGGACCGGGACCCGCGCAAAGCTGCAATAACACTGGAGCATCTGCTAACCATGTCACCAGGCTTTAACTGGACCGAATTTGGCGGCCAGAACTCCTTCCCGCGCATGACGCGCTCAGAGAACTGGATAGATTATGTGCTGGAGCAACCGCTGTCCCACAATCCCGGTGAGCATATGGAGTACAATTCCGGTGTTTCCCAGCTGCTGGCGGCTTTGCTGGCAGAAGGTACAGAGATGCCGGTTGCCCGGTTTGCGGAGTCCGTGCTGTTCAGTCCGCTGGGCATAGAACAATATGAATGGGAGCAGGACCCGCAGGGTATTCATACCGGCGGCTTCGGGCTGCGCCTGCGCCCGGTTCATCTGCTAAGGTTCGGCCAGCTCTATCTGCAGCGCGGACAATGGGACCACCGGCAGCTGATTGCTTCAGAGCTGGTTGACCGTTCTACGCAAACCGCCCTCCTGGCAGAAGCTCCCCGCCGCGGCGGTTACGCCTGGCACTGGTGGACGGATAGCTATACTCAATCCGTTGATACTGCTGCGGAATCAGAACTTCATTATTTTTACGCCCGGGGATACGGCGGGCAGTTTATTTATGTTCTGCCGAAGCTGGAAACCGTTGTTGTCCTGACCCAGGATAATCGCGGCAAGCAGAAACGCGCTGCAGATGTATTTCGTGAATCGGTCTTACCTATATTAACTGCAACCTGACAGCTTTTATTAGCATAAACGCATAAATCCCCGACTACCTTATCAACCTAGGTAACGGGGATTTATGTGTTCAATCCATTATTCAATTCAATCATTTCCTCCAGCCACAATCCATATCCCTGACATGGTTATTGTTCATTCAATTTCGGTATTTCCCGTTCGCTCCTGATAAGGAGTATTGCCCCATGTCCTGCATATGGGATGAGTTCCCCACGTACACGATTACACGAAAAACGTTTTCACGGACGTTTTCCCTACTGTGTCAACCGTAATTGTACGCTTCGCTAACCTGCTTCAACGGAATCACGCTCCTTCGACTGCAAGATGTGTCTTGCCTGAAAAGCTTGTCCCTGGTTCATGGTTTCTTTGGGAATCTCTCCTTCCTTGAGTACTCACCATAAGTAAGCTTAAAGGATAGCCGCTTAGCGGTTATCTGTGCAGTTACTTGTTGGTGATGTCACTATAGTAGCGCATTTCTGCTAAATTTTAAACTTCCAAAATTTTTCGTATTTTGTCGTATTCCCCGGAAATTCCCAACCCCGGATATTGGGCTCTCCGAGGCTGAAAATTGCTGCTTTTTTTGCGGTTTTACGCAGATTTTACACTTTTACAATTGTAAATTTACGATGATCACAGGCTAAACGCTCAACCGGTTCGCCGGCGCAGTGCCCAGCTTGTAACGGCGGCGCAGATTATATACCAGGTAAAGGCCGTACAGCAAATACAGGACGTTTAGTACAATAACCACCGTCAGCTCTTTATCGGGATTCTCTTTGGTCATGAAAGCAAGGGCATCATAGACAAAATGGAACAGAATCAGCGGAATAATATTCTCCGTCGTCTCAATTAGCAGAGCAAGAATTAAGCCGATCAGGAAGGCATTGATTACCTGAAGCACGACACTCAAAGGATCTTTTCCGTTTAACGCGTTCGCCATATGTAAAATTCCAAAGAATACCGAAGAAAAAACGATATAAAATACAGGCCCCTTAACCTTCAGCTTATCTCTTATGATACCTCTGAAGATAGTCTCTTCAGTAAAACCGACCAACAGGGTAAACACCAGAAACAGCAGTACTTGGGCCGCAGTGAGCTGTACATTAAGCCCGCCCATAACCGGTTGAACCAGAGCAATGATTACCAGCGGTATGTAATACAGCGAGTCCCGCAGTTCTGCTGCACGAACGGGCCTGAACCCGAACTGCGCCAGCGAACGGTTGCCTCTCGTCATATAACCAGCAACAATGACTGCCATTACCAGAAAAGCTGCTCCCTGGGCCGCTATTACCCCGTTGTCGTTTAATTCCATAATGGTTGCGGCGGCGGAGGCGGCTGAAATCAGAAAGGTCAGCAGAATGCCAAGCATGAGCGAAAATAGAATCGGGTGAGCCTTTTTAGAAGTCCTTGTCATCATATGTCTCCTTTAATCCATGTAATAGATGCCCGGACCGGGCAACTTAATGAATTGTACTACACCTCCGTTATAAATGCGTAATTTTTTTACAATCCATTCTGATCAGTCTTTGATTTCCTCTAACAGGGATTTCAAAGGACCCTCATCCCACACCTGTACCTCAATATACCGCTCCGGACCGCCAGTCCCGTCTTTATTCCAGATCTGCGGCAGTCCATACTTTCTAATAAGCTGCAATATTTCATAGTATGTATACACTTGACCCCGATATTCCCGTCCGTCCTGCACCCTGGAACTAAAAGTTGGAAATAAATCGCCGTAAGAGAATGATAGTGTATCGGTGTCAAAGCTTGAAAGGTGCAGCTGAACCGCTTCTCCCTCAGCGTACCATGATTTCAGCCAGTCACATTCGCCGAATACCATATAGTGCGGCACTGTGCGGACGGGTTTCCCGCCTTTTGCAGTAAACAGCTCCCTGGCGAGCTGCTCCAGCTCTCTTCTTCGCTCAAGGTAACCTTCAGGTCTGCGCGAAGCCATGACTTTCTTGTCCTGACGGATTGTTCGCAGTACTTCTTCCGCCTCTGCAGCCGGTAAATCCGAGAGATTCCGGAAGGGGCCCAGCGCTTTTTCGTAATAATGGTACAGCATTTCCATAACCGCTCTAGCACCTCCCTGCAGCATGGTTTAATGTCAAAAACTCAGCCTAAGGCCGAGTCTTTGACAGATCATATTCGTAAATCCGGCCGTCCAGAACCGCCTGATTCTTGAACTGCAGCAGATTGCCGGTGCGCCGGATAAATTCAAGCTGATCCCCGTAAAACGGAACGTCATTGGTTTCAGCATAAAGCTGCTGGTCAGCGTCGAGCAGTTCCTTGTAGAGCAGCGTATTGCTCCCGGTTTTGCGGTCAATCAGCATAAGCAGCCCTTTCTGGTTGGGACGGATCAGCAGGAAGTCGTCATCCATGGCCTCGACCAGATACTTATCATCAATCCCGCCCAGCTTGACCAGATCCAGCGTCTCTTTTACCTTTCCGGTCCCGTCCTCTATTACTCTAAGCTGCCTGCCATCTGTCAAAATCAGGTTATCGCCGTATATTTTCACATTATCCCCGTAACGGATCCAATAGCCCACACTGGCCTGCCGGATCACCATCCCGTCCTTAATGACCAGGGTATACCACTTGTTATTGATATGCGGTTCTCCGTAAACATCGGTGATTGTCAGGTAGAGTAATCCTCCGTCCGTCTTGCGGAAATCAAAATGAACCATGTCGTACAGCTCGGAGCCAAGATTGGCAATCAGCCGGGGCTGGCCTGCCGGACTTTGGGCATACAGCTTTCCCGTCTGCTTATCAATAGTATAGGAAACGCCTCCGTAAACAGCACTGGCACTTGAAAAGAACTGAAGATTTTTGGCGGTGAATACCCTGCTTTTGGCGTTCCAGCTTACCGTCTCTCCGTCCAATGCCTGTACTACGAACCGGGCCGGCAGATACAGCTCGTCTTTATATACAAAAGGCCGGCCGCCCAGGCTGACAGTCTGACCATCCAGCTTTCCCTTTGTACTTGCTGTTGTTACAGTCACCGTCTTCTTCCATCCGCTATACGTGTATACTGTCCCGCTGCGTGTGCTGCTCCGGAAAGCCTGCAGACCAGCCGACTCCAGGATGTTGGCACGGGTATAAACAGTCCCTTCTTTCAGCAGTGCCGGGCTTGTTGACTGGCCTCCGTTTTCCCAGGATAATGTGCAATAAGCGGTTGAAGCAGCAGAGGTTACCGGAGGAAAAACCAATAATAACACTAGAACAGGCAAAAACAGCCAGCTCTTTTTCATAAATATCAACCCTTTCTTCATGTTCTGATTCCACCTATTCTTTGGACTCCAGAAACAGGAAAAAGTTGCAGATAACGCCTGGATACTCACAGGTTCTTTAGACTTAGTTCAATCGGACCACTTACCATAACTTCCAGTAGGAAAAGCCAGTACTGCATGATATAATCGCTAATAGTTTTGCCGCGAAATGAATCCCGTTTTGGTGTAGGGTGCAGGAGGAATTGTTACCATGAACAGTCATATTAAAATTGTGAAAGTTTCGGCAGCAATCGAAAAGGATGAATTTGCCGTTAAGGTAAGTCATTGGAAACTTCTGCTGGAGACAAGCCGTTATTATGAGATTAGAGGGGAAGAGGGTCCGGTAAAGCGGATTTACAAAGAAAAACTTAATACCGTTGTCGATGAAACAAAGTCTTATAGCGCCGGGCAATTGTCCTGCTCAGCCTTTTGCGCGGAGGACCGTATTAATGAGATGCAGATCGAAATGCTCCGCAAGCTGCAGCTCAAAATTAACCAATACATGAATGAGCTTCATCTGAACATGAAAGCGATCCAGCGGCAGACGGTTTGCCCTGAGAATTTCAAGCAACCGGAGTAGCCACAACGTGAATTGAAGCACAAAGAGCCGCAGATTACAGACTATATTGATAGTTCTGCAGTCCCGGCTCTTTTGTGTTTGACATGTTCTTTACAGCAGTTCCGCGTTCTTCACAGCATGTTCCCAGCTTGGAAAATAGTACAGGGCACTCCGCATTAATTCCGGGTCATGCTGCTTAACCTGCTTCTTGTTGATGCTTCCTCCGCCCGACTGGAGCTGCTTAATCCGGCTGATGACCTCATCTGATCCCAATGTAATATCCAGCTTTGCCACTCCCTTCTGTTTAAGTTATTTTCTATTCTCAACCAACAATTGGATTTATATACACCGCCAAAATGAAAAATGAGTGCTTCAGCAGCCCGTATATCCGGCTGATTGAAGCACTCACTTTATAATTAATGACTTACAAGATACGCGGCATCCAAAATAACAGCAACGCGTCCGTTTCCCAGAATCGTCGCTCCTGAGAGGTGGTTCATCGGACCCAGGTAAGAGCTGAGTGTCTTAATGACAACCTCCTGGTTGCCAATAATCTCGTCCACGGCAAAAGCAGCGATTTTGTCAACCGATCGGACAATGACGACCGGAATGGTCCGGGAAGACCGCTCTGCACGGGGATAATGCAGCTTGTCGCGCAGCCAGGAGAACGGAACAATTCGTTCGTGATTAATAATCGCCCGTTCCCCCTGGACCGTCTGAATCTCTTCCGGTAGAATCCGTATAATTTCCGCTACATTATACATCGGCAGGATGAGCACCCGGCCGCTCACTTTGACCAGCAGCCCCTTAATAATTGCCAGCGTAAGCGGCAGCCGGATTGTGAAGCGGGTTCCCTGACCGGGATTTGTATCAATATCTATGATACCGTTCAAACGGCCGATCTGGCTGCGGACAATATCCATCCCGACACCGCGCCCGGAGACCTCACTCACTTCAGCGGCAGTTGAGAAGCCGGGTTCAAATATAAGATGTACCGCTTCCAGCGGCGATAACAGCGCTGCCTTCTCCGGGCTGATAATTCCTTTGTTAACCGCAGAGGCCTTGATCCGCTCAGCATCGATTCCCTGGCCATCATCCTCCAGACGTATGACCACATGGTTCTCTTCGTGATAGGAGGTCAGGGTAATCCGTCCCTTCAGCGGCTTGCCGCGCGTTGCCCGGACTTCCGGAGACTCCACCCCGTGGTCAGCGCTATTGCGGATCAGATGAATCAGCGGATCGCTCAGCTCCTCAATAATCATCCGGTCCAGCTCTGTTTCGCCGCCCTGCACCTGCAGCTCAATCTCCTTGCCCAGCTTATGCGCAAGGTCTCTAACCATCCGCGGAAAACGGCTGAACAGCTGGTCGATCGGCAGCATCCGCGTTTTCATGACACCTTCCTGCAGTTCCTTGATGACAGTTCCCATATGATCGGACACATTGCTTATATTCTGCAGCACCCTGGCGGGATCATTCCGCAAGCTGGTGGCATTCAAGCCAGCCAGTGATGTCTGGTCGATCAGCAATTCGCCGACGAGATTCATCAGGTGATCCAAGCGCTCCACGCTGACCCGCACTGTTGGCTGACTGCCCTTGGCCCGTTCTTCTGAGGGCCCCCGGGCTGGCGCTGCTTCCTGTACCGTTACGATGCTGAGGACCGAAGCCTTCAATAAATAGGGTATGATCTCCATGGTCTGCACATCCGAATCACCTTCGAGCTGCGACTGCACCTGCTGGAACTCCTTCTCTGTAGCCGCCACCACGGCAAATCTGCCGTAACGGTCATCCTCTTCACCCGAGGCAGACTCATCTGACAGCCGGGAGGAAATCACTGCTCCGCAGACATCTTCAATCCGCTGCTGGAGCATGAAATATCTTGCCGCCTTCATCAGGCAATCATCCTTCAGCATTACGTTTAGCATGATCAGCTGCATCCCGGCAGCGGCAGCTTCCTCTGCCTTCAGCGTTTCCGCAGCGTCCAGAACAAGGGCAGAGACCGGCGGCGCTGCCGCAGGCTTTTTGATCAGTGCCTTGATCTCCGAGACGACAGCACTGCAATCAGCATAAGACTCCCCACTTATATACTGGGTGCGCAGCGTTTTCATCGTATCCATAGCCCGGAATAATGTATCAATCAGTCCCGCGCTGATTTCCGGTTTTTTCTCCCGGACCCATTCAAGCGCATACTCGACCTCATGGGTCAGATCGCTCATCTCCCTGAAGGCCATCGTTGAGGATGATCCCTTTATCGTATGCGCTGCGCGGAACAGAGTCTGGATCAGCTCAGGGGACGCGGAATGCTCCAGGGCAAGCAGGGATTGGTCCATCCGCTCAAGCTGGTCATTAAGCTCTTCTATAAAAATATCACGGTAGGCCGACAACTCCATCATATGTTTCTACCCCTTCCTATCCGCCCAAAATTTCTTCAAGCTTCAGGATGCCTACGAGCCGTTCGCCCTGCTGGCCAATGCCCTCAAAGATGGCTTCCCTGCTGCGGCTGTTACTTCCGGAGGACGGATGAATCTCCTCGTAAGTCGTTACTTTATGAACCTTGTCAACGATTAGACCGACGAATTCCTCACAGTAACGGACCACGATAATCCGTGTCTCTCTGCTATATGGCTCATCGGGCATCCCCAGCAGATTACGCAGGCTCATAACACAGACTACCTTGCCGCGCAGGTTAACAACGCCTTTAACTTCACTACGGCTGAAGGGAATATCCGTAATACTGAGCATCTTGATAATCTCATGGATCTCTTCGATGCGGATTGCACAGTTCTCGGCACCCACGGCCAATTCAATATATTGTTCCTTCTGCAGCGAGGACATGGCTTCACCTTCTGTCTGTAGGATTAGTGTGTTTTAAATGCGGCTGCAGAATTGGCCAGTTCTTCGGACAACTGAGCGAGTGACTGGCAGGTTGCCGCAGTTTCCTCAGAGGCAGCGGCAGACTCTTCACTGGAAGCAGAAATCGCTTCAACCGAATTCATGACCTCAGCGGCCTGGGCCGATTCTTCCTCGCAGGCAGCAGCAATTTCATTGACCTTCAGCGATGAGTTGTTAACCATTGTAATAATCTGTTCAAAGGCCTGGCTTGTCATTGCTGACTGCTGCACGCTCTCGGCAACAGCGCGGACGCTCTCTTTCGTATTTTCTTGCATCGCTTTGATAATTTTCGTAATTTCCTTGGTAGCGTCACTGCTGCGTTCAGCCAGCTTGCGGACCTCATCGGCCACGACCGCAAAACCCCGGCCCTGCTCGCCGGCACGTGCTGCTTCAATCGCTGCGTTCAGTGCCAGCAGATTCGTCTGCTCGGCAATATCGTCAATCACCTCGATGATGTCGCCGATTTTACTTGAATCCTCTTCCAGCCGGGTCATCTTCTGATTGACAGCCTGCATACCTTGGAGCGAGCTTTCGACCACATAGCCCCCCTCACGGGCGGTTCTGACTGTATCATTGGACAATTCCGCAGCCTCTTCTGCACTGGCAGCCACCGAATTAATGGCCATTGACAATTCTCTGAATAACTCGGTAATATTCGCAGCCGCTGCGGATTGACTCGTACTGGTGCTTGAAATCTCCTGTGTACTGGCTGAAATTTCTTCCGAGGAGGCAGCTACACTTTGTGAATTCAAGACAATTCCGTTAATCAGCTCCCGCAGATTACTGACCATCCGGTTCAGCGCGGCCGCTAGTTGCCCGACCTCATCCTTCGTATTAATATCCGCACTACGGGTAAGGTTACCATTCGCTACTTCTGTAGCCAGACCCAGCATCTGGAGCAGCGGTCTGGAAATCGAACGGGCAATCAGATACCCGATCAATACGCTGATGATAATGGCACCTACAACTACAGAAATAGTAATAATAAGCGAGGAAGAATACGTTTGCTCCGATTGCTGATTCGTTTCTTCAGCCAGGCTCACATTGAAGCTGATCAGCTCTGTCAGAATATCAGTAACCTTCCCCCCCTGGATTCTCAATTCTGTTTTGTTGAACGCATTGAACGCCGTCAGATCATCCTTTTCTGCGAGCGTAAGTGCTTGATCATACAGCATCAGGTACGAAGCATATTCGGTGTCAAAATCCTTCAGCAGACTCTGCTCACCGGCAGTAACTGCCAATGGACGGTAGGTATCCAGCTTCTTGTCGATGTCTTCACGGGCTGCAGCAATATCCGAGTGGAAATTCGCCAGTTCATCAGCACTGTTCTCAGTGCTCATGTCACGCAGATACACACGCATTTGCTGATAGCTGATCTGAGCTGCAGATAGATCCCTTACCGAAATCAGATTGTTACTGTACATTTGATTGGTGTTCTCATTCATGCTGTGTAAGCTGGAAATGGAATAAGCCCCAAGTCCCGCTAAAATAATCGTTACGAGCAAAAATGCGGAGATGATCTTCTTAGCTGTCTTCATGTTTGCGTACCACTTCATGTGTACTCCCCCTGATACAATCTTTGTGTTCTGAAATGTTGCTTACGCTTGTGAAGAAAAGCCACTTCTCCCCATGCCTTTCAGTCAACCTAAATATTCTTCGACATTTTTCGTGCAATTTTTAATAGATAAAAATTATAAATATACATTTTTAGAGATCACTAACTACTCTCACAAAATGGGGCTTTCGCTCTGGTGTTTACACAGACCTTTGCGGGGACAGCAAAGTAAATATATACTTGCAAAAAAAGACACTGACTGAGCGTCAGTGCCCTGCTTCTTATACAAAATTCCGTGTCATTTCCCTCTTCTGCGCCAGCCGTAAACCTGCACATGAACGATCGCTTTGGTCACCACATTGGCGATGATATACAGCAGAAGCAGTAAAAGCACCAGCGGCCTGAACACCACCCAGGCCACAATCCAGACCGTGAGAAGCTGCCAGCGCTTCAGCCTGCGGATATACTTGGTCGGCCACAGGAAGAGGCCCAGCAGCTTATTGGTCTGCTGCAGCGACTCCAGAAACTCATCCCGCAGCTGCTTGTCATCCGGATCCAGCCGGACGGCATTTCTCATATAGGTTTCTTTCAGCCTGTAATCCCCGCGGTGTCCCGCAGCCCAGCCCAGGTATAGCAGCACATATTCATTCTCTATCCCGGTCTGTACCGCCTGCCTGTCAAGACTGACCGATTCAGCCATGTTGCCAAGGAGGGCTTCAGTATAGCTCAGTGTAGCCAGATAGACAGCATTCTCGGGGCTCAGCTCCAGCGCCTGCAGCAGCTCTTCCTTCGCTTCCTTGTATTTGGCCCGTTTGTTCAGCACATTAGCCTTGAGGAAGTAATAATGAGGCTCATAGGGGTCGATCCGCATCGCTTCTGCTACTGCCTCTATCAGCGCTTTATAGTCCTGTGTATCATAGTAGACATTAACTCTTACGAACCAGGCCAGCTGCTGCTCGGGATCCCGCTGCAGCGCTTCTCCCGCCCAGTGCATTGCCTTGTTGTATTCCCCCAGATATAGCTGAATCTGTGCGATAACAGCATAAATATCCGGGTCCTCCGGGTCTTCACGCAGTACCTGCTCGGCTTCAGCCAGCGCCTCCTTGTACCGTTTCATTCCCATAAGCTCATGCACCGCAGCCAAACCGTAGCCGCTCGATTCATACCCCATCATCAGGACCTCCTGCCTCGCCTGTACTATTTGATGCCATGCTTCTTGGCATAGTCGAGAACAACCTGATAATCCCGGTTCACGTCGCTGAACGTGGCATAGTTCTTTGCTGTGGCGAACCACTCCAGTGTTGTCGCCTTGCGGGATTTGGCCGCCTGCCGCAGATCATCCGCCGTAATCGGCTGAATCTCCCCGGTTTCAAAGGTGCGCTCCATCGCCGTCTCAACGGCATCGCTTACAACCTGCTCCAGATCAGCGCCTGAGAAAAACTTGGTCTCACCCGCAAGCCTGGACAGATTGAGCGGTTCAACCGGCTTGCCGGCAAGCTTCAGGCCGAGAATGGTTTCTCGCTCCGCTTCCGCCGGCGGCGGAACAAATACAAGATGGTTGAAACGCCCCGGACGGCGCAGCGCCGAATCCAGATACCACGGTGTATTGGTCGCGCCGATCACAAACACCTGGTCATTCTCCGCCTGCAGCCCGTCCAGCTCCAGCAGCAGCTGGTTCACCAGCATCCGGTCATGGTGCTGGCGCATCTGATGACGGCTGCCTCCCATGGCGTCCAGCTCGTCAATGAAGATGACGCAGGGCTTGTTTTCCCGTGCCTTTGCAAAAATGTTGTGCAGATTGTTCTCACTCTGTCCCACGTACATAGCAAGGATTGCCTGAAGCTCGATATGCATGAAATTAGCTTCGATCTCTCCGGCTACAGCCCGGGCCAAAAAGGTCTTTCCGCAGCCCGGAGGACCGTAGAGCAGCAGGCTGCCTCCCGCTTCTTTGCCGTAAGCGGCAAACAGCTCCGGCTGCTGCAGTGGCAGGATGAAATTCATCCGGATCTTCTTCTTCACATCCTCCAGCCCGCCAACATCGGCAAAGGTCTCCTTAGGCTTGTCCGATTCAATCAGCGCATCGTCCTCTTTACTGAACTGTATGAGCTTCAGATTTTTGCGTCTTTTCTCCGCGAGCTTATCATGTTCGTCCGCCATATGCCTCTCACCCCTATCATTATTGAAATAAGTTTACCATAATTCCAGGCAGGATTAGTCATGAGTTTGGAGAATATTAACAGGAAACTATGCACCAGCATTTCCACCTCGGTGGACTCAGGAGGGAATATAATGGCTAACTTGTTTGGCGGTTTAATGGGCAATTATTCAGAGGTGACGATTCCGGAGCTCATGAACCAGTACGGGGCTTATCTGATGCCCCAGGAACAGATCCGCACAGGCTTCAAGCTGGTCCGTGATGCGTTCATCATTACAGATGAGCGGCTGATTCTGATTGATCATCAGGGGGTTACCGGCAAGAAAACGCGGGTTGCTTCCATACATCTCAGTTCGATTTATGAAGTGACCATGGAAACCGGGGGTACAGGGTTCGATGATTGTGAAATCAACCTGCACTATATTACCTCTCCCTACCATAAATCCAACAATCTGCAGACTGCAGCCTATAAATTTGAATTCGGCAAAAAGTTCAACGTACAGCCGCTCTATACTGCCCTTATCAGCATCGCCCATGAGAATCATAAACGGTTGAATGGCTAATTAAAAAATTAAGAGAAAAAAAGAAAACCTCTCATTTATACAAATGGCAGTATTACAGTTACCATTTGATAAAGAGAGGTTTTTTGATGCTTTCCTTTGAGGTTCCCAGACCTGATCTGCCGGCTGCAGCCAGCCCTACTGCTTCTCCAGCGCAAACTTCAGCAGCCGGCTGAGCGCTGCGGGCAGGACGCTGACATGATTCTCCCCGGAGAATTTGGCCAGACTGACCTCGAGTCCCTGCCCGGCGAGCGGCTCCAGCAGCACGGGAAGCTTCCCGGCATCCTCGACCATATGGTCAAGCTCGTCGGTCCCGATTGTAATCAGCAGCTTCCGCTGCAGGGCAAGCAGAGGATACTCAGCCGTAAAGGCCTCAAGCTCCCGCAGCACTTCATAATCCCCCCACCAGGCGGATGGACTGCCGGCCGCATAATGGGTGAACAATTCCGGCCTGGTGAACAGGGCATGCAGGACGAACAAACCGCCAAAGGAATGGCCAAATACAGCCTGCCGCTGCTGATCTACCGGAAACAGGCCGGCAACCATCGGCATGATCTCCTTCTGCAGGATATCCAGGAAGCTGCCTGCACCGCCGTGCTCCGGCCAGGCGCTGCCGTCCGGCCGCTTGAGCAATGTCTCTTCCTCTACAGGCATCGTGAAATCGTAGCAGCGGCGGGTCATATCAAACGGCTCACCGGACGGATAGCCGATGGCGATGATCAGGACCGGGTCGAAGCCGTGCGGCTTGCGGGTCTGCAGCCGTGCGGCTTCCGCCAGGGTATGAAATACAGCGTGCCCGTCCAGCGCGTAAATCACCGGGTAACCGTCCGGCGGAGCTTCACCGGACGGATGTGAGAGCAGCAGCCGGTATTCGGCCTTATGCGGACCGGCGGTAATGACAATTTCCTCACAGCCCTGATGCGGATAGGTTAGTTCCTTCACGCTGCTCATGGCACGATAATCTCCAGCACATCATCTATAACATTGCTGTAGGCGACAACTCCCCCGCCCAGCCAGTACCGGTCATCCACATTGTATACATGCCCGGCCTGAACGGCAGGGATGCTTTTCCAGAGGGCACTTTCCGTCAGCTCCTTGTAGAAATTCTCCCCGCTGTTAGCAGTGTCATTGGCCAGGAAGATGTAGTCGGCATCTATCTGCGGCAGCAGCTCAAGCGACAGCTCCAGGCTGTTCTCTGTCGCAACCAGATCGCTTTTGGCAATGCCCAGCTGATCCGCCAGCACGAACCCGCCGTATACTCCGCCCATCAGGAACATTCCACGCGAATTGAAGCGGATGATCAGCGCTTTTTTGCCGTCCATATGCGGAGCAAGTGCTGCTTTGGCAGCTTCAACCTTCCGGTGATAGGCAGCCAGCCCTTCAGCTGCCGCCTCCTGCTTCCCGATGAGTTCACCCAGCATCGTTACAGAGCTGTCCAAATCACCAGCCGCCTGTTTGAATACATAGGTCGGGGCAATCTTGGAGTACTGCTCGTATACCCCGTTCTCGGCATAATTGGCGTTATGCAGCACAATCAGATCCGGCTGCAGATCCATAACGACCTCCGGTGAAGGCAGACCGCTGTTGAAATCAAGCAGCGGCACGCCGGCTAGCTTGTCCTGCAGATAGGCCTGCCCCTGTCCGTTGTTCGCCCACTGGGCCACAGGCTTGACGCCAAGCACAACGAGAGAATCTTCCAGATACGGGGCAAAAATGCGCTGCGGCGCCGCTTCCAATGTCAGCTCATGGCCCAGCTCATCTGTAACAGCGAGCGGATATACCGTTTCAGCTGTTTGTGCTGCAGCTTCAGACGGCTCAGCAGTAGGCTGTGCGGTTGCGGCAGCAGCTGCCGAGGCTGCATTGTCTGCCCCGTGATTTGCTGAATCTGAGCTGCAGCCGCTCAGCAGCGCAGCTGCCAGCAGCAGGCTGAGTGAAGCGGGCAGCAATCCCTTTCTAATTTTACCTGCCGATACGGTTATGTCTTGCATGTCTGATCTCCCCCTAATGATAATCGTTCTCATTAATGGAGATTATATAGGATAGGCCTGCGGGTAACCATGGACTCTGTCCTCCTGCGGGTTTGGACAATTTCCGGTAAACATCAGCTGTGTTTCCTCCAGCATCCGGTCGATTGCCACCGCCGAGTATTCAAACCAAGGGTCAGAGGGCAGCAGATAAACCTGCCTGTTGCGTTCTGCCTGAAGACAGCACCAGCGCTCATTGTGCTGCAGGGACAGCCAGCTCATCCTTGTCCGGGAATCCGGGCAGATCAGCAGCAGCAGCCGCTGCGGGTTCAGGGCCTGAAGTTCATCAATAGAGACAGGTTCATTATAAAGCTCGCTTGAATGGTTATAAGCCGGGCAGAATCCAAGCTGCTCATACAGTACGGCCTTTATCCCCCGGTTACAATAGGCATACAGCTGGTCGCCGCTTAGCCGCAGAACAATCACTTTGTCCCGGCCTACCGCTTTTGATACCTGATGTGTAATCTGCTCTGCCTTCTGCTCATACAGCTCTAACCACTGCCTGTACTGCTGCTCCCTGTCCAGAAAAACCGCCAGCTCCAGCAGCTGTTCGTCCCAGCGGCCCTGCTCTCCGGGAATGAACAGGGTTTGAGCATTACGAAGCAGCGACTCCCGCCAGTCCCCAGCCATCCCGGCATGTCCGATGATAACATCAGGCCTCGACCGGATCAGCCTGTCAACCTCCGTCTCTTGCTCAAGAAGATCGACCCTCAGATGGGTCTCGATAAGGGAATAATATTTGTTGTAATAATAATGGGTCCATTTCGCATCGAGCGGCGCCGTCGCCGGAATGATATCCAGCGCCAGCAGCTGTCCGGTGGCCGCAGCAGAGCAGGCGGCAATCCGCTGCTTCTGACGGCGGAGGAAGGCGGACGGCGGTACCCCGGTCTCTTTTTTAAACTTCCGGCTGAAATAGAATTCATCACTGTACCCGACCTTATGGGCGATTTCCCGCAGCAGATAGCCGGACTCCTGCAAATATTGCTTTGCCCTGCTGATCCGCAGATCGGTCAGGTAGTCCATTGCACTCTGCCCGTATGTTTTTTTGAACAGCTCACTAAAATATTTCGGTCTGAAGCCGGCCATAGCGGCCAGCTGATCAATGGACAAGGGCTCATGAAAGTGATTCGCCATAAAAGCCCGGATACCAGCCATGCCACTCCGTTCACCAGTGTCTGTATCGCTTATATCAAGCGGTTGCACCCGCTCCATTGGTATCCCTCCATTCAAAACACAGCTTCTCGTTAGTGATAATGATAATCATTATCTTAACAGATTTCAATAAAAAAGAACGCCCCAAGGCGCCCCTCTCCTATCATAATATGAACATACGCTGTTTATTACAGGCTCGGTCCGACGCTTCCGGCATCTGTCCGGAGCACAAAATAAATGTTCTGCAGCTCTCCCCCGCCCATCCCGCTCAGGCGGAAGCCGCGGAGAGTGGCACCAGGCTCATAATCCGATGCACTTGAGCTTAAAAAGGCAGCCGGATTGATGCCAAGCTCAAAAGACCCTGACCCTCCGCTAATCACAACCGTCTGAGGCCTGTTATCGGGCGTTTTGTATTTGTAGCTGCCGTCCGGCAGCAGAATTACATCTGTCAGCTCATAATCAGCATCCTCTTCCTCCGCCAGATGGACCTCGATCGGCTCTCCAAGCTGAATATATGGGATATCCCCCGGTTCTATCTGCTCAACAAGGGCCTGGTATTGCTGCTCATGGCGTTCCCGGTCTGTCTGCCCGTCACCCGCCGCCCGGACCGCCAGCGGAAATTCAGCGCCGTCCGCCACTACGGTAACCGCCCTTCCTGCTGAATCCTCCTCCTGATTCCACGGGCTGCAGGCCGTCAGGACAAACAGCAGCAGTACACATAAGCTACGCTTCATAAGCCAAACCGTAATAAGGAAGGGTCAGCACCGGGCGGAAGCCCAGATTTTGCGCAAGACGGTATGATCCGGTATTCTCCAGCCGGCAGGCCCAGACCGGCTCCAGACCGTGATTCAGACAATATTCAATCAGCGCCAGACTGACCGCAAAAGCGTATCCTTTTCCCCGGTGTGCCTGCAGCGTCTCAATCCCAATCTCCAGCTGGCCCCCGGCACGGCAGGAAGAGAACGCGGCGGCAGCCACATCCCCCTCCTCTGTCAGCAGTACGAAGCCTGCCCCTTCCGCCGTAAAATGTGCAGCATCCCGCCAAAAAAAGCGGGGAACCACTCCCTGCTCCAGCGCCGTAAAATGCTCTCCATCCAGACGTGCGATGTGAGCTGGCTGCCTGCCGGCAGCTTTTTTGGCAGCTGCGAAGGCGGTGCGGTCCAGGATAAAATTGACTCTTGTATTGCACTGGACAGCTCTGGAGCAGTTCTCTGCAGTGAAGCCTTCACCCAGTCCAATTGTACTATTATGTAAGGCAGCAGCGGCGTCGATAATCCCTGTCCACTCTCCTGCCGGATCTGCCTGCAGCCATTCTGCCGTACGCCTGCCGCCTTTGTTGTTCGTTATGTACTCACAGACCGCGCCAACAAAAGCATCATTACCGGTATCCCCAAGCACAAGCGACATCCCGTAGGGATGAGCTATATAATAAGCGCGAGGATCGTCCGGGTTGTCCGTATAGACTTTACCTGTGATCGTATGCTCCAGAACCGCTCTTGCGAACAAGGTGTTGATCTCTACTAAATCCAGCAACGGGAGAACCTGTGCGTACTTGCCGGTTTCCAGTTCAATCATTACTTCACCCCTTCTCCTTGTTTATACTGCTGGTACAGCCAGCGGAAATTCCAGCCGAATACATGGGACATTTCCCATGCCGCAAAGGGTTCAGGTACACCGCCTTCGAGCCAATAAGCTTCCGTCTCACCGCTTGCTGCCGCCTGCCGGGCATACTCAGGAATGGCAGTCAGGTAACGGATCATTTCCCCGAGACTGCTGCGGTCCGTCACTTCCCCGTGTCCGGGGATCAGCTTGCTGAATTCAAGCTCACGCCCGATCCGCTCAACAATCCCCGGCCAATTCTCCAGACTGCCGCTCAGCATAGCCGGATGTGTCCGGCTAAGTACAAGGTCCCCGGCAATTAATACGCCAGCATCCTCTACGTACACCATCGCATCACTTTCTGTATGTCCTCCGCCAAAAGTTAGCACGGTAGCGGTGCGCGCACTGCCATGAATTATCATTTTATCGGAAAAGGTTATGGATGCCGTCACTCTGCGGATATCCGGAACAGCTCTCAGCAAAGCTTTTTTATCCGCGATTTCATTGGCAAAGGCCGTTTGCAGCCTGTTGTCCTGCGCAGCCTGTCTGCCTTTTTCCAAGGTAGTAATTACCTGCTGTAATCCCTCTTGCCAAGCTTCCGTAGTTGGAGCAGCTTCTTTGGTGAGGCAATCACGGGTTATACCTGTCGTTATAATCTGACTGTTCGTAAAAACCTGGTTCCCGTAATGATGATCCCCGTGATAGTGGGTGTTTATAACGTATTGTACCGGTTTTCCAGTCAGTTTCTCAGCCGCCTGCTTCAAAAGCTCCGCCGCCTGCGGAAGACTGAAGGTATCTACAACTACCGTGCTGTCTCCCAGATCAATTATCGCCGCATTTCCTAATGCACCGCTGCCTGGGACAACTATTGCCGCCCAGACTCCATCTGCCACTGTATGTAAATTAAAAAATGGATTCATGCCCAGCCCCCTTAGCCTAACTCATGGATTTTACCTTTCTATATATTCGGCAGTAAGGCAATTTTTTCCTTTAACAAAAATCAGTTGACTTCTTTCTTATTATAAGTTAGCTTTCTCACATAATAGTTTAGACCGAAAGGAACGTACACATGATCATTCCAACGCCGGAAGTCAATTTTACAGCCTCCCCCTTCTATAATCCCAATCTGAAGAATGTCGTTATTCTCGCCACCGGAGGGACGATTGCCGGAAGCGGCGAAGCGCATAAAACCTTAAATTACGAGCCCGGTGCCCTTCCAATCCAGGATCTGCTGGACAGCGTGCCCCACCTGGAGCGTGTAGCCAACTGTGTCGGTATTCAGGTGAGTAACTTAGGCAGCGCCGACATCACCAGCCAGCACTGGCTGACGCTTGCCTCCATTATTAACACGCTGGCGCAGCGGGAGGATATCCACGGCTTTGTCATTACCCACGGAACCGATACGCTCGATGAAACCTCCTACTTTCTGAATCTCGTCATCAAAACCGATAAGCCGGTCATTATCACCGGTTCCATGCGTCCTGCTACCGCCATCAGTCCGGACGGTCCCCTGAATCTGTTCCAGTCGGTTGCTCTCGCTGCCAATCCGGAGGCGACCGGTCAGGGTGTCATGGTTGTGTTCGCAGAAGGCATTTATAGCGGCAGGGACGTGCAGAAGGTCAATACGTTCAAAGCCAACGCTTTTGATGAGCGGGACTTTGGCTGCCTGGGATATATGCGTGACAGTGAAGCTTTTTTCTATACCCGTTCCCTGAAAAAGCATACCACCGCCGCCCAGTTCGATGTAGCCTCGCTCAGCGGGCTGCCTGAGGTGTCCGTCGCCTATTTCCATGTCGATGCCGATCCCGGCATACTCGACTACCTGTCCACGATCTCCAAAGGGATTGTCATCGCCGGAGCAGGCGGCGGCATCTACAGTAAGCCGTGGATTGATAAAGTCGGTGAGCTCAAGGATAACAACATCCCGGTTGTTCGTTGCTCGCGGATTTCCAGCGGTATCACCCTTAAAGATACCTATATCGACCTTTCTGCCAACTCGATTCCCTGCAACAGCCTGGTCCCGCAAAAAGCGCGCATCCTGCTCTCGCTGGCTCTGACCCAGACGACGCATTACGATGAAATCGCCGCGATGTTTAATGTGTATTAAAAATAAAGCCGCCCGTTGAAATTGAACGGGCGGCTTTATTTTTTGGTATTGCTCCTTACTCTTAGGCCGCTTGGGCCGAATTCAAGGGCATTTTTGCCCTTCATTTCGCCCGTTGAGCCGCTCGGGCTGCTTGGCTCCCGCCCAACCCCCGCTCACTCGCCGTCCCTGCTGTTCCTCCCGGGCTCCTCCCCGGCCTCCATCTGCGCCCGGGCAGCGGGCACAAGCAGCTGCGGCCTTTGTACCTTGCCGTCCCCACCTGCTCCAGGGTTGACCTGGCTGTGTCCGCCCACCCTGCGGCGCAGCCTGCCTGCCGCATAGACCGCGGCGAAGAACGCAACCAGCGTGCACCCGGCCGCCAGCCCGCCGCCTTGACCGGGGATCAGAGGCATGCTTGCCAGGATGCCAAGCAGACCTGCGATCGCAAGCCATGACGTGTACGGATAGCCGCGTAAGCCGCGCCGCCCGGTAAGCGGGCTGCCATGGCGTCTGCGCAGCCGGTAATGGCTGGCCATAATGATCAGATAAGAGAACAGCAGGGAGAATCCCCCTGAGCTTACCAGAAACAGGTAGACGCCTTGCGGGAGCAGCATCCCCAGACCAAGTCCAGCGAGCATTGCGCCGCCGGAGATCAGAATACCGCGGTACGGGATATCCGTCCGGTCACGCATCCAGGACGGAGTGTGCCCCTCCTCAGCCAGTGACCGCAGCATCCGGCCCAGGCCGAAGACCGAAGCCAGCATGGTAGACAGGATAGCGGATACCAGGACAACATTCATTACATTGCCTGCCCAGCCAAGACCGAAGCGGCTCAGCGCTGTCACGAACGGACTGACCTGCTCGGAGACAGCGGCTGCTGGCAGCAGGAGGAACAGGGCTACTATTGCTGCGATGTATAAGCCGACCAGCAGCACGAGGGTATAACGGATCGCCTTGGGAATCGTCACACCCGGATTGCCTGCTTCCGAGGCGGCAAGCCCGAGTACTTCAAATCCGGCATAGGTAAACATAACCATCAGCATGCTCCCGGCGATCCCGGCAATGCCTCCCGGCATCCAGGCCTGCCCTTGCAGAACCTGTACACCTGCGTTCTGTTGTCCCCCTGACCATAACCCTGCTGCAATGCTGACAGCAACTAGGATAAAGCCGGCAATGGCCAGCAGCTTAAAGGCTGCAAGCCCGCTCTCAAGCCTGCTAAGCCGTGCTGCCCCCAGCAGATTCAACAGGGTAACAGCAATTATAATTGCAGCACCGAGCAATCCCAGAGGAAGACGCGGGAACCAGCCGCGCAGGAGAATGGATGCTGCTGTTGCTTCACTGGACATCGCCAGCACGAGACCTGTCCAGTATACCCAGCCTACGGTAAACCCTGCCCCCTTGCCAAATGCCTGTTCAGTGTAGGTACGGAATGAGCCTGCTGCCGGACTCGCTACCGTCATTTCCGACAAGGCCGAGAGAATGAAGTAAACCAGAATCCCGCCAATGACATAGGCCAGTATGACAGAAGGCCCTGCTGCACGGATTGCCACCGATGTGCCGAGGAAAAAGGAACCCCCAACTACCGTCCCAAGTGCGAGCATCGTCAGATGCCATACCGATAACCCCTTTTCCCCTTGTTTCATAATGTAAGCCTCCCGGTCTTTTAGGGAAAGTATTTGCAAAGACCGGGAGTTTTACACACAACCACTCCAGCACAGCAAACCCTCCGGCATAAAAGCACCGGAGGGTTTGGGTACATTACTGGAACAGCGTAACGCGGTTTCGGCCTTCGGCCTTGGACTGGTACAGGGCATCGTCAGCCAGCTTGTAAACATCCTCTTCCCCGGCATCGCCTACCTGGACACACGCGATACCGATCGAAACGGTCACAATGCCGAACTGCGGGCTCAGGGCGTGCGGTATCTTTAAATCGGTGATGCTGCGGCGGATGGTCTCCGCATATTCCCGGGACTGCACAGGAGTGAAGCCGGTGAGTATAATGCCGAACTCTTCACCCCCAAGCCGGATGGCAAAGCCGTCAGCCCGCTGCGCAAGCTGCAGGAGCAAACCGCCCACTCTGCGCAGCACCTTATCGCCTTCATAATGGCCGTAGGTATCGTTATATTTTTTGAAATAATCGATGTCGAGCATCAGGTAGGTCAGATACTTTTGCGTAACCGTTGCTCTTTCAACTTCCTCTGCAAAGACTTTGTTGAAATATCTGCGGTTATACAGGCCGGTCAGCTCGTCCGTATTGGAAATTTGCTCAATCATTCCGATATACCGGTTGAGCTCCTCGTTGTTCAGCTCCAGTTCTTTTGTCCGTTCGGCAACCAGCTCCTCCAGATGCTCCTTGTGCCGCAGCAGCTCTTCCTCCGCCTGTTTGCGCTGGGTGATATCTTTTACCGTTCCCTGAATCGCCATGTTGTTCATATAATTGATCAGCGTAACCTTATGAATGACGATAACTTCACGAACCTGGTCTTTATGCAGCAGTCTGGTCTCATACTCGAAGGGCGAGGGTTTGCCCTCTACCCTCCGGTTATAATAATGCATAACCTTTTCCCGCTCCGGCGGACTGAGGAAGCTCTCAAACGGCTGCTCCAGCATCTCCTCCACCTCATAGCCGAGCATCCCGGCCAGCGCCTCATTGACGTATTTGCATATGAAGTTCTGTGTAATGAAGATTCCGTCCTGCATATTGTTAACCAGCTCGCGGTATTTTTCCTCTGAACGCTCCAGCTCTGAGTACAGGCTGGCATTCTCCAGAGAGAACACCATTTCCCGGGACAGCAGGTTGATGATCTTCATCCGTTCCTTGGTGAATGCGCCGGTTAGCAGATTATTCTCCAGATAGATGACGGCAACCGTCTTGTTCTGGTTGATAAGCGGCATACAGACCATAGATTTGGGGCGATGCCTAACGATATACGGATCATTAACAAACTGCGTTTCTGAAAAAGCGTCATTGTAAATCAGCGTCTCGCCGCTCTCCTCAACCTGACGCAGGATGGAATCGGGCAGATTGTTACAGCTCTTCCGGTTTTGGATTCCAACAGAAATTCTATCCTCATCCGCCAGATATTCGCCCTCTACCAGCAGACCTGAGCCTCCGGTCATTCGGATGCAGCCGCGTTGTGCCCCGGCATTCTTAATGACGATCTGCATAAGCGCCTCCAGCAGGTTGTCCAGCTCAATTTCCTTTGAAATCGCCTGGGAAGCCATGATCATAGAATCAAGATCGATGCTTTCGGTATAATCCGACAACGTCCGTCCATGCAGAAACTCCTTGGTGTTGATTTTGCGGATGATATCGGGATACCGCTCCTTGAGGAACTGGATTTTGGCCTTGGCACCCCACACTGAATAATAATAAACGGATTGTCTGAGCAGATAAGCGGCAAACTCGTTAAATTGCTTGGTGTAATAAAATTTAGCCGCAAGCTCGTAGGCAAGCGCCTTATACCTGACGAACGTCCCTTGCTCACTGGCCTCAATCGCCAGATCGTAATACTTCCCTGCTTCATCATCCCGGCCCGAGATCCGGGCCCATTCCGCCTTCATCAGCATTTCATGCTGCCTGAAGGTACCGGGTGCATGCCTGGCCCATTTACGGACCCTGCCCAGCTCCTTCTTCATTCTTCTTCTTGCTTTACTCCGCTCCCCTCCGCGCAGGTTAGGATAGCTGTAAGACAGATTCAGAAAGGTATAAAGGGAGAATTCCTCCATAAAAGCAGACCCGGAAAGCGCCCCGATGATATCGTAGGCTTTGTCGATGTACACTAAAGCTTCCTGGTAGCTTTCATAGGTGAACAAAAGCTTCATTTTGTAGATATAATAAATCGCAATACCGGAATTGTATTTAGCCTGTTCCAGATCCCGCAGCATGCTTTCTTCATCAAAAGAGCCGTCGCTGAACGAGCGGTTATCGCCCATTTCCCCCAGCAGATTGCGGTAATACTGCCGGACCAGCAGTGCAGTCGCCAGAGACTCCTTATATTTGGTGCTCTCAATCATGGCAATCATCCGGCTGCTTTCCTGCAGGTTCGTAAGCAAATCCATCTCCGGATTCCACAGATTGACATAGAAACAGGAATGGGCCAGGTAGAGCAGATCTCCAGTCCGCAGACTGGCTTCAATCGAGGTGGTGAACCAGTCCTGCAGAGTGTCCCAAGGCTCTGTCCAGGCGTGGCTGAACAGGGTGTACAGCACATGCGCCGCGCCCCGCCACTGCAGGTCATTGAACTTGTCATTGATTCTGATGCCAAGCCGGCCGAATTCGAACGCCCCCTTCACATCACCGAAACCGGACAGCAGCATGGAATAACCTATAAAGGCTAATGCCGATTCAGGGGAATTGCCGTATTTCAGCGTCAAGCCGACCTTCTTGAGTACAGCCAGGCCAAATAGCGAAGTCTCACCGGAGATGAAAGCCGGCGGGATGAAATTAATCAGCAGTCTCATGACCAGCAGCATTTCCGGGTCCTTCATTTCACCACAGGCAAAGATATCATCGGCTGTTCTGCCCCGGAGTGCGGTCTTGACCTTTACCAGCTCTTTGAGCACGGAAGCCATCCCCACACGCTGAGGGATCTGGATGCCCATCTCCTGCAGGCCCTGTCTCCCGGCAGCGATCGCTTCCTTCATCATCCCGAGATACATATAATGGTCAGCCTGCAGCTCGTAAATCCCGGCGCGGTCCATTTTTCCGGCTGTATACTCCAGGAGTACCGCGCATGCAGCATCCGCTTCATTAATATGATGAGTAAGATACCCGCACTGGGCCAGCAGCCGGTAAATCTCCGCTGCCGGAAGCTCGTTATTCTCCCAGGCGTTGTCCGGCAGCTGCGGCAAAGCCGCTTCCAGCAGTGCATACGCGGAGTCGTAACCGAAGGCCGCCTTTGCCTTGCGGGCAGCCCGCAGATTAAGCTGGATCACCTCGTTCATTTCCGCCCGGCTGCGGATGAACTCCATCCCTTTGTTCATATGGGCGGCAATATCAACGATCAGCTCCTCCGCTTCCTCCGGAGGCAGATTCGCAAGCAGCACCCGCCCGATTCTTAGGTGCAGCTCTTTACTCTCCTGCTCATCAATCATCTGGTAAAAGGCCTGCTGAATCCGGTCGTGGGCAAACCGGAACGAAATTTTGATATTCTGCAGCGGTTCCGTATCGGTTTCGGTCTCGTCCAGATAACCGGAAAACATGGCATAGCCGGCATCGGACGGTACAATCAGTTCATCGTCAACAGCTGCGGCAATTGCTCTGACAATCCGGCTCCGCGGCTCCCCGCTGATTAGCTTCAGCACGCTAAGGTCGAACCTGCTGCCTGCTGCCGCGCACAGCATCAGCGTGGTGCGGGTCTCCTCCGGCAGATTGTTCAGCTTGATCATCAGGAACTCAACAATATTCTCATTCACCGGCTGGCTCAGGATCTGTTCCAGCCGCCAGCTCCAGCTTCCCTGCAGCTCATCTAAATATAAATAACCGCTGCGGTACAGATCCTTGAGCAGTTCACTGATAAAAAATGAATTGCCCTTGGTCCGTTTAAAAATCACTTCCGCCAGCATGTCTACACGCTCGCGGGGGCTGTACAGGGTATCCGAAATAAGCTGATTCACATCCAGGACCGTCAACGGCTCCAGCCTGATAATGCCGACTTCCCGGCTTTTTTCAATCTTGGCATGAGAAGCAAACAGGGGGTGACCCTCATGGATCTCATTGGACCGGTAGGAGCAGACAATGAACAGTCTGCGCAGCTGATGATCCAGCAGCAGCCGTTCGACAAGCTGCAGGCTGGAGAAATCCGCCCATTGCAGATCATCCAGGAACAGCACCAGCGGCTGTTCATTGAAAGTAATGCCTTCAATAAACTTGGCAAAGGTTAAAAAGAACCGGTTCGTCTCCTCAGCGGGATTTAGCGGCTCCATTTCAGTCTGTGTCCCGATCCAGTCGCCAAGCTCCGGAATCAGTCCGGCGATCAGACTGCCGTTGCCGTCCAGCTCATCGCTCAGAGACTGGGCTAACTGCCGCTTGTATTCCCCGTCAGGCGTATCCAGCAGCTGGCTGATCAGCCGGCGGAAAGCCTGGATAATTGCGCTGTACGGGATATTCCGGTTATACTGGTCAAACTTTCCTTCGGCGAACAGCCCTTTTTCCTGACTGATGGGCTGGTACAGCTCATGTACCAGCGCTGTCTTCCCCACACCGGCTTCTCCGGTGACCAGCATCAGCTGCGGCTGCCCGCTTATGCTCTGGCGGAAGGCCGACGTCAACCGGGCCAGCTCTGCATCGCGGCCGTATATTTTTTGCGGAATCCGGAACATGTTATGCCGGTCATCCGCTCCAATGGTAAAGCCGGTCTCACCGGCCAGCACTTTTTTCAAATCGGACTTTATCCCGTAAGCACTCCGGTATCTTTGCTCAGAAGACTTCTCCATCAGCTTCATAATAATATCCGACAGCTCGGATGATACCCTGCCCCCGGTCAGCTGGCGGGGCGGGACGGCTTCTTTGGCGATAATAGAGTAAATCTGCTCGAGCATTTCCTGCGCAGCATAGGGTCTGCTTCCGGTAATAAGCTCATAGAGCACAACACCCAGAGAGTAAAAATCGCTCCGGTAATCGATATTGCGGTTCATCCGTCCGGTCTGTTCGGGCGAAATATACTGGATGCTGCCTTCGAGCACCCCGCTGTTCTGGAACTCCTGCTTCTCCTTCGGCAGCTTGACGGCCAGATCGAAGTCGATCAGTTGCACCACGTCCTGTTCCCTGTTCCAGATTATATTAGAGGGCTTAATGTCCTTGTGAATAACGTTATGCTCATGCACCGCACCGAGAATATCCACAATCTTGATAGCCAGCCTCAAAATGGTTGCCGTATCCAGAGGATCGGACTCCGTGATCTCTTTCAGGGAGCGCCCGCGGATATCCTCCAGCACCATCGTATAATAGCCGTTCTTCTCTTCAAGCATATGGGGCTTTATTACCCCTTCAATCTGTGCGTTGAGCTCCTTGAGCAGCCTGTACTCCTGTTTGAAACGCATTACGGCCTCTGGTCCGGTAAATTCGGCTTTTAATACTTTTATAATGACTGTATTTCCGGTAAGAGCATCCTTGCATCTGTACACCGCTTTCGCATACTGATCCGAAATGGTTTCCAAAACCTGATAGTTGTCCAACGCAATCATGCCCACTCCACCTTTAGCGATTCTTTCCCTTTAACTCGAAATCAGCATCAAATTTGAATACGTAGGCAGCAATCAGCCACACAATCCAGCAGTTTACCCCAAAGAAGAGATATCCGTAATAGCCCAGAATCGGCATCTCAGAGAAAATATGAATTTTATCCAGATACGGCACGGAATACTTCCAATAATTCGGATTGGTTGGCAAGGAATCATGGAACCATTCACTGCCGAAATTCCAAAACTCCCAGAAGAACCCGTTGCACAAGGTGGCAAGCGCAATCAGGATAATTTGTGACCAGTCACCGTTCTTAATCGGGCTGAACGGCGTCCAGTAGCCGCAGAGTGCCATTGCAGCCGAAAGCATCGGCACAAGGGCGACCCACAGCACCCAAAAGAGCAGATAAGGATAATAACCCATACCGAACGCCAGAAATAACCCGATTACAAAATAAAGGATCAAAAGAGTTCGGGATACGTTAAATTTAGGCCCGCTGCTGTAACGCTCTTTGAGCCCTTTGAAGGTGCGCAGCAGCAGATACCATTCCACTATCGCCGGAAGCACGGTTGTATAAGATAATGAAAACCAGAAGACATTGCCGAAGTTGGAGAATACGTCCTCATTGGGATAATACCAGTTCTCTACTACAAAAAAGTTCAGGTATTCAAACGCAAACCAGCTGAAGCAGGAAACTACGGCCAGCAGCTGCATCAGATTAGGCTTGCGGGATAGAATTGAATTACCGTCCGTCCGCTTATATACGATCCCGTCCAGAATCAGAATGAAGGACCACCACAACGGGACAAAGGTGTAATTTCCGACCGGCTCAAGCAGGTCCAGACGTGCCCACATAAGGAACCAGCTGAGTGCAAGCACGGGTAAACTCCACCAGAACCACACGGGATAAGCGGTGCTGCCTGCCCGGGGCTGCGGTGCCGGCGGGACTTTTTTGAATCCGAACATGCGGGGAAATACAAGCACCAGCGTTATAACAACGGCTACGATACAGGCAAGGATGAAATACAGCTGGCTGAACCCGGGATCAGCTTCTACTTTTTGCGCAGGAAATTCCCCGTAACCGGGAGGCAAGCCCTTAAACTTGGCCAGACTGCCAAGCAGCGGCAGCAAAAAAATCAAAATAAACGTTGTAATCAAGAAAAATGTTTTCTGCCCTTTTTTCACGACCATGCCCCTCTAATACGTAGTCTAAAAGTCGAATTTTGTTGACCGTTATCTATTCGCTACGCCTCCAGATTATTCCTGCTTATTTTCCCCGTGACCTAGAGCAAAAGTTGCATTTTTACAGACCTGATTCCGTGCACTTCTTCTTCCCCGGCAAGCTGTAGGAAGCCTTGAGACTTATAGAAGCCTACAGAGTTAGGCGATGAATTCACGGTAATCCTCTCTACTCCTAGCTGTGCCAGCCTGCCTTTTACATAACCAAGCAGTATTTTCCCGACGCCGGTACCTTTCGCTTCATTACTTATGAACAGCAGGAAAATATGACTGTTATTGTACACTTCAATTACGCCAGCGGGTGTACCGCTGGTTCCGGCAATATAAATGACACTGCCGCTGTTCAAACGTTCCCGGATAAGGCTAACAATTTCAGATTCCTCTCCGGGAACGAGCTGAGCAATGTCCAGCAATTCATGCATCTCCTTTACTGTAACAGCAGATTCAGTAACTCCTGTGCTTATGTTGAATATGTTGTTTCAGAGTTAATTTTACCCAATATAAAATAAAAAGACACCAGTTATTTCTAGTGTCTTTACCATTACTTCCAAGCCTGACCTTTCAGGGAGACATCCGCACAACCAGTCCTTCAAGCATGCGCTTCTCCCATTCTTCCTGGGAGGCGAATGCCGGCCTGCACTCTTCTTCGCTGCTCTCCAGCTTATATTTACGCAGACAATAAGCCATCTGAATACAGGCCATCACGGCGTCTCTGGCATGCAGATTGGCTTGTCCGCGGGCATCCGCTGCCGCTGCAGCAGCTTCCGGGCTGATGGTAACCTCAAATTCGCTGTCTACCTGTGCTTTAAAGCTGGCGGAAATACCGCGGAGCGCATCAGGCGCACTGCTCTTGAGCTTCAATGCCTTCCAGCCGTGGCCGGGATAAACTTCATACAACCTTGGAACCCCGGCCCGGTACGGCTGAAAAGGGTAGACCGCTGCTTCTCCGCGCAGATTGTGCAGCAGCCGCCTCGCCCCATATAGCATGGCATGCATCGCAATCGGCGTGGAGGATACCGGGCTTTTGGCGTCCACAGCGATGTCTGTCACCCGGAGATCCCGGCTGTTTTTGCCGCTGTGAATCTGGCCGAAGCGCTGCTTGAACTGCTCTCGGCTATCCTCATAAGCTCCCTGGATGTACTTGTCCCATGAGGAATCATAATGCTGCCCGAGATAATACTCCGGAATGGAAAAAGGGAAATCTACGCCCCACGGGGCTCTGCTGTTCCTGATAAGATAGTATAAATCCAGTCTGTCCTCACAGCTGGACACCTCTTCCACGGTGAAGCTGTCACCGTCCAGCCGGCCCGAGGCTACGAATATTTTGCCTTCCGGGTTCTTCGCTCCGCTGAAATCACAGCCGTAAATGATTATGTTGTCCCACTCCCCCTTCATATTCATACTAAGCATACATCCGGCTCCTGCCAAGGCAGCTGCAGGCCGCAAAAGTATATTTCTCTTTGGACAAGGCCATGCTACAATGTGGAAATAAAGTGCTTGCCTTAATTTATCAACCAGGGAGTGAAGCCAGTGTCAGTTGATGTGTATTTGAATTTCAATGGAAACTGCCGTGAAGCTGTTGAATTTTACGCCAAGGTATTTGGTAACAGTGATCCGCAGATTATGACCTTTGGCGAAGCACCGCCGAACCCCGACTACCCGCTTCCGGAAGAAGCAAAAGCCCTGGTTATGCATGCACGGCTGAACGTGGACGGCAGCAACGTCATGTTCTCTGATGTGTTCCCGGGAATGCCCTTTACACAAGGCAATAACATCAGTCTTGCGCTGGTTACACGAAGCGAGGAGGATGTGAAATCCTGGTTCAATCAGCTGAAGGAAGGCGGAACCGTGACGATGGATTTGCAGCAGACCTTTTGGAGCAAACTCTATGGCAGCTTGAAGGATAAATTCGGCATTGAATGGCAGGTTAGCCTTGAAAGCACGGAAGCAGCAGCCCAATAGGCTATACCGTCCAGCTTCATGATTAAAAATAACAGGGATATGACATGCTTGGCAGCGGCAAGACCGTCGCCTTAGTGTGGCGTATCCTTTTTTGTTGCACGACGGCCGCTGTATATTTTCCGGCCCTGCCTCATAAATAATTATGCGCTTACAAGAGAATATGTGGTTTAATGATTATACTGCCTAGCACTCATTCTAATGTAAAGGAGACTAGCCATGGAAATTTCTGCCTTTCTGCTGCCCAAGGATCAGGTCGCTTATATTACCTCCTCAATCTCTATGCTTGAAGCAATGGAGCAATTGGAGCAGCACTATTATTCCGCCATACCGATCATTGACCACGAGGGGAAATACGTTGGAACACTGGCTGAAGGAGACCTGCTCTGGAAGCTGAAAAATACGGCAGGACTCAGCTTCGACAACATGCGTGAGGTTAAAGTCAGCGACATCCAGCGGCATGTGCATAATGAGAGTGTCTACATCAAAGCGCAAATGGAGGATATGCTGACGCTTGCTGCAGACCAGAACTTCGTACCGGTCGTGGACCGTGAAGGCGTTTTTCTCGGCATTATCCGACGTAAGGATATTATTGAGTACTACACAAGGAATATAACAGACTAACTGGGAAACAGGGAAACAGGGGCGGGGGGGGGGGGGGGGGGGTTTTATTGTGTGTGGGGGGGGGGGTTTTAATTGGGTGTGGACAAGAGAAGAAAAAAAGAAATAAAAAAAAAAAACAGGGGGTGGGAGA
>NZ_JARXXP010000035.1 GCF_029893965.1 Paenibacillus sp. PastM-3
CGGGCCCCGGGCCATCGCCGCACCCCCCCCCCCCCCCCCCCGCGCCCGCCCCCCCCCCCCCCCCGCCCCCCCCCCCCCCCCCCCCGCCGCCCCCCCCCCCCCCCCCCCCCCCCCCCCCCCCGCCCCCCCGCCCCCCCCCCCCCGCCCCCCCCCCCCCCCCCCCCCCCCCGCCCCTGTTTTATCAGGTACAGAACCCGCTGCTAAATAATCTCAAACACATTCGTCAGCCGGGTCAGCTCAAAAATTTTGAATACATTCGGATGGAGAGACTGCAGACGGATCGTCCCGCCGTTCTCCGCACATTTTTTGTACAGGCTGACAATAACACCAAGACCGGTACTGTCAATAAAAGTGCAATCCTTGAAATCCAGCAGAAAGCTTGTCTGGCCGCTGCTTATGCAGGTTTTGACTGTATCCCGGAAAGCGCTGGCCTCCTCCACCGAAAACATCGCCGGCATATCGATCGTAATCTCGTTCATGCTACTCACCCTTTATTATAAATTTCTCGACCAGAAGCTCCAGCTCACCTGCCATCGCACTGATCTCTTCGGCTGTAGATACAAAATTATTAACTGTTGCCGCCTGCTCCTCAGTGGCACTGGAGACACTCTCCGTATTCTGAACAGACATTTCTGATATCGTCCCCATTGAGTCAATCAGCTTGATGATCTGGTCAGAAGTAGCTACTTCATCCTTCGTAATTTCCAATATTTCCTGTACACTTGCCGTTATCAGCTCAACTGACTCAATAATATGAATAAAAGCGTGGTCCGTCTCCTTGACGATCCGTACACCGCTCTCCACAGCAATGGAGGCTCCCCGCATCGACTCCACGGCCTGGCCTATTCTGGTTACCATATCAGACACCAGGCTGCTGATTTCTTCCGCCTGCAGGTGTGTTTCATCCGACAGCTTTCTGACTTCTCCGGCCACAACACTGAAGCCTCTGCCGTGCTCCCCAGCCCTTGCCGCCTCAATTGCCGCATTCAGAGCCAGCAGATTTGTCTGCCTGGCAATCGCGTTAATGGTGCCGATAATAGCAGCTACCTTGTCCGACAGCCCGCTTACAGTAAGCAGCTGCTCCTCGGTTTCCCGGGTACTGCTGCTGATGGAATCCATGGCAACGACCGTATTCATTACCCCTGTTCTGCCGGCCTGTGCTGCCTCGTTCGTGTTATTTGCATTCTGTGAAGTGGCTGAAGCCTTGCTCTGGGCAAGCTGCACCAGACTGGAGAGCTGAACCAGCACCTGGGAGGCATTCACTACAGAATGGTTGTTGTTCTCCGCCCCTGCAGCGATCTCCTGGGTGCTTGAGCTGATCTCTTGAATCGAGGCGCTGATTTCCTCGGAGGAGGCTGCCATTTCCTCAGACATGGAGGTGAGGACTGCCGAGCCGTGCCTTACCTTTTCAATAATAGCTTCCTGCTTGTCGATCATCGCATTAAATGAATCACTGAGGGACTGCAGCTCATCCCGTGTATGTATTGCGGTATGTACTGTCAGATCCCCGTCTCCGGCGAGCGACATTGCGGCCTGAAGCTTCTTGACCGGATTTATGATATTGCGTGTGGTAAAGAAGTACCCAAGCAGCAAGGCCACCAGGATGAATGATACAACCACAATCAGCGTCGTAGTGCGGATTTCAGCTGCCGGCTTCATGTATTCACTGTAATTTGCGGTCGTCGCTGCGATCCAGCTCCCTGCCGGCTCGAAGGAGACATACTTATACACGCCGTCATATGTATAGAAACCATGTGCGGTATCCCCGTTTTTCATCTGCTGCACAAGTGCGTTCAGTTCCGCATTACTGTTGCCGTCCAGATTCTCCTTCAGCACCTTGCTTCCGTCAGGGTGATAGACAATCAGGCCGGTCCGGTCCAGCATATATCCGTATCCGCTCTCGCCGACGCGGGTCTCAGCGACTGGAGCTGCAATCGTGTCGAAGAGGATCGTCCCGATCAGCACACCGGTAACACTGCCGTTCTGGCGCAGCGGCCGGGCTACTGCTACAATATTTTTATTGCTGTCTTTGGATACGAGAACTTCGCTTATTGCTTTTTCACCCGCCAGTGCCTGAGCGAAATATGCACGATCCTTCACATTCAGCTCCGGTGACTGCGAACTGCTGGTGATCAGCACCTTGCCGTCCACATCAGCAATAATGAGAGATTCTATCAGCATGGCATTATCCTGCTGAATACCTGATATATAGGAATAGGCCATCTGCTTGGCATTCTGCTCTGAAGGATCACCGGCGAATGCCGCCAGAGCTTCGTTTCGGCTGGCGACATCCAGCAGGTTCCCCGCAGCCGTCAGCTCCGTTTCAACCGCCTTGGCGGCTGAACTTGTTGTCCCCTTCAACTCCTCTTCAATCGTCTTCTGCAGCGCGGTTGATGCCAAATTGTATGAAACCGCGCCGGATATACCTAAAGGGATGCTGATGATTAGGAACAAAAGGATGCTCATTTTAACCTTGATACTTAATTTCACTACATTCTCTCCTTTTTAGTGAGCACATACGTTTTTGCTGATAAACATCGTATTATGGATCATCTCCACACTGTCCGAGAAGCAGCGGATCAGATATAGTCCTCTCCCTCCATCTTCCAGCAGCTCCCCGTCGCTGATTTCCTGCGGAATCAGCAGATCCCGCTCTCCGTCGCCGGAGTCCTCAACCTGCAGGTTGAGCAGCCCGCCGCACAGGAGATAACGGATGGTGATCGGTTTCGTACAGTCGCTGAGATTGCCATGATAATAAGCGTTGGTCACTGCTTCCATCAGAATCAGACGGATATCAAACGCATATGGCTCCAGCTCAAGATCCTGGATAATGTCCTCAATGATGACCTGATGATTCCCCAAACCGCAGAATATGACTTCCTTTTGTACAGTTTCCATATTTCACTTCCTTGGCTTACGTAATATGCAGCTTCAGCCATGTGCAGTCATCCTGCAGCACCGATCCTGTAATCTTACCCTTTAAATAGTTATATTCCCGGCAGAGCTCGTCGCCGTCAAACAGCAGCTCCATGCCGTCACTATAGAAGCAAAAGCGGTCGCCTGCCTGAAAAGCAATGGCCGTCTGTTCAAATTCACTGCTCCCGAACATTCCCAGAGGGGTTCCCTTCACAGTAATTTTTATTCCGTCTGCGCCGCAAGGCACGAACATGAATTCATTGATCCCCGCAGCGGCCGCTTTCAGAATCCCTCTGCCAAAATCAAGATGGAAGCAGCAGCTGGCAATGTAATCCTCACCCATGTGCTCTATTGCTTTGCGGTTCAAATCCTGCAGGATGTCCACTGGCGCAAGCCCGCTCTGAAGGCTGTCCATAAACATTACACGCAGGGCTGAAATGCTGAGCGCTGCAGAAATCCCTTTGCCGGCTACATCACCGATGATGCCAAGCACCTCAGACTCATTGATTTTGTGAAAAATAAAAAAGTCACCACTGAGCGTATTCGCCGGTACATACAGCTTTTCCAGAACAGCCCTCCCTTCGAGGGGAAAACCTACCGCATGACGCTGCTCCTGAAGCCGGACAGCCCGCTCAATCTCCTTTTTCTTCTGCGTAATATCACGGCATACCAGCTGCAGCGCTGCGGTCTCGTTGTAAATAACAGGCACCCCGGAAATATCCAGGTCGTATACCCGGCGGTCATGCCGCCTAATAAAGCGCTGCTCGATCCGGAAGCTGTCCTTGATGCCTGTCATCGCCTTCAGCTTGTTGTATTCCGAACTGCTCAGAGGCTCCTCAATAAAAAAATCATCAATACTCCTGCCAAGCAGCTCGTCCTTCTGTATACCGAACAACTTCTCTGTCCGCTGGTTGGCGAACAGAATAGTGCCGCCGCTGTATACCAGAATCGCCTCCGGGCACAGCTCAACCAGATCCCGGTAGCGTTCTTCACTCTCACGCAGGCGCTTCTCCGAGTGTACCCTTTCGCTGATATCATGGATAACTGTATAGATACAGTCCCTCCCAAGCATACGCATAGTTCCGGTGTGAATCTCCACATCAATGTGCTGACCGGAGGCCAGCCGGTGTTGGTCATGAAAGACCTGGTTCCCGTGATATTCCCCTCCGGGCAGAGCTCTGGCCAGAAATCTGCCGGTACCCATGCCCGCTTCCTGCTCCGCGCTCAGATCTGTGATCAGCAGCTTCCTGAAATCACGCAGCCGGTAGCCGTAAAAAGCACAGGCTGCCCGGTTCGCATCCACGATACTGCCGTCAGCCGGATCCACCATCAGCGTAATCAGATGGTTGTTCTCATAAATACACCCGTAATGATCCATACACTGGGCTGCGCTGGGCGCTGCCAGCTGATTTTTACACTGCTTGTCTCCTGCCATAAATGTGATCCTCTATTCCCATTCGCCTTAAATTCATCCTATTATATTCATTTTCGCGCCAGACTACCGTGAATTTCGACACATTTAAGGATTATTGAACGGGTAGAACATATAAATTCTTATATTTCAAAACAAACCCGGCCAGCGTCATATCATCATGACACTGGCCGGGTTTAAACCGTTCTATATTACAGCTGGGTAAGAATGATTGTTCCCTGCGGCGTAATGGCCAGGGTATGCTCATATTGAGCAGAAAGTCCGCCGTCAATGGTCCGGGCAGTCCACCCGTCAGCATCAACCTTGGTCCGGTAGCTTCCGGTATTCAGCATCGGCTCGATGGTAAATACCATACCTTCCTTCAGGCGCGGGCCTTTGCCGGCCGGACCATAGGAAGGCACATCGGGCTTTTCGTGCATCTCTGAGCCGATACCGTGGCCGATGAAATCACGGACTACCGAGAATCCGTTCGACTCGGCATAGGTCTGGATGGCGTGCGCAACATCACCGATGCGGTTCCCGGCAACGGCCTGCTCAATGCCTTTGAACAGCGATTCCTTGGTAGTATCAAGCAGCTTCTGCGCCTGTTCGCTGATGTTGCCTACGCCGTAGGACCAGGCTGAATCGGCCAGCCAGCCGTTCAGGTTAACGACCATATCAATCGTAACAATATCCCCGTCCTTCAGCGGCTCCTTCTTGGGGAAGCCGTGACAGATCACATCGTTTACAGAAGCACAGGTTGCATAAGGATAGCCGTGGTAGCCTTTTTGCTCAGGAGTGGCTCCCTGTGACAGGATAAACTTCTCGGCAAATTCGTCAATTTCCCAGGTCGTAATACCGGGCTGTATCATTCCGGCAATCTGCCGGTGGCATTCGGCCAGAATTTGGCCGGCTGCCCGCATTTTTTCGATCTCTTCCATGGTCTTCATGATAATCATCTGAATCGCCTCTTCTGTACAGAACGCATTACTCACTATAATGGCTCTTGAATATGTTTTTGTCACTTCTCTCTATATATTATGTAAGAAAACCGCCGAAAATCCAAATTTAATCTGTAATTGGTGACGATTTTCCCGGTTTTTCATAAAACGCCGGACAAAAAACGGACCTGTTCCTTTTGGAGAACAGGTCCGTTTGAATGCAGGCAGTCAGTCGTGAAAGTTAAGTCCGGAGGTTACAGCAGATACGTATCCGCTGCGGATGACGAAGTCTCCGAAATGCTCGCCGCTGATCCGTTCATTGGCATAGCGGTGAATCATCGGCTCCAGCGTCTCCAGAATTTCCTGCTCGCCGATATTTTCCTTATAGAGCTTGTTCAGACGGTCGCCGCTGAAGCCTGCTCCCAGATACATGTTGTATTTACCCGGCGATTTGCCGATAAAAGAAATCTCTCCAAGTGCCGGGCGGGCACAGCCGTTAGGGCAGCCCGTCATCCGGATGACAATTTCCTCGTCCCGCAGGCCGGCCTTGTCGATAATCGGCTCCAGCTTGTCAAGCAGATGCGGAAGATAGCGCTCTGCTTCCGCCATGGCCAGACCGCAGGTCGGCAGCGCCACACAGGACATTGCGCTGCGCCGCAGTGCGGAATGATGTGCACCGTCGGTCAGGCCGTATTGCTTGGCCAGCTCGGCGATCCGGCGTTTCTTCGCGCTGCTGACACCGCCGATAATCAGATTCTGATTCGGGGTAAGCCGGAAGTCGCCGGTGTGAATCTTGGCAATTTCGCGCAGTCCGGTCATCAGCGGATAGCCTTCCTGATCCTGAATCCGTCCGCTCTGGATATAGAGGGTCAGGTTCCATTTGCCGTCGTAGCCCTTTACCCAGCCGTAACGGTCGCCGTTATGGTCGAAATGGTAGGTCCGGGCCGCTTCCAGCTCCCAGCCCAGCCTGTGGTGAAGCTCTCCTCTGAACCATTCCAGCCCGTGGCGGTCAATCGTATATTTGAACCGGGCATTTTTACGGACGGAACGGTTCCCGTAATCGCGCTGAATCGTAACGGTCTTCTCGGCAACCTCAATGATCTGCTCCGGACGGACGAAGCCGATTATCCGGCCAAGCTGCGGATAGGTATTGGTATCACCGTGCGTCATCCCCATTCCGCCGCCGACAGTCACATTAAATCCGGCCAGCTTGCCGTCTTCAAGTATTGCGATGAAGCCCAGGTCCTGGGAGAAAACATCGACATCATTGGAAGGCGGAACCGCCAGGCCGATCTTGAATTTGCGCGGCAGATAGACCGGCCCATAAATAGGCTCAACTTCCACATCCGCTTTGCTGTCCACTACCTTTTCCCCGTCCAGCCAGATTTCGTGGTAGGCCGGAGTCCGCGGTGCGAGGTGGTCGCTGAGCTTGCGGGCCCATTCATAGACCTCGGAATGTACCTCGGACTGGTAAGGATTCGGGCTACTCATTACGTTGCGGTTGACATCTCCGCAGGCCGCCAGAGTAGTCATGAGTGTATCGTTAATGGTTCTGATTGTCTTTTTGAGGTTCCATTTAAGCACACCGTGCATCTGAAAAGCCTGCCGGGTCGTGAGACGCAGTGTACCGTTGCCGTACTGGTGGGCCAGCTTATCCATTGCCAACCATTGCGCTGCCGAGGCCACGCCCCCAGGTGCTACTACCCGCAGCATGAACTGAAAGGCCGGCTCCAGCTTGGAGCGCTCGCGTTCTGCACGCAAATCCCGGTCATCCTGCATGTAGCTGCCGTGGAATTTCAGCAGCCGGTTATCATCCTCCGGCAGTCCTCCGGTAATCGGGTTCTGCAGCGTCGATTCGAGGGCGCCGCGCAGATAGTTACTCTCCAGCTTAATATGTTCAACATCACTAGGCGGTCCGCCGATCGGCTTCACCGCTGATTCATTGTTTGCCACTATTAATCTTCTCCTTCCGGGGCCATCCGCTGTCCTTAATATACATCGCGCTGATAGCGCTGTTCCTGCTGCAGGTTCTCCAGATATGCTGCGGCATCTTCAGGGCTGAGGCCGGCTTCTTCCTGAATAACGGTCAGGAGTGCCGCATGAACATCATGCGCCATGTGCTTCTCGTCGCCGCATACATACACATGCGCGCCTTCCTGCAGCCAAGCAAACAGTTCTTTGCTGTGCTCAAGAATGCGGTGCTGCACATATACCTTCTCCTCCGTATCACGTGAGAAGGCTACATCCAGCTTGTTCAGTACGCCTTCCTTCAGCATCCGCTGCCAGTCTGTCTGGTAGAGGAAGTCGGTCACGAAATGGCGGTCGCCGTAGAACAGCCAGGTCTTGCCACCCGCACCCTGCTCACCGCGTTCTTCAAGGAAGGATCGGAATGGCGCAACACCTGTGCCCGGCCCGATCATGATTATAGGCACATCCGGATTGGCCGGTAGCTTGAAGTTCGGATTGCTCTGGATATACACCGGCAGCGTGTCTCCCGGCTGGACCCGTTCGGCGCAATGCACCGAGCAGACGCCGTAGCGGTCACGCCCGTGCGATTCATAGCGCACCGCGCGGACGGTAAAGTGAACCTCTTCCGGATTCGCGTTATAGCTGCTGGAGATTGAATATAATCTTGCCGGCAGCTTGCGCAGTATGGATACAAAGCTGCTGGCCGGAACATTCCATGGTCCGAAATCCGTAATCAGATCCAGCAGATCTCGGCCCTGGATATAGGACTTCAGCTCTTGATGCGCTTCCGGTGCCAGCAGTGCCTGCAGACCCGGTGCGGCAGACAGCTTAGCCGCCTGTTCCAGCAGCGGTTTGGTCAGTACAGTAATTTCGTAATGGCGCAGCAGCGCTTCGCGCAGTGTGCCTTCTTCACCCTTCTTATTAAAAGGAACGGTTTCGTCCGGATTCCAGCCTGCTGCAGCAATAATATCCGCTACCAGCTGAGGATGATTCTCCGGATAGACCCCGAGGGAATCTCCAGGCTCAAAGGTCAGCCCTGAACCGGCAAGCGACAGCTCCAGATGCCGGGTCTCCCGGTCCGAGCCGCGTCCGTTCAAGTTCAGATTCTCCAGCACTTCCGCATTAAAAGGATGATTGCGGGAAAAAGGTGATTGCGGCTCGTCAGCCTTCTCGGCTGCCGCTACTGCCTGGTCAGCGAGCTGCGGTGCATTCTGCGGGCCGTTCAAAGCGCCAAGCACCTGCTCGAACCAGTCTGCGACCGGCTCATCATAATCGAGATCACAATCGATCCGCGGGCTCAGGCGCTGGCCGCCGAGCTGCTCCAGCCGCTCGTCGAAGTCTTTACCGGTCTGGCAGAAGAACTCGTACGAGGTATCTCCCAGTGCCAGAACCGAGAAGCGCAGCGACTCCAGCTGCGGAGCTCTTTTGCTGTGCAGGAATTCATGGAAAGCCCGGGCATTATCCGGCGGCTCGCCTTCCCCGTGCGTACTGACCAGAATCAGCAGATTCTCGACCTTCTTGAGCGTATTCGGCTTGAAGGCGTTCATCGCAGATACAGTTACCTTGAAGCCCTGCTCCTCAAGCTTGCGGGACAGGCTTGCCGCCAGCCGCTGGCAGTTGCCGGTCTGCGAGCCGAACAGCACAGTCACCTCACGGGATAATGGTGGTGCAGCTGCAGCTGCGGCAGGCAATGCGCCCTGGGCGGCTGCAGCAGGCACCTGCTGCTCACCGGCTGCCGGTGCAGCCCCGGCTCCCCGCAGGGACATGGCGGACAAATATCCGCCGAGCCAGATTTGCTGCGACTCTGACAAGGTCGGCAGCAGCTGGTTTAGCAGCTGGACCTGGCTCTCGTTAAACGGGCTGTTCGTAACTTGTAGTTGCACCAATATGGACCTCTCCTTAGCGTAAAATCTTCTTCTCTTCTAACATCTTGAACTCAGGCTATCATAATTATCCGAAACGATCAACGAGTCTGATCATGACTTAAAATTGGTATTATTGTCATTTTATCCAATATAATGACGAAAAGCGGCTTAAATCAGAGTAAAACACTCCGATTTGGGCCGCTTCATTATTATTAATGATAACTTGCATTAGATAATCTGATATTACAATTTTGCTGCAGATTCCCTTTTAAGCGTTCCGGGGCCTTCAAGAAGCCCTTCAGCCAGGATATTCTCCTTTTTACGGCGGACAAGCAGCATCAGCGGGAAACCTGCCAGCACTAGGAGCGCAGCAACCACAAATACGTCATTGACGCCCATTGTAAAGGACATCAGCCCGATATTTCCGCTGCCAGATGTCCCGGCGGTTCCGGCCAGCTCCTTCGCATGTATTGCCTCCCTGCTCGACAGCAGCGAGGTAAAGACTGCAATTGCGAGTGAGCTGAGCACATTACGGACCCAGTTGTTAATCGAGGTTGCATGTCCCGACCATTCTGCCGGAATTTCCTCCATGGATGCCGTGCTGCTCGGAACATTCGCCAGCCCGATTCCCAGATTCCGCACGACCATCGCCCATAAAATGAAGTTATGGGCGATGCCTACATGGAGCCTGCTCATCAGAAACAGACCGGCAAAGATGCAGGCGATGCCGGCAGAAATCAGCTTTACCGGCCCGAAACGCGGGTAGAGCTTGCCGACCACCGGGCTGAGAAGGGCCAGCAGTACTGATGACGGGAGCAGGATCAGACCTGTTTTGAGCGTGCTGGCCCCTTCGGCCGTCTGCAAAAACAGCGGTGTCAGATAGGTTCCGGCATACATGGCTACTGTAACAATACTGTAAATGCTGAGCATTACCGTGAACCTGCGATTTTTCAGCACCCGCAGGTTAAGCAGCGGCACCTCCGTCTTCAGCTCCCGCAGAACAAACAGAATGAGCAGTACTATTCCAAGCGTGATCATGGAAAGGGTCTTCCAGGAGGTCCATCCCCAGCTGCCGCCCTGGCTGAATGCTCCCAGCAGGGACAAGCTGCCCAATACCACCGTAAACAGTCCCGGCACATCAAAGGACTTGGGAACATTCATCCGGTAATAAGGAATCAGCAGCTGGGTCAGAATGACAGCCGCCACTCCGACAGGCAGGTTGATCAGAAACAGCCAATGCCAGCTGGCGAACTGGAGCAGCCAGCCGCTGAAGGTAGGACCGATGGCCGGAGCCACCATGGCCGACAGCGACCACAGGCTGACGGCAAAAGGCCGGCGCTCCTGCGGAATGACCTGAAAGATGATGGTCATCGTACAGGCCATAATCAGTCCGCTGCAGGAGCCCTGCAGCATGCGGAACACAATCAGAACAGATGGATTCCAGGAAAGTGCACACAGCAGTGAAAATACGGTAAAGCCCGATAACGCGAACGTATACAGCCGTTTATAACTGAACCGGCCGCCTAAGTATCCGGCGAGCGGGGCCGTAACGCCAGTGGCGAGCATGAAGCCGGTAACCATCCACTGCATCGTGTGCAGCCCGGTCTGGAAATGATCCATGAGGATCGGCACGGCTATATTTATCGTTGTAGTGCTTAGCACAGAGAGAAAATTCCCGAAAAAAATGGCGGTCATCACCGGCCAGAAATGAATTTTACCTTTAACTGCGGCTTCCAAGAATGTTTCCCTCCTTATCCATATGTCTACTTTTACATATGTAACTTGACTTTGTTAATGTTATAATTACAGAATAGTTATGTCAATACTGACATATAGGAGCTATTTGCAGTAATATCGGATTATCAAAGACTGGAGGACACTACAGCCATGAATACACTGTCTTACGGGCTGCTTGCGCTGCTTACAGCAAATCCGCTGACGGGCTATGAACTGACGCAAGGCATCAAACCCCTGTGGAGGGCGGGTCACAGCCAGATCTATCCCCTGCTGCAGAGCATGGAGGAAAAGGGCTTCATCCGTCATGAGCGGATTGAGCAATCCGACAAGCCGGATAAAAAAATATATACGATTACCGAAGAAGGCATCTCAGTGCTGCAGGAATGGGTTAGGCTGCCTGCAGAACCGGCCGTCCTGCGGGATGAGCTGCATTTCAAGCTGTACAGCCTCTGGCTCACCGAGCCGGACGAAGCCAAGGCACTGCTGCTGCAGCGTATGGAGTTCAACCGCAGTGAGCTCCAGCGTTACAATCTGCTGATCAAGGCCAATGAGGCGCTCCGCGATGAGCGCGGGGAGACCCGTGAGCTGAAGGCAACCACCTTCGGGCGTTATCTGCTGCTGCAGAAGCGGGTGATGGCCATGAAATCCTCCATAGCGTTCTGCGAGTGGGCCATCGGTGAGCTGGAGAGCAGCTGTCAGCCACCGTCCGGATAGGTCAAGGACCAGTCAGGCTGTAATCCCAAAAAAGGCTGTCCGTTAAGTCATCTCATGACTTAACGGACAGCCTTTTTATTTTGAACACCCTTAGCTTTCATTCATCTGTTTCCGCTTATGCAAGCTGCTTTTCACTTGTTCCACAATCAGGTGAAGGATGAACAGCAGCGTTCCGGCATTGATCGCAAGATCGGCCAGATTCAGGATTCCCCCGCCATCACCGAAAACGAGAAAATCAGTAACCTGATGGTACAGCACACGGTCAATCCCGTTGCCTGCAGCCCCGCCGACCAGAAAACCGCTGGCAGCCTCGAGAAGCGGTCCCCGCAATTCTCCTTTACGCCGGTAATAGAGTACTGCCGCCACAAAAATTACAGCCACAATGGCAAAATATTTGCCGTATCCCTGAAATGAGCTAAAGGCAGCGCCGCTGTTCTCGTAATAAGAAAACGTCAGATGCCCTTCCCAGAATGGTACAATTTCCCCTAGCTGCATATTCGTCCTTACGATCCACTTGGCAGCCTGGTCTGCCGCGAATACCAGTATTGCAATCACATAAAAGAGCAAAAACCAGCGCCTCCTTTTTCTCTGCCTTATGGTTCCTCGGCACCTTTTTCTTTCTTCAGCTTATCACATGCCGGCTGCTGTTTTCATCTTTGCCATATTTAACATGATGTTCCCCGGCCCGGCGGGAATGAGGAGCTGTTACGAGAAAATCTGTAATGGTTAAACACTCTTAGAGAGATTGACCGACTGGAGGCGGGCACCGCATGGAGGAATACGGACTGATACTCATTAAACTTATTGCAGGCTTTATTGGACTATGGATAATGACCCGGCTGCTCGGCAAAAAGGAGATTTCTGCCCTGACCCCGTTTGACTTTATTTCGGCGGTTATTCTGGGTGATCTTGTCGGTGACACCATTTATGAAAAAGAACATACCATCCCGATGCTGCTGTTTACACTGGCAATCTGGACTCTGCTGTCTATTACCCTTGAAAAAATTACGCTCCGCCTCCCGAGGCTCCGCAAGCCGCTGGAAGGAGAGCCGGAAATTCTGATCCGCGACGGAAAAATTGATATGGGCAAGCTGCGAAAAAACAACCTGGATTTCGAGCAGCTGCGAATGATGATGCGGTCTAAGGATACCTTCTCTGTCAGCGAGGTCGCGTATGCCATCTATGAGACAAACGGCTCTCTGAGCATCCTCAAGAAAGCGCAATATGAACCGGCGACCCGCGAGGACCTGCTCGTCCCCGTCCCGGAATCCGTCCTGCCGGTGAGCATCATCGAGGACGGGATCATACAGCGGGACACTCTCGGCAGTCTCGGGCATGACGAAGAATGGCTGGCCAAGGAGCTCCGCAAGCTGGGATATACCGGACCACAGTCGGTAGTTTATGCCGAAATTACGGAAGAAGGAGAGCTGGCTGTCATCTCCTCGGTCTCACACTAGAGCCACAGGGTGAAGGGCAGGCTTGCGGTAATTTCAGAGGCATTTTTGCCTCTCATTTCCGCCTCCCGCAGTCTTTTGGCGATTTCAGAGGCATTCTGTGCATCCCTGTGCGCTATGGAAACTGCCCTTCCTTCCTTCCTTCCTTCCTGCTTGGCGTCTGCACGACATCAACACAAAGCAGCGGCTCCCTGTTAACGGGAAGCCGCTGTTCTGCTGTTCACAACTACTGCTGCACTGCACCCGGACAAATCAATTGGCCTCAGGATTGGTCAGTAGCCCGTCTATATTATTCCAATAACCAATGATAACCTGCTGGTTACCACGCGTAAGCCTCAGGTGCCGGACGGCCCGGACCCGGGAAAATCTCATCCAGCTTCTTCATGGTGTCCTCATCCAGCGCGATTTCGGTAACGTGCAGAGAGTCCTCAAACTGCTGGATCGTTCTCGGCCCGATAATCGGGGCTGTTACCGCCGGATTAGCCAGCACCCAGGCCAGGGCAACCTGATCCTCATGCTCGCCCAGCTCTTTGCAGAGCGCGGAGAACTGCTCCAGCTTGCTGCGGTTCTGCTCCAGCTTGTCTGAACGGGCGCTACGTACGCCGCTCTTAGCCAGCGCGTTGCGGCCCAGCAGCCCTCCAGCCAGCGGACTCCACGGAATAACGCCAAGGCCCAGCTCCTGCGAAGCAGGCAGAACCTCAAGCTCCGGCGTCCGTTCCAGCAGATTGTACAGGTGCTGCTCCGAGACAAGGCCAAGGAAATTGCGCGCTTTGGCCTGGGCCTGGGCAGCAGCAATATGCCAGCCGGCGAAGTTACTGGAACCGATATAATCTATTTTTCCCTGGCCAATGGCATTCTCGAATGCGCTCCACAGCTCATCCCAGGATACATTCCGGTCCACGTGATGCATTTGGTACAGCTCAATATGCTCGGTCTGCAGACGCTTCAGTGAGCCGTCCAGATGACGTCTGATTTTATAGGCTGACAAGCCTGCGCCGGAATTAGGCCCGTCAAGCTCATCGAACATATCCCCGTACACTTTGGTCGCCAGCACGACCTTCTCGCGCCGTCCGCCTCCCTGCTTGAACCACCGGCCGATAATTTCTTCCGTCCAGCCGCGGCGTTCCTGGCCCCCGTAAACGTTGGCCGTATCAAAAAAGTTAATTCCCGCATCCAGCGCGGCATCCATAATCCGGAAAGCATCCTTCTCTTCGGTTTCCGGGCCAAAATTCATCGTGCCGAGACAGAGCTGGCTGACCTTAAGGCCTGATTTACCCAAATAACTGTACTTCACTCGTATTTCCTCCCTTTAATCCCTTAATGGTTGTCCGCAATACATTTTCCACTATACCCCTTAGAGTCCACTATAAGGCAAGCTTTTTTATTAACCCCAAAAGCGGGGCCTTTCATGGATACTGAAAACATAAAAAAAAACGTACGCTATCCAAGTAAAAGATAACGTCCGTTCTGCAGGAAACCGGAATCCCGAGCTTGCCGGCATCCATTTGTTAATCCTGTTCGCCTGTATGCTCACTGTCCGGAAACAGCACTTCCCCGGTTCCCTGCCTGATATTCACAATCTCCTGCAGGGTGCTTGTCAGCTCATTCGGCGGGTAAGGCTTGGTCAGATATTTCTCCACGTTGTCCATCATATTCTTGTCCGTCTTATCCAGCGCGGAAGAAATGACAATCGGGACATGCTCAGTGCGCTCGTCGTCCTTTAGCATCCGGATCAAATCCCAGCCGTCCAGCTCCTCTCCCAGCATCAGATCCACAACGATGGCTACAAACGGTGTCTTGAGCGCCTGTTCAAAAGCCTGCTGCGGATGAAAATGGTGGGTTACGCGGAAGCCCTTGCCCTTCAGCTCCTCAGACAGCAGCAGGGACAGGCTGTAATCATCCTCTACGATCATTACGTTCGACTTCTGATCCTTGCCGGGACTCAGCTTAACCGGCTCGTCTTCATGGCGGCTGCCGGGTGAATGCAGGACCGGAAGACTGAACCATACGGTCGAGCCCTCACCTTCCTCCGACTCGATGCCGATGGAGCCCTTCTGCTTCTCGATAATTTCCTTGCAGATCGCAAGGCCCAGACCGGTTCCGCCGATCCGTTTGGAGGCGCTGTTGTCAACGCGTCTGAATTTTTGGAACAGCTGTCCGATCTGGTTCTTGGGAATGCCCAGACCGTGATCCTGAATCTGCACGATAATCCGCTCCGCCTCGTTGTGCAGGGAAACCTTGATCTCACTGGCACCTGGGGAAAACTTGATCGCATTGCTGAGCAGATTGGTCATCACCTGAATGATTTTATCCCGGTCCACCTCAACCTCGGCGTTGTGGGCCTCGTCCTCAAACAGGAAAGCATGAGTGCCGCCGACCTTATATTGGTCAATAACGCCCATGACAAGCTCTTTGAGATTAAGCGGCTGCTGGTTATACTGCTGGGAGCCTGACTCCATACGCTGCAGGTCAAGAAAATCATTGATCAGATCGGTCAGCCGCTGGGCTTCCCGGTGAATGGTCTCCAGATATTTCAGCTGCTTCTCAGGCTTCATTGTCTTGGACAGCAGCAGCTCGGTGAAGCCCAGCACGCTCGACAGCGGGGTCCGCAGCTCATGGCTGACTGTGCTGACCAGCTCAGATTTCATCAGATCAAGCTCGTATTCGCGGGTGATGTCACGGTGGACAAACAGTGTCCCGAAGCGCGTCTTCCGGCGGAATACCGGTAGGGCATACATATCCACATGCTTCAGCGGATCTTTACCGATGGAATACTTCATGGAGCTGGATTCAATAAAATGCTCGGACATTGCCTTTTGGTAGAACTGCTCCAGCTCTTCCGATTCATTGACCATCCGTGTGAAATGCCCGCTCCAGCCTTCCAGCGGAATCAGGTCGCCTTCGGACCATTCATGATAGTCAAACAACTGCGCAAGTGCCTGGTTCATCTGCAGCATGCCGCCGTCCATCTGGACAAACTGGATTCCCTCGTTGACATTATTGACAATATCGCGGTTCAGCCTGCGGCCGTGCTCGATTTCCTCATACATGAACAGCCGCTCGATGGCCAGGCCCACCCGGTTCATCATACCCTGGATTTCGTTGATTTCCTCATCGCTGAAAGAATGTCCGATCCGTGTACCGCAGAATACAGCAAGCACTTCATCCTGGGCATTTACAACGGTGGAGTAATAATCGTAGGAGAGCACCGGCTCAGGAGCGATTCCCTGCTCCCGTAACGTAGCCGGCCGTCTGGTTATATAAGATTTCTCTGTCTGCATCCGGTAGAGCATGTTGCCGCTCTCACTGCCCAGATAACGGTCAACATTCTCCTTGGGAACTCCCTTGACCACTGTAATCTGGTCCTTTACCAGGAAGAACACACTGGAGTCAAAGGCATACTGGCGGTTCATGAATTCGATGAATTTCTCGGCAAATTCCTGTTTATCGAGTGTATAGGTAATGTCATGATTCAGCTGATTACTGCGCTCCAGCATGATTTTGGTCTGCTCCGTATTTTTGAGCGTCTCCGCCAGCTTCTGCTGGACATTTTTCATGGAGGTAATATTGTTGGCTATCAGAATGTACTGGTAGACCTGCCCCTCATCATTCAGATAAGGCATAATGGTCATGTGCAGCCAGACAGGAGTACCGTTCTTCATGCCCAGCTGAACCTCATCGAACCATACGCTACCTGTGCTTAGCTTGCCGACAATCTGCTGGATCCGGGCAGCTTCTATATTCTTCAGATCAAGCAGCCGGAAGGTAAAACCGATCAGCTCAGGGTTCCTATAGCCCGTATATTCACTCATATTCGCATTGGCATACGTAAAAATCCCTTTAGGTGAGAGGATGGCCACAGCGGACGACTGATCCAGCGCCTTCATCATGCTCTCGATCTCGCTTAAAGAGCGTTCCAGCCTGAACTGCTGGTCCTGAAGCTCATCCTGCTGGGCATGGAGTTCCTCATTCTGCATCATAAGCTCTTCTTCTTTATCCTGAATGCTGTGAGCCATATTAAGGAAGGCCTCATATAGCCGGCCGATCTCATCCTGCTTATGAAGCTTGCCGATCATTACCGCTTCTCCGGCAGCAAGCGAATTGGTAGCCTCCTCCAGTCTGACAATCGGATCAATGAGGATTTTGAGAATCCGCCAGATCATCAGTGTGAAAAGCAGAAGCAGCAGCGTGCTGAGGCCGAAGGTGAGCAGCGTGATTTCATTGGCCTGCTTCAGGGAATGGTCGAACATATCACTCAGCAGCTTGTCAGAGCGCATGTTGTACTGCTTGGTATACACCAGAAATTCATTCACCGCCTGGGTATTGCCTTCAGCTGCCAGTGCACGCAGGCCTGTATAATCATCCTGCTCGACGAAGCCGATCGCCTTAAGCAGGGTCACTTTCTGGTACTGGTCAACAAACGTGGCCAGCTGCTCCCTGAAGCTGGCCTCCTCAGGGGAAAGCTTCAGCGCGGAATAATCCTCAAGCACGTCTCTGAGCTTATCCAGCGAATCGTAAGCCTGCTGAAGCTCAGTGCTGCTCTTAAGCAGACTGTAACCTCTGACCCGGAAAAATACATCGTTCAGCGTAACCGCCATCTCATTAATGGTATCCGCCTTGTTCTGAAGAACCTCCTGGTTATGGATCATGCGTGTCTGTTCGGCATGTATATAAATAAAAAGGCCAATTCCCGTCAGTAATACCACTGTAATAAGACCGGCAATGATGTGGAAAAATTTCTTTTTGATACTCATGTTACTAATGCTTCTTCTGATCACCCAGAATCCCCTCCACAATCTGCAGAAGTTCCATCGGGCTGAACGGCTTAGGCATGAAATAGCGGGCACCCGCATCTCTCGCCCTGCTCCGGTCACCCTCCTGCGCCTTGGCAGTCAGCATCAGGATCGGGGTAGCCGCCTTCACCTCTTCACTCAGCAGGCCCAGCACCTCGATCCCGGTCAGCTCCGGCATCATGTAATCCAGGATGACCAGATCGAATTCGTTCATTGACAACTTGGTCATCGCCTCTCGTCCGTTCTCGGCTGTGTGAAGTTCAACCTCCTCAAGATCCTCAAGCGTGTCCTCAATCAGCATGCGCAGAACATCTTCATCATCGACAATTAGTACCTTTTGCATCTTTCTCTCACCTTTCAATTTGCACAGCCGCTGCTTTGCTTAAAATAAAAACCGGTGTACCAGCCGCTCGACCCGCATCAGCAGCTCGGGCAGGTGAAACGGCTTGATGATATAATCATCCGCCCCCATCTGCAGCGCATGGATAATATCCTGCTGATCATTGCGGCCTGTAAGCATGACCACGAGGAGGTTTTCCTCCGGATAGCTGCTGCGGAGCTGCTCCAGCACCTCCAGCCCATCCAGCTCCGGCAGGATGCCGTCCAGCAGGACGATATATTTATCATCGGCACAATACCAGTTGGACTGTAGGAATTTCACTCCGCTTTCGTAGCTGCTCACCTCAACCCTGGAGATATTCGCAGGTTTCCAATCCATGAACTGCTTGACAACAATTTTGCGGATCAGCGCATCATCATCAACCATAATGACCTTAAGTACCTTCTCTGCCTTGCCTACCGGCAGGTAATCATCATGCAGGGTTGTCTGGTTTCTTCCCGCATGCTTGCTGGCATACAATGCCTGGTCCGCGTCCTCGATCAGCTCCTCAGGATTATCCCGGGAAGCCCGGATCTCTGTAATTCCACCCGAGAAGGTGACATGGAACAGCTCTTGCTTGGCCTGAAACTTCATATCAGCGAACTGTCTCTGGATCCGTTCAATTACTGTAAGCGCGGAAGCGGCCGGTGTATTAGGCATAAACAGTGCAAACTCCTCCCCGCCATAGCGGCAGAAGGTGTCCTCTACACGGATGGAGCCCCGTACCAGCTCGGAAAAAGTCTGAAGCACCTCGTCCCCTATCAGATGGCCGTACGTATCATTAATCTGCTTGAAATGATCCAGATCAAGCAGAGCCAGGGAAAAGGTCCGCTCCGTCCGCCTGAAGTCAGATATCAGCTGCTTCATCGTCTGATTAAAGAACTTGCGGTTATAGGCGCCGGTCAGCTCATCTATAATAATCGACTTCTGCCACTCCTTTTTCAGCTCAAAGCGGTTCTTGATCAGCATCAGGAACAGGTCGATGTCCACCGGCTTGGGTACATAATCCATTACACCCAATGAATATGCGTACAACTGGATGTCCTTGGAATGCTCGCCGCTGATGATAATGATCGGAATCCGTTCTTGTGTAGCCTTGCCGATTATCTGGTGCAGCACATCTATTCCGCTCTGGTCCGGCAGCAGAATGTCCAGCAGAATCATATCAGGCCGGCTCTCATAGAACAGCTTGAGCCCGCGCTCGGCAGACATCGCTATATTCACATAATAGGAATGACGTTCCAGGGATTCTCTTAAAAAGGCAACAAGCTCCACATCGTCATCGATCAGCAGAATTTCATACTTCTGCTGGCTTGCGCCGATAGAAAGACTGATATCATGAACGGGATCCGGCACCGCACCGGTTGACTCGTCTCCGCCGAACAGCCCGAGCAAAGGATATAACACCTCGCGCCATTCCGCCTCCAGCCAGACTTTATCACTGTGATCCGAGAAATACAGCAGCGCGCTGCCCGCAAACCGCTCTACCCGGTCCAAACCGACCGTGCCCGCGGTTCCTTTCAGATTATGCAAAAAACGGTAAATCTCCCGCTCTCCGACTGACTGCTGCCCCGACCACGTTTCCAGAGTCTGCCTTGTCCGCTGCTCCACCAGCTCTTTATATTTTCTCGTTGTCATGATTACTCCTTTAAACGTACTGTCAAACTGTCAGTTGATCATTTTTTTCATATACTGTCAACACTATTCTAAAGAATAACAGCGTCAAGATCAAAAATGTAATCAAACCGACAAAAAACCTTTGGTTGATGAGTGTGCCGGCATTTGTGATAATAATTAAAACGGTTCATCCCGTTAATGCGGCGATGAATAGACTAGTATTAAATAGGAGGCTTTTTCATTGAAGGGAATTATTACTGTACTGGGAAAAGACAAAGTAGGAATTATCGCCAGAGTCTGTACGTACCTTGCTGAACACAATCTGAACATTCTGGACATTTCCCAGACGATTGTTCAGGACTATTTTAACATGATGATGATTGTCGACATTTCCGCGCCGAGCAAGTCTTTTGAGGAGATTGTCCTGGACCTGCAGCAGGTTGGTGAGGATATCGGGGTGGAGATCAAGCTCCAGCATGAGGATATCTTCAACATTATGCACCGCATCTAGCAGCCAAAGGAGACTAAGACAATGATATCACGTGTTGAAGTTCAGGAAACGAATCAGATGATCCGGGAAATGAATCTGGATGTCCGCACCATTACGATGGGAATCAGCCTGATGGACTGCTCGCATACCGATATGCGCGTGTTCAACCAGAATGTATATGATAAAATCACCCGTTCCGCCGAGAAGCTGGTCAAGACCGGTGAAGATCTGGAGCGGCAGTTCGGCGTGCCGATCGTCAACAAACGCATTTCTGTAACTCCGATCTCCATTGCCGCAGGCGCTGTACATACGAATTCCTATGTGCCGGTTGCAGAAATTCTGGACAAGGCCGCCAAAGAGGTTGGTGTTAACTTTATCGGCGGATTCTCCGCACTCGTGCAGAAGGGCTGCACCAAAGGCGACCGTATTCTGATTGACAGCATCCCCGAAGCACTGGCTGGAACCGAACGGGTCTGCTCTTCCGTCAACGTAGGCTCGTCGCGGAGCGGGATCAACATGGATGCCGTCAAGCTGATGGGTGACATTATTCTGCAGACTGCAGAGCGCACCAAGGACCGCGACTCGATCGGCTGCGCCAAGCTGGTTGTGTTCTGCAACGCGGTCGAGGATAACCCGTTCATGGCAGGTGCTTTTCACGGGGTGGGTGAACGCGAATGTGTCATTAACGTCGGTGTCAGCGGACCCGGTGTAATCAAGCGGGCTCTGGAGGAAGTAAAGGGACAGGATTTTGAAACGCTCTGCGAGACAATCAAGCGGACGGCCTTCAAGGTAACCCGGGTCGGCCAGCTCGTGGCCCAGGAGGCCTCCAAGCGCCTCGGCGTGCCATTTGGCATCATCGACCTTTCACTGGCACCTACCCCGCTGATCGGGGATTCCATCGCCGAGATCTTCCAGGTCATGGGCCTGGAGGAAGCCGGGGCTCCGGGCACTACAGCGGCGCTTGCCATCCTCAACGACAATGTCAAAAAGGGCGGCGTTATGGCCTCCTCCTATGTCGGCGGATTAAGCGGAGCCTTCATCCCGGTCAGCGAGGATCACGGGATGATCCAGGCTGTACAGCGCGGAGCGCTGACGCTGGAGAAGCTGGAAGCAATGACCTGCGTCTGCTCGGTCGGCCTTGATATGATCGCCATTCCGGGCAGCACCAGCAAGGAAACAATCTCCGGCATTATCGCTGATGAAGCGGCAATCGGCATGGTCAACAATAAGACGACCGCTGTCCGTGTGATACCGGTAATCGGCAAGGAAGTCGGCGAGATGGTCGAATTCGGCGGCCTGCTCGGCTACGCTCCGGTTATGGCCGTCAATCCGTTCAACTGCGCCGGGTTCGTTAACCGCGGCGGCCGGATTCCTGCCCCGATCCACAGCTTCAAGAACTAAAGCTCAGGCCAAAAAGCGCCGCCCCCTAGTATTAGGCGGGCGGCGCTTTTATGATGACCTCCCCCTGCTGTCTATAGACCAGGTTGGGCTCACCGTTAATGCTTTCGATGGCAGCCTCCCAGCTTCTCATCCGGTATGCACTCTGCGCGAGGTCAGCAGCGCCAGCATACCGCTCACATCATGCGCGGTGAAGACGGCCGTGAACCGTTGAAGCAGCCCTCTGCGGGCCTGCCCCGGTGAGCTTCTGCCTCAAGCCCGGGCCCGTTTGCTCTTGCGGATCGTGATCATCCGCCAGCCTGTCAGCAGTGCCGATACAAGACAAATCGCCGAGGAGGTCATGAACACAACATGCATTCCCGAGAGGAAAATATCCGGCCGGCCGGCAACCAGCCCGGTTACCCGGTATCCGGCCTTGCTGCTCATCACGTTGAACAGGATCGAGGTGGCAATGGTAATCCCGACCACCATCCCGACGTTACGGACCAGCGAATTGACACTGCCGGCCGAGCCGAGCTGGGTGCGCGGTACCTTGCTCATGATCAGCGAGTTGTTCGGCGACTGGAACAGCCCGCTGCCGACCCCGAGCATGGCAATCCACAATCCGACCAGTATGACGGAGCTTCCTTCATGCAGCCGGGCCAGTCCAAACTGGGCGATCACCATTACAATCAGGCCGGCAAAGGTTAGGAATTCGGAGCCGATTCTGTCGGAGAGCGCCCCGCTGAGCGGCGCGATAATCACCATCGAAATCGGGAAGAGCATCAGCAGGAACCCGGCATAGAACGGAGACAGGCCCAGCATATTCTGCGCATAGAACGGCGAGATGATGTTGAAGCAGAAGTTAGCGACAAAGACCAGAAAGGCACACAGGATACTTAGTGAAAATAAAGGGTTTTTGAAAAGCGACAGCTGCAGCAGAGGAGCGGAGCTGCGCAGCTCGACCATCAGAAAAACAGCAAAGGAGACGGCAGCTGCAGCAAGCGCCGCAATAATCCGGCCGTCACTGTACCCGAACTGCTGGCCGAGCAGCAGACCTGCGAACAGCGTGATGATAAAAAAGGAGAACAGCAGGCTGCCCGGGAGATCGATTTTGGATTTTACCCGGATCAGATCCTTCGGCAACACCTTGGTCCCCAGTACAATCGCAATCAGGCCAATCGGCACGTTGACCCAAAAAATATATTCCCAGCCCAGTGTAGACACGATAATCCCGCCCAGACTGGGTCCGGCGATGCTGCCCAGCGACACAAAGGTACCGATCAGGCCCAACGCTTTGCCGCGTTCATTAGCCGGGAATATATCGGTAACAATCCCCTGGCTGTTCGCCATCGTCATTGAAGCGCCAACCGCCTGGATGACCCGGGAGACAATCAGGAACGGGAGATTGGTACTCAGGCCGCAGAGTAAGGAGCCGACGATAAACACGACCGTTCCGATTCTGAAAATCCTGATCTTGCCGGCCATATCGCCCAGCTTGCCGAAGAATAGAATGACGGCGCAGATGGCCATTAAATAGCCGGTTGTGACCCATTCGACCTGGGCTACAGGCAGATTGAGCTGCTTGACCAGCACTGGCAGGGCAATATTAACAATGCTCCCGTCCAGAGTGGACATAAATGTAAACAGATTAAGAACGATCAGAATGACCCAGCGCTTCTTCTGAATCGCCTCATCCTCCTGATAGGTTGCAGGAATTGAACTCATGAACGAACACCCTCTTGCCTTAATTTTCAGATTTAGTTGCGTCCGCAACAATCTGATCCGCATTACCCAGTGTACAGCAATTTAGTTGCGTACGCAACAAGTTTACGGTAAACTTTTGGCAAGGGCGGGAATTCTGTCAGGAATGTTCTGCCGCATTAATCCAAAGAGGTGTCCGTAGTGAAAAAAGAACCGGTCGGCAAGCTGATCGCCTATCTTCAGCGTCAGAATACCAAAATATTAAGCAGGGAGCTGCAGCCTTACGGGCTTGGCAGCGGCGGGCAGCACAGCTTCCTCAAGCTGATTCTCGGCAATCCCGGCATTACCCAGGACCAGATGACAAGTGAAATGAAATTCGATAAAGCGACCACCGCCCGTTCGGTCAAGCACCTGGAGCAGCTGGGATACATTGAACGGCAGCCCGATCCCAAGGACCGGCGTTCGTCTCACCTGTACCCCACTGCCAAGGCGCTGGCTTTTGCCCCTGAATTCCAGTCAATATTGGACGGGCATAATGCCAGAATGACCGCCGAGCTGACGGAGGAGGAATCTGTCACGCTTGTAGCCCTGCTTCAAAAGGTTATCCGGAGCACCGAAAAGCTGCTATAGCGGATTATGCCTCTACTCGACCGGCCGGGACGGAATCAGAGGCATTTTTGCCTCTAAATTCTAATTCTGCTCACATCAGGCTGATGCCATCCAGTAAATAACCCCAGGTCTTATTATCCCCTGCCCGGTTCGGGCTGCTGAGCGAGCAGATGCCAGGGTAGCCCCACCCGTTATTGACCACGCTTTCCAGCCCGTCGACCCCGTTCACTACCAGGATCACAAACGCTCCGCCCGTCAAGCACCGGGAAATCGTGAACCGATATTACATTGTAATAAAAATCCTTCATAAAATAGGATTTGACCGGCATGACCCGTTCATTCTCCACAAATACAGCATTTCCTTTGACCGGCATCATATTCTCTAGCTCAATATAACCCGCAAACCGTCTGCTGAGCAGCCTATTCACATCCATAAGCGATAATGAAACTACCCGATCAAGCGGAGAAGAAAAGGTTCTGAGTCCCTTTCTGCGCAAATGAGCCAACGGTTCACAGGAGCTGCCCAGGCTGACGATGCAGTCGTATGCCCCTTTGATTTCACTTATATCCATCTGTCCCACCCCGTTAGCAGGTTTTACCCATAATAAATGCTTCTCCAGGCTGGACAGATTGGATGATCCATCAGGTTTCTTTTGCCCAAACCGCTGAAAACCGTTAAAATGAAATGCAACGTGAAAATGTATGAAAGATCTTTGTAATTCATGAATATTTATAAAAAGGAGTGTCAGCTATGTCTATTGCCAGAGTAAAAGAACATTTCCGCGCCTTTGATCGGGAACAGGATGTACTGGAGTTCACCACTTCCAGCGCTACCGTGGATATGGCTGCCGCCACCATTGGTGTCATTCCGGCCCGGATTGCCAAAACCTTGTCCTTCCGCGGTTCCGGCGAAAACGCCATTTTGATTGTAGCCGCAGGAGACGCCAGGGTAGATAACAAAAAGTTCAGGGAGACCTTTGCATTTAAACCGCGGATGCTCACTCCGGAGGAGGTTCTGGAGCAAACCGGTCATGAAATTGGCGGTGTCTGCCCGTTTGGTCTGGCCCGGGAGCTGGAGGTTTACCTGGATGTGTCCATGAAGCGCTTCACCACTTTATTCCCTGCCTGCGGCAGTACGAATTCAGCCATTGAGCTGACCTGCGAGGAGCTTGCCCAGTATTCGGGCGCAAAAGAATGGGTTGATGTATGCAAAGACTGGTCCGATAACGCTGCCGGGGCCGGGGATGGGCAAGCCTCATGAATATTAACAAAGTCAATGACCCTTCCGGATCCATGCAGGCGAAGAACCGATTCCCGCTGTCCCTTCTCTGCCTTACCTTAGGCGCTTTTGCAATCGGCATGACCGAGTTCATCATTATGGGCCTGCTCCCCAATGTCGCCAGTGATCTTGGGGTGAGCATACCGCAAGCCGGCCAGCTGATTACCAGCTATGCGCTTGGTGTAGCCATCGGTGCGCCTATCCTTACTGTGTTCACCCACAAGCTGCCGCAGAAAAAGCTGCTGGTCATCCTGATGTGCATCTTCATCACAGGCAATGCGGTGTCCGTGATTGCGCCCACCTATCTGCTCCTGATTACTGCACGTGTATTTACTGCTTTTGCACACGGCACATTTCTGGGTGTGGGGACCATTATCGCTGCGAGACTGGTTCAGCCTGACAAACGCGCCGGTGCTGTATCAGTAGTGCTGGCCGGTCTGACAGTTGCGAACATTATCGGTGTCCCGTTCGGAACTTTTATCGGCCAGCAGCTCGGCTGGCGTGCTTCCTTCGGGGCCATTACTGTGCTTGGAATTATTTCATTATTCGGCATCATCCGGTTCATTCCGGTTATTGTCCAGCAGGAAACTGCGAACCTGCGTGAACAGGTACGGGGCCTCTTCAATCCGCAGGTGCTGCTGATCCTGCTCACCGGCGCTCTCGGTTGCGGAAGTCTATTCTCGCTGTTCACGTACATTACGCCAATGCTGCAGGGTATTACGGGCTTTGCCGAGCAGAGTGTGACCTGGATTCTGGTATTGTTCGGGGTGGGCGTCACGCTGGGCAACATTGTAGGGGGTAAGCTGGCTGACTGGAAGCTGATGCCTTCGCTGATGGTCAACTTTGCTGTGCTGGCAGTGGTCATCTCTCTGCTGACCTTAACCCTCCAGCATCCTGTAATGGCGGTCATTAACATCTTCCTCTGGGGCATTGCCGCGTTCGGCATTATGCCGGGCATCCAGCTGCGGATTATGAATCTGGCGCACAAAGCTCCGCTATTAGCCACAACCTCCAGCCACTCTGCGCTTAACCTGGGCAATGCGGCGGGAGCCTATCTCGGCGGGGCTGCGATCGATTCGTTCGGCCTAACCTCAATCCCCTGGCTGTCCGCAGTCCTGGCCGTGATGGCTCTGGCCGGTGCCTGGTTCAGCTATGTCTCGACCAGAGGCAGAGCCTCCGCCGCAGCCAAGAGTGATGCTCCTGCCGCATAGTGTTGCCAGGTGTGCTGCCAGCTAGTTTAGCAATGCAGGCTGCAGATCAATTTATAGAAAAAAGGCCGGAGTCTCCTGTTCAGGGGATTCCGGCCTTTTCTGATTGGTGCTGCTCTGAAGGAAAGGCAGCTCTGGAATGGCAGTTTTGGAGGAGCAGTTTTGGAGGAGCTGCTTGGCGCAGATTGAGGTGAGTGGTAAAGTGCCATCTGTCCAGTGCCGCAGTCCCTTTCTGCCCCGCACAACTGAATTTGTCATTAAGGGTACTCTAACGGACACAGCAGCCCTTAATGTAACTAGAATTGGCAATTCTCAAGCCTAACGGACTCCAGCGCCTTTATTATGAGAGAAATGCCCGTATCCAGCCTGAACAGACGCGAATAACGTCATCTGGGTCCGTTAGAAACAGAATTAGCAGGTTTACCGCAAAATAAGGACGCTGGTGTCCGTTAGCCGTTGTCCGTCCTTCTAGTCGAATAGAGATAGATAGTGAATACCTCTTTACATTCTCGGATGCCGGTTAGGTCGCGGGCTTTGTGCTGTGAAGTTTGCCTCCCATATACATTTGTTCCGATTCCCCCGCTTAAACGGAGTATCAGCTTAGGCTGCGGTAAATATTAGCCGCCATTCCCTGCACACCCGGCTTGAACCGGAACAGCCCGCCTGTCAGCGGCCAGCGCTCCAGCTCTTCTTCACTCATCCCGTTGCGTGCGGTTGTGATGTACAGCTCATCCAGCGCTTCACCGCCGAAGGTGCATGAGGTTACATTCAGCGCAGGCACTTCAACCCTGCCGATCTGCTCTCCAGTATGGGGATTCCAGCGCGACACGCAGCTGCCGCCCCACTGGGCGACCCAGAGCATGCCTTCACGGTCAATCGTCATCCCGTCCGGAACGTCGTTGCCCTCCGGCAGATGAATAATCGCCCGCCGGTTATCAGCCTTACCAGAATCCGGATCAAAATCCAGCGCATCCACCGCTCTGGTTACGGAATCAATATAGTACATGCGGCCGAGCCGGTCATCCCAGGCCAGACCGTTGGAGATGCCAACCCCGCTCAGCACCTGCCGCACGTTCCCGTCCCGCTCCATCACATACAGGCTGCCAGCTGACTGTTCAGAGCCCATACTCATCGAACCGAACCACAGCCTGCCGGCGCTGTCGCATTTGGCATCATTCAGCCGGTTGCCCGGCAGCTCAGGCTCTACCTCGGCCAGCTGCTCAAGCTGGTCCGGATTGCTGCCGTCATACCGGTAGATCCCTTGCTGAAGCGCCAGAATCCAGCCGCCGGCAGCGTCCGGGACGGCTGCACCGATTCTCTGCTCTAACGTGACCGTCTGCTCCTTGCCTGTCGCCGGGTCATAGCTGCGCAGCTGCCTGCCTTCTATATCAACCCAGTACAGCTTGCCGTCTGCATCATTCCAGTGCGGACCTTCGCCCAGCACTGCCCGTGCGTTTATAACCAGTTCTGCTTTATCAGCCATCTGATTTATCCTCCCATACGCGCATAATGAATTTCATAGTACATTCCCGTTTATTTTACTAGTGTTCACCCAGGGAATCCAATCTACGCTAGCCAGCTTCTATTTACTTAGTAGCCATAAATAAGGATGGCGATATATCTTCACTTTCGATTACCATTGCAGTCAGGCCATGGGATGTAATGGTTTCGTGCCACTCCCCCTTCTGCCAGAATACAGCATCTCCTGCCTGAACCTTTATGTATTCGCTGAATAATCCGTGACATGACAAAATTAGAATTGAAAAGTGAGATTTTTCTGGAACGAAAACAACTGCTTCACATTTTCCCTCAGTAACCTTAGCTTTATATTACACTCATAGCAAGCAAAAAGGAGCCGACAGCTCCCAAAAGAGACTGCCTGCTCCTTCAATAAAATTCCAGTCTTAGTCACCCTGCTGTTTAGCCGGGGATTACTCCTCTGTTGTACCCTCGTCTGCTGCAGTCTCCACAGCTGCCGGCTGCTCCGCAGCTTCGCTATCTGCCGGATCTTCATGCACAACCGGCGGCGAAATCCGCACAATCAGCGTGTCTTCCGGTGTCAGTACCTCCCAGCCTTCATGCTTTGGCAGGTCAGATATCAGCAGCTGGTCCCCGATTTCAAGATTGCTGATGTCCACTTCAAAGGTCGGCGTCAGCTTATCCGGCAATGTTCTGATGTCCAGCTCGTACAGCTCGATCTGCTGGATGCCGCCAGCTTTTACACCGGCAGGATCGCCTGTGAACTGGAAGGCTACCTTGGTATCCAGCTCCGATTTCATATCAATCTGATGCAGATCAACATGCAGCAGCTTGCGGGAGAGCGGCTGGCGCTGAATTTCTGCAATTACAGCATTTTTGGTGCCGGAATCCGGGAGCTCGACCTTGAGGATCGCCCGGGGATTTTTGCCGACAATTTCAGTAATGGCCTTGGCATCTGCCGAAAAGGATTGTGTATCTGAACCTGCACCGTAGACGACAACCGGTACAAAGCCTTTGTTCCGCGTTGCGGAAGCCGAGCCGGATCTTTCAGTCAGACGAATTGTAGTATTCATGATATTTCCTCCTAGTAGTTTGGTTAGCTTCAGCTTCCGTGAGTCTCTTCGGACGAAACCCGCTTCGAAAGCATTCGCCAAGTTTAGTGGGCCGCCGGAAAGCATGAATATCCATGCTGCCGGCTTAGCTGCGTCGAATAGTGCTTTTGTTGATTAAGCTTGCGGATAGAAACAAGGCCTACAGAGCTACAGGCCCGATTAGTTTCTTATTAACCCCGTTTGGCCGCCGGGTAAACATCCTTTTGCTGCCAGACCTCGCTTTTTGTCATTTGGAATAGTAAAATAAAGCCATATTATAAGGCAGGAGTGAAGAATATGGGACAAATTGAACAAGGTGAAGGCCGTTTGTATATTGCCGGTGAAGATAAGGATCTTGCCGAGATTACATACAGGCTGGAAGAGGCTACAGGTAACTGGATCGTTGATCATACCTTTGTCTCGGAAGAGCTGCGCGGACAAGGCACTGCCGAGAAACTGGTACGGGAAGTAGTGGAAAAGGCCCGTGAAGCGGGTGTAAAAATCATTCCGGAATGCCCTTATGCCGCCAAGCAGTTCGAACGGCACAAGGAATATTCGGACGTGCTCAGCGGAGACGGAAGCGCATCATAAAGCGGGCCGTTTCCTTGGGGGAGCACGCAGAACGCTAAGCGTATTAAGGCTCAACTTGAGGAGGAAACGGATTTGAATTCTGTGGATATATTAAAGGATATTGAAGAGCTCCAGCAGCGCTGTGAGCAATATGAGGGAATTTCCCTGAAGCTGAACTGGGATATGCTTCGCCATACTCCGGACACGGGAGGAACAGAATACCTCGTAACCTACGAGGAGGGGCAGCTGGTCGGCTTCATCGGCCTGTACGGCTTCGGCGGCGAAATGGAGGTGTGCGGTATGGTCCGGCCGGGTTTCCGGCGCAGAGGCATTTTTAACTCACTCTGGCAGCTTGCGCAGGATAACATCCGTAAGCGCAACATCTCCACCTTGCTGCTGAATGCCCCGGCGGCCTCGGCATCTGCCTCCGGCTTCCTGAAGACTCTGCCTCTGGTGTTCGATCACGCCGAATACCAGATGAAGTGGGATTCTGCGGCAGCCCTGCAGGGGCCAGGAGAAACCAGCTCTGCTGCCGGAACGGTTACGCTGCGCCCGGCCCGTGAGGACGAATCCTCAGTTCTCATTCAGCTGGACAGCGCGGGATTTGATGTGACTGAGGAAGAAGCCGCGGAAATGTTCGAGGAGCAGCGGCATGAAGCGCTTCAGGAGCATATCATCATTGAGCTGGACGGCCGCCCGGCCGGCAAAATGCGGCTCTGGACCGAGAACAATGAGACCTGGATTTACGGCTTCACCGTGGACCAGAAGCTGCGGGGCCTCGGGGTCGGACGAAGTGCGCTGCAGCAGACGATAGAACGGGAGAGCCGCAATTATAACGGGGTGAATCTCGAAGTGGCCCTGGACAATCCTAATGCGCTTAAGCTGTATGAAAGCTGCGGCTTTGTCGTACTGAACAGGCAGGACTATTACCGGTACACCGGCTCCATTTAAACAGATCAAAGCCCCCTTCCTCCGGCAGATTTGCCGGAGGAAGGGGGCTTTCTTTTCAGATCAGACTCTGTCTGTATAGATTACATCAGTCCGAACCCGCCCAGGGCGGCCTCGTTCTTCTCATTTCTGCCTTCCTCCACACTGACATTCCTGTCCGCTGTTCTGTCCTGCTCCAGAAAGACGGACAGGAGCCGCACATAATCCAGTGATTCAGCAAGCGGCACGCCTGCCCCGTCAAAAATATGCCTCCGGCTCTCCAGCAGCGAGTAGATTTCGATCGTATCCGCCGGTTGCCCGTAAGCCTTATGACAGAACACATTGGCCATGTGCAGGAACCCCGTAATTACATCCTCATTGCCTGACACCATAAATTTCTGAATGTTAAGGCAGCGGCCGCTGCGCTGCGAATTCCAGGCCAGCTGAAAGATCATTGCCAGTTCGACCGCAAGCTCCGGAACGGGCGTGTGCCACTGCTCATAGAGCATGACAGGAATCTCATGTGTATGATTGACCGGTGCAAGCCGCATCAGCTCATCGCCTACCGCCGTTTTTACATCCCAATAATGCATCAGCGACGGAAAAGCACTGCTCCTCAGCGGCCAGCGCCGCTCCAGCAGGAATTGGATCGGCGTCTCCCGGCGCACTGCAGGCTGCAGGCTGTAGAAATCGTTCAGCGTGTGGCCGATTGCGTATTGTACCTGCTGCCTCCAGCGGGGAAGCCCGGTGGAAGCTGCTCCTCCGGCTAGCGATTCAGCACCGCCCAGCATGATATGCTCCATGCGAAAATCATTCAGCCTGGCGTACCGTACCGCCGGCGTATCCGCTTTTACCGTCTCAATGGTTCCTGCCGCGCCGCCCATGGTTAAGAAACCGCCGCGCAGGTCTCAAGAAACTGGCGTCCGAAGTTCCGGCAGCTATCCTTTTCCGCCGCGTTCGGGCCGTATTCAATCTTCAGGCTCTCCTGCACGATTTCTGCCCCGCGCTCCTTCAGCTTTTCTACAATCAGGTCAACGGCACCGCAATAAATGGAATAACCGGTATCTCCGCTGCCAAATGCGGCTGCCTTGAAGCCGGCCAAATCAAGCTCATCCATCTCCTCATAGAAATCAAGGAACTCGTCAGGCAGCTCGCCGTCTCCCCAGGTATAAGCTCCCAGTAGTACAGCCTCATAGTTATTTATCTCATCCGCATTACAGTCGGTTACCGATTTCAATACGGCCTCTCCGCCTGCCTGGCGTATCCCCTCTGCGATCAGTTCTGCGATCTCTTCCGTGTTACCGGTTAAGCTGGCGTATGCCACAAGCACCTTAGCCATGATTCTGTCCTCCCTAGTTATGCATGAAGTATTTAACGGCCCCGGAACGTGCCTGAAGCCAGGATTAATTACCCTTATTCTATTTGATAATGATTCTCATTGTCAACATATAATAAACCGGACAGCAGCCCTTCAGTCTGGCCATTGTCCGGTTACCTCTTTTACATTCTATATGCGAAGAAACATCAGCTGCTTAATATGCGCCTTCAAGTAAAGTAATTCCGTTGCCGTCCGGGTCCCGGAAGTTCATCTCCCTGCCCCCGTATTCCATCGTAACCGGCGGCTCGCAATCAAGCCCGCGGGCTTTAAGCTCGGCGTAGGTCTCGTCCAGGCTGCTGCAGGAGAATACCAGATTGACAACGCCTGTCGTATGCTTGCCCCATTTATGCTCGTCCCAGATGATAATTCCCGGCAGTCCGCCCTCAAAGCCGATCTTTGCCCCGTCGCTGTTGCCGAATCCCTCGAACGGAACGGGAATGCCGAGAATCTCCGAATAGAAAGCTGCGAGAGCAGCGGTGTCCTTCGTATACAGATTAATACCTTCAAATGCTGAGATCATGCAAAGCTCCCTCTTTTCATATAGGTTTGTCAGCCTTGTCCGGCTACTGTATCCATTCTAACCGCCTGTCCAGTCCCCGTATTGTAAAAATGCGACATTCATTTTCCCGCATACACCAGTGCTTCACGCGGAGTCCGGCCAGCAAACCTCTTAAAGCTGTTGTTAAAATGGGACTGATCGCTGTAGCCGAAGCTATGGACCAGATCCTGAATATTGCGGAACTGCGGCGTCGGACAATACAGATTACGCCACACATTCTGAAATCTGACCAGATCGGCTGTCTGCTTCGGTGATATACCGATATAATCACGGAAAAGCCGCTCAAGCTGCCGGCTGCTGAGGACCGATTCGGCAGAGAGTCCGGATACTGTCTTCACTCCTTTTGCCTGTAAAAGGGCATGTACCGCGTTCATTAGCCCGTTGTTGACATTGCCCGCATTATCCAGGCGGCGAAGCAGGTACTCTTCAGCCCAGGCGATCCGCTCTGTTAGTGTCCGGGCTGCTGCCAGTCTTTGCCCAAGCTCTTTGCGGAAGGAGCTGAAATACCAGTCAACCTCGCCGTAAAAATTCATCACATCCCGGAGATGTTCATCCGCAAACAGATGCACGGCCCAGAAATGAAACCGGATGGCAAAACGTTGCCTGCCCGCAGTCTGTCCGTCTCCGTCCACTTCAAACGGAGTATCATTGATCCCGCAAAATACGCCGCCGGCAGCACCTGTGGCCGTATCCCATTCCCAGATAATGTCCATACAGGTATCAGGGATGATTATTTCCCGCGCCGCCTGGCGGCTGTCCGGCTTGTCCGTCAACGCTGAGCATCCGGCAGGATCGGCTTCCGGTGCTGGTACAGTGCCCCAATAGCAGCGGATATAAGGCCGCAGCGCCTTGCTCGGGCTAAACTCCCCCGCCCCGCCCGGTCTGGCCGTGATCGGATAATACAGCTCTGCGAGATTGTACACGACATCTTCTCCCTTTTCCCGGTGATAATCCCTGTTTCCGCTTCCCGTTTCTCTGATCATACACAATCAATAACTGTATATAAAGCCTGACTATTATTGGATTAGGGCATTATGGCAAGCAGACAGGATGGGTAAGCTGAGAATAGCCGCTGCTTCGTAACCTTTTTGTTTGTAGCCGCCCTGTTAAATGTTGTACAATAAAATCTAAATGAATTTTTGAAGGATGGATTAATGATGTATATTGCAGGCGATTGGAAAGACTACGAAGTTATTGATACCGGAGGCGGCGAAAAGCTGGAGCGCTGGGGCGACATTATCCTGCGCCGTCCGGACCCGCAGATTATCTGGCCGCTGGCCCAGGAAACAGCCAAATGGCGTGATGTGCACGGGCATTATCACCGCAGCTCCTCCGGCGGCGGGCAATGGGAAATGAAAAAGAGTATTCCGGATGACTGGAAGATCAGCTACGGCAAGCTGAAGTTCCACCTCCGTCCGACTAATTTCAAGCATACGGGCCTTTTCCCTGAGCAAGCAGCGAACTGGAGCTGGATGATGGACAAGATCGCCGGTGCAAACCGTCCGATTTCTGTACTTAACCTATTCGCTTATACCGGCGGAGCAACTGTCGCTGCAGCCAGTGCAGGCGCTTCGGTTGTTCATGTCGATGCAGCCAAGGGCATGGTTCAGTGGGCAAAAGAAAATATCCAGCTGTCCGGTCTCGGCGAGCGTCCGGTCCGTTTCATCACTGACGACGTATTCAAATTCGTTCAGCGTGAACAGCGCCGCGGCAGCAAATACGATGCGATTATTATGGACCCGCCGTCCTACGGGCGCGGACCCGGGGGCGAAATGTGGAAGCTGGAGTCCAGTCTCTATCCGTTCCTTGAAAGCTGTATGGAGATCATGAGCGACAGACCGCTGTTCATGCTGATCAATTCCTACACCACAGGCATTTCGCCGACTGTTCTGCGCAATATGCTCTCTATGACCATGGGCAAGCGTTACGGCGGCAAGCTGACCTCAGGCGAGATCGGTCTGCCGATCACAGCCTCCGGCATGAACCTGCCTTGCGGAATTCTGGGCCGCTGGGAGGCGTAAGCCATGAATATGCAGCATACCGGTACAGGAGAAGGGCCGTCCGGCGGACAGTCGCGTTTTGAGATTTTGTTCGAGGACAACCATCTGCTTGGCATTGTGAAGCCGGTGAATATTCCTGTTCAGGAAGATGCCACCGGCGACCCTGATCTCCTGAGCCTGCTCAAGGAGGATATCAAGGAACGGTATAACAAGCCCGGCAATGTCTTCATGGGGCTTGTGCACCGGCTGGACCGCCCGGTTGGCGGCGCCATGATCTTCGCCAAGACCTCCAAGGCAGCCTCTCGGCTGTCGGACAGCGTCCGCACCCATGCCTTCCGCAAGGTGTACCTGACCGTCGTCCACGGCAAGCCGCCTGCTTCCCAGGGCCGGCTGATCAACACTTTGCTTAAGGACGCGAAGAGCAACACCGTCTCCATTGTCCGCAAAGGCACGCCCGGCGGCAAGGAAGCTATTCTTGACTATACTGTGCTGGGCACCGCAGAAGGCTACAGCCTGCTGAAGATCGATCTGCTTACCGGACGCTCGCACCAGATTCGTGTGCAGCTGAACGGGATCGGCTGCCCGCTGTTCGGAGACCAGAAATACGGTGCTGCCGTTAACCGTCCGGGACAGCAGATCGCCCTCTGGTCGGCTGTTGTCGGCTTCCCGCACCCTGTTAGCAAAGATGATATAGAACTCCTCTCGCTGCCCCCGCAGGCCCATCCATGGGATCTGTGGCCGCAGCAGGTGCAGAAACAGGCCATCCGCTGAGGATGGCCTGTTTGATTTGAGGGCTTGGCGCTATCAATCACGCCCAAGCTGAGTTTACGGTGTCATGCTTTCAGGCGCCGGCGCTACCGCCATCTTCCCCATCAGATACAGCAGAAGCTGCTGGTTATGCGATGAAATCGGGTTGAGCGCTTCGGCGAAAAAATCACTCCGCACCTTTAATCCGCGCGCTGCTTCCTTCCGTCCCACCTCGGTAATGCTCACCCAGACAATCCGCCGGTCTGCCGCATCGCGTTCGCGTACGATCAGTCCGTTCTTCTCCATCCGGTCAAGCAGCATCGTTACTGCCGCCGGGCTGGTCGCCAGATGAGGCGCCAGATCAGAAGGCTTCATCGCATCTCTTTCCTGCAGCAGTTCTAATACGGTGAGCTGGGCATCAGTCAGTGTAGGGGCAAGGTTGCTGTCCATATGTAATTTGTAGTCCTTTAAGATTTTGTGCCAGATTTTACTGAATTCAGAGGAGTGCACACTTATTCCTTCCTTTCCCTGCGGATCTCAATAAGGTATATCTACATTTTCGAGAAATAAATTCCATTTCCTGCTAAACAAAAAAATAATTCTGAAACAGCCCGGAAGACCTGCCTGCAGCATTTGAAAAAATAAAACGGCGCATGTCTCAGCTTCCAAAAAAGCTGCACATGCGCCGTTATCATTTAGATCATCTTCACCGGCTTTATTCCGTTATTTAATGGCCGGGAAAAGCGTAATAATCTCATCCTTCTTCTCCACTGTAACTATTGCCTTGCCTGTGGAACGCCGCTCGCCAAGCGGTGCCGATTCGGATGAGAAGGTGTGTACCAGCCCGTCACGGGTAATGGCCACCAGCTCCAGCGGCTCCTTGCAGTGGAACGCGCCGGCGATCCGGCTGCCGTTCGGTTTAACACGCTTGCCTTCCTTGAACTCAAAGGTCGGCATCCCCTTGCCGCCGCGGCTCTGGGAAGGGTAATCTACCAGCAGGCTTCGCTTGGCGTAACCGATATCCGTAATTGCAAGGATCTCTCCCTCATCCTCACTTACCCAGAAGCAGGAGACCAATTCGTCACCTTCACGCAGCTGAATGCCTCTCACCCCGCTGGCCACACGGCCCATCGGGTTCACTTCGCTTTCCTTGAAACGGATGCACATTCCATCACGGCTCACCAGCACAATGTCCTTGTCCCCGCTGCTGAGCGCTACGGTAATGATCTCATCGCCTTCAGCAACCTTGCAGGCGGCTACAGCACCTGAACGGCTGGTAGAATACTCCTTGAGCTCCGTACGCTTCACCTGGCCCTTGCGGGTAACAAATACAAGGCTGGACTGCGGATCGTCCAGATTGCCCACCGGCAGCAGGCTTACAACGCTGTCACCCTTGGCGAGGCTGATGACATTGACAATGGCCGTCCCCGGCTCCTTCCACTTAAATTCCGGTATCTGGTGAACCGGAAGCAGGAAGTACTGGCCTTTGCGGGTAAAGACAAGCAGGCTGTCCCGGGTATTGAGGTCGAGCAGCCTGACGATATGATCGCCGTCCTTGACCCCGGAAGCATTGCGTTCACCGCCGGAGCGGGTAAAGGACAGCATGCCGGTCCGCTTGATATAACCATCGGCTGACAGCGCTACTAGCACATCTTCTGCGTTAACCAGCACTTCAAGGCTGACCTTCAATTCTTCAACTTCGCCTTGAATCAGCGAGCGGCGGTCAATGCCGTATTTATCGCGGATTTCGAGCAGCTCCTTGCGGATAACGGCAATCAGCTTCTTGTCACTGTTCAGAATACCGTTCAATGTGTTGATCCGGGCCATCATTTCATCGAGTTCTTTCTGCAATGAATGAATCTCCAGATTCGTCAGGCGGTACAGCTGCAAGGTAAGAATCGAATCTGCCTGGCGCTCACTGAAGCCGAACATCCAGACCAGGTTGTTCTGGGCATCCTGGCGGTTCTTGGAAGCCTTGATTGCCGCAATGACCTCGTCCAGGATATTAAGCGCCTTGACCAGTCCCTCCAGCACATGTGCACGGTCCTCTGCCCGCTCCAGGTCAAACTGGGTGCGGCGGGTTACCACCTCACGCTGGTGGGCGATATAAGCCTCCAGAATCGCTTTGAGGCCAAGCTGCTGCGGCGCCTTGTTCACAATCGCTACCATGTTGAAGTTATACGTGACCTGAAGATCAGTCTTTTTGAGCAAGTAAGCAAGAACGCCCTGGGCATCGGCATCCTTCTTCAGCTCGACCACAATGCGCAGGCCTTCCCGGCCGCTCTCATCGCGGACTTCCGCGATGCCGTCGATCTTCTTCTCCAGCCGGATATTCTCCATCGAGGTGACCAGGCGCGATTTCACGATCTGGAACGGTACCTCGGTAATGACAATCTGCTGCTTGCCGCCGCGTAAGTTTTCGATCTCGGTCTTGGAGCGCAGGTAAATCCGCCCTTTGCCGGTGCGGTAAGCATCCATAATACCGTCGCCGCCCATGATCGTACCACCGGTCGGGAAATCGGGACCTTTGATAAAGGTCATGATGTCCTCCAGCGAAATATCCGGTTTCTGCATGACGGCAATACAGGCGTCGATGACTTCACGCAGGTTATGCGGCGGAATCTCGGTCGCAAAGCCGGCGGAAATCCCGCTTGTTCCATTGACCAGCAGGTTCGGAAAACGTGACGGTACCACTACGGGTTCCTTCGCGGTATTATCAAAGTTGTCCTTGAACAGGACCGTGCGTTTCTCGATATCCCGCATCATCTCCATCGCAATCGGCGACAGGCGGGCCTCGGTATAACGCATCGCAGCCGCCGGGTCATCATCCATCGAGCCCCAGTTGCCGTGTCCGTCTACCAGGACATGTCCCATTTTCCATGGCTGGGCCATACGGACCATACCGTCATAGATGGAGGAGTCACCATGGGGGTGGTAGTTACCCATAACGTCCCCGACGGTTTTGGCGGATTTGCGGTACGGCTTGTCCGGGGTATTCCCCGAGTCGTACATGGCATACAGTATCCGGCGCTGCACGGGCTTCAGCCCGTCCCGTACATCGGGAATCGCCCGGTCCTGAATAATATATTTGGAATACCGGCCAAAGCGGTCACCGACGACCTCTTCCAGAAAAGCCGGCGAAAATTGTTCTGATAAACTGCTCACTTGGCTCACCTTCTGTTCCTCAATCTATCCGAGCATTTGATTCAGTGATTCACGTGGGGCTTCGCAGGCTGGCTTGTTCTTGGTCGCTGCAACTTACAAAATTCAAATAATTCAATAATATAGATTGAACCTGAGATTTTTTATTTAGGGCTCCGCCGTGACTCCAGAGAATATTTGGACTTCCGGCCGCTGTTGTCTGCAGATTTCCTGATTATAACCGCTTTTGGCGGTAGAAATCCGCAGACAAAGGCGGTCGCTACCGCTCCTACAGTTCCAAAATTCCCCGCCGTCACCTTTACCTAAATATATTTTTTCAGAATCAATCTATATTGTACATTTGAAATTTGAATTTAAACGTATGCTAACGCTCCTACAGAACAAATTCCGCCAGCTCCGCACGCGGATCACCAAAATCAACAATCACGGAAGCAATCGTCACTTCCGCTAAAATCCATGCCGCACACAATCTGCGGCATGTGTAACGTAAAGGCGGGTTAAACGTTCATCCCGCCGTAAACTGCAGAGCAGAACAGCCGCTGACCGGCCGCTTCTACTCGATTATCTCCGTAAAATCGACGTTCTCAACAATCCAGCGCTTGCGCGGGTCGACCTTGTCCCCCATCAGGGTGGAGACGCGGCGCTCGGCCTTGGCGGCATCCTCGATCTGCACCTGGAGCAGGGTCCGGGTGTCCTGGTTCATCGTTGTCTCCCACAGCTGCTCGGGGTTCATCTCGCCTAGCCCCTTATAACGCTGAAGCTCGAAATTCTTGCCGAACTCCTTCAGGTAGTTCTGCAGCTCCTCATCACTCCAGGCATAGCGCACGGTTTCCAGCTTGCCCGATTTGCGGGTCAGCTTGTACAGCGGCGGCTGGGCGATGAAGACCTTGCCGGCATCAATCAGCGGCTTCATGTAACGGTAGAAGAAGGTCAGCAGCAGTACCTGAATATGTGCGCCGTCCGTGTCGGCGTCAGTCATGATAATGATTTTGGAATAATTGCTGTCCTCAACGGCAAAATCCGGGCCGATCCCGGCACCAATCGCCGAAATAATCGCCTTGTATTCATCATTCTTCAGAATATCAAGCAGCTTCGCCTTCTCCGGATTCATCGGCTTGCCCTTGAGCGGCAGAATCGCCTGAATCTTGGAATCACGGCCCTGTTTGGCTGATCCGCCGGCGGAATCCCCTTCGACGATGAACAGCTCGGTGCGTGTAACATCCTTCGACTGGGCCGGAGACAGCTTGCCGCCTAGACTTAAACTCTCGCTGCGTTTCTTGCCGCTGCGGATCTCATCTCTCGCCTTGCGCGCTGCTTCACGGGCCTTGGAGGCCTGAATCGACTTCTTCAGCAGACTCTGGGCGACCTGCGGGTTCTCCTCAAGAAAGCGGGCCATGTTCTCGGCCACGATATAATCGACGGCGCTGCGGGCAGAAGCGCTGCCGAGCTGATCCTTGGTCTGGCCGACGAATTCAACCTCAGCCATCTTGATGCTTATGACGGCCATCATACCCTCACGCAGATCGTTGCCTTCAAGATTCTTGTCCTTTTCCTTCAGCAGCTGCGTCCGGCGAGCGTACTCATTCATTACGCGCGTATAGGCGGTCTTGAACCCGGTTTCGTGAGTTCCCCCGCTGCGGGTAGGAATAGAGTTGACGAATGAAGCCAGCGTTTCGGTATAACCAGCGTTATACTGCAGAGCTACTTCAACTTCGATCTCATCCTTCTCCGAACTGAAGTGGATGACGTCATGCAGCGTATCCTTGCCTTCGTTCAGGAACTGCACGAACTGGCTTGCGCCGCCTTCATAGAAATATTCATCCTGGCGTCCGCTGCGTTCGTCATTCAGGGTAATCCGCAAACCCGAGTTCAGGAAGGCAATCTCCTGAACCCGTTCGGCAAGCGTATCGTAGTTCAGGGCAATGCCGTTTGCGAAGACGCGAATATCCGGCTTGAAGGTGATCTTCGTACCGGTCTTGTTCGTATTGCCGAGAATCTCGAGGCCGGTTACAGGCTCGCCTACATGCTCCTTGCCGCTCTTGTCCACCCAGTATTCGAACCGCTGGCGGTGGGTTTTACCGTCACGGTAAATCTCAACCTCCAGCCACTCGGACAGGGCGTTGGTGACAGAAGCGCCTACGCCGTGCAGCCCGCCCGATTTCTTGTAGCCGGAGCCGCCGAATTTACCGCCTGCATGCAGAATCGTAAACACAACCTGCGGCGTCGGCACTCCCGTTTTGTGCATTCCGGTCGGGATCCCCCGCCCGTTATCAATGACAGTAACCGAACCGTCCTTACGCAATGTAATATCAATTTTGGAACAAAATTTGGCTAAATGCTCATCAACGGCGTTATCCACGATTTCCCATACTAGATGGTGCAGTCCCGAAGAACTCGTACTGCCGATATACATGCCGGGCCGTTTGCGGACCGCAACCAGACCTTCGAGCACCTGAATGTCGTCAGCATCGTATCCGGTCCGGCCTGCTTCGCCGTCCTTGGAGACTTTTGCAAACATATCGATCTGTTCGAGCATTCATGCTCCTCCTTCTTTATCTCACTTACTCTGAAATGCAAACAAACGTTTTCGTTCACTTTGTACATTCTAATTCAAAATATCCCTTTTCGTAAAGACGGCGAATGAAATGATTATCGCGGCGAGCCCCCAAACGGACAATACCGCCAGTGAAAAGGGCAGTGTCATTCCCTCAATCGGCGCGGGCGTACCTGCCAAATAACCGGTGAGACCCAGATTGACCATGAACAAATACTTCGCGGTTGACCAGGCTGCCGCCATGTTCGTCAGGATCGTTCCGGCAATCAGCGCCGCCATCATTACTACGATGCTCGCCGCCGTACTGCGCACCAGAACCGAAACCATGAAGGCCAGCAGGGCAACAACCACGCTTACGAACCAGATCAGTCCGCCCTGCATCAGCAGGTACTTCCACTGGGGCACCGAATGTACGCCGCTCATATCAACAGTATCCCCGCTCAGCTGAAAGCCGGTGAACACCGGAATATTAAAGCCCCTATAACCAAAAGCAAGCCCGGATATCAGGTAGCTGATTACAAAAACCGAAAGCACAATCAGGGACACGAACATGAGCAGGGCAGCCATTTTGCTGAACAGCACCTTCCAGCGTCTGACCGGGCGGGTCAGCAGCATTTTGATGGTGCCTGTCGTCCGTTCACCGGACACCAGGTCCGAAGCAACCGCCATAATCAGCAGCGGAATGAACAGGGAAACCGAATTATCGAGAAACTCACGGGTAAAGGTGACCCCGCTCGGCTCATTGGGATTGACATCATGGTCCAGATAATACTGCAGCTGCTGGATAAAAATCCGCCGGTACGATTTCCATTCCTCCGGAATCCGGTCGCTGCTGAGTGAATTCTGGTTATCGGTGATCCGCTGCTGGATCTCCAGCCGCCAGTCCGAGTTGAACTTATCCCGGCTGCGCTCGGCAATCCGCATCTGCGCATAGGTAAACATCGGCACCAGCACAAGCAGAATCAGCAGGATAACATAGAAGCGCTTCTTTTTTATGATTTTGGTACACTCATTACGGATGAGCGGAAGCAGATTAGTCAATAGATTCACCTTCCGTTAGCTTCAAGAATAGCTGTTCCAGTGTAGGATTGATTTTATGCACGGCATTTACCGCCACTCCTGCCGCCACCATCGCCGCCACAGTCTGAGGAATAAGTTCTTCGTCCATGGCTGTGATGACCGAGCCCCCGCCCATTCCGGCAATAACCGAGTCGTCCAGGGTAACTTCATCGAGCCCGAGCAGCCGGATACCGGCATGCTCTTCCAGTATGACCCTGGCCGCCTGAACCGGCGCCAGGTCCCAGAGCACATAAGGGGAGTTGCGGGCGACAAGCTCATCGACACTGCCGACGGCGAGCACCCGCCCCTTGCTGATAATGGCCACCCGGTCGCACAGCAGCTGAATTTCGCTCAGCAGATGGCTGGAGACAAATACGGCCAGGCCGCCTTCGGCCAGCTTACGGATAAATTCACGCAGCTCTTTAATCCCTTTGGGATCAAGCCCGTTGGTCGGCTCATCCAGAATAAGCAGACGCGGACGCCCGAGCAGCGCCTGGGCAATACCGAGCCGCTGCCGCATCCCCAGTGAATAGGTACTGACCTTGTCATGAATACGCTGGTCAAGACGGACGATCTCCACTACCTCAGCAATCCGCTGCTCATCCACTCCCGGCTGCATCCGGGCAAAATGCTGCAGATTTTCCCAGCCGGTCAGATAGGTGTAGACCTCCGGATTCTCCACGATCGACCCTACGTATTGGAGCGCTTTTTCAGGATTACGGTTAACATTATAGCCGCAGACGGTAATGGTGCCCTCTGTCGGACGGATCAGATCGACGAGCATGCGTATGGTAGTTGTTTTGCCGGCTCCGTTGGGGCCTAGGAATCCGAAGATTTCTCCTTCCTTCACATCAAAGGTGACATCGTCTATGATCCATTTGCGGCTGATTTTTTTGCGTACGCCTTTTACGGACAATACAATATCTGGGGGCTCTGCGCCTCTCTCTTTTGCCATATTCTCACAGCTCCTTGCTGACGTTCATATCTGGTCTTATTGGATTCCATTCCGTTATTACCGTATAGCCTGTACAATCCGCTCGCTGATCCGCTTATAGCCGTCGCCGTTCGGGTGAAAATGATCACTTGAGAGGTACTTGTCCAAATGGCGGTTAAATAAATCAAAGGTGGGAACAAGGGTCATATTGCTGTGCTTGTTGATGATGTCCATCGCCGCGTTGTTCCAGGCTGTTACCGCCTGATTGCCCGGCACCAGCAGATCCTCGATATCGCCAAAGGGATTATATAATCCTACATAATAGACCTGCGCTTCCGGATTAATCGCGGCAATCGTCTCCAGAATCTCTCCCAGCCGCTTAGCCGCATCCGGCAGGGCAGCCAGCAGCGCTTCTGGTGTCAATTCATCCTCACTCGGCTTAGGGGTAGAGGTAACAAGCGCACTAGGCTTCCCGTCAAGAACGCCGCCGGACTGCACTGTGCCGGTGCTGCCCTCCGCATCCCCGCCGGGAGCCTGGTCTGCTCCTGCCGAACCTGCCTCCCCCCCGGTCCCGTTGCCCAGAATATCCGAGCCGCGGAACAGGTCGTTGCCGCCGATGGACACCAGCACTACGCTCGCTTGACGAAGCGCGTACTGGATGCCTTCCTCCTGCAGCTTCGTCTGCAGCCCGGCAGTAGTCAGACCGTTAATTCCCATATTGCCGAGCAGCTGTGCCTCGCCTCCATCCTTCGTCAGCCCGTCCAGCGTCCGTCTGACAAAACCGCTGCCGCTGTTGTCGCCAGTGCCTTTGGCCAGCGAGTCGCCCAGTGCCAGAATCTTCATTTCACCTGCTGCGGCGGGTACCGGCGCTACGGTCTCCTGCGGCAGTGAGCCGGTCAGCGCCTCCCCCCGGGGATTGATAATATCGCCAACGGCATACACAAAGCCCACAATTAAAAGAAGTGTAGCCGCGACAGAAATCAGGCTTACACTGCGCCAGGTCCATTTTGCATCCTTCAAAGCAATCCCTCCGTATGCCTCTATTCTCCATTGTTCCGCATTTTACAAACTTCTTAACGTATGTAAATAAACATAATTCTTCTATACACAATTTGCAAATAAGCAGAAGGCATTACAATGCAGGTAACCCATTTTCACTTTCTTTTAATATTCGGGCAGTATGCTGGAGAAAACTAACGAATCTGAGGGGTGGGAGAATGCCTAACATCTGGATGCATCTGGAATACGGAAAACAGCTTGCAGCGGAGCTTCAAGGGGAATTTGCTTTTCTCGATGACTTCATGCTGCATCCCGAGCTGTTTCAGCTGGGCTGCCAGGGGCCTGATTTTCTGCTGTATCACAGCTTTTTCCCCTGGAAAAAAGAAACCCGGGCGCTCCGGCTCGGCGATGTCATGCATACAGAGCACTGCGGCCCGGTGCTGGTCGAATTCTGGGAGAGGACTTTGGCCCTGCCTGCCGGAGAGCGCGGGGATGCCCAGCAGTACTTTCTCGGGTTCATCACCCATCATCTGCTTGACCGCAATCTTCATCCTTATATCAACTGGAAGGCGGGCTATGAGCACCGGAATCACCAGCGTTTTGAGATTGTGCTGGATACCTTGTTCATGCAGTCGCTGAAGCAGATGGATAACTGGCAGCACGCAGCCTGGAAGCAAATCAATGTAGGCTCACATCTGCCCTTCAGCGTGCACGGCATTCTTCACGATACGGCTTCCCGCTGGTATCCCGAGACCGGCAGAATTCCACGAGAGATGTGGGACGAAGCCTACCTGGATATGCTGCTGGCCCATAAGTTCCTGTACGATCCCAGAGGCTGGAAGAAATCACTGCTGCGCGGCAAAGCTCTCCGGCTCTTCTCCCGGCCGCTGTCCCCTGCCGAAGAACAGCTTGATTACTTAAACGAAAGACACGGCGAGTGGCGGCATTCCGCCCTTTATTCCGAGGTGCGCACCGAAAGTGTCTGGGACTTGTGGGAGCAGGCGCTGGCAGAAGGGCGAACCGTCCTGCGGGCGCTCGCCTCATGGCTGAACAGCCCGTCAGCAGCGGATGCGGCCCGGGCTCAAGGACATTTCGGGCAGGTGCTGGGTGACCGCTCCTACGACACAGGCAAGGAATGCAGCAGCCGGCTGAAGAATCTGTATACCGAGCCGATCTGGGAGACAGGCAGCTCCTGAACCCCCGGAATTCCGTCAAAAAAAGGGACTGCACTGGAGTGAGCCGTATTCGCGGCTTGCCCAGGCAGTCCTTTGTATTATTTGCTGTGCTTATAGTGTGTGTTCGTTAGAATGAGACTTATTTACCGATGAATTCCTGCACCCAGTAGTTATTATCGTACCCTACACCAATGTAGTTGAAGTTAGCACTGAGAATGTTGGCACGGTGGCCCGCACTGTTCATCCACGCCGTCATCACTTCCTGCGGTGATTTCTGGCCCATGGCGATGTTTTCACCGGCTGCCCGGTAGGTTATGCCAAAGGACTTCATCATGTCAAAAGGCGATCCGTACGTAGGCGAAGTGTGGGAGAAGTAATTGTTAACACGCATATCCGTCGCCTTGGCAGCTGCTACCTTGTTCAGGCTGTCCAGGGCTGCCACCGGAGACAATCCGGCTGCAGCGCGCTCTTTATTCACCAGGTCTACTACCTGTTTCACATAAGATGACTGTGTGGACGCAGTTGCAGCCGGTGCTGCTGTCGCTGCCGGGGTTGCCGCCGGCTTGGCAGTTGCTGCCGGTGCCGCTGTTGCCGCAGGCTTAGCAGTTGGAGCAGGGGTAGCGGTAGCTGCCGGTGCTGCTGTCTTCTGCGGCACAACCGGCGGCTTGAACTTCGATACCGTTACTGTATCCCCGTTAAAATAAAATGCCTTGTTGCTATATTGAGCGAAGTATTGAACGAATTGGTCAAAGCTTGGATTGTTCTCTGCCGTAGTAGTCCCGCTGGCTGCGTCTGCCTGTGACGGAAGCGAAATGCTCAGCGCCATTACCGCTGCTACGCTTCCACCAATCAATGCTTTTACTGTTTTGCTCTTCATTATGCCATCTCCTTGTTCTTGTTGAGTATTTGCAGTGCTGCGAGTGTGGGGGCACCAATTATTACAAAGTTGTCATTTCTTCCTCAGTCATTGTAGCACATAACTATCAGCTGTGGGCTGCTAATTTTTTACACTGCGAGTTTGAGAGGCAAGCTTGTCCGATTATATCTTCAAAAGACTGCCTCCCGGATCACAGGAAGCAGTCTTCGTTGCTTTTTCAAACGTCTATTCTATTTATCGGCCCTGCGGTTTGTATTGTTTAATGAAAGGACTGCCAGAAATCGCCTTCCGTCGAAATCAGGCCCATAATCTCTGCATACGGAATCCGGAAAGTCGGAAAGCCGGCAGCGTATGGAGCGATCTCATAAGGCGCAAAATACAAATACAGCGCATCCTCATCCACATAAAACGGCTGATCTGCTGTAATCCCCTTATACGTATCCGGGAAAACATAAGAATACTGCGGGTCATTCGCAATCTGCTTGCCGACGATCTCACTGAGCTTTTCAACATATCTGCTGCCTGGTTTAAACAGATCACTGAGTGTATAAAATCTGCCGCTGCGCAGATTGACATGCTCATACAGCCTAGTAGGCATGCCATGCGCTGCACCGAACGGGTAATTGTAGCCGCTGAGCTCCAGCACAAGCAGGTTTTTACGGAAAAATTCCACGGCAAAATCCCCGGTGTAGCTGAAATCCTGCTTTGATCCATCGCTTGAAACACCTTCAGCCTTGGATTGGCTGCGCAGCCTGCTGTTAACAGCCTTGGACACTTCAATGTCCGCAATGCCTTCAATGACCGGGTAGTAAACAAGATAGTCTCTGTTCGGCTTATATTTTTTCTCCAATACAGAATAAGGAGGCCGGAGCGGAATGACGCCGTTCTGCCGCCATACCTGTTTGCCTGCGCGGTCATAATACGCAGTGCGCTGATCAACATCCGCGCGGATCAGGCTTCCGCTGAAGGATAAGGTGCCGGAACCGGCGATGACGGGCGGCTGCGATGCTCTTTTTCCGCTTTTATCGATAAAGTAAGTATCTTTGGCATCGTAGACGGAGGCCAGCCCGTGCTGGTAATTGTTCACTCCAAGCAGCGGATGATTGCTGAGAATTTTGCCGGTTACAGCATCTGCAATGACATAACGGGACCCGCGGTACGGCTGGTCGGCATAGACCGGGGTTCCCAGCGAGACACGGTTTTCGCCCAGCTGCTGCACCTCGTAATAGGTGGCCGGGATGATCTGCTTGCCCTGCTTGTCGATCAGCCCGTAGGCGTTGCCGTAATTCTCCGCTGTGTTGATCACCGCCCGTCCTTCCGAAAAAGGCAGCGCAGCCGTAAATTGCGGCTTGATCGCAACACTGCCGTCAAGGTTCAGATAGCCGTATTTACCGTTCTCCGCCTCCTGATAGGCCAGCAGCCCGTCGCCTGGATTTCCTACAAAAGCGTGTTTATACGTATGCAGCACCTTGCCGTCCTTATCAATCAGCGCATATTCGCCTTCGGCGGTTTTTACCAGAGCGGTTCCGTTCATGAAATCGCCTGCATCCAGATAAACGGCCGGCAGCACTTCCTTGCCCTGCGCATCAATGTATCCGTAGCGGGAACCGCCAGCTGTAGTACTTTGCCTGGAAAAAAGCGCCCGCCCGTCATGCAGCGAATTCAGATAATCATACCGCGCCGCGGTGACTTCCCTGCCTTTTTCATCAATCAGCGTATAGCCTTTGGCATCCGACACGACCGCCCTGCCTTCGGCAAACGGAGCGATAAAGGAGTAGTAGGGTTTGACCTTTTCGCGTCCGCTGCTGTCAATCAGCCCGCTGCTGTTCTTGCGCTGCACAATTGCCAGACCATTCTCCTGAAAATCCTCCGCGTACTCGTATCTGGGTTCAATGGCGGTCCGCCCTTCATTGTTGATGTAACCCCACAGCGTACCTTCCTTGGTCTTAAACGGGGCGGGATGCAGCACCTCTGCCCGCAGTCCGCCTGCAGCCTCTGCGCCCAGTACATCGAGCGGTTCCAGCAACTCCAGAGGCTTGATATAGTAATCTACCCGGTAGAGCCCGGCCTCTGCGGGAAGCGTTACGAACAGCTCATCATCCGCCCGGATGAAATCCTCCTCCTCCAGGGCCACATATTCATTCCAGCCGATCCCGTCCCACTTCCACACATCCGTCTGCAAAAGACCGTTGTCATTTGCTTTTGCCAGCTCATTCAGCTTAATCCTCAGCATTCCCGTCGCTCCTTTATAAAGGCTTTTGCCTATAGCGTATGAATTGGAGGGGGAAAGGGTGTTTCTGTGCCTGGATACTGGAACTTCGAGGATACTGCGGGACTTCCGCGGTTTTTGGACTTCCGGCCGCTGTTGTCTTCGGATTTCTTTTATTTGTACCGCTGTCAGCGGATGAAATCCGAAGACAGTATTGCTTCCGTAGCGGGGGCTGTCCCATAAGTAGATATTCTACTGGTAGTGACAGGCTCATTCTCTTCTCAAAAGTCTAAAATTTAAACAGAGCAGCGATTCTCCTGTT
>NZ_JARXXP010000036.1 GCF_029893965.1 Paenibacillus sp. PastM-3
CGAGAATGTTACATTCTCTAATTTGGAATCACCGAAGTGAATTCCGATACTCACTCGTTGTTCAGTTTTCAAAGATCAATTTGTTCTTTTCTTCAACGTCGCGCTTGTCAGCAGCGACCTTTATAATATATCACAACACCTTCGATTAAGTCAAGCGTTTTTTTGATTTCTTTTTTCGCTTTCCTTTTGAACAAGTTATTGATAATTAGCTTGTCCGAAGGGCCGAGAATTAATGTACCATAGATCCTTAGGCCCCGTCAACCTTTAAAATAAAGTTATTTTTAGACCAAGTAACATCAGTACACCCGGTAGTCCTAAAACCGTTACTGCGCCTATCGTCGCCGGATTTATGGGTATATAGACTTCAGTCAGCAGACCCGAGAAATTAACAATATAAATCCCTACAGCCGCAAGTACCAGGTGAGTTCCAAATACAGTAAGCCAGCCCACGCCCAGCTTTTTACGGAATACAATTAAGCCCAGCAGGATTAACGACCCGACCAGAACGGCTAATGCAATTGTCCGCATCCCACTCTCTCCCCCACTCATATAAATTACCTGACGGCATTACAACCGGCTACGGTTAATCCCCAGGCTTTTGGCGTGCTTGAGATGGATCTGATACTTACGTTCGGCAGCCTCAAGAATAAATATGGCGTAATCAATCTGATCCTGGCCCAGAGCCTCATTAAACATCAGGTGTGCTCTCTCCCACTCCAGCTGAGCATTACGAACCTCCAGGAACACACGCCAGTCCTCATCCACGCTTGAATCACGGAAGCTTTTATCGCTGCTTTCCTGCCGGGCACTCCCCCACCACCGCATACTATACTCCCCCCTTATGAAGAATCCTGCTTCCACAGGCCAAACTGCACAGCTGCATATTCTCATTCATATCGGCGGGAGGACAAACTTAGAACCAAAAAGCAGAAAGCTTCAATTCAAGAAAAGGAGCAGCATTTGTTTATAAACAAAAAAGAAGCCTCGCGGGCTTCTCTTCTGCATACAGCTATAGCAATATCCGTTACAAGACGCCTCACAGCTCGCGTCGGCCCTCCAGAGCTTTGGACAAGGTCACTTCATCCGCATACTCCAAGTCGCCGCCTACGGGCAATCCGTGGGCTATTCTCGTGATTTTGATATCAAACGGCCGGACAAGACGGGAAATGTACATAGCTGTAGCTTCCCCTTCGATATTCGGGTTGGTCGCCATAATAAGCTCCTTGACCCTTTCGTCGCTCAGCCGTGTCAGGAGCTCTTTAAGCCGGATATCATCCGGACCAATCCCTTCCATCGGAGAGATTGCCCCCTGCAGAACATGATAATAGCCGTCAAACTCCTTAGTCCGCTCGATGGCAACAAGATCCTTGGGCTCCTGAACCACGCAGATGACTGAGGAATCGCGGGTTTTGTCCTGGCAAATCCGGCAAGGATCAGTATCGGTAATATTACAGCAGACCGAGCAATAGTGAAGATTTCGTTTGACGCTGACAAGCGCCTTGGCAAAATCAATAACTTCGTCCTCTTTCATGTGTAGCACATGAAAAGCCAGCCGGGCTGCTGTCTTTGGCCCGATTCCGGGCAAGCGCGTAAAAGCATCAATCAGCTTGGCTAGCGGTTCTGGATAATACAAAGTGATGATTCTCCTTTGAGCTAGAGTGTAGCGGGCTTAGAACAGTCCCGGGATCTTCATTCCGCCAGTGAATTTGCCCATGTCATTGTTAGCCAGTTCTTCCGCTTTGGTAAGCGCATCGTTAACAGCAGTAATCACAAGATCCTGCAGCATTTCAACATCATCCGGATCTACAGCTTCCGGTTTGATCTGAATGGACAGTACTTTTTTGTGTCCGTTAACCTGTACGGTAACTACTCCGCCGCCGGATGTTCCTTCTATCGTTTTGCTGCCCAGCTCTTCCTGTGCCTTAAGCATTTGCTCCTGCATTTTCTTAACCTGTTTCATCATTTGATTCATATTATTCATTGGTCGTCTCTCCTTTGGGATGCGCTTAGGCGCTGATAGGCTTAAAGGCTATTCCTTTATGACAACAAGGTCTTCCCCAAACAGCTGGATCGCCTCGTCAATCCATGGTTCACTCTTATCTTCCGCGGCATCGTGCTCATGCTCCAGCCGCAGCTCCTCACTGCCCGGTTTGGCAGCTGATTTCTGCGAAGCCTCATTCCAGTCACGCAGCATCATTGTCACCAGGCGATACGGCTTGCCCAGACGCGAAGCAAACACATTCTCGATTACCTGCCTGTTAGCCGGCTTCTCGGTAGTATCCCGGTGGATAGTATTCTTAAAAGCCACCAGCACCGCATCATCCAGCACCGATACCGGCTCCCCGTCAACAAACCAGGCGTGAACCGTAACCCGCTCTTCCTTCACGGCCTGGAGCACAGTACTCCATTGTTTATAAACAGCATTAGAGTCAGAGCTATCCTTGCTGGCAATGAATTTATCAAGCTGCGGAGGCAGCTTGGAGGATGACGAGACACGCGGAGCCGGGCTTGCAGCAGGGGTCTGGCGCTGCCCAGCACCCTGATCCCGTCCGCCCCCGGATAATCCGCCCGCTTGAATAGCCTGCTCAAGCTTCTTCTCCAGCGCCGCAATCTGACGCTTCAAGGCTTCCAGTTCGCCCGCAGCTGCCGGCTGGCCGCCGGCCGCCGGCCGCCGCAAAGCATCAGCTGCTGATGAAGAAGCTGTTAACGGCGGCACAGTTTCCTGCTGCATGGTGCACAGCTTCATCAGGGCTACCTCAAACAGCGTCTGGGGATGGGTTGCGTATTTCATTTCACCAAGATAGCGGTTTAAAGTCTCAACGATCTGAAACAGCCTTTCCCGGGAAAAACCGTTGGCCATATCACGGAACTCAGCAGGATTAAGCACACGGTCCGTAAGCTTATCGGCACCCGGGACCATCTTGATCATCAGCAGATCCCTGAAATAATACAACAGATTCTCCAGACACTTATCAGCGCTCTTGCCTTCCTGCATAAGCTGCTCCACCAGTTCCAGCAGCCGCCCCATATCTCCTTCAAGAATGGCAGTGGCGAGCTTTGCGAACTGTTCGGAAGGAATGCCGCCGGTCATGCCGAGCACCTGCTGATAGGTCACTTGGCCGTCTGTAAAGGACGAGATCTGATCCAGTATGCTGAGCGCATCGCGCATCCCCCCGTCGGAGAGCCTAGCGATATACTGGAGCGCATCGGCATCTGCGGTAATGCCCTCTTTCTGGCAGATCTCGGCCAGCCGGCCGCTCTGCTCCTCCAGAGATACCCGGCGGAAATCAAAACGCTGGCAGCGGGATATTATCGTTGCCGGCAATTTATGAGGCTCTGTCGTGGCCAGTATAAACATTACATGCGGAGGCGGCTCCTCCAAAGTCTTCAGCAGGGCATTAAACGCCTCTGTTGTCAGCATATGCACTTCATCAATAATATACACTTTACGGCGTACTTCGGTAGGCGCGTATTTCACCTTATCCCGCAGGTCGCGTATTTCCTCAACACCGCGGTTGGACGCCGCATCAATCTCCTGAACGTCCATGATATTGCCCGAAGTGATCCTTAGGCAGGAAGGGCATTCATTGCACGGCTCAGGACCCGGCCCGCGCTCACAGTTGACCGCTTTGGCGAGCACCTTGGCCGCACTGGTCTTGCCGGTTCCGCGCGGGCCGCTGAACAGGTAGGCATGAGAGACCCGCTGTTCACGGATTGCATTCTGCAGCGTCTGGATAATATGCTGCTGCCCTACCATGTCCTGAAACGACTGCGGCCGCCAAGCACGGTACAGCGCGATATGTTCCACTATGCATTACCCTCTCTTAGACTGCCGCTTTCCGGCATTTGTCGCTAATTTATTATACTATATTCACCAGAATTTGACCAAAAACAAAAAGCATCTTCGCTTGTGGCAAAGATGCTGTTATTAGCTGATATTAAACCGTGCACCTGTTATTGATGACTGCGATCCAAGCGGCAACCCTACGGAACTGCTCGGGCTAGGCCACCCTCCGGCACAAGAGTAAACTTGCTTATGGCTGCTTCCTTCCGGACCTGACCAGGTTCACAAGCACTCATTGCGGAGGACCCAACCGTCAACACAGCCCATAGGAACCAAGGCCTCACATCGACAGCACCTCTAACAGGAATTCAACCTCGCTACAGCGGATTGCGAGTTACAGGGCACCGCTACCTCCCCGTCTAGCACGGCGAAGATAAGTATAGCTCACACCCCGGCAAAAATCAACCTCTCCCTGGAAGTGGCAAATAAAAACTCCCCGGATATGCATCCGGGGAGTCCATTTAGTGCTAAGCCGCAGCCCAGCGCTGGTAATTAGATACCGTATTTCTTCTTGAATCTATCGACACGACCACCAGCATCCAGGAATTTCTGTTTGCCAGTGAAGAACGGATGGCAGTTGGAGCAAATTTCGACGCGCAGTTCCTGCTTAACAGAACCGGATTCGAAAGTGTTGCCGCAAGCGCATGTCACATTAGTAACGTGGTACTTCGGTTGAATGGCTTCTTGCATTTCAATTTCACCTCTCTTGCCCTAGGCCTCATGCGGACCCAGAGTTATTAAACACACAACGACATTTTAGCACGAAATTTGGGACACTGCAATATCTTTAAAACACGGTATACCGGATCTGATTAGAGTGTGACACGGCGTGCCTTCACCCGAGCGAGCTCAGCTGGAGGTACATGTGTATAAGAGCCAATTACTACATCCGGCAGCTCCTCACGGAAGATATCAAGCATGGTCTTCATTCCCAGAATCTCCCCCCGGGCAGGAGGAATAAGTCCCAGGTAGCTCTCAGGGTCAATATTAAGATTGCGCATCTGAATCAGCTTAAGATCAGTGCGCCGGCAAAATTCAACCATCGCTTCAATCTCCTCCTCCCGGTCTGTTACTCCCGGGAAAATCAGATAGTTAATTGAAGTATACACGCCCTGGGAAGCTGCATATTTCAACGACTTCTCTACATTGGCAAGCGTATACCCGCGCGGCTTGTAATAGGCATTGTAGTGATCGTCCAGCGCACTGATGGTGCTGACCCGCATAAGGTCAAGCCCAGCATCCACAATCCCGCGGATATGGTCGCTGAGTCCGGCATTTGTATTGATATTGATGTATCCCATATCTGTAGTTGCCCGGACTTCACGGATCGCTTCAATAATCAGTTTAGCCTGGGTGGAGGGCTCACCTTCGCAGCCCTGCCCGAAGCTGATAATGGACTGCGGCGTCTTCAGATGCTCCAGCATGACCTGGGAGATTTCGCTCACTGTTGGCCGGAAGTTCATCCGGGTCTGCGGAGAGACGAATCCGCTGTCATCAGGCTGTTCTGATATACATCCGAAGCAGCCGGCATTACACGAGTAGGAGACCGGGACAGCTCCTTCCCAACGGCCCAAAAAGGTGTTGGAGGAGGTAAGGCATTCGTAGCCGAGCGCACAATTCGAGAGATGGTCATACAGGCGGTTATCCGGGTATTTAGCCCGCAAATCACCTACCCCTACTTCGACTTCTCCCCGGTCACAGTTGAGGGGGTTCCACTTCTCCGGATCATCCGTCGGATCTGCAGCAACATAAAAGCCGCCGTCCTTCCACACTACAGCTGAATAGCCGAAGAGCGGAAGCTTATACGACTTGTCTGTCTTGACATAGCCGGGAAGGCACAGTCTCGTATAACCCTGCGGCAGCAGTGCACCGACTGCTTGTGACCCCTCCGGCAGCGGCAGCATTTCACCCGTCTCAGGATTCATGCCTACTGCACGGGTGCTTGGCAAACCTACGAGGGTAGCTCCTTCCGGCAGCGGAATCAGCTCCTCCTCCAGCATCTCAACGATCATATCGCCGCTGCGGGCAAGACCATACAGCTCCGGATGATCATATACATTTCCTTGTTCATCGGCATATACCAGATACATGTTAATCTCCTCTTATTTTCTATTCTCAGGTTGTAGGGACAGAAGGTGTCTTGGGCCGTGAGGTACGCCGTGCAGATGCACCGCTATTTGAGGTTCCGCCGCTGCTTGCAGTACCGTTTGTTGCCGAATCCTTGCTTCCGGCCACATCGAACGAGGCCAGGAATTCAGCGTTGGTCTTGCTGTCACGCAGCTTTTTGAGGAAGCCTTCTACGAAGTCATACGACTCGTTCATATTCTTGCGGATAGCCCAAATGGTATCCAGTTCTTCCTTGCTCAGCAGTACTTCTTCGCGGCGTGTTCCGGAACGCCGGATGTCGATAGCCGGGAAAATACGGCGTTCCGCAAGCTTCCGGTCCAAGTGAAGTTCCATATTGCCCGTACCTTTAAATTCCTCATAAATAATATCGTCCATACGTGATCCGGTATCAATCAGCGCTGTAGCAAGTATCGTCAGGCTTCCGCCCTCCTCCACATTGCGCGCAGAACCAAAGAACCGTTTAGGACGATGGAAAGCTGCAGGATCAATACCTCCGCTGAGTGTACGTCCAGATGGAGGAACCACAAGGTTATAAGCACGCGCCAGCCGTGTAATGCTGTCCAGCAGAATGACAACATCCTTCTTATGCTCAACCAGACGGAGAGCCCGCTGCAGCACAAGCTCGGCAACTTTGATATGATTCTCAGGCAGCTCATCAAATGTAGAGGCAACTACCTCACCTTTTACCGAGCGCTGCATATCCGTTACTTCCTCGGGGCGTTCATCAATCAGCAGTACAAACAGTTCAATCTCGGGATTGTTAGTGGAGATACTGTTGGCAATTTCTTTCAGGAGGAGCGTTTTCCCTGCTTTGGGAGGTGCTACGATCAAACCGCGCTGCCCCAGGCCTACAGGAGCAAGCAAATCCATTATTCTGGTAGACAGATGGGTAGGGGATGTCTCAAGCGGCAGCTTGTCTTGCGGATAAAGAGGTGTAAGCGCCGGGAAATGCAGGCGTTCCGCTGCACTAGCAGGATTCTCGCCGTTGACGGCATTAACTTGAAGCAGACCAAAGTACCGTTCATTTTCTTTCGGTGTGCGGCATTTTCCTGATACAAGATCTCCGCTTCTAAGATCAAACTTGCGGATTTGCGAGGCTGAAATGTAAATATCCTCCGGACTGGGCAAATAGTTGATTGGCCTCAGGAACCCGTAGCCTTCCGGCAGAATTTCCAGCACGCCTTCCATAAACATCAGCCCGCTCTGCTCCGCCTGTGCCCGGAGGATGGCGAAGATCAGCTCCCGTTTCTTCAGCTGTCCGTAGTAAGGAATCTGGTATTTCTTGGCCAGCTTATACAGCTCGGTCAGTTTCATTTCTTCCAGATCGGAAATTTGAAGATCCATGTAATAACCACCTATTCAATTTTTATAAAATATAAATCTATTAAATTGCTCATTAGGATAGGATTACCCGATTTGGAAGGAGATATGCAGCACTTTCACGAAAATCCCCTTCAAAAATCAGATAATCCTATGATTTAATCTTCCTCGCGCCAGATTTCAGCACCGAGATCACGCATATTCGATACCAGGTTGTCGTAACCGCGGTCGATATACTCTACGCCTGTCACTTCCGTAATTCCGTCTTCAACAGTCAATCCGGCAATAACAAGCGCTGCACCTGCACGCAGATCAGCCGCTTTTACTTTGGCTGCATTAAGCCTGCCACCTTCAATAATCGCCGAACGCCCTTCAACACGGATCTTTGCGCCCATGCGCACCAGCTCGGGAACATGCTTGAACCGGTTGCTGTATACGAAATCACTTAATACACTGACTCCTTCAGCCTGCGTAAGCATGCTTGTCATCGGGGACTGCAGATCCGTGGCGAAGCCCGGATAGATCAGCGCTTTTACATCGATATGCTCATATTTGGGTCTGCCGATAACGCGGATGCTCTCATCCAATTCCTCAATACCAACCCCCATCTCCAGCAGCTTGGCCGTCAGCGCCTCCAAGTGCTTGGGGATCACATTATCTATCAGCACATTGCCGCGCGTTGCCGCCGCAGCAATCATATATGTTCCAGCTTGGATCCGGTCAGGAATGATGGAATGGCGGCAGCCATGCATCTCGGTAACGCCCTCAATCCGGATGGTTTCTGTACCGGCGCCTTTAATAACAGCGCCCATTGAGTTCAGCAGGGTAGCTACATCTATAATCTCAGGCTCTTTGGCCGCATTTTCGATAATTGTAGAGCCTTTGGCCCGTGAAGCCGCCAGCATAATGTTAATGGTTGCACCGACGCTGGATACGTCTAAATAAATTTTTGCACCGCGCAGTTCCTTGGCATACAGATGAATAGAACCATGATCATTAGTCACGGTTGCCCCAAGTGCTTCAAAGCCTTTGATATGCTGATCAATCGGACGGGGCTCGAAGTTACAGCCTCCGGGCAGACCTATAGTCGCCTCTTTAAATCTTCCAAGCAGCGCTCCCATCATATAATAAGAAGCACGAAGTTTTTTGACTGGTCCGTTAGGCATGGGAATGGAAACAATACGGGAGGGGTCAATTCTCATCTGGCTGCCTGTCCAGGAGACAGTCGCGCCAAGCTCTTCAAGAATTTCGGAGTATACGGCTACATCACTTAGGGACGGCAAATTATCCAGAACAACTTCAGATTCAGCTAAAATAGCCGCAGGAATAAGCGCAATCGCGCTATTCTTCGCTCCGCTGATGGTTACAACGCCCTTTAGCGGACGTCCACCGCCAATCATTAATTTTTCCATAGAATTATCTGTTTCCCCCTACGTGTATTGCAGCTTGCCCTGGCAATACCTGCTGTGGCTTATTAGTGTGAAGAAGAAACGGCTGCGCCGCCCTTTGAAAAAGGACGGCACACGTTTCATTAAAAAGAATATCCATATTAGACGATCTACAATATTGAACAGCTTGTCCGCCTGGGGCGAGTCAGCTTAGGCTTTGTTGCTGGAACCGAATTCGCGGATTTTGCCGATAACGGTCTGTTTGATAGCTTCACGGCCTGGTGCAATGAATGTACGAGGATCGTAAGCATCCGGTTTAGCAGCCAGCACTTCGCGAACCACTTTTGCGAATGCAATCTGGTTCTCAGTGTTTACGTTGATCTTGGAAGTTCCCAGGGAGATAGACTTCTGGATATCGTGCAATGGAATACCGGTACCGCCGTGAAGAACGAGCGGAAGCTTAACAGCATCGCGGATTTCTTCCATTTCTTTGAATCCGAGGTTAGGCTCGCCATGGTAAGGGCCGTGTACGGAACCAAGCGCCGGAGCCAGAGTATCAACGCCAGTTTCTTTAACCAGAGCAATACACTCGTTCAGGTCTGCATATTGGATACCGCCGATAACGTCATCTTCCTGTCCGCCTACAGTACCAACTTCGGCTTCAACGGAAACGCCTTTAGCATGTGCGTATTCAACAACTTTTTTGGTCATTTCGATATTTTCAGCGATTGGATGGTGGGAACCGTCGATCATAACGGAAGTAAATCCGGCATCAATAGCGTCTTTACATTTGTCAAAGCTGGAACCGTGGTCCAGGTGAATGGCAACAGGAACAGAAATCTTCATGTCGTGAATAAGTCCTTCAACCATCTTCACTACAGTAGTGAATCCGCCCATGTGACGCGCAGCGCCTTCAGAAACACCAAGGATTACCGGGGATTTCTCTTCTTCAGCTGCACCAAGAATCGCCTGAGTCCACTCCAGGTTGTTAATGTTGAACTGGCCTACTGCATATTTTCCTTCAAGTGCTTTGTTTAACATGTCAGTCATCGATACTAATGGCATGGTTTCAATCCTCCTAAGAATGTTGGTTGCTTATATATAAGCCCACATCACATACAGGCTTATTATAGCACATCCTGTGTCAAATACTAAATAGGGCACACAAAAAAATGTCCCGGTGGGACGATATTTATCCAACCCTTAAAAAGGGTAGACTTATCCTGATTTAGCATATCCATAGAAGACCCTCACCAAACCATTAACACCAACAATACTGCGGCATATTAACCGGCTTGCCCCTGAAGGTGCGTATTCACCGCCACCCGCATTTCATCAATGTCAAACGGTTTGGTAAAATGCATTAATGCGCCAAGCTTTGTTGCCTCCTTGATCATATCGAGTTCTCCATATGCCGTCATCATTATAACCTTTATAGCCGGATCGAGCTCTTTCAGATGCTTGAGGATTTCCAGTCCGTCCATACCCGGGATTTTCATATCCAGCAGAACCAGATCCGGGGATTCCTTCTGGACGATTTCAAGCGCCGCTTTTCCGTTAGCAGCCTGATAAGTGACATACCCTTCGCTATTAAATACTTCCATCAGGAGAATCCGGATTCCGTTCTGATCATCGACGATTAACACTTTTCTCTTTTCCATATCATACCCTCCCAGATATAAGGCAGATTGTCTATGCCGCGCCCTCTCACAGCCGACGGCCCGTTATGACTGTTCAGTCTATACGAAACCTATAATTCGTGCTTTGCAGCCAAAATCCTGCTAATTGGATAAAAAGGGTAAATACATTCCATTAAATGGTGGTATACCGGCATCAGAGTTCGGTAATTTCTGCTTCTATATCCAAAAGAAGACCTCCTTACGGAGGTCTTCAGCCGGCTATTAGTGCCGGTATAACATATACTTATGGTGTTGTTTATGACTTACAGCTGCTCTGAATGCGTCAGGGAGGCTTTGACAAACTCGCGGAACAGCGGCTGCGGACGGTTCGGACGGGAAGTGAATTCCGGATGGAACTGCACTGCCAGGAACCAAGGGTGTCCCGGAAGCTCCACAATTTCGACCAGGCGTCCGTCCGGTGATGTTCCGGAGATAACCAGGCCCGCTTTTTCAATCTCATCGCGGTAAGCATTGTTAAACTCATACCGGTGACGGTGACGCTCATACACCAGCTCATCATCATAGCAGGACATTGCCAGGGAATCCGGCAACAGCTTGCATGGATACAGGCCAAGGCGCATTGTTCCGCCCATATCTTCAATATCCTTCTGCTCCGGCAGCAGGTCGATCAAAGCATGTGGTGTAGCCGGATCGATCTCCGAGCTGTTCGCACCAGCCAGTCCCAGAATAGAACGGCCGTACTCGATTACTGAAACCTGCATCCCAAGGCAAATGCCGAAGAATGGAATGGACTGCTCACGTGCATAACGGATTGCAGAGATTTTGCCTTCAATCCCGCGGTCCCCGAAGCCGCCCGGAACGAGGATGCCACCGATGCCGCCAAGCAGCTCGTCCACATTCTCATCCGTAATCAGCTCAGCGTCAACCCAGCGGATTTTGACTTCTGCGTTGGCTGCAAAGCCGGCGTGGGACAGAGACTCCACAACACTCAGATAAGCGTCATGCAGCGCCACATATTTACCGACAATGGCAATTTCAACCGTGCGCTCAAGCTGCTGAATCCGGCTCAGCATGCTCTCCCATTCACGCATATCCGGCGCCGGCGTAGTCAGCTTAAGGTGGTTGACCACGATTTCGTCCAGGCCCTCGTCGCGCAGATTCAGCGGAACTTCATAAAGAGTGGAGGCATCGCGGCATTCTACTACGGCATTTTTGTCAATATCACAGAACAGAGCCAGCTTAGCCTTCATGTCATCAGTCAAAGGATATTCCGTACGGCATACAATCACATTCGGCTGAATTCCGATGCTGCGCAGCTCTTTTACACTGTGCTGTGTCGGTTTGGTCTTCACTTCACCGGCAGCTTTGATATAAGGAATCAGGGTCACGTGAATGTACATTACATTCTCCCGGCCAATGTCGCTCTTGATCTGACGGATCGCTTCCATGAACGGAAGACTCTCGATGTCCCCTACGGTACCGCCGATTTCAGTGATAACTACGTCAGAGCCTGTCTCACGTCCAGCACGGAATACACGTTCCTTGATTTCATTCGTGATATGCGGGATAACCTGAACCGTTCCGCCTAAGTATTCACCGCGCCGCTCTTTGCTGATGACTGAGGAATAGATCTTACCTGTCGTCACATTGCTGTTCTTGGACAGATTAATGTCAATAAACCGTTCGTAATGTCCAAGGTCAAGGTCTGTCTCCGCACCATCATCCGTTACAAATACTTCCCCGTGCTGATAAGGGCTCATTGTCCCCGGGTCTACGTTAATGTAAGGATCGAATTTCTGGATTGTCACCTTAAGACCTCTGTTTTTGAGCAGCCGGCCCAGCGAAGCGGCTGTAATGCCCTTGCCCAGGGAGGACACGACGCCACCCGTTACAAAAATATACTTTGTCACTGTAAAACCCTCCTAAATAAAGTCCAGAAATTCAGGCGACGCTTCTGTTTATCGTAACCCTTTTTTCCATCATCAAACCGGGGGAAACCAAAGTTACTTCCGCCGCCCAAAATGAAAGGCGATCATCCCAAGTAGAAACGGCTTCACCGTTCTTCAGGGAAGGCGGCATCCGTTTCTGCAGAAATATCAGACCTGTGTATAAGTCCCTAGACTTATACTGCTGATATTTTGAAAAACACGGAAAAACCATCTAAAAAAATAAAAAAAGTGACACCCGTAGAGCCGGGGCACTTTTTATTTTAGAAAACATATTAACTTTCATTAGAAGCCCATGCAATAGTTTACTCTGGCGATACCACCCGTGTCAAGGGAGGAATTAAGCCTTCTTACGATATTAATAATCGTCGTCTTCGGCGCCGTCAGCATCCCCATTGTCATCTTCTTCGGAATCCTCTTCGTCCTCGTCTTCGTCGATGTCGTCATCATCAATAACCACATCATCGTCAACTTCCTCTTCGCTGTCGTCGTCGGAATAGAGGTCGTCGCGGTCTTCGTCGATCGCATCGAAATCCTCTTCCTCAGCAGAGTAGTTATCATCCTCTTCGGTGAAGTCATCGTCTTCCAGATCGTCGTCCTCATCGTTGATGATGCGCGGACGCTTGGAGTTGCCGACTGGATCATCGGAGCGCTCAAGCGGATACCAGCGTTTGAGTCCCCACAGGTTGGTTCCGACACAGGCAAAACGCCCGTCGATGTTGATCTCGGTATATAACTGGGCAATCGTATCGTTGGTTTGTTCTTCGGTCATACCGCGCAGCTTGGCCACTTCAACCATAAGGTCACGGTAATAATAAGGCGTATTAGCCGCCTTGAGCACCAGGAAGGCCAGGTCGACCATCGGCATTTCTTTAACTTTCTCAGGGTCCAGCTTTAAATTGAGTGGCGTACTCACTAAAGGACACTTCCTCTCACGCATATTAACAAAACTAAGTAAAACCTATTTGAGTGCAAAATGCAAGTCAAATACGGCAGGAAGACGGAAATGAACAGGAATAATATGTAATCTGCCTGCAGTCATTAAAAAGGCGGAGGATATTCCTCCGCACATGACTGTATCCACGCCAAGGATCGGCTCCTTACGGGATGTTGCAAAGAGAACTGAAGATCTCTTCTGTTTATTTTATGTGATGCACCGCTTTTTGACACGATGGGCAGCCTATTTCGCTAAAAAAGGGCAAGTTCCCATTCGGACGTCTGCCTCCCCTCATACAATATGGCAGCACGGCAGCGAGGGGGGGGACGGCGTAACCTATGGATTATTACGGATTTTGGCAGTTGCTGCTTGATGAGATTTCGGCTGCCCCCAAAAATGCGGAGCGGCGCATTGTGACCTTCAATGATCACCGCCAGTATGCCGGAGCCCTGTCACAGTGGAAATCCCTGAAGGCGAAGCGCCCGGGGCTGCGGCAGGTTCAGGTCTCAAGTCTGCTCAAGGCTTTTTTTGTACCGGCCGCAGGAGCGGAGAAGCTGATGGACAAATTCGCCGCCTTCTTATGCATAGAAGAAGACCTCAGAATCCAGGTTCACTCCCTGGCGGGTGAAAAAACAGGTGCCGCGATGATGCCATGGGGCGTGAAGGCGATTCATGCCCCCCAGGCATGGTCCAAATCCACCGGCGTCCATGTGAAAATCGGTGTCATTGACACAGGGGTCGATTACCGGCACCCCGATCTGAAGTATTCGCTCGCCCCCGGCGTCAATCTGCTCCACCGCGGCATGCTGCCGCTGGATGACAACGGGCACGGTACACACATTGCGGGCACACTGGCAGCAGCAGGCGGCACCCGCGGCATGATGGGCGTGGCGCCGCGGGCCCTGCTCTATCCGGTCAAGGCTTTTGACCATAACGGCTCTGCCTATGTGTCCGACATTGTGCTTGGCATCGACTGGTGCGTCCAGAACAAGATCGACATCATCAATATGAGCTTCGGCATGAAGACGCGGAGCAAGGCACTGCATGATGTGGTGATCAAGGCCTACCGGGCCGGGATCGCCATCATCGCCTCCTCCGGCAACGACGGCAAGCGGGGCGGGGATTACCCGGCCCGTTATCCCGAGACGATTGCCGTCGGCGCCCTTGACCGGAGGCACCGCGTCGCGGCCTTCAGCAACCGCGGCCCGTATATCGACGTATACGGGCCCGGCGAGGGCGTGACCTCCTGCTGGCTGCGGGAGGGCTACAAGGAAATGAGCGGCACCTCCATGGCGACCTCGCATGTCACCGGTGCCGCGGCCCTGCTGCTCGCGCTCCGCCCGGCGCTGACGCCGCGCGAGCTGAAGCAGCTCCTGCGCCGCACGGCCCTGCCGGTGCGGCTGCGCAAGGGCCAGCGCCGTGCCGCCCTCGGCGGCGGCGCAGCCGATGCCCTGCGCCTGCTGCGCGCAGGCGCAAGAGCCAAACGGGCCGCCGCCGCTGCCGCGAAGGCGTAGGCCCGCCCGCCCCCGCCGCGCACTGCGGCGGGGGACAGCCGCCGGGCGCAGCGCCGGCGGCACCAAAAAGCACCGCCTCCCCGGGGCACGGGGGGCGGTGCTTGGTGTGCTGAGCGGGTGTTACATCCGCTCAGGGGCAGTGACGCCAACGAGACGCAGGACGTTGGCGATGGTGATGCGGGCCGCGCCCAGCAGGGCGAGGCGGGCCACGGTCTGGGCAGCGTCGTCAGTGATGACGCGCTCTGCCTTGTAGTAGCTATGGAACAGTGCGGCCAGATCGTACACGTAACGGATCAGGCGGTGCGGCGCATAGCTGTCAGCGGCAACTGCGATCTCGGCAGGAAGCTCGCCGATCTTGCGCAGCAGGTCGTATTCGTGAACGGCCGTCAGCTTGCTGAAGTCAATCTGATCGATGGCCGGGACGGTGATGCCCTGCTCCTCAGCCTGGCGGAAAATGCTGCAGATCCGCGCATGCGCATACTGCACATAATAGACAGGATTCTCGTTGGAGGTGGAAATCGCCAGATCCATGTCGAAATCAAGATGCGAATCCATGCTGCGCATGGTGAAGAAGTAGCGGATCGCGTCGAGGCCGACTTCTTCCATCAGTTCTTCCATCGTAACGGCCTTGCCGGTACGCTTGGACATTTTGACCTTCTCGCCGTTCTGGAACAGGCTGACCATCTGGGCAATCAGCACGACCAGCTTCTCTGGGTCATTGCCAAGCGCCGACATGGCTGCCTTCATCCGCGGGATATAGCCGTGGTGGTCAGCACCCCAGATATTGATCATGGTATCGTAGCCGCGCTCATACTTATCGTTGTGATAAGCGATATCCGGTGTCAGATAGGTGTAGGTGCCGTCGTTCTTGATCAGCACGCGGTCCTTGTCATCGCCGTATTTAGTGGTATTCAGCCAGGTAGCGCCGTCCTGCTCGTACACTTCGCCGCGGTCGCGCAGCTCATCCAGCGAGCGCAGCACCTGGCCGTTCTCGTACAGCGAGGTCTCGCTGAACCAGATGTCGAAATTTACGCGGAAGCGTTCAAGGTCACGTTTGATCTTGCCCAGCTCCTTCGTAAGCCCGTAGGTACGGAAAAATGCCGCACGGTCTCCCGGAGTCATCTCCAGCAGGGTGTCGCCCTTTTCGGCAACCAGCTCCTTGGCAAATCCCTTGATATCCTCACCGTGGTAGCCGTCCTCCGGCATTTCCGCCGGCTGGCCGAGCTCCTGCAGGTAGCGGGCCTCGATCGATTTGCAAAGATTGTTCACCTGGTTGCCGGCATCATTAATGTAGTATTCGCGGGTTACCTGATAACCGGCAAAATCCAGCACATTGCAGAGGGCATCGCCGACAGCCGCGCCGCGGGCATGTCCGAGATGCAGGCTGCCGGTAGGGTTCGCGCTGACAAACTCCATTTCTACCTTTTTGCCTTTGCCTGTCTCAATCCGGCCGTAATTGTCGCCCTGCTCTGTGACAAGACCGATGACCGGATAAAGGTAGCTCTTGGAGAGCGTGAAGTTGATGAAGCCCGGACCTGCGATTTCCGCTTTCTCAATAGAAGCTGAAGCAGTGTCCAGATGTTCAATAATAGCTTCCGCAATTTGACGCGGGTTGCGCTTGGCGATCTTGGTGAGCTGCATAGCGGCATTGGTCGCCAGATCTCCATGAGCCTTGTCCTTCGGAACTTCCAGTGCAATGGCCGGAAGCTCTTCCTGGGTTACGAGACCGGCGGCCAGAATAGCACCCGCAACCGCTTCTTTGACCCGCTCATTGGCAAGCTGCAGCGGATTTGAACTTTGTGTCATAATTGTGGTTCCTCCTGTATATACAAACTGATAGCGAACTGTCCCGATAGCTCCCCGTAGACGTACAAGTCATACTCCCACGAGACCTCCAGCGAACGTCCATTACGCATAATATCCAGCTTCCGCGTGTCGGTAGAGAGATTAAACTGGGCGTACGGGGACCGGTAGAAGCCCGGCAGGCGCCGTCCTGTCTCAAAAGACTGCTCAGACTCAATGCTCCCGTGCCGGATCAGCTTCAGTTCACAGCCCGTAATCTTGATCATCGTACGGACAGACACAGCCTCTCCCTGCGGACCCTGCTCCGCTTCCTTATAACGGATAAACAGCTGCTCCCCTTTGGAAAAAGCTTCCCCGGCAGCCTTGATCACATTCTTCTGCCCGTCCTGCCGGCTTTCCAGAGTAACAGTAACACCGTATTTGGCGGACTGTAGTTCAGACATGCTCTGTTCCTCGCTTATCGTTCTATTCATAAATTCAAGGCATATTCGCTTACCCATTGTACACTAAATCCAGTCCGGGTGAGCAATACAATTGAACTTTTATTTTCCCCTTTGGGACTAGCCGCGGCTCCAGAGAATGTTTGGACTTCCGGCCGCTGCCCTTCTGCAGATTTCTTCAATTTATTTAGTTACAACGGCAGCAGCCGTACAGTATCCTTGGCCCGCAGCTGTTCCACCATGGCATGCCAGGCCGCAGGCTTATCCTCGAGCACCGCATAATAGCGGGTCAGGAAGTCGGCTACCAGCGCGGCCTCTACCGATTCCAGCCCCTCTTGTCCAGGCATGAAGCAGAGATCCAGACCGGTTACAGCTTCGCCGTCGCCCTGCCAGGAAGGGTGGACATAAGGGAAATCAAGCCGCTCATACCCAAGATGGGACAATACCTCGCGTCGGACAAACGGATTCATCGGCTTAACACCGCCGAAGCTGAAATCCTCCACCCGGTACGGATCATAAATCTCCGCGAACATGCCGTACAGCTCCTTGCCGTTATCTGCTGCCAGCTTCCTCAGATCCTTCAGGCGGCTTTGAGCCAGAAAACGCCCGATCCCCAGGCCCTCACGGCCGATTACGGTGAAGTCAGTCATCGCTACGTTCCAGTCCGGATAGTAACGGTATTCTGTAGTCCCGACAACGATGCCTTCATGGACGGCTGCGAACACACGGATTCCCGGATCCTCCAACGGCTCCTGCCACAGGCTGTATTCCAGCACCTCTTCCGGCGGGAACACCTCACCCAGCAGATTATGTACTTGTCTGAATAGCGGATCAGAAAGGCTCGTAATTCTTACATATTCCATAGAAGAATCTCCTCCAGTGTTATTTTGATTGGGTTTTGCCTTCAGCCTGTCTTTTCTATAAAAAAGGGTTGCGCCACTCCATCAGTGCCGCGTAATTGCAGGACTCCTCGTCCTCAAGATATTCCGGGGCCACACCAAGCGGCGTCCGTCCGCAGCGCAGCAGAAAAGTAATAACCGGATCCGCCAGCTGCCCGCCGGTCACCTCAGCCAGATAAGCCTCTGCCGATAGCCGGGAAGCTTCTTTATGATAGCCGGGCATTCTTCCCGCACCTAGTAGCCGCTCAAGCTTCTGTTCTACGACCACATGATACAGGGACTGCACCAGCTCCTTGCCCAGTCCCAGCTTGCGGAACTTCGGGCGTACGCACAGATCTGCAATATACAGCGTATTGCCGTCCGGCTGATGTGTGGTGATATATCCGTCTGCCGTTACCTCAGACCAGGTATGACTGTGATGTGCCGATTCTTCATTAAAATGAATTTTGAGGCTCGTAACCGAACCGGCCAGTTCACCGTTCACTTCGGCGCACAGCGCCCCCTCCGGGAACAGTTCCACATGATTGTGCAGCTGCTCCCGGTTCCACAGCAGCTCTGCCGGATAAGGAGGCGGGAAAGCTTCCGATTGTATCGTAATGAGCTCGTCAAAATCCGCCGCCGTATAATTCCGGATTACCGCAGGAACCGGCACTTTGCCGTCAAAGGCATAAAAGCTTTTCGTGTACATCCTTGTCTGACTCCTTTATGTCCAGTCTGTGTACAGGTCCGTTCTCCGGTCGCGCCAGGTGGTTACCGAACCGCGCTCACGCACCCGGTACAGCATCTCCAGGTCCAGATCAGCGGTAATAATCATGTCATCGTTAATCTCCCCTTCGGCCAGCAGCCCTTTTGGCGGAAAGGGAACATCATTAGGTGTGATAACAGCGGCCTGCCCGAAGTTCGCACGCATGAGATCAACGGTTGGCAGCGACCCGACGGTTCCTGTGAGCACAACATAAATCTGGTTTTCGATCGCACGCGCATGACTGGTATAGCGGACCCGGTGGAAGCCGTGGCGGTCATCCGTGCAGGACGGGCAAAAAATGACGTCAGCCCCCTTGGCTCTGGCCATCCGCACAATTTCCGGAAATTCAATATCGTAGCAGGTCAGCATGGCAATGGTTCCTTTGTCCGTCTGAAAGACCTCCAGGCCTTCTCCGGCCCCCATATTCCAGCCTTCCACCTCAGCGGGAGTAATATGGAGCTTGGCCTGCTCGGCAATTCTTCCGTCGGGATAAAAGAGATGCGCCACATTGTACAGCTTGCCGTTTCGGCGCAGCACATGGGTGCCTCCGATGATGTGCACATTATATTTGCGGGCAAAACCGGAGAACATCTCCCGGTACTGCTCCGTAAACTGCGGCAGATCCTCAATGCCCAGGGCGTTACCCTGCCCGTCCCCGATGGACATCAGCTGAGTTGTGAGAAACTCCGGAAACAGGATAAAGTCGGTGCTGAATTCCTCAGCCGTCTTAATGTAATGCTCACACCGGGCAGCAAACTCATCAAACGAAGTTATCGTATGCAAATGATATTGAACAGCGGATACGCGAAAGGCCACTCTGCATTCCTCCTAGCATTTGTCCACAGGCTCCGCAGGTATGCGGAACAGTCCTGTTAAAGTAAATCAAATTTTATCATACTGGCGGTCAAAATCACACTCGGCGGGAAAACGTAAAAAGGCGCTCTTGTTATACCCGCAAAAAAAGCGGCCCCGGAAGAGGAACCGCCCTGTCATTAGTATAGAGTTGTTATTTTGTTATTGTTATTTCCCTTTAAAAGCAAACTTCTCCGTCCAGGTCATGCCGCCGTCCTTAGTGGCATAAAGGGATGAAGTATCGGCATCTTTGACTGCCATCCAGCCCGCTTTGCTGTCGGGGAAGGAGATCCTTGCTTCATATCCGGCAATTGCCGGCAGGTTGCTCCATTGCTTGCCCGCATTCACTGTGCGGCCGACAGCCACCTGTTCACCTGCAGGCGAATAGCCGGCCAGAAAGGCTGTGCTGCTGCCGGCCAGTTGCATGTTGCCCGGTCTGCCGGAGGCAGGTCCTTTCTTCAGCAGCGCTGATCCGCTGCCCGGTGCAGGACCGCCGCCTGCCGTCTCCTGGGCGATTACACGGGTCCAGCTCTTTCCCTGATTGCCGCTGGCGTACAGCGAATACGAGGTCTGGGACATGCCTGATCCTCCGTACAGGAGTGCATATACCTGATCACCCTTGGCATATACCTGTCCGTACTCCGGGTAAGCAAAAGCCGATTTGAGTGCCAGCTTCCAGGTCGATCCGCCATCTGTGGTCTTCATAACCCGGTAGCCTTCGCCCGGTGCCACCACGACTGCCCAGCCGTTATTGCGGCTGGTAAACTCTGCGCCGCGCGTGTTAGCCGGAGTCTTGATCTGGCTCCAGCTCCGTCCCCCGTCCTCCGTATAATACGTAAAGGCACGGACATAACCGAAGCCGTGCTTGCTGTCTGTAAATGCGATCCGTTCAAAGCCTACCTGTGACTCCGAAATTCTCTTCCAGGTTGATCCGCCGTCCGATGTGCCGATAAGATAGGCCCCGTTCTGCTCCTGAACCGAAGCTAATGCCCACCCATGCACATTGTCCGGGAAGGAGATCTGCCGGAAGTTCCACTGGCCTTCATAAATGTTCTGGAAATGGCTGCCGCCGTCCGATGTGCCGATCATAAAGCCTTTGCCTGCAGCCCGTCCTGTATCTGCACTGAGAAACGCCAGGTCATTGAAGCTGAGCGGTGTCTCTTCAGCAGCCAGATGCTTGGCCTGCAGCTGCTTAAGCAGACCATGGTCTCCGGCGCCCGCCGGTGCTGCTGCATGTACCGGAGCTGCTGCACCCCCGGACGAAACCGCGAGCAATCCCGCGGAGAGAATGGTTAGTGCTTTTAGATGTATCTTTTTAGTCCAATTCATGATGACACCTCCTGTGATATATATACCCTTTCCTGTCAGCACTACTCTGTTATACTCCCCGTCCGCAGTTCTATCTACCCTGAGAAGGTCACAAAAAGAAGACAATTTGGTTACCGCTGCCTCCGGCCCTGAATATCTGCCCGTTTCCTTTCCCATAATGAGAACTAACCGGCACTATTATGAACGACGCCGGCCGTTTCGCATTCCTGAGGACAAGGAGCCTGAAGCCATGCCGCGCGATTCTGCTAACCCGAAAGTCAAAAGACACCGTTTACGCCGGCTGACCCGGCTGCTGGCCGCCCTGACGATACTGCTGTTGCTTGCTGCCGGAGCACTGCTGGGCTATCTATATAACAAACCGCTTCCGCCGATCGGCGATGATATCCGCTCCCGCCTGCTGGATGCCAGAGGCAATGTGCTGGCCACCTTCACGACGGACGGGCGCAGCCGCACTCCGGTTACGCTGGACCAGATCTCCCCTGAGCTGATCCAGGCTACCCTGGCCGTGGAGGACCGCAAGTTTTTTAGTCATTCCGGTTTTGATTTGAAAGGCATGGGACGGGCGGTGCTGGCCAATCTGGAGACGGGCGAGCGCTCCCAGGGGGCCAGCACGCTGACCCAGCAGCTGGCGCGCAACCTGTACCTTACCCATGAAAAAACCTGGACCCGCAAGGCCAAGGAAGCGATTTACACAATGCAGCTGGAGATGAAATACAGCAAAAAAGAGATTCTCAATATGTATTTAAATGAAATCTACTACGGTCACGGGGCTTATGGCATTGAAGCAGCCTCCCGCATGTACTTCGGCAAAGCGGCGGCAGATCTGAATCTGGCGGAAAGCGCACTGCTGGCCGGCATCCCCAAAGGCCCGACCTATTATTCACCCTACACCCATCCGGATAACGCCAAAAAGCGGCAGAGTATTATTTTAAACTCTATGGTCCAGGTAGGAGATATTACAGAAAAACAGGCCGAGGAGGCCGCCCGGACCGTTCTCAGCTTTAAGCCGCAGGGCCAAAAGGATACTGTCGTGCTTGCCCCTTACTTCCGTGATTATATACGCGGGCTGGTCACCGACACGCTGGGGATCAGCAATGACGAGCTGGAGCTGGGCGGGCTGAATGTGTATACCACGCTTGACCCTGATATGCAGCAGGCAGCTGAAGAAGCCGTGGATAAAGGGATGGACCCGGCCAGTGAGCTGGAGACCGCCCTCGTCTCCATTGACCCGCGCACCGGTTATATCAAAGCAATGGTCGGAGGGAAGAACTACCGTTCCAACCAGTTCAATCATGCCCTGGCCACTACCCGGCAGCCCGGTTCATCCTTTAAGCCCATTATGTATCTGAGCGCGCTATCCTCAAAAACGATGACCGGCCTGTCGGTTTTTAACAGCCAGCCGACGCTGTTCCATTACGACAACAACCGCAAAACGTACCAGCCCAAAAATTTCGGCGACAAATATCTCGGGGAAATTAATATGCGCCAGGCCATCGCCGCTTCCGACAATATCTATGCTGTAAATACGATTATGAAAATCGGCGCGGACCATGTCGCAGAAATGGCAACCCGGCTGGGGATAAAAAGTCCGCTGCAGAGCGTGCCCTCCCTGGCGCTCGGAACCTCACCGGTCAGCCCACTCGAGATGGCTTCCGCCTTCGCGGTAATCGGAGGCGGAGGTGTCCGGCAGCCGGTGACAGCCATTCTGAAGATTACCGATTCCAAGGGCGATCTGGTCTATGAAGCCCCCCAGGCCGGGGGGGAGCAGGTCGTTGAGCCTGCGGCAGCCTATGTCCTGACCCGGCTGATGGAAGGGGTCTTTGAGAGCGGCGGCACCGGTAACCGCGTAGCGTCCATTATCAAGCGCCCCGTAGCAGGCAAGACCGGGACTACGGATACAGACGGCTGGATGGTCGGCTTTACGCCGGAGCTGTCTACTGCAGTCTGGGTTGGATATGATAAGGGCCGCGAAATCGCTACCTCTGACGGAAGACGTGCTGCCCCGATTTTTGCCGAATTTACGGAGAAGGCGCTGGCCAATGTGCCGCCAAAGATTTTCCCGATTCCTGACGGCGTTGTCAGTGTCTACATCAACCCGGAATCAGGCAAACTGGCTACGGCCGCCTGCCCGGAGAAGGAGCTTGAGACCTTTATCAGCGGCACGGAACCGACAGAATATTGCGATGAGCACAGCACCCGCGGGGAAACAGCGCCTGCTGAAGAGCCGCCGGCCGGTCCGGCCAAGGAAGAACACTCGCTGTGGAGCGATATCAAGCGCTGGTGGCTGAACTAGCTGGCAGTTGCAGCCGGCGCGCCCCATAAGGTACGATGAGCCCAAAAGCGGCAAGCCCCGCTTGCCGGGAAAGGTGCCATCCTGATATGAACCATAAAGATAACGAACCTACAGGGTACGGGCTTGTCCCGCCTGAGCTTTACAGGCTTCCGGCTCTGCAGGCTGCACCGCTTCTCCTGGGCCAGCACCTGGTGCGGCGCACAGAGGACGGGGAGATCCGCTGCCGCATCGTAGAAACAGAAAGCTACGGGGGCTTAGAGGATAAGGGCAGCCATGCCTTTGGCGGCCGCCGTACCGCCCGGACGGACGTAATGTTCCGGGAGGGCGGAACCATCTATATCTATCTCATTTATGGCATGTACCATTGCCTTAATGTCGTTACATCCGGGGAAGGTGATCCCCATGCTGTACTGATCCGGGCTGTGGAGCCGCTGACTGACGCCGATGCGGCCCTGATGCGTGTTTACCGCGGTAATGCCGGCCGCAATCCGGCCGGGCTCTCCGGCGGGCCCGGCAAGCTATGCCGTGCGCTGCGGATCGACAAGAGCCTGAACGGGCTCCGGATTGACAGCGGAGACAGCCCGCTGCGGCTGGAGCAGGGTGAACATCCTGAAGTCCTGGATATTGTACAGGCTCCGCGCATCAATATTCCCTATGCCGGAGAATACACAGAGCTTCCCTGGCGCTTTTATCTCCGGAATAATCCTTATATTTCAGTGAAGGATAAGCTGGAAACACCCTTTATCCCGGGCTGAATCCTGCCTCTTCGTTTCCGCCTGTTTCGGTGCCCGTATATTGGGTAAAAGGAATAGAACCCTAATAAGCCGCCTGCCCTGGTTGACCAGAGCAGGCGGCTTCCCTCATGTTCACCCAATTGATAAATGGATGCGCTTTCCCCGTTCTCTAAACTTACAATTACTGCTATAATCGTAGATATCCGCAAAAAAATATAAAGATGTAAATGAGGGACATGAGATGAAGGATACAGGCATGATCCGGAGTTTAGACAGTCTTGGCAGAATTGTGGTTCCTGTAGAAATCCGCATGACACGCAATATCGAAATTGGGGATCCCATCGAATTCTTTATCCTGAATGATGAGATTATTGTACTCCGCAAATACACTTCGACCGAATGTACGTTTTGCAGGAGCCTTGACCACGTAACTTACTACAAGGATCAGTTTATCTGTAATACCTGTCTTAAGGAGCTTGGCGATCCCGGCCGTGTTCCGGAAGAAGCAGAACCTCTGCAGGGGGCGAATGAGGAGAGCACTGACCCTGCCCGCAGCGGCCGCCGGACCAAGACTGAGGAGATGAGCCAGCGTCTGGAGAAGGCTATAGCCGAGCACCCCTATGCCAACCAGAAGACGCTTGCGGAGATGCTTGGCATCAGCCAGGCCAGAGTAAGCCAGCTCAAGCGCAAAATCAGTTCATCCGGCAAGTAGAAGCACTGCCTGCATCCATGATCCCTCAAGAATAATAATAAGGGCTTGAACCTTCCTGCTGTGAAGGTCCAAGCCCTTTTGTCCGTCTAACCTCTATCCGGCTGCCTGCTATTCACTCAGCGCGTTTTTCAGCTCATCAGAGGTGGCTGCCCACCAGTCCGCATTATGCGACATCAGCAGTGATTTTAGTGCCGCCTTCTCCACCGGTCCCAGACCATCCAGAATAATCTTGCGCTTCAAGGCAGCATCCAGCTTGTTCACATGATCGGCAAGAATCTTCCAGCCCCGCCGTGCCTCGGTATCAATCCACATTTCACAGGCCGTTATGCCGCCGTATAGCTGTCCTTCCGGCGTACGGTCCACTGCGACCCAGACTACCCAAACCTGTCTTCCGTCCGGTACCTCATCACGGTTCATCGAAAATTTGATGCCCTTCTCTACCTTGCTTTTGGCATGCATGGCACCAATGTCGATAACGGCTTCACCGCCGTCGATAATGACCGGCGATACATTGTTGAGATCAATGGAGCCGGCACCAAAGCCTTTATGCTTGCTTTTTGCGTTCACAATATTCAAGGCAATCTGCTTTTTGCCCTCCGGTTGTACGTTATCCACAAGTGCACATCCTTCCCTTTCACTAATAATTTAATTTTAGCTAATAATGCGGCGATTGCAAACATATACATCCCGTAGATGCTTGTCACGGGAGGAATCACAGTATGAAGCCACTGTCATTAAGGTTCATGATCATCTCTGCGGCCCTGGCCGCCCTCATCCTGCTGGGAGGCTCCCTCTGGCTCCTGAGCGGGCTCAGCCCTGCCGCCCAGTCTGCCGCTGCCCCAAAAGAGGCCAAGTCCCCCGCTGCCGTGTCCCAGACCAAGGCGGTGCAGCCTGTTCTTCCCGAGAGCAAGCCGCTTCCGGTCTCTGAAGCTTTAAGCATGCGGGTAACCGAGTATCATATCGATGTGCAGCTGGACGCGGATGCCCGGGCGCTCCAGGCCGCAGAAACAGTTACCTGGATTCATCCCGGCCAAAAGCCCGTACAAGAGCTCTATTTTCACCTCTATCCCAACGCTTTTGCCTCTGAAAAAACAACATTTATGAAGGAATCAGGCGGTGAGCTGCGCGGTGATACCATGCCGGAGAACGGGTTCGGCAGCATGACGATAACCGACCTGCGCACTACCGAAGGGGTATCTCTCATGCAGCGTATGCAGTATGTGCAGCCCGATGACGGCAATGTTAACGACAAGACCCTCGTCAAGGTCCATCTGCCGCAGCCGGTAAACGGCGGAGAGAGTGTCACGCTTAAAATCCAGTTTGAGGTCAAGCTGCCCAAAATATTCGCCCGTATGGGGACTGCCGGAAATTTCGTGATGGCCGGACAGTGGTTCCCCAAGCTCAGTGTATATGAGCCCAAAGGAACAAGAGGCGTTCAGGAGGAGGGCTGGGATCTTCATCAGTACCACGGGACTTCAGAGTTTTATAGCGATTTCGGCATTTACAATGTAACGATCTCTGTTCCTGCCAACTACATCGTAGGCGCTACCGGTTTTCCGGTCAAAAGTGCCCAGATTAAGCAGGACAGGAGAATTTATCAGTTCTATGCCGATGATGTCCATGACTTTGCCTGGGCTGCATCCCCTGATTTTGTCGTTGCCGAGGAGGCCTTCTCCGCCCCGAATGTGCCGGGTGTACGGATCAAGCTGTATTTGGACCCGCTGCACAAGGATCTGCAGGAGCGGTACTTCCAGGCTGCCAAAGCTGCCCTGACTGCATTCAGCAAATGGTATGGGCCCTACCCTTATTCGACCTTATCGATCGTGGTTCCGCCCAAGGAAGGGAACGGGGCTGGCGGAATGGAATATCCGACGCTGATTACTGCCTTTGGCGCAGCTGAAAGTTCCCCCGGCATGTCGCTTGAGCGCACTGTCATTCATGAGATCGGTCATCAGTACTTTTACGGCATGGTGGCCAATAACGAATTTGAAGAGGCCTGGCTGGATGAAAGCTTTACCTCTTATGCCGAAGACCGCCTGATGGAGCAGGAGTACGGGGTCAGCTCCAGCGCTGCCCTGCAGGCCAGCATGGTCACAGCACCCCAGCAGCTTAATCTCGAGACATGGAAATATAGCACCGCTGACGGGTATACCCGCAATGTATATATCCGCGGTAAGCTGGTCCTCAAGGATATCGAACAGCAGGTCGGCACCAAAACAATGGATGCTATCATGCTCGCATATGCCCGTAAATACAGGTTTAAGCATCCTTCCACGGCCGATTTTCAGAGGATTGTCGAAAAAGTAACCAAGCAGTCTTGGCAGGATTATTTTGACCAGTATGTCTACAGCGGCGGTGCGCCTGACTTCTCCGTTGACCGCATCACCACCGGCACTGGAAACAGTAGTATTGATGGAGAAGAGGCCCGCTATGAGGCAACAGTGGAAGTGAGCAATAAAGGCAGCGGGTATGCCAATGTACCGGTAAAATTCACTTTTACTGACGGTTATACCATACAGCAGTTCTGGAAGGGAGAACAGAAAACAACTGCTTTTCAGCTATCCTACAAGACACCTCTTGCTTCTGTGGATATCGACCCCGGACACTCCATCCTTCTGGAGAGTAAACATCTTAACAATTTCATGCTGGCGGAGCTTGCACCCAAGACACTCTCGCGCTGGACACTCAGTGTAACCAAATTGCTTGAAACTCTGCTCGGAACTCTAGTCTGGTGAGGTGAACGATAGTGAAAAGCGCGATTTCCCGCAGCTGGATCAGCATGAAGGAGCAATTTTATATCCTGATTCTGCTATTTATCTACCGGCTGCTCTGGGGCTATTTTTTGTACAGGTTCGTCAGGTCGGCTGTCATTCCGGTGCTGCTGCGCTATCCGGATACCCATGCCGGCGGCAGCGGACTGGGCAGGCTGCTGTATTATATCGAAGGGCAGGCCGCCTTGGGCGGTGACCCGGCGGTGCAGCGCTGGCTCTGGCTGCTGCTCGCGCTGTCGCTGCTGCGGCTGCTGATTTCCCCCTTTATCCGCGCCGGTCTGCTGCATGAGCTGCATCAGGAGCGTAAAGGTGAACGCGGACTGTTTTTTTTCCCGGGGATGAGACTTTACGGGCTGCCGGTGTTTATCTTCAGTCTGGCGGAATGGCTGCTGTCTGCGCTTCCGCTTTACTGGCTGCTGCCCAAAATGTATACGCTGCTGTTAGGCGGTTTATTAGATTATAAGCTCCTGCTGAAGCTTCTGCCCTACCTGCTGGCCTGGATGCTGTATCTCTACATCGTCCGTACGGTGCTGCTCTACATGCAATTCGGCTATACCGCCGGGACAGGCATGTTCTCCGCCCTGCTGGCCTATCTCAGGCTGCTTGCTCCTTCAACCAGTGCTTCACTAGTGCTTGGCGCAGGAGGGCTGCTGACGTTGCTGCTCTCGGCTGTAACCGCCCTGTTCTATCCCGGATTGCCGGCGCTGCTCTTCCGCCAGTTCGCACCGCTTCCATCCACCATGTTCAAAATGTGGGGAATCGCCGCCCAGTACCAGCTATGGAGCAGCAAAACATTTCCACAATAATTTCCCGCCAAAACGGCATAATAAAAGAGTCACTGCCTCTGTTTCAGGGGTGTGACTCTTTTGTGCTTAACAATGATTTAACGTAGAATTTGCAAAACATCAAAACCTCTGATACAATGATGCCTGTACCGCTGGTAACAACTTTGTAATCTTTTGAAACTATTTCGAACTAACTGTATGTACCTTATACACTTCAACATTGTCAATCAACAGTCACTGTTCTGGTGCATAAAACGCCAAATTCCCAGCACCGGGAAGTGGGGGAACCATATTTTGGGTGAATTGATCTCGCTTTAGAGGGGTCATAGGGGAACCTTCTACCGAATCCTTAAGCTAACCTCGCAGGCCTTGGAAGGAGTACATCTTTTGAAAAGTCACAATTTGTTCCGCACACATTTAAAAAAGAAATGCACCGCAGCAGCACTGGGTCTTGTGATGGTATTCACTATGGGCGCCACCAGCGTCTCGGCTGATTCCAAAATGGACACAGTTATCTCCAAAACCATCGGAGTTTCATACAAAACTGGAGGTACAAGTACCTCGGGCTTCGATTGTTCAGGATTCACTAAGTACGTCTTCAAGAGTGTCGGTCTTACCCTGCCCCGCACCTCCAAAGCACAGTACAGCATTGGAACGCCTGTTTCCAAAAGCAATCTGCGTGCCGGCGATCTTGTATTCTTCAATACGCTGGGTAACGGAGTTTCCCATGTAGGCATTTACGTCGGGAACGGCAAATTTGCACAGTCCTCCAGCTCAAAGGGTGTAAACATCAGCTCGCTGAGCCAGGCTTACTGGGCCAACCGCTACGTTGGCGCCAAACGAGTAATGAGCACAACAGCTTACCAGGCTGTCGCTTACGATTGAACCTTCCCCTCACATTTAACCTCTGACACATAATTGTAACTTAACTGGCCCGGATTTGATTATTGCCGTAATCATTCCCGGGTTTTTCCTTTTTGTTTCCTTATTCTACCTTTTACACACATCCAGGGCTTATGAAACACCCCTCTTACTAAAAATTCCAACATTGTTTCTGAAAAAGCTTACTTCCCGCGTAAATTTGAGTCTTTTTAAGCAGAACTCTCTCTTAAAAAACGCAAATATTATGCACTAATATGTTTTAAGTGATTGCCAACGGCCTCTGTCTTTGCTACAATTATCGCAGTGATCCTTTAGTAACATTTTTGTAATTAATCAACCGGGTTTTTCAAACGTTTTGTCATAATGTTCTGCCAGCTAATCCTAATCAACAGTCGTGCCGAGTTCCCTTACGAAATAAGGGAAACGGGGGAACCAATTTTTGGGTGAATTGACCTCCTATTCACAGAGGGGTCATAGGGGACCTTCAACCGAACCCTTAAGCTAACCTCGTAGGCATTTGGAAGGGGTATTTACTTTTGAAGAAGAAGTTAGCCGCCGCACTACTCAGTTTTTCTATTATGCTTACCATTGGGGCAGGAAGCGCTTTCGCGGATTCCAAAATGGATAAAGTCATCGATAAAGCCATCGGAACCAAATACGTGTCCGGCGGAGTATCGACCAACGGCTTTGATTGCTCCGGATTCACCATGTATGTGTTCGATAAGATTGGCATTAACCTGCCGCACCAGTCCGGCTCCCAGTACCAGATGGGCACTGCCATCTCCCGTGATAATCTGCGGGAAGGCGATCTTGTATTCTTTAATACAAGCGGCCGCGGTGTATCTCATGTCGGTATTTATGTCGGTGACGGCAAATTCGCACATGCCTCAAGCTCAAAGGGTGTAACCATCAGCTCGCTGAGTGACAGCTACTACGTCAACCGCTACGTTGGCGCCAAACGGATCATGAGCACAGATGCTTACCATGCAGTTGCAACTGATGCTGAAGATAACGATGATGTTCAATAAGCAATGATACGACAGGTGCTTTTCCAGGATTTTTGCCGAAATCTTGGAGGGCTCCTGTTTTTTTGTCTATAAAACTACTTACCCCTCCCCTAACGCATAAAACACCTAAAATCCCTTTTTTCCGCAATTTCATAAAATATTTTTAGCGGTTTGTCAAGTTTCTGCCGTCCTTGCTAATTTCCTGAGTTGAACCCGCCCAGTTTTGTATATAATTAAGTATACGATATAGAAACGTGCCCCCTGAAAGGAGGCCTGTGGCCTTATGAGCAGTTACCCTGTCACTTTTTACATTGTGCCGATGGAGACCAGTCATGCCGAAGATATTTGCGGATGGGATTACAGGCCGCCTTATAATATTTACGGATGGCTGCCATGGGAGCAGATGCAGGCGCTTGGCATTGAATTCGGAGACCCGCAGCTGCGTACAGAGCAGTATGTATCTGTTGTAGACGGAGAAGGGGATCTGTGCGGATTTGCGCAGCTGTTTCCGATGGAAGGCGTGGTCCGGCTGGGAATCGGCATGCGGCCCGAGCTGTGCGGGCATGGAAGGGGTCATTCCTTTATGAATGCAATCGTTCAGGCGGCTCTGGAGCGATACCCCGACCGGGAGATTGATCTGGAGGTGCTCACCTGGAATCAGCGGGCTATCCGGACATACCAGAAGTGCGGATTTACGATTACTGATACGTACGAACGCCGTACTCCAAGCGGAGATAAGCCATTTTATTGCATGGTCTATAATAAATAGCTCCATACTGAGGTTGAAGCCCCTATCCGCACAAAAATCGTTCATTTTTTTGACACAAACTCTATGATAACGCTTTACCTTTCGGTATAATGAAGGAAGCAGCTTACACGGAGGGGACGATGGAGATGCAGAAATGGATCATGAGCGGTTTGTTTTTTGCCGCATGTGCTTTTGCGGTAGTACTCTTGTTCACATTGCCCGGCAAAGAGGAAGTCGCGGAAGAAAATAAGCCTACGATGCCCCAGGTTACCCTGGATGCCGCAAGTGCGGAAGCCGCTGTCAAAACCAACTGTATTTCCTGCCATGGTGATCAGCTTCAGGGCGGTGTTGGCCCAAGCCTGCAGCATGAAGGCAGCGAACGGGATGCCGAGAGCATCTATAGCATTGTGACCAAGGGACGCGGACAAATGCCATCCTTTAAGGATAAGCTTGCCCCTGAGGAGATCGCCAACGTTGCTTTATGGCTCGCAGAGAAAAAGTAAAAGATCGCTCATTCATTTAAAATGCCCGTACAAGGACTCCAGCCGGTCCTTTGTACGGGCATTTTTGTGTGCAGCGGTTATATTAGACCGTGTCCTAACGTGTTTTGTCAAAGGCTTCATTGAATTCATGAGCCTGGCGGATATCAAGCGCCGCAAGGCCGCTCTCTTCTTTTGCCGATAAGCGCAGGGTGACGGTTTTGTAGTCAATCGTTATATGCGGATGATGATCAAAGGCTTCGGATATGGCGGCTACCTCATCCACAAAAGCAATGCCCTTCATATACTCGCTAAACATGTACTTGCGTACCAGCGTTTCTTGTTCCAGCTTCCAGCCCTCCAGCTTACCTACCTGCTCATGCAGCTCTTCCACTGATAATTGCATTTGCTTCCTCCCTTACTTTATTAGCAGTAAAGTCTTTAGACATATACTTTCTGATATTTTAAACAAAACATCCCTTAGCTTCTGAAAGTCCAAGGGATGCGCCAGGATGAAGGCCTTTTTTCGGTTTAATGTATTCTGTAATCCCGGCAAATAGCACTCGTCAGCTCAATTTTACCATGGCTGCATGGAGAGGGGCAAACCTGGGCCCATTGCTGCTGTCCAGCTAGACAAGTACTACCGAGGCCAGATCTTCCTCACCTAGCAGAATGTTGATCCTGTGGGTCTCTTTGTCATAGATGACAACTCCGCTGCCCACTTGAATGACCGGCTCATTACCGAGCCCATAAAACAGATCCTCGGCCAGGGCTTCCCATACCTCAAGCTTTGATTCCTGCGGCAGCTCCTGCCACTCGTCAGGTTCCATCTCAAAAAACACATAACTGTCTGAAATACGGCTGACGGCCTCCGTCAGTTCCTTCAGAATCTCACTGTAATCTCTGCCGTGCTTAACACCCACGTCTATCACTCCGTTTTCTTCACAGATGAATAATAACTTACCCTATCCATTATAGCCGAAAAAATGACTTCACAAAAAAGGGAATGCTGTCGATAAATAAGAATATACGTGATTTCATTCCACACAGGGTGTCCCGCTGCTCTTCAAGGATGATACAAGCGGCTGTGACGGATCACTTTTTAATTCTCATGGACGAGGTGCATAATGGAAATTTCAACATTACTTGGTTTGATTTTTGGTCTGGTTGCTTTTCTTGGCGGGATGGTGCTGAAGCATGCCCCGCTTACAAGCTTAAATAACCCTGCGGCGTATGTCATCATTCTCCTGGGTACCGTAGCCTCCGTCTTTGTGGCCTTCCCGATGGCGGAGCTCAAGACGATCCCCAAGCTGTTCAAGCTGCTCTTCGTTCAGCAAAAGATGGTGAACAAATCCGATTTGATCACCACGTTCATGGAATGGGCATCCATTACCCGGCGTGAAGGACTGCTGGCGCTGGAATCGAAGGTTGATGAAATTGAAGATGATTTCCTCAGAAACGGTATGCGTATGATCATCGACGGCAACGATCAGGAGTTTGTCCGTGATGTATTAATGGAAGATATTCATGCAACTGAAGACAGACATAAAGCCGGTGCCCTGATCTTCTCCCAGGCAGGCATGTATGCCCCTACGCTCGGGGTGCTCGGAGCGGTTGTCGGACTGATCGCCGCCCTTGCGGATATGAGTGATATGGATGTGCTTGCCCACGCGATCGCAGGGGCGTTTATTGCTACACTGCTCGGTATTTTTACCGGTTATGTAATGTGGCATCCAATGTCCAACAAGCTTAAACGTATCTCCAAAAAAGAAATCCAGCTCAGGCTGATGATGGTGGAGGGGCTGCTGTCCATCCAGTCCGGGGTCTCAACCATTGCGATCAACCAGAAGCTGTCCGTCTTCCTTACACCGTCGGAGCGTGCCAAGCTGAGTGCAAAGGAGGGCGGCTTGAGTGAGCAAAAAGACTAGGCATGAAGAGCATGAAGAGCATGCCGATGAATCCTGGCTATTGCCCTATTCTGACTTGATGACGCTGCTGGTCGCCTTGTTCCTTGTTATGTACGCTATGAGCGCAACTGATGCCAAGAAGTTCGAGGAGATGAGCCAGGCTTTCAGCTCCGCACTGAACGGCGGCACAGGTATTCTCGACCAGCGGGCTGCTTCGCCAACCGAGTCACAGCTGGATCAAGGCGAGCACGATAAAATGGATAACGTGGTTGCTCCCAATACAGGCGAATCCGAAATTGCCAAGCTGCGCAAGCAGGAGCAGGAGGACTTGGAGAAGCTTAAGAAGCAGTTTGACCAGTATATCGAGAAAAACGGGCTTACCGATCTGCTCAGCACCAAGCTGAATCAGTCACAGCTGATGATTACAATCAGTGACAACGCCCTGTTTGCTTCAGGTGAGGCCGATGTTAAGAATGAATCCCGGCAGCTGGCCAAATCAATTTCCAGTATGCTGCAGCAGTTTCCTGATTACAATGTACTTGTACAGGGGCATACCGACAACGTCCCGATTTCCAACAGCAGCTATTCTTCCAACTGGGACCTCAGCGTAGACCGGGCCCTTCATTTCATGAAGATCCTCCTGCTGAATCCGAACCTGGACCCGGTAAAATTCAGCCCGATCGGCTACGGTGAATACCATCCGATCGCTGATAACTCCACGGCCGCCGGACGGGCCAAAAACCGCCGCGTGGAGGTCTCCATTCTCCGCAAATACACCGACTCAGCAGATACTACAAGCGTTGCTCCTCCTGCTCAATAAACGGGACTCCGCAACGAATAAAGAGTAAAGAGCTGCCTCCCGGGATTACCCGGGCAAGCAGCTCTTTCTTTGTAAGGGCTGGCTATTGCAGCTCATAGCTGAGCATAGCCCCCAGCTCCTGCTTCTCCTGCATGGTCAAATCACGCCATTCCCCTGTCTTGAGCGCGCCCAGATGAATATTCATTATCCGGATACGCTGCAGGTGTCTTACCTCGTAGCCAAATGCGCTGCACATCCGGCGGATTTGCCGGTTTTTGCCCTCGGTAAGAATGATGCGGAATACCCGCTCCGAGATCCGGGTTACTGTGCAGGGGAGGGTTTTGCCACCCAGAATCTTTACCCCGCTCGACATTGCAGAAATAAAGGAAGACGTAATCGGCCTGTCTACAGTTACTATGTATTCCTTTTCATGCTTGCCTTCAGCCCGCAGTATTTTGTTAACGATATCGCCGTCATTTGTAAGCAGAATTAATCCTTCGGAGTCCTTATCTAGCCGGCCAATCGGAAATATCCGCTCCTGATGCCCGACAAAATCAACAATATTCCCCTGAATATGCGCCTCTGTGGTAGAGGTGATGCCAACCGGCTTATTTAAAGCGATATAGACCACCTGGCTGCCTGTTTTAAGCAGTTTGCCATCAATCAATACCTTATCTCCCGGCACAGCCTGGCTCCCCAGTACAGCAGGTTCACCGTTGATTGTAACTCTTCCGCTTTCGACCAGCTTATCTGCTTCACGGCGTGAACAGTAGCCCGTGTCACTGATGAACTTATTAATTCTCATTTCTGTTCTCACTCCGTTCCTTATTCAATCCTTCACTCAGGCCTAATTCTATGCAACAGGCAGTATAATCGTAATCTCGGCTCCGCACCCGTATTCACTGCTGATCTCCATGCTGCCTTTGTGAGCCTGGATAATCCGCTGGCTGACCATCAGTCCAAGACCGGTTCCCGTCTCCTTATTTGTAAAGAAGGGCTCTCCCAGCTTGGGCAGCATCTCTTCCGGAATTCCCTCTCCCTCATCCGAGATTACAATGATAACAGAATTTCCTTCGATCCGCTGCAAAACGGTAATGGTGCCGCCTGAGGGCATCGCCTCAATTGCATTTTTGACGATGTTAATAAAGACCTGCTTCAGCTGGTTCTCCTCACAATGTACTCTGGCCGGCTGTACGGAGAGCTGTGCTTCAAACTCAATGCCGAAAAGATGCGCCTGGCTGTCCAGCAGGGAAATGACATCATTCAGTATATGCCGGACATCCTTCTCCTGAAAGTGGACAGCCTGCGGCTTGGCCAGGATCAGAAATTCGCTCACAATCAGATTGATCCGGTCCAGCTCAGACAGCATCAGATCAATATGCAGCGGTATAAGCACTCCCTTCTCCTTCTGAAGCTGCAGAAATCCGCGGAGAGTGGTCAGCGGGTTACGGATCTCATGGGCCACCCCTGCCGCCAGCTGCCCCACTGTCGTCAGTTTCTCTGAGCGTCTGAGCAGCTCCTCGATCCGGTTGCGTTCGGTCATATCACGGGATACATGTACAAAGGCCTGAGGACGGCCCTCTTCATCCCGGATCATTGAGGTGCTTACACTGACCTCAACTAAAGATCCGTCACGCTTCAGCCGGAGGGTCTCCACAGGCGGCAGAACGGCACCTTCCTTAAGTTCCTTAAGTCTTATATCCTCCTGCCGCTGTACGGTCGCCGGCACAAGATAAGGCGGCTTGATTGCGGCATCGGCAACATTCCAGCCGTACAGCTTCTCAAAGGCTTTGTTCGTGCTGGTGATCCGCCCTTCCATATCTACGGTATGGATTGCATCCGATGTCCCGTTAATTACCGATTCCAGGTGTTCCTTTACAGCCCGGTTCTCCTCCAGTGTCTTCCCCAACTGATTGGTATGCTGATACAAGTGATCGGCCATCACATTAATCCGGCTGGCCAGCTGGCCCAGCTCATCGCCGCTTGTTACATTTAGCGGGGACTCGAAATTTCCCTTGGCTACATCATTGACCTTACGCAGGATATCCTTAATCGGCCTTGTAACAATGCCGGACAGCACATAGCTGCATATGAAAAAAACAACCAGCAGCAGCACCGATGTCGTAATATCACTTACCAGCTCCTCATTAATGACGGAGGAGATTACCGAGTAATCCATGACTACGCTGATAACATAATCATCGTTGCCGGGCTGAGCAATCGGGATGAAGCTTTTAAGCACTCTTTTGCCCAAGGCTGATGTATCAATGGTTACCGGAGCTTCCTTCCTCAGGGCTGTCATCATTGCAGTCTTATCCTCGCCAGGATTGCCAAAAATGTAGGTTCCGAAACGGATGGGACGGTTGCGCAGCTTATGATTGACACTGTCTGTACCGTCCGGCTGCATGGTTTCGGAACCAAAGGTCTTGGGATTCATCCCCGTAATCTCCAGTAGCCCCGGGTTGACCTCCTTGGAGCGCCGGACGATCTCTTCCGGCTCCATAATTCTTACGTAGTCACTGACGGCTGTACTCCGTATATACGGATCTATAATGTAGTTTCTTGACGGATCACGGTAATAGCCCCACTTCTCAATGTACTCCGGATTAGAGGTGGAGTATTCAAAGGGGCCGGACCAGAAATTATCAAGCGTCTGCCCCTGCTGAACGGATACCTTCTGGCCGGCAAACAGCTCAAGAAAAGCTACATACCAAAAACCCATACCCTTGGTAGACAACCCAAGCTCGGCAGGATCTGAGGACTTAGCTACTATAATATCATCTTCAGTCTGAACAAGGAGCGAAATATTGGACACCCCTAGCTTGTCCGCCAGAAGCTTCAGCTGTGAGTTTTTCACATTGCTGATGTCCGGATCGAGCTCCTCAGCAGCGAGAATAGCGGCCAGCCGAAGATTATAGGCCATCTGCTGCTGCACGTAATTGGAGCTGTAATTGCTCTGCTCGACAGAAACGGCAATCTGCATGGCTGTAGTCTTCATATTATTCTTGCTCTCGGTAAGCAAATTATTCCGGGCCGCATATAAATTCAGCATCAGATTGAGTCCCAGTATTAACAGCACCGACCCGAAAATGATTGCCGATAATTTTGTTTTAATGGACAAGCTGTTTGTTCACCTCTTATCAACTGGTAAAAAAATCAAGCAGATCATTCATAAATATCATACCTTCTGCCCCTTCTTTTGAAAAGAGATTTCAAAGGGGATTATCCACGTACAGCATTGAATTTTGAGGATAGTTTCTCTACAATAATGAAGGAAATCATGAACACCATCTACAGCATATACACATATAAACAGGTTATTAAGCTTGAGTGTGTACAATATTGTGTATAAGTAGGCGGTTATCCACAGAGTTATGCACAATTTGTTCAGAGCGAATATTTGTTCGTTGTACAAGGATTGTTCGAGGAAAGGAAAGATGGGCTTGAATATATACAAGGATGAACTGCCACCCGAGGAGCTGGCCATACATGAGTTCTGGATGAAGGAGGCGATTGCCGAAGCGCGTAAAGCAGAGAGCCTGGGTGAAGTGCCTATCGGTGCAGTAATCGTTCGTCACGGGGAGATTATCGGGCGCGGCTACAATCTGCGGGAAACTACGCTCGATTCTACCGCACATGCTGAAATGGTCGCAATCCGCCAGGCAAGTATTGCACTTAATTCCTGGAGGCTGCTTGACTGCCAGCTATACGTTACACTTGAGCCCTGCCCCATGTGTGCGGGGGCAATGGTTCAGGCCCGGCTGCCGCTAACCATATACGGTACTGCCGATCCAAAGGCAGGCTGTGCAGGCACCCTTATGAACCTGCTCGAAGAACCGAGATTCAATCACCGGACCGGAATCATTCAAAATGTACTTCAGGAGGAATGTGCAGAGCTGCTGACTTCTTTCTTCCGCCGGCTGCGCCGGAAGCCCAAGCTCTGAGGCATTAGCGTCCCGTCCCCCTGCCACACTGTTTCTATAATTATTATGGGATAAGGAGAAACCCTGTTATGTCATTTAAGCTCTACAATCATGCACAAGGCATCTATCTTTCATTACTGCAGCTGCAGGATGCACAGGAGCTTCTGGAGCTGCGTCTGCGCAACAAGGAGCATCATCAGCGGTTTGAACCGCTGCGCGAGGCTGATTATTTCACCCTGGAGAGCCAGCAGCAGCTGATCAGCCAGCGGTTGAGCGACTCGGAGCAGGACAGGGCTTATATGTTCGGCATCTTCATGTCTGACGGACGGCTGATCGGTCAGATTACACTTTCGAATCTGGTGCGCGGGGTGGCTCAGTATGCCGATCTGGGTTACTTTATAGATTATGCTATTCAAGGCAAAGGTCATATGACCGCCGCAGTAAGCCTGATCCTGGAGCATGCCTTCCGTGCCCTTGCACTGCACAGAGTACAGGCTTGCATCCTGCTCCACAACGATGCTTCACGCCGGGTGCTGGAGAAAAGCGGTTTTCAGGCTGAAGGCATAGCCCGCCGGTACCTCAAGATCAACGGCGAATGGCAGGACCACCGGACCTATGCAATATTGGCCGATGATTTTTTGACAGCCCGCTCATAGCTCACATATAACAAAAACCTGCAGTTTGCACTCAGCACTCTGCAGGTTTTTGTATTTTGTATAGGATAACGATTAATAAGTGCTCATTCCGCCAAATTGCTGCTGCAGCTCTTCCATTGTAATAACATTCTCACCCTGCGGGATACCGATCACGAAGGTCTGCTTCTCATTGATTTTGCTGTACTGATTAGTACCGGTTAGTGACAGATTGATATTCTGCCCTTGCTCCGGATCCTTAACTACCACATCCATCAGCAGGTTCTGATACACTGGGAAATCATCCTTGTTGATGGCTGTGTTCAGCTGGAAGTTGTTTACTGTCAGATAGGAGTCCAGGTCAGCTAAGCCTTTATCGAACTCTGCCCGGGCCTCACCCGATTGGAGCTGCTGTTTAATATCCGCGAGCTTGGCTTCGTCAATCTGCAGCATTTCCTTGTACTCTTCTTTGCCCAGGATATCAATGATCTTAGGCAGTGCATTGTTCACCAAAATGGTAAGCGCCTCTTTGACATTGCTGTTTGTCACCTGGAACTGGACAACCTGCTTAGCATCCACGCCCTCAGGCAGCCCCGCATCCTCAGGCTTCACATTCTTGAAGTACGTCTCTTCGTCATATTCACCCAGCAGCGTGCTCACTACCTCATTGGAAAGATCCTGAACTTTCTTGGTATCCACTGTCCCCGGTGTTACACCCACTCCCTGCTGTTCAGCAAGCTCTTTCGGATCAAGCTCCAGGAACTTGCCAACGATGGTCTCCGGAAGCGGCAGGAACGGAATCGACGGGATTTTGACATACATCTTATCTGTGGTCAGCACCATCGGAATGTTGAAGGACATGGCCATGTCCCCCTTCAGATTCAGCACCATTGTTAATTCGGTCTGCATCGGGTCTGACTGATGGACGCCATTAATGGAGATATCAGCGTTCTGAAGCATATTGAGCACCATGCCCGTAGTCTCATCCCCAGCCCCCGCAGGTGCATCAATCGTCAGGTTGTTGATAGTAAGTACGCTCTTCATTTCGTAAGAAGTCATCGTTAACGCCTCTTTTGCAGACGACGATATCGCTTCTTTCGGTGACTCCTCTTTACTTGCGCATCCGGGTAAAATAACTGCAGCTGTAAGCAGCAAAGCCGCTGCGGAAAGCCCCCATTTTTTAAACATTATAGTTCTCCTCTCCCATGTAAAAATATTACTTCCCCCTGTTAATGATAAACCAATTATCAAATATGAGAAACATTACGTTTCAGATACTGCCGGGTTCCAATCTAACCTTGCGGGTTATTATGGTCCACATGATTAGCCTGCTTTACCTTTTTGGAGCCCGATAACGGCTCGGGACCGGAAGAATGATGCTCTTGTCTGGAGTTCCGATTTGATTCTGTTCCCGGTACAGGCACGCTTTTTGGCTTACTCATTTTACATCGCCTCCTAAGGATTAGTCAGATTCTGCAGCGCCTGGGCGCATTCGTGAATCTGTCTGGTATACTTTTGCGCCAGCTGCTGGACAGCATCGGTGTGCTCATCCGTATGACGCCCCCCCTGCTCCACATCAACCAAATCAACGGCAACCTCCCGGCTGTCCACATAGGTACAGCGAAAATCCAGGGAGTACGCCTGATGGCCGGCAGCGTTAAAATGAATGAGCAGGCTGTTCTGGTCTGCCGCATCCCCCTGCAGGCTAAAGCTGTCCCCGTCTTGCATCAGCGCAGGCAGACGTTCCTGCCAGGCTGAAATCAGCGTATTCTGGTCCAACTGCATTTCTCGGTTCATTGTTATGATCAGCCTCCTTCTCTATTACATTGCGGAGAAGCGGAGGTTTTTATTCCTGTCCGCAGCAAAGGTGAATGGATCCGGCATAAATCTCTATGAATGCCGGCAATCATAAAAAGCCGCCTTCCGGAGAAGACGGCTTCTATCTGCAGATCATTGTATTAAAAAAAATGGCGGAGAGGATGGGATTCGAACCCATGTGGGCTTGCACCCTAACGGTTTTCAAGACCGCCCCGTTATGACCGCTTCGGTACCTCTCCATAATGCATCTAAATTTCACATGCATTAGGAATTGTACCACATTTGGTGAAGAATATACAAGTACTACTGAGAAACTTTTGGAGTGATTACTTTTGTGTTACGCATGTATGGCTGAAGCACTTCCGGAATCAGTACACTGCCGTCTTCCTGCTGGTAATTCTCCAGGATCGCTGCCACAGTCCGTCCTACTGCCAGTGCCGATCCATTGAGTGTATGGACAAATTCCGGTTTGGCCTTAGGCTCTTTGCGGAAACGGATATTAGCCCGGCGGGCCTGAAAGTCTTCCGTGTTCGAGCAGGAAGAAATCTCACGGTACATAGCGCTCTCCGGCAGCCACACCTCGAGGTCATAGGTCTTGGCCGATGTGAAGCCCATATCGCCTGTACAGAGTCCCAGAACGCGATACGGCAGCTCCAGTAACTGCAGCACACGCTCAGCGTCTGCTGTCATCTTCTCAAGCTCCTCATAGGAGCTCTCAGGCGTAGTAAGCTTTACAAGCTCCACCTTGTTGAACTGATGCTGGCGGATAAGCCCGCGGGTGTCACGGCCTGCTGAACCGGCTTCAGAACGGAAGCAGGAGCTGTAAGCGACAAAATACTTAGGAAGGTCCGCAGCTGTCAGAATCTCCTCACGGTAATAGTTCGTTACCGGTACTTCTGCAGTCGGAATCAGGTAATACTCTGTATCCCGCAGCTTGAACAGATCCTCTTCGAACTTCGGCAGCTGGCCCGTACCGTATAAGCTGTCCTTATTTACAATCTGCGGCGGAAGCATTTCTTCGTAATTGTGCTCTCCGCTGTGCAAATCCATCATGAAGTTAATCAATGCACGCTCAAGACGCGCTCCGAGCCCCTTATAGAATACAAATCTGGAGCCTGTAACCTTGGCAGCAGCTTCGAAATCCAGAATATCCAGCTGCTGCGCAAGCTCCCAATGGGATTTCGGTGTGAACCCGAACTCGCGCGGCTGGGACCAGCGCCGGATTTCGACATTATCTTCTTCGGACTTGCCTACCGGCACCGATTCGTGGGGAATGTTAGGGATGCTCAACGTCAGCTCATCAATCTGTGCCTCAAGCTCACGGACTTCATCATCCAGCTCTTTAATCCGGTCAGAAACGGTACGCATCTCTGCGATCAGGTCATCAGCCGGCTCTCCGTTTTTCTTTTTCTTGGCTACATCGCCTGAAACAACGTTACGGCGGTTCTTGAGTCCTTCTGTCTCTTGCAGCAGTTCCCGACGGCGCAGGTCAAGCTGCGGGAATCCGGCAATCAGATCAAGCGATTTACCACGGTTCTTAAGCGCTTCTTCTACTTTAGCGTAGTCACTGCGCAATACTTTTACATCTAGCACAAAGTTTCCCTCCTGAAAACAGCCTAGACTCTTTCAGATTGCCGTTTGCAGCATTGAAAGAGTCAGGTTGTTCTTATATGCAGTTCTATTGTGTCGCAGCAGCCTTAGCCTTCACCATATCGGCAAAGTACTGATGCAGTCGGTAATCCTCTGTCAGCTCCGGATGAAAGGAGGAAACCAGCAGATTGTCCTGCCGTGCTGTAACAATCTCATTATTATAAACGGTAAGCACATCAACCTCAGGACCTACTTCACTGATAAGCGGAGCACGTATAAATACAGCGCGGACCGGCTCGCTAATTCCTTTTACATCGAGGTCACATTCAAAGCTTTCCCGCTGGCGGCCAAAGGCATTCCGGGCCACGGTTATATCCATCAGCCCCAGATGAGAATCTTCGCCGCCGGCAATTCTCTTCGCCAGTACAATCATCCCGGCACAAGTGCCAAAGATAGGCTTGCCCTGGCCCGAAAAATCACGTATGGCTTCAATAAAGTCGTACTTGCGCATCAGCTTGCCGATTGTTGTGCTCTCGCCACCGGGAATAATCAGGCCGTCCACTTCCTCAAGCTGTTCAACACGCTTAATAGGAAGGCCCTCGGCTCCAGTCTTCTCTATACTGACAATATGCTCTGTTACAGCGCCTTGAAGCGCCAACACTCCTATTCTCATGCGCCAACCTTCTCTCTATTAACGGCCGCGTTCTGACATGCGTTCAGCCGGAGTCAGAGTGGCGATATCAATCCCCTTCATCGGGGTGCCGAGATTCTTGGATACCTCGGCAATCAGTCTGTAATCGGTAAAGTGAGTGGTTGCTTCCACGATGGCGCGGGCAAACTTCTCGGGATTATCCGATTTAAAAATACCCGAGCCTACAAAAACACCATCTGCCCCCAGGTGCATCATCAGGGCAGCGTCGGCAGGAGTAGCCACACCGCCTGCGGCAAAATTAACAACCGGCAGCTTGCCAAGCTCATGAACTTCGAGCAGCAGCTCATAAGGGACACCCAGAGTCTTGGCTTCATGGTACAGCTCATCCTTGGACAGATTGGTTACTTTGCGGATCTGGCTGTTAATGTAGCGCATATGCCGCACAGCTTCAACGATGTTGCCTGTTCCCGGCTCACCCTTGGTACGGATCATGGAAGCCCCTTCATTAATGCGGCGCAGCGCCTCTCCAAGATCTTTGGCTCCGCACACAAAAGGAACAGTGAACTCGCGTTTGTCGATATGGAATACTTCGTCAGCAGGCGTGAGCACTTCGCTCTCATCCAGATAATCTACGCCCAGCGATTCAAGCACTTTTGCTTCAACATAATGGCCGATCCGGGCTTTGGCCATTACAGGAATGCTTACCACTTTGAGGACTTCCTCTACAATAGTAGGATCAGCCATACGTGCTACGCCGCCTGCGGCGCGAATATCAGAAGGAACACGCTCCAGCGCCATTACGGCTACTGCACCTGCAGCCTCGGCAATCTTTGCCTGCTCAGCATTCATGACGTCCATGATGACGCCGCCCTTTTGCATTTCTGCCATACCTCTTTTTACCCTCGATGTTCCTGTTTCCATTTCCTGACCCCCCGATTTTTTTACTATATCCCGCTAATAATTAGAACAGATCCTTAATTCCTGTAAACAAATCACCGAAAAAATCGCCAATTGCCCGCATCAGCAGCTTAAACCAGCCTGCCTTCTCTGCTTCTTCTGCTGTGATCAGATTGACCGTTTTCTGCTGGGCCTGTTCCATGCCTTCTATCTTATAGGTGTAAGTCACCTTTCCGACAGCAGTAGCATTGGCAATAGGAGCAACGAGAGTCGAGGCGTCGTTGACCGCAACAGCCGTTTCGATTGCCGGGTTCACCGTTCCTTTTGGCACAATAAAGGTTACACCGGCGTCTGTAACTACAGGTACGCTCTCGTTTTTGCCCTTTTGTACAGGTACGGTTTCATTTCCTGTGATCACAGACTTGGCGGCTACTACCTGCTTGATTTCAAAATTATTGAAGCCATAGTCAAGCACCTTTTTAGTCTCTGTAAAGCGGTGTGCTTCCGAATCGGCTCCCATAACGACACTGATAAGACGCATACCGTCACGTACTGCCGTACCGGTAAAGCAGTTGCCTGCCTTGGTAGTGTGTCCTGTCTTCAGTCCGTCAAGACCCGGATATGCATAAGCCTTAAAGTTCGCTATATCCTTATTGGCTTCGAGCATCCAGTTGTAGTTAATCATCGGCTTGGCATCGCGCTCACGAAACTTATAGGATTGGATCGTTGTGAACTCAGTAAAATCAGGATGTTCAGTTACTATATATTTAGCAAGTATAGCTGCATCCATTGCAGACATGACCGTTTCGCGATCCGTTTCCGGACGGTACTTGGAAGGCATATCTGCCCGGTCAAGACCGGTCGAGTTAATGAAATAAGCCGTCTTCATCCCCATTTTCTGGGCAGTCTCATTCATCAGGGTTACGAATTGCTGTTCCGAGCCGGAAACCAGCTCTGCCAGTGCAACAGTAGCATCATTGGCTGAGCCCACTGCCATAGCTATGTAAAGCTCTTTAACGGTATGTTGGTCACCCTGCGCCAAAAAAATCCGGGAGCCGACCTGCTGGGCCGCATTCTCCTGAATAGTAACCGTCTGATCCCAGGAAAGCTGCCCGTTATTAACAGCTTCGGTCACAAGGTATTCTGTCATCATCTTGGTCATACTGGCCGGAGGCAGCGCCTCATCGGCATTATACGATAGAAGAACTTCTCCGGTTGTAGGCTCAATTAATACAGCTGAGCTCACATTAAGCCCCAGAGATTCTATCGAAGGAATTTTGGCAGCAGCTGTATTCGTTGCCGCCGTACCTGTACCGGTTGTGCCTGCTTCTGTTGTAGCCGGAGTCTGAACCTCACTTGCTAATACTGCGGAACTTACAGGAGAAGCTAACATATTTAAAAGCAGAACTACTGTCGCTGTCTTGATCACAAATTGCTTGCTGCTGAATTTACGCTTGTGCTTCAAAATCAATACTCTCCTTTGGTCCTCATATCCATTGCTTGTTCTATTCTAACACAGGGGTATCTGCAAAAAAAGACAGGCAGAGCGAATTATGCCCTGCCTGCCCGTATTTTAGCGAATTGGCGCAATTACAAGGAGTAATTAGGCGCTTCCTTGGTAATCTGCACATCATGCGGATGACTCTCGCGGAGGCCTGCTCCGGTAATCCGGATAAAGCTGGTGTCGTTACGCAGCTCAGTCAAAGTCTTGGTACCGCAGTATCCCATACCTGAACGGAGTCCGCCGATCAGCTGGTGAACGGTATCGGAAAGCGGCCCTTTAAATGCAACTCTGCCCTCGATTCCTTCCGGAACCAGCTTCTTGTCATCATCCTGGAAGTAACGGTCCTTACTTCCCTGCTTCATAGCACTCATACTTCCCATCCCGCGGTATACCTTGAACTTGCGTCCCTGGTACAGCTCGGATTCTCCCGGGCTTTCTTCTGTTCCGGCAAACAGGCTTCCCATCATTACTGCAGATGCGCCGGCAGCAATCGCCTTAGTAATCTCACCCGAGTATTTAATCCCGCCGTCTGCGATAATCGGTACTCCATACTCCCGTGCGACTGTTGCGCAATCATAGATGGCAGTAATCTGCGGTACACCGATACCGGCAATAACTCGGGTTGTACAGATCGAACCCGGTCCGATACCAACCTTAACAATGGATGCACCTGCTTCAATCAGATCACGGGTAGCTTCACCAGTAGCTACGTTACCAGCTACAATTGTGAGGTCAGGGTACTTGGCGCGCAGATTACGAACTGCTTCAATAATATTGATATGGTGTCCGTGAGCCGAGTCCACAACAAGCAGATCGACACCGGCATCAATCAGAGCCTTCGCACGTTCATCCGCATCCTTCGAAATACCGATAGCTGCACCTACGAGCAGGCGGCCTTGAGCATCCTTAGCCCCGTTAGGGAATTGAATTGCCTTCTCAATGTCTTTAATAGTAATAAGTCCTTTGAGAATGTTATTGTCATCAACCAGCGGCAGTTTTTCGATCTTGTGGCGCTGCAGCATAACCTCTGCTTCCTGCAGGGTTGTGCCGACAGGAGCCGTTACCAGATTATCACGGGTCATATATTCGCTGATCGGCGCGCCGTAGTCATGAATAAAGCGCATATCACGGTTAGTAATAATGCCGACCAGTTTGTTGTTATCATCGACAATTGGTACTCCGGAGATACGGTATTTACCCATTAAACGTTCCGCATCGGATACCAGATGATCCGGTGTGAGGGAGAAAGGATTCGTGATTACGCCGCTTTCGGAACGCTTTACCCGATCGACTTCGCCAGCCTGCTGCTCTACAGACATATTCTTGTGAATAATGCCAACTCCGCCTTCACGGGCAATCGCAATGGCCATTGCTGCTTCAGTTACGGTATCCATCCCGGCACTGATAAGCGGAATATTGAGCTTCACATTGTTACTCAAAACCGTACTCAGGTCTACTTCTTTAGGCAGCACCTCAGATTTACGCGGTACCAGCAGCACATCATCAAAAGTCAGTCCTTCTTTGCCAAACTTATCTTCCCACACCTGGGTCATTCCTCCTCGAATTGTCGTTCTAAACGTCCGCAAACTTTATAAATGAAGAAACTTCGGTCGGGCCAGAGTCCATATCCGATAGACACCGGCAGGAGTAGCGAAGCTGCATTAATGAATATCTTCAATTAAGGTTTGAGATGCTTGTCCAAAAATATATTATTGCCATCTTAGCAAAGGCCTTTTAGCCTGTCAAGAATATTACATCATCCTGGAAAGGTTTCAAAAAAAGCCTGCCGCGTAAGCGAATTCTTGGACCTCAGTCCATTCACAGTGGACATTTAGCGGAGTAATAACTGTAATTATTCCTGCAATATTAAAACAACAAAAAAGCCATTGTCGATTGCTCAACAATGGCTTTGTGTGCTTGGCGGCGTCCTACTCTCCCAGGACCCTTCGGTCCAAGTACCATCGGCG
>NZ_JARXXP010000037.1 GCF_029893965.1 Paenibacillus sp. PastM-3
TTGGAGCTTTGTTAACCTTTTGGAACCGCCGTATGCGGACCCGCATGTACGGTGGTGTGAGAGGACGGGGGCTTGCCGCCCCCTCCTACTCGATTATCTTTTTTCAGAGCAATGAATAATTCCTATACATATGAATGTTGAAATTGCAGTTGTATGAGCCGCACGGTGACTTCGAGCAACGCAGGAGACGGTGAGGGAAAGTTTTTAGCACGGAGTTACGGCATCGAGCGCGGAATTTATATCACAATTAATGTTATATATAGTATCGCAATCGCTACTGTCGAGCTCAAGTACGGCTTATTACGGCATGTTAATTCACTTGACAATTTAATATTTTATCTATTAAAATTTTAAATGTTATATAATTTAACATAATCATCTAGGGGGGGTAGGCATGAGATTATTTACTGGTAAACGGATTGGCAAGAAGGTAGTGGTAACATCGCTGCTGTGTGGTATGCTGCTGGGCAATACCTATACGGCTTCTGCATTCGAGTGGAACGGTATGATTAGCAATGCCACGACTACAACGGCGGCGATAAATAATTTGAGAGCTGTCGTACAAGAAGCCATGGCTATTGATCTGAATAATTATCCAGCCATCTATGTGGATAATGTGAAGTATGCCTTGTCCGTTGCGGAGTCCATCACCCCAAACAACACGGTTGAGAAAATTAATGTAGCCGCCCTCACGCTGCGAGTCGCACTCGATACGCTGACCATTGATTTACAGGAATCGACGATTGAAGACATACAGGCTATGGTGAGGGCTAAGAGGCTCACTTACGAGCAACTGGTCAACATGTATTTGGCCCGAATTAATTTATACGATTTGCATACCGTCAAATTAAACTCGGTTGCCATCATTAATCCGAATGCCCTCATACTAGCCAGGGAAAGTGACGCAGCGGTTGCGGCAGACCCTTCCAAAGCCACCGGCATGTTCGGCATTCCTGTCCTCCTCAAAGATAATATCAACGTTGCGGGTACTGATGGCATGCCGACTACGGCAGGCTCCGTCGCACTGGCGAAGAATTTCACACTGGAAGATTCGTTTATGACGGATAAGCTTAAGCAATCAGGCGCGATTATTCTGGGAAAAGCCAATCTTTCTGAGTTTGCCAACTTTATTGCCTCGGGTATGAGAAGCGGCTATTCTACTCTGAATGGTCAAGTATTGAACCCTTATAAGCCTGGTGTGATTGATGTCTCCGGTTCATCATCCGGTTCCGGGGCAGGTGCTGCAGCAGCTCTTGCCGCCATTACCGTCGGAACAGAGACCTCCGGTTCGATTCTGTCACCCTCTACCAATAACTCGCTGGTAGGCTTGAAGCCGACTGTCGGCCTCGTAAGCCGGAACGGGATCATCCCTCTTTCGCACAGCCAAGATACGGCAGGACCGATGGGGCGCAACGTTTCCGATGTGGCTGCTCTGCTTACGGCCATGCAGGGATATGATCCTGACGATATCCATATCAATATGGGCGTTGACAATGAGATTGTAGTCGATGAATCCTATCTGGATGCACACATGGAGAACTACAGTGATTATTTGAAGGAGGATGGCCTTCAAGGCAAAGTCCTCGGCGTGTACAGTATTCCTAACGCTAATAGTCAGCCTGATATGTATGCCGCCTTCCAACAAGCGATCCAGGTTCTTGAAGCTCAGGGTGCGACAATCGTCTATTCGTCGATCAATGGCGGCGGATTGTCCAGCGAAGTGACTTCTGCTCCAGCGTCGAAAGTGCTGTATTACGATTTCAAGCAGGATATTAATCATTACTTGGCATCTGAGCCCAATCCGATTAGGGCGGCCGACAATAGAACAGTGATCACGAATTTGCAGGATGTCATTAACTATAACAGCACCCGTCCGGATGTATTGAAATACGGGCAGAGCATTCTGATCGAAAGCCAGTCGTATGATATGACACCGGGCTCTGCAGATTACCAGAAATACTTGTCTCAACGAGCAGCTGATATCGAATGGTCCAGAAAGAATGGGATCAACTATCTCATGAGCAAGTACAATCTGGATGCACTCATCGGGATGAACGGTGCCACAACAGGCATTGCCGCCAAGGCGGGTTATCCAAGCATTACGGTACCGGCGGGGTATCGTACACTCGCTAGCAGCAATGGATCGCCGATTAACCTCCAGATTACGGGCGATGCCTTCACTGAAGAACAGCTTATCCAAATGGGATATGCATTCGAGCAGGCTACCAAAGCCCGCATTGCTCCAGGTATGGCTGTAAAGGACCAGCTCAAGGCGCTGATTGACGATGCTGCAGCATTGAATGCAAGCGGCAATGTGTACAACACCGCACTTGCCGTATACACAAGCAACTTCTCGACACAGCGAGAGGTAGACCGGGCAGCACTTGAACTGTATAACGACCTGTACGGTCCGAAAGTTCTCTATTTCCAGGATACGGGATCGTTAAAGGTCGGGGAGACCAGACAGTCGGTCGTGTCGGCGACCTATCATGATTCTTCGGTGCAGATCATACCTTCCGGAGTATATTATACGAGCAGCGATGCTACGGTGGCATCGGTCGTCTATGACAGCGGAGAGGTTACAGCGCTAAGTCCCGGAGAAACGGTCATCACTGCAACATACGGTGAATGGAAAGGCCTCTACCATTTAATGGTCGAACCAGCAACAACGCCAACAACGCCAACAACGCCAACAACCCCAACAGTACCAATACCTACAGCTACTCCGTCGCCGTCGCCAACTGCTACACCAGTACCAACTGCAACGCCATATTCGTTCTTCAATGAAAAGGTTAACCTGGATGTAATCAGAACTATGCTGGAACAAGCAAACGCTGTAACTGCGATTACATTCACGGATGTGCAGAACGGTTCACCAGCAGCTAAAACCATTACGTTAGCGGCCAAGCTTGGAATCGTTAATGGATATGCGGATGGCTCATTCCATCCTAATGCTGCAGTAACTAGAGCAGAATTTGCAACAATGTTAGTGAAAGCACTGGGTCTGGAGACTGCAGGCGGTTCCGGCTTTTCGGACACTCAAGGTCACTGGGCGGCAGCTGCAATTGGAGCATTACAATCAAGCGGTCTTATTAACGGTTATTTAGATGGAACGTTCAAGCCGAATCAGAATATCACTAAAGCAGAAATCGTGTCCATGCTTTCCAAAGTAGCGAACCCGGCTCCCGCTTCGACACTGACTGCGTTTAGTGATGTTTCAGGCAGCTGGGCAGAGAGTGCAATTAACCAACTGGCAGATAGCGGCATTGTAAAGGGCGCAGGTGATGGAACCTTCAAACCTAATGCACAGGCTACTAGAGCACAATCGCTACTTATGATCATGCGCATGCTGAACGTTGGTCTTGGTCTTTCACTAGATATAGAGTAATGTAATCATTTCATATTATTTGCCAAGGGCAGGTACTGGTTAAACAGTATCTGCCCTATTTCTATAGGTGCGGCCAGGGCACCTGTTTGGGAGGTATAACAACCTCGCCTCGCTGGATGATATATTTACGTAAACTCAAGGGGTTGATGGATTGACTTTTAAGATGAAAGTCCTTTCAAAACTGCAGTTCGTTGACCCTGGTATTGAAAAGTGATACAATCATTAAAAATTTACGTAAAAAATATCAGGAGTTGTGATTTGATGGCTACTATTAACGAGATCGCTAAAGAAGCCGGGGTTTCGATTGCTACGGTTTCCCACGTAATAAACAAATCAAGGTATGTAAGTCCGGAGCTTGTTGAAAGAGTAGAGGAGATCATTAAAAGGACCGGTTATGATAAAAAGTTAAAAAATAAAAGCAGCAAGCTGAAAATCGGCAAAAGCTCCGAAATCGCAATCGTCATCCCTGATTTATGCGGCACTTTGTATCCGAAATTGGTTTCTGAGATTTCTGGTTATTTAATTGAAAAAGGGTATAATCCGGTTGTTCATTTTCATCATGACAAGGTTGCTCAGGAAAAAGATATCATAACGAATATCGTTTTTAATAAGCGGATTGCCGGGGCCATAATTGTTCCTGTAAGTACGGAAGGCAAGCAGTTTGATAAACTAGTGCAGCATCGTATTCCTTTCGTATTTTTAGACAGAACGGTTAAAAATACAGGGGCCGGCTCTGTACTTTCCGATGGTGAAGGCGGAATGTATCAAGCGGCCATGCATTTGTTGAGATCCGGGCATGAAGAGATCGCATTAATTATTGAGAGAGGCCGGTTTTCCTCATCGGAGAGCAAGATCAAAGGTTACCAGGACGCTCTGAGTTCGTACAAGCTGCCATTTAGAGGCGAAATGGTGTTGGACGCAGACAATAACAGTTATGAGGATATCGAAAAAAAGGTTAAAGACGTATGGGTCCGTATTAAGCCGTCAGCTTTTATTGCAAGCGGCAATCGGATGACATTAAATCTGTTAAAGGTGTTGAACAAATTAGGGCTGGAGTGTCCGGCAGATGTGTCGGTTATCGGATTCGGCGATGAAGAGTGGTCGGAAATTGTGACCCCTCCTTTAACCATGCTTAAGCACGATACAAAGGAGATAGGAATCCAGGAAGTCAAGCTTTTGCTTAAACAAATAGAAAAGCTTTCAAATTTTGCTGAACAAATTCAGATTCCTATGGAGCTCTCTATACGGCGGTCGACCCAAGTTATAGGTAAGGGTCCATTCGGAGAAAAAACGATCTCCCCGGAGGAATTGACCATTTCCCAAGCAGAGGCGGATCAACTGAAGGCGGGCAATTATAAGGTTGCAATTTCCTTTCACTATGGGGGTACGGCATGGGCAAGGCTGTATGAGAATGGAATCCGCAACACCCTCGATAAGTATGGAATATCAATTCTTTCCATTACCAATGCGCACTTTGATCCTATATTACAAGTCAACCAGCTGGAAGGTTTAAGGCTTCAACAGCCGGATGCGATCATCGCTATACCTGTTGATGATGAGGTGACGGCAAAGAAATTCCACAGTATATCGGAACAAGTCAAGCTTATCTTTATGAGTAATATTCCTGAAGGAATGAACAAGGACCAGTATGCATCCTGTGTATCCGTTAATGAACGGGAAAGCGGTCAAAATGTAGCTTTGCTGTTAGGGAACTACTTTAAGAATGAGAAGGATGTCAAAATCGGTTTTATTGGTCACGGCGCTCCGTTTTACGGGACTCATTTGCGAGATGCTGTGGCGAAAGAGGTCATTACAACGAGTTTTAAAAACATTGAAATTGTGAATGAGCAGTATTTCCATAAGATTGAAAACACTTATGAAATATGCAAAGAAATGCTGAGGGCCAATCCTGAAATTAAAGGGCTGTATATATCCTGGGATAGGCCGTCACTTGAAGCGATCAAAGCACTAAAGGAATTAAAAAGAGAAGATATATCGATCTTCACCTTTGATTTGGACATTGAAATTGCAACTTATTTAGCTAAAGAAGAAATGGTGAAGGGGCTTTCTACTCAAAGGCCTTATCAGCAAGGCATTGCGGTCGGATTAGCGACGGCAAAAGCTTTGCTGGGACAAGATGATTATAAATATATCGGCGTACAACCGTATCTGGTGGAGTCGAACAATTTGTTGAAGGCGTGGAAGGATATAACACTTGAGCCGGCTCCGCCGGAGATAGAGAGCCTTATTTTGGATAAATTTACGTAAAAAAAGCACGGAACACCTGTAATTCATAAAATTTTATTGAAAGCGTTGACTTAAAAAACAGTAGTGTGCTATATTTTACGTAATCAATAGCATGAAAGCGGTTCAATATTGACTATCCGTTATTAACAGATGTATGTATCTGCTTTTCGGACGCTTTCTTAGCTAAAAAAATAACTTAGTTAAATCTTAGGGGGTTATAAGGATGAAAAAAATTTTTAAAGCACTTTCAGTGACAGTTTTGGCTTTATCTCTTACCGCTTGTGGCAGCGCTAACAACAAAGCGGATACTGGTAATGCCGGCAATACTCCAAAGGGTGATGGCACGTTAAGCTTTGCTTTCCTGCCAAACACGCAAAATAATACGTTCCAGACAGCCATGACAAAAACATACGAAAAACTGGCTAAAGAAAAAGGCGTAAAGTTCACCATGCTGGATCCGGATTATGACTTGAACAAACAGATGAATCAAATGTCTGACGCTGCAAACCAGGGATTTGATGCGGTGTTCGTCATTCCGGTTGACTCTGCAGGAATTCGTCAAGGATTAGAACAGCTTAATGATAAAAATATTCCGGTATTTAACGTGGATACAGCGGTAATCGAAGATGACCGGGATTTAGTTGCGAGTGTAATCGCCACCGATGCTTTCATGGCGGGTAAATTGATGGGCGAGCAAATGGTGAAAGATTTTCCGGACGGCGGAGAAATTGCGATTCTGGATTTCCCTTCCAATGAAAGCTGCGTTCAGCGTGTTGCCGGCTTCATGGAGGGTCTAGGGGATAACAAGTCGAAATTTAACATTGTTGCACAGCAAGACGGCAAAGCCGCATTGGATGCTTCCTTGCCAATCGCTGAGGACATCATTCAAGCCCATCCTGATTTAGCAGCCATCTTTGCGATCAATGACCCTTCCGCACTGGGTGCGGCCGCAGCAGTAGAAGCAAGCGGTAAAAACATTGGCGTGTACTCCATCGATGCTTCTCCAGACGGAAAAGCTGCAATAGTGGATGGATCCCTTAAAGCGGTAGCGGCTCAGGTGCCTATTCAAATCGCCGAACAATCGTTCAATGCCGCTCTTGATTTATTAGAAGGAAAAGAAATTGAGAAAGAAATGCTGCTGCCTTCACATGTGGTAACCAAAGAAATGGCTGAAGAAACAGCTGGCGAGTGGCAGTAATTGAGCGATATAGCCCTTAAAATCGTATAGTTTCATTCTCACAGAATGCAGGTTTATCCTGCATTCTACATTTTTTACTTTCGGAGGTGAACATCATTGGTTGAAAACGTCCTGGAAATGCATTCGATTGCTAAAAGCTTTGGACAAACACAGGCATTAAACGGAATCAACTTTGAGCTTAAATCTGGAGAAATTCACGCCTTGCTCGGTGAGAATGGCGCAGGCAAATCCACGTTAATCAAAGTTTTGGGCGGGATTCATCAACCCGATCGCGGTGAAATTTCGATCAATGGAAATACGGTACAGATCAAAGGCGTTCACGATGCACAAGCCCACGGTATTGGTGTCATTCACCAGGAAATCGTTCTCGTACCCTATCTGACTGTTGCAGAGAACATCTTTTTGGGGAGAGAGCCTGTTACGAAGCTGGGGTTGATCGATAGAAAGCAAATGAACGCCGAGGCCCAAGAGATGGTTAAGGAATTGGGATTAAACCTTGATGTGAACACTTTGGTCGGGGAGTTATCGGTAGCTCACCAGCAGTTGGTAGAGATCGTTAAGGCGATTTCATTTAATATAAAAATTCTAGTCATGGATGAACCTACGTCCTCATTATCGGATGAAGAGGTCAAACATCTCTTTGTAACGATGGAAAGATTAAGGCAAAATGGCGTAAGCATGATTTACATTTCGCATAAGTTTGAAGAATTGTTTACCATAACGGATCGAATTACCATCATCAGGGACGGTACGTATGTCGGAACCGTGATTACGAAAAATAGCAGCCCTGATGAGCTCGTGGCGATGATGGTAGGCAGAGAGCTGAAAAACTTTTATACAAGAACCTATTCTCGTCAAGATGAGGTTGTCCTGAAAGTCGACCATCTGTCAAAACAGAATGTTTTTGAAGATATTAGCTTTTCCGTACACAAGGGTGAAATCCTTGGCTTCTCAGGCCTGATGGGTGCGGGAAGAAGCGAACTCATGCTTGCTATATTTGGCGCTTATGGTTACGATAACGGATCTGTTTCTCTGAACGGGGAAGAGCTGAAGATTAAAAGCTGCAGTGATGCCATTGAAAAAGGGATTGCACTGGTTCCGGAGGATCGCAAGGATCAAGGCCTCGTATTAATGAATTCCGTTGGTTTTAATATGACGCTGTCTGAGCTGAAGCACCTTATGAAAAATAAACTGATTGTCAGTGAGGAAAAAAGAAGCGCATTAATCAGCACTTATATCAAGAGTTTAAATATAAAGACGGCTTCGCCTGATGCGGAAGTGTCCAGTTTATCCGGAGGAAATCAACAAAAAGTGGTTTTGGCTAAATGGTTAGCTACAAATCCGAAGCTCTTGATTCTTGATGAACCGACTAGGGGCGTTGACGTAGGCGCAAAATCCGAAATTTATTCCATTATTAACGAGCTTGCTAAACAGGGGCTGGCTATTATTTTAGTCTCCTCTGAGCTTCCTGAAATCATCAATATGTGTGATTCTGTTTGTGTCATGCGAGAAGGAAAATTAACTGCACAGTTAGCCCAGTCAGAACTATCTCAAGAAAATATTATGCGCTTTGCAACAGGAGGGTAATGTAGCATGACTCAGAAAGCGGAGAGATTAAACAACCCCGTGATGTCAGTAATTAGAGGGAATATTGGGATTATTGTTGTACTATTGCTTTTATTTATCGGGTTATCATTCACTTCATCGGTATTTTTAACCCAGGACAATTTGATTACTGTTTTGAGACAGATTTCGATTAACGTCTTTTTGGCTCTTGGGATGACGCTGGTTATTATACTGGCAGGGATTGATCTTTCCGTCGGGGCGATCGTCGCTTTATCCGGGACCTTAACGGTAGGGTTAATTGTTACCACGGGAATGCCTGTTTACCTGGCCATTGTAATAGGTCTCGTAATCGGTGCGGCTATCGGATTCGTTAACGGGTGTATAGTAACCCAATTTAAGCTGCCTGCCTTTATTGTTACATTAGCTACGATGAATATCGCGCAGGGGATTGCGTATCTATACAGCGGCGGTCAATCCGTAAGAATTAGAGATGCAGCCTACACCTCGATTGGAACAGGACAGCTCTTTGGATTTCTTCCGCTGCCGGTCCTGTATATGTTTATCTTAGTTTTCATCTTTTCTACTTTATTAATGAAGACTAAATTTGGCACCTATATTTATGCGATTGGCGGGAATAGAGAAGCTGCACGCCTTTCCGGCGTACCCATTAAAAAGGTGGAAATAGCTGTCTATACAATTACCGGTGTGCTTGCAGCCTTTGCAGGAATCGTCCTCTCCGCGAGAATGTATTCCGGCCAGCCATCTGTAGGAGCAGGTTATGAAATGGATGCCATTGCTGCCTGTGTATTAGGCGGAGTTTCCATGGCCGGCGGCAGAGGCAGAATTAGTGGAACCATTTTTGGCGCCATGGTGATCGGTGTGATCAGTAACGGTCTTAACCTGCTGGGAGTAAGCTCTTTCTGGCAGCTCGTTGTCAAAGGCTTAATCATTTTGATTGCCATCCTGGTTGATGCGCAAAAAGGGAAAAAACTGAACTTTTCTTTTAAAGCCGCTAAACAATAAGACGAATCCTCCCAGAGACTGAATACAAAAGAAAAGAGGTTTATCTGTGAACAACAATAAGCAAAGCTTCAAATACAAATTTCAGATTATGCTCAATAACCCGGATCATCTGGAAAGAAAACAGGAGCCTGTCATCACGAAATTGAATTTTACGGATTACAACGTTCATAAGGATAGTCTGGTCTTATATGACGATGCAGACAATGCCATTGCTTTTCAGCTGATTGATGCCAGGGTGGTAGGGAACTATATTCAAGAAGCCTCGATCGTATATCTGGTGGATATGAATAAGCTGGTTACCTCTTACTGGCTGTATGCGGATGAACAGCCTGCTGCGGTTGAGAAGGCGTTTAAAGGTATCGAGAAACTGGAAGTCACTCAAGGCGACGGGTTTAGAAGATTGGACACCGGTCACTACATCTTGGAGCTTTGCTCCGGAACGGCTGACGGAACCTCTTACGGTAAATGGGGGATCCGATATTTTGAAGCCAAAGCGGAGGGGAAAAATCTGATTAAGGATTATTCCAATGCGATTGGCGGATTCTATGGACCGTTCTTCACACCGAAAAATGGGCTGATTAATCCTCCTGAGCATACTACGGTTGATTGTATCGTGGAAGAGGAAGGACCGCTGTATTGCAGATATCTGTTTAAGGGCACCGTGCCTGATGGGCTGGATGAGAATCTGATGGGAAAAAAATTCACAATCACATGGGAGTTTTTCTATAATACCCCGTGGTTTAGAAGAAAGTATGATGTAGACAATTTTTCAACCACGGTAGACGGCATTCCTGTCGTAAACAAAATTACGGTGGGCGATGAATTTGAGAGCGGCAAGGGGGAGCGGGTCTTTACATCCTTTGCTTCCTATGGCGGGACTTATTACAGAGAAGGCGATTTGTACGCTAACATTTTGTCTAAAGGCGTGCATGAGCTGCTCGAGCATGCCGAAGAACAAAATAACCCGAACATCAAACAATACAAAGATAATATCGGAGAAGATATAAATAAAGTTTCATGGGATTATTTCTGGAGGCTGTTCTGTGTACAAGAAGGAATTCTTAGTGCGGAAGAAATCAAACACCATATCTCTGCCATTATTCCGGAGTCCCATATACAAGTACATCAAAGTGAGAGAAACGAGCAGGTATTGTGTGATCGATATGTCGATGTAAACAGCGCTCCGGAACAAACCATCTTCCCGATGAGCGCGAATAAAACAGCCGAGTTAAATGAAGAGACTGGCTATGCCATGGTCTGGTATACAAGCAATGTGGTGGCCCGCTACCAAATCGTGCAGCGTAATGATTCCGGATGGGTCAATTGGGGCACGAATGGTGAAAACGAGCATCCGGAGCTACCGACAGGGTCAACGATTTATTCGGCTTATGGACAATTCGATAATTGGGAATTACAGGCGGATACGATGGAGAAAAATATCGATTCCAAGCAAGGTCTGGCAACTATACTGAAATAGTACGGGATACAAGGAGCGGATGATATTGTTTGGTTCGATCGAAGCAGGGGGAACAAAGTTTGTTTGCGCCTTGGGAGATGAGGACGGTCAAATTATCAAAAGGGTGACATTTCCTACTACAACACCGGATGAAACCATGAAGCAAGTATTCGAATTTTTTGATTCCTACGATCTGAAAGCGATTGGGATCGGTTCCTTTGGTCCCATTGATGTGAATCCGAGTTCGCAAACCTACGGCTATATTAAGAATACTCCGAAACTGTCTTGGGCCCATTATAATTTCGTTGGCGCAATGAAAAGCCGGTATGAAATTCCGATCGGATGGTCAACCGATGTCAATATAGCGGCTTTAAGTGAAGCAACGAAAGGAGCGGGGGCAGGACTAAAAAGCGTTCTTTATTTGACCGTTGGTACGGGAATCGGAGGCGGTGCGGTCGTAGGCGGAAAGATTTTGGAGGGGTTCAGCCATCCTGAAATGGGACATATCAAGGTCGAGTCGCATCCAAGAGACGGGTTTCAAGGGTTATGTCCATTTCACCATAACTGCCTGGAAGGAATGGCAGCAGGACCAACGATTGAAGCGAGATTGAAGCAAAAAGGGAACGAGATCGACCCGAATCATGAAGTGTGGAGCTTTTTGGCGCATTACTTGGCACAGGCTCTATATGCCTATACCGTCGTACTGAGTCCTGACATCATTATTTTAGGCGGCGGCGTCATGAAAAGTGGGCAGCTTCTCTCAAAGGTGAAGAAGGAACTGGTCGAACGTATAGCCAATTATGTGGAAATCCCGCCGATAGATCAGTATGTAGGCTTGCCTGCATTAGGCGACGACACAGGTATAACCGGAGGACTGCTTCTGGCTATACAGGAATATAAAAGAGTCGGTTAAAAATATCAAAAGATGTCTGTCACCCAATAAAAAGAGGGGACAGGCATCTTTTGATATATTGGGGCATCGGAGCGGGCACGGCCAGACTCTGTATCTATATTTTGAACTATTTCAGCCGAGTGATTTCTGCCAATATTTCATAGGAATGGAGGCGGGCCTTATGATCGTAAACCTGGGCGATTGCCATGATTTCATCGGCTTGACTTTCATTCATAAACTTTTCCAGCTTTTCTTTTACGGTTTGAGGACTGCCGACAATTGAAGTTCCTAATTGATTCTCAAGGGCAGCTAGTTCATAGTTGCTCGCTAAATCACTAATATTATCCACTGGCGGCGGCAAGGGGACTTCCTTCCCGCGCATTAAATTCAAGAACTGCTGCTGCAATGTTGTAGCAAGCCGCTCAGCTTCTTGATCTGTGTCGGCCGCAATAATGTTTAGTCCGACCATTGCATGCGGCTTGTCCAGTACTTTAGAAGGCTTAAACGAACGGCGGTATAGCTGGATAGCCGGCAGGGTGTTAAGCGGCGAGAAATGGCTCGCAAATGCAAACGGCAGTCCGAGCTCTCCTGCCAGCTGGGCGCTGTATCCGCTTGAACCTAACAGCCAAATAGGTATGTTTAATCCCTCACCCGGAATTGCTTTAACATGACTATGTCCCTGTGCCAGGGAAGGGTCAAAGTAATTCCGGAGCTCAGCCAGCTGCTCAGGGAAATCTTCTCCTGAACTTCTCGAGTCACGTCTCAATGCTCGTGCGGTAAGCTGATCAGTGCCTGGTGCACGGCCTAAGCCAAGATCAATACGTCCTGGATATAAGGATTCCAGAGTACCAAATTGCTCAGCAATAACAAGAGGTGCATGATTCGGCAGCATAATGCCGCCTGAACCTACCCGGATTTTTGATGTTCCTGCTGCAACATGGGAAATGACTACCGATGTTGCAGAGCTGGCGATAAATGGCATATTATGATGCTCAGCGAGCCAATATCGGTTATACCCCAGCTTTTCAGCGAGCCGGGCCAGCTCCAAAGTATTGCGAAAAGAATCAGCAGGTGTACTTCCATCTGCAATTGGAGAGAGATCGAGGACCGAGAATGGAATATCCGTAATTTGTTTTGTATCATTTTTAGGCATATGCTCATCTTCTTTCTTTTGGTTTAATTTACTGCAGCCTGAGCTGGAATTTCATAAGAGCGCAGCCGTTCCGATGGAAGTGAAAAGCTGTTCTTCAACCCCCTGTGTTCATTATCATTCCAAAGCTGGTCCATATTATCAACAGGAGGCAAAATGGGCGAAGACTCATAATTCATCCTTCGTTATAGAACAAACGCCAAATGGTTGACACCAATCGCTTGAAATGGATGAAGTAGATCAACTAAACAGTTTCTTCCCGCGGAATAGCCAAAGGGTATGGGGACAGGCAGTTCATCGGTATTTTCCGATAAATCGATAAACTAAGCGCGATAATCCTGGATAAGCTGCGCCTGTTGAATAATGTTTCTTGGGTATTGAAGCCACCCATCCCCGTTCACGGCTATCCAATTGATAGACTGATTACTGAACCCTGAAAATTCACTCTTGGTCCTCCTTAAAAGGTTATATTTTTAAGCCGATATACTGTTCAAACTGTTTAATGGTTTCCTCATTGCGTCGATAATAAGTCCATTGTCCGATCCGTTTCATTTCCACGAGCCCGCTTTGCAATAAAATAGATAAATACTGCGAGGTAGTGGACTGTGATAGTCCTACTTTGCTGTGAATATCACTAACACAAACCCCGCCATCAAAGCCTTTTTCTTTGATGACATGGGCCTGCGGGGAAAAATTATTGTCAGGTTCTTTCAACATTTGCAGAATATTTACTCTTATTTGATTTGACAGAGCTTTGAAAATTTCAACGGCCTGTTCATCATTTATCAAACGGTGCCCGCCCCTTTCTGATGAAAAAAAGGATATTGATGATTTGCGATATCTCTATATTACTTGACTTTATACGCAAAATCAAATCTGCTACTAAATGCATCCAATGGGTGCCTTTTAATTTTGCTCTAATGACGATAAGGGGAGTCGTATCACAAATGCAGCCGGTGGATGGCTGAGCGGGTCTTTTTTTATACTTGAATTATGACAAAACGATCGATGTTTATTGCTATACCCTGTTGCGCTCCATCCAGGCTGTTGCCCAGTCGACCAAGGGGCGCTGTTCCAGAAACCGGACATCCGCATTCCCGACTTTGTGAATCTGTACATTCTTTTCGTTATCATAGATCTGCCCCAACCGGACAAAATCCTCATCGTCCACGGCTTGAGTCCTGTAAGTAACCCATTCACGCTTACCGTTAACCATCATCGCGCTGCTCTCCTCGGAAAACTTCTTGCCGGGGAAGTCCGCCCTCGTTTCCGCCAGGTGCAGTGAAGTGTTTTTGTCATAACCAACACCAACCAGCAGTACATGACCATTCAACTGATACAGCTTATCCAGCGGGGAGCCCTCTCCAAAAATATTGCACAAATCATGGTCTTCCGTTAAATACGACGCATGTTTGCCCACTGCTGCTACAGAGCGTGCCGGATGGTCAGACCTTTTGGCTCCCGGCCATTTGCGGAGCATTTCGGCTACAACGCCCATGCCGATAGCCGGTGTTACCTCTTTATCATAGGCGGGCCAGTGTGCTCTGATGGCAGGCCACCACTCCGCGGGCTCCTCCCAGTGAACGCCGGTGGAAGGGTCGAGATTTTTCCACGTTTGGGACGGCATCATCAGGGTTCCTTCTGCTCCGACAATTTCAAGAAGGGATCGGATGAACGTTTCGGCTCCGCCAATAACAAAACCTAGCTTGCTTAACGAAGCATGAACCATAACGGTCTGTCCTTGCTTGAGCCCGCAGTCTTTGAACTGTTTGGTGAGGTCTTCTTTGGTGAGGAGAGCTCTTGTTTCCTTTGTAGTCATAATCGGAATCGCCGCCTTTTCAGTGTAATGAAAACAAAAAAATAACCCGGCTACAAGTAGCGGGGTTGTCTCTAGCAATGCTAGCGAAGTAGTGCCCTTAATTTCTATTACTTTCATCATTATACACATTTCCAGTATGTGGTACAATTGCTGGCGGATAAAATTGAATTAATTTACATGAAAGGTTGTATCCTGCCTATGAACAACGAAAAGCCTACCTGCTTAGCAAATGTAAAAACGATTTTTCTACACCCTTTGCTGTTTCTCCTTATCATCGCGCTTGCGGCCTGCAGCAATTCCGCCGAGGATAAGATATCAAGCGAGCCGCTGGAGCCGGCCAGGGCAACTATTGTCGCAGCCCAAGCATCCGGCAGCATTTATCTGTATGGTGAAGCGCATGGCGTAGCCGAAATTTTGGACAAGGAAGTTGAATTATGGTCTCAGTACTATCATAACGAGGGCATGAGGCACTTGTTTGTCGAGCTGTCTTATTTTACCGCCGAATATTTGAATGTCTGGATGCAGTCGGACAATGACGATATTCTGGATGAGATTTATGAGGATTGGAAGGGATCACCTAGTTATAATCCGGATACCAAAAATTTCTACAAACAAATAAAAAGCGAGTGTCCGGAGACGATTTTTCACGGCACAGACGTTGGACACCAGTATGATTCGACCGGGAGCCGTTTCCTGGCTTATCTTGAGGTTAACGGTCTATCAGGATCGGAGAAGCACATTTTAACAAAAGGAGCAATCCAGCAAGGCCGGTTTTTTTATCAGAATGAAGATAACGAATACCGGGAAAACAAGATGACCGAAAACTTTATCCGTGAATTCGATAAACTGGGGAATGAGAGCATAATGGGCATTTACGGCTCGGCACACACCGTACTTGATGGAATCGCTTATGGTACAGACTCGCTTCCTTGTATGGCCAATCAATTACAGGAGCGTTATGGTGAGAACATTTTTTCGGAAAACCTGGCTGATTGACAGAGACACGAACGGTTCCTTGTTTGGCTGAGCGTGACAGTGTTTAGTATAAAGAAAAGACAGCCACACAAGGAGGTATATCATGGACGATCTGTGGATGGCATTCGTTTATCCCGGCAGCTTCTTTTGTCTGCTCGGTGTCGTGCTGCTGATCATTGGCTACAACCGTCGGCGTTCCGGCCGGCGTACTGGTCTGGAAGGCGTAGCTGCCAAGCCTGGTCCGCCTGCACCCGGAGGGCCTGGTGCTGCATTATCCCAACAGGAGGCCAAGTATTTCCTTATTGGAGGCATTCTTCTGGGCATTGGTGTGCTTCTGCTTGCCCTACTGGGACTCACTTCACTTTTTGACTGAATGCGGTTTGATGAAATCAGAATTTAGATAACAGTCCGGTTAAATTCCGGTGAAGTGGGTAATTGAATTAGGAAAATTCAGACACCACAACTAGACAAGGAGGAGGCATACTATGTTTTATCACATCAAGGAACTCCAGTACCGGGCGAAGCCTGAGCGACCTGATCCGGTGTACGCCCGTAAACTTCAGGAGGTGCTCGGCGGACAATACGGCGAAATGTCGGTTATGATGCAGTACCTGTTCCAGGGCTTTAACTGCCGGGCCGAACAGAAATACCGTGATATGCTGCTGGACATCGGAACCGAGGAAATCGGTCATGTCGAGATGTTGTGTACAATGATCGCCCAGCTGCTGGACGGCGCTCCGGCTGCCGAGCTGGACGCTGCTGCCCAGGACCCGCTGCTCGCAGCTGTGCTTGGCGGAACCAATCCGCAGCATTTAATCGTTTCCGGCATGGGTGCAGCTCCGACCGACAGTAACGGTTACCCTTGGAACAGTAAATATATTATCTCCAGCGGCAATTTGCTGGCGGATTTCCGGGCCAATCTTAACGCGGAGTCCCAAGGACTAGTCCAGGTAGTGCGGCTGTATGAACAGACGACAGACCCTGGCATCCGCGATATGCTCTCCTTTATGATCTCCCGCGACATTCTGCACCAGAACCAGTGGAAGGCGGCAATCGCTGAAATTGAGCAGATGGAGGGGGTCATTACCCCGGCCTCCTTCCCGCGTGAGCTGACGGTGGAGCCGGCGACCCGCCAATTCCTTAACCTCTCCGAAGGCGAGGAGAGCAGCGAGGGCAGCTGGGCCAGCGGTCCGCTGCCGGATGGAACCGGTCATTTCGAATATGTCTCGAAGCCGGTGCCGCAGGGCGGTGCGCCAACTCTGGCCCAGCCGGCAGATCATCAGCATTCCACATTGGGCTCGGGCCCCTATATCGTCAATAAGGGAATGGAGAGCCTGTAAATTGTATCTCAAGGCTGTATAAGCCATCCTTTCTGCAGGACAGCAGTGCGCAGACAGAAGGACCGTACTCCGCATCAATGGATGAGGGAGGCGGTTCTTCTTTTTTACGGAAATAATATTTCTAAGGATATTTGGTAATTGTTCACGAATATGAATTCATATACCAGTAATTATTATAGGAAGTAAATGAATTGGAGGGATGTTTATGGTTTGGCCAACGCATATCGTTGCTGTTAGCGGAGTTGTTGAGAATGATGAGGGGCAGATCCTTTTGGTGAAGACCTATCGCGGCGGTTGGGTGTGTCCGGGAGGACAGGTAGAAATCGGCGAAAATCTGATTGAGGCCTTAATTAGGGAAATCAATGAGGAAAGCGGAATAGACGTAATTGTTACACAGCTATACGGAGTAGTCTCCAACACGGGCGTTCATAAATGGCATGACGGCGTGACCACTGTACCAACCAAAGTAATGCTGGATTTTATCTGTAATCCTGTCGGCGGGCAGCTGCGTACCTCTGACGAGACATCGGATTGCCGCTGGGTTGCAAGGGATCAGGTGCTTGAGCTGATTACAGCGCCCGCTATCCGCGCGCGTTATCAGGCCTATTTGGATTTTGACGGGAGAACGCAGTACATGGACTATGTGACTAAACCTGATTTTGAAGTGAAACTAAGCAGAACCATTTAACTCGTCTAATGAGGGGTGGCGTATGGGATCCATCTTTAAAAGCAGTGTGGCCGAAGAAGAATACTATCGTTGCTACGATAAAAGCTTAGAGTGCTTTGAGCTGGCAGGAACGTCATGCTATATCGCGACAGCCTTCGGAGATACATATGTGACTTGTTTTGGTGACGCTCTGGAATGCAGCAGGGCAGACTTGGCAGGCCATTCGATGGGCGGGTTTTTAACCTTGAATTTTGCACTGGAATACCCGGAACGGGTGTCAAAGCTGCTGCTTTATGCTCCTGCCGGAGCGTTTCATAGAATGAGCCTGAAGTTTTTTGCCAAAATATCCTGCATGAGGCTCATTTGATTGCCGGGGCAAGCCATTCCCTGAAGATGGAACATGCGGATGCCGTGAACGAAGTATCCGTACTTTTTTTTTCAAAGGGAGCCAATGGATAGGGCGTAAGGGGCGGCTTCAGCATACTGCATAATAAACTCTAATGCATTCAGGTTGTCATGAAGGTGCCGGCAGGGTAATACATTAAAAAGAGCTTTTGAATGAGCCGGATTTCATATTAGGGAAACGGAGGGAGCTATTATGGCGGTACAGACAGTAACAGGAATCAGTTCGGTACAGGCGCTTACGGCTTACGGGGACACACAGAGCGATGTCAGTTCCTTGGAGAAGCGGCGGGACCGGCTGATGATGGAGCTGGAAAAGCTGAATGCGGCGCAGGACGGCGGAGCAGGGGCTACCAGCCGCCGTGAACAGCTGCAGCGGCAAATCCGGGTGCTGGAGGCACAGCTTGCGCAAAAGGTCGGGAGCACCGCTTCCGCCGATGTGGTATCCCTTTTTCCCCAGAGCCAGGCTCCGCTCTCACGGATGGATTGGAAGGGTGGCCTCAGAGGCATCGGCATGACGGATCCGCGGACGGCAACGGTAGACTCGGAGGGCCACTTTGACGCATTAATCTAATACCGGAGAACGAAAAGAAGGTGCAGATGGGCCCAGTGTAACTGGCCTTTTGCACCTTCAATTGTCTAACGTCCGTGAAGCTCACTCTCTGCCACTTTCCGCAGGGATTTCGCGTATACCATCCCTACAGCAACTGCAAAACAGGTCAGAACGGCTGCGAAAATATACAGCTTCACGATACCGAACGTCTCAGCCGCCCAAGCCATCCCTAGCAGCGAGATGCAGAAGAACAGGTGAAGTACGGTCGCCTGGGCAGACAATACCTTGGGCAGCTGTGTGCTGTCCACGCTATGCTGAACAAGGGTCCGGCGGGTCACGATGCTCAGCTCGGCAAATGGCCCCATCACGAGGACAAGCGCAAGCGCAAGGATGAGATTGGTATTGACCGCATACAGGAAGGTAAGTAACCCATAGCCGGCCATTCCGATCAGCATATAACGCAGCAGACTGCTGCCGATTCTGCGTACTGCGGAGATGACCAGAAATCCTCCGCCGATGGTGCCGGCGAAATAGGCGGCATTAATGAAGCCCCACCATTCCTCGCCCTGTCCCAGTGCCTGCTGTACAAAAATCAGGGTAAACGCACCAACCCAGACAGAACCCCCGAGCATATCAATAGCATCAATGGCGGTAAGTGCCCTCAGGCTTGGCGTGCGCCAGATGATTTTCCAGCCTTCAGACAGTACAGCACGTCTAGAGGGAAGGGGAGGATCTGATTCAGCATGAACTGCTGAACCTTCGCCTGCCGGCCTGGACGCCTGCGGCTCTTTGACCTGCAGAGTCAGCAGGGCGGCGAGAGCGTAGATGACCGCCGTTAGCAGCAGGGTATAGGAAGTGCCGATCCAGACGATGATCAGGCCGCTCAGCCCCCAGCCGGCAAACTGTACGATCTGATCACTGACTGACAGCAGGCCGTTGGCCCGGAGCAGCCCTTCCCGGGAGGCAGTCAGCCGCGGTACGAGTGCATTGCGCGCCGGCACGGTCCAGCCGTCCAGAAAGGACATGGCGAAGATCAGAACGAACACGATGGCCAGCGAAGCATGGCTGCCCTGTGTCCCAAGGTACACCGCCATTGCGGCAAAGAACAGAAATTGGCCGGCTTGTGACAGTAAAAGCAGGCGGGACAGCCTGAACCGCTCGATCAGCAGCGGCGCAAGCAGGCCGCTCAGCATTTGCGAAAGGGAACGGAAGAGGGGTACCAGTGTCGCCGAGATCAGGCTGCCGGTATGATCCAGCACCAGCACGGTTAAAGCCATAATGTAAAGGACATCGGCCGCATTTGCTGCGGATTGTGTCCCCCATAAAAAGTAAAAGGATTTGCTTAGGCGTGTTCTAGTCATAACAATCTCCATGATTCAGGATGTGATTTGGTATAATTAAGTAAATGCAGCCGCAATGCCTGCAATAATCTTCAAATAATAGGACTGCTCATGCGGTACAAAGCTGCCGGTCCCGACTTCCTCATCAATCGTTATGCATCTGTCTCCTTCGACACGGAAGCCGCGGATCCGGATGGAAGAGAGCTTGCCCTCCCACAGGCTGCGGAAATCATCAAAACTGGCAGTAACAAGGCCTGCTACTTCCTCGGGCTGCAGATGAAAGGCCTCCAGCGGCAAGGAGGTTTCGTGCAGGAAGACATTAGCCCGTTCGCGGTCCAGGAAGCCTGCAGTATCCATGGTATACGGAATAATGCCCAGCGGATGCAAGGCGGTAAAAGGTACAGTGATTCCCAGCTCCTCCTCAAGCTCCCGCAGTCCATCCTCGGTCGTTTCATGGGAGAGCAGATGCCCGGCTGCCGTAATATCCAGCAGACCGGCGTAATCGCGTTTCTGCCGGCTGCGCAGCTGGAGCCAGATGGACAAGCCCGCACCGGGGTCACGGCTGACCAGCCAGCAGTGAAAGGTCTCATGCCACAGCCCCAGCCGGTGCACTTCACCGCGGGGAGCCGTTCCGGTAATATTTCCGTGTTCATCAAACGTAGTCAGTAATTCGTCGTTCATGTGCCGTACCCCTTTGGATCATTTTTACAACCTGATGTTCATCGGCTTAATATAGCACAGCCTTTGTTACACAGGCAATGCTTAGCCGGAGGGTCGCAGCGTTATGCCCAGATAGCTACCTGAAATTCTGTTACAAAAAATCAGGGAGGTATGAAAATGAATACATTTATGAGTTCACGCTTAGGGAAGCTTATTATTGCGGCGGCTATTATGTGCGCAGCCTTTTTTACCGGCAGCGGTTCAGCCCTTGTTCATGCGGATTCTCCAGTTACTTCAACCGCTATTTACAAAGCCTACCTGGATGTGAATATTGTAGTTGAGGCCGAGAAAAATGGGCTAACCCGCACTGTAGCAGACTATCTGGCCCTGCCGGCCAACCCGCTGGATGTGAAAGCAGCTGTAATCAATGCTTTATATTCGGATCTGGCCTGGTCGGACAGGGAGCATGCTGAGGAATACGCGCAGCTGGTGTACGGTAAATCAACTGCATCACTGGATATGTCCGCTCTGAGTGCGCAGGAGATGTTCGTGATTGGCTACCTGAAGGTGCTGGATCACTACATGGAGCCGGATATTACCTGGATTACTGCAGCGCAGAAGGCATTGCCGGACAGCCAGACGGCTGCCCTGATCCAGGCACTTGCCGCCGCACAGCATAATATGGACTGCAGCTGGGTAATCACGGAACAGGTGCTTGACAATACGAAGCTAACCAAAGATATGCGACCGGATGCAGTGGATATTATCACTGACTATATGTCGCTGTATAAGGGCAGTTCGTGCCAGTCTGACGGAGAGGGGACAACAAGGAGTGCCCTGACGGATGCAATCCTGGAGGATGGGGTCGTGCTGACGGTTGGAGACTCTGTTGTACTGGCGAGAGACCGGCTTACCCGGGTCGATGAAGACAATTATAAGGTTGAGCCCTACATCCGTAACGGGCGGACGATGGTGCCGCTGAAGTTCATCTCTGCGAATTTTGGTGCCAATATAGCGGTCGACCTCAAGAAGCTGGAAGCGACAATATTATATGTGAATCAGAAGACAGTAATTCCTAATGCTGAAATCTTGTATGGCCGGACCTTTGTTCCATTAAGAGCGGTAGTGAATGCTTTGAACAAGCAGGTTTATTACGACAAAGGCCTGATCATTATTACTGATAAAATTACAATTAACCCGCAGGACAATCAGAGTATAGAGGCAGTGGAGCATATCAGACGTGTGCTGAAGCTGCTGCAGAGCTAGAATCAGATGAGGAAAACCAAACACCCGCATGCCACAGGCATGCGGGTGTAAGTGTATGTGAGAAAGCTCCTTCATCCGGAGGAAGGAAGAGTTATTATCTGGCCAGCCATCCGCCGTCAACAGCCAGGATATGGCCGTTCAGGTAGTCGGATGCAGCCGAAGCCAGGAATACTGCAGGACCTTTAACGTCTTCAGCAGTTCCCCAACGGCCTGCAGGGATACGCTCAAGGATGGAATCGGAGCGGTTCTGGTCCGCACGGATTGGTGCAGTATTTTCAGTAGCCATGTAACCAGGAGCAATAGCGTTAACGTTCAGGCCGTATTGAGCCCATTCGTTAGCGAAGGCTTTGGTCAAGCCGGCAACAGCATGCTTACTTGCTGTGTAACCTGGAACGTTGATACCGCCCTGATAGGACAGCATCGAGCAGATGTTGATGATCTTGCCGGTTCCTCTTTCCAGGAAGTGACGGCCGGCGATCTGGGACAGCAGGAATACAGTGTTCTGATTGAGGTTGATTACGTCGAACCAGTCTTTTTCACTGTGGTCCTTGGCTGGAGTACGGCGGATCATGCCTGCGCAGTTAACGAGGATATCCACTTTGCCGGTCAGTTCCAGAGCCTGGTCAAATGTAGCCTGCAGCTTGGTGTGGTCACTCAGGTCAGCGGAGATGCTCAGGGCTTTAACGCCAAAAGCTTCACAGCCAGCTACTGTTTCATTACTCTCATTGAGGGAGACGGAGACTACATCTGCACCTGCTTCAGCAAAAGCCAGGGCAATCCCTTGACCCAGACCTTGTGCCGCTCCGGTTACGATTGCTGTTTTGCCTGCAAGACTGAATAATGATGACATAATATAATTAGCTCCTTTAAATTAGGGAATGGTGTAGATTTCGGTTTTTATCCGGCTGCTTAGCCGACTTCAATAGTGATGCCTGACTTACGGAATTGCTCCGCCGTTTCAGGGGACAGGCCGCTGTCTGTCAGCAGCACATCGACATCCTGCAATGAAGCGAAGGTGCGCAGCGCTGTCTGTCCAAACTTGTGATGGTCACAGGCAGCAAACACCTTGCGGGCTGTGGATACAAGCGCCTGCTTGAAGTCAATTAAGTCACCGGTGTAGATAGACAGTCCGTGCTCGATATGCACGGCTGTAGCCGACAGGAATGCTTTTTGTATGTTTAGTTTTTGCACGTAGGCGACGGCTTCAGGACCGGCCAGCATATTGCGGACCCGGTAGCCACCGGGAACGACCAGACGAATGTTGTCTTTTGGAACCAGCTCGCTGATGATGTACACATCATTAGTAACCACTGTCAGAGACATATTGTCCAGCCGCCGGGCAATCTCCAGCGTCGTGCTTCCGCCGTCCAGTGCAATGATGTCATCCTTATTGATGTGGGAAATGGCCCGCAGCGCAATCTCCGTTTTCTCGTCTGAATATTTATCCAGCGGGTTCTTTACGGGGAGGATGCCGAACTGATCGCTCTGGGCTAGTACGGCTCCGCCGTGCACCCGTACAATCAATCCCTGCTCCTCCAGCTTGCTGAGATCCTCGCGGATTGTTTTTCCGCTGACCTGCAGCCTGTCGCTGAGCTCATTTACCGTTACATCCTTCTGGTTCAGCATAACTTCCATAATCATCTCGTGTCGCCGTATCGGGTTCATCCGCCTGCCTCGTCTTTCCGTAGTTGGTTTTCTTCTATTTTAATTCCTTCATGCCTACGGGGTCCATATCATCGTAACGTTTGTTGTCACCGGCCATACTCCAGATGAAAGTATAGTTGTGTGTACCTACGCCGCTGTGAATCGACCAGCTTGGGGAAATGACAGCCTGCTCATTGTGCATTACGATATGGCGGGTTTCAGTCGGCTCACCCATCAGGTGGAACACGATGGAATCATCCGGCAGATCGAAGTAGAAGTAGGCTTCCATCCGGCGCGGGTGAGTGTGGGACGGCATTGTATTCCACATGCTGCCCGGTTTGAGCTGCGTCATACCCATTACCAGCTGAGCGCTCTGGACGCCGTTAGTATGGATGAAACGGTGAATGGTGCGTTCGTTGGAATTTTCCAGACCGCCGAGTGCGCCGGATTCGGATTCTTCCAGAGTAGTCTTGGTAGTAGGGTAGGACTGGTGTGCCGGAGCGGAGTTCAGATAGAACTTGGCAGGCTTGGCGCTGTCAGCGCTTTTGAATACAACATCCTTCGCGCCTTGTCCCACATACAGACACTCTTTGAAACCGATCTCATATTCAGTACCGTCTACAACGATCGAACCCTGGCCGCCGACATTGATAACACCCAGCTCGCGGCGCTCCAGGAAGTAAGTTACCCCAAGCTCCTTCAAGTCAGTGGTGAGTACCACATCTTCATTTACCGGATTGGCACCGCCCACGATCATGCGGTCTTCGTGAGTCAGAACAAGCTTCAGCTCATCCGGAGCAAAAATAACCGGGATGTGGAACTCTTTGCGCAGGCGCTCTGTGTCAAACTGCTTTACTTCATTCGGGTGTGATGCAAAACGTCTTTCCATTACGTATTCAATCCCCTTCGCTGACGTATTTTCGTTCGTATAGGTACAATTTAATCCATTTACGTTCATTTGGCAAGAGATAATCTTTTTTAGTCTGTTTATTTTAGTTTATTTATTGCTTTTTGTGATTGCCATATGAATGGAAAGCGTGCACAATAGGATGGAAATAATACCCTGGGAGGGGAAAATGATGACGGCTAAGCTACACTATAAATTAGATAATCCTTATGCGCACAGACAACGGGAGATCATTCAAAAGGTGGCACTCGAGGCACAGGCGCTGCCGCTGCTGGATAGCGGTCTCTGGTTTCACGATGACGTCCGCAATAACTTCTATTATGCTTCCTATCTGTTCGCGGCTGCTGTAGATGATTCGCTGCTTCCGGAAGCAGAGCGGGAGCAGGCCCGGCAGAAAGCGGAGGCGGTGCTGCTGGAAACCGTGCTGCTGCAGAACCGGCAGCCGGGAACCCGCCTGTACGGCCACTGGCCGCTTGGCCTGAATCCGCTGCCGCGCGAAGCTGCACCGCATGAGCTGCCGGTAGAAATTATGGGCAGCCTGCTGGTCTGGTTCTGCAGGCAGTACAACGGCCTGCTGAGCGCTGCGCTCAGAGTAGCTTTGCATACAGCAACCGGGCATATTTACCGCAGCGGCTTTTTCCGTAAAGAGGTGGTGCATTACGGGCACCACGAAGCCAAATATACAGCCGCCAAGCTGATCTTCGGCCAGCTGTTCGGAGACGAGGAGCTGCGCGCAGACGGTATTGCCAGTCTGGAACAGACACTCAGCCATATACGGGCAAAGGGGATGCCGGAATACGGCAGTCTGCCGTGGTTCTGGCATTGGGTGCAGGCGTTCACCTGCGCCTGGGAGCTTGAGGCGGACAGCGGAGTCCGGGCATTGCTTGGAGAGATGCTAGACTACCTCTGGCAGTTGCGGAGTGACTTTTATCTGCGCGGTGCCTGGGTCGGCGCACACTCCCGCGGCTGGCCGCATGATGTGCCGGCTGACCGCAACGTGCTGCATGATTATGTGCAGTTCGGCGATTTCCCGCTAAGCGGGAGTATGCCGCGTACAGAATATGCCGGATTTCTGTTCTACGAGGCTCCGGCGCAGGCACGGCAAGCGGCATTAAACCGCCGCGAACCTGTAGCAGTGAAGAAGCTTATGCAAAAAGTAAATCCCGGCGAGTCTCAAGAGCAGCCATTGCTGCATTCATACGCTTATATTACAGACGCGTATGCGGCAGGCGGCCTGTGGGAACGGGTTGAGGAATTTGATAATGAGCAGCTCCGCTGGGCTTATTCACTGCCGGTCAGCGGGGAAGGGGAAGTCAACCGGCTGTATTTCTTCCATCCGGGCGAAGGCTACCATGCAGGCGATCCCCGCCATCAGAGCCCGTATATGGAAGTGCTGTATCATAAGGGGACGGTCCTGTCATTGTTCCCTGTGCCAGAAGGTGCAGAGAACACGATTGTAGGCGTGCTGCCGAAGGGAGATTGGCTGGAGCAGGAACAGGCGCTTTACGGCCTGGTCCGGGGCGTTTATTTTGCTGTCTGGCTGTCCCGGGCGTATCAGCTGACCAGCCGGGAGGATTATTTGGATGTAACAGCGGCAGGAATGCCGGGCGGTGTAGCGGTTGAAGCTTTAGCAGCAGCCGAGGCAGCGGAAAAAGGCATCAGCAGCCTGGCTGAGTTTGCCGCTGCTCTGTCAGCTCGTAAGCCGGTGTTCTCGGCTGGATCTGTACTCTCGGTAGAATACACTAGCCTTAGTAGTGATCTGCTCCGGCTTGAAGCCGGTTCAGTTAAAGGGCCGGCAGCTTCAATTAACGGCAAACCAGTAAGCCGGGAAGACTATAAGGTATAGTTATAGCAACGGCTTAATATTTGATAACGCACCCTACAAATGCTCTCCTTTTCGGGAGAATATCTCACTTTACTGTTTCGTTCCTATGATGCGGTACGTTAGTTGGATTTTCGCCACCTAATTTCAATGTTTCTTACTATTAATCGGCACTAGTTGGAAAAACGCCACTTATTTCGGGCTGTAAGCCCTGCTGGGTGTAAAATATGTGGAATTAAGATGCGTTTTTCCACTTGTTTCTTGCTTTCCGATAGTTTGCTAAGAATTAGGTGGCGAATTTACAATTAGTTTGATTAGCAATAGCCTTAAATGGAGCAATCCCACTCTGATTCGGAGGAATCCAGATGACTGCCAGACTACAGAAAGTGCCGGACGGGCTTTACAGCAACGTTTGAACGCCATTACAAGCATACAGCAGATGAAGTCTGGGCTTACCTGACGGACAATAGGCTGCTGTCCAGGTGGTTTCCTGAGCTTAGGGCCGGTGAGCTGTGCATTGGCGGAAGCATGACGTTTGATATGGGAGACGGGATATATGAGATGATGGGCATCTCGGATTACGAGCCTGCCGCTGTGCTGGAGTATGCCTGGGGTGAGGATAAGGTCAGATTTGAGCTTGAAGCCGAGCCGGGAGGCTGCATGCTGCGGCTAATTGAAGCGATAAGTATAATCAAGGATCACACCCCAAGGACCTGGCCGGCTGGCATGTCTGTCTGGATGTTATAGGAGCACTGCTGGAGGGGAAAGGTTTTGGCAACCGCAAGCAAGCATGGGAAGAACAGTATGAGGTGTATACCGGACAGGTTGAGCGGGTGCGAAATAGCTGAATAGGGGTTTATAAAAAGCTGCCCGGCCGGGCAGCTTTTTGCGTGCCTGGCAGCACGTCGAATCCCTTTACAGGCGAGTATGAAAGAAAATAAAATGTATTCACATATATGTGATAAATTTACTTAAAAGCATCTGTACAATCCTGAAAAAGGATTTATAGTGGAAGTTAGGTTGACTCCTGCGGAAAAATGTTTTTCGCAGCAATATGCATTTCTAAGTATAAGGAGGGATGCGATGAACGATGAATAACTGTTGTCCGTAAATACAGCAAGAATGACATGGAATGCTACAGCTGCAGTGGCTACTGAAAAAATAAAAAATAATCTGGAGGTTAATGTTAACGTGAAAATAAAAAAGAGATTTTCTTTCACTGCATGTCTTGCGCTTTCTGCTGTAATCGCTTTTGGCGGCTTGCAATGGGGTATACCCTCAGTACATGCGGCAAACGTCTTCAGTGATGATTTTGAGTCCGGCAGCGCCGGCAATTGGACCAGCACGACAGGTACCTGGTCAGTAGTAAAAGACGGCAGCTCTTATGTATATTATCAATCCGGCAGTTCAGAAGGCCGCACCTCGGCAGGCAGCGGCTCCTGGGCCGACTATAGCGTTAAGGCTGATGTCAAAATCGATAATTTTAACGGCACTAACCGTACGTATGTGTGCGGCCGTTACAAGGACGGGAACAATTACTATGCCGCCTCCATCTCCAATTCGAATGGGGGAACACTGGAAATCCGCAAAAAGTTCGGCGGCGAAAGCACTACACTTGCAACGAAGACCGGCTTCTCGATCACGACTGGAACAGTGTACAACATCCGGCTGGAACTAGCCGGGGATTCGATCAGCATGTATGTGAATAATGTGCTGCAATTAAATGCACACGATAACAATTTAACCTCCGGCGGAGTTGGATTGATTGCCTACAAGACGGCTGCCAAATTTGACAATGTAATTGTAAGCGATACCACGGCGACTCCTACATCCACGCCAACCGCTACAACGGCACCAACCAGCAATCCGACAGCAGCGCCTACACCGACTGCAACTCCTTCGGCAACAGCGACAACAGAGCCCACTCCTGCGCCTACCGCTGTCCCGACTGCAACTCCGGTTTCCGGTGCGCTTTATGTTGCGGCTAACGGTGCTGCAGGCAATGCCGGTACGATTGGAAGCCCGACTACACTGCAATCTGCATTGACCCGGGTTGCTGCAGGCGGAACGATCTACCTGCGCGGCGGCACTTATTCCTTCTCTTCACCAGTGACGATCGAGCGGGACAACAGCGGCACCGCCAGCGCGCGCAAGACCATCGTTGCCTATGGAAGTGAAAAGCCGGTTTTTGATTTCTCCGCCCAAGCCTTTGCATCCTCGGAACGCGGTTTACAGATTTTTGGGCATTACTGGCATGTAAAAGGACTTGAAGTCAAGGGAGCCGGAGATAACGGGATCTTTATCGGCGGTAACTACAACATTATCGAAAATGTAGAGACGCATCATAACCGGGATTCCGGCCTGCAAATCAGCCGTTATGCCTCGTCTGCCGCCAGCATGAGCGAATGGCCGAGCTACAATCAGATTATCGGCGTATATTCCCATGACAATTTTGACCCGGATAACGGGGAGGATGCGGACGGATTTGCCGCCAAGCTGACGATTGGCCCCGGTAACGTGTTTGATAAATGTATAGCAGCCTGGAATACCGATGACGGATGGGACCTGTACACCAAGACGGATACCGGCCCTATCGGCGTAGTAACCATTAAGAATAGCATTGCTTACAAAAACGGCCAAACCTCCGACGGCAACACCACCACAGACAGTGACGGCAACGGCTTCAAACTGGGCGGGGAATCCATCTCCGTGAACCATATTGTAACGAACAGCATAGCCTGCCAGAACAAAAAGCACGGCTTCACCTATAACAGCAACCCCGGCTCCATCAAAATAACCAACAATACATCCTGGAACAATGGCGGAAGCAACTTTGCTTTTGATGCAGGTACCCATGTCTTCACGAATAACCTGAGCTTTGCCGGATCCTCGAGCGACAAGACAAGCGGAACGGATGTTTCCAGCACTAACGTATGGTGGAAGAATAACGCCAGCACCAACGCCAAGGGTCTTGTAGCGAGCAGTGCCGATTTCGTGAGCCTGACTCCTTCGGTTATCCGGAATGCTGACGGCTCATTCAGCCTTGGAAATTTCCTGAAGCTGGCCTCAGGCAGCGATTTGATCGGTTCCGGTACACCAGCCGGCACTAACATCGGAGCCACCATTCAATAGTTTATACCATAACGCTGTATTCAGAGGAACCGGACTGCCGTCCGGTTCCTTTTTGCTGCACTGCGGGTTGCTGCCCGGGGAGTACATGTTATAATATTTAGGAGCATTCATTATCGCTGCTGAACAGTTGCTAAAAGGAATCCCAGGAATGGCTTAATGGAGGTAAAGCGTGGCAAAAGCGAAAGTGGCCAAACGGCCGACGAGAGATGAGTTTGTGCTGGAGGAGCTAGGCAACCAGCTGACAGAAGCAATGCAGGAGGAGTCAGTCATTCTGCTGACCGTATGGGGAAAAGAAGAAGAGGTGCGCGGACAGATTACCGGCATGGACTCACGGACCGGGAAGGTGCATGTCAGCTCTAACGGGGAACTGCACAAGGTTCCGTTTATGGATATTATGGCAGTGAATTATCCGCGTGATTAGCCGGGAAAGACAGCTTAACCGGATGACGATTCCAATAACTGAACCTTTGGGCAACCAAGGGTTTTTGTTATTGTCCGGCAGCAGCAGGTGAAGGACGCAGGTAAAAAGCCCTGATTCTCAATAAGCGGGAAACGGAGATAGGCAGAGTCTGGTTTTATTATAGACTGTGAACGGTACGTGTTATAATAGCTTTTATACATAATCAGCGGGTTACTAATCTATAAAATGTCACAGGGCAGAAAAGGGAGGGGAACATGCAGACCGGCAAAACCAACGCGCTGCGGATGCTGGATGCCAAGGGCATACGCTATGAGGTGCATCATTATGATAACGAGGACGGGGCGATTCACGGAACCGCAGTGGCCGAGAAGATCGGTCTTGATCCGGACACAGTCTTTAAGACTCTGGTGGCACACAACGGACCCAATCTGTATGTGTTCGTCATTCCGGTAGGCGGGGAGCTGGATCTGAAGAAGGCAGCCAAGGCTGCGGGAGAGAAAAAGATTGAGATGCTTCCTATGAAAGATCTGCTGAAGTGGACAGGGTACATCCGGGGCGGCTGCTCGCCGGTCGGGATGAAGAAGCTGTATCCGACCTTTATTGAGGAAAGCGCGGAGCTATATGATACGATTGCGGTTAGTGCAGGCAAAATCGGCATGCAGATGGAGCTGGACCCGCAGGAGCTGGCCGGCATGACAGAAGCCGTATTTTACGATCTGGTCAAATAGGACGCAGGACACAAAAAAGCAGTGGCGAGGGGGAATTCCTTTGGCCACTGCTTTTTATTTGGCCCGCTGCCGGAGCCATATTTCCGGGGCGGATGCGAGTCAGGCTGTCTATAACCTGGCTGCCAGCAGGCCAAGGTATTCCTTCAGCGCGACTCCGGTAGACTCCATCGATCCGGGTGAAGGAAACAGCTTGGCGAGGGAGAAAGAGCCCGTGCGGCTGATCCTATAATCGCTAGGGTAAGCTTGCGGAGATAACCCGGCGCTGCGGAATTCCTCCATGCCGCGCGCGATATGGAAGGCGGAGGTGACCAGCACCGGGCGGCTGAGCCCGTGCTCCTTCATCAGCGCTGCGGTAAACTCGGCGTTCTGCTCGGTGTTGAGCGACTGGTTCTCGGTCAGGATATCCTCTGCCGGAATGCCAAGGCCAATCAGCTGGCGCTTCGCAATGTCCGCTTCATTGCCGCTGTCGGCGAACACCTGGCCGCCGGTGAACAGCAGCGGCAGGCCGGTTTCCCTGTATAACCGGGCTGCGGTCAGCAGCCGGTTAGCCGCGGGCCCATACAGATTGCCCTCACCGTCAATATCCGGCGTTCCGCTTGTCGCCCCGCCGCCCAAGACGACGATCACATCGCCGTCGATCCGGGAGGGCGGACTGTATTTACGTTCCAGGCTGCCCATCAGCAGATTTGACATCAGCGGTGTCATAGACAGGTAGAGCAGCACGGTAATAATCAGCATAGTGACGGCCGGACGGCGGTTTTTGCGCCAGATCCAGAGTGCAGCCGCAGTCAGCAGCAGGACGAACAGGCCCGGCGGCAGAATGAAGCTGTAGAGGAATTTAATGAAATAGATCAGAAAGATGACCGCCTTTCCTTTTTGGTACAAGTATACAAGCTGCAGCTTGATTGTGCCATGCGGCCGCAAGGAGAGGGGAACAGACGGTTACGGACAGCCCGCTTAAAAAACTGCGGTTTTCCATTAAAAAGCTGCATCTGCCCTGCCGGGTTTCTGTGGTACAGTAGTGGTGGGGCAATCCCGGAAGCGGCAGCAAGATGTCATATACACGGAGGAACAAGCATGAACAGAAGCATACGTGTTGTACTGGCCGATGATGAGCCGGTCATTCTTCGCGGGCTCAAAAAACTGATCGCCTGGGAGTCGCTCGGCCTTGAAATCGTCGGGGAAGCAAGTGACGGAATTGAGCTGAAGACGCTGATTGACAGCGCTGCTCCCGATCTGATCATCAGTGACATTAGCATGCCGGGTTATACAGGCATTGATATTATACGCGGGATTCATGAATCAGGCCGCTCCATCAAGGTAGTGTTCATCAGTGCCTATCAGGAGTTCGCCTATGCCCGGCAGGCGCTGCAGTACGGTGCGGTGGACTATCTGCTTAAACCGGTCAATACCGGTCAGCTGGAGCAGGCGGCAGGCAAGGCAGCCGCGCTGATCCGCCAGGAATCAGAGGAGGAGCGGAACAAGGAGAGGCTGAAATCCTATGAACGCAAAAATGTCTCCGGCACGATTGAAGAGCTGCTGGAGCAGCTGACGGACGGCAACAAGGGGGCTGCAGTCACGCTGGCCCGGCTGGGGAACACGGCCATTACCCGCTTTGCTACCGTTTGTGCAGTGGAGATCGATGAATACAGCGGCGGCTCCTCCCGCTGGGAGGAGCATGAACGCAAGCTGGTAGAATTCGCGCTCAGCAATATTATCAAAGAGACGGTCGAAAGCAGCGGCAGCGGATATGTGTTCCGCAAGGGGGAACGGCTGTGTATGCTGCTGCAGCATGAGCAGGCTGAACAGCCGCTTGCTCTGATGATTGATCTGCACCAGAAGATCAACAGCTATCTCAAGCTGCAGGTGACCATCGGCGTGGGCCTGCCGGGAGGCGGAATGGAGGAGGCGGACGAATCATACCGCAGCGCCTTGAAAGCGCTCAAATCGAAATATTTCTGCGGCTTGAACCGGGTTATCGCTGATGACGGCGCAGCTGGGGCTCCGACTACCCTGTCCTCGCCGGCCATCCTGGCGGATACTCAGCTGTCGCTGATAGAAGCGCTGAAGATGCTGGAGAAGGAGACTGCCGCCGGCCGTTGCAAAGAGCTGCTTGACCAGGTGGAACAGCTCTCCGGCGGCAGCCCCGCCCAGGCGGTATCGCACATCTACAATACGGTGCTCCAGCTGGAGCAGGAGCTTGCCGAATACAGTGCAGATGCAGCCGCCCAGCAGGGCCCCAGCCCGCTGCTGCTGGAGCAGCTTACTGCAGCTCCGACCTATGCCGCGCTGGGGGCCGCTTTCTGCAGTGTGGTACAGCAGCTGTTCGACCAGCTGGCCGGCAGGCTGAGCGGCAAAGAAATGCCTCAGCTGCTCCAGGTCAAAGCTTATGTAGACGAGCATTACGCCGAGAATATTACGCTAGAATCCATGGCCGCGATGCTGTACATGAACCCGTATTATTTCAGCAGCTTTTTCAAGAAGCATACCGGCCAGAACTTCAAGCACTATTTAACGGAGGTAAGGCTGAACCATGCCCGCCGGCTGCTGCTCCAGAGCAATCTGATGATCTATGAAATCGCCGAGCTGGTCGGCTATAACAATGCCCGTCATTTCAGCGATATGTTCAAGAAGAAATTCGGCAGGCTGCCGCAGGAGTATAAGCAGTCCTGGAAGCCTTGACGGCATGATAATAGAGTATAAGGGGGAGTAAGCGTGCTGAACCGGGGGAGGAGCAGCAGTATTTTCGTCAAATTTTCGGCATCCTTTCTGCTGGTCGGGCTGATTCCGCTGCTGGCGCTCAGCTTTTTTTCCGTTAAGACCTTTTCCGGTTATGTGGAGCGCTATACGGCCAGCAATCTGCAGCAGATGGTGCTGTATATGGGCTATAATCTGAATTCGGCGTTTAACCAGTACAATGAAATCTCCAAGCTGATGTACACCGGCCGTTACGACGGATACATCGACAGCTACAGCCGCAACCAGACTGCGAATGTCAATGAGCTGGGGCAGATTAATGCCATCCCGATTGACAGCTTCCTCAAAACGCTGCTGTTCAGCGATTCCTATATTACCGGTGTGCAGTTTGTAAGGAGTGCGGACGGCAAGGTATACTCGCAGCAGAAGGAGAACCGCTCGCTGGTGAAGGGCGACTTCGCCCGGCCTGAGTGGCTGGCAGCCATGGCTAAAGATCCGGCCAAAGCAGCGGTATTTCCGGCACATGCGGATGATTACTTTTTTGATTCACACAAAACCGTGTTTACCATCGGCCGCAACCTGATCGATACCTCGGGCAGAGTGTCCCGGGAGCCCAAGGTGGTTGGGACCCTTTTCTTAGACATCGACACCTCGCTGTTCCAGCAGTTTATCGGGGAGCTCAGCCTCGGCGCCAAGGATGAGCTGTACCTGCTGGACGGCAAGGGCAGGGTGTATTTCAGCAATCAGGATATGACTCCGGGGGCAGTAGTACAGCCCGTGCTGGATGATAAGGAGCGGATCACACTCAGTCAGGAGATCCCTTTTCTGGACGGGCAGATTATCGCCGGAATCCACCGCGGCAGCCTGTTCGAGCAGCTGCTGTCAGCAAGGATGACCGTATATACCGCCATCGCAATCTGCGCGGTTGTGATGATTGTAATGGGGGCGTGGTTTTCCCGCCGCCTGGCGGCACCGATCCGGGAGCTGATCAGGCAGATGACGGTGGTGGAGTCCGGCAACCTTGATACCCAGCTGACAGTGAACAGCAACGATGAGATGGGCAGGCTGGCCCATGGGTTTAACCGGATGGTGGAGCGCCTCAAAATTCATATCGACGAAGCCTATGTGGCCCAGATCAAGCAGAAGCAGACCGAGCTGAACGCGCTGAAAAGCCAGATCCGGCCGCATTATCTCTACAACACCCTGGAAGTTATCCGCATGAATGCAGTGGATAAGGAGGCCGGGGAAGTGGCGGATATGATTCTGGCACTCTCGGATCAGCTGAAGTATGTGATTGATTACGGGGAGGACCGGGTCAGCCTCGGCAGCGAGCTTATGCATCTCCATAATTATTTCTACATTATTTCCGTCCGGTATGAAAACAGGTATACGCTTCAGCAGGAGATTCCGCAGGATATTGATTTGAACTGGCCGGTACTGAAGCTGTCGCTGCAGCCGGTGGTCGAGAATGCTGTCCAGCATGGTCTGCGCCAGAAGGGCAAAGGAACAATAGGCATCACGGTTGAGCGTAGAGGGCAGATAATGGCTGTCACCATTTATGATGACGGCATCGGCATGAGCCGGGAGACACTGGCACAGCTTCACAGGAATCTGGAAGACCCCGCCGCCCCCAGCAAAAATGTAGGCCTGAAAAATGTCCATGAACGCATCCGTTCCAGCTTCGGGGATGAGTATGGCCTTACCGTCAGCAGCCGGGAGCATATCGGAACATCCGTTACCCTGCTGTTTCCTGTTATTGAACAAAGATCGTAGTCTACTGTAAGGGAGCGCAAGCGGGGTATGTACAAGATTAGCAAAAGACAAACGGCAACGGTTATACTCACCCTCGTAATCCTTGCATCCTGTAGCACGGGCCGCTCCGGGGATGATGGCGGGGGAGAGGAAGAATCTCTCCGGCCGGTCACCTTTTCCATTGCCTATGCTGCCGGAGATATGGCGACGACCCAGGCACTGAAGGCGGTTATTGCCGCCTATATGCAGACTCATCCCCATGTGACGATCAAGGACGTCAGTGAAATTTCCTCCAGCGCCTATCTGGACTGGCTGAAAATAAAGGATGCCGTCGGCGAGTTTCCCGATCTGCTGGAGATGCGTGATACAGAGGCTTTCGCCGCTGCAGGCAAAATTGCGCCGCTCCCGCAGGAGCTGGTGGAGCTCCTGGACCATCCTGTACAGGTGTACGGACAAGTGTGGAACGCTCCGCTGTATGAAACCCCGCCGCAGGGCATCATCTACAGCAAAAAAGCCTATGCGGCAGCCGGAATTACCAGTCTGCCGCAAACCTATGATGAGTTTCTGGACGTGCAGGAGAAGCTGAAGGCCTCCGGCATTACACCGCTGGTGGCCGGGGGAAAGGATCTGTTTCACCTGGGGTTCTGGATCAATAAATTTCTGATCGATAATGTGTATGCTGCTGATCCGGACTGGAACGCACAGAAAACGGCCGGCAAAGCCAGCTTTACCGATGCCAATGTAATCCAGGTAGTGAGCGACTTCAAACAGCTGTTCACCCGGTATGTTGATCCGGGCTGGCAGAATATCGGCGATAACCAGACTGTATCCTTCCTTGTGTCAGGTAAAGCAGCCCAGCTCTACTCGGGACCGTGGATGTTCTCGCCGATTGCTGCCGCAGATCCGGCTTTTGAATTCGGCTTCTATGCGGTGCCGGACCGCACCGGGCAGGTGAAGGTGACCGGTCTTCCTTCGCTCGCCGGCTGGTCCTTCTCGGCGGAAGCCGCCGGTGATCCGGTTAAGGCGGCAGCAATCACAGATTTCCTGCACTTCTTCTTCAGTCCTGAGCAGTACGGCACCTTTCTGGCGGCGATTAACGGGATTCCCGCCACCACAATCAAACCGGTATATCCAGTAAGTGAACCGATGCAGGAGGCTCTGCGTATTCTGGACGACCCGCAGACTGTGAAATCAAGGATGATCAACAACTGGTGGGGCGGCAATACCATTCCGCAGCAGTTCCGCAACTGGTACTACAAGCTGCTGGAGGAGCTCGTGGTCAGCAATGGAGATGTAAGCAGCGCAATGAAAGAAGCGGACCGGGAATACGACCGGCAGGCGCGGGAAGAGGGCTTGAAGGAATAGCAGAAATTCAGCTGAATAGCGGTCGCGTGAGGGAGATCTGCGGATCTCCCTCTTTTTTTGTCATAGAGATCTATTAAAATTACCGCATACAGAGCTTAAAAAACTGCATTCAACCCTTGAGTGCAGAATGCTATCCTGTAATCACAAGGAAACGCTTTCTAAGATGATGCGCACATCGGATACTGTTTCCCGCTATAATCCATCTTCAGTCACATAGGGGGTCTTGTTCACATGTATAAGAAATCAGTAACCGGATTGTCCGCAACCCTTCTGGCCGCAACGGCCATTCTGTCAGCTTGCGGAGGTAACAATAACGCTTCAAATACTGCTAACAACGGAAATAACACAACCGTAACCAATGCACCGGCGGCAACCACCGATACGAAAAAAGAAGTACAGTTCTCCATCGGCTATGCGTCCGGCGACCCGGCGACCAAAGAGGCGATTGCAGAAACCGTCAAGGCTTTCATGGAAGCCAATCCGAACGTCAAAATCAAAGACATCAGCGAAACGTCTTCAGCAGCATATTTGGACTGGCTCAAAACGAAAGATGCCGTCGGTGAATTCCCGGATCTCGTTGAAATCCGTGACACCCAGGTGTTTGCAGATGCCGGCAAAATCGTCGAGCTGCCTGCCGATCTGGCTGAGCTGTTCGACAATCCGCCGCAGGTAGACGGCAAGGTGTGGAATGCGCCGATGTCGGTAAACGTGCCGCAAGGCATTATCTACAGCAAAAAAGCGTATGCGGATGCCGGCATTACCGAGCTTCCCAAAACGTATGACGAGTTTCTCGCGATCCAGGAGAAGCTGAAAGCCAGCGGCATCACCCCGATTGTTGTCGGCGGCAAGGATATTTTCCATATGGGCTTCTGGGTGAACAAGTTCCTGATTGATGATGTGTACTCGAAGGACCCGGACTGGAACTCCAAGCGTACGGCCAAGACCGTCAGCTTCACGGACGCCAATGTTGTACAGGCGATGACAGACTTTAAAGACCTGTTCACTAACTATGTGGACAAAGGCTGGCTCAGTACCGGGGATAACCAGACGGCTTCCATTCTCGTAGCAGGCAAAGCGGCCCAGCTCTACTCCGGCACCTGGATGTTTACACAGATTCAGGAGGCAGATCCAAGCTTTGAATTCGGCTTCTATGCCATTCCTGACCGCGAAGGCAAAGTGAACGTAATCGGTCTTTCGTCGCCGGCCGGCTGGTCGCTCTCTGCTGAAGCTGCCAAGGATGCGGACAAAACAGAGGCAATCAAGGATTTTATCCGCTTCTTCTTTGCACCAGAGCAATACGCTAAATATCTGGCCAGCATCAACGCCATTCCTTCCACGAAAGAGAAGGTTACTTATGAAACTGGAGAACAGATGCAGGTAGCTCTTGATCTGATAGCCGACCCGAATGTCACCAAATCGCTGGCAATCAATAACTGGTGGGGTGACAACCTGATTCCTCCGCAGTTCCGCAACTGGTTCTACAAGCTGCTGCAGGATCTGGTCGTGAAGGACGAGAACGTCAGTGATTACATGAAGCAGGCAGATACCGAATATGACACACAGGTGAAAGCGAACCAGCAATAAGCAGCACCGGATTATAAGTAAAAAAAGAAAAGCTGCCCGGGGGAGGGAAGTCCTGCTACTTGAGCAGACCCTCTTGCCGGGGAGCGGCTCCGGGAGGGAGAGCATCCATGTCTACAGCATTGCAACAGACAGACAAGCCGCTTGCGGCGCTGAAGCCCAAGAAAAAGAAGCGGTGGCAGTCCTATGCGCTGATGTTTATTTTGCCGTCATTTCTTATCTATACGCTGTTTGTCATTGTACCGACAGCAGGCAGTATTTATCTCAGCTTCACCTCATGGGACGGTATCAGTGAAGACATGCGATATATCGGGTTCGCCAATTTCGTGGAAATCTGGCATAGCCCCCGCGTACACAATGCGCTGAAAAATACGCTGGTCATGACCATCAGCCTCGTTGTCCTGGAAAATATCGCAGCGATTGCCATGGCAATCCTGGTGGATAAGGTCCGCTGGTTCCGTAATCTGTTCAGAAGCATTTTTTATTTCCCGACACTGCTGAGCGGGATCGTAATGGGTTTTGTGTGGGCAATGATCCTGAATTATAATTTCGGCGTGTTCAATCAGATTCTTGATGCGGTCGGACTGGGCAGCTGGGTCGTTGACTGGCTGGGCAATCCGAAATACGCCATGCTTTCGATTATTCTGTCTACAGTCTGGAAAGGCGCGGGTTATTACATGATTATCTATCTGGCCGGGCTGCAGGGCATTCCGCCTGAGCTGAATGAAGCGGCCAGCATTGACGGGGCGAACGGCTTCCAGCAGTTCCGGCACATTACCTTCCCGCTGCTGGCCGGTTCAATGACGGTATGTATGGTACTGTCGATGATCAGCGCGCTGAAGATTTTTGACCAGATTGCGGTCATGACGGATGGAGGCCCGGGCTTTGAGACCGAGACATTGACCTATATTATTTATAAAGTCGGCTTTGGCGAGCTGCGGCAGGGCTTTGGTACGGCGCTGGCCATGGTGCTGTTCCTGATTATTATGCTAATCACGGTCATTCAAGTGAAATTCCTCCGGAAACGGGAGGTGCAGATGTAGCATGACTCTTCAGACGAAAAAAAGAATTGCTGAAATCCTGATGTTTATAGTCACGCTGATGCTGGCTGTCATTTTCTTTTTCCCGATTTTCTTCAATCTGATGTCGGCCTTCAAAAGCAACGCCGAAATCATGCGGGACGCGATTGCCTTTCCCAAAGGGCTTTACCTGGAAAGCTTCAAATATCTGCTGACCGAGACGGACTTTCCGCGCGCCATTCTGAACAGCCTGATTCTGACCCTGGTGTCAATCGTGGCCCAGGTGCTGATTATTCCGATGGCCGGCTATGCGATTGAGCGGCGTAACGCCCGCTGGACCAGGTTCATGTTCCTGTATTTCCTGGCCGGGATGATGATTCCGTTCCAGGCTTACATGATTCCACTGTTCAAGGAGCTGAGAATGTTCGGCTTGTACGGCAGTCTGGCCGGTCCGATTCTGGTCTATGTCGCCGGTGCTGTCGGCTTTGGCTGCCTGCTCTACACCAGCTTCGTTAAAGGCATTCCGCAGGAAATTGAAGAGGCGGCGGAAATTGACGGCTGCTCGCGCTACGGAATCTTCTGGCGGATCGTGTTCCCGCTGATGGGTCCGGTTACGGCCAGTATGGTGGTGCTGAACGGGCTGGGGATCTGGAATGACTTCCTGATGCCGATGCTGGTGCTGCCTTCAGGCGAGCCGAAGACGATGGTGGTGGAAATATACCGCTATATAGGAGAGTTCTCCTCACGCTGGGATATGATCTTTGCCGGAACGGCGATGTCGGTTGTGCCGGTGCTGATTGTGTTCGTCGCCCTGCAGAAATATTTCGTGAAGGGCATTGCGGCGGGAGCTACAAAGGGTTAAAAGTGTTCAGGGAACGTTCTTTATGAGGTTTGCCGCAGATATATGCAGAAAGACAAGAAATATAGTTCCACAAGAGCCCGCGCCCAGCGCGGGTTTTCTGTTTTAAGCCGAAAATGGACAAGTATAAAAAGGATTAAAATGTATCCGATTTATCCTAAGCAATAACTCAGCAAGTACAGATGTTCGAAATGGGGTCGAGCGCTTCAACCGATTTTCCGTATTTGCAGATGGCGCTGCAGTCGTTTCGTAAATCCGAAAATCGAATGTATGAGATAGGGCCACACTGCGTTCGCTGCAAAGAAGGACGGAGCAGTTGTGCACGCACTTCTTTTTCCCGTTTATCCGGGCAAATCAGATACAGCCTGGACGTTGCATTTCCTATGGATAATGATAAATCATGCAGTCTGAGAATTCCGGAGTAGATGGAGGTGCTCTTCTCAACTTCAAACCCCGAAACAATCTCATTACGTTCATTGAGCCAAAGAACATCGATAAAAGCGATCGTATCCGTAACAGATTTAGGGAGATCCATGGCTGGAAAAGCAGACAGGGAATACCGCCCTAAAGTCTCGTCCTGCCACTGTCTCTGATGATCGTTCTGGGCGATCCAGACGTTGTACCCAAAGGACCGTCCCAGTCTCGCCAAATACAGCTGCATTTCGGAATGTTCACTTTCTTCGTTAGTATCATTCAGCACCTCCAGATGCCGCTTATACCGCCCCTTTTCCCGTTTCTTATCCTCCTCTTGAAGAAACGCCTCAGCATTCCCGCTAACAATCAGGCGCCCGGAGCCTATTTCAAACAATAAGCCGGAAATGGCGCCCAGGTCCTTGGATAAGGATGAGCGGTAAGCCGTGTTGATGTCCAGCAATGTCTCGCGCATCTCCAAGTAAGCCGGCCAGGAGCCGAGCTTTATCTTACGATCCAGCAGGGAGTTAAACCCATTCACGATAGCTGTGTTGAACGGGGGGAAAAGTGTAGGATGCAAAAAATACAAGATATTAGCTACTGCAGGACCAAGGCCTTTGATATGGTATTGATCCAGTTTTACGATCTCAGTCAATATTTGCTTTTCATCAGAGGCCTGTAGCACGGCCTTCAAAAATCGGCCAAAAGCCAGCTGGTTCTCTTCATTTTCATAAATGTCGGGTATGCGCAGTTTAGGTTTCCAGTAAAACGCATGTGCAGCACCTTCAAAAACTTGTTTTTGTTCACAAATCGCCGCAAGAACATCCTCCAGTGGTGAGCCCTTAAAGTCGTTTCCAAAAACCTGTGTCTCTATTGCTTTTATAACATCGTTCACACCGGTTTTAATGGTCCGAAAAGCCTTTAACCGATCGCTGTTGTTTAAAAACCAGGTGTGATATACCGATTCCAGATCAGATTTATAATCCAGAATAAGCTGCTGTATCTCTCGGTTCATGTCGAGATCGCCTCCATACTTAAATCATATCTTGGATTATAATGTCGATTTAACAGAGTTGCTGTGCGATTTGTTCGTTTGATGTGACCCTCCTCTTGGACGAATGGATGGAAGAGCAGGAAACCTCCAGCCACAGCGCCACGGTTCTTCATCTCAAGCGATGAGCGAAGAAGAGATGATGGCCACGATGTATAACATTTATACGGTTAATGGGAAACCGGGTTCCTTAATCGATCCCTTGACGGCCAGTGTCTTGGGATACGATTCGCTTACGTTTGATAAATGCCGGATATCGCTCGCACGGCTCTTCAGGTCAAGACGGGGGAGTATGTCCAATTGACGCTTCAAAATGACGATACAGTAGACCATCCCATTCATATCCATGGTCATTTTGCCCAAGTGATCGAGCGAAATGGGGAACTGGTAAATACTCACCCATAAAAAGTAAAGAGGGTGCAAGAACTTTAATTAAGTTCTTCCACCCTCTGCTTCATTCACTCTTTAAAAAGAACCCCACTAATTTGGCATGATACGGATCAGTGATTGGATTGTCAACAGTAAATCAGACAACTTTTTTAAGGGCTTCTTGGCGATACTGAACAGGCGTTAGGTAACCCAATGTCCCATGAATACGATGCTTGTTGAACCAATTGACGTAATCGTATAACTCGATTTCCAAGTGCCGAAGACTATGAAATTCCATTTGGTTAACGAACTCGGTTTTCATGACTTTGTATGTCGCTTCGGCCACGGCATTGTCATAGGGACAAGCCTTCTTGCTGAGGGAGCGGCCGATTTCAAAGGTTAGTAGAAGCTCGTCCATCGTTTCATGTTAAACTCACTGCCACGGTCCGTGTGGAACCACTCGATTTGGCTCAGATCGCCGTTTACCGTAGCAAAGGCGCGGGAAACCAAAGCCGCATCCTTGTTTGGCCCTGCGCTGTGTCCCACAATTTCTCGATTGAACAGGTCAATGAGCACGCAAATATAGTGCCATTTGTTCTGAACCTTTACATAAGTCAGATCACTTACGACAAAGCGCCTAGCCTTCGTCTGCTCGAATTCACGGTTCAGTACATTCGCTGTAGCTGCGTCGTTACAAGCTGTCTTATGGGGCTTAAACTGCGCGACAGTATAGGTCGAGACTAACCCCTGCTCTTTCATGATTCGCCCAATACGGCGTCTGGATATCACCAATCCTTGTTCCTTCAACTTTACTTTGATTTTGCGTGTGCCGTAGGCTTTACGGTTCTTGTGGAAGATTTCCACAATCGCCGCACTCAGCTCATCTTCATTCTTTTCGTCCTTCGTTTCATAGTAGAACGTACTTTTTGCGATTTGCAGGACTTCGCACATTGCTGATACCGAGTATTTATCGCGGTTATTCCGGATGATAGCTACTTTCGTCCCATGATCAGCGCGGCTTGCTTTAGGATGTCAACCTCCATTTGAAGGCGTTGATTCTCTTTTCGCAAAGCCAGGAGTTCATTTTCTTCTTGGGACCGATTGTCTTTCTCTTTGAAGGAACCTGTGCTACTAGACTGCTTGATCCAGCGGTCCAGAGCAGAAGCTGTGAGGTCGTATTCCTCCACGATCGCAGCCCGTGATTTTCCATTCTCATAGAGTTGTACCATCTGATTCTTGAATTCTGCTGTAAACGTACGTCGTTGTTGTTTTGGCATTGTAGAGTTCCGCTCCTTAACTTGATAGGTTTATTCTACAAGCCCTTATTTTTTATGTCCAACTAAGTGTAGACGATCCATCTGCACAAGCTGCATGTAGAGCGACAATTTCGTTAGGGTGCCCCAGTCGTTTGATGGTATTATGTTTCATATAAGTTATAGCTTCTTCTTGTTGGGGGGCGCAATCACCTGGGGTTATAGAAAGCACCTTCACTCATTTTTCTCCAAAGAGGGCAACATCGCTATTAACATACCAAATTACAAAAAAAATCGACAATACAGTGGAGGACATGAAGGTTCTTATCTCCATCGGCATGATCGAGCAAGTAGAACATGAAGAGAATTTTTTATAATTAAGTCCTGTTGTATATAAGGAACCATCTGTTGGTTTACTATGAACTTCCTGATATTTAACATCATCAAGTGACTTGTCTTCCCGCCTTGCATTAGGAAGTTGGGGAGTTATTTCAGTTCACCTCGGTGTTTAGTAACAGTACAGATATCTGTAGGTCCTTGGATCTCAATCTTATACAAGACTTCAATTTACTTTATTATTCCTTATAACAGGAAGAGAGAAGTTGCTTATTTTAATATATCCGCAAATTGAACATCTCACATATGTTATTAGGATTTCGGAATATAAGGGGGATATATGGTCTGATGCAGAATTTTCTATGTACTTGTGAGAGAGGAGTAATACTGAATAAGATTGTCAGAGTATGGAGAGGAGTATGGAGTTAAACAGTGCGTCCAGAGGTGCTGAGCCCCACGCACATTTACTTCAGGCCGTGGTTTATGACTAGTAACTAGCATCTGAGTGCAAACTGTTTGATTTCTCTCAAAATATTATTGAGAAATCAATGATCTTTAATGTATTATGTGATACATAAGAAAACTAGAATGTGTCTGAAAACTAAATATTATGGTAAGATTTGAGAAAAACGAATGGAGCAGCAAACATGATTCAAAGACGGTACAAATTAAGCGATGAACAGTGGGATCAAATTAAGGATATGTTTCCACCCTACACAACAGGACGTCCGTCAAAATCAAATGAACGAACCATGTTTAACGCTTTTCTATGGATCGCTCGAAGTGGTGCTGCCTGGCGGGATCTACCGGAAGAACGCTATGGTTCATGGAAAA
>NZ_JARXXP010000038.1 GCF_029893965.1 Paenibacillus sp. PastM-3
GTTGGCAGACCCAGATAGGAACCGGGGTGTTTGTCTGAAAAATGGTAGGCGCTAACCATCCCATCACCATCAACCTCAACACCGGACTGTATCTTGCCGCCAGTCAAACCTTCTTGACTGGCTGGCGTGCTGCACCGATCAGCTTCCAGCAACCGGATACGCAAATCATAGAGCGCATGGTTACGCGGCAGCAGTGGAAGCAAGACGAAAGCATCCCCAGACATCATCCAGGACAGGTACGCGAGTTGCTGAATCTCATAAAAGTTGTGCTGCCCGGAGGCATCGCAGTCCTTCGAATCCGCCCACAGGGAAAACTCACGCTCTATTTGCCGCCTTAATGCCTTGGCTTTTGTATCAGATAGGCGCAAAAAATCGGCATCGAATGACGGTTTCAACCGTAGTCCAGTGCCGATTATATTGGTTCTCATAGTTTTAATTGCACCATTTGCCAGTGATCCGCCCATGTACAAGTCACGGGCTCTTGGCCGGAGCACTTCAAGGTTAGCGTGAATGTCTTCATCAGCATCGCCCTCGACCGGATTCCATGCTGTGAGGGATTTCTTCCGCCGGCTGGCTCCGTGATCGCCGTACCCCTGATTAAATACCTGCTGCACTGCCTGCTGCCGGGCAATCTCCGTGCGGGCTTTCTCCCGCTTCAAGGCATAACCCGGTGCTATCGCTGTTACCAATCGTTCCAGACGGCTCATAGATCAGTGGGAACATACCTGCGGACTCTGCTGCGGGGTCTCAGCCCTGCTGCATGTCTTAAGCATTCATCGACCTGCTTCTGCCAGTACTTAATCTGAGCCATCACATCCGCCAGATTAGCTCGTGTCAGGGAGCGCGTGCCAATGGTATATGATTGGCCGGTTGATAAAGCAAGTTCAGCCGCCAGCCAAGAATTCAAGTGCCCCTGGGCAACTTCTAATGTGTATAGTGGCATTTCCTTTCTCACCTCCCTTCAGGTTAAACGCTGCTGTCTGTACCCCGTCGTCTTCCCGATTTCGGGGCTGGCTTTGCTTGAACAGTTTCACCTGCAGCCATGGGTAACATTTCGTCAAGGTCCGGACTCAGCAGCTCAATGAGAGCAAGCTGGTAGACATGCAAGTCAAATGGCTCATTCCGTTTGCGGATTGGCTGCCAAACCTGATAGGTGACACCCATCTTCTTCTTGGTGACAAGCGTTTCCGCTGTAAGCCCCAGAAAGTACTCTTCGTTATATCCGCGGTTATCATGACCCGGCTGATTTGCTGGAAAGTGGCAGTAACCGGGACCATATCGTTTACGCTTTAAGTCATTGGAAGCACGGTACTTCCCCTCATCAACCCCGACACGAATCACTGTCGCCTTGTACCGGTTATTGTTGGTATATCCGTTGTACAACGGCACGTACCCGCCGTTCTCCCGGCCTTCACCCTTAATGGCGTAGATGCGGCGGCCCAGCCGTGCTGCACAGAATTTATAAACGCTGCCGGTAAAGTGACCGCCGGAGTCTATGAAAGCCCCGACAATCGGAAAGGATCTGCCATTCTTGTCCTTCCATCGTCGCTGAAGGAACTCGTCAAGCTCAGCCCAGATTTTCGGCTGCTCAAGGTCCCCGTGAATGACATGGAACCGGATCCCCCAGCTCTCGCGGCCAGCTCCCCAGCCTTTCACTTCGATTTCAAAGCGATTGTCCTGAGTATCCACTGTGGCTGTTAGGATTTTCACACCGTCCGGCACATCAGCCTCATAGATTTCCCCGCGCTGCATAAGCTCGCCTTCATCCAGCTTCTCGCCAGTGACGCGCCAGGTCTCCCCCATGACTGTGTTTGTCCAAACCTGCAGCATTTCCGGATCGTCCTTTGCCTCCAAGAATCCAGAAACGATTTTCTTCCAGGTAACCCACGGGCTGACGATTTGGTTTAAGTGGAATCCTCTGCGGAAAGGATGCTTCTGCCGGGCCACCCATTGCCCGGTACCGCTCTTCCAATCCTTCTCGGAGCTGATCCCTCCGCAGGCCCTGCATGCCGCTTCAACCTTCTCGACCTCTCCGTCCTCAAACCTCGTAAATTTAAGGCTCTGAAATCCAAGCGCCTGTAAATCCCCGCAGCATGGACACGGCAAACACCACTGTTCTTGAGTGCTGTCCTGGTAAAGCTTGTTGATCCGGGACGTCTCTTCGACCAGTGGTGTCGAAACAAAAATATGTTTTCGGTTATGAAAGGTGGTTGTCCGCTTTTTGACCAGATCAACCGGGTCACCCTCGGTGCCGGCAGATACCGGGAACCGATCAACCTCATCTCCGATGACTATACGGACCGGGCGGGAAGAAAGTGCAGCCGGGGAATTCGCGCCGACCAGCGCTACATATCCACCCGGAAAACTCTTCTTCGCAATTGTGTTCGACGCACTCCGGCCCTTAGCCGCGGCGAAGACCTTTTTCAGCCGCGGGCTTGCATTAATCATCGGCGTGATGCGCTCCTGGCTGGCTGCTTTGATCAGGCCCTTATCCGGCAGCATATAAATGATTGGTCCCGGTTCCTGATCCGCAAAATACCCGACTGCATTCAGCAGCACCTCAGTCTTTGCAACCTGTGCAGACGCCATGATTGCAATTTCTTCGACATGCGGGTCATTAATCGCGTCCATTACTTCTTTCATATAGGGAACGCGATCAGTCCGCCAAGGGCCAGGCTCAGCCGATGCTTCAGGAGAGAGGACCCGGTTCTGATCTGCCCACTCCGATACCGTCAGCGGCGGGCGCGGCTCCCATAGTTTCGCAATCTCTTTGAAAAGATCAGCTGTCTTCTTCGGGATCATCTGCGTCACCCGCCTTCTGGTTGAAAAGACCGGGACTATACTCGGTCAGGCCGGCCAGCGCAGCGGTGATCTCTTGATTTAGCACCTGCTCAACGACAGTGGACGGTTCTTTGTCCAATTTCAGACTGACCCGCGGCGGAATTGCCAGCAGTTTGGTCTTGGCAGTGATGATCATTTCCCCCATAACCGCTCTTATATCATCCGTTGCGTGCAAATTCCCCTGCTTTTCAGCCAGTTCTAAGGCCGCTTTTTCCGATTTTATCCGCTCGTGCTCCGTCTTATGATCGGTGTATGTCGGCTTACCGTCCCCTTTTGAGCCGCCTGTGACATGTTCAATGTACGCCTGGATGGCTTCAGAGAGGATATATTTGCCCCGACCAGACTGTTTCAAGGTGCCTTCAGCAGTTAAATTTCGAATCCATCGAGAGGTTTTCCCCACGATGGCTGCCAAATCACTCGTTGAAATCTCCATATCTGCAATGTTAACCTTCTTCTTTTTGGCTTCCGCCATCGTAGACCCCCCTAGCTTCCGTTTTAAGGCGTGTTTCTTTCGCCACTCCCCGTAAGCCGTTAATGAAGGAAAAACCCCTTCTTGAGCCTGTCAGAAGCTGAGAAACGGAAACGGAAGTAAATTCTCAAATAAAAAACTGATCGAAAATCGGGCTCACGCGCACCCGCATTCTTTTTCAAGGTTCAGAAGGACCCTACACCAGATTGTGTTTTATCACTTCTGTTTTGAATCTACCACCTTTTCATTGCATCATTAATATATGAATCCAACCTTTTACTAAGCGGCTCTTGTACTCCTAGTAGTTCAGCAAATATTGTTTCCATCTCAGGATCAGTCTCTGCAACCCTATAAGACAAATCAAACAAGAATTTCTGTCCAGCATAATCGCCCTTGTGTAGTTGCAACACACCAAATCCCTTATCAATAGCCACATTAATATCAACATCAGAATGATTAACAATTTTAAAGATTTCTTTCTTTATAATTTGATAATTACATATTTTCCACATTGCTTTGTATTTTAAATCTCCTCCTCTGATGTACTCTAATACCTTACTAAATTCCTTAACATCTTTCTGATTCAAATTACAAAATCTGAGAAGGGGGACCATATTTCTATTAAGATCCTCAATTTTATAGGAGAGTATTGTGTAGTCAATGCCTTCGACTAGATTCATATCATTAATAAATAAAACATTACTAGCGTCATATATTTCCCTTTGTTTAGCATTATTATCACTTTCCAAGCCTTTAACGAATAATTCGCAAGCTACATAATTACCTCCAACTTTGTGACGAAAATGAACTTGTTGGCCCCCACCTCCTGCCCGTACTACGATTTCTTTACACTTTGGACAAAAGTAGGCCGTACCTTTAACAGATAGCTTCGCATGTATTAAATTATTATTTTGATCATTTGCTACGTTCATTTCGTAATCACTCCGTTGTTAAATTTACCTGATATATTTTAATTTCTTGCTGTTACGATAACATTGTACTTGAAATCCTCCCTCCTGTAAGTAATTTTAACATGAGTGGGTTGTCATTAAGCAAAGCTGTCCGTTAGCTTAACGGACCACTGTATCCCTACTTCTTTCCCAACGCTCACACTGAATATCTGCCCCTTTCATTTAAACGATGACTCTCACACTTTCTGTGGAATAAAAAAGCCCAATCTCATAAAAAAGATTGGACTTATCGCGTGTATTTGATTGACGAAAGTAAAACAAAATGTTATAATATATATTAAGGAGGTGATGATATTGAAGACGAGGAAAGAAAGACAGAAAGAGGATAGGGACAATAAAATCAAATCGGTGACTGCAATCATCGGCTTGATTGTCCAAATCCTCACCCTCATCAAGCTACTGCTCAAGTAGTGCAACCCGAAACCTCGGCCCCGCAAGGGGCCAGGCGGTAGGGGATGAATAACAAGGGCTGTCTTTCTTTCAGTATAACATAATGACAGGAGCGATAAAATATGACTCGTAAGTCTACAGAAATTGCAACCTATGCCGCACTGGTCATCAGCATCATCAACCTGATTATTTTGGTGGTGAAGTGGTAATGACTCCGTTTGAAAGCCAGGAAGCAATGAATGAGTGGGTATCAGAGAATATCCTTTTCACCTCGGAAGCCATGGAAGTCATGAACTGCACACGTCAGAATCTCCATCATTTTGTACAAAAGGGCCGGCTGGTTCCTATAAAGACAGTCGGCCGGGAACGTCTCTTCCTTCGTTCGGATGTTTTGGAATTACAAGAATCCGTTAGTTCCTATAACCGCAAACCTAAAGTTGATGACAAGCCCGGGGAATAACTCCGGGCTTTATTCATTTGTTTATGCGATTGTATATGCATAAGAAAATATGGTGCTTATATATATCTTTATATATTTCTTTAATATTTTCTTTCTTTCTTTCTTGGGGGGCTAATTCTCCCCCTCTCTTGGGGGTTAATTCTCCCCCTCTCTGGGGGCTAATCCTCCCCCTCTACGTTTTTATTTTAGTGGGGGCTAATTCTCCCCCTAAGCATTCATAGACTCTGTATAATGTGTATGAATATTCATATTGAAGGGCATGAAAAAAGCCACCCGGGAAGGATGGCTTTATGATGCTCACTCTAAAGTCTCTCGTCACTATATCGACGAATGAGCGTTTCGTTGGTTTCCGGCAGATATGGCCATATTTCGTTGGCTCCATCAAAAAAGCCATCACTTTCAGCTTCCGGCCAATAAAGCCGAGCTTCCTCATAGTGTGCAACGTGTAATCTTCTTACCATTTCAGTAACTTCTGCCTTATTGGTCACTTCCGGATGCTCAATAAGCGAAAGGAGATACACAAGCCCCCTTCCCCCAACGAATGCATCAAGATGCATATCTCTCGTTGATCGCCCCTGGGCAAATAAAGTCCGAGTGTTATACATACATTGATGATTGTTATGGACGATTCTGAACCCTGTTTGTTGATTATTAGAATCGTCGTACCATTCAAACCAACCATCCTGTACTCTGTTAATAATTTGATTACAACTATCGCAAACCCATTGTTCTAAAGGTCTCAGTTGTGGTTGAGCCATATCTTATCATCCTCCCACAACTATAATTCGGCAAATGGGAGGAAAATCCTGCAAAGCAGAGAAGCAGACTTGAACCGCCACTGCCAGCTGATAACAGCCAGAGTGTTACATTAACACTAACCCCGCATGATGCCCATGCCAGACCATAGGAACGCGTTTCCTGCAGCCAGGGCTTACAGCTTGTGTTTGGCTTGTGTTTGCCCATGTCGGCCTAATGCGCGCGGAGCGCGCCCTCAGAGGGCCATGACAGGCGGCGTTTGTTGTAACAGGCCAAGGGGAAGAAATCGAATCTCCCAGTCGCTGGCCGCAGCCTGCAGGTTTACTGTTAACCGACCTCGGCATAAGGATGTTCAAGCCTTAAGCGATAACCCATGAGTGTACCGTTATGTCCTCGGGCTTATATTCAGGATGGCATTCACTTAGTTCGATAAGAACTGACTGTTCTATTGAGAGGCCATAGCTCGTATCTACTTCCACCATTTTATACTGTTCGATGGAACGTGCACCCTTCAAGCTATATCTTACATTGTACGATTTAACCATAAGATCATCTCCCCCTCAGATTATGCAAAAAGCGTACTACGAGGGGGAGTTAATAGCAACAATCATTCATCTGAGATCCCGCTTGTATCCAGGATGAAATGCGCATTTAGGAACACAAAAGAGCAGACCCCCATATGTGCTCTGCTTTGGCGCTTGGCTCCAGCTGGCCTTCCTTGTGTCGGGTGCTGCTCTCTTTGTTTTCCATGCTATAAGAATAACATGTCTAAAACCTAATGCTCATTGCTGATCCTTTGTTTTTCCTTCTATTATTCTGTGGTGTCGTTTGTTACTTTATAGTAGCTAATGATTCATTTTGCAAAGCGTCCAGAGCATCAGCAGCATCTGACTGGGTGTTGGGCAGTAAATGACCATAAGTATCCATGGTAAATGCCACCGAGGTATGTCCCAACCGCTCTGATATTGCTTTGAGTGGGACCTTTATCTTAATCAGGAACGCAACATGAGTATGCCGCAGATCATAGAAGGCAATATGAGGAGCTTCATATTTTTTAAGCTGCCTATCCCACATCCGTTGAATATTTCGCATAGTAGCCGGTCCGCCGAAGTCCGTACACACTACAAGATCGTTGTTTTGATACTTTTCGCCAAGGAGCAGTCGCTCTTGCAAAATGAAAGACCTGTGTTCCTTTAGAGCTTCGATTAATGAGGCTGATAATGCTATAGATCTGACACTTGAGGTTGTTTTAGCACCCTTTTTAATGCGACGCTTCTTAGTGACTGTCTGTTGTATGATCAGTGTTTTTTCATCAAAATTTAGATCTGCCCAACGCAAGCCTAAAATTTCTCCAGGTCGCATTCCTGTCATGAGCGCAATATAAGTTGCGATCCAGTAGCGGCTCTTCCCTTTGGTCTTGTCGGCGAAGTCAAAGGCAAACTCCGGGGTCCATATAGGGCGAATATTCTTGGTAACCCGAGGCTTGTCAACAGCACTGCAAGGATTATATTCAATCAGCTTCTTCTTAACAGCGTCATTCAAGCATGTATTTACATTAGAGAATGCTCTTTTCACAGACCATTCGCCAAGCTCCTTTTCTTCAATCATATAAGTAATAAAATCATCAATATGCTGGGCGTTCAACTTGGAGACTGGAATATGACCTAATGCCGGCTTTATATAAAGTCTAATATTGTTTTCATACAGTTCCCTTGTCTCAGGTGAAATATTGCGTTTGTTCTTACACCAATCACTTATGAAGTCCCCAAACGGAGTTTTTTGAGGTTCAAAGTAGGTTCCATTCTTAAGCTGTGTTTTACGCTCCGCCTCAGCGGCCTCAGCTTCTTTCTTTGTTCTAAACCCCCGCTCTTTTTCGCGACCACGCACACCATTCGTGATGGTGCCATTATAAAATGAGTAGTACCACGGGTTCTTTTTAATACTCTTATCCTTATATACGCCCACTGATGTTCCTCCATCCTCAAATACTGATTAACACCAAATTAGCACCAATTCCCTAAAAAAGCAAGTTCACAGGCTGTTAAAACCCTTATAAATCAACGTTTATTTCATAGAGGTAAATACCCTTCAATGGTGTCACCCCTCCTTGCCCTGGGTTTGTTTGGTATAACAAGGTAAAGGGATACAGTCAAAACATACTATGTATGCGCAATGTCAATGGTGCTGTTACAGACCCAAAATGGGCGGGGGCAAATGTCCCGTCAGGGACAGGCTGAGTATGAACGATGCCGCAAATGGCCGGAGACTCCCGTCACACCATGCCAAAACACTCCTTTAACAATAATAAAGTATTTATTATCATTACTTTTTTATTGTATAACGATAAATACTATGGTAAGTTATTATCAAAATTACTCATAAGTGAGGGGCTTGTTATGGAACGTGGATCAACACTTTTTTTGAAGGCGGCGCTTATTCTTATCAGTATCCCTGTGCTGGCCTTGTGTATCTTTGCGGTGCCGGAGATTGCGGAGTTTGCAGCGGAATTGTATCCGGATCATGCTTATCTGAGGGTTCTTGTCCTGCTCGATTTATATGCATCGGTGCTCCCCTTCTACTTCGCGCTGTATCAGGCGTTCAAGCTGTTAAGCTACATCGACCGGAACAAGGCGTTCTCGGAGCTGTCCGTGCGGGCCTTAAAGCTGATCAAGTACTGTGCCCTGGCCTTCAGCGGGGTATATGTACTGGGAATGCCGCTCTTTTATCTGCTGGCGGAGAGGGATGATGCTCCGGGCATTATCGTCATCGGGATGGTGCTGATTTTTGCCGGGATGGTGATTGCCTTCTTCGCTGCCGTTCTCCAGAAGCTGCTTAAAGAAGCGATTGAACTAAAATCAGAGATTGACCTGACGGTCTGAGGTGACGACAATGGCGATAATCGTAAACATTGATGTGATGCTGGCTAAGCGGAAAATGAGCGTAACCGAGCTGTCGGAGCGGGTGGGCATTACGATGGCCAACCTGTCCATTCTCAAGAACGGCAAAGCCAAGGCAGTGCGGCTCTCCACCCTGGAGGCGATATGCAAGGCCCTTGACTGCCAGCCCGGAGATTTGCTTGAGTATAGAAGTGACGATAAGACCCTGTGATACACACAAATAAAAGACCGCAGCTCCGGAGGCTTTCCGGGTTTGCGGTCTTTCGCTGTAACGCGTTACTTGCGTAATATTTATCTATCTGCTGAAGCCGGTATCAGTGGTAAATAATAGACTTGATCCGGGATTGTTCCTCATAAGTGAGCGGGCTAACCGGCTGCGGTGTGTGCAAATGACGCTGTACGGTATACTCCATGTTCAGATAATCATCCTCCCCGGATGCTACCTCCGGCTGCCAGTATCCAATGACCCGGTTCTTTAGTTCCTTCAGTACTTCCAGCATTGCGTTCATCCTCCTTGAGCGATGAAATCATAATTTGCATCCCTTTATTGGTTACGCTTTCATTATAACATATTTCACGTCTGTGTCCACTGGTAAAAGACATTATTTAACGGATTTTATCCGATAACATGCTAATTTTAAAGGTTTATGTGCTCTATTCGAGGATTATTGTATTCGTGGTAAGGACACCATTTTGCAGTGTAACAATCCTGTGCCTGTGCGCAAAATAACCTTTGTAAACGGTCAACCGAAAGTGCTGGCTCCTCTCTCTTACCGCAGAGCATATGAACAACAGCCGGGAGCTTAAAGTCCTGCTTGCATCCTGAGGCAATATGTTTTATTCTGATTATGAAAATAATTTTCCTATAAAAGATTATATTCATAAAAATAATTTCAGTGGTTAATTCAATTTGAGATCATGATACAGAAAAGAAGGTGGAGCTATTGTCTCCTATACTGCATGCCCTGGAGCATGAGCAGGCAAGCTTCTCCCTGATGGAGCGCAGGCTGGCGGACCGTATTTTATCCTCCCCCAGTGAGATCGTTCATATGGGAATCACGGAGCTGGCTGAACAGTGCGGGGTTAGTCCCGCTACCATTACTCGTTTTTGCAAGGTGCTGCATTTCAAGGGCTTTCCCGATTTCAAAGTCAAGCTGGCGGCAGAGATTGCCCATGGCGACGCCTCCCCGCAGGACGGCGGCTCCTCTTATCAGGATATTGTCGCCGGAAACCCGCTGTCCGTCATCGTTGAAGCGATGCAGGCCAATCACCTGACCTCAATCCGGGACACCACTACACTGCTTGATCTGGAGCGGCTGCAGAGTGCGGTTGATCTGCTCTGCAATGCCCGCCGCGTGGATCTGTACGGGATGGCCACCTCTTCGATTGTCGCTCAGGATTTCTATCAGAAGCTGGTGCGCATAGGGGTGAATTGCACTGCTTTTGCCGATTCGCATATGCAGATTACTTCCGCTTCCTCACTCGCCAAGGGTGATGTGGCTTTTGCCGTCTCCTATTCCGGGGAAACACCGGAGACGATTGATGCCTTAAGCTGTGCCAAGGCCAGCGGCGCTTCTACCATTTCGCTTACTTCTTACGGCAGCAGTACTCTGGCTAAACTGGCCGACATCCCCTTGTTCTCCTCCTCACTGGAGCAGGGCATGCGCCGGGGCGATATGGCTTCACGGATCGCGCAGCTGCATATCATTGATATTCTGTTCACCGGCATGGTCAGTACCCGGTTCGGGGACTTCATCCCCAAGCTGGAGCAGTCTTATCTGAACGTCCAACATTACCGACATAAACGGGGAGGTCAATCCTAATGAACATTCTTAAATTCAAGAGCCAGGAAGATTTCGCAGAAACCGGTGCCAATCTGATCGTCAGCCTGCTGCAGAGCAATCCCAGAGCCGTACTCGGCCTTGCTACCGGCAGCTCTCCGGTCACTGTCTATGCCAGACTGGTCGAGATGCACCGTAAAGGGCTGGTCAGCTTTGCCAAAGCATCCTCTTATAATCTGGATGAATATGTGGGCTTGCCTGAAGACCATCCGCAGAGCTACCGCAGCTTCATGAACGAGCATCTGTTCAACCATGTCGATATCGACCTTGCCCGTACCCATGTGCCCAACGGCAATGCGCCGGATCTTGCAGCCGAATGTCTGGCTTATGACCGGATGCTGGAGGATAACGGCCCGGTTGACCTGCAGATTCTCGGCATCGGGAGCAACGGCCACATCGGCTTCAATGAGCCGGATGCCAGCCTCAGCAGCGGCACACATGTAGTGGATCTGCTGGAAGAAACCCGGGAAGCCAATGCCCGCTTCTTCGACAAGCTCGAGGATGTGCCCCGCCAGGCGGTGACCATGGGGATCGGCGGCATCCTCAAAGCACGGCAGATTGTTCTGCTGGTGCGCGGCGAAGAGAAGGCAGAAGCGGTCCGTAACGCACTGGAGGGTCCGATTACGACCCAGTGTCCGGCCTCACTCCTGCAGAGCCATCCGAATGTTGTCGTTCTGCTGGACGAAGGAGCTGCCAAATGGCTGAAATCATGACAGAAACAGAAGTCTCCGGACAGCTGCTCTATGGCAAGGTGCTGTCGCCGGCCGGCCTGATAGCAGATGGCGTCGTTGCCGTCTCAGGAGAACAGATCCATTACGCAGGTGAAGCCGCCTGGCTGCCTGATGCCTATGCTAATTGGCCGGCTAACGGTCAAGGACAGGGCGGCCTGCTGATTCCCGGATTCGTCGATGTGCATGTGCACGGAGGAGCCGGTTACGACTTCATGTACAGTGACAGCCGTGCGCTGGATACGATTACCCGCTTCCATGCCTCGCAGGGAACCACTACGATGCTGGCTACTACGATGACCGCTTCCAAGCCGGATATCGACCGGGTGCTGGCGGAGGTGGACGCCTACCGCACAGCCGGGATGCCTTACGCTCGTGTAGCCGGTGTCCATCTGGAGGGACCGTTCATTAGCCAGAAATGGCCGGGTGCGCAGAATCCCGAACACATCGTCCCGGCCAATATCGGATGGCTGGAGGCATGGGAGCAGCAGTATCCCGGACTGATCCGTCAGGTAACGCTTGCGCCGGAACGCGAAGGAGCGCTGGAAGCCATCTCCTGGCTGCGCAAGCATGGTATAACGGCTGCCTTGGGACATACCAATGCCACTTTCGAGGAGGTTATCGCTGCTGCTGATGCCGGGTTGAACCAGGCCGTGCATATGTACAATGCGATGACACCGCTGCATCACCGCAAGCCCGGGACAGCCGGAGCGGTAATGTTCGACGACCGGATCCGGGCGGAGATTATTGCCGACGGCATCCATGTCCATCCCGCAGCGATCCGGATTGTAACCCGGCTCAAAAATAATGCCAATCTGCTGCTGATTACCGACGCGATGTCCGCAACCGGGCTGGACGACGGTGAATATACGATCGGCGATCTGCCCGTCATGGTCAGCGGCGGCGTAGCTACCCTGAAGGAGCATCCTGAGTCGCTGGCCGGAAGCACCCTGACCATGATCCGCGGCTTCCGCTATCTGGTTCAGGAAGTCGGGCTCAGTCTGGAGGAGGCCTCACAGGCAGCCAGCCTTACGCCGGCTATATCGCTGGGGCTGCAGCGCACCATCGGTACGCTGGAGGCCGGCAAACGCGGCGACATCCTGCGGCTCGATGACCAGCTTAATCTGCACGGGGTATGGATTAACGGTCGTGAGATTACAGCTATAGATTAAATACGCAGCGGTCCCCGGTTCTTTCCGGGGACCGCTGTTCTACTTATTAATGCGGCATGCGGTATACCTAGCCCCAGGCCTAAGCCCAACCAGCATAGCACCATACTGCTCCACATCACATCACACCGCACCACATGCGCCACATCACGCTCCGTACCACATCACACCGTAACACATCACACCGCACCGCACCACAGGTAACTTTAACTGCATTTGAGAGACTGTCGATAAATTCCGCTACTCTTTGTCTCAGATCAATTTTCTTTTAAGAGTTCAAGGATTTCAGCAATCACCATGCAAAAAAAAAAAAAAAAAAAGGAATGCCCGCAGACTATGTCTGTAGAACATTCCTTATTTAGGGGATACCTCTAAATCCGCCCTTTTAGCCTCACCGGCTGAAATCAAAGGCATTTATGTCCTTCATTCCGTCCATTTAGCAAGAAAATAGAACGGATACAATCTCATCGGATTAAACTCCCTGCTATTGTATAGAATACAACAGAACACGTATTTATCCTTTGCCCTGAGATAACGATAACCAGGTTACTTTTACGCCTGTCCGGCATGACAGCTGAACATAATAATGAACCGGCGGTGCAGCGGACCTCATTCTTGTCCGTGTACAGCCGGTTGCGTTTGGCTAGTGCAGTTACGCTACGATTCACTTTTGCAATCACTTTCAGCTAGTGCAGTTACTTTCCGCTACTGCAGCGGCCTTAATACCCGCTGCGCGTAGGGAAGATACGCTCCACCATTGTGCCGAATTCTTTCGCAAAACCCTTTAGCGGGTGGCCCGCACGGGCTTCCCGGGCATAATAGTCAGCCCGCTCCACAAAGTCCGGGTTAGCTGACACGTAGACGTTTTTGATCGACGGGTTAACCTTTTTAACCTCGGCGGCAATCCGGTCCTTCATCTCGCTGGTTACATCATCGCTAGTGTTCATCCGGTAATTGTTGTTAGGAGCAACGCTGCGGATTCCGATTCCGCTGCCCACGCTGTCGTCAATATCCCGCTTCATCCGGGTTCCGTCCGTGAAATTGCTGCCGGACAGGATACCGTTTCCTCCGTTACCCGGATAAGCCTGAGGATCCGTCATCCCGGTTCCCCCGACCGTTCCAGTGCCAGTCAGGCTCTTGGGAACTCCGTCCATGGAACCTCCCATACCCGTTACACCCGGTGTACCGGTTACACTGCCACGGCCGCTGGTTCTATACCCGTTATCCATGCTGCCTGCTCCGCCTGTCGTATGCCCCTTATCCATGCCACCCATATTGCCCGCACGCGGCAGAATACCGGAAGCATGGCCGGCGTCATAGCTGTAAGAACGATAATTGCGGGTGCCGATGTTACGCGGCTTGCCGTTGGTATCGTCAAGCTTGACGGCAACATAGGCGCTTCTCCCGACCAGCATGACATTGGCTGATTTTACCTCCGGCATGGCCGAGATATGGTCGGCAAGCTCCTGGCTCATCTCCATTTTGTCATAGGTATTGCCCCGCACCGCATTCGTCTGAATCCGGCCGCCGTTATTTCCCTTTACACTGTTCGTATGCACATTGTTACTGTCCGCCGAATGATTTGCTCCGCAGCCGGTAAGACTGACCATTCCGAGGAGCAGCGCGGCCGAAACGGATGTGCTAAGCCTTGAACGCAACATGAATTCACCTTCCATCTCTCGAATGTTATGTGTGCAGCGTAACATTTTTTAGAATGCCCTCTAAAGGAGCGGCTATGCTGAAAATTATTAGGAGCAACACAATCAAGGAGAGCTAAGATGAACGAGATCCATGCTGTAAAATTATTCATGTAAAGCTGTAGAAATATTTCGACAGCCTCTCGTAAAGCTCCAGCAGCTTCGGAAACACCCCCATCTCCCGGATCACGGATAAATCAGCCTGAACATCAAAATCCTCCTCAGCACTTAAAACGGAACCGGCAATCGGAAGCGTCATCTCTTCCATATCCCACAAGCGCTGAATCAGCATTTTGACCGCTGTATCCACAAAATGGTTAAATGCCCTGAACCGTTTGGAGTAAATAGCCCGGATATGATTAAGCTCAGTCAAATATCCGTTGATTTCTGGCAGCGTCACAAAGTCAGGCATCATGCTCAGCGCCAGTAGATGAATCTCCATATCACCGCTATACTTTTCACAGAACCTCAAGAAATTCCGCCGGGATTCAAGACTGTTCTCCGGTAAAATCGGATGCTCCTGGTGGAAGTTAACCACCGCATCATCATGGATAAATATCGCGCCCTTTCGGGCAGCACGATATCCAAGCTCCCAGTCCTCCCAGCCGAAGCCTTCAAAGCGTCCGTCAAACCCCCCGCTCTCTTCAAAAAAACGCTTCGTGATTGAAACATTACTCGTAATCATATTCATCCAGGAATAGTGGAAATATTTAAACCTGCTCCCATAAGCCGAAAGTATATTTTCAAAATATTCACCCCGCAGGCTCCAGCGTTCCAGATGGACCGGATCAAACATCAGTTCAAAGGGCAACAATTGAATATGCGAATGGTCTCCCTGTATAAAACGGTCAATGAGAGGATCTGCAACTGGATGGCCGATATAGCATTGCTTCATGCTTGCTATCTGCTCCGACGAAAATTCGGGATTGGCAATGGTGTACATTCGTTTTGACCGCATAGCCCCGGAAACAATCTTTCGTTCTGAGTCCAGATGGTGACTGGCATGAAGCCTTACAAAATCGGGGCGGCAAATCATCTCGGCATCTACAAATATAAATGTACGACCTGTGGCAATACGGGTACCAAGATTACGCACCTCCGCTCTCCCCCTGTTGCTGGCGAGCTGTACATAAATCAAAGAATAGCCCGGCTCTAAAATATCATATATGGTTGCTGAGGGGTCTGTAGAGGCATCATTCAGAAACACAACCTCCATATGCTGCCGAGGATAATCCTGTCTGTCCATCGCCAGCAATGAAAAATAGTTCAGCGGACACCGGTTATGGGAAGGCATGATCACGCTAACTGCGATGTCACTTTTGATTCCGTGCCTTACACTAACACCGCTGTCTGGATCGCGGTAAAAATACAGGCCTTCTTCCACCCCGGTCAGACTGGAATACAGGCAAGCCTGAATCTCATCTTCTGTCCTGGCTGTGGACCACAAGCGAAACTCCCGGACTAGCCCTTTGAAATTCCCGTAAACATGTCCTCCGAGCCCAAGCGAAGGGAGGATATGAGCGGCCGTACAGGAAGCCCCTTCTTCCTTCATCCAATGCCCGTTAATATAAAGCTGCAGCTTTCTGTTATGCGAAACGACGGCAACATGCTGCCAATCCGAGAAGTCATAAGGGCAAACAAGCCTTGCAGGAAGGTGGTTGACGGAATGTTCGTAAACCGAAATTCCGTTTGTGCCCACTGATATACCGCAGCCTGCAGCTCCTGCAGGATAGAAATCAGGCCCTACCAGATAGGGTCTCCCGCCTATTCCATCTGCCCCTGTGCTCTGTTCCTGATCCATGATCTGCTCCTCTTCCGCCTTCACCCAAAATTCATAGGTAAAGGTGTCCTGGATCCCGCAGGTTCTTTGGAACTTGATCAAGCTGTTTCCGTCAAAATGCAGCGCCTTGTTACCGAACATGTTAACTCCCTCCTATTCTCCCTATCCGTAAATTGCCTTATGATAAACCGTCAAATAATTATCCGTCATTCTGGACTGGGAGAATCGTTCTCCAACGTACGCCCGTAACTCTCCGGGAGAATAGGGAGCCTTATCATTGAACAGCTTCTGCTGCATTTCGTAAAGTGAGGTGCACATCATTTCCGGAAAATGCTCCAATATTTCGGGAACAGCCCCTCTGGAGAGAGCAAGAACCGGCGTGCCGCAGGCCATCGCTTCAATCAAGACAAGCCCGAATGGTTCCTCCCACTGTATAGGGAATAGAAGGCAAGCCGCATGCTTCAGCAAATCCTGGCGGACGGATCCGCCAACCGGACCGACGTAGTGCAGCAACGGATTGTTCTTGATACGGGGGGTTATGACTTGTAGAAACAGCTCTTCATCATGAACCGGCCCGGCTATAATCAGGCGCTGCCCCGTTGATTCCGCCAGATCCATGGCTTCGTTCACGCCTTTTTCCCGGACAAGCCTGCCCATAAAGAGCAGATAATCGTCTTTTTCGTGACTGAGCTGGTAATCCTCAAGAACAATCCCGTTGTGCACATAGCAGCCATTCCGCTCTCCCACCGTCTCCCAGGCGCTGCGGCTCACATATACCGGAAAACGAACAGCATTGCGGACAGGCAGGTGAATCGTGCTCACCATTGGAAGGTACAATCCGTTCTCGCTCATTGCGGAATCGAACGTATGGTCATGGATGATGTCAATCCCGCCAGGAAGAGTCTCCGAAACATACGCACCGATTTGCGAATCACCAAAAAACGGATAATGAATCACTGATCCCGAAATAGCACTGCCATATGGCGCATAGAGAATAACTTCATGGCCACGGCGGCTCAGTTCCTGAGAAAGGTCGTACACAACCCGCTCCGTCCCGCCATCCCGCTGCGGCGGTACCGTTTCATGATTTGGTGCAATCTGCAATATCCTCAACATGAACCCCCCTGACATAATAGCTACTACTAGTTATATGTTTACATCATCCGCTTCGCATAAGAAGAATGCCCATTGCCAAATAATCGTCCACCTGGCATTGGCTCAAATATGCTTATGCCCGGTGCATTTGTCCGTGTCTATATCCCTCCTGTTTGTATTTACTATAGAAGGAGGCGAAACCATTATGCCCAACCTGTCCGTCTTGATGCCGGTTTATAATGCTTCCCGCTTTCTGAGGCAGGCGGTAGAGAGTATCCTGTGCCAGAGCTATACGGATTTCGAGCTCATCATCATTCATGACGGTTCAACCGACAATAGCCTGGAAATTCTCAGCCATTTCACTGATCCCCGGATAAAATTAATCGACAATCCCGTGAACTGCGGAATTGTTACCTGTCTAAACAGAGGTTTTGCCGCAGCTTCGGGCGCTTATATCGCCAGAATGGATGCGGACGACTACAGTTTGCCGGACCGGTTCAAGGCACAGCTTGAATTTATGAACCTTCATCCTGACATCGGTGTCTGCGGTACGCAATACCGGATCATTGGCGAGGCCAAAGCAGAGAGCCTGATTCCGAAGCTCCCTACCGATCCCGACTTGTTGGCCTGCACGCTGCTGTTTCACTGCTGTCTGGCGCATCCTGCCGTGATGATGAGAAGGCATGTTTTGGAGCGCTTGGACAGTCCTCCATATGAATCTTCTTATGAGCACGCAGAGGATTACCGGTTGTGGGCAAGACTGTCTGGCATTACCCGAATGACCAATTTGAAGGATTGCCATCTGCTTTACCGGCATCATGATGCTCAAATCAGCAGAACGATGTCCCCGGAACAGCTCAAGCAAGCCGAAAGGATCAGTCTGGAACAGTTGTACCAGTTCGGGCTTTTTCCTACTGCTGAAGAATTGGAGATCCATTTGGCGTTATTCAGCCCTAAGAGGCACGGGGATCAGGCGGAGCGGGCATGGGTACGTAAAATATTATCCAATAATCTGCAGGTCAGAAAGTTCGACCAGGCAGCGTTGAATGAGGTGCTGAGTCACTGCATTTAAAGCACACTAATCCGTTATCCGTTAATTCGAAAGGGGCTGGAAAGCTTGAAAGTAGTCATTCTCGCAGGAGGTTATGGAACACGAATCAGCGAAGAATCACATCTCCGGCCTAAGCCGATGATAGAAATCGGGGAAAAACCGATTCTCTGGCACATTATGAAGCTGTATTCCCATTACGGATTTAATGATTTTGTCATTTGCCTGGGCTATAAAAGCAATGTGATCAAAGAATACTTCTCGCACTATTATTTGTATAATTCCGATATCACCTTTGACTTCACGAACCAGAACGAAACTGTTATCCACCACCATAAGGCGGAGCCCTGGAAAGTTACGCTGGTCGATACCGGGCTGGAAACGTTAACGGGAGGCCGGTTGAAACGGATTGCGGATTTTATAGGGGATGAGACCTTCATGATGACCTACGGAGACGGTCTTTCCTCCATCAACCTTTCACATCTGCTGGAATTCCATCGCAGCCACGGTAAACTGGCCACAGTAACCGTAACCCAGCCCCCGGGCAGATTCGGGGCAATGCAGCTCAACAGCCAGCACCAGGTCGAAGCCTTCAGAGAGAAACCGAAAGGGGACAACTCGTGGATCAATGCCGGATTTTTTGTACTTGAGCCAGCGGTGTTCCAGTACATTCAAGGAGATAAGACCGTATTTGAAAACGAACCGCTGGAATCTCTTGCGTCGGACGGGCAGCTGATGGGATATGAGTTCGAGGACTTCTGGCATCCGATGGATACGTTAAGAGATAAAAATTATTTGGAGCAGTTATGGAAATCGGGGAATGCACCATGGAGAAAGTAGACTTTTGGAAAAACAAAAAAGTATTCCTTACCGGCCATACAGGCTTTAAAGGAACCTGGTTATCCATTTGGCTGCACCAGCTTGGCGCCAAGGTCACCGGATACTCGACCGCTCCAAATACCGATCCCAGCCTCTTTCACTGCTGTGGCGGGGATCAGCTCCTCCAGTCCGTCACCGGAGATATCCGGGATGCCAGCCGCCTCGGGGCTGCTATGCAGGAAGCAGATCCGGATATCGTGTTTCATCTCGCAGCCCAGCCGCTTGTCCGGGAAGCTTACCGCCAGCCTGTAGATACCTACGCCACAAATGTGTTAGGCACGGTACATGTCCTGGAAGCGGTCCGCCAGAACAATCTTCAGGGCGGTTCGGTTAAAGCCGTAGTGAACATTACGACCGATAAATGCTACGAAAACAAGGAGTGGCTGTGGGGATACAGGGAAAATGATCCGCTGGGCGGCTTCGACCCATATTCCAGCAGCAAAGCCTGTTCCGAGCTGGTCACTTCCTCTTACCGCAATTCATTCTTTCACAACGCCCGGTATCAGGAGCACGGGGTGGCCATCGCCTCCGCGAGAGCTGGAAATGTGATCGGCGGCGGCGACTGGGCGGCAGAGCGGCTGATTCCCGACTGCTTCAGGGCCATCTGCAGCAAGGTCCCTCTGGTCATCCGCAGCCCCGGATCCGTACGTCCCTGGCAGCATGTTCTGGAGCCTCTCAGCGGTTATCTTCTTCTGGGGCAGCGGCTTATAGAAGAAGGAATACGTTTTGCCGAGCCCTGGAATTTCGGCCCTGATGATCAAGATGCACGGAGTGTGGAATGGGTGGTACGCCGGTTTTGCAGTCTCTGGGGAGCGGGAGCAAGATATGAGGTAGAAAGCGATAACCGGCTGCATGAGACGGCTGTACTCAAGCTGGATTGCTCCAAAGCAAAGCTTGAGCTGGGTTGGCAGCCCCGCTGGGACCTGGATACGGCGCTGATGAACACAAGCGCATGGTATAAGGCATTCATGAATCAGGAGAATATGCTGGAGATCTGCCGCGCTCAGATCCGGCAGTACGAGGAGTCGGGCGCATCATAGTGAATAGCATCATTCCCTCCGGGCGGAAGTGAGGACCATACGGTCTGAATGGACGCAGGAGTTTTTTTATGTTTCGGCACAGGCAAGCCTTGCCCGCGAATGACGGGCAAGGCTTGCCTGTGAATTATTCCAGTACATGTTCCACTGTGGATGGAATTAAATAGCACCTCCGGATGGCAACTGCTGCTCCAGGTCACCGAAGATCAAACGGATCTGCTCCCGCAGCTCATCTCTACCCAGGTGCTTCTGCAAGCCGTAACGTTCCTCCAATTTGCGCAAAGAGATCTCAAACTTGTTCTCCTTCCGTGGCTCTTCTCCTTGAATAATCAGCTTAACCGGCTCTGGATACAGTTCGTCATGGACCTCCTTCACCATTTGGGCGGCTTCCACAATGCTTAATTGGCATTGCGATCCAATATGCAGAATATCGTAGGATGCCGGAAAGCCCGCGAGAACCGCCCGTGTTGCCCCGGCCACACTATCCACACTGACAAAATTCCTCATTTGCCTGCCTGAGGAGCGCAGGGTAATCTGTTTGTTAAAGAAGGCTTCCCTGCAAAAGCAGGCCGGTACCAGACTCCAGCGGTTTACCGTTGGATTAATGAAGCGCCCGTACACATTCGTCGGCCTCACGCTGACGGCTCTCAGCAGTCCCATCCGCGCATACATTTCGGTATACATTTCAGCCATCACATGATTAGCCGCATAATCATTCTCGGGGCAGATGGCCGACTCCTCCGTAATGAGTCCCCGCAGCTCCGATCCGAGCACCTGTATGGTTGAAAAGAAAACCACTTTATCAATTCCGCTATTAACGGCAAAATCCAGCACGTTCTTCGTTCCGATTACGGACAACCTTATGCCTTCACGACCGTTTTTGGAAACAATGTCGTTCGCTGCCGCCAGATGAATAACAGCGTCGGCGCTCATATGCAGGCCGGGAAAGCCTTCGGATAACACATTGCATTCGTAATCCTCATAACTGCTGTTAGCATCCTTCTCCCGGCCGGGCAATTTCCGAAACATGCGAACGACCTCATGGCCCTCCTTATGAAGTTGTTCGCATAATACACTCCCGATAAATCCCCCTGCGCCGGTCACTATATACCTCATATAGATTCAAGCCCTTTGTTCTGCTCAATAAAGTTTTGCAGGCTCGGAAGATTCCTGTCCTTGTCAGAGAGCAGCGGATCATGGGTGGGCCAGTCAATAGCAAGTGAGGGATCATCCCAGCGGATACCGCTGTCTGCAGCAGGACTAAACACCTGGTCTACCTTATAGAGCACGGTACAGTGGTCTACAAGCGTACAGAAGCCGTGTGCGAATCCACGGGGAATATAGACCATGGTCCGGTTGTCTTCGGACAGCTCCAGGCTGTCCCACTGGCCGAACGTAGGTGAATCCTTCCGCAGGTCTACAAACACATCTAACACAGCTCCGGAAACGACCCTCACCAGCTTGGTCTCGGTGAAGGGGGCAAATTGAAAATGAAGCCCCCGAATGGTCCCTTTCTTCTTCGTCAGTGATTGATTCTCCTGCACCCATCTCCGATCCATGCCAAAGGTTGAGAAGATCGTCTCATCATAAGATCGCATGAACATCCCCCTATGGTCGTGCATGGGAGCCATTCGGAGCTCATATGCGCCCTTCAGCCTTCTAGGAATAATTTCCACAGCCTGATTCCTCCTCTAATTATCGAATGGGTTAGCCATCTGCCCCGTAGCACTGTGATAAGTCTCCCAGGATGAACCGCCTTATTGCAGAGCCTCCGCTCAGACCTGTTATGCACACATTATCGCCTAGAATACTGCTGATGAACGCCTCTCCGTTTCCGCGAATGGTAACATTGCGGAGCAAAATACTGCGTTCGATACGGCATTCCTCCAAGCGGGCACCAGACATTACGGAAACATAAGGCCCGATGGTACAGTTCTCGAGCTTACAGCCGGGACCAATGATTACCGGCTCGTGCAGGGTGCAGTTGATCAGGATAACCTCGGAAGAGACGTCGTTCCTCCCCTCACAGACCTCATCCATCATCCATGTATTAGCCTCCAGCCAGCGCTCTGTGTTTCCCACATCGGAACAAGGGTGAGTGGTAATCAGATAAGATACCTTGCCCCCTCCGTCGATTAACCCCTTTATTGCGTCGGTTATTTCCAGTTCTCCCCGTGCAGAGGCTGTCAAGGTATGAATATGCTCGAAAATTCCGACTTTAAAAGCATAGACGCCGACTACAGCGAGATTACTTTTCGGATGCTGCGGCTTCTCCTCCACCCTTACTACCCTGCCTTCACTAATCTCGGCAACCCCATACTGCTCCGGATTATTCACTTCCATGAGCATGATACAAGCCTCGGCCAGCAGCAGCTGATCCAGCATCGGACCGAGCGGTTCCTTGACCAGATTGTCACCAAGCATCAGGACAAAATCACTCTCCCCGATAAAAGATTCGGCGGCAGCAACGGCATCGGCAATCCCTTTCGGTTCGTGCTGGAATAAATAGGTCAGCGATACGCCAAACTGTTCTCCGGTACCGGCCGCTTCATAAATCATGGACTCCTGCGAAGGGTGGATTACGATTCCGATCTCACGTATTCCTTCATCTGCGAGTTTTTCAATCGCGTAAAACAGAATCGGCTTGCCCGCGACAGGAATCATCGTTTTCGGCCTGGTTAAAGTGAATGGTCTTAGGCGTGAGCCTTTTCCGGCAGCGACGATCAACCCTTTCACATCCATTCATCTCCGCTGCCGGAGTCCCTCAGAAAAGGGTTCCGTCCAGATTCAAAAGCGCTCGCATCGCTACCGTAGGCCTTTCTTTCCATAATAGATATTGGACCACCGTCCAGATAATAGTCGTAGCTCCAGGGTTCTTCGGAGAGCTCGCTTTTCCCCATAACCTCCAGCTCATCCACATAATCCTGAAGCAGGCGGTATAGCGGATTGCTTTTGTCAGGAAGCCACTCGGCCATACAGTACTGGAGCATTCCGTGCATCCCGGAATAGTGGTAGCAGACGAAGGGGACATCATTATCCAGCCAAAAACGCCCGTTCTCCTCCCGTACAATCCTCCGGCATCGCTCGTGTAAATTCCACGCCGCCACATTATAGCCCGGATGCTTCCATACCTGGATATCAAAAAAAGCAGCAGCCAAATCCACCCACTTCTGGTCTACAAAAAATGGAGCATGATAATGACAATAGCTGTATAGGCGCTGTCCCCACCATTCCAGAAAACGCATGGTTTCCTCTGATCTGCGGAGCGCCAAAAACCCGGTATTATATATGCCGTGTTGAAGATAGCCCAGAGGTTCAGGGTTTGGTTCGATCCGGTGAGGAGATAATAGGATGGAATGATGCTCCAGGGCAGCGAGCAGATCGTCAAAGGGGGCATAGGCAATGATATCTGTATCCATAAATACAACATTCTGCTCATGGGGATACCTGTCAAATAAAGTGCGGAGGAACTTCGGTTTAATGGAGGTTACCGCCTCAAGCAGACTGTACTTAAAGATGTTTCCTTCAAAATGGGGAATCCCCAGATCTTTAGCCAGTACGACCTCATCAAAATAAGGGACATCCACCGCTGCCGGATGGATCGTCCGCTCCATCAAACAGATAACAACCCATGCATACGGCATGTGATATTTAACGGCTCTGGCCATCATTTTCGCCTCATGCAGATTGTCTGCACAAGTCACTGAACAAATTATCATGAAGCTCCCCCCTCATTAAACTCAGGATAGCCGACGCTTATATTCCATCCAAAGAGACGCATAATCTGAATTGTCCGGCACAAATGTCCCCAGACAGTAATCAAGCAGCCCCAGGAAATTGCTGAAATTTGAACAGCGCAGCGGTACACCGCCCGTTAACCTGTACTCTCCGCCCTCCCTATAGACCTGTCTGCCGCTTTCATGCAAATTCCAGAACGCCAGATTGTACCCGGGATGCCGCAAAACACCGGCATTAAAAAAAGCCGGGACAAAATTAAGATAAGGCTGGTCAATAAAAACCCCTTGCGGCTGCCCTTCAAATTCACCTGCCATCAATGTAATCCACCAGCTGGCAAAATCATGTCCTTCACGGCTGTTCTTTACCGCCACAAAGCCGCTGTGAAATGTACCGTCCTGGAGCGTTCCGATCTCCCTGGAGCAATCCCAGGGCTCCGAAGGCTCCAGATGGTGGGGGGTCAATACAATATCATAGTGGTGCAGCATATGCTCCAGCTCGGCAAACGGCCCCAGTACATACATTTCCGGATCAAGATATACGATATGCTGCTCTTCCGGGTACGCTTCAAGCAGATATTTGAGCAGTTGGCTCTTCATGGCAACCGCATGTTGAAGGCCGCTAAACCTGGATATATAGCGGTCAAATTCCTGAAACCCGATACAGCCGGAAAGTTCCCTGGCGGTAATCATCCGGTCAATATCCGGATAATACCCGGACGGATTTATGTTCTCTTCGACCAGGCAGACCACAATCCGGACATCAGGCATATGCTGTTTGACCGAATAGGCCATCAGCATCGCGCCCTGCAGGCCAGACGCATTCACAACAGTCCCGATAACCAAATCCCCTCACTCCTCATCCTTGAAAATTCTTATCTTACTATCAGCTCCGTGCAATGAGTTTCTCCATCCTGTCACGGTAATTAGCCTGGACATGCGCCAGCTCGATCTTAATCTCATCATGGTGCAGCCGTGTTCCCATCCCGTCATGCCACCGGTAATATAGGAGCGTCTCGTTCAGGAACGGGAAAGAGTACCCGGCTAATACGGCGCGGTACCAGAAGTCCAGATCATGCGTATAAGGCAGACTCTCGTCAAAAAGGCCGATTTGCGCAAACATCTCCCGCCGTATCATTACAGTGCAGCCATTGACAGGATTTCCTTCCATCAGAGCACGGTAAAAATCAGGCATGGACGGGAAAGCGGATGCGACAGCGTACTTGGTCAGCAATCCCTCCCCGTTGATAAAGTTAAAGTTAGTATGCGAGATGTAGGCTCCCGTCTCCGTCATGAGCTGTATTTGCCTTTCAATCTTGCCCGGCTTATAAAAATCGTCGGAGCTGAGCCAGGCGATATAATCGCCCGTAGCATTGCGGATACCGTGATTGAGCGCACTGGCTGTGCCGCCGTTAGGCTTGCCGAGGTAGCACACACGTCCCCCGTATTTACGAATCTTGTCGAAATACAGCGTAGATCCGTCATCAACTACAATGATTTCAAGCGGCTGATAGGTTTGAGCCAGCGCACTGCGAATGGCCAGCTCTACATAAGGACAATTATAAAAAGGAATGATGATTGACACTTTGGGCTTCATGCCGTCTCTCCCCTCTTTGTGCGAAAATAATGCATAATATCCGCCAACGACTGTTCGAGCGGAATTTCCGGCCGCCAATCCTGAGCAAGTAAACGCCCAGGCGCAGCATACAGTGCGGGAGCTTGCAGAGAGGGCTCCTCATCCGGATCATCTTGCCGGCTGCATACAAGTGGCACAAGGCAGGAAGCCAGCTTGATCATGGACGAAGCCGTATCATACAAGGTTCTTTCTTCCCCCGAGTCGATCCTGTAGATTGTTCCTGCCTGACCCTTGGCAAGCAGAGCTGCATAGGCTCTCACCGCATCACGAACATCCAGAAAGTCACGCCGTTCCGTACGGGAAGAAAGGGTGAACGCCGCTCTTTCCTCACCGGCTTCCAGGCAGGCGATATGCCTGCCCAGCAGTGAGCAGAATCCGGTGGAAGGGCCGGGGCCGATCAAATTACTCGGTTCGGCAACCATGACGGACTGTCCGAACAACGAAGCCCAGGAGAGCGCTCCGGCAGATTGAAGACTTTTGCTTAAGCTGTACGGATGATTCTGCCTGTACGGCGGGAGAAGAGGGGAATTAAGGCGGGAACCCGCTACAAGAATGCGGCAGAAAGGGAACTGGCGCAGCGCATTCAACAGGTACAAAGTGGTCATTACATTGGACTCCACATACAGCAGCGGTGTCTCCCAAGACTCCGGGACGGAATTTTTACCGCCCAGATGGAGCACATAATCCGGTTTGATGCTGCGGACTGTATCTTCCACCCCGGCTCTGTCCAGCAGATCGCAGACGTAATAACTTATGCCCCCGGGCTGAGGATTCTCCGGTTTACTGTGAACGAGCGCTGCGACGTTCATGCCGATCGAACTGAAAAAGGTGCAGGCGTGCTGACCCGTAAATCCGGAAGCGCCGGTAATCAAGATGGTCTGCCGCAGCTTTACCCCCTGTTCATCCATTCGCTCAGCTCCTTCATCATCTGCGGATAATCCGGAACCGTATAGTCCATATCTGTACGAGTCGATAAGAGTGTCCTGTTCTGGACGGGAGTGTCGCTTGCTACTACCTCAATTTGATGGAGCCCCCAAGTATCCTTGAACAATATCAGCAGCTCATTTTTGCTGACCGGCTTCGGATGAGCAAGATGGACGATGCCGGAAAGCGGGGACAGCATGAGTACTCTGACCGCCTTTGCCAGTTCCAGCGTTGTCACACCGTTCCATAACACATTGCGGTATCCTGTAACATTTCCCTGCTGCCGCATAAACCAGTTCAGGAGACCAATGCCTCCGGGACGAATCTCCGGTCCGATGATGGAAGTGCGGATCGTCAGATGCCCGGGAGCATTGACCTCACCAAACGTTTTGGTTAGAGCGTAGGTGCTTGTGCCGTCGGGATGATCGGATTCGCTGTAGCCGCCCCGGGTTCCCTCGAAAACACAATCCGTGCTGATATGAATTAGCCTCGCACCAATATGGTCGGCGGCATAACGGAGCCTGTGCGGAAGAAATCCGTTGATATGATAAGCACGAATGATATCTTGCTCAGCGAACTGATTCAGGACGCCAATGGCATTAATGATGATATCCGGACGCACGAGCTCCACCGTCTTCTCCACAATATGTCCGTCGGCAGCATCAAGAATAAGGCCCTTCTTGTCCCGGGGATCACGGGTTGTATAAAAAACCTCCATCCCGCTCTGCGCTCTGAAAAAATCCACCAGCATATGACCGGCCATGCCGTTACCGCCAAAGATCAGCAGCTTCATTATAAAAATCCTCCACGCTGTAATATGGCTCTGATTTCGTCTTTTGAGATCAAATTCCGCTCGGAGCTGAAGCTGCTGAAAGAGACGGGTGCGTATCGCTGGTAGCACTCCTTAAGTTCAGGCATATTCAAGGTCGGCAGAATAACGAGATACTGCTCATCGTAAACAACGGTTGATCTGCTCTCAAAATCACTCATCAGAATTTCATGGATTTTCTCGCCGGGCCGGATGCCTGTTTCAATAATGCTTACATCCTTTTTACCGGAAGCCTCGATCAGTACTTCGGCCAAATCAATGATCCGACAGGTCGGCATCGTCATGACAAAAATCTCTCCGCCCACACTGGCCTCAGAGGCCTTGAACAGCAGTGAAATGGCATCACGAAGGGTCAGGAAGAAGCGGGTCATATGCATATCAGTAATGCGCACCTGTCCCTTGTCCCTGATCTGCTTCATGAACAGATGAACCACACTGCCATTGGTTCCCAGCACATTGCCGCCGCGTACCGTGACAAAGCGGGTTCCTGAACGGAGCAGATTGGCGTATACAAACAGCTTCTCACCAATCGCCTTCGTCATGCCGTAGAAGTTGGACGGATTGGCGGCTTTATCGGTAGAGATATAGATCGCTTTTTCAACATGATTGGCAATAGCCGCCTCGATGACATTCTGGGTTCCAATCACATTAGTCTTAAGCGCTTCATACGGCTGGTCTTCACAGACCGGTACATGCTTCAAAGCTGCGAGATGGATGATATAGTCAACGCCGCGGCAAGCAGCCACTAGCGCATCCTTGTCACGGATATCTCCAATAACGAAGCTGAGGCGGTTATCCTCATATTCCCTGCTCATCGCCACCTGTGCAGACTCGCTGCGGGAGAAAATAATGATCTCTTCAGGATTTTGCGGCAGAAGCTGCCGGATCAGTTCATGCCCCCAGGAACCCGTGCCGCCGGTGACAAGAATCCGTTTATTATTAAACATGCAGGTTCCCTCCAAGCAAAAATTTGACTACCTTGGCCGAGACATCCGGAGTCAAATAGCCTTCCGGTGCCTCCCATTTCGGACTCAGCGACGTCATCAGCCGGACACTGCGCAGAATGCTGTTCCGCTCCACTCCCGACACTACATTGCTTCCGCAATCCACCGTCTCCGGACGCTCTGTCGTCCGGCGGATCGTTACAGTCGGCACTCCCATCAGGCAGCATTCCTCCTGGACGGTCCCGCTGTCGGTGATTGCACAGAGGGCATGCTGCTCCAGATGGACGAAATCAAAAAATCCGAAAGGCTCATGAAATTCCACCAGCGGGTTCATGGTCAGCGGGAACTGCTCCGTCAGCTTGGAACGGGTACGGGGATGAATGCTGCAGATCAGGCGGAGGCCAAACTGCTCAGCCACCAGATTAAGTCCTGACATGATCTGCACCAGTGACTCAGGATCATCCACATTCTCCGCCCGGTGGGCTGTGACGAGGAAGTACTGGCCGGAGGTCAGTGTAAGCCGGGATAAAATATCACTGCTGCCGATCTGCGCCTCGTAGTGCGTAATCACTTCATGGATCGGGTTGCCGGTGAGCACGATACGCTGGCTCGGGAAGCCCTCACTGACCAGATGGCGTTTGCTCTGCTGCGTATATGGCATATTAATGGTGGAAACCGCGTCAATGACACGGCGGTTTTTCTCTTCGGGCACTTTCAGGTCATAACAGCGGTTGCCCGCCTCCATGTGGACTACCGGAATGCCCATCCGCTCGGCAAGAATGGCGCACAGCGCACTGTTCGTATCGCCCAGCAGCAGAACCCGGTCCGGCTGCTCCTTCAGCAGAATGCCTTCCAGGCTTCCGAACATGGCCGCCAGCTGGCCGCCCAGTCCAGCCTGCTTATCCTGCAATACATAGTCCGGTGCCCGCAGTCCAAGCTCTGCGAAGAATACTCCACTGAGGCTGGGCGTGAAATTCTGGCCGGTATGCACCAGCACATGCCGCTCCGCATGCTTATCCAGCAGCGGTATGATCACACTGAGCCGGATAATTTCGGGCCGTGTGCCCAAAATCGTCATGATCTTCATGGGTTCACTCCCTTTGAGGTTAACCCTGCCTGATGCTGTATCAGGCAGGGTGGTATTGATGCCGCCGAGGGGCGGTGCGCCCCGCGGAAAGCAGCCCCGGCGAGGGGCGGTGCGCCTCGCGGAAAGCAGAGCCCCGGCGCGCGCGGTGCGCCTCGCGGAAGGGCACAGCCCTAGCGGCTGCGCCCCCGCCGCCGGGCCTTCCTGCCGCGGTGCTTCTGCCCGCGGCTGCTCTTCCGGCGCGCGCTGCCGCCCGCGCGCCGCTTGCGACCCGGGCGCTTGCCGCGGCGCGCCCGGGCCTTGGCGCGGCTCAGCCTGCCGCGCCGGAGCTTCGCGCGCCGCAGCCGTGCTGCGCGGCGCGCCTTGGCCGGCGGCGGGGCTGTGCGCGCCGCCGGTTCGCCCCCGCCCGCAGGCAGCGCTGCGGGCGGGGCGGGTTCTGCGCCGCCGGGCTCAGGCGGCGCCAGGCAGTAGCGGAGCTGCCAGCGCTCCGCGAGGCCGAGTAGGCGCATGCGGTAAGCCGCCGGCCCGTAGGCGGCGTCGATGCGCTCACGCGCCTGACTGCCGGTGGCGGCGGCAAGGCCCGGCTCCGCCAGCAGGCTGTTCACGCGCGCAGCAAGCGCAGAGATGTCCGCTGCCGGGGCGAGCAGGCCGCCGCAGCCTGCGGCCTGCAGCACTTCACACAGGCCGCCGGAGTCATAGGCGACAACCGGCTTGCCAAAAGCCATCCCTTCCAGCGCCGTCATGCCGAAGCCCTCGCGGATCAGGCTGGGAACCACCAGCAGATCCATGGCGCAGTAAGCAGAGGGAAGAGAATCTTCATATCCGTAGAACTTGAAGCGGGAGGTCAGCCCCTCCAGCTTTACCTTGCGTACGCAGCGCTCATAGTAGCTCTTGTCTCCGGGAGTGCCGATGACCACGTATTTCGCTTCCGGATGCTGCTCGCTGACCAGAACCGCCATTTTGATGAAATGCTCCAGACCTTTTTCTTTATTGATGAAGGAAGAAATATAACCGATAAGCGGCTCCCCGGGAGCGACCCGGAGTTCCCGACGCCGTTCGCCCCGCAGTGTGCTCCAGGCCGCCATCAGCAGCTCCTGGTCATTCCAGGAAGGCGGAAGCTGCGTCACCTTGCTGTCACGGATCTCCTGCGGGAAGCACGCTGCTGCTGTATGGGAAATAGCCAGAATCTCATCGCTGTTTCTGTGGATCAGCTCCACACTAATTCCGGTGTATTCGTTATCCGTAATGGTCTCGGAAATCTTCCACACTACCGGAATGCCCAGTGACTTGGCTGCCAGTGCAGGCAGGACATGCACACAGGTGTTCGAAAGAATGAACGCCGGCCGGAGCGCGGCAAGCCAGTCTTTCAGCTCCAGGTATTCCCGGCCCTCCTGAAATTTGCGGATATCCGCCTCAAGTCCGGCATAAGGGGTGTACACCCCGTAGACCAGCGGGATCGGGATGATCTGCACATTCAGGCCGGCCTTGCGGGCCTGCTGGGTCAGCTTGCCGTCTTGGGGTGCTACGAGAATGCAATTGAAGTAACAGGACAGCTCGCGGGCGAAGAACAGCAGCAGCTTCTCTGCGCCCGTGATGCTGCGGGTATTGGATACGTGGGAAAAAAGGACGATTGTAGCTTTGTCGGCCATGGTGTTTCGGCGCTCCCTGGCAAGGGGCCTCGAGCAGCCATTCACCTCCTTCAAAGTTTTACGAAGCATCAGCTACAGAGCACTTCTTCGCAGTAAAACTCGCTTCGGAAGCATACGCTAAGTTTTACGAAGCATCAGCTACAGAGCACTTCTTCGCACTTCACTTGCCGACCGCTTCAGGGCGGGTGCCAAGGTCCAGTACTCAGTATATTGAAGGGAAACAGATGCCGGCACGACACCTGTCTCCCGGTAAACGCACATTCTCAAGAGGCATACTCCCGTGCAGCAGCGCTTACCCGTAGATGACAGTCAGCAGCTGGTGGAGGCGCCGCGTGTAGGTATGATCCTTCAGCGTCCGCTCGAAAGCACGCAGAGCCATATCCCGGCGTTCCTCCTCGTGAGTCAGGTAATAACGGATTTTATCCATCATCTCCTGCGGGCTGGAGAACGTATCGATCTCCTCACCCACCTTGTAGAAAGTACCCATATCATCTCTGGCATCGCTCAGCTGCAGAGTACCGCTGGCGGCAATTTCGAAGGTACGCGGATTCGGCGAGGCCGCCGGGATCAGCAGCGCATTGTTATTGTCTTTTTCATCTACATGGGCACGGTGCAGGTTAATGACTATTTTGGAGCCGCTGTAAGTAACAGCTGTTTCCTGCGGAGTCATCCACTTGCCGATCTCAATCCGGTCTCCGTAGAGCGGAGCTTCCGGTAGACGATCCCACCAGATGCCGTTAATGACGGTGTTATAGCTCATCAGCTCAGGCATAATATCCCGGAAAAAATTAATCCGGTTCCAGTAAGCAGACCCGATAAAACTGACATCCCGCTGGATCGGTGAACGGCCGGTCGTCGGACGGTAATGCTCCCGGTGGGCGGCAAACGGCAGGTAATGCACTTCTGGACAGCCCAGGCCGCGGTATACCTCTACGCAATTGAGCTCCAGGGTGAATACATAATCGTAGTGGGCAACGATTTTCATCGTAAAATCGGTATAATACGGGTCATCTGTCAGCCAGATTGCCGTCTTGATGCCTCTGCCCCGCAGCTGGGCAATCTGCTCCGGCGGCAGCTCCATTCCGTCCAGCACCAGCACCAGATCCGGACGCTGCGCTGCTGCAAGCTCAGCAAGGTTCTGCCGCACATCCGTTACCGTAACCTGGGTGGTCAGTCTCTGGAGAGCAAAGAGAACAGCATCATCCAGCGGAGAATAGGGATAGCCTTTGCCGGAGGCTACATACATTACATGAAGATTCCGCACCGGAATCGGCTCCTCCGGACGGCCGTCAAGGATTGCAAGCCGTCCGCGCAGATAGCCCTCGTCATATCCGGTTTTGAACCCGGTCAGGCGTCCACGCAGCTTTTCTTCCTCCGCGGGTGTCCGTGGCAGTGGCGGCGCGGGCATGATAAATTCGTTATTCATGAGTAATCGCTCCTTCATCCCTTTGGATTTCACATTTGTGAAGTGAGAACATTGAGCAGCTGAGGCAGCCTTGCCGTAAAGGTGTGGTGGCGCAAGGTCGTCTGCAGCCCCCGCAGTGCGATTTTCCGCCGCTCGTGCTCATGTTTCAGGTAGTAATCGATTTTGCGTTTCAGCTCTTCAGCCGAAGCAAAGGTCTCCAGATCGTGGCCCGGACGGTAGTAGCTGCCCAAATCTTCACGGATATCCGTCAGCTGCATCGTTCCGCAGGCGCTGATTTCATAGGTGCGGGGATTAATGGAGCGGGACGGCAGCTGAAAGGTATTGCGGTTATCCAGTCCGCCTTCCCACGGCCGGTGAATGTTGATGACCAGCTTCGCTCCGCTGTAGTAATTGGCCGTTTCCTCGGGAGGGATAAAGCCGCTCCGGATAAACGGCGACAGCTCCTCGAACTGGCTCAGCCGTTCCCAAAAGCCGCCGGCGATCAGCACCTTTTTCCCCTTCAGGTAAGGCGCCAGCTCATCAAACAGCGCGGTGCGGTTACGGAACGCGTTGCCGATGAACACAATGTCGAACTGATGCTGCGGTCCGGTCCGGCGCGGATAGAACATTTGCGGATTGACACAGAGGGGAAGGTAGTGGACAGAGTCTGCCCCCAGTGAGCGGTAAAATTCCACACACCCCAGCTCATGTGTGAATACGTGGTCATAGTGCAGACAGATGACGGAGGTATCCTCGGTAAAATAGGGGTCATCCGCAAACCAGATGGCTGTAGCGATGCCCAGCTTCCGGATTTCATCAATCTGGTCCATATGGTTCTCGGGAAAGACATGCAGCCCGTTCATGACCAGCACAGCCCCCGGCTTCTCACGCGCTGCAACCTCCAGCATCGTATCAGGACTTGCGAGAATCAGCTCACTGACAAGCAGCCGGAGTGCTTCTGTGATTCCTGTATCTATCGCTTCAAACCCCTGGGGGACATACATCAGCTTAAAAGGCCGGCATGCTTCCACCTCCGGAGAATTTAGGCGTTTCACAGCTTCACATAAGCCGAGACGGTATCCCTCCTGATAGCCGTCCCGGTAATCCCGCAGATGCGTTCTTCTCTTTTTTGCTTTCACGGCTTTCACCCTGCCCCGTCATATTCTCAAGACAGTAGTACTATATGCGGAGTCAGCATCCGCCTCATGGACATCTGCCATGCCCGGCGATAAATTGGCAGCTGCCCGCTGTCAATCACCCGGGTTGCCCGCACCTTTGCTGATTCCTTCCACTCCAGCCACCGTTGCCGCCAACACAAAAAAGAGTGCCCCAGGCAGCAAACAGCCGCCGGAGCACTCTTAGTAAGTTGTTACTCATAACCTCTATAAAACTAACTTTTATTCGATATGTAAGATCAGCTTGCTTATAAGGGCGTTCATTCATATGTGTATACGTGCGCTCATCGGTACGTTCATGCGACTAAGTGGATTTTTGCCATCTATTTTTCAACTATGCAGCCTTTTTGGAAAATTAGTTGGAAAAACGCCACTTAAATGCTCCCAATTCACTCCCTACGGCCGATACTCCCCGATTTAAGTAGCATTATTCCACTTAGTTACCGTAAAGTCCGATAAATCAGGAATTTAAGTGGCTAAAATCCAATTAGTTTCTTCCAGCCACCCAATTCCCGCTGAATCAGAGGCATTTTAGCCCCTCCTCTCATCCCCTGCCCGCTCCCGTAACCCCAGATAGGCGAAAGAGCAGCTACAATTCCCATACAAAAAAGACATCCAGACGGCCTGGCCGTCCAAATGTCCGAGATATAAAATGCTTTTCTCTTATGCTAATAGGGCATGTCATCCTTGTCGGTGAGACAGTCCGTATACTCATTCAGCAGCGCATCCAGCTTAACGGATTGGCGGAGAACTCTGATATCCTGCACTCCATACTCAAGAGCCAGCCGGTTCAGCTCCTGTCGCGCCTGCTCGATTCGGTCCCTGTGTTCGTCATTTCCCATAGCGGCCCCCTTACTCAGTTGAGGCTGTAAGCCATTGTTAATCTTTTACTAAAGTTCCAAACACATTGTATTCGATTATGCACTAAGGGTCAATTGCCCAAAGTCCCATTCTTGCGCCCCGTAAATTCTGCAGCAATACGCACAATGCCGCCCAGCATAACGATGGCCATCATATCAAAGCTCACATTAAACAGGAACAGATGCTTGCCGATATCCGCCCGGCCGTCACCGAGAATCGGCACCAGGAAAGAGAACAGTCCGATCAGACCGAGCAACAGCAGCAGCTCTCCGGCAATCCGTTCACGGCGCTCCCGGGCACGGAAATAATAGAACAATACTCCTGCGTAATAGACCAGATAAAAGAGGCCAAGGAACCAGAGCGAATCAGGCAGATGCCTGTTTTTGAACTCACTCCACCCGCTGTATGTATAGGCCACTGCCCCTGCGGGCTTACCGAGACTTTTCTCATAGCTTCCGAGATAATAGGGACGGATGGACATGCTGTTCCGGGCCGCATACTCCATATTATTTATCAGCCGCGTGGGATGTTTTAAATAGAAGAAAAGGACATCCTTATGCGAGATCCGGTCATAAAAATCCGGCGTCAGCGAAGGATCATCCTGCTTGATCGCCGTATCCCCCTGAAAATAGTTCGTTCCCGCCAGCACCTCAAGCCGTTCCGGCAGCCCGAGATCGCGCAGATCGCCGCGCACATCCGGGGACTCGTTCAGAATCCCGAAGAATACCGTCTGGTACAGGTTAATATGCTTCAGCTCCTTGGGAGCCGTCACGTACAGAATGACCGATATAACCGCTACCGCTACAGCAAACTGCCTGGCCAGCTTCCCGAAGCCCCCTTCCCTCTGAAGGGAACCGAGACGCCAAAAAATCAGCATAAACGCAAGGCCCACCGGCGCGTTCTGGATTTTGGAGCAGACGAGAAACAGCACAGCAATGAAGAACAGCGTCAGCCCCCGGCGGGTCGGATGATCCTGCATCGTCAGTCTCAGCCCGAGGACAAAGGTCAGCAGCATGAACACCATCGACACCGGCTCGCCGAACAGCGAATTGAAATAGGCCAGATACCCGATATCGTAAAAAACAAACAGCATCCCGGCCCCGAGCAACAGTCCCATAACAGCAGAGTGCTTGGCCCCGAGCTTTACAGTCAGCCAGGTCGCGGCAAGCAGCAGTACAGCATAGACCGCCCCAAGTACGCGGATATCGAAATAACTGCCGTGTACCAGCCCGGCCAGAAGCCGGGGGACAAGCACCAGCAGGATCTGCGAGGAAGGATAAAAGCCCCTGAACAAGTTGTCGTAAGCGAACTGCGAGTGGCTGAAGCTGAAAAAGCGGTCCGCATAGCTCTCCGCGGTATCATAATAGTTCAGGCCGATCGTATTCATCATGCGCAAAAAATCGCCATTATCGGCCACCCCGACAAACGGCTGCAAAAACAGCAGATACAGAATCAGTCCGCCTCCGGCCAGGGTGACCAGAACCTGCGGCTTTAGTACTCTTTTCATAGCTCCTCCTAGCGCTGCGGCAGCAGCTTCACATATTCATCAGACAGCTTCATCAGCTGCAGAATATAGTTATAATCTCCCTCATATTTGCTGTAGTCTTCTACAGGCTGAAATGTTTGAAGTGACACAGCTTCACCGTCAGCAAAGCTTTTGCCCGGAACAAACATAATCTCATCGTTAAAAAAAGAGCCTGAGGGTAGATAATAACGCATCCCGATTACATTGCGCTCTATATTGAGCAGGTCGTGCCCGAAGGCCGTAAAGCCTTCTGCTTTTAAGTCCAGACCCAGCAGATTGGCTACGGTCGGTAGAATATCCAGCTGCCCTCCGACACGCGTTACTGTCCTGCCCTCAGTCATTCCCGGCACATGCACAATCAGCGGAATATTGAACCGGCTGATACGCGGGTGATACGAAATACCCAGCGCTTCCCCCACCTGCTCCGGCTGTACATCCTGCGGCTGCAGGCCGAAATGGTCGCCGTACAGCACAAGCACCGTATTGTCCCACAGCCCCCGATCCTTCAGCCCTTCAATTAAAGTGCCTACTGCATAGTCGGTATAGTTGATCGCTGTCAAATAATCGCCCAGCATGGTGCCTTCTAGCGAATCGGGCATGGCAATCTTCTTAAAGCTGTCCGGAATCTTGAATGGATGATGGCTCGAAGCCGTCACCAGCTGGGCATAAAAAGGGGTTCCCCGCTGCTGCAGCTCTGCCAGCTTATCCACAGCGGTAACATACAGCTGTTCGTCCGAGGCGCCAAACGAATTGAAGTGGTCGTTGACGAAATCGCCTTTGTCATAGTACCCGTTAAAGCCCAGTGCCGGATACAGCTCATTACGGTTCCAGAAGCCGACCTTGTTCACGTGGAAGGTATAGGCCTCGTAGCCTTTTTCACGAAGCAGCCGCGGCAGACTTGGCAGCTCACGGTCAGCAAAGCCGGTGGACATCGCCAGCGTACCGATCGGGTAGATTGAGGTGTTGCTCATAAACTCGGCGTCCGAGGTATTGCCCGGGCCGATCTGCTGGAACACACGCGGAAAATAAAAGCCCTCACCTGCCAGCTTGTTCAGTACCGGCGTCAACTCCTGCCCGTCCAGTGTCTGAATCAGCGGAAAGGCCTGGAATGCCTCCAGCTGGATGACAATAACATTTTTCCCCTTTTGCGAGCCGAAATAGTCCGGAACCGTTCCGGCTGGCTTGCTGCTGCAGGGATAAGACGCTTCAAGATTGTTTATTTTGGCAATCGTTTCATTAATATCGCCCGTGCCGATCAGCCCGTTATCCTCCTGCGCTTTGAGTGCCGCTACCAGCTCATAGTTCAGGAACCCGGCGCTTTCCGCCTGCACCAGCTCGTTGGTGATGCTGCGGGCGGCATGCACCGAGTATGCCGACAGTAAGCCCCCGCCGATAATGGCCACCAGAACGACAACAAGCTGAATTCTTGAGGAGGCCGGGCGTGTACCACCGCTGTAGCTCCGGCTCTGATAAGCCGGCCCCCGCTGCCATCTGCGCATTCCCGCATAGACGGCCACTATTACAAGATCAGCGAAGAACAGGTAATCCACCGGCTGGATCGTCGATTCCACACTTTCTTTAACCTGGAATACCTGGTTTAGCTCATAAAAAGCCAGATAGGTCGGGACCGACCCGAAATGGTTATAATACACACTGGACGCAAACAGCAGCAGCGACAGGATAACATTGAAGCTCCAGTAGGCTCCTGTCTTCATCCGTCGCGGCAGCAGGACGGTCAGAATGCCCATAATCAGCAGCACCGGCGCAAGGTCCATGGCAATCCATTCCCAGGCGATCCGTTCAAAAAACAGCACCCTCAGCAGCAGCAGCTTCAGCCAGACCAGTCCTGCTACCACATAGAACTGCACCGGCAGCAGCCTGTTATTATTTTGTTTGTTCATAGAGATCCCTCTTACTTCCATACTATATTTCTGTTAACTAAATTCCACTTTTTTGTAAAAGTTCAGATTTATCTAGTATAGCAATTGTTGTTTTGTTACGCAAAACAACCCCACAAAGTGGAGCCTTTACACGGAAGCTGACTCAGAATCTTTGCGGGGACCCCGAAAAAATTCTTTAATCGCAAAAAGAGACACAGCCTGCTGCAGGCCTGCGTCTCCTCTATTGCCAGAATATATTTCTTCATTATTATAGTGTGTTGCTTGCTCTCTTTATACTGAAGCTGTACATGACGCCATCCAGGTTGTAAGTTGCTTCAATGGCCGGCCCACCGTTATGGCTCTCAAAGGTGATCACTCCCGGCCTTGGTCCGTTTTTAACCAGCGTGTAATCCTCCTTCAGATTAATTCCGTACAGTTTGTCTGCGATGACTGCAGCTGTGCTCTGGAGGATGGCGTTGTCCATGCTGAGCAGCTGCTCTTCCCGTTCCTCGTCAGTCCGGGAGCCGCCCAGATCAACAAGGTTCAGTGAATAATCAGCTACATCCAGAACTTTTTGGGTTGTATAGTCAAAAGTTACAAATGTACCTTCGCCGGGACTGTCGCCATAATACAAAGTAATTTCATCGCTTGCCCCTTCAATAGTGGAACGGACAACTCTGGTCAGCTGGTCTGCCAAGCTGCTGGATCTAACCAGTCCGAGTGCTTCCAGTCCGGCTTGTTTAAGCTCCTCACTGACCTCGTTCTGATCGACATTAAAGCCGGCCCGCACATAGACTCCGTTTGTAAAGTTAATGTCTGCGTCCGCCGCATGTACAACATTGATAACCTGGACGGTCTTATCCGCTGTACGCCCATAAGAAACATAGCGTGTTAAACCCGTAGCCTGAAATTCCCCTGTATAACCAAGCTTTTGCAGCTTTTCTCCTGCTTGTTTTATTAGCGTATTGTCGATAGCTTCAGGTTCGTAGGATGCCCTCATGCTGAACGAGGCGGCTTCCCCGGTTTCCGCATCAATCCAGAAATAGGCCCAGGAATCCGCCACTTCATTTTCTCTGTAAGTAAGCTCCGCCTGGCCCGGCATTTTCATCCGGTCCAGCTTGTCAAAGGGAAGCTGCTGACCCAATTGCTCCTGCATCAGCTGCTCTGCAATCTTTTTCAGTGCTTCATCTGTAGGCTTAGCCTGTTCCTCAACAGGGACCATACCTGCGGGGGTTTCTCTCCCGATAGGCCCGTTCTTCAGATAAAAAGCACCAGCCAGCAGCAGAAGGATGACAGCAGTTACAACCGCCAGCCTTGGCATGCGCCGGGAGCGGGGACGAGCCGGTTCAGCTTCCGAACGCAGCCTCCGCATCACCTGCTCGGCAGAGGAATCGGTAAACCTGGCCTCCTGGAACGGCCCCTTACGGGCCTGCTCATACCACTTCGGCTCACGTTCATCCATCATTGTAACCCCCTTAGTTTATCCTGGACTTTGCGGCGTGCCCGGTGTAGCCGCGATTTGACGGTTCCCGGCGGCAGACCGGTCAACCCGGCAATTTCATTAATCGACAGCTCAGCCTTGAGATCCAGCACCAGCACCTCACGCAGCTTATCCGGCAGCTTCATAATAAGGCTCCAGATGTCCCGCGTCTGCTGGTTGCCCATGTATTCCATCTCCGCCGAGCGTGTTGTGCCGAGCACTTGTCCGGCTTCCGCTAGTGCTCCCTGCTGCTCCGGGTCTGCCGGCGTCAGGCTCTGTACCCCGCCACCCCACAGTCCGGTGCGGAAAAATCGCGACTTCCGGTATGAGAACACAGAATTCCGCGCAATCGTCAGCAGCCAGCCCTTCAGGCTGGATGTTCCCTTGTACGTGCCGATCCGGTAGAAGCATTTCACAAACACCTCCTGCGCGAGATCATCCGCCTGTTCGGTATTTTTGGTCAGGTAATAGATATAATTCCAGATGTCATTGCCGTACAGGCGCATAATCTGCCGCAGCTGTTCTTCATCCATGGCTTCGGCATGTTTAAGCTTATCCTCCAGCCCATTCTTCAGCCCACTCTTTTGCTCAGCCCTCTGCTCATCATTCAAACCAGCCTTCAGCTCACCCTTGAATTTACTCCTCAGTCCATTTAGTTCCAAGCGCTTCACCTCACTTAATACGACCCTGTTGATACGGGAATGGTTCCCTTTATTTTCTATTCTGCTTACCTCATCCCTGTCTAATTGCAGTAAAATTAAACGCCGCTACTAAAAAAATGACCCCCGGATATCCGGAGGTCATCTCATTTTAAACATCGCTGTTTAAATACAATCCAGGCTATTTCACTCTAAATATCCTTGGCGGTAAATACCCGCAGCGAGATGAGATAAGAGCAGCACAAAACCAGCACATAACCAAGGCCGGCGATTACCGGCAGCAGCGGGCTGTCTGTAGTACCGTTACTCACCCAGCCTGCCAGTCCGGGGAACCATTCCATCAGCTGTTTTACCGCAGCGAAGTTAAGCATAATTAGCATGATAAAGACCATATTTACTACCTGGGTTCCTTTGCGGCCCAGCCAGTAATGAAGCGGAAGATAGAAGGAGGCCAGGAGCGGAAACCCTGCGATGCACAGCAGCAGCTCTCTACAGGCCAGCGGATCGGTAGTCCGGCCAGCCGAGTAGGCAACCAGATACAGCAGCACGGTGCAGGCGAAGCTGAGTACGGAGTAAGGCAGCATCGCCAAATATTTGGCCAGCACGATCTGCTGTCTCGGAATAGGCAGACTGACCAGGAACTTCTGGTTATTATTCTGCACATCCATTGTGCAGGAATTGATTAACAGCAGCATAGCTGGAAGCAGGGCGAACACAGTGTAGTTATCAAAGTTCGTAAAACCGATGATCATATAATACGGAATCGTCAGCAGGATAAACTTTTGTACAATAATAAAGTCTTTGCGGATGAGATGAAAGGAATTATACACGCAGATCGCTCCCTTTTACCGAAAAATACATAATTTCCTCCAGCGTTGGCGTCTCGCAAATGGCAGTGTCCCTGAAGTAACGCTCCCCTTCCGCACGGTTGCCCATCAGCCCTTCAAAGCCGTGTGCGCTCTCGCGGATTCCCACGAACAGACGGCGGGTGTCGCGGTCGAGCAGCTCTTTGCCGCCTTTGACGAGCAGATATTTCTCCGCCAGCGCCTCCTTCATCTCACCAAACACAACCCGCCCATCATTTACAAACACAATATAATCGGCAATCCGGTCGAGGTCAGTTGTGTTATGGGTGGAGAACAGAATGGATTTTTTCTCGTCCTGGATGTGTTCGGTTAACAGATCCAGCAGCTCCCGGCGGAACACCGGATCAAGCCCTGACGTAGGTTCGTCCATAATGAGCAGATCAGCGCCGTGGGATAAAGCGATGGCGAGTGAAAATTTGATTTTCATCCCCTTGGACAGATCCTTGATCTTCTTGCCCGGAGACAGCTTGAACAGCTCCTGATATTTTACGTATGTATCCTCATCCCAGCGGCTGTAGAAGGGGGTGATCACCTTTTTCATCTGCTTGACCGTAAGCTGCTCGTAATAAATATTCTCGTCCGACACATACCCGATCCGTTCCTTAACCGCCGGCTCCTGCTCTTTATTCTGCCCGCCGAACAACTGTATGTCCCCCCGGTCCGGGCGGACCATCCCCATGATCATCTGGATCAGCGTAGTTTTGCCTGCTCCGTTGGGGCCGATCAGTCCGGTAATGTATCCTTCCTTGATACCCAGCGAAATGTCCTGCAGCGCAAAAGCCCCATAGCTCTTATGTACATGCTCCAGCCTGATACAATCGCTCATTCCTGCTCCTCCTCGTAGATAAGTTTCAGCATCTCTGCCAGTTCAGCATAAGACAGCCCGAGCTGCCTGCTCTCCTCACTGACTTCCTTAAGCTTCAGCTCCAATATCCGCAGCCGCTGCTCCTTGATGAATTCCTGATCCGCCCCGGATACAAAAGAGCCCTTCCCGACGATCGAGTTAATCAGACCCTCCCGCTCCAGCTCCTCGTAAGCCCGTTTGGTCGTAATCACACTGATTTGCAGCTCCTTGGCCAGCTGGCGGATGGACGGCAGAGGCGTCCCGGCTCCCAGCTCCCCCTGCAGAATCAGCTGCCGGACCTGCGTCACAATCTGGGCATAGATCGGCTCTCCTGATGTACTTGATATCAAAATGTTCATGCTGCGGCACCATCATCCTTTGGTGAAATGTGTTTAATGTATATATTTAATATATACATTATATAAGGAGGGGTGTCAAATAAAAAAGACCTTGAAGATACATCTCCTCAAGATCTTTTAAATACACATTAACTTTAATATTGTTTGCTAAAAGGCAGTTCAAACATATCCAAGTCATTTTCAACAACCTTTATTCTAAACGCCACTACAAAATAACGCTTATCATCTGATGATAAAACAATGATTTTTTCACGCTCTACATCCTTACCGGTTTTTTCCTTGATATATAGAACGTCATCCTCTTCAGCCTCTTCGATCCTTAAATTAGTAAGGTTACGCGGTAAATCTATATATGTAACATCGATAAAAATAATATCAATATTCCTGGCGTGGTCAGCAGTTTTGATGCTTCTTATTAATAATTCCCCGTGGCTAATGTGATAGTACCAAAGTTTAAAAACTCTGCTGCTATCAAAAGTCTTTAACATCGCTATGTCCTCCTCCTTTTTTTGATATATCTATAAAATTCGTCTCTCGGCAAACATTTAACATTGGTTACACCGAACCTCACCATAAAATCATTGTATTTTTCAAGATAAGTTTCCTGAATAGCATTACAGAAGTCGGTCTGAGCTTGAAAGGGGATCTTCTCCCCATTGCTATTAATTAACTTCAGGTGAAAAATCTGATTATGAATGGTTTGGGATACCTTATAGACTTCACACACACATTCGTGGAACCAGGAAAAACAGCCCTCAATTGATATTTCAGAAATTCCATCATTATTTAAATGAAGCGTCATGATCAAAGAATTGTCCAATTCAAATTCGTTCTTTCCTCTGGATTTATATTTTATTTTCAGGTCAGCAAGCTTGCTTAGAAGATAAGGTATGGAGTTATTGATGCCTTCAGCATCTGAAACAAATAATTTAATATAAAAGCTTTCGGCTCCCAATCCTTTCACCGCCTTTATATATTATCGTCTTCCTCCTCTTAGGGTAAGGCCCCTTTGGAGTAGCCTTTGCCATAAATAAAGCAGGGGGGAGAAGAGTGTACTCGGTATGTATGCCATGGATTGAAGAGTATTTTTTGACGGATTAGTTACGATTAATTACGGTTAATTACGGAGATTTTTTGGGGTAGAGCTTTTGCGGGGGCTTAAATGTATACAGCGGATTGTAATAGGGCAAATACATGCGTTAGTGAAAGTACGGACGTTTTCCTTACTTACGGATGCAAACGCCTCCTGCAGCACCGTAGAGAGGTATCGTGTTCATCTAAACGCATATGCCGAGGGTCTGTCAATAATTTTGTGTAAACTCTTTTAAGCACAGATTCCCCCGAGGGGGAAGTCGCGAATCTAACGCAAGTGTTGACCGACCCGATC
>NZ_JARXXP010000039.1 GCF_029893965.1 Paenibacillus sp. PastM-3
AATACTGGTGTAGTGCCTTAAATTCAGCGTTCTTTGCTACCATGGGCATCACCGCCCGGAACAGCAGAGCCCTCAGCCTTGCACGTCCACGCTTGGTAATGCTGGATCTGCCCTTTTTCTTCCCTGAACTGTTCTCTTTGAGATTCAGTCCGGCCAGTCGTATAATCTGCTGTCCATGCTCGTAATCGCTCAGATCCCCTACTTCTGCAAGGAATCCTGCTAAGGTGACCACCGCCACGCCCGGCACGGTCAGCATCTCTTTCGTTCCTGGAATTTCGGTAAGAAGACGCTGCACCTCGACTAGAATTTCTTCGAGTTGTCTGGCGAACATTTCGTACTGCTCCAGAAGTGCTTTAATCTCTATTTTGGCTGCTGCAAGACCTTCGGTGAGTCCGATGGAACTTCGTGCGGTTTCAACCAATTGCTTCGCTCGTTTCGTTCCTACGGCGCGCTTCACGTCCTTCTTCCATCTCTCCACAATAGCCTCTGTACCGAGCGCTACGATCTCTTCTGGCGTCGGAAACTCGCTTAGCGTAATAAGGGAAGCTTTACCCTCCCAGTCTTTAAAAACCTCTGTATACTCCGGGAAAAAGCGATCCTGCCAATTCTGCATCCGTCTTTGCACCTGCCCCAGGTTTACCATGATCTTTTCGCGAAGATTCATGAGAATCCGCAGATCTGCATAGACGTTTGTCGGCAGTTTCGGTTCGCTGTACTTCCCGTTACGCACTAAATCGGCAATGACTTTTGCATCTTTATAGTCGTTTTTCGTCGGTGAGTTATCTTCCAGTTCTTTGCTTTTCTGAACATGATGCGGATTGACGATGACGAGTGGAATGCCTTGCTGCCCCAAGTACTCAGCAAGGTTGAACCAGTAGTGTCCGGTAGGCTCAATGCCAAAGAGGACGTCACTCTTGGCATGTTCCTGCTGAAGCTCCTTCATCCACTGCACTAGTTCTTCCAGTCCGCTACGAGTATTGGAGAACACGCAGTCCTTTCCCAGTTCAATCCCCCGATAGTCGATGGCACGAGCTACATGGATTTCTTTAGCAATGTCTGCGCCTACGACAAGGGTCTTGTCAGAAATTCGCGTAATCCGTTGATTCTGTTTCTTCGATTGTTTATACTTCATAGTGAGCGTCCTCCTTTTAATTCGGGCAGTGAATGGCCAACATTCCATGACCCAGCATACAGGAGGCGCTTTTTTTGTTCAAACCTTGAATTAATTCATTACAGGAATGGCTCCTAGTTGTTAATACTAAGAACTTCGGACACAAAGATAATAACGCTATCCGTTATTATTATCAATATTTGCAGTAAAATAGCAAAAGAAACTCCATTTTATCGTTGTTTTATATTGTTAATTTGCAAAGTATAACGAAATCCGATATTTTATAGAATGGAGGGATCAATATGGATGTGTTTGGTGAACGGATTAAAGAAAGAAGAAAACTCGGTGGGGTAACACAAGCAGAATTAGCCCAGGCAGTAGGCGTTTCGCCTCAAGTTATTTCAAATTGGGAAAGAGGATATACGCAACCCAATAGAGATGAATTGTATTTACTTGCGAAAAATTTAGATATAGGATCGGATTACCTCGTGGGATTAGTCGACTTTCAGAGTAGGTTTTATGAATCCCGCCAGTTAATTGATCTCATCGAGTTGTTAAATTCCGATATTTCATTAAAATTCAGTGATTATTCACTTACCGCGCAAGATAAATTGTTTGTGTCAAATATACTAACCCTAGTGGTCGAACGAGAAAAAAACAGAATACCCGGTTAAGCTTTTATTTTTTTCGAAATTCTAATATATTAATTGATTAATATATTAGTATCTCGAACATCGGTAACATTTCAATAATGTTCCACTGTGCAAATGTGCATAGTGAAAGGCATGCGAAAAAAATTCGCATGCCTTTATTTTCATATCAGCAATACTTTTCATTTTGTGGTCTATTTAATACGTGTAATTAATTCATGATAAGAAATTATAGAAAAATCAAGATTCTTGTACCTAGAGGTAAATAGTTTGTTAGTTACCATATAAGGGATAACTTCATAGTCCAACGCATCCAATTTTAATGCAGCTATGATCTTACTAAGATTATTCTTTATATAGTTAATCCTTCTCTGAAACTTCTCATCATCTTTGTGTTGGTAAAAAAAGCTCTTTTGTTGCATTTGATCCTCATAGATAGAACCTACTTTTTGAAGTACTTTGCTTTCGATCAGCCATATTTCTTTTTTTGTTTTATCTACTGCTATAACATCATAGTCACCTAAATTACCCGGAAAATCATTCCGAGGAAACCTTGATGCCAGTTCTATTTCCGGAAGAACAGGATAAAAGCCTTTTTCTAGAAAGGCATTTGCTATATCTTGTACCATTTCATCTTCATATCTTTTTTTCCATTTTGTGAGTACTAATTTCACATTTTCCATGTTTATTTCAAAAGGAATATACCATTCTAAAAAACCGCTTTTCCAATACGTGGTTAATTGTTTAATAACAACAGGTGAAAATATACATTTACCATCTTGCATTACTACAGGCTTAACATCAAATCTGTTATCACGTTTTTCACGATCCCAAAATGGTAAAATATCATGAATTGTACCATTAAGGATTTTTAATTTATTGCAATCTAATGTTATAAAATTCAGGGCGTTCTCAGCTTTTTTCTTATCTTCATCTTTGAGTTCTAAAAAAAGCGTAAGGAAGTCATTAATTAATTTATCTGGTTGGGCTTGAAATACATTTGGATAAACTTCTTCAATAAAAGGGTTCTCTATAACTTGTAACTGTAAATATTCGAGCAAAGAGATCAGCATACCCAGTTCAATTCCGGTATCAACGAAAAAGGCACTTGCACATTCGATCAGATAATCCTTATCTGTTTCATCGTTCTTTATTGAGTAATCTTCTTGCTCGTACTTACGACGAAGTATTTCCTCATACTGTAGTACTCCATTTTCAGAAAAAATATTATCGACCTTGTACTCATCATCAATTTGAATTAACACATCAAAATCGGTAAAGTGGCACGTATCAGCATTGTCTTGTAGCACAACAAGCCAGTCAGCAAAAGCTAAAAGATTTTCAAATTCATCTTTATTACAATCGGAAGTATTATCCTGATGTTGAATTGCAAGATTACTTTCTAATAAATACTGGGCCGTTCTTAAATTGCGTCTATACTTTTCTCGGATATTCCTTGTCTTCTCTTCAAATTCTTCTTGAACAACAGGATCTAAATTAGTAAAGCTTGAATAGCGCTTGCGATTAACAATTATTCCGTGCAATTGAGTAGTGTAATAGCCTAAAGCTTTTGTGTGTAAATTCTTTTTACTGTATTGAGAGATTTGATCTTCAAATACTTTTACGATGGATGTTTGCATTCTTCTAATAATACGAGTTGCAGATTTCCCATGATATTCTCCTGGCTTTGCCCCTGCTGAAAAACAAACTCTTGCAATTTCCTTTCTTGCTTTCACAAAGTTATGTGCTTCTGTTTGAACTCTAATTGCCATATCGGAATAATAATAGTCTTGTTCAATAGTAAAAACGCCCACTTCTTTTTTTAGTGAAATATCTTTAATGACAGCGGACTCTAATTCTAAAAAGGAAGACTGATTACGTTCTCTCAGCGGCTCTAATAGCTCCAAAAAGTATGCAGATTCTACACTTTTATCACTAGCATTCATCATAGCGAACATTAGGTCTTCTTGATTCACAGCATATCGAATAATTATTGTGTCTGTATCAATATAAATATCACTAAATACATATTTCTTGTTTCTATTTATGGTGAAACCAGAATGGTCAACTTTTTTTGCGTAATGCATAGGCATAAACATAACTTGAAGCACTTTACAATATAGAATTGGGAACCCAGCAAGTATTTCGCCATATCTGTTAAAAAGACGCTGATTTAACTCATCAATTGTTTTCAGCGCCGTATGATTATTCGGTGAGAAATCTTCTTTTATAAAAAATTCAACATTCTGTGCGAGAAAAAGGAACGTGGATGGGCCAATTTTCTTAATTTCACCACCAAAACCTAAACAGCCTTTATGTTCAACATGTGAGTAACCCCACTCACCCTCCTTAACTTTCCAACTATATGGATCCGCAAACATTTTGGATTGTAAATTAAACGGATAATTCATAAGCTCCTTAGTAAAATACTCATAAACATACTCATCTGTACTTCCATATGAAATAGAAATTGAATTGTACTCAATTGCGCCTGAAGAGATATGATAATGCGCATTTTTCCAAGTAAAGAACAGATTACTTTTACCGCCTATAACCATTATTTCTGCTTTTTCTGTTTTATAATATTCTATGAATTCTATCAGTTCATTAAAATCCTCCATAAATCCTAGCATATAAAACAAATCTAAAGCAGAACACGAAAACAGCTCTCCATATTCACCCAAAAATGCCCCATGAGCTGTAATATCGGTGAATGGCTCTATTAGCAAAAAATGAACTGGCATCTCAGATAAAACATCAAATGCATACCCCCCTTTTAATTCTTTCCTGTAATACGTCTCACAAAGTTGCAGCTGATTGCTCTCATGCAATAAATTAAATGCCTTGATTTCAGCGTCAATGCTTTCATGATTATCAAAGTCACCTTTATCTATTGCAACTAATACTTTACCTTCGCTAACAGCTATAAATGCTAAACGGTTATTTGTAAATGGTTTTCCTGTAACTCTATTAAAAATTTTAGGTGCAATGAGAACTCGTGAACGATCATTATTAGAAAAATTGAAAGTATTTTCTATTAACTTCCCCCATGTTAACCTGATATGGTGATGGAATTCTTCAGCCGTTGCCAAAGAAAGCAGCTTTTTGTACAAATCGACCAGAATTGATGCATTATAAATTGGGTAATATTCTTTCTTATAAACGAAGAAATGACGCATTTCAATTGGACATTCTTGATATCCCATTATTTGAAATGCATGCTTAGAAAGTTCTACAAACTCTTTTGAATTAAACAGAGATTTCGCTGCTACCCAAAATTGTTCTGAGGGCATCTCAAATACGATATCATAATCTTCACCAGGAGAAGATATGTTACTATCAGTCAGCATATTTATTATTTTTTGGTTATAATGCAATACAGCCTTAAGTTCACCTTTCATTTCAAGAGCTTCGGCTAACTCAGGAAGAAAATTCATTACAGCATATACCTGTTCGTGACCAGTACCAATTACTACGGGATATGTCTCACCATCAACAATTATTTTAACTTCACCAAAGTCATTTAGTGTCAAATCTTCTCTATAGGTAATCGGCAAATAAATAGAAATTGCATCAAAGAACTCTTTGAATTCTGAATATTGCTTAATATTTCGGTTACCGAACTTTGTAGTATTACTTAATGAATGGTTAAGTGTTAATGCTTGTGCTAACGCCGAACGATTATCGGCCCAAGAATTGATGCAAAATATAGCTCTGGTGACATCATCAATGGTATAAAGGGATATGATTTTTTCAAGCTCTTTGGAGGTAGCCTCAATATATTCGAAATCAGAAACACACTCTTCAATCAGGACCGTATTTGTATTTGAAGCTTTCCTTAATGGTTTATTAATACAGCACTTTTTGTACTTCTTCCCACTTCCACAAATACAAGATTCATTACGACCAATCGCCATTTCCAAATCCTCCCGCCATTTTACTTAGGTATTAGACAACCAGAATTAACTTATCTTCAGATGAGCTCCTAAATCAATTATGTAGAACGCAATTTCTAATAGCTGTTTAAAAAATTTTCATCTTCACCTCAATAAAAGAGTATAAAACAATCCTATCAAGATAATTTTTTGTATATTAATCGAATAAAACTTCCACTTTCTTCGACGACTTAGGCGGTATGAACAACGAGTAAGTACAATAATTATATAATAATTCTGAAACGAAACCAAACATAAGTTCCTACGTAATACGCTTATACATAAATTTGGGAGGAAAGTAATATGAGGAGAAATACAAATACGAACAACCAACAAGATCTTTCTTTTGGAGAAAGAACAGGAAGATTAGTTCTTGTAACTACTGTAATTGGCGTTTTAGGAGTCGGTTATTATAAGCTTTTAATGCTTGCTATTAACATTCTCTCTACCAAAATGTATATGAAATTTCCTCTTTCAATAGAGCACATTATTGTAACTTGCATGCTCTCTACTGGATGCCTAGTTCTATTAAGCGCAATTTACTATTCTTATTGCGAATTTTCTGCCCTTAACTATACGCAAAGGGGAGTAATGAGGAGGAAAAATGTCAATAGGGCAGACGAAAGTTATTCTTCCCTGTTCAAATTTTCTTCCTTATATGCAGGCATCTCAATGATAGTTATTTTGTTATTCATATTAACTGTTGGGCTTATCTTTCAAAATCGTTTTGTTATTGTCATTACATTTTTAGTTATAGTTCCCTTCATAATTGCATTGCTTTTCAAGAAATTCAGAAAAGAACTACGCAAAGGAATAGTAAAGCTGCGAAAGTACGTGATGAAAAACTTGAAAGTAATAGGCGCGTGGTTCTTTACTGCTTATCTTGTATTAGCCATCTTAATTTTTGCTATGAGCAATTTACAAAAACCGAGTTTTTTAATTAACTTTGTCAATGATAAAACAGTGCCAATTAAGTTTCATTTTGAAAACAAAATTCCAGAGAAAGTGATCCTGGGCTTTTATTCTACAGATGATAAAGGAAATAATGCTGTTCTCACCCAGGAGGTAGAAGTAAATAAACTAGATTTTAAACGTTCATTTATAGAGGTGACTGAGAAGCAGATTTCAGAGGAAGCATCGTCTTCTATAGCTAACTTCCTGAATAAAGAAATGAATAAAGGTTTGAATGAAGCGTACCTACCCGATAGAAGCCATTATGATTATAAATATGAAATTAATTCATCTGATTTTTTGAAATCAGGGAAAAATTTTGTGATTATTCAATTCGAAATAAATTCCTTGAGTAATAATCGAGCCTACAAAGTTGTTAATGAAATTGATGTTGAAGATGGAAAAACATTTATAATTAATAAAGAAGAGTTCTCATCAGGAAAATAAATAACGTTCTACATAGATTTTATTTTCTACTGAGAATATACGCAAAAATGAGCCGTCCTCAACATGCAGGACGGCTCATGATGTAATATGGTTCCATACTTTCTTTACTGGTTCCACACTTTTAACATTGGTTCCATACTTTCTTTACTGGTTCCCTACTTTTTTGTCACTAGACAACTGTTCGAAGAAAATAAAGTATTAGACTGACGCTGTTGATCTGACGCGGTTTTTTTGGTTACAAAATCGTCAGGTATCGAGAAATAAGTTTTAGACTGAGTGTGAAAATTATAATGAGGCGGAAGCGAATCGAAAAAATAAAGTATTAGACTACGCCATACCAATGTTTTTCGCTCACAGTTATCAAGTTCTGTGGTAAAAGACGTTCGTTCACAGCCTTATTTGTTTTCTCCTTGAAATAGCGCGATATCCCATGATCCATTCCCAAAGTGAATCCATTATCCTTAATTACTTTTTCAAGCTTGTGGGCCATATTAACCCCATGTCCAATACTAATAAGCTCATGGTGGTTATCATTTCCGATTGTCGTCGCTACAGTGGATTCACCTGTCCACATACTCATTCGATACCCTGTATACCCCGATCTAGTCATGTACGTTTGAATTTCGTATGCAGCATTAGCAGCTCTAGATTTGGAAAATGTTAGATTCGGTTCATTTTCAAGTTTTAGAAAATGAGCACTAATACCATCCCCTGGGAACTTTTCCACAATACCGTTATTTCGATAAATGATGGCGGTCAAGTTGCTAAACATTTCAGCGTAAGTGTTGATAAAATTCTGCTCACCACGATCACGAATGTTGGCAGATGATCCTTCCAAATCAAACACAAATGTTACACCTGGTATTTCTAGGATGGCGTTATCACCGATTTCTACATCAGTGATAGAGAAATGTTCTCGAATTACCTGGAGATCTAAACTACCATAGATTGACCTTTTGGTAAGTTGCCCAGCTTGAAATAGCTTACTAAGATCTCCTGGGCTTAACGACTTTTTTAATAAACGCTTCATCGGATTCTCCCCTTACTTTTTGTACAGTATCAGCAGAATTTATATTTCACCGTTACATAAGCAACCAACCAGCCACACCTGAGATAGCGCCTGAGGTCAAGAAAATCATTGCTCGTTCAAAGTTTCGATATTTCTTTATGCATACATGTGCTAATGAATAATTCTGGGCGGCCATATCCTTAAGAAATTGTCCCTCCGGTTGTTGTATAAGATGACTATAATAGTCATTTATATTCGAGAAAGAGCCGATTCCTCCCCATGAGTGATATAGTTGTGTATTTTTAACATAACGGGGCCAAAGTACTCTATACAGAATATAATATAAAGAAACAATTAGTAACAACAGAGCAACCATTAAGAGCAAGTCAGACAATTTCAGAGCAGTAATTACCCAACTACTCTTCAGTGTTTTTGCAAACACCCCAATCAATGCGATGTTAAAACCAAGGGCAATTCCTGCTTTTGTATCTGCAAATTTAATGTAATCACTAATATACACCGAATTATGCTTATGATAATCAAACTCTCTATTACTATCCATTTTATTTCACCCCATACCAGAATTCTTCAGATTTAATTTGTTTTTTTAGATCTTCAGGCATTGCAAAACGATATGCCGACCCATTTCTGTATATATTAGTGTACACACTATAGCAATCTTCATCCATTCCAAAAATGCAATGTTTGTCTTTGATTTCCTTTTCAAGCTTATGAGCAACATTCACAGCATGACCGATAGTTATCCACTCCTCGTGTTCTTTCCCACCTATAAGTGCTGCAATAGTGTCATCTCCATAAGATAGACTTAGCCTGAATCCCGAAGTCATTCCTTCATTCGTAATTAAATAATTTATTATTTCATTAGCTGTTCTAACGGCATGGGTTATACAATTTACAATTCCTAACTTATCCAGTGTTGTATTAACAAAGTGCATACTGATGCCGTCTCCAGGAAATTTTTCAATAATCCCTTTGTGAGCATAAATTATTTGTGTTAGATTTCGGAATATATTTTGATGCCTTACAAAATAATCTTTTGCTCCGCGCTCCCTAATACTTAGTGATGAGCCAGCAAGATCAAATACCATAGTTGCTGCCGACAAATTCACATAGTTTCCTTCAATTCCATTAGGCAAATCTGAGATAGATAGGTGTTCCAACAACTGCCCAGCATTCAAGCTATTTATCAAATCCTGAACAGATTTATAACTATAGCTTTTCATTCTTAAGACCTCATTTATGTTGAACTTAATTTTGAAGCTGCTAAATTTCTTAATGGCCGTCTGTTGTCATTTACATATATACTAAACTTATCTCTTGCCATTAACGTATAATCCCTATGGTATAATGAGCATACCATATTATGGTGACCGTTGTACTTCGTAGACTGATAACACTCCAACCTATTGTTGTACTTTTCCATTGGGAATGACAATGCGCTCTCTTTTGTAGCCTCTTCCCCCGAATTCTCAACCCGCCATTTAATATAGGAAGGCTTAACAAACTTAGTATCTAACACATACTTTAGGTTTAAACCCTTCTCAAGTGCGAAACTGTTACTCCTATACTCGATCTCTTTCCCATCAAGTATTAAGTAACATTTAACTTCAAATTGATCTGGCGAGGATATTATGTCTCCACCCTCTTTTGGTAAGAATGAAAATTGGTTTAGGTACTTGTTCCAATTAAATAACCTCATTGAGTATGTGGGTGATTTAAGAATATACTTATCTTCAACTACTTGGTAATTCTCTTGATAAGTTTTTACATCCAAGAATGAGTTAGGGAGGTCTAAATAAGTGTATATATTTTCTCCAATCATAATATTATTTCCATTTGCTCTCGATTGTAATTTTGCAGCCAAATCGGTATGAAGGCTAGTGGTCGTAATTTCTGTTATATCACCAATACCATATTTGGACCACAGAACACTCTCATTATCTCCTATATCAATTCCAATGCGAATCTTCAAGGGCTCAAGCCCATTTTGATCAAAGAATTTAGTTAATGTAGTCTTATTAAATGCTTGCATTAACGACGCAGCATTTAATGCATTAATAATAGCATCCGATTTTTTCATCCCTCTATGTCCAAAAAACGCAAATACTGCATCACCTTGCAATCTATGAATATGCCCATCAAAAGCTTGGAATATTTCAATTGCTGATCTTAATATAGCATTCTTGTAGAACCGTACTTTTGGTAGATCAAATTTTAAACCAAGACGTGTGGAACCTGAAATATCCATGAACACCGAAACAATATACTGGTATTGATATTCATCATCCCTTAGCTCGCAGAAATCAGGATGGGCTCCAATACTAAATGAAAAGCAATTTTCAGGCTTCCCAAATAGTCTTCTTATTTCTGCTAATGGAGGTCTAGCTGTGTCTGGGTGCTGATTATTCGACATTTCAAAAGCCACAGACTTCTTTAAAATTTCATCTTGTTTTTTCTCAAATAGTTGATCAAAAATACTGCTCATCCTTACCATTTAATCACTCCTATAAAATAGGCATAGCTAAAAAGGTGACTTTTAGCTACGCCAGATGTCTGTTAGTATTTAAATTCTTCTGTCTCTGCCTGTGCCATTAACTCCGCCTGTTGAAGCACCAAATCAATTGCCATCTTTTCAAGATCAGGTGGATATCCGTATTTCTTCAGTAACCGCTTAACCGTAATCCGCATCTGAGCCCGGACATTTTCCCGCAGAGTCCAGTCCACCTTGATATTGTTCTTAATCGCTTGTGTTAACTCATGAGCAATCTGCTTAAGAACCAAATCACCCATAAGCTCCTTCGCCGACTCATTCGATGCCAACGCATCATAGAAGGCTACTTCTTCCTTAATGAGGCCGAGATCTTCGCCACGCTTAACGGCTGCGTTCATCTCTTTAGCCATCTGGATTAACTCTTCAATGACCTGGGTTGTCTCAATTGTTCGATTGTTATACTTACGAATCGCTTCATCGAGCATTTCAGAGAACTTTTTCGACTGCACGATGCTTGTGCGAGATACAGCCTTCACCTTCCCTTGAAGGAGTCTTCTGAGAAGCTCGACTGCGAGGTTCTTTTGCTTTAACCCGCGAACATGCTCCAGAAATTCATTCGATAAAATCGCAATGTTAGGCTTCTGTAAGCCAACCGCTTCGAGAATATCGACGACTTCATCGGACATAACCGATTTGGAAATCAGCTGATTGAGCTCCGCATCTAACTCATTCGTCGTTTTCTTCTTGTTCTCTGTGGTAATGATTTTGACGATTCCCGATTTTACTGCTTTATAGAAGCTAATTTCCAGGTTGACCGACTTCGCAGCTTCTGTCGTTGCGCATAGCGCATAGGCCTTTGTCAGCTCCGTGGTCCAATTAACAAAATTGCGTTTGCCTTGATCGCCGAGCCCAAGCACATAATCAACAGTCTCGACAATTGCCTTCATCCGTTCGGAAGCTTTCTCCGACGCATATTTCGAAAAGTCGTGTCCATGCAATTGTTCACGAATGAGTTGGATACGCTCCAACATGAAATCAACTGCTTGGTCCGTATCAATTCCCGCAGTCTTGCGGTCATTTTCCGTGTATTGCTGGAGTGCCGACTTCAACATATCCGCAATTCCGATATAGTCTACGATCAGACCACCTGGCTTGTCACGGAATACGCGGTTAACACGGGCAATAGCCTGCATAAGATTATGACCCTTCATCGGCTTATCAATATACATGGTGTTCATGCTTGGCACGTCAAACCCGGTCAACCACATATCACGCACGATGACGATCTCCAGCGGGCCATTTAAATCCTTCATTCGTTTGGCCAGATGCTCACGGCGCCGTTTTGTCCCGATATAAGGCTGCCATTCCGCTGGGTCGCTTGAGCTTCCGGTCATAACGATTTTTATTTTGCCTTCATTGTCGTCATCACTATGCCAGTCCGGGCGAAGAGCGACAATCTCCTTGTAGAGATCGATAGCAATACGCCGCGACATGACGACGATCATGGCCTTGCCGAACATGGCTCCTTGGCGCTGCTCATAATGTTCAACCATATCCTTCGCGACCTTTTTGATCCGTTTCTCCGCACCGGCAAGCGCTTCAAGACGCGCCCATCTGGACTTGAGCTTCTCTTGCTGAGTATACTCTTGATACTCGGTAATCTCTTCATATTCTTCATCGATAACCGGCCGTTCCGTATCCGACAACTCCAACCGGGCAATCCGGCTCTCATAGTAAATCTTGACGGTCGTACCATCCTCCACAGCCCGAGTCATATCATAGATGTCAATGTAATCACCAAAAACAGCCGGAGTGTTCTTATCCGTCAACTCAACCGGTGTTCCAGTATACCCGATATAAGAAGCGTTCGGTAAGGCATCACGCATATATTTTGCATAGCCGTACTTGATGTTGGCTTTCTCATCCGATGCGACCATTTCCGCTTGAAAGCCGTATTGACTGCGATGTGCTTCGTCCGCCATTACGATGACATTACGACGGTCTGTGAGGACAGGATAATGGGATTCACCTTCTTCAGGTGAGAACTTATGCACGGTTGTAAAAATAATCCCGCCCGACTCTACCGATAGCAGCTGCTTTAAGTGAGCACGGTCTTCGGCGTGTTGCGGAGTTTGGCGGAGCAAGTCTTTCGATTTGCTAAATGTTGCATACAACTGATCGTCCAGATCATTACGGTCCGTGACAACCACAATTGTCGGGTTATCGAGAGTCAGGACCAGTTTGCCTGCATAAAAGACCATAGACAGGCTTTTACCAGAACCTTGTGTATGCCAGATGACGCCTATCTTGCGGTCGCCTTCTTCCAGGGTCGCTCTTTCCGTAGCGGCAATCGCCTTATTTGTGGCATGGTATTGGTGATACCCGGCCAATATTTTGAATAACTGCTCCCCGTCCGTCTGAAACAAGACAAAATGCTTGATGATATCAAGCAGACGGCTCTTCTCGAACATTCCCTTAATCAGCACTTCAAGCTGCGGCAGGGAGGAGGATGCAACATCCTCTCCATCAATGGTACGCCACATCATGAACCGTTCCTCGTCAGCCGTCAGTGTCCCTACTCTGGCGTTGACTCCGTCGCTGATGACCATAAAGGAATTGTATGTGAATAGGGACGGGATCGCCTTTTTATAAGTCTGCACCTGATTGTAAGCATCACTGATTCCCACTTCTTCATTAGAAGCGCTCTTCAGCTCTAGAACCGCAATCGGAAGGCCATTGACGAACACCACAACATCCGGACGTTTATCGACTTGGTTCTCAATCACCGTAAACTGATTCACCACAAGAAAATCGTTATTGTCGACGCGTTCCGGATGCGTATCAAACACCCAGACTTTTTCGGTCGGATAATCACCATTGCCATTTCGATACTGGACATCGATGCCGTCCGTGATCATCTTCTGGAATGCTTTGTTATTGATCATCAAACTCGGACTACGAGGCACTTCGATGATACGAATCGCTTCCTCGATGGCCTCACGCGGTAGGTGCTTATTGATACGAATGAGTGCTTCACGTAGGCGTTCTATCAGAATGACATCCTGATAGAACTGCCTTTCAGGGTATTCTCCTTCAGGTGAAATCTCCGGACCGTAGGCTTTGTTGTAGTTCAGTTCTTCGAACCATTCCAAAGCCGCTTGTTCCAAGTCGTTCTCGGTGTAAGATGTGGTGTATAGGACCATGGTGCACCTCCTTTAGTTAGGTACTGGAGTATTGGGCTTTGCTTTCAGTTGCCAGGGGTAGGTCTGAAGATTTAGAAATGGGATATTCTTCATTCAGAGGAACTCGAATTTCTCCTGACATGAGTTTAGAAGCTAAGGAGTCCCTTGTTTTTATTAAGATCTCATTTTCTATATTGGTATTGATTATTTGTGTAACTATGGGGTTAATAACTTGACTGAAAGCACTTAGTATATCGTAACATGGGTAGACGATTTGTAACCGTTGAAGATCTTTTACTGTAACATGTCCCAGTCCTGTAGTCTGCTTTCCACCTGCTATACGAGCAAACGTGCTTTTCATATATTTTAGTAATGTATATATATATCCTCTTAGTTTTACATCGCCCGGTACTACCTTGAAAATATGCTGATTTAATATCCCGTTTCCTCTATACCATATAAAGGTATCAATTGATGTATCCGGATTACCTGACCAGGAGAATAGAATATCACCATTGTCTAAGTAATATTTCCCATCCTTTCCCATTGCCTGATAAAACTTAGTTTGTTGTGTTATCCCACTCTTTAATTCTGCTATTTTAATGATCGGAACACCTGCCCCCCCAATTTCGTCAGCTTTAAAAGAGGTGCCATTAATAAAATCTGCCATGTCATAAATAGGTTTAAGTGTCCAACCTTTCGGAATAAAACCCAATTCACTTTCCTCAAACTCGCCATCGCTGGACTTATACGGTTCACCGTTTTCATTCGGGAACTCAAAATCCACAAACCAACGTTTGAAAAGGGCTTGGGCCATTTCTTCGAGATTTTTGTTAATGGCATTATTCAGTTCAATTTTGTCGTATAAGGGTTGTAAAATGGAAATGATCTGATTTTGCTCTTCAAGTGAAGGCAATAATACTTCAAAATTTTTAATCTGCTTTACACTAATATGAGGGATCGAAGTCCCGGTTTTTATGCTATCGATATAATTAATAAATCTCTCATTATCGATTAAAAAATATACATACTCTTGCCTAATATTATTCAATGCTCTTAAAGCAGCAACACGTTGTACTAACAAAAGGGGTAAATCTTTTTCACTTATTTTTGCGTAATTCCTTCCCACTAGGGACCCGTCCATTCCAATCACAATATCATCTTTCAGTAGTTTATATTTTAATAAATCATCAGAAACATTGCTCCAGTATCTTGTATCTTCTCCCCATCTTAACGATCCCTTGGTAACGTTTTTTCCTCTTACAAGCCTTATTCCTTTTTCATCCGTGTTAAAGTCTTCACTTTTGAATGGAAATCCGGTAATAATAGATACACAATCTCCCAAACTTTTTTTAGAATACTCAGAATTCAAACCCAATCCCTCCAAGCCGCTTGCGAATCTCGTCTTCCAGATGATGCGATTTAGCAAATTGCTCAGCCAACTCCGATGTCAGCCGAGCCATCTTATCTTCAAACGGCTCACTGTCTTCTTCGACATCCTCAATACCTACATACCGACCAGGAGTCAAAATATATTCATGCTCTTGCACTTCCGTAAGTTTCGCAGCTTTGCAAAAGCCCTTAACATCCTCATATGCTCCTGCTTCAGCCTGCCCGCGCCAGGCGTGGTAAGTATCCGTTATCTTCTTGATATCTTCCGGCGTCAGCTCACGATGTGTACGGTCAACCATTTTCCCCATTTTGCGGGCATCGATGAACAGAATTTCGCTGCGACGGTCACCAAGGCCTCTCGGAGCTTTATTCTTTGCCACAAACCAAAGGCAGACCGGAATTTGCGTCGAATAGAACAACTGCCCAGGAAGCGTTACAATGCAATCCACTAAATCCGCATTAACCAGTTTGCTCCGAATGTCCAATTCAGCCGTTGTACTCGTAGACATCGAACCATTCGCCAATACGAAACCGGCTACACCACTTGGAGCCAGCTTGTTCACCATATGTTGAATCCAGGCGTAGTTGGCATTTCCAGCTGGCGGAATTCCGTACGACCAACGGGCGTCATCGATGAGCCTCTCACCGCCCCAGTCACTAATATTGAATGGAGGGTTAGCCAAGATGTAATCGGCCTTCAAATTCTTGTGCAGATCGTTATGGAACGTATCCGCATGATATTCGCCCAAGTTGCTGTCAATTCCGCGGATTGCCAAGTTCATTTTGCACAGTTTCCAGGTTGTCGGGTTCGATTCTTGGCCATATACGGCAATATCTCCGAGCTTACCCTGATGCTCTTCGACGAACTTCTCACTCTGAACGAACATCCCTCCAGAGCCGCAACAAGGGTCATAGACACGCCCCTTATATGGTTCAATCATTTCTACGAGCAAGCGAACAACGCTATTTGGCGTATAGAATTCGCCGCCATTCTTGCCCTCGGCGCTGGCGAACTTGCTGAGGAAGTATTCATATACCCGTCCGAGTATATCCTTGGATCGGCTATCTTCATCGCCAACTTTGAACGAGAACAAGTCTATAACTTCCCCAAGACGTGTTTTATCTAGGGCAGGTCTTGCATAATCCTTAGGCAAAACACCTTTCAGCGATGCGTTCTCTTTCTCAATGTCAACCATTGCCTGGTCAATGATTTGGCCAATTTCCGGTTTCTTGGCATTGTTCTTAATGTGGCTCCAACGAGCATCCTTCGGCACCCAGAAGATATTCGCAGCAACATACTCGTCACGATCTTCGGGATCCGCATAAGGTTCATTGCTCAGTGCTTCATATTTCTCTTCAAAAGCATCCGATACATATTTTAGGAATAATAGACCTAACACAACGTGCTTATACTCCGCCGCATCCATGCTGCCCCGTAGCTTGTCGGCCATGCTCCATAATTTCTCTTCAAAACCCAGATTTGCTGTTGCCATTCTTAGTTCCTCCTCAGTAGAGCTCGCTGTAAATTTCGTTCTTTACTTGCTCCCATCGATCCGTAGCCTCACGAATCTTTTGCTTATACCATTCTTTTTCCTCATTGTAGCGATTTACCCGATTATTCTGCTCCTCGTGGGGAAGAAGAGGGAGTTCTATTTCTCCCACATCTGAGGGATTCAAATTTAGAACGGTTGTCCCTCGCTGGAAGCTCTGGATCAGTGTCGTTCCAACCGGACTTTCCAGAAATATCTTTGCATATCCGCTACTAATGGACTCTTTAAGTCGAATGACGATAATGTTGGCAGAAGCTATTATCGTTCCTTCTGTTTCTGGAAAGACAGCCAGTTTATTCACTGTACCTCGACAAGCCATGATTAGATCTCCGGAAAGAATTTCATAGCGTTTGACCTTCCGTTCTTCTTCATCGATTGTCTCCAACTGATCCGTTCGTACTTCGCCGTCTTCAATGTTGGAGATATTTAATACTTTGATGTTTCCTGCTCTAAGGTCTTGCTTAAGAACAGATTTGCCACGGAATATATCTGCCACATCCCTTAATTTCACCTTAGGAACAGGCGCTTGTTGAAAGGATCTCAACGTATCTTGATCTTCATCAAGCATCATATCAATTCGCCAGTTCTCAAGCCGTGCAAAAGCTTCAGCATGAACTGAAATTTCTCGTTCTGGTTCCAAGAACATCTTCTGAAGCCTTAGACGACCTATAATCACTTGCTGTGAAGGTGACCTTCCAAACTCAATCTGATAAGTCTTGACCGACATATAAGGCCGAAATAACCCATCAGGCAGCATATGTAAGGTTTGGACAGGAGCCAATTCATTTATCTGTTCTCGCCACTGCGCGTTAGGCCCAGATTGAAACAACATCCGAGCAGGGAGTGTAACACTTATTCTCCCGTTATCTTGTAACAGTGGAATTAAGTGATTAACGGCAACACCTTCCGAGTCTCTAATGATTGCATCTTCAACCTCATCCATCTTTATTCCGAATTTCGGAATGGTTAAGATAGCGTCAACCTTCTCAGACAGAGGCAATGGTTGATAAATCGATCCCTGTATAATGTGGACATTCGGATAAGACTCGAAATAAGTCTTCAACAGCTTGGCAATGATGTAATTCTCGGTTATCAACGTAATCGTAAGCGGGAGCTTATACAATTGACTTTCGGCCAGACCGCGCAAGTATTTCTCTGCTTCAGCAATCAACAGCGTTCGATAATGGTGTTCTTCACACATGTCTTTAAATCTGTCAACAATGCTCGTATGAACGACAATCTCGCTTGTTATCCGGTCTTGTTGTATTGTCTGTATGGCATAATCTAATAAATCCATATCTTTGCCTACCTGGTAGAGCCTAAAGAACAAATCCCGATCGCCAGGGAAATGTCCGAACTCACGCTCACCCGCATACTGATTCATCCACTGGAAAAGCATTTCAGGCTCCAGAATGGATTTATGTGCTGCTCCTTGCAACTGTAACGCTCTATTCGTCTGAACAACCCGCACGGCTTCTCGTAGCAATTGATCCCTTGTGCTAATGTTATGAAGTAAGCAAATATTCCAGAATGTTTCGATCAATATATCACCCTCTAGCACTAGGAAGTTACTCCTAAATAATACCACAATAAAATCGAGTATTACAATACTAAAAAAAAGAACTGACATCAGTCAATTCTTTAGTTTAGCAATTTCCCTTTAAGTTTTATTGACCAGTCACGCGGACTATCACCCTGATAATGCTTTAGCTTTTCAAAATGTGCACCAGAACATTGGCTCAGAATGTACTGATCCCAATGCCCACCTTTTTGTACTAATCCGTCGAGAAGTTGCGTGATTGTTCTCTCAATAGCTTTTAGATGGATTAGATTGGTTGGATCGAGTATTAGCGTCGAGATCGACCAATTATCCGGCCGTGCAACCTCTAGTATGTACTTTGTAAACATACTATTGGATACTTGAACAATTGCACAGGTCCGGCGTGTACCATTCGGACATATTGAAAACCGTTTACCAGGAGGAATTCGCACTATAGACATTCGAATGGAATATGAAGTCATTTCCTTCAGTAGTGTTATCATTTTGAAAAAGTCTTCAAGCCCAATAGCTTCAGAGATTGGAACCATCTCTAAACTTTGAAAATCTATAGGTGGAGTATCGCCGCCCACGATTGAATCTTGAACACTGACCTGTCTAGGTTGGTCCAGACTTTTACCGCCTCTACCTGTATTAACGACCACATCGTCTCCCGCATGCGTTTGTTTCACATTTTTCTTTTGAGTTCTCACGACAGGAAAATTAATAAATTTCACAAAAGTAGGAGGTGTTTCAAGTACATCCTGATTTGTATCTTCTTTTGCATGTTCACTGTTATCATTAATTATAACGTCATCGTTCTTGAATTTATTGGGTGTCCTTAACCGCCTGTCTCCATAGACTGATTCCTGCCGCTTTTTGGAGTGATGCCAGAAGTCAATTTCGGTTGCCGGATGCCTGAAGCCGGCGAACCCCACGATTTCTTTCACCAAAACCATATTCATGAATTGATCGCCCCTTACTATCAGTTCGATTGGACCGGTAGAGGGAAGCTCCACATCAAGAGGATTCCCCTTTCTAAATGCCTTCTTTGGATTAGTAGGAGACTCAGCTATTGCTCTACTTAACAATCTTTGATAAATGGAATTCCACATGGTATTTATTTGGGAGTCCAGATAAATCCAAGACATATGACGGGCGTTACTCTCATTAGCCATTGTATTAGGTACCCGAGTTCCTAAATGAAAGTGAAGAACATTATTCTCAAATTCACATCGTTCAATTAGTTGTTCTAGACCATGGGGCTGCATCAGCGAATATGCAATTAGCCGCGAGTTAATAAACATTGCTCTAAGAAGCTCGATAACAGGAATACAGACCGTTATATTCCCCACTGTATACTGAATAATATTTTGCGTTCCTAACTCTGGATTCTTCCCGAAGTCGATGAGACGTTTTGGCAATTGAAATCCATTTACAACCTTCCCCTGATCAAGTGAAGGTATGGTGAATGTATAGGACGATCCGCTCATCGGGCGGACTTGATTAAGCACACCCTTCGTGTATATTTGGCCCATTCGTAATAGAGGGATTGCGCCCCAGGCTCGAGACAGAACTTTAACCTCACCTCGTGCTCTTCTAAAGGCAACTCGAATTCTCCAGTCACCTTTATAATCCGTGTACGGCGATCCGAACCAAATAAGTTCAACATCCTCATTTTCTTCAAAAGGCCAAGGACTGAATTCTACTGAAGCCACTGCGTCGCCACCCTATCTGCAAAGTTCAAGTTATGTAATCCTTGACCACTATAAAAATCAAGCGCCTCAGATACCGCACTAGAATAACCTGGTCGTATTCCGGTCTTTCTGATTAGTTTCCATCGTTTAATGGGAAACTCATCATTCATATGTTCTGCTACCCATCCGATCCTGCGTATTTTAAATTGATCAACTGTTTCGAGACGGTTCGATAATATAGCCATCGTGATCGGAAGCTTATCTTTATGCTTTTCAATTAATGCAAGCTTTCCAATACGTTTGCCAATTGAGGCATATGTAATTCGAATAGGCTTCCTATCCCGATCAGAAAGCATCATATTGCAAGCCTCTTCAACCTCCCAGCTCAATTCGAGGTCGCGCTTCTCCCAGTCAACACGAATGTAGCGTGCATTATGCGCATTACATTTCTTTTTGGAAGTTCCCTTTTTTATTGTTAGGGGAGACGCAGACGATAAGATCACTTCATTGCTGAAGCTCTCATGTTCCGGATTAAGCCGTGCGTACTTAATGACGGTATTTGTATCCACGCCAAGCTTCTCGGCGGCAGCTCGGTACGATAAACCCTTGTCCACATATACCGTTAGTTGATTCTTCCAGACAGGTCCAAAGGCTTTAATGCGGCCGATTCGATAACGATCTTCCGAAGTCAGATCCGGTCCTCTTCTGGAATAACAGAACCCGCAGCTACAAGAAAATGTGCCTACCGGTCTCCCAGTATCTGAACAACGCGTAATTTTCAAGTGAGTGATACATGGTTCTCTGTAATGATCCGCAGCCTTATTTAGACATGGCCACGGGCCTATACCAAAGGGAAAATGGCTCGTATTTCTTTGCTCCAGGAAGCTACTGAAAGAACCAAAGAGGAACCGTATAAGCAATAATCGTCTTATAGGGTGAACGGCTCTGCGAGCTTTCCTTGTAGACATTGCCAGCCAGGAGTAATCATTTCCATAGGTCTGACAGTTCAGGAACTCCAGCATTTCTTTGCCATAATGAGAACTCAATTTCATCTCAAGCTCGCGCTGCCGAATTCGATTGGATGGGGTCAAATAGCCTTGTTCACTTAATTTATGTAATAGAGAGTCTCTGGAATCGTATAGATGAAGTGAGTGACCAACGCTAAGCAACAACTGAACATCCTGAGCAACTTCAAGCAATCGTAGGTGAGTCCTTTCTGGAACAGGCAATACCAATGGCTCGGATTGAAATAAGTGTCTTGCGATAGGCAACACCGTTAAACCGTGCCGATCTGAAACAGGATGTGTTATTTTGTTAAGCACAATACGATGTTCTGGACAAACCATGACCCCGACAGCCTGATGTATACGGTGCCAGTAAGGCTCGCCAAATCGCTGGATATCTTCTTCATAACATGAGGGGCAGAAGTGCAATTCACTGTTTCGCTCCATGGAACTCGCTGTAATACCAACCAGCGTATGAATCCCTGAACCGTCATTGCTCCTCATCATCTGTTTTAATTGTCGGCTCCGACTCTGCGGAAGAAAGGGGGCGTAGTATGAATATAACGTATGCTCGTCAATCCATTGATCCGATGTTATACCCATGATCTGGCTTCTCGGGGATAGATTATCGAGATGACTGGGAAGATCCAATGTAGGAATAACATGATCTGTACCGAATAATTCCCGGAATGTCCATTTTGGGCTGGAGTTGTTCATCCGCAGGTGATATCTAGTAATCACGCTATAGAGTAACTCATCCGGGTAAGGGAGAGGCATAACGCCATACACATCCATACTTTCACCGCCTTCTATCCGATAAACTCCATTGGATCTTTAATATATCCGGCAACTTTGAGGGAATCGTATGCCGGCTGCTTCTGCTTCTTGCCCTGAGATACAATTACGCGTAAATCATTTGGCTCTGTCGGTTTTGACTTCACTTTCAATTTGCTTCGCGGAATAGACTTATTAGTGGAAGAAGTATTATTCTGCGCTTGTAAAGCAATCTTCAGCGCTTCTTTGTGCAAATCTACGGTATCAATTTCATGAAGATGCTTCTGTACTACAGTCTGCGCTGCTTTTAATGCGATGGCTTCTCCTATGCCAGCCTCAATCAGCCACACATTAACTTCAGACACCGTTTGCTCTTGCAAGTCATAACCAAGCTCCGTCTTTATCACCTCAAGCCGCGCAGCCTTACGCTTCTCTGCCTCAATTCGATCCAGGTAGTCATCTATAGATACGCTGTCATAAATGTCAGCAAACTTCTGAATTTGATTCTTCTTCCCTGAGCGTAACGCTTCAAGTGCTGGCTTAATCAGCGTAAATCGATCTCTGGCCACAGAGTAGATAAGTTTCGGTGTAATATGCTCGATCTCCTTGTCCAACGCACGCCACTGCGTCAGCATAAACAGCTTAATCGCAATATCCGATATACCTTGAGATTCCTCAAACATGATATCGATAAACTCTGGCGTTAATTCCACTTTTTTGTCAGTCCACTGGTACTTCCACAACCCTTGCAGAAGCCATTCCCATTCCTCATCTTTCTGAAAATGGTGCCAGGTTGCATCACCTTGCCCGCTATTGCGCCGCGCATTCCTGAATTCACCATTCAAGGCAGGCAGCGCCTTATAGGTACCAACTAGAATGACAGGAAGACCAATCGTATTCACCAGTTGGACGAAGAAGTTCAGCATTTGTGCAGCACGATCATCTTTTGCTTCCTGCAGATTCTGAATTTCATCAATGACAAGTACGCCAAGACAATGTACGGCGGCAGCCTGAGCCATAATCGGCAATAATTCATCCGTCGTTTTTGTCGTATTCTTCTTGTGATACTTCGTCCCGACCAAGCTGTCGACGGCCAGTAGAAAATTCAAACATAAGCCTCGTATAGATCCATCATGCGGACAGTCCATTTTTAGCCATACAATTTGATAGGGAGCAGGCATATCCTGACCTTTATACTTTCGATGCAAAATGACTTGCGGATACATCTGGAGAATACGCATCAGACTGCTTGATTTCCCGATTCCGGATATCCCAACCAGAGCAAAGGCTGCCGATGTCGGTGTGTTCACGGGATAACCATTTGTATGACCTTTCATAATGAGTTCATAAGCGTCTTTGCGGGCTCTGAAGGCATAATTAGGGGTAAGAGGATTTCGGCCTACATAACCATCCCTTATAAGTCTGGAGATACTCTGTTGCAATTCAAGATGTCTCGATAATGGCCGGAAGAAATCTCTCGAAATCCGCTGTACACAATGCATTCTTAAATGGACCGGCAGTTCTCGTTCAGCAACATTGAAACTCGGATTGGATGCTAACTGCTTGGCTACAGTCTTGTCGTCCCAAATAGGCGGCAAAGCCTCCAAGAGAGGATTGTTCCTATAGTCCTCAAGCAGCGGATCTTGATAATCTGCCTCCATAAAATGACCACGGCTGAAGTGAAATAATGGAACATCTATCTCGTTCACTCTTCATCACCGTCTTCCTGCAAATAGGCTTTAATCTTAGAAAGCTTGTCAGCCGGAGGTATATAGGTTTCTTGCGATTTTGTTGTTGCATCTCGGTTTATTGGTACTACGTTATCGTCCTTCGAGGTCTTTCCTTCAACTATACGAGATTCAGCTAGTTGGAACGCCTCCTGTGACCGATTCAACTGCTTTTCTCCGCTCCGATTCCCCCTGATTCCTTTAACACGCTGGTTACTACTAGTATCGCTATTGCGCAACGCCTCATTTGTCTTTTTCGTCGCTTGCTCTACAATGGCTTGGGTCTGCGCATCCAGATCAATCTTGGCCAACATATTGTTTATCTCGTGATGTCTGCCATGATATCGTTCAATCTCCAATAAGTCGCCTACTTCTTCAAATCTCTTGTTAAGATATCGTTCTTCTCGATCAAGCAGCGTGCATATCTCGAACTGTCTTCCCGCATCCAACCATAAGTAGATTTCATTAGTGGAACGCGGGTCATAGCATACTTTTACACGCCAAGTCTTGCCGACTCTGGCCTTAACGAACCATTGCTCTCGCATAGCCAAATCGCAGCCATAATGGACACCTTTAAACTGGATTCCAGCAGATGTTACTGTAGCTTCTCCCTGGGGAAGGAGGTTGAGCTTAACAATAGCTTCCGGAAGCTTCTTTAAGCGCCCCGTCCGGTTTATTATTCCCCACTGCCATAATTGATATGGGATCGGCTCAACATTATCTGCTACCATAAATTCATTGCGATCATACCAGAGCATACGGTGATTGTTGTTATGATAAAGAACGTATTGGATCATAATCTGAGTAAACTCTCGTAACGTCAATTTAGCGTCAAGACGATAATCCCGTTCGCCGCGTTCTCTGAAGCGTTCCTTGATTGCCCCCGGCACAAATCGAACACTTCTCAAGTTCACCAGACGAAACTGTTGCTCTACAATTCCTTTCCAGTCTGCTCTATAAGGCGGGGCATTCTCGACATCGACACCAAGAACGTCAATAAGCCTAGCCGGTTTATCACCCTCCAACTCACCGCGGTCCGCTGTAAGCTTTTGCGGCAAATGGCTGCTCATCCATTCCTGCTCAGTAATTTCAATGCCGTACTCGGCACAATACCTTACTTTATCAGCTGTTGTATTGGCTAAAGCCATCATGGCGCCAACCCAGCTAGGGCCTTCCAAGCCAATGTATATCCCTGTTATATAGCGGCTAAACACATCGATGACAATGTAAACAATCGGACGGCCAATAATCCATTCGCGCTGATATTCGCTAACCAGATAAACATCTGCAACCGTAGCATCAATCTGGAATCTGGAGCCTGGACCGAAGCTCTCAAGAGTAGAGCTCCCGAGTATTGGGCGGTGCTTCAGTTCATATCTCTTTTTACCGTGTCGACTCTTCAGTGTATTTGCAAGGTCCTGCTCTTTCTGAAACCAATACTTATATTGGCCAAATGTGGGTAGCTTCTCTGGAGAAGGGAGAACGGGAATCAGAGCTTGTCCTTCTTGGCGGTACCCGCTCGCGAAGAATTTTTCCAGTGTCTTTTGGTAAGCATGTTTTAAAGGAGATTTCTCCTTTGTGTTATAAAATAATCGTATTCCTGATCTCAGTAACTGCTTGGTTTCTTCGTCGATGTTTATACCTGCTGGCTCATGTTCAAACTTTCGAGGACGCCCACGTTTAGCCTCGGTAGGAGTACGATCATTGCCGTAACTACCGCAATTGTTATAGTGAGGCAGCAGCGTATTTTTCATTTTCCCGCCTTGCCAATATCTGCGTAAGTAGCGATAGATTGTACTTTTATGGACAGCAGTCCGTCCCTGGACTTCTCGAATTTGAGCACCTCTGAAGTTCTTGTCATAGCAATTTGGTTCATCAAGGACGATATCTTTGATAGTGTCCCATGACTTATCACGGAGCGCCAAATGCTCAGGGGCAGTATCAGTATCAATTACAGGGACGCTATCATTGATCCAATCCACTTGTCTGCAAAGCTTCGATGCAATACCTGCAGCATATTCCGAATAAGCTTTCATAACAGGAAAAGCCTTATCATCATCCATTGCAATGCAGTAGAGGTATTCCTCATTCCGGGAAATCCAAAGTATTCTCTCAACCTGACGCACATCGGACTCAGGCAACTGCCATTCGACTACCATATTTTCATAGAGTATCTGCATATCTCAGCCGCCTTTCGCCAATAAGCCATCTGCTCCAGTGATATGAAACCCATTAGCACTATTAGATGGATTAATCTTCTCGCTCATGTTAACAGACCAGATCTTTCTGGCTACAAAATGTCTGAACATAGCCAGGGCTGTCCCGGCTTCCAACCCCATTTGTTCATCGCAGGCGAGACACGCTCTAGCTATTGCAGTCCCTGATTGTATTAAAGCAGCGAGTGAACGCTCCAAGCTCTGAACAGCAAAGATCCCAAGTTTCTCGACATCCTCATTGTGATACTCTTTATGAATCCATTCGACATTGCGGATCAACGTATAAGGCAAATCACGCTCAGTCACAACTCCCCAATCAACCTGATGTGACTCCCAGTATATTCGTTCAATTTCAAATTTCTCTAATATGCGTTCGTTCTCCAGCTCTTTAGCAGGCTTAACCGTCCTCGCATATTCCTTATCCCTATATGTAATTACAAAGTCCGTAGTCATGACGATATCCACGCCAGTTTTAGGGTCTTTGGGATGTTCGATACCAAGCTTGTCAGCAATCAGCTTCGTCTCTTCAAGCGGAAGGAGGGGATATTGCTCACGAATGTCTGTTACTCCATCGGCATAATCCAGAGCATAAAAATAATCGCGCTCCAGATCGGACAAGAAGGTGTGTTGTCTGCCTGTGGTCCAGCCGACACCCCGAGTCGATCTGCCTGTTGAAGGCACATCCTGTACTCGCAGCCACGGAAGATAATCGGCTCCCGTTCCTTGTCCTCTGCCTTCTTTGATAAACCTATCAATCTTCGCGTCCGTAATTTCACGTTTTCGTTTGGCCAAGATGACAACACCTCCTTAAAAGAAAACAGGGCTACCCGAAGGCAGCCCCGTTTGGAGTCATGATGTTATTCTGGATGTAAGTTCTGTAGACAGTAGAAGAGCTCCTAATAGTAGTATGGCCAATTCCGTCAGTCTAATACTTTATTTTCTCAGTCTACAACTTTATTTTCTTAGTCTAATACTTTATTTTCCGAGTCTAACACTTTATTTTTCAGTCTAATACTTTATTTTCTTTTGACAACAACTTTTATATCAACCAAACTCTCCTACTCCACAGTCACACTCTTCGCCAAATTCCGTGGCTTATCAACATCATGACCCAGGGCCAGCGAAGCATAGTATGCCAGCAGTTGAGTCACAACTACAGACAGTGCGGAAGTCAGCAGCGGCAGGGTCTTAGGGATAACGAAGGCCTGGTCAACGGATTTCAGCAGGTCTGTTACATGCTCCTGGTGAGTGATCGCCAGCACGTCTGCGCCGCGGGCTTTCACTTCTTTGATGTTGCTAACGGTCTTTTCGAGTACGGATTCCTGTGTTGCCAGGGCAATTACCGGAACGCCATCCTCGATCAGAGCCAGTGTACCGTGCTTCAGCTCACCTGCAGCATAAGCCTCAGAGTGAATGTAGGAGATTTCTTTCAGCTTCAGCGAGCCTTCTTGAGCTACAGCGTAATCTACGCCGCGGCCAATGAAGAACAGGTGCTTGTGGCTGGAGATTTGCTCAGCATAATTCTTGATGGCATCCTTCTGAGCCAGGATTTCTTCTACCTGCTCAGGCAGGGTGTTCATAGCTGCCAGAATTTCAGCAACCTGCGCATCCGTTTGAGTTCCGCGTATTTCAGCCATATACAGGCCAAGCAGTGTGAACGCAATGATCTGCGAAGTGTAAGCTTTAGTCGATGCTACCGCGATTTCCGGACCAGCCAGAGTAACCAGTACATCGTTAGCTTCACGGGCAATGGAGCTGCCTACAACGTTAGTGATTGCCAGAACGTGTGCACCGTTAGCCTGACCTTCACGTAGGGCAGCCAGGGTATCAGCCGTTTCACCGGATTGGCTGACTACGATAACCAGTGTTTCCGGTGTTACGATTGGCGCACGGTAACGGTACTCGGACGCAATGTCATTCTCAACCGGGATACGGACCAGGGACTCGATCAGGTTACGTCCAACCAGACCCGCGTTGTATGCAGTACCGCAGGCAACGATCTGGATGTTGCGGATGTTCTTGATCTGCTCAGGAGTCAGGTTGAGCTCTGGCAGAATTACTTTAGTGCCTTCAGCATTAATGCGTCCGCGCATAGTGTCGCGGTAAGCCTTAGGCTGCTCGTGGATTTCTTTCAGCATGAAGTGCTCGTATCCGCCTTTTTCTGCGGTAACAGCATCCCAATCGACAGTAATCATTTCCCGAGAAATAAAGTTGCCTTCAATCGTCATCAGTTCGACAGCATCTCTTGTCAGTACAGCCATTTCGCCGTCGTTCAAAATATATACGTTACGGGTGTATTCCAGCAATGCCGGAATGTCCGACCCGATAAAGTTTTCGCCTTCGCCAAGACCGATAATCAGCGGGCTCGCCTGACGAACAGCTACCAGTTTATCCGGCTCATGTTCAGTCAGAACGCCCAGGGCAAACGCGCCGCGCATGTGGGTGATTGCCTTTTGAACAGCCTTAACGATATCCCCTTCATACTCACGGGCGATCAGGTGGGAAATAACCTCTGTATCCGTCTCGGAAGTAAAGTGGCATCCGCCGGCAATCAGTTCTTCTTTGAGTTCCAGGTAGTTTTCGACGATCCCGTTGTGTACAACCGAGAATTTCTGGCTGTCATCTGTATGCGGGTGGGAGTTCTCGTCGGATGGTTTACCGTGAGTGGCCCAACGGGTATGCCCGATTCCGGCACTTCCGGTCAGCGGAGTAACTTCAAGTCTGGACTCCAGGTTAGCCATACGGCCCTGTGCCTTAACAACCTGCAGACCCTCCTTCGTGAACACAGCAATACCTGCTGAATCATAACCACGATACTCCAGCTTCTTCAAGCCCTCTACCAGGATCCCCTGAGAATTCTGATTACCAATATATCCTACAATACCACACATTATAAATTCCTCCGTCCAATGATTGTAATGTGGGCGGCATAAGGAAAGAAACGTGCCGTGCGGCATGTGTAGAGAAAAAGCCTTATTCTGTTGTATGGTCTGTCACCTGTGATAAGGATATTCATGACATGCACAGTCTTCTTCTCTGCCGCAGCAGGACTTGTGTATCTTCCATTAGCGCATACCCATGAATGATTAAATCCGTCGTACACCCATAAAAGCGTTGTGTGAAAGGTCGCCCTGACATTTTCCGCTTCCATTTACGGCTCTGGTGCATCACCGGGAGGTCCCCGCCGAACATTTCGAACACCTCCACCTCGTCAGCTTACATCTGCCGTGATCCGTTCCAGCCTAAACTTAAGCTGTCCCTTCTCCCCCGCGCAAGATCAAGCTCTGGCGCTTGCTATTGCTGTTACCTCACTACCCCCGCTTTCCTTCTGGAATGACACTTCATCATTATATGCACCTTACATCACTTTTGGCAATGAAATAATGATTGAAACGATTGGTATTTGTTGAAAAAAATTTCAAAACAGCTGCAGAGCCGGCAGTTGAAGCACAAAAAAATCTTCATCCGCCGGCTCCGCCTGCAGTGATGTTACCTTATATTAAACCAATTCGCGTTCTACAACCTCAACAATCTGTCCTACGAACAGATCGAGTTCTGCCTTATCCGGGCCTTCGGCCATTACACGGATCAGCGGTTCTGTCCCCGAAGGACGGACAAGCACGCGGCCGTTATCCCCAAGCTTGCCTTCTACCTCTTTAATCGCTGCCTCAATCGCCGGATTGTCCGGATAATTCGTCTTATCCTGCACCCGCACATTAACAAGCACCTGAGGATATTTCGTCATCATCGACTTCAGTACACTCAGCTTCTTACCATCAGCCTTCATGGTATCGACGAGCTGGATCGCAGTCAGGATGCCGTCACCCGTTGTGTTGTAATCCAGGAAAATAACATGGCCAGACTGTTCCCCGCCCAGATTATAGCCGCCGCGGCGCATTTCTTCCATCACATAACGGTCTCCTACAGCCGTTTTGGCTGTATTCAGCGCCAATTTTTCGGTTGCCTTGTAGAAGCCGATATTACTCATAACAGTCGAAACAATGGTTGCATCCTTGAGCTTGCCGGAGCGGTTCATTGCATCTCCGCAGATGCAGAGAATGAAATCGCCGTCCACCTCTTCGCCTGTCTCATCAATGGCAATCAGGCGGTCTGCATCACCGTCAAAAGCAAGTCCCAGATCAGCACCGTGACGAAGCACCTCTTCCCGCAGCTTCTCCGGATGTGTTGAGCCATATCCGTCGTTGATGTTAAGGCCGTCAGGCTCGGCTCCGATCGCGATTACTTCCGCACCCAGCTCTCTGAACAGACGCGGGGCCAGCTCATAAGCTGCGCCATGCGCGCAGTCCAGTACAACCTTAATTCCGTCAAAACGGTTGGAAATCGTTGTCTTCAGGTATTCAAGATAAAGATATTTGGCATCGTTGTCTACGGTTAGCTTGCCAAGACCTGCGCCAACCGGACGCGGAAGCTCATCCTTCTCGGCATCCATCAGCTCTTCAATGCGCAGTTCAGTCTCGTCGGTCAGCTTAAAGCCGTCTCCGCCGAAAAACTTAATTCCGTTGTCTTCAACCGGATTGTGGGAAGCGGAGATCATTACACCGGCATCCGCTTTGAGCAGTTTGGTTATATATGCTACAGCTGGAGTGCTGACGACTCCAATACGGATTACTTCTGCCCCGATGGACAACAGCCCGGCTACAAGTGCCGATTCCAGCAGCGGTCCGGAAATTCGTGTATCCATGCCGATAACCACTTTTGGCTTTTCTACGTTTCCAGCCAGTACATATCCGCCGCAGCGGCCGATGCTATAAGCCATTTCTGCTGTTAACTCCTTGTTAGCGACTCCGCGCACACCGTCTGTACCAAAATACTTACCCATCTCTTTTCTCCTTTTAATACGCTACATGTACAATGTGAACTCAAGAAGTGCGGTATAAAGCCCCATTCGTAAGTCCATCTTACATAGCTTAGTGAATTATTGTATGATTGAAATCTGATTCTTGTAACTAAAGGGCTCTACACATAGACGCTTTCCCGCACAAAAAGTTACGCACCGCCATTGCCCCCGGTATTCGTCGTATTCCCGCTTCCCGCGGGAGTACTGCTGCTCTCCGGCGCATCCTCCGCCGGCTCCGGCGTGGCAGTGGCGGATGGCTCTGCGCTATGGGTCGGCTCCACACTCGTCTCCCCGCCTGAAACAGCTTCCGAGCTCGGCTCAGGAGTCGGCGCAATACTGTTGTCCGGGCTTACTGTTGCCTCAGGTGTTGCGGGCGTTTGCAGATCAATTGTGACTACATTCGGCTGTGAGGAATTGACCATTGAAATGAACCTCGGCATCGAGATCTGCAGTGAGACCTGATGAACCCCTGCTGACAGTCCGCCGACATCGGCAACAACACTGATATTATCCTGATCAAGCTGATCCAGAAGTGTAGGCGCACCCGCCAGAGTCAGAGAAATCGTTTTGGCGGCCGGGTCCGTAACCACGGCTGTAAGCCCGCTGGCCACACCTTCAAGCTTGATCGGAATATTATCCATCGTCCGTTCAGCAATTTCAGCTGCAGAAACGGTGACATTCATTTCCGCAGGTTCAATCTTTGCTATTCCTTCAGGCGGAGCAAGCTCCAGCTTCACCTGCTGTGTTCCTGCGGACTGAACCGTACTCAGATCAAGAACTGCATCGTAGGAGGATAACCCAGCCAGCGCTTCCTCGCTGCCGTATACCGTAACTGTATCCATTTCAGGAGTGACTCTGGACAGTACCAGTGAGCCCGGCAGCTGCCCTTTGAAGCTCACATCCAGCGGTAGCGTTTTGAACGGCAGCGTAATCGGCAGCTCAACAGCAACTGTAGCAGGTTCAATGACAGCGCCGCTAATCTCATTTCCGCTGCTGTCGTAAGCAGCTAGCCGCATTCTTTTTTCCGTAAAGGTCTCATTCTCCCCATCCAGCTCAATCGTCCCCTGAACCGCGGCTACTTTACTCAGCTCGCTAGCCGGCAGGGTAACTTCCACCTCAGCAGGGTTAATAACGGCCGTGCCGAGCTTATACCCCTCTGCCGGAGCACCGCTTGTAATCAGGGTAACCGGGAACGTCTTCGTGTTGCGCAGTTCAACATGCACATTCACTTCAGACGGGTCCATCGATTCAAACTTTACGCCCTTGGGCAGGGTATAATTTAACGGAAGCGTTGTATCCCCCGGTCCTACACCGCTTAAATCGAGGGTTACCTTATAGTCGTCAGAGAACTTGAAATTGAGATCGGAATTTTTACCCGACACTTCCAGTCTCACACTTTCGGCATCGAAGCTGTATACATACTTCTCCTCATCAAGGCCGGTCTGCTCTATTTTAACATTTTCGATAATCTTCGTCTGTGTGTTAACTATAGTCTGGTTCGTAGGCTCGGTATCCACATGTACAATTGTCCACAGGATAATACCGAAGACAAGTGCAAGAATCTTGTTGAAGTTGTTATTCTTCATCCACTTATCCATTATTTTTGCCTCCTCTCCGTTTCCAGAAAGCAGAGCTCTTCTCCTTCAGCGTCGAAGATGCGCTCAGCTCCTGATGAAGCTTCGAGATCAGCGACTCTTCCTTAATGTCACGCACGATCTGCCCGTTAATGGCCAACGATATTTGACCTGTCTCCTCAGAGACTACAACAGATACCGAGTCCGCAACCTCACTGATCCCGATCGCCGCACGGTGGCGTGTCCCCAGCTCCTTGCTGATGAACGGATTCTCCGAGAGAGGAAGATAACAGGCAGCAGCAGCAATCTGTCCGTCCTGCATAATCAGCGCACCGTCATGCAGCGGAGTATTGGGAATAAAAATATTAATCAGCAGCTCCGAGCTTACCACGGAACGCATTGGAATGCCCGATTCGGTGTACTCATTCAGCCCAGTCGCCCGCTCAAATACGATAAGTGCCCCGATTTTACGCTTGGACAGGTAGTTCACGGCTTTAATCACTTCACCGACCAGCCGGCTGATCTCCTCATCATTCTCCGAAGCCCGGCCAAAAAACTTGCCCCGGCCAAGCTGCTCCAGCCCCCTGCGCAGCTCAGGCTGAAAAATGATAAAGATCGCAAATACCCCGAACGTATAGATCTGGTTCATCAGCCATTTCAGCGTGTAGAGATCCAGAATCGTGCTCAGCGCCCAGATAATAACCAGCACAAGAATCCCCTTAAGCAGCTGGACTGCCCGTGTGCCGCGCACCATATTGAGGACCTTGTAGATAATGTAGCTGACGATCAGAACATCAATTATATCTTTAATGGATTCTTTCCATGTTAAGTCGGTAAAATAGCTCATTGCCCAAAACCCCCGTCATTTCATATTAGCTGGGTTTATGTAAATTGTCTGTAAGATCTGTTTCATATCTAGGTTATAACGTTCACGCCCAGGTTGCAAGTTTCACATGCCGGGGAATGCTGAGAATGTCTTTCCGGACAATAAAAAAGCGCCATCTTTCTGGAAAAAGAGGCGCAAATACTATTTCTGCATAAAGGCCATGCGGGTTAACGGTAGGCAACTTCAGAGAACATGTTCGTCACTTTATACCAGAGCCAGCTTACCGCTTGGTCTATGCTTTTGACTTGCCCGGAGATATGGGCTGTAGATGCTTTGTACAGAGTACCGTCGATCACCGTCACGTTACCGTTGACTTCCCCGTACACCTGAGTTTTGCCGTTCTCCACCGTGAGGTTGCCGGTAATTGTTTTGCCGGACGGTACAATGACAGTATCGCCCATGATCACAACCTGGTCGAGGTCACTGCCTCTGACGACAAGCTGCTGGTCCTGATTCCAGAAAGTCACCGAGCTCATCAGCATCACCAGCAGAAACACAGACGCCGCCGTAAGGGCCGGATGCCTTTTGATCCAGGTAATAAAAGCTCTTTCCTTCTTCGGCTTCGGCAGCGAATCCATTATCCGGCTCACCAGATCGTCTGAGGCCACCGCATTCTGGTGCATCAGGGAGAACATCAGCATATCAGTTTGTTCCAATTCTTTGAACTTTGCACGGCAATCCGGACAGGATAGAAGATGCTCCTTCAATTCCCTCTGCTGCAGCTCGGGCAAGTCGTCATCCAGGTAATCATGCATCAAAGAGACGGCCAGTTTGCATTCCATAGGAGCCAATCCTTTCATGAGTGCTATTTAATTATTTCAAGGCAAAGGGACAGTACATAAGACTTGCTTAACTTACATACGGCACTGCCAGTCAGACGTTTCATAAAAAACATCTATTTTTACATTTTCGGGCTTAATTTTTTACGCAAAAACTCGCGTCCGCGGTGTACCCGGGTCTTGATCGTCGTTACCGGCATATCCAGCACGTCACTGATCTCCTGAAGCGACAGATCCTGCAGATAACGCAGTATCATTACAGACCGGTATTTCACCGGCAGGCTGTCAATGGCCTCGTAGATCACCCTCTGCGTCTCTGAGAGCAGCAGTTCCGTCTCCGGGGTGACATTATCACTCGGAATCATTGAATAGCCGTCAATGCCTTCCTGGTCGTTCATCTCTGCATCCAGCGAATAGGTCGGCTTACGCTTGCGCAGCCTGTCGATACAGAGGTTCGTACCAATCCTGTAAATCCAGGTTGAGAATTTCTGTTTGTCATCATAACGGTCCAAATTCCGGTACACACGCAAAAAAGTCTCCTGAACAATATCCTCCGCCTCATGACGGTTGTTCAGCATCCGGTAAGCCAAATGATATATTTTGTCTTTATATAGTTCCACAAGCTCGGCAAATGCTCTTTGGTCGCCCTTCAAGGCGAGCTTTGTCAATCTGCCTTCCAAATTCTCCACCTGTTAACTCCCCCAGACTTGCCGCCCCTGGTCTTTCATCTCATCTGAATGTCCACGGTACAAGCATATAAATCGTAAATCAAGTTTGGTCAAAAATCAAGGATTGGATTGTTACCTTATGCGGATTGCGGGCTTGATTAGAATACCTTTAATAATCCGCTGCTTAGCGGCAACTCCGAGAAAGCTTTGGACCTCCGGCCACTGTTATGCTCAGATTCCTCCAATTATAACCGTTGTCTGCGGTAGGAATTCGATCATAAAGGCGGACGCTGACGCTCCTCCAGTTCCAAAGCCTCTCTCCGCAACATGCACTAGAATACACACAAAAAACGGAGATCTGCCGCACTACGTGCATTAGATCTCCGTTTTGTTTATTCCCGCTAATTCAGAGCCTGAGTTTCGGGAGTATTCCTCATATGCTTTTGATACCCTTTATTAGTAATCCTGCCGTAAGCCTAGAAACTCCGGGCATCAGCCCGTATTCCGCAGCCCTGCAGCAATACCGTTAATAGTAAGCAATACTTCACGCAGCAGCTCTGCGTCATCACCCTCGGCATCGCGCAGTGCTCTTAGCTCAGACAGCAGCTGTACCTGGAGGTAGCTCAGCGGATCAACATAAGGGTTGCGCAGCCGGATCGATTCCTGAATAACCGGAACGTTGTCCAGAATGTCATGCTGGCCGGTGATTTTGAGGATCAGCTCGGATGTCAGCTTGAATTCCGCTTCAATCTGGCCAAAGATCCGCTTGCGCGCTTCGTCATTTTTGCCCATGGAGGCGTACTCCTCGGCAATAACCAGGTCTGCCTTGGCGATTGCCATCTGCAGCGTATCAATCAGTGTGGTAAAGAAGGAGAATTCAGCATACATAGTCTGCAAAATCTTCAGATTCTCTTCTTTGCCTTCATAGAAGCTCTGCAGCCCTGTTCCGGCAGCATACCAGGCCGGCAGCAGGTAGCGGCTCTGCGTCCAGGCAAATACCCACGGGATCGCACGCAGATCCTCAAAGCGGTCGCTGTTCTTGCGTTTGGATGGACGTGAACCGATATTCAGCTCGCCCACCTCAGGCAGAGGTGTCGCCTCTTTGAAGAAGGTCAGGAAGTCCGGATCACGGAAAATCAGGTCCTGATATTTGGTCAGGGAAACTTCAGAGATACGGGCTACAATTTCATCCCACTTGGCTTCGTACAGATCTGCCTCCGGCGTTCTGGCGTGAATGGCTGCCGTCACCAGTGCCGATGTAGCCTGCTCCAGACTCCGGTAAGCAATGCCCTGCATGGAATAACGGGAAGAGATCACTTCACCCTGCTCCGTAATCTTGATTCCGCCGCCGATTGTGGAAGCCGGCTGGGCAAGAATACTGCGGTTCAGCGGCATGCCGCCGCGTCCAAGCGCCCCGCCGCGCCCGTGGAAGAACTTCAGCTTGATGCCGAATTCATCCGCTGTAGCCGTAATCTGCTTCAGCGCAACTCGCAGCTCCCAGTTCGCAGTAACCACACCGCCGTCTTTATTGCTGTCGGAATAGCCGAGCATAATCTCCTGCAGGTCGTTCATTGCCCGTACCGCTTCACGGTAGATCGGCATGCTGAGCAGCCGCTTCATAATCTGCGGCGCGTTGTGCAGGTCATCAATGGTCTCAAACAGCGGTACAGCCTGCAATGTGCAAACTACAGTTCCATCGTTGTCCTTGCGGAACAAGCCAACTTCTTTGGAGAATACCATTACTTCCAGAATGTCGCTTGCTGCTTCCGCCATACTGATCAGATAACTGGTGATACACTGCTTGCCGTATTCCTCCTGCGCCAGATAGATCGTGCGGTATACCGCAAGACATTCCTCTGTACTTTCACTGTACGACTGGTACGGGGAAGTTAGCGGCCGCGGATCGTTGAGCAGAGACTCAAGCAGCTTCACCTTCTCATCTTCCGGCATTTTGGCGTAGTCCTGGGTAATGTTCATCTTCGCCAGGACTTCGGCCATTGCATTTTCGTGCTCCTGGCTGTGCTGGCGGACATCCAATGCCGCAGTGTGGAAGCCGAACAGCTCCACCTGCCGGATTAGCTTCTTAATGTAAGTATCCGCTACATAGTCGGCATAATGATGCCGCAGACTGCGATCAATCACATTCAGGTCATCTATGAACTGCTGCGGAGTCGTGTAGCGCTCCGGCGTTCCTTTTTTCTCGTCGTCGAGCACGTTCTGTGTCTTCGAGATCATATAGCTGAGCTTAATCCGGTAAGGCTCATTGTCATTGCGCCAGGCATCAATCCGGTTCAGTTTAATGATCTTGCGGTCTTCTTCAATCGAATCCAGCAGTTCTTCTGTAACGCTGACGATGCTTGTACTAAAGCTGAGATACTGCATGAGTTCACGCATAATGCGCTGATATTCCCGGATAGCCAGCTTGCGCTGCAGACGAAGCGTCTGTAGCGTCACCGCCGCCGTTACGGACGGATTGCCGTCACGGTCTCCACCGATCCATGATCCAAAACGCAGGTATGTCGGCACATGCCAATTCTGTCCCGGATAGTATTTGCTCAAACATCGTTCAAGTTCCTGATATACATCCGGCAGCACCTGGAAAATCGTCTCATGGAAATAATACATCCCGTTCCGCACTTCATCCAGTACTGTCGGTTTGCGGTCACGCAATTCATCTGTCTGCCACAGAGTAATAACTTCATTCAGCAGTTTCTCACGGAGCTGTTCGCGTTCACGGAATGTCAGTGTCGGATTGTCGAGCCCCATTACATCATCTGATATCCGCTTGTGAATATCAAGAATGGCCCGCCGCATTGCTTCCGTAGGGTGAGCGGTCATGACCAGCTCCAATGACAGGTTGTTCATAATGTCATGAACATCCTCTTGGGAGAAATCACGTTCACGGAGCTCCTGAATCGCACTTTCGATAGATCCCGGCTGTACCGTGTCCCCTGCAGAACGCTCATAGTCCCGCTTACGGCGGATCCGGTGATTCTGCTCAGCGATGTTTACCAATTGAAAATAAATGGCAAACGCCCGTATTACCTGGTGTCGATTCTCAGGATCCAATGAGCCAATCAGCTCTTTAAATTCATTGTGCAGTTCAGGCAAAAATAATGAGCGAAGCGATTTACTGGTCTCACGGATTTTCTCCACGACCTCCAGCAGTTCGTTACCGCCTTGGTGAACCAAGACTTCGCCCAAGATGTTCCCCAGGAACCGTACGTCACGCCGCAGCAGATTATTGGAATTGCTTTTGCTGACAGCTGTCGTAAGTTCGGTCATGCTGCTCCCCCCATCCTCTTCCGGATCAATGTCCTAACATTGTCTATTTGAAGCTTTCCTCATATCATACAGTAATACCCATCGGAAATCTCCAACTTATTGCGCTGTAAAGCGCTGCAGTAATTACGATTATACACCAAATTCATTCATTATACAGTCATAAAATATTTATGTATTTTATTTCATTATAATGGCTGCCCTTTGGAGTATTTATGTGCAAGGTTTACACGGCATGTAGGTATTGATTGCATTATACACGGATTACGGAAGAATGGAAATTGGGGTTATTGAATGCGGGTGATAAAATAAGTTTACCACGGCTATATCGAGGTTAAGAGCTTCTAGAATCGCCTCTTTCGGGTTATCGTGTCACCCCCTACTTTCCAGCGTCTAAAACACACACGCAGCTTAGAAGAGCCTATAGAAGGCCTTAAAGGCCATCATAATTTTTACTAAAAAATTCATTCAAAATAATCATAGTAAAAATAAAACAAAAAACCCCTACCGAAGTAGGAGTTTCTGTCAGGCGAAGCTGTAGTATCGGGATGACACGATTTGAACATGCGACCCCCTGGTCCCAAACCAGGTGCTCTACCAAGCTGAGCTACATCCCGAAACAATATAAAATTATGGAGCGGGTGATGGGAATCGAACCCACGCTATTAGCTTGGAAGGCTAAAGTTCTACCATTGAACTACACCCGCAAAGATGAAAATCGGGATGACACGATTTGAACATGCGACCCCCTGGTCCCAAACCAGGTGCTCTACCAAGCTGAGCTACATCCCGAAAAAATGGCGCGCCCTAAGAGATTCGAACTCCTGACCTTTTGATTCGTAGTCAAACGCTCTATCCAGCTGAGCTAAGGGCGCAAATTATGGAGCGGACGACGGGAATCGAACCCGCGACCCTCGCCTTGGCAAGGCGATGCTCTACCGCTGAGCCACGTCCGCATATTAAGTGGTGCGCGTGAAGGGACTTGAACCCCCACGTCTTACGACGCCAGATCCTAAGTCTGGTGCGTCTGCCATTCCGCCACACGCGCAGAGTACTTTTTAATCAAAGTGAGCCATGAAGGACTCGAACCTTCGACACCCTGATTAAAAGTCAGGTGCTCTACCAACTGAGCTAATGGCTCGCAATTGGCAGGGGATATAGGATTCGAACCTATGATGACGGAGTCAGAGTCCGTTGCCTTACCACTTGGCGAATCCCCTATAATGTAACATATCTACCATAACCATTCAATAGGATAACGATTATGGTGGAGGCTGAGGGGATCGAACCCCCGACCCTCTGCTTGTAAGGCAGATGCTCTCCCAGCTGAGCTAAGCCTCCGTATGTATAACCAAAAGCATTAAATAATTGGTGACCCGTAGGGGATTCGAACCCCTGTTACCTCCGTGAAAGGGAGGTGTCTTAACCCCTTGACCAACGGGCCTTAAAAAATTTGTGGAGCTCTCAACCGGATTCGAACCGGTGACCTCTTCCTTACCATGGAAGCACTCTACCTGCTGAGCTATGAGAGCATGGCTCCCCGAACAGGACTCGAACCTGTGACAACTCGATTAACAGTCGAGTGCTCTACCAACTGAGCTATCAGGGAATATTATCCGCTTGGCGGCGTCCTACTCTCCCGGGACCCTTCGGTCCAAGTACCATCGGCGCTGGAAGGCTTAACGGTCGTGTTCGGGATGGGTACGCGTGGAACCCTTCCGCTATCGCCACCAAACGTTACAGGCTTAATCACCTGAAAACTGAATCCGAAACAAATCTGCGATTTAATATTGGATAAGCCCTCGACCGATTAGTATTGGTCAGCTCCATGCATTGCTGCACTTCCACCTCCAACCTATCTACCTCGTC
>NZ_JARXXP010000040.1 GCF_029893965.1 Paenibacillus sp. PastM-3
TCGCGGAGCGTCCACCCAAGTGAATACGTACATCCTACTCCAAACCAAGGGCCGTCCCAAGTAGCCATTTCATGGCTTTTGGGACAGCCCCTTCTTTTTTATTGTACTTCTTCGTTACACGGATGTGTACCTTCTGGAGACATGTACGGTAATCATTCACAGATTAGGCTAATGTGCATATGATTATCGTAAATCCTTTACCTATTGGAGGCTCACACTCATGTATAGCGTATATCCGGCGTATGGTGTTTACCCGTTTCCCCGCAGTTCAACTTTTGTACCCGTTTGGGCTACCTCAACTCAAGAAGCGCTTCAGTTAATGAAGGACTCGGTACAAGGGGAACGAAATGACGAGCTCTTCTATAATCAGCTTATTCAGCTTGCTCCGGACCAGGGACAAGTCGATGTGATCACCTCCATCCGCAATGACGAACGGACCCATAATCAAATGTTCCGGCAGATGTACAAAGAAATTACGGGATATGAAGTGACTGGTATCAGCAATGAGGTTCCTGAGCAGGTTGATTCGTATATGTCCGGGTTACAAAAAGCCTTTCAAGGTGAATTATCGGCAGTTGAGAAGTACCGGAAGATCTGGTTTGGCCTACCGTATGGTGTCTATAAGGATACTTTGTACGGCATCATCCTCGATGAACAAAAGCATGCTGCAAAGTACAACAATCTGTTAATACAAAATGTAGCTGCAAAACGGTGAACGACTACACGAACTGGATTTTAATAGGAAAAAGCCACTGCAGTAATCAACTGCTGACAGTGGCCTTCTACAATCTGCTCGCCCACCCCCTCACTCCTGCAGCCTATGATCGAAGAAGTCTTTTAACCCGGCTGATTGGACGGAAAAACACTCTCGGCTCCGCTTATTCCGTTATTGCGGCGTAGATTTCTTGTTTGTCATATTGAACCCGGATCGACCGCTGATCGTTCTTAATCAACCTGATGTCAATTTCAGAAGCCAGTGTGCGTTCAGCATACTGAATTTCATTCACCGCAGACTCAGGAATAGAATTAAGCATAATTCTGACCTGCCTGACCCGATTCCCGCTGCGCCTGCGTTACATACTGCAGACATGAGGGCGACGGACCCTCTGCTGATTCTGAAATAACCATATAAGTTGTTATTTTAACAGCAATCCTGTTTAAAATATATTTCGCGACCCCGCTCATCTTTCCTTCTATATTCCTTACTGCTTCCGTTTTTATGAGATACCTGTGAGTGCAAATGTTGTGGTACAATTCACATTGCAGCTACACTGATTTTTTGGAGGAACGATATGAAAAAAGTTGAAGCGATCATCCGTCCTGAAAAGCTCAGGGAAGTCATCGACGCACTCCGCGCAATTGAGGTCACCGGATTCACCGTCACTCAGGCCCAGGGACGCGGCCAGCAAAAAAACACGACCGGAGTGTACAGAGGCAAATCGTATACCGTCAATCTGCACCACAAAATCAAACTTGAAATCGTCGTGTCTGACCATAAAGTGGACGAAACGGTCAAGACTATTATTGCTACGGCCCAGACCGGAGAAATGGGTGACGGCAAGATTTTTGTGCTCCCGCTGCTCGAGATGTACAACATCCGGACCGGCAAAGCTGACGAAACGATCGATGAGTTAAAACAAAGTGATATGTAGATAAGTGCAAATCAACATTGACTTTTAGCTAAAATTGGTGTGAGTAAACATAACATTTGATGTTGACATTTTCTGCCCTCCCCTTATATCATTACTGTGTTGTATATGTGACAGGGAGGGTAACATCATGAATGCCGGAACGGATATCGCTTTAAATACGGTTTGGGTTGTGCTGGCTGCGGCTATGGTTGTGTTTATGGAGGGCGGCTTCAGCCTGCTCGAGGCGGGTTTTGTGCGGACGAAAAATGCGGTGAATGTCACCATGAAGATTTTTGTTGATCTTACCGTCGGGGTATTGGCTTTTTTTCTGGTTGGCTTCGGCATCATGTTCGGAAAGGATTTTGCCGGCCTGATCAGCTTCGATTTCTGGGGGGCTTCACAGTCTCTGAATATAGATTTAAACCTTCCGCTATCAGCTTATGTTCTGTTTCAGATCGGCTTCGCCATCGCTGCCATCTCTATCGTTTCCGGGGCGGTAGCGGAGCGGATGTCTTTTAAAGCCTACATACTTGTTGCTTTATTCGTAGCAGCTATCCTGTATCCGGTCTCCGGCCACTGGGTCTGGAATCCGGCGGGCTGGCTGGCCCGCCTGGGCATGAAGGACTTCGCCGGATCGGCAGCAATCCATGCGCTCGGCGGAGCTGCAGCTTTTGCCTTTGCCAAAGTGCTTGGACCCCGCAGGGGCAGGTTCAATACGGATGGCAGCGTAAACGTATTTGCCCCAAGTAACATTCCGCTTGCTTCGGCAGGCACCTTCATTCTCTGGTTCGGCTGGTTCGGCTTCAATGCCGGAAGCACGCTGAATGCAGCGGATTCCAGCCTTTCCGTAATTGCTCTGAATACGATGCTGGCTGCAGCTGCCGGCGGCACATCGGCCATGATCTTCACCATGTTCCGCTTCGGCAAAGCTGATCCGAGCATGACCATGAATGGCGCGCTGGCCGGTCTGGTCGGCATCACTGCCGGATGTGCTTTTGTCAGCCCCTACTCCGCTATTGTGATCGGCCTGATTGCGGGTGTATTAGTTATTCTGGGTACACTGGCCATCGATAAAATGCAGGTGGACGATCCGGTAGGCGCTGTTGCGGTACACGGAATTAACGGAGCTTTTGGAACTGTGGCTGTCGGTCTTTTTGATAAACAGGAAGGTCTGTTTACCACCGGACAGTTTCACCAGCTCGGTGTACAGCTGCTAGGTGTTGTGGTTGTAATGGCATGGGGTTTTGTCATGAGCTATGGGGCCGCCAAGCTGATTCAGCGGACTGTCGGACTGCGCGTGAGCGCTGCCGAGGAAGAAGAAGGTCTGGACATGGCTATGCACGGTATCCCGGCATACAACGAGCTTGAACGGTTCAGCGATCAGCCCGGAATTGATGAAGCCTTGTTGCTGCGGACCGGCTCGGAGGATTAACCTGGCGTTATGACCGGACTTATTACACGAATATTCAAACCTATCAAACAACCCCGCTTCGGAAATGGGCAACAGCTGCCATTTCTGCAAGCGGGGTTTCTTTTCAAATTAAAATCTAATAGTATATGTGCCGGCTTATCCTCTGCGGATGCGTTGCACTGCTAATCCTGCATTTTCTAAGGAGCCGCGGATCGCTAAGGCAATGCAACGGCATGATGACCATCGCCGTGCAAACAGATGGTTTCAGCTGTTATAGCTACATCTATTCCGTCCGTGGAGCAGACCTTGCCCTCCTGTACCATGCTCAGAACCTGGTGCAGCGCCTCTTGTTCATCTGTCCCCAGTGCATCCGGCCGGCTTCTGGGCGTTAACGCCCCGTCACTCTGGTAGGTGCGGTCGGCAAAAACCTCACTAGCTGTGCGCAGTCCGGCCCTGTTACCGGCCCGGATCAGCTCGCTGCCGGCCAGACCGAACAGAATCAGCTCCGGCTCAATCCGGTATGCACCGAAGCCCTCGCCCATATCACAGTTCAAATCAACAGATTTCATTGGCTGTAGCCTCCAGTATGTATTTTTGCAGGCTGCTACACATGCTGCAGCACGAGCCGAAGCCGGCGCAGCTCAAGCTCCCGCTGCAGCAGCTGCTCCTGCGATTCTCTCAGCGTGACGAGCCGGAAATGGACCCGGCTGCCAGATGGTGCCTGTGCAAGAAGCGACAGATCAGCCGTAATCACCTGCGCCAGCTTCGGATAACCCCCGGTTGTCTGGCGGTCCGCCATCAAGATAATCGGGGTACCTTCGGCAGGTACCTGGATCGTCCCAAAGGTGACTGCCGCTGAGGCCAGACCCTGTTCCTGTACCAGTGACAGAGCGCTGCCGGACAGACGGTAGCCCATGCGGTCCGATTCGGGGAGAATCGTATACGGCTCAGACAAAAAGCGCCGGCGGCTCTCAGAGCTGAACATTTCGTACTCTTCGCCCTCAATGACCCGGATGACCGGAGCTTCAGGATAATCAGGAATCATCGCCGGCACAGGATACCAGGCAGCGGTAGCTGCAGCCTCCGCTCCTGAATTTACGGCTGACCGCTCTTCAAGCTGCCTGTTATTCAACGGCTCACTGACTATGCTTCCGGTGCCCCGCACACGGGTCAGCCGTTCTGTCCAGGCTGCAGCCCTGCTCGAAGGCGTGCCGACAGGCAGCACATCGCCGGAGCGCAGAGCCCGGCCCTGATGGCCGCCGATTCCGGCGCGCAGGTAGGTTGAGCGGCTGTTCAGCTGAACCGGTACATCGATTCCTCCGGCAACGGCGAGGTAAGCCCTGCATCCTCCGGGCAGGCGGCCGAAATGCAGCCGGGTTCCTTTGGGCACATAGGCTGTCCGCCAGAGCGGCAGCGGCTGCCCGTCCAGCAGCGGCGCCATCCCGCCGCCGCAGACAGCAATAAGCGCAGGAGCGGCAAACGTAATTTCCGGTCCAAGCACCGTCATTTCCAGCCCGGCTGCCTGCTCTTCGTTGCCAACCAGCAGGTTGGCCATACGCAGAGCATAGCTGTCCATCGCACCGCCGGCAATCACTCCGTATTGCTGATAGCCGTATCTTCCCAGATCCTGGACAGTAGTTAGCAGACCCGGCTTCATGATCAGCAGACTCATAGCCTATCATCCTTCCAGGCGGAGAACTCGCTGTACGAAATCGGATAGAACCGGACTAGATCGCCGGCCTGAAGCCTCACCGGCGGAACAGCATCCGGCCTGAACAGGGCAACCGGTGTCCGGCCGATCAGCTGCCAGCCGCCCGGCGTCTCCAGCGGATAGACGCCGGTCTGATCACCCGCAATCCCGACCGAGCCTGCCGGGATAGCCAGCCGCGGTGTAGGCCGCCGCGGAGTGGAAATCGCCGGAGACAGTCCTCCGAGATACGGAAAACCCGGGGCAAAACCAAGCATATACACCAGATAATCAGCCGATGAATGAATATCAATAACCTCCTGTACCGAGAGCCCGTTATGCCGCGCCACAAACTCCAGGTCAGGACCGGTTTCACCTCCATAGCACACAGGAATGCTGACTATTCTTGGAACCTGATCATTCTGTTCCTCAGCAAGCTTCAACATCTCCTCCAGCAGGGCAGCTACTATTGGAAAGGGATAATATTCTTCACCTTGGTCGATATACTGCGGATAGGCTCTAAGGACAGCCGGCCCATCGTAATATACAGCAACCGAGTGAAAGGACGGGACAAATTCAATCATCCCTGTAAAAGGAGCGGAAAACAGCCTGCTGCAAACTGCCCTGACACGGCGGTGGGTCTGCGGACTGATCGCTGCCTCAAAGATTACTGACACAGCCGAATCCCCTAACGGGATAATCCGGGGCAAGCCTTCATCCGTATGCTTTTGCAGATGAAATACCTGGTCTTCCGCCTTGTTTTCCAATGAGAACCTCCCTTTCCGCCCGTGTAATAATCCTTATTATAGCGGATTATCCGCAATCGAAAAATTGTGATGAACCAGCCTTATGCCAGCACCTGCAGCACATCAGCAATTTTACGCTGATGGGACATCACACCGTAATTCATCCAGGCCATAAAATCCATCTCATAGACACAGCCGCTGCGTACAGCAGGAAGCTTCCGCCAGAGCGGGGTTTCAAGCAGCTCACGGCCTCCCCCCATCTGCCGGTCAAAGGTAATAAACAAATGATCTGCAGTCAGCTGCGCCAGTGCTTCACCGCTGAGATTTACCTGCTTCCTTCCCCGGCACAGCTGGCGGACCAGGTGATGCGGCTGCAGTCCAAGATCGCGGTGCAGCACCTCTCCCGTGTAACCCAGCCCCTCACATCCGTACAGCATAATTCCGCCGGAATAAATCCGGAGCACCGCTACAGTCTGCGTGCCCGCAGAACGGTTTAGCAGCAGCCTGGCATCACGCGCCTTCTGCTCATATTGGCCGATTACCTCCTGTACACGTCCCGTCAGCCCGAAAATCACTGCCGCCGAACGCAGCGTGGCACGCCAGTTCTCCTGGTGAAACGGGTGCTTGAACAGCGGTGCCACCTGGCGGCATTCCTCGAGATGCCAGCGCTGAACACCGTCGTCGAGCATAATCAGCTCCGGCGTGTAACGGAACAGGTCCTGCCAGTCGCCGGTGGAAATATCAAACTCCGGAATGTGATGAAGCCCAAGATAATCCTGTTTGCCCCAATAAACTCTGTTCGCTTAATTTACATACTTCAATTCAATTCCATTAAAAAGCCTGAACTCAAACTCCACCTCATGGCGCACCGGTATACCGTTATATCCCACACGTGGTATAGAAGGTTTCAGCTTTCTGGCTTCTGTAATGGCATCCCGGTGTACGGCAACCATGTCAAAACCCCGTTTTTGATAAAAGCGGATTGCCCGCGTATTGTCGTTGGAGGTGATTAGCCATACTCTGGAACAGCCAAGACGTACCGCTTCATCGATCACCAGCTCAATGAGCCTGGTGCCGATGCCGGCATTCTCCAGCGTGCTATCCAGCGACACAATCTCGCATTCTCCACCCTCACAGTAATAGTAAACCGCCGCTCGGACTGTTCCGTCCGTCACTGCACAAAAACCCGGTAAACCTTGGAGCTGATGAAGCTTTCCTTTCGATATTATTATGGCTCCGCTAATTTTCAGTGCTGCTACCCTTGTTTCTGTATCTATCGCTTTAAAAATCACATTCTGCCATCCCTTCAGTTTCTATTTTTTCGATCATAATATAGATAATTGATTTCTGGAACGTTTTATTTTACAATGAACTCATAAACGCGCGTTTACAAGTTGAACAACTACCCGGCCTTAACCGGTTGGCAGCTGTTTCCGCTTGATATACGAGGACATTCATTTTAATGGATACATATCAGGTCCTTGTATTCTGGCAAAAAGGGGGCAATATGCGCAGCGAAGATATAGCGAGGCTCGCAGGGGTGTCCCGAAGCACGGTATCCCGCGTGATCAACAACTATTCCAATGTCCCTGAAGAGACGCGGGCCAAGGTGCTGAAGGTTATTGAGCAGCATCAGTATGAGCCCAACAGCTTTGCCAGGGCTTTGGCCGGCAAGAAGACCGATACGATCGGACTTTTTGCCATCAGCATGAACGAGAAGGAGAACACGACCCGGATCTACCAGAATAACTACTTTGCACCGTTCGTCGATGCCGTTGTCGACACGGCGAATGCCAGAGGCTGTTATGTGCTGATCCACACCGTCTACTCCCCCGATGATTTCCTGAAGGTCAAGCAGGCTTTTCTGCAGAAACGGATTGACGGCGGTATTATCGTCGGCACCCAGAAGGATATTGATATCGTGCGGGAAATGGTAGGGCTGGACTCCCCGCTTGTGCTGATTGACTATGATATTTCAGAGATCATGGCCGAGCACCTGGACCGCAATCATCTGGCTATCGTTAATTCCAAGGATTATGAGGGCACGGTCGAAGCCATTGAGCATCTGATCGGACTTGGCCACAAGGAAATCGGTATGATTTGCGGACGGATGAACACTTATTCCGGTAGGGAACGTTACATGGCCTATGCGGATACGCTGAAGCGCCACGGGTTAACTCCAAATGAGCACTTTGTCCTGCAGGGCGATTTTTTGAAGGAGAAGGCTTATGAAGAGGTTAAGAGGCTGATTGCTTCAGGCAGTCCGCTGCCGACCGCTTTCTTCTCCTCCAACGACGATATGGCGATTTCCGCTATGGAAGCGTTCGCTGAACACGGTATTTCCGTGCCTGAGGACATCTCCATTGCCGGATTCGATGACGTGCAGCTCGCTGCCCGTATTCATCCCAAGCTTACCTCTGTGCGCCTGCCGATTTATGAAATGTCCAAGGCTGCCGTCGAGAAGGTTATTGAGCTCTGTGATTCGCAGCAGCCGACCTTCAGCACCATCAGCTTTCCGGCCAGGCTGGTCGAAAGAGATTCCTGTCAGCCGCCGAAAGCAACATAAAGAGCATATAATATCTTATTTTTCAAGAGAAACTCCCTTTGCCCCGAGGGAATTTTTTCTGACTCCCGTAAACGCGCGTTCACAATCGAAAGGAGACTCTCCTAAATGAAATTCGGAACTTTTGACGACACTCGCAAAGAGTATGTAATCAACACCCCTAAAACACCTTATCCATGGATCAACTACCTCGGTAACGAGCAATTTTTCGGTCTTATTTCAAATACTGCCGGCGGTTACACCTTCTACCGTGATGCACGGATGAGAAGACTTACCCGTTACCGGTATAATAATATTCCGCTGGACAACGGCGGACGCTACTACTACCTGCATGACGGCGGTGATTTCTGGACTCCGGGCTGGATGCCGGTTAAGCGTGACCTCGATTTCTACGAGTGCCGCCACGGTCTTGGCTACACTTCCATCACTGGTGAGCGCAATGGTATTTCCGTTAACCAGCTTGCTTTTGTACCGATGGGCCACAATGCCGAAGTTCACCGCCTGATTGTTAAGAATACAGGCGATGTGAAGAAATCGGTTAAGCTGTTCTCCTTTGCCGAGTTCTGTCTGTGGAATGCCCATGATGATATGACCAACTTCCAGCGCAATCTGAGCATTGGCGAGGTTGAAGTCAAGGATTCTGTTATCTATCACAAAACCGAATACCGTGAGCGCAGAAACCACTACGCTTTCTACTCTGTTAATAAACCGCTGGCCGGCTTCGACACCGACCGTGAATCCTTCCTTGGTATGTTTAACGGACTGGACAATCCTGCTGTGGTCGCTACCGGACAGGCAAGCAACTCCGTAGCTTCCGGCTGGTCGCCGATCGGCTCCCACGCTTTGGATATTACGCTCGAACCGGGCGAACAGCAGTCCATTATCTTCGTACTCGGCTATATCGAGAACCCGGAAGATGAGAAATGGGAAGCACTGAATGTCATCAACAAAAAACCGGCACAGGCTGTTATCGATCAGTTCGCAACAGACGACCAGGTTGACGCTGCACTTGCTGTTCTGGCTGCACACTGGGATAACCTGCTGTCCAAATACCAGATCCAGAGCGGTGACGACAAGCTGAACCGGATGGTTAACATCTGGAATCCGTATCAGTGTATGGTTACATTCAACATGTCCCGTTCCGCCTCCTACTTCGAATCCGGGATCGGCCGCGGTATGGGCTTCCGCGATTCCAACCAGGACTTGCTCGGCTTCGTTCACCAGATTCCTGAGCGTGCCAGAGAACGTATTCTCGACATCGCTGCTACCCAATTCCCTGACGGCAGCGCGTACCACCAGTATCAGCCGCTTACCAAAAAGGGCAACAATGAAGTCGGCTCCGGCTTCAACGATGATCCGCTCTGGCTGATCTCGGGAACAGCTGCTTACATTAAGGAAACCGGCGACTATTCGATTCTTGACGAGCAGGTTCCTTTTGACAGCAATCCGGACCACACTGCTACCCTGTTTGAGCACTTGAAGCTGTCCTTTGAGCATGTTACTAACAACCTCGGACCTCACGGCCTGCCGCTGATCGGCCGCGCGGACTGGAATGACTGCCTTAACCTGAACTGCTTCTCCACCGTTCCGGGTGAATCGTTCCAGACTACTGAGAATATCGCAGGCGGTACAGCAGAATCCGTGTTCATCGCCGGACTATTCGTCTTCGTTGGACCGGACTATGCCGAAATCTGCCGCATGCGCGGACTTGACGATGTAGCTGCAGACGCTGTAGCCAAGATCGAGAACATGCGTGAAATCACGCTGACTCACGGCTTCGATGGAGACTGGTTCCTGCGCGCTTACGACCACTATGGCGACAAGATCGGCAGCAACGAAAACGAAGAAGGCAAAATCTTCATCGAACCGCAGGGTATGTGCGTTATGGCCGGCATCGGCGTTGAAGGCGGCCAGGCAGCCAAGGCCCTGACTTCTGTAGAGGAGCACCTGGATACTGAATACGGTATCGTATTGCAGCAGCCTGCTTACTCCAAGTACTATCTGAATCTTGGCGAAATTTCCACGTATCCTCCGGGCTACAAGGAAAATGCCGGTATCTTCTGCCACAACAACCCGTGGATCATGATCGCTGAAACTGTGCTTGGACACGGGGACCGAGCGTTCGAAATCTACAAAAAAATCGCTCCTGCCTACCTGGAGGACATCAGTGAAGTACACCGTATGGAGCCTTATGTGTACTCCCAGATGATCGCCGGTAAAGACGCTGTACGTCACGGTGAAGCGAAGAACTCCTGGCTGACAGGTACTGCTGCATGGAACTATGTAGCGATTACCCAGTCAATCCTTGGTATCCAGGCTGATTTTGCCGGTCTGAAGGTAGACCCTTGTATCCCTTCCGAGTGGGACGGCTTCGAAATCACCCGCGTCTTCCGCGGCGACACTTATGTCATCACGATCAAGAACCCGAACCATGTGTCCAAGGGCGTTACCAGCCTGACTCTCGACGGCGCTGCTGTTGATGGCAACATCATTACACCGGTAGGCGACGGCGCTGTGCACCAGGTTGTTGTAGAGCTTGGTTAATTAGACGCTTAGACGGATTTAGTATGTAAAATAACCCGGTTACCCGCAGATGCGGTGTAACCGGGTTATTCTTTGTGTAAGGCTGCCGGGTTCATAATTGCTGGGAGTTTTATGTTACCGGGAGTAACGTGCGAGTAAGCCGGTTACCTGCAGTTTATGCAACTAAATCCGGTAAATAGTTGCCTTTGTGCGCTTTAAGTGTATTCGGTGCAACTAAAACAGGCAGGATAGCCTAATTCAGAGACTTTCAGTACTTTTAAGTGTACAAAGTGCAGCTATACTCCATTTCCGCAAAAAAACAGGTGCTTTAGTTGTACAAAGTACAGTTAAACACATTAGTCATGATAGCCGAGAGCCGCTTCACAGTCTGGTTAGAAAGATAAGGCCACGGCGTGGAGTAGTGCATTTTTTACAGCATCAAAGATAAGACGTTACTAAAAATTGAAGTATGCTCTAACAGTACCCTATGAGCAGGACACTAAAGTATCTTCTATTAGCTAAGCAATCGAACATTCCCCGCCAGATCAATCAATCGTAACCAGTCCCCACTTCCCTTCCTTGCTCTGCATGAACCAGTAATTCGGGCTGTCTGCCCTCTCTTCACCGTCTGCGGTACTCCAGATGTAATTCACATTCATCACTACTCTGCCTTCCGGCTGGTTAGAGATGTAATCCACTCCGGTGAAGGTAATTCCTCCTCCGGTCTTGAAGCCGTACTCATTCGCCATGGCCAGATCGGGCGTTGTAAAGGCACTGTTGAACTGCTCAAGATCCTCATTGACGATCCCCTCCAGTGCGGCCTTCAGGCTCGCCTTAATCTCATCATTTACGATTGGATCAGAGATGGCATCAATGTCAAAAGCGATCTCCCGTTTATATTCCACTGAGTCCGGCTGCGGAGTCCCTTCCTGCAGCTGCGCTGCTTCTCCTGCCTGCCCTGTTGCGCTGTTCAGCTGCCCGTTGTTTCCGCAGCCTGCCAGAAGCAGGGCTGCAAGCACAGGCAGCACTATATAAAAACGTCTCATAAGTATCCTCCTTAACCCCGGATACTTATGAGACGCCCACGCCGTGCAAAAAGTTGCTGTCTAACACATGCAGCTACAGCTCTGCCCTTCCGTCCGCTTGCTGCCCAAAGTAATAATTAGCTGCCGAATCCGATTCATGGACAGCCGCTGTCCAGCAGGCTCAGCCCATCATCTGACATTTCAGGCATTAATCGCGGATCCATACCTTCATCTCACCGCTGCCGCGGTTGCCCCACAGGTAATATGGAATAGCCGTAATCTCGACAGGCTTGGTCTCGGCCTTAGTACTGCCGTATAATTCACCATTCCAGCTCGCCTCGTCTACACGGAAGCCGTCAGTCTTCACAATGACGGCTCCGCCGAGCAGCGAAGCATCGAAGCTCTCCGAGAACGCTCCGGTTCCATTCAATGACAGGGAGCTGAGCATCCCGACGTTGTCCGCTTCCTCCAGACAATAGACCAGCGGTCCCCGCTGAATGGCTGTCTGTCCGGCATCCGCACGCAGCTTCGGATTGGCATAGATACGGCTTGCCTGCATCGGAAAGTTCAGCTCGATAATATCCCCGGCGTTCCATACGCGGCGGATAACAGCATATCCCTGCTCCAGCTCAGCAGCGGTATCTAGCGCTTCACCGTTCACTTTCAGCTCAAAGCCTTTGCTCCAGGAAGGAATCCGCACCGCAATGCCGAACTTTGCAGCTGCAGCCGGCTCCACCTTTAATTGCACTTCACCCTCCCACGGATAATTGCTCTGCTGGCTCACAGATACCTCCTGTCCGCCAAGTGTAAAGACGGATTCACTGCCGATATAAAGGTTCGTATACAGGGTGTCTCCGTGCACAGTATAAATGTACTGATTCAGTGATGTGAGCAGACGCGCCACATTCGGCGGGCAGCAGGCACAGCTGAACCAGCCCTGGCGCTCTGCTTTGACATGGTGCTTGCCCGGATTGCAGCTGCAGGCCTGCGGCCATACTTCCAGCGGATTGACATAGAAGTAGTGCTTGCCGTCCTGGGCCATGGAGCCAAGCACATTGTTATACAGCGCACGTTCCATTACATCCGCATATTTGGCATCGGGTTCAAGCTCCAGCATCCGCTTTGCAAAAAAGATCAGGCCGATGGAAGCGCATGTCTCCGCATAAACCGTGTCGTTAGGCAGATCGTAGTCAAAGGTGAATGCTTCCCCGTGATGGGTAGAGCCGATCCCGCCGGTAATATACATCTGCTTCTGCGTCATGTTCTGCCACAGCAGTTCGCAGGCCTCGCGCAGCCCGGCGTCACCGGTAAGCGCTGCTAAATCTGCCATAGCAGTATACATATAGACTGCCCGGACCGAATGGCCTACGGCCACACTCTGCTCGCGGACCGGAAGATGCGCCTGGAAATAGGCCAGATCCGTCTTGTCCGTTCTACCGCTCCAGTGGGTAACCTGCCCCCGGTCCTCCCACTCCTTGCGCAGGAAGTTAGGCTCCTGTCCGCGCTGTTCAATGAAAAAGCTGCTGAGCTCCAGATATTTCTGCTCACCCGTTAGCCGGTACAGCTTCACCAGGGCCAGCTCGATTTCCTGATGCCCGTCATATCCTTTAAGCTTGCCCTCTTCGGGTCCAAATACGGCAGTGATGTGATCAACCAGCTTGCGGACAATGTTAAGCAGCCTGTCTTTGCCCGTCGCTTCATAATAAGCAACTGCAGCTTCGATAAAATGGCCTGCACAATACAGCTCGTGGCAATCCTGCAGGTTGGTCCAGCGTTTGCCGGGTTCTTTAATGATAAAATAAGTATCCAGATAACCGTCCGGCTGCTGTGCTGCACCGACCAGCTCGATCACCTCATCCGCCCGGCGCTCCAGCTCCGGATCACGTTTTATGCTCAGCGAGTAACCAACCGCCTCCAGCCATTTGGCCACGTCACTGTCCTGGAATACCCAGCCCTTAAATTCACCGGTCCTTCTGCCGGCAGCGATTTCAAAATTGGCAATGGCATGGCTCGGCTCCGCTTCCGGCACACGGTCATGCAGCGCTTCATATTGATACGGGATCACTACATCCTGAACCAGCCTGATATAGCGTCCCCAGAATTCGTCTTTGATTGAGGTTTTGCCCGGCAGCGTATTCTTTATCTGAGTTATTTTGTTCATTTTATTCTTCCCTCCGCTATATATTTCTCCTCGCTAATTGCCATTATAGACGGTAAAATAAAACAAAAACAGGAACAGAAGCAACCCTGTTTTTGTACTATTTCACACTAAAAAAGGGGGCAGTCCGATGTCAACCGTACCTTCATATATTCACATGGCGGCACCGCCCTTCCCTTATTTTCTGGAATGTGACCGGACTGTCTATCAGCGTGGTGACCAGCATCCAAACCGTAGGGCAATGGGCAAATTCGACCTGATTTTTGTCGAGGAAGGGTGTCTGTATATCGGGGAAGAGCACAAACAATGGGCTGTGCCCGCTGGTCATAGCCTGCTGCTGCTGCCGGACCGTTATCACTATTCGGCCAAACCCTGCGAGGAGCAGACTACGTTTTTCTGGGTTCACTTTCATACCGTCGGAGAATGGGCGGAAGCGGAGGGCGAGCCGGTCTATGCTGACCGTGACGCCCATTTCAGCCAGTTCCTTACTTATCCTTATACAATCCGGGTGCCGCAGTTCGGCGCATTGCCGGACCCGTTTGAGCGTAGCGGACAGGCTGAGCTCCTGATCCAGCTGAACCGGGCCAGACGTTCCGGAGCAGTATGGCAGCAGCAGCGGATATTCGAGGAGATGCTGCGGATGCTGGATCTTGCGCAGCAGGATACCGCCGGCAGCCATGCCGTGGAGATCGCAGAGCAGACGGAGGCTTATATCCGCAATCATTATGCCGAACCGCTGACTAACAGTGTCCTGGCAGAGGAGCTTCATTTTCACTACAATTATCTGGCCCGCTGTATGAAGCGCGTATACGGCCTGACGCCGATGGAATATTTGACCGACTACCGGCTGGAGCAGGCCAAGCTTCTCCTGCTGAAGACAGAGATATCTGTTGCCGGCATTGCTGAACGGACCGGGTTCGAGAGCACAGCCTACTTCTCGCGGCGCTTTACCCGCAAGGTCGGTATCTCTCCGCTGCGCTACCGCAAGTTGTATTCCCGTTAGCAGCATAATACCCCCATACCAGGCATCTGAGTATATGCAGACGCAGGTAATGGGGGTATATAAATGATGCGGAGCTTATGAATGTCTTATGTCAGCCGGATAAGCACGGAATTCATACAGCTCCCGGCAGTAAGATAAACCGCCTATTCTCACAGAGTTCGGCGTGTATTCCCTGATCCGTGCACCATCCTCCAGAATATCATCCTCATATTCCTTAACAGCTACTGCAACCGGTATCTCTGATAAGGCGGCTGCCAGAAGATCCAGATCGCTCTGCAGCACTTTGTATGTATAATCCATCCGCTGTTCACCTGCTTTATTTAAAATTCAGACTATCCGTAATCATTACTATTAATATAGTTGTTTTTATGGTTGGCTGCAAGTTTTATTTGATTCGTCTATTATGGTTTTGTATAAAACAAGCTATGCCGGACAACCTAAAGCCACGTTCCTAATTATATAATATAAGGAGATGTGCATATGTCAGGAGTGCTCAGCGGAAGTCCGAAGGACGAGCCGCTTCATTACGGGGAAATATATGACCTGTGGCAATTTTTCGCCTCAGCCAAAATGGCATTATCCGCTTTTCAGACCTGCTGCTGCCGGCCTGGTTGTATGCAGCCAGGCCGCGGGTATGTCAATCCGTGAGGATCTCGGAGCCATGTACATGAAGTTCCATTCGTGCCTGTCTGAATATGAAACTGGTCACTTGATAATCCTGCGCAAGCAGGATTTTTTGTATTCAGGCTATTTTTTTCCAGTTTCCCGCATATTCATTAAGACATGCCTTATTTGTGGAGATGTTGAATATGCGTTCAATTTTACGGTTTGCGGTTATCCTGCTGGGGAGCCTGCTTATTGCAGCTGCAACCAACTTTTTTCTAGTCCCCTACAAAATACTGGATGGCGGAGTAATCGGCATTGCCTTGATTATCAATTACATAACCGGCATCAAGATCGGACTGGCTGTTATCTGCTGCAGCCTCCCCATTTTCCTGCTCGCCTGGCTAAAAGAGCGGGATATTTTTTACAACAGCATAGCCGGCCTCTTAGTTTCCTCCTTTTTGATTGAGCTGCTCGCACCGCTTCAGTATTACTTTCTATATTATATCGAGATCGGCTCCATCTCCAGCGCAATCATCGGCGGCTTTATTATGGGCAGCGGTCTCGGGCTGATGCTGCGCTATAAAGCCAGTACAGGCGGGACAGATCTGCTGGCCAAATTCATGAAACGCTATATCCCGCTTAATGTCGGGGTGCTTATTTTTCTGAGTGATATTGTGATTATCGGGGCGGGCGGGCTTCTGATTTCCAAGGAAACCTTCTTCCACTCCCTTCTCACCATTATAGCCGGTGGCGTAGCAACAGGATTATGGACTCTGGATAATTGAAGGAGCCGGTCACTCCAGCAAAATAAATCAAAATTTTTCCGTTAAATTTTTTCTTTTTCCTGACGGGGATGATTTAGGGTTGATCTTTTTCGGAATTGCGGCGACAATCGGATATATAACATTCCAGGGGAGGATCTAACGAAGTTGGACAGCACTAGCAACAACAGTAACACTTCCGCGCATGACATCGTCGACCTGTGCCTGCTGGCCGGTAAAATCATGCTGCAAAGCGGGGCAGAAACCTACCGTGTGGAGGATACCATGTCCCGGATGGCTGCAGCCTTGGGATTTCCGGGAGCCCACAGCTATGTGACCCCGACGGTAATCATGTTTACTACAAGCAGGACAGAGCCTGTAAAATTATTCAGGATTGCGGAACGGACCACCGATCTGAAGAAAGTATCGGAGGTCAACGATATCTCCCGCCGGCTCAGTGAGCGCCAGCTGACAACAGCCGAAGCCCGCGAGCGCCTGGGGGCCGTGGATGATGCCGCCCATGCCTATCCGGCCTGGATGCAGATCGCCGCCGCTGCCGTGACCGGCTCCTGCTTCACTGTAATGTTCAAGGGCAGCCTCTGGGATGCGCTCCCGGCCCTGCTGGTTTCCGCACTGGGCTTTGCTGCAGCAACCTGGCTGCACCGGCTTGTCCAGATCCGGTTCTTCGCCGAGTTCTCCGCCTCCTTTCTGATCGGCCTGCTGGCTTTCCTGTCGGTCGGAGCCGGAATCGGCCAGGAAATGGATAAGATTATTATCGGCTCGGTAATGCCGCTTGTTCCCGGGCTGCTTATTACGAACGCAGTCCGCGATCTGATGGCCGGCCATCTGGTTTCCGGCCTGTCCAAGGGGGCTGACGCCTTCCTGACCGCGTTCGCCATCGGAACCGGCATCGGGCTTGTGCTGTCGCTTTTCTAAAATATACGCGGTGAAAGAGGTCTATCGTTCATGATTCTGCAATTCGTTACCAGCTTTTTCGCAGCTGCCGCCTTCTGCATTCTGTTCAATGCACCGGCACGGGCGCTGCTGCAGTGCGGGTTCGCCGGAATGATTGGCTGGGTGCTGTATCTGGAGCTGGACAAGCAGCTCGATACGGTGGTCGCCACCTTCCTGGCTACCGTCGTTGTCGGGGTAATCAGCCAGTTCTTTGCCCGCACCTACAAAATGCCGGTCATCATCTTCAGCGTGGGCGGTATCATTCCGCTCGTCCCCGGCGGACTGGCTTATGATGCCATGCGCAAGTTTGTAGAGAACGACAATAATCAGGCGATTCAATACGGTGTACAGGCTCTGCTGCTCTCTGGCGCGATCGCTACCGGTCTGGTGCTCAGCGAGGTGCTGGGCCAGATGTTCCGCCGGAGAAGGATATAGCTACACGCAAATAAGTCCGCCTGCAGGCAGGGAATACTCCCCGGCTGCAGGCGGACTTTATTCGGGTTTGCTGTCTAAATGGCTGCAACTGCTTCCGTTCAGATCGAAGCCTGCCCTATAATCTTCTGATAGCTGGCGATATCCAGCCATCTGCCAAATTTATGGCCGATTTCTCTGAACAGGGCACTCTGCTCATAGCCGTGTCTAGTGAACAAGCGGCGGCTGGGCTCATTATCTGCGCAAACGGTGGCGACAAGCACGTGGAATCGGAGTTCGGCCGCTTTTTGCTCAATAAACTTTAGCGCTTGACCACCTATGCCCTGCCCGCCGCATCCCGGCTGCAGATAGATGCTGATCTCACCGGATGTATCATAGGCCTGCTTGTTCTTATGTCTGGCAATCAGCACATACCCCGCCAAGCTGCCATTCTGCAGGATGGCATATGATTTATAGCGCGGATCACCGCTTAACACCGACTGTCTCATTTCCTCCAGCGTCTGAGGCTCAGTATGAAACGAAATGGTCGTATTCAGCACATAATAATTATAAATATCCAGCACACCGGCCAGATGCTCCTCTGTGATCTCCACAAAAGCCAGACCACCCGTAGCGATTGCTCTTTCCCCCACAGTTAATCCTCCCAGATTGATGTCTCTAATTGATCTACGAACCGCCGCAGCCTGCCGGCAATCTTGAGATTGATCGCCCCGGTCTGGTACATCTGCTGCACCGTGTCACGCTGCTCCTGGATTGCCTTTAGCTTCAGCTCCAGCTTCTGATCGTCAATTACCCCGTCTTTGCTCCAGCCTTCGCCCTGTTCCAGGCGTGATTCAATTTGTTCATACTTATTAATAACCCGCTGCGCCGCTTCACGGTTCTCTGCGTTGATGCCGCTGCTGACGGCACTGACTGCCGCCTGGCACATGGCGATCTTGGCTTTGCGGGCTTCTTCGGCATTCTGGATGGCCTGCCGCCCCTCTTCACTGCCCAGCCGTCCGGTAAACAAGCCGGAGAACAGCCGCTGGAGCTCGGTAAGTGAATACTTCACATGTGTATCAAAACGCTGGCACAGAATGGACTCCGTATGATCCAGCATTTCCTCCATCTTCACTGCGACGGGTGCAGGAATGGTCCCGTTCTCCGTCATCCGCCGCAGCTCGGTCCGCTCCGCCTCAAGTCCGCTGAGCCGGGCTTCAACGCTCAGACGGCGCATTTTCTCGGCTGCCGGATCGTTATCTGCCCTGAGCGCACAAATGCGGTCAATCTTGTCGGTGAACTCCAGCAGGGCAGGCTGGTTCGCACGTTCACCTGTCTCGGTGACCAGACTGCGCAGCATGCTCATCCCGGCATCAATGACTACCGATCTTGCAGCCAGTTCGGGATTCCCTCTGCCCGGTGCCTGGAGAACCGTTTCTTCTTCTTCGCCTGCCAGAATCGGAAGCAGGATGCTGGCAATGACAAGCGACATCAGAATGACGCCTGCAGCCAGCGCGATAATGAGATCACGTTCCGGAAATGGCGTTCCGTCTCCAAGAGCCAGCGGTATCGAAAAAGCCCCCGCCAGTGTAACGGCTCCCCGTACTCCGGAAATAGAGGTAATCAGCAGGGATTTGAGCGGTGTCCGTTTCTCTTTAAACCTTAGACTTTCAATCAGGGAATAGAGATAGACCCAGACAAAGCGCAGCACGATCAAAAGTGCGGTAATTACCATAACATAACCGAACACCATGAAATTATTAACCGACTCATCCCGGTAAATGACCTCAACTACATCCGGCACCGACACCCCAAGGATGAGAAAGACCAGACCATTTAGGACAAACAGCAGCACCGACCAGGTACTGGCCGACACAAGCTGAAGTTTATATTGCGGTGAAGCCGCCCGGTCCTTCTCAATCGCATAGACTACACCGCCGGCGACAACAGCAAGGATACCGGATACCCCAATCTCCTCGCTGATCAGGTAGATGATAAAGGGAGTAAGAATCTGCAGCAGCACATGCATGGTAACGTCCTCCATGCCGAAGCGGCGCAGAAAAACGCTCATACGGATCAGCAGAAAAGACAACACCGCTCCCAGCAGCAGACCGCCTGCTGCAATCAGCACAAAGCTTAATGCCGCTTTGGGCAGTGAGAACACGCCGGTAACTGCAGCGGCAATCGCAAACTTGAAGGCGACCAGACCGGAGGCGTCATTCATCAGCGATTCTCCCTCCAGAATCCGGTGGATGCTGCCCGGCAGATGCACCCTTCCGGCCAGCGAGCTGACCGCAACTGCATCGGTCGGCGACAGGATGGCCGCCAGTGCAAAGGCTGCCGCCAGCGGAATAGACGGAATCATCCAGTTGATCGCGTATCCCGCCACAATAACGGTCACAAAGACCAGGCCAAGTGCCAGCAGCAGAATCGGTGCCCGCAAATTCCACAGCTCGCCGCGCGGCGTCCGCCTGCCGTCATTGAACAGAAGCGGGGCAATAAACAGCACAAAGAAAAGCTCAGGTTCAAAATGCATATGTATCCCCGTCGGGAACAGTGCCGCAATGACACCAAGCCCGATCTGGATCAGGGGAATCGGCACAAATGGAATGAACCTGTTCACAACATTGGATAACGCAATCAGTCCCAGCAGTAAAAGCACGGCAAGAAAAGTATCCAAGCTGCATCAGCTCCGATCCCAATGATTTTTTCACCTTATTATATCCCGAAAGAAGGCATAACCGCATCACCCGGTTATGCCTCCTGCAATCTAATTATTTCTTCAGCGTATCCGGATCAGGATTCCGATACAACGGTGAACCGTTCGCCGACATGCTCCGGTTGTTCTATCTCAGTTCCTCCTGTTAGTTCTGCACGATTAAATGAATCCCGATATTCCATGGATCTGTTAGAACGGCTCCGTCTGCCGTCTCCCTCACTTCATATCCGGCCTCGCGCACCCGCCTAGCTGCAGCCGCAATCTCCTGTCTGTCAGGCAGCAGCAGGGTGAAGTAATCGATTCCCGGGGCACTCTGCGGAGTCGCCGGCGCACCCTGGCCGGCCCAGACATTTAGCCCAATATGGTGATGATACCCGCCGGCCGAGATGAACAGTGCCGAATTCCCGTAACGGGTGGTTGGCTCAAAGCCAAGCGCAGCCACATAAAATTTCTCCGCTTCCGCAAGGCTGCCTACATGAAAATGCACATGCCCGATTACAGTTCCTGCAGGCAGCCCGTTCCACGTTAAGCCTTCCGAAGCGGCCAGCAATCCGTCCACATCCACGGGATCAGTTGTCATAATGTAATCTCCGGCAGCATCACGCTTCCACGTATCCCGCGGGCGGTCCCGGTAAAGTTCTATCCCGTTATCGTCAGGGTCCTGAATATAGAGCGCTTCGCTTACCAGATGGTCACCCTGCCCTACCTCTATGTCCGAAGCGATCAGATTGCGAAGCACCAGGCCCAGACTAGGACGGTCCGGAAGCAGGATGGCGAAGTGGTACAATCCTGCCTGCTTGCGGCTTAACACCTGCGGGTGTTCAATCTCCCGCAGCACCAGCAGCACCCGCTGCCCGTCCGCTGTCAATTCTGCTTCCCGCCCGTTTTGGCGCAAAACCTGCAATCCGATCACATTCTGATAAAAAGCGAGCGACCGCTCAAGATTGCTTACTCTAATCTGAACCAGACCAATCTGTGTATCCTCATGCAAAACTGCTGTTGCCGTCATGGTAAACCCCTCCTGAAATAGCCGCTTCCGTATAATCCGGTATTCTACGGCTTAGTGTTAACCTCAGCTACTATTGCCATGCACTTGTAACTGTTACCGTTACACTTTAACTAACTTTAGTATAGTTGCAACCTAAAAGTTTGTCAATTACTTTCATGAGATGCGATCTGATCATTTTGGTGTATCCAAAAAAAGACCCCGCGGACGTCCGGCAGGGTCAAAGTCTATTATAAGGGGTCATGTGATTACTATAATGCCCGAAGCTTAAAATCACATGAACCTTAGGTAAAGGTTTGATAAAAAGAATATTCAATCTGTTACATAAACAAATAGACCCTGCCGAGGCACGACAGGATCTAACGATAATGCATCCACTGGGGGGTGGAGACCTCAACTATACTACCCAAACCTTAAAATCAGATAAAATCCTGCTGAAAGCCAACTTAAATTTAGAAAATGTCACATTTTTGCTACAATTACTTTTAGAGTAATTTGATAAAGGCCGAAACATGGTTACAGCCTCTATCAGACAGCCGGGATCTGGTCCACAATCTGATCGAGCGTAACCTCCTGCAGCACCTTCTCCATTGCCTTCTGGGCCATGGAAAAGACCGGCACAATCGCACCTGCGATATTCTTGCCGACAGGACACTCCGGATTAGGATGATCGTGCACGGAGAACAAGCTGTCTTCCTCTACAGCATTTACGGCCCGGTATATATCCAGAAGAGTAATGTCTGCCGCACTGCGCGTAAGCTTGGCACCTGCCACACCTGGCCGGACCTCCACCAGTCCGGCCTTGTTCAGCATGCCGGTAAGCCGCCGGATGACCACCGGATTTGTGTTCACACTGCCGGCAATCCATTCGGATGTGCTCTTGCCTTCCTTATTGCTGTCGATTAACGTCAAAATATGAATAGCAACCGCAAATCGGGTGCTGATGTTCATGGGTATCTCTCCTTTGAAGCCTTCAGACAAAAGCTATAGATGCAACTATAATAGTTACATTTCAGACAGATGTCAATCCTGCCAGCAGCTCTTCCACCCGCCCGGGATACTTTTTGGATAGCCTGGCCTTGGACAGGTTGCTCTTCACAATTCTGATCATCCGTTCATCACCACTTGCCGCGAGCCTGCCCAGCAGGGCGAAGCCCGCTTCCGGTTCAGCGGCTACGAACAGGCTCAGGCTATATTCCAGCCCCTTGGACAATACCCGGAATTGTTCGGAATCATAGGCGGCCGATCGACCTTTCAGGATTCCATCTGTGATTTCTGCAGCCAAATTCAGACTGTATTGTGCCTGATCCCCGGATTTGAGCAGCGGCGGATGAGCCAGACCAGCCAGAAAGGCACGCTGTTCCAGCATCGTTGCCTCCGGCCGCCAGCTGTCCAGCAGCTCCTGCAGCTCAGAGAAATTATACTCGCCAACATACTGCAGTCCGATTGCAGCCGCCTCACGGATCCGCCACCTGGTATCGTTCATTGCCCGTTTAAGCATCAGCTTAATCCGGTCTCGCCGATGGCTGTCCGCAAAAGAATATTGGACAGCACAAGCCTGTACAGCACAGAACGGCAAATATTCGCCGGGATCTTCCGCCCATTCGATCAACAGAATCCATGTCGTATCCGATATTTCCGCTCCAGCATACCCGCGGGCGAACCGGGCAGCCAGCTCCAGATTGGCCCGCGGTCCGGGCAGACCGCTGCGGCTCTGCAAGTATTCCTCCAGCAGAGGCCAGCTCTCCCGGTTTTGAGTCCACTCTTGTAATGGTACGGTATCCTCCTGCTTATCCCGCATATCCATCATCCCTTCACGAAATTTTATCACTGCCTCTGCACAATTCCTTGTGTAACGTAGGGGTAGTCGATCTGCTGCTTCACCGTCAGCATGGCCTCTTCACCGGCCAGCAGTGACAGCACATACAGCCCCAGATCTATTGATGTAGAGACGCCGCCGCCAGTAATGATGTTACCGTCCTGAACGATCCGCGCTTTCACGACATTGGCGCAGTAGGGCGACAGAAGCTCATAGGCAGACGGATGTGAAGTTGCACTGCGGCCAGCCAGAAAACCGGCGGCGCCTAGCAGCAGCGAACCGGTGCACACAGATATTTTGTAGGGAACTTCTGCTGCACTCTGAAGCCACTTTATGTATTCAGCGTCATCCCGGAGTTTTCTGGTTCCAAGGCCGCCCGGTACAAAAATCAGATCATAATCTGATAAGTCAGGCTGCACTCGTCCTATTTTGACTGTTAAACCCAATTCATCCGATATTTCTTCCCGCATTCCGCAAATATCCCATTCCAGCCCTTCTCCGGCCTCAAACTGCCCCAAACGATAGATCACATCATAGAAGCCCGCGAAATCCAGAAACGTAACTCCATCGAAAAGAATAAAAGCTATTTTCACGCTGCCCCCCCCTTTTTCGATCCAACAATAAAACAGCAAGGGCTGCCCCGGACAGCCCTTAACCTGACTACCGGAACAGCCCCAGATGCAAATCTGTATAACTTCACGCTGCTTATAGAGTGCAGTTCTTATGCGCTCGTCAAAATAATCGGCTTGCCTTTGGTCACGATAATCGTATGCTCAAACTGGGCAACCCGGCTGCCCCCCTTGACGCTGAGGGTCCATCCGTCACTTTGCTGTTCCGCAAAATCATCGCCGGTACTCAGGAAAGGCTCCACCGTAATGACCTGGCCCTCTTTCAGCACCGTCGTTACACGCGGATTATAAAACGGCAGGATTTCAAACGGTTTTTCATGCAGCGCTTTGCCGATCCCGTGGCTGCACAGGTTGCGGATGACCTTATAGCCGCGTTTACCGGCCTCCAGCTCCATCACACGGCCGATTTCATTCACCTTCATCCCCGCCCGCAGATGGTTGATTACACTCATCATAGTCTCCTCTGTACTGCGGCACAGGTGAAGCAGCTTCTCATTATAGGGCGGGAGCTGAAAGGAGACTCCGGCATCTGCATAATAGCCGTTTAATACCGCCGAGACATCAATGTTAATCAGGTCGCCGGGCTGGATAACCCGCGGGCCGGGTATCCCGTGGGCCACTTCATCGTTAATACTGATACAGGTGCTCCCCGGAAAATCATAGGTTACTTTTGGTGCTGACTTCGCGCCAAACTGCTCCAGCAGCGCTGCGCCAATCCCGTCAAGCTCGGCTGTTGTCATACCGGGCACTACCTGCTTCCTCATCTCGGCAATGGTATGTCCGACCACTTTACCTGCTGCCTGAAGACCTTGCAAATCTTGTGCATTATCGCTTGTCATCCAGTCCACTTCCTTAAATTAATTAGCTTCATTGAACCCGTTGAAATACAGCGCCATCCCAGCGGTATGTATGAACCGCCAGCCGGCCGGTTGAATTATCATAATGGCTTGCCGTAAAGCCTTCTGCGGTTTCGGTCAGCTTTACGGAATACCTATCAGTGCTGCTTATGAACAGTTCCGGAGTCCGCTCAACGGCCAGCTCCTGAATTGAGCAATCCTTGCTGATCGCAAAAAGCCTATAAAAGTTACCATTGCTTGAGCCGTATTGCCCAATCGTAAAATCCGGATTGCCGTCGCCGTTATAATCACCGAATTCAATCTGGAACAAATCATTAAATTGTAATTCTTCATTATATTGATCACTTAATGGAAAAGTGTGCAGAAGCACTCCATCTTCCCCTGTGATGCTCAGACGGAAGTCGCCGCTCCAGCTTCTGCCGCCAGTCGCAGAGAGTGCATTCCAGTCCTCCAGGTACGTGCCTCTGATCAGCTCCAGATTCAAGTATCCGGGTATGCCAGCCACCTGAAGCAGCGGATTGCGTGACAAGGTGAAGGGACTGTCTATGGTAATGTCCGCCTGCAATGACACAGCTCCAGCTTCTGCCTGCGCCCCACTGATCCACCGGGCATTAATATAACCGAAATCATTGGTAATGCCTGTTAATAAAATCATCAATAACACTGGTACGATAAGCAGAAGCCGTCTCACAGGCTCCACCTCCAAGTCCATATGTATCCATCCATTATAACAGTCTCCGGCAGCATAATAAAATAAACACCGTAAACGCCGGGCTGTCAGCCAAAAAAAAGACCGGTCCGCAGCTTTAACCTTGACGGATCAGTCTTTTGTTCATTCACAGCTGTATGAGGCTATTGGACCGCTCCAACCGCTTTCAGCCAGGCCTCGGCGATCAGAGCGTGGCCGGCTGGAGAAGGATGAACGCCGTCACCCGCCCAGAATGCAGGCTCCGCCTTGACTGATGCGGCCGCGAACAAACCGTCCAGCTGGACAAGCACTGCACCGTATTCCCTTGCCAGCGATCGCACCACATGGATTTTCGGGTCCAGATCCGTGCGCCAGCCCTTCCGGTCCTCCGGCACGGGAAGGACGAACGGCTCAACCAGCACCAGCCTGGCATCCGTCGCCGCCTTGGTCCTTTCAATCAGATCCCGGTAAGCAGCTTCAAATTCCGCTGCTGTTGTCTCAAAGCCTGAATCATACCAGCGCCATGTATCATTTATTCCGATATAGACCGATACCCAATCCGGCTTCAGCTCCAGGCAATCCTTGTCCCAGCGGCGCTGCAGGTCGCTCACCCGGTTGCCGTTAATCCCGCGGTTATATACCGTCAGCTTCTTCTCCGGATATTGCAGTCCAAGCCGGGCGGCTGCCATCAGTGCGTAACCGCTTCCAAGTGACCCGGCATCCATGTAATCCCGTCCGCAGTCCGTAATGCTGTCGCCGATAAATACGATCACATCATTGTCTTTGAACCCCATATCTCAAATCCTCCTAAACGGAATTAGATTGATATAAACAAGGCTATTATAGCAAAGGGAGCAGAATAGTACAGCGGATATTTTCCATAACCCGGAAAAACAATAACAAACTGACTAAAACACAAAACCCCCTCATATCCTCCTGTGCCTGTACAGGCATGAACGCTTCAGGATGATCGAGGGGGCTTAAAGATGCCTTTAAGAATTACAGCGCGGCAAAGGATTAATAAGCCAGACTGAACAGGCCTTTAATGTGAGTCAGGTAACGGATATTGCTGGCTTCCTTCATCATGGTTGCAGGCAGGCCTTTGAGCGGAGTCGAGCTGCCTCCGATAATGGCTACCCCGTCTTTACGGCCAAGGCTGGCAAGTGTCCCCGAGTTAATCGGGCTGAACGTTTCCAGCGACTTGTCGTTCAGGGCTGCATACAGATTATAACCAATCAGCTCACCCATCTGCCAGGCGATCTGTGCAGTTGGCGGGTATGGACGGCCGTCAGCCGCGAAGTAAACGGCGCTGTCTCCGGCAACAAATACATCCTTGTGCGAGGTGGACTGCAGATAATCATTGACGGTCGCCCGTCCGCGGTTGACCTCAAGTCCGGATTCGCCAACCAGCGGATTACCTTGCACCCCTCCGGTCCAGACGAACGTATTGGCAACGATCTTTTGACCGTCCTTGAGGTCAATGGTGTTGCCTTCAACGTTGGTTACAGGAAGGCCTGTCAGGAACTGTACTCCGCGTGCTTCAAGGCTGGTTGTCGCACGCTCTATCAGGTGATCCGGCAGTACCGGCAGAATCTTAGGACCGGCTTCAACGAGCAGAAGCTTGATTTCCTTAGGATCAACCCCGTACTTTCTGGTCAGCTTAGGCAGTACATCAGCAATTTCACCAACTAGCTCGACACCGGTAAGGCCGCCGCCGCCGATCAGAATGGTTGCATCCGCCGAATTTTTGCTTTTCGCATATTCAGCGATTTTATTTTCAATGTGGGCATGAATGTTCTTGGCATCCTCTGCAGATTTCAGGACCATGCTGTACTGCTCCAGGCCAGGTATTCCAAAATAAGCGGTTGTGCTGCCAAGGCCGACAACAAGCGCATCATAAGAAAGGGTTGAGCCGTCAGACAGGCTGATCTGCTTATCGTCTACAGAGAACGATTTCACCTTGGCGATTTTGAGATCAATATCCTTGCCGGCAAACAGCTTAACGAGCGGCATGGCAATGGCCTTCTCCGAGATGCTGCCGGCAGCCAGGCGGTGAAGCTCCGTAATGATCTGATGGGTCGGGTATTGATTGACCACGGTAACTCTTGCTTCTGCTTTGCTCATATATTTACGCACAGTCAGCGCGCTCAGCAAGCCGCCGTACCCTGCACCCAGAATAACGATATGTTTTGACATTCTTTTTCCTCCGTCCATACATGTGTAATTATTTAAGTATTCAGGCTATTTCTGTGTGCTGCGTTCGCCGCTGACTTGAAGATAAGCGTTCATGAAACGGAGCATCTTCTGCACCTGAGGGTCCTTGATCATTTTCATCATGCCGAAAAGGCTGATGTTTTCCGTACTTGCCTCAGCCCGGTCTTTTGCTTCAATAACTGTAGCTGCCATGTTTTTAACCGACCCTACAACCGGCTCGGCAATTTCTTTAATAGCACCAACTGTATCATTCTTGAGCACCTCATCCGTTGCAACCGCCTGTACAAAATCAAAGGATTTCGATAATACTCCGACCATTTGGGTAAGCTTCGGCAGCTCCTGCACCAGCAGTGTCAGCGATTCCTGAACCTCCGGCTTCAGCAGCTGCTCCAGCAGATCCTCCTTAGGGTTCTTTGCTGCGGCTGCTGCTTGCTCCTGTTCAGGCACTGTTTGCGTATTCGTTTCTGACATTTTAGTCTCTCCTTCACATTGACATAACTGCATTTTTCTAATCTAACTCACAAAGTCAGTGTGCCTATTATACCACCGTTCTTGTTAAATATGTCACAAAGTTTTTACCCGTATAGCCTTATTTTGTGATAATAATCACTTCTATAATGTCATTTTCTCGAATTTACTTCTTTTTATAAAAAAATTTATGAATCCATGCTTAAAAGCATTGACGATCCATACACACCATGTTATCTTTAGCAAGTAACTAAATGTAAGTTTATTATAAAACATCAGCTATTGATTTTTATTAACCAATACATAAGCTAACGGAGGCATAACAATGAGTACTTTTTCAGATTTAGTTCAAGCCCGCAGATCCGCCATGAATTTTGTTGAAGGTGTTACGATTACCAAATCAGAGCTGGAGGAGATGTTCTCCCTTGCCCGCCTGGCCCCTTCCAGCAACAATCTGCAGCACGCCCATTACAAGGTAGTTACCGATCCTGCCGTCAAAGAGCAGCTCCGCAAGGATGCTTATAATCAGTATAAGGTACATACCGCTTCAGCTGTCATCCTCGTGTACGGGGACAAAAATGCCTACCTGCAGGCGCCGGAGATCTACAGCGGTCTTAAGCTGCTTGGCGCCATGAGCCAGGAGGAATACGACAGTACCATCCAGTCTATCAACGATGCTTATGAAGGCAACGAAGCTTTCCAGCGCGATGAAGCAATCCGCAATGCCTCCTTGTCTGCTATGCAGTTCATGCTGATCGCCAAGGACAGAGGCTGGGATACATGCCCGATGATCGGATTTGTACCGGAGGCGGTCAATGCAACACTCCAAGTGCCCGACAATCTTGTTCCCGTCCTGATGATAACAATCGGCAAGGACAACAAGCACAAAATCAGACCGCGTGGCTACCGCAAGCCTGTTAATGAATTCGTGGAATTCATCTGATTCAGCTCCTGCTGTATGAATTGTAGGATATACCATAAAGCCCTCCGTCATGACGCGGAAGGCTTTTTTTCTGTTTACATCCTCTCTAAAAAACGGAAGAACTGCTTGATCGGCTTGGGTCATAGAGTGTAAATTAATATTGAGAAGATAGAAACCTCTAGTTATTATTATAGCAAGGAATAATCTTCTTGAATGAGCGAATTTAGTGGACTACGATTGTGTTCTTGGAAGATGAATTCAGACCATCAGACTCTATTGTTTCAACTAACGGGAAACGGCAAAAGCGAGAAAATACGGTGTATTATCTGCTAAGGGGAATATGAATATGAATTTACAAGAAGTATGTGATTGTATTTGCTTACCGGATCAAATTAAAATAACAGTACTTAACTTTGCAAACAGATTCGATGAAAAGACCGTAGAGCCCTATTCTGCTGCCCTGTATGATCGATCCACCCGGGAAAAGGCAGTTAAAGATATAGCTGAGGTTCTGGGGGACGATCCGGATGGGAGCAAAATGCTGACTTTCATGCTTCTTCGCGCAGCTGAGGCACATAAGGAATACGGAAAAAGAGGAATCAGCGAGACCATTTTTACGGATACGATGAAGTTCTGTACAAGATTCGTTGAGGAGCATTACAAGGTGCATGGAACATATGCGTTTGTGTGGGGATGGTGGTTTCCAAGACAGCTTTCGCTTCACGAATTCCGCATCGGCGCCCTTGAGTACGAAATGATCGAGAATGAAGACAAGAAGTTAATCAATATCCATATCCCCGCTGATGCGGATATGAGGCGCGAAAGCTTGCGGAAGTCCTATGAAGACGCCAGGGTATTTTTCGCTAAATATTACCCGGAGTACGGACAGTCCGATATGGTGTGCAGTTCCTGGCTGCTTTCCCCTGCCCTTGCTGAGCTGCTGCCGGAAAACTCGAATATCGTCTGCTTTCAGAAGGCGTTCGACTTGACCCGTATAGATGAGACGAAAGACAGCGCAATCAGATGGGTTTATGGAAGGACAGATCTTCCCATACACGATCTTCCGGAACGTACATCCCTGCAGAAAAAAATCAAAGCCCGCATGTTGGAAGGCGGCATCATCGGCGCTGCCGATGGAAAACTTCTTGCAGACCCTTGGAACACTTTACAGGAATTCTAAGGAAGAACGATTGTTGAACAATAAGGGGTTTCACATATTAGATATGACTAGTATGTGAAGCCCCTTATCAGTAGCGAAATTCTTTATATTTTTGTGTCAGTGCTTATTTTGCGTATTGCAGAATGGCAATTGCCGCCCGCTCACGCCGGTCCGCGTCTTCCGAATGCAGAGCTTCTTTCAAGACAGCCACAGCTTTGAGAACCGTCACCTCATCCACCAGCGCACGTCTTCCTTCAGCTCCTGAATCGGCCATGCCCGACCCTTCAATCCACAGCTCTATTCTGGCCGCCGGCAAGGTGCCGCGGTACCGGGAGATCTGGCCTTCCTCTGCAAGCAGTTCAGCTGCTTCCGGGTTCAGCGCGCTTTGCGGAATGCTCTTCAGCCAGGTTACGCCCCGGCGGTGGCAGCGTCCATCATCTGCTTTATCATAAGTATCGTCGTAGAAATAATCCCCCAAGTCTCCGAGATGCACCCACTGCCCGTCGGCAACCAGTACATAATCCCCGTCCTGCATCTCATGCACGAACAGATTCAGATCGGCAACTGCCGTCTCAAGCTCCTGCCCCTGATAAGCTCCGCTCTTCAGCAGCCTGACCAGCATTTCCTCCGGACTGGCCGCTTCCAGATTTCCGGTGCCCGGATACCCGATACATATATAGTTATTCTCCAGAAACTCTGCAATCCGCTCCACGCCCAGCGGCGATGTTTTCATCTGAAACAGCTTCATTGATACTCCTCCTCTATTGGCTACATTATACAGGATTGATCCCAATAGGTATTACCCAGAGTGCAAGCTGCGGATGATGAAAAACTAAGAACACAGCAGAATAATAGCGCTTACAAGAGAATGAATTGAAAAATAGTAACATTTTTAAGGATTAGCGCTTTTTACAGCCCAGTCATCCCCGGGTATACTAAAGACATCAACTCAAGGGAACCTTACACCGCTAGAAGGAACGTCTGACGGGAAGCAACATTTTATCCGCAGCAATCCTGAGCAGCTGTAATCCCTGGGCTTGAGACTATATCTTTGATTCTGGCGCTAAAGCTTTCAATCCATCCCCGAACGAAATGGTATGAGCTTCTTAAAGCTCGAAGGTTGAACAGCAGTCCACTCGTGGCAGAGGATGAATTAGAGAAGATTTACCGCTCAGGATAGGCAAATTTACTGCCGCCTCGGACGATTTCTACCCGGCTGAGTTCAAAGAGTGTAGGATAAGGAGTCTGAGCATAACATGGGTATAGTGCAAACAACGTAAGCCTCTATTATTGATGCAAATCAATGATAGGGGTTTACTTGTGTTTCGCGGCCATTTTCCCTGCAGACCGGGCAGCTGTCCAGTCACATCCCCTAAGGCATGAATATCCTGGTTATTATGCCTATGTCTGAAACCGGGATAACCATATGCAGGGATGTGATCATGATGAACAGCAGGATCTGGAGACAAAAAAGCACAGAGGTAGCACCGTTATCCGCAGAAGCAGAAAATCCTCCGGGCAGTACCAGCTTTAAGAGCAAGTCATATAGTCAAAAGCCCACAGACAGCAGCACAAAAGTAACAGAAAAAAGGTTAAAGCCCACCATTGTCAGATCCTCACGCACTGGTAAGCAATATAAGCACACAAGCGGCACCACCCATCGCACCGGAAAACGTCTCAAACGTTCAACCCGTACCTCCTGTAAACCTGGAAAACACCGTAAACGCTCACCCCAAACGCTTCTTCGTACCCCAAAACGCCTGAAACGCCCAGCCGGCAGGTCTCAATCTGCAAAATCGTACATTTACCGGGACCCCCGTTATGGCTTCACGCTAAAGCTCCCCCGCTCCTGGAAAATCTATACTGCGGTTGAGCGGAGCAACCGGCTGGAGGATGCAGAATACGGCGTATTTTTCCGCTTTAAATACAAGGGGAAATTATATGATGATGTCCTGAGCCTGTTCGTCTTCAAAATGACCCTGAAGCAGTGGCATGACGAAGGATATGACGATTCCCCATACGGCTTCCTGGCCGCCCGGGGCGGAAGAATTTATGCCTACACGGTGCCGGAGGAGCTGCCGGGTGAGTTCCTCAACAAATCCGGTGACGACTATGATTATAAGAAATACGGCCGGGAGATCCGCCTGTTGAAACGCATGGTCAATGATGAAGTTCCGCAGATTGTAAAAACCTTCACCCTAAAGCGCCAGTCCGGTCGCTGAGCATTGTCGCCGGCTGTTACAGAACCAGCCTTGCTACACAAAAAGAAAGAGGCAGCTGAACCCGTTCAGCCGCCTCTTTACCGTTAGTGAGTCAGTGTAAATTCATCCAGCTTAATGCCGTCCACATCGTAGGCCTGGTAGCTCAGCACCTTGCCGCTGATGGTAATACCCGCAAACATCGCCTTGTTGTTCTGGAAATGGACAGCATGGTAGAACTGGTCTTCTTTTTTCTCATTGAACTTGTTGCCGGAAGCATTCGTAACTACATAGACCGTACCTCTGGCCGCCCCTGCGGTCTTTTGCTTCTCTGTGACAACCTTCCCGCCCAGCAGCGGATAAGACCGCGAATACTCATGGTTATGTCCCTGCAGCACGAGATCAACCTCGTATTTATCAAAAAGCTCTACCCAGTCGTCCAGCTTCTTATAGGTATTGCCTCCATAAGCCGGACGGTGCATCGCAACAATTTTCCAGGCCTTGTCCGTGCCGGCCAGATCCTTTTTCAGCCATTCGGTCTGCTTTTTCAAATTGCTCTCCGTGTTCAGTACGGTAACATGCACCGGCCCATAGTCGAAGGAGTACGACGTACCGGCAAGTGATCCTTTGGCCCCGTTATCCGGAACATTGAAGTGGGAAGTGAATTCGGCCGCCTGTTCATCCACTTCATCGTGGTTGCCTGTTACCGGCATCAGGGGAATACGGGTAACGATACTATCAACATTGCTGAAAAAGCTGTTCCACGCCGCAGAATCCCCTGCTTCCTCCGTAAAATCCCCATTGTGCACAATAAACTGTGCTTCCGGAAAGGTCTCAAACGCCTTGTTCAGCGTCCGCCCCCAAACCGCAAAATCCGCCGCCGTAATCCCTTGCGAGTCGGTCACATTAATAAAGGCTACCTCGTCAGTGTCCGCTTCTGCGGTCGTAAAGCTTGCCGCAGCACTCCACTCCCCATCCTCTCCTGAACCTGCACGGTAGGTGTACACGGTACCCGGCTCAAGCCCGCTGACCTCTGCTTTATGCACGCCTCTTTTTCCTTTGTCAGTCTTGATTGTTGTATCTTCCGCCTGCACCCTCATTACTGAATCAGCGTCAAAAGAGGCATTCTCCCCCTTTACAACCTCCAGCCGCCCGGCAGCGGCAGCATCCTCTGTATACCAGGTGAAAGCGCGGCCCGTTCCCTCATCCCCCTTAAATGTAGTTACCAGATTATACGGGGTTCCCGGTAACCGCCCGACTTCTGCCCGCTCCGTCTTCAGTCTTTCGAACGCTACTGCCACCAATATTAACATTAAAAAAATAATTCCGATGATGAGCACGATTTTCAAATCCTTCACACGGGTCCCTCCTGAAAACTACTTTACTGTGTTTACAAAGATAGCCTCCATTAAGCCTCAAAGTCAACTTCACCTTCTTTATTGTGTTCGGAATTCGCGACTTTTGTTAACGCAGTGTAAAAACTTTCAGCTAACGTTCAGCCGGATTTAAGACAATCATAAGGTCTGTCCCGTACGATGGGTACTGTGAATGAAGGTTACTTTTGAGAGAGAAACGAGGTGTGAAATGAGTAAACTACTGCAATTCCGGCATGAGCTGAAATTTTTTATTAACTATCATCAATATCTGATCCTGCGCCAGCGCCTGCACAGCCTGATGGATGCGGACCAGAATGCCGATGACGGCGGGGAGTATCATATCCGGAGCCTTTATTTTGATGATATGCATAATACAGCCCTTGCTGAAAAGCTAGGTGGCCTGAGGGAACGTGCCAAATACCGGATCCGGATCTACAACGTTCAGGATCATGTCATCCATTTCGAGAAAAAAATCAAAAGGGACGATTATATCGCCAAAATCAAAGAGCCGCTCACCCGCGAAATGTACGACCAGATCATGGCCGGCAACTATGAGGTGCTGAATATTCCATCCAGCCCGCTGTTTATGGAGCTGTACAATCAGATGCGCCATAACCTGCTTCGTCCCAAGGTGATCGTCGATTATGTGCGTGAGCCCTATGTCTGCCATAACGGCAATGTGCGGATTACGTTTGACAAGGAGCTGCGGACCGGGCTGCATGCTACGGATATTTTTGATCAGGAGCTGCGGCCAGTCCGGGCGCTGGATGAGAACTTTATTATTTTCGAGGTCAAATTCGACGAATACATTCCGGAGTACATCCGGATCGCGCTGCAGCTGGAAGGCTTGAACCGGCAGTCTGCTTCGAAGTATGTGATTTGCCGTAAATTTTTGAAGACCAATACTTGGGAGGATTATTAAAAATGAGCTTTGTATCTACTCTGGCTGCTGCGGGAACAACGGCGGCACAAGCCAACGACACGGCAACAACCTTTTCCGATATGATCAAAAATTCGGTAGTGGACAATTTTGTATCCGACATCAGCATCTCCAAAATCCTGATTACACTCGGAGTTGCTTTTCTGATCGGCTTCTTTATCTACCTGCTCTATAAGCGGGTGTTCAGCGGAGTGCTCTATTCCAAAAGCTTCAACGTTTCGCTCATGGGCATGACCATGATCACCGCCACCGTTATTATTGCGATTAACTCGAACCTGGTGCTGTCGCTCGGGATGGTCGGCGCCCTGTCCATTGTCCGGTTCAGAACGCCGATTAAAGATCCGACTGACCTGATCTTCCTGTTCTGGGCGGCGGTTGCGGGAATTGTGACCGGAGCCGGCTTTTTCACGCTGGCTATTGTCGGCTCGGTCATTATCGGCCTGATTCTGTTCCTGTTCATCAAGCGCTCGTCCGTGGAAACCCCGTACCTGCTGGTTATTAATTGCGAGGGTGACGACAGCGAACGCGAGGTGCACAGCCATCTGAACAAATCGGTGAAACGCTACAACGTGAAGCAAAAGACCGTCACTAAAGGCAATATTGAACTGACGCTTGAGCTCCGGCTGGACGACAAGGAAGGCGGCTTCGTCAACACCGTCTCCGATATTACCGGTGTCAAAAATGCCCTGCTGCTCAGCTACAGCGGCGACTACGTATCCTGAGGAAAGGCGGTGCCGAGATGAAAGCAAGAGGTAAGCCGTTCCTCCTGATGGTGTGCTGCCTGCTGCTGGCTGCCGCTTTGGCCGGATGTCAGCCGGATAATAACGATGCTGATGGAAATACCCAGGACCGGGTGGTCTCGAATGAGGAGCAGAGTCTGGATACCGAGGTGTTCCCGAAAGACAAAGTGGTGGATGTACGGATTACGATTGATCCGGATGATTTCCAGGACATGCTGGACAATGCCAGCGCCGAGGAATACAAAGCAGCATCGGTAGAATACAACGGGATCAAAATGGACAATGTAGGCATCCGGACCAAGGGGAATTTAAGCCTGCGCAGTGTTGTACAGATGAGCGATTCGGACCGTTACAGCTTCAAGATTTCTTTTGACGAATATGTAAATCAGAACCTGTTCGGTATAACCAAAATCAACCTCAACAATAACTACAGTGATGCTTCTTATATGCGTGAGTTTCTCACCTATGAGCTTGCCGAAACCATGGGCCTGCCGACGCCAAAATACTCCTTCGTTAACATTTATGTCAACGATGAGCTGAAGGGCTTCTATCTCGCGGTGGAGCAGATTGGCGATGCTTATCTGGAGCGCAACTTCGGCAACTCCTATGGCGCGCTGTATAAAGGGGTTATGACCGGACAAGGCAGCGACCTGACCTGGCTCGGTGACGATACCTCCCTCTATACGGGCCTTGAGATGAAGTCGGAAAAATCGAACAACGATATTCTGCTCGATATGCTGGATGAGCTGAACAACGGCACCGACTATGAGAAATACATCAATGTCGATAACGCCCTCGGCTACATTGCCCTGAATGCCGTGACCGGCAATATGGACAGCTATCTCGGCAGCAACAAGCAGAACTATTACCTGTACGAGGATGACGGCGTCTTCTCGATTCTGCCGTGGGACTACAACATGGCCTTCGGCGGCCTGGGCGGCTCCGACGTCATGATTGACGAGCCGACCCAAGGCGCACTCTCCGAGCGTCCGCTGATAGCGAAGCTGCTGGCAAATGACGAGTACAAAGCGAAATATCACGCAATCATCCGGCAGATGATCGACGGATACCTGCAGGATGACACCTTCCAGGCCCGGATGGATGAGCTTGATCAGATGATCTCCAGCTATGTGAAGGCTGATCCTTCCGCCTTCTATACCTTTGAGCAGTATGAGAGCGGCATCCAGTCCGTGAAGACCTTCATGTCGACGATGGCCGCGAGTGTCTCCGGCCAGCTCGACGGCACTATCGCCTCTAGCGGCGACGGCTCCGGCAGCGGCGGGGGCATGGGCGGCGGCGGGGGCATGGGCGGCGGCGCAGGTATGGGCGGTGGCGGCGGGTTTGGCGCTGCGCCGGGCGGTGGCACGGCTGGCGGCGATGCGGCGACCGCGCAGGGCAACGGCGCGGCGCGGCAAGGGCAGGCGCCAGCGCAAGGGCAGAGCGCCGCTGATGGGCTGGCGGCGCAGGGCGGTGCCGCGCAAGGCAATGGCGCGCCGACGCAGGGCGGTGCCGCGCAAGGCGGTGCCGCGCAAGGGCAGAGCTGGCCGGACGGCCAGTACGGCGGCCCGGCCATCCCCGAGGGCGGCAACGGCCCCGGCGGGGACATGGCCGGTGGCGGCCGTGATTTCGGCGGCGGCATGGGCGGCGGCTTCGGCGGCGGTATGGGCGGCGGCTTTGGTGGCGGCGACTTCGGCGGCGCACCTGGCAGCACCCAGCAGCAAGGCAGCACCAGCGAAGCCATCACCACCGGCGTAGCGATAATTGTTCTCCTTCTCGCCGCGGCGTTCGTTACGTTTTATAAGCGGAAGCGGCTATAGACTGGCCAGTTGGAAGTTAACACTAGATAAAAAATGAATACACCTCGGACGAACTATCGTCTGAGGTGTATTTATGTTCTTTTTCCAAGCTCAGGCACATTTAGTTGGATAATCGCCACCTAATTTCATCATTTCCTATCATTTCTAAGATTTAGGTGGAAAATCGTCACTTATTTAGGACCTAAAGACCCTTTTGCCGCGAAAACAGTGAAACTAAGTGTCCTTTTTCCATCTAATATTCTCTCACCTGCAGTTTAATAAGAATTAGATGGCGATTTTCCACTTAGTATTAATCCGCCGATCCGCCTTCTAAAATCCATCTTCATCAACAGGCACTATTATCTTTGAATTTTGAAAAATCCGTACAGCGTACTGTTTACCAGTTTGTACCTCAACATATCCCGGGGCTAATTTATATGTACTAATTGCACTATTATCATCAACCAAAACTTTGTCCATGGATCGGTACTCTGGCTGCCGGCTTAATACAGCAACATTTGTTTCCCGATATCCTGAGATAATATCCTTTATTAACAGGTACGTGCTCTGTGCTGTTACAAGGACCAACAAAAACGCTAACAGGGTTAACAGAAAAAGCATTGCCTTTTTCCAGACTTTATTTAATAGCTGTTTATTGCGAATGATGGATAACGGTAATTCAACAGTCAGCGCATATAGGACAAACAATCCACCAAACATCTCATATAGTAATATCCTTCTTTCTAGTAAAGCATATTTAATTAATATGACTGAGAACAATATAATTGAAATCAAAATATACAATATCCTAATTTTATTTCTTATTCTCACTTAGAGACCCTCTTACACTTTGAAGTTGTCTGACCGGGTTCCAATCTTTAGGCAGTTTCCTGCCCTCGGAAAACCACAAATACCCTCCGCTTATCCAATCCTCTCTCCATTTCTCGTATACGTTTATTCCATCCCTTATATCGTCATCATCAAACCCATAATGAAAGCCGCAACACAGACAGATCTCATCAGATGAAATACCTCTTTCATCTACAGGCGGCTCATACAATTGTCCGTAACCACACACAAGACATAGATTCTGCATGCTACCTCCTCATCAAGCGTTCTTTAAAGGTACTTCACTATTCATACAATTTCTTAAATCTATCAATTATTTCTCGCGGGTCCGTGATCCCTGAACTTTCCATAATATCCTTTAGTGAGATTTCCTTCATATCTGCATTCTGTTGCACTCTCTCCTCAAAGATTCCCCTCATTTTGCTTCTCATTATAGTGAGATATGTAATGAATTCCTTTTTTACTTCTTCTGACCTGACATACCCGGCTTGCATATCAAGTTGTGTATATATGTGAAATAATATCTTAACCAGTTTTTTCGGCATAAAGTTTTTATCATAAAGCAAACTCTGCAATTCATCCATTAATTCAAAAAGCTTGCTGAATGCTGTCTCGTTAATAACTTTTCCTCTCAGCGGTACAACTATTTCTATACCAATTGATCAAGTAAAGCAGTGATTTCTTCCACTCTTGTATTCATAAAACCTCCCACTATAAATTAATATTTTCTCTTGTTTGCTCACTCGTTCACTGGTTTTCATCCATTGACAGATTGGGAGTTGGAATAGTCATGTAAGAA
>NZ_JARXXP010000041.1 GCF_029893965.1 Paenibacillus sp. PastM-3
TGCTGCCGTTCATTGTATTCATAGCTGAAAGAAGTTCCCGCACGATCTGTCCGATTCTGTACTAGACCCATATTATTATAAGTAATGTTCTCCGGGGCACCCGAGGCATCTTTCTTTTGGGTGAGCAGCCCGAGCTCATTGTAGCTTTTTTCGTTTAGAGTCTGCGGTTGGCCTCCTGGCGCCTGAATGGTAGCTTTGGTAATTTGTCCATTGCCATCATAGGTGTAGCTCGTTGTCTGATTGAGAGCATCTTTTACTGTGGTCAGCCGGTTCAACACATCATACCGGTAAGTCGTGGTTACCCCTTCATCATTTGCATGCTTTTCAGGATCGGTATAGGAAGTAACATTTCCCACAAGATCATAAGTGTATTTCTCTGAGATCGGCAATGGTTCTATTAATTTGATTCCCTTCTTTCTTTTTTACAAATTTTATCTTGTTAAACCTAATTCGACCGCTAGAACTCTATTATTTTTATCAAAATAATATTCTACCCACTGCTCATCGTTAGAGCCCCCGTCCCGGAAACCGCTTGAATCTTCTTCAACGATTTTAAATATAGATTTGCGGTAGGCCTTTTCCACTTCCTCCCTTGTAGACCCAACACCAATGTTTTGTTTACCAAATAGGTATGTATCAGTAGTGATTTTAACATTTGTAGCTGCTGGAGAAACACTGTACTCATAGTTGCCATCCCTATCCTGAACCAATGAGTTATTTATTTCATACCTGAAGACAAGGCACGGATATATATATTTCACATAATGATCATGTTCATCATTTTTTGCTGGTTCTCCCAATTCTTTGATCATCGTTTCGTATTTATATTCATACTGATACTTTTTATAGCTTAACCCTAGCTTTGTGAAGTAATCGGGTTCATAAATAGAATTATCTTCGTCCGTATGAGTCATGATCACTCCTGCAAGTATGGTAATCATTACAGCACTTAATATAATCCATATTTTTTTCACAAGTTACCTCCAGAAAATAAATTCTTTAATGATTATGTGTAATCCCATTTGTTTTGCTGAATAATGTTACATCAGCTCCTAGCCTATAATTTCAAATGCAATCTGACTGCAATATAGACTAAAAATATCATTTTCATATTCAACCACCTTGAATCTTATATCCTCAAGCTGGTCTTTAGAAATATCAGTTATATCAAGATATAACCAGCATATTAATCCCGTTAGCTGCCCTACTTCCAGATCCTTCACCCCCGTAAAAGTTATCAATAATTGTTCATCGTAATCCAAAGTTGACGGGGCTAGAGTAATTTGCAGAGACGTCTGGAATCCTTCTATTTCTGTACCACGTGATAAATTAAATGAAGTTAAATAACCAAAGTTCCTTTTGGCTTGATCAAAATCGGATATGAGATCTTTGTATTTGTTCATGTTTGAGCCTCACTTTTTTCTTTTTAAATATGAATCCCGTATTTCAAATACTGTGCTTTAATCATGTCATTATACATTTCCTCTGTCAGCACCTTAACCCCCTGATCCAGAAACGGCTTTATGCTTGTCCCCAGTAGCTCCTGAAAATCCCCCTCAATATTCTCAGTAACCATTAATTCAATAGTCTCTGGGCTTTCAACTACACTAAGCTTGAATTTCCATGAGTCCATATCTTCCTTTTGGGTCAGAACAACTGCTTCAATTAGAAAATCGCAGCCATTCTTTATTGCATCCTGAACACTTTCCGGGCGAAACCACTCTTGTTTGTATTTCCCTGTAAATTTTTCTATGGTGTTCGAATACCCCGGATCGGATTCATAAACGTTGTATTCAAAATAAAGAAACTCATCTTTACCAGCAAAAGCAAATATGAGCTCCATCAAAAAACTCAAACTATCTTTTGACTCAGGAATGATATTACACAGATAATGAACGTTCATTAGCCCATTCCCCTTCGTACTAATATTTCACATATAATCAAGCGCCAACGCTTGGCACGCAAAACCTAACCGACTCATACATTCAATCAGTTCTATAATAAAATAATCAGTAGCAATCTGACTGTTTCTGAAGGTTAGCGCATAACCGTATTTTTCACGGGAATAATAAACTACCCCTTGTTCATATAGAAATTCAGCTAATAATCCCCCTGTTGTTCCCAGCAAAAATAATGTTAAATCCTCTTCACTTGGATGCGCCTTATATGTATGTATAAAATGTATTATGTTATGAAAACAGTCTACTCTATATCCCTCATCATCAATTAGCTGATTGAACTTTTCATTAGAGATGCACGGATTGCCTAATACTTGTTCTGCATTCAGTTTATTTGTCAGCAGGGTGGTAATGTCAAAATAAATCTGATTATTTACAGAGATACTTTTATCAACATCCTCATCCCTGTAATCTTTGTTCATTAACTCAATTAAAGTAAAATTCCATAGTTTGATAGCAAAGGTATGTCTGATTCCATTTGTCTCAATCATCAGCTTTAATTGCTGGTCGAGAAATTCTATATTGATTTCCTTTGACGGTCTATCTGCAAAAAAAGTGTTCTTCTCGTCCGCTATCTTATACCTTGGGAGTTCACTCTCAAATTTGATGTCATGGATGTTCATTTGTAATTCCCCATAAGAATTAATTTTTTTACCTTCTAATATAATTTGACGAATTATGTATCTGTAACTAAAGCAAATTTTTAACCTGTCTGTTCACACTGTACCCGCTCAACCTGTAACCCTGCATTCTTAAAAACCGGCAATATTCTTTCCAGGTACCAGCTAAAATCAGTCATATCTATATCACCCTGAATTTCGATACTCTTTCTGGCTATCGACAGACTGAATCCGATCTGATTCGTGTTAAACATCAGCATATCGCATCCGATTTCCAAATCCCTCCGTAACAGCTGGATACCCACGATTTCTCGTAGTGTCTGTTTCATTTCGATAATATTCAAGATGTGGGCGCTATCCATGGCTTCACTCTGCCAGTTAAAACAGTCTCCATCTCCCAAAGGCAGAAATGTGACTTCTCCGTTACGGTCGACGTAATCCCAGCCTTCTTTTGTAAACTGCCGGATTAAGCCCATGACTGTTAAATTGGCGCTACTGTGTTCACTTAAATAAATATCAATCCCTGCGGATATGGACATGGTTTTCCAATTGATCTCCCTTCATAAAAACTTCTCTAAACCCCTGGCACAGGGCATCATCCCCAGTTAGTCATCCTCATCCACATTGAACGCACTACTTTTTTCAAGTCAAAATCATAAATGTTAAGATATTTGGGCGACATGAGGTATTTAAAAAAGGATCCTTCTCTTCTGATCGGATAGATTATTTCCCAATTATCTACATTTAGGCGGGCTCTCAAAAAATATGTTTCCTCATCCTTTTCGAACCGATCAACTTTACCTGTTAATAGAAACAAGTTGTCTATATCAAAACTCTCGAACTCTCTTTTAGATAAATAATTGGTTGGACTATTGCCTGATGCGTACACCTCAAGTGTCTCATCCAAGTGTGGATTAAAGTGTGATCCTGCATACCACTCAGTATTTGTAGCGACTTTTGACTTATAGTCGGCAACACAAATATAACTGCCGGCATCCAAGTTTTGCAGCGCTTCATCCAGTCCAACAGCAAATTTGACCGGAATCATTAGAAGTAAAACTAAAATAAGTGGAGTTGCACCCAAAACCACTGCATAGGTAATCACTATTTTCTTCAATCAAATCCTCCTTTTACTCAAACACACTCCTACCCATCATCCTGTATAAGCCCTGTCTTTTTTCCAACGAAGATATGTAAGTGTACCTGCCAATAAACATGCTATCGGGACGCCAAAGAATAGAGAATTAGATACTAGTGCTGATAAGAGTGGGGCATCTCCCTGCAAATTAAAGATCACCTGCTCCGACCCATAGGAATAAATGATAAAAGAAAACAGAACAGCCAGGATGTACAGCAAAAGGCTCAAGGTACCCGGTTTGTTTTTCTTAACGGCTTCGTAAATGATTAAGACAATTCCACTAAAAATAGTAAGCTCATTTTGTGCTGAATTTTTATAATCTCATCAAAGACAAAAGTGGGAACCTCCCAACCTGGCCCCATTTGCGTAACAGAGAGTAATTTAAAAGATAATATCAGCAGAATTAGAATCCCGACATACCCGCACCGATAAATTATGGAATTCATTTGTATGCTCCTTTTTATACCTTTACTTTTTGCTACAAACATCATCAATATTATGTTCACCGAAAAATAACGCACATCAAAAACGCCTTGCCTCCAATTGCACAAAATACAATAGAATTTAATAGAATCACTATGATAAAACCGTTCTATTGCATTTTATACATCAGAATCCTGGAGTATTGGCTTTTTCGTCCCATTTCTCTGTAATCAATTGTACGAAATACAATAGAATGAGATTTAAGTCTACTTAGAGCTGATTCTGTTGTACAAAATACAACCACACCCCTCAATCCTCATCCCTAGCTCCACATATTACCAATGTATCCAATACCGGCTTTTTACACAACAAAAAACTGCGGACTCTCCATCCCAGTACAGGACAAAGCCATCCGCAGTTACTTATCTTTTCACCATTATTCCGTTGTTTTTCCCACTATCTTTTGACCGTCCCGCCAACTTTCCTAAACCGCCCTACTCCTTCTTCCCCCGCAGCAGCGCAACCGCCGACAGCAGGAAGGCCAGCAGCGAGATACCCAGGGTTATATACACCATTGGCGAGGTGCTTCCTGACTTTTCTGCGTTCTCCATAATCGCCTCATGCTCATCCATCGTCATTGAGCCGGAATGGCTCATGTCCATTCCCCCGTGGGAATGGCTGTCGCTGCCGCCTGCGGCCTGGACGATCGCAGTAACGGAGTGCGGGCTTTCGCTGCCTTCTTCGCCGGACCACTGGACCAGACTGCCGTCAGCATAGTGCTGGTAGGCATCCCAGGCGATATCGCCGGCGGTGTCAGGGTTCTTTGCTGTGAAGGTGAAGCGCTGGAACTGACCGGCCAGAATGCCGTCCCCGGAAGCGATCCAGCTGATTTTGTTGCCTTCGACGGTTACTGTCCAGCCCGGTACAGCTTCATATTGCTTGAACTCGGCACCTTCCGGCATGCGCAGGTCGATCTGCGTAGTGGCGACGTCTTTTTCAGATGGCACCTTCAGTGTATAGGTTTCCCAAGCGCCTGTGGTGGATTCAGCCGGTGATACAGTTACATGGGCGCTGGCCACAGCGGCGAACAGGGATAGTGCAGCTGCCATAGGGGCAGCAAGTGTCAATAGTTTACGAAGCAGTTTATTCAAATTAGTTCCCCCTCAGTGGATGATATGTATCATCTGATATTTATCTTCTCCGCGGAAAATCCCGCTCCCTCGGCGCCAGTCCCTGCTCCAGGGCATAACGGGTCAGCTGCGTGCGGTTCTGAAGCTGCAGCTTCTGCAAAATGTTCTTAAGATGGTTTTTGACCGTGTGCTCGGAAATCCCGAGGGTGGCTGCAATCTCCTTATTTGTGGAGCCGGAGGATACACAGCCCAGTATTTCCTTCTCGCGTGCCGTTAATGCTTCCCGTTCCTCTTTGACCGAGGTTACCGCAAACTCCTTCAGAATCTGAAAAGCCAGTTCCCGGCTCAGCGGAACCTCCTCGCTGACAATCGCCAGCAAATATTCGATCCAGGTTGACGGGGCCAGATTCTTTAGCAAGTACCCCTGTGCACCCTGCTTCAGCGCCTCGAATAAATAGGAGATTTCATCCGAGACGGTGACGATGACGATCCGCACATACGGATACTCCAGCTTAATCCGCCGGGTTGTTTCCAGCCCGTCCATGCCCGGCATCTCGATGTCAATCAGGATCAGGTCGGGCATCCATTGTCCGGTCATAACAATCGCCTCGGCTCCGCTGCCCACTGCCCCGATCACTTCAAAACGTTCATCCAGCGATACAATCTCGGTCATGGCCTCACGCGCATGCGCATGGTCATCGACGATCATCACCCGGCAGCGGTTCATCTGCGGCTCCTCCCTTCACAATTTCGACTGTCGTTCCGTCAGGCCCTGATGCAAGGACAAGCTGCCAGCCCATGCTGGCGGCGCGTTCTCTCATAATCTGCAAACCATAGCTTCCATTCACCTGAAAAGGGTCCTCATGCACCATACCGGCACCGTTATCAGCTACGCTCACCTTCCAGCAGTGCTCATCGCCCGCACCTGTAATGACAACCCGGCCGGCACGCGTATGCTTGCGCACATTAATAATCGCTTCACGGATGCAGGACAGCAGCTCGGCCTGTTCCTTGCTCGACAATGCATCCTCCTGCAGCTGCCAGTCCAGTGCAACGTCAATCATTACCTCACCTGCAATTCTGCCCAGCTGCTCCTGCACCGAACGTTCCAGTGAATAATCCGCACTGCCCGAGACCGGCACCTTCAGACTGGCAATCGCCTGGCGAACATAGCGGTTGACCTCATGCACTGTTTTTTTCAGCTGTTCTACATTCTCTGCGCTGACCGCGCCCTTCTTCTGATTCTGCTCCAGCCGGTCAATCCGCACAGATAACAGAAACAAAGATTGCGCCATCCCGTCATGCAGTTCCTTGGCCAGCCCTTCACGGGCCTCCATTGCCGAGGTTGCTGCCCGCTTCTGCTCCAGCTCCAGCTGATTGCGCTCCATAATCCGGAACAGCGGCAGCAGCAGAATAATGCTGAACACAAATACAAGCACCGGCGTTAAATAATTGCCCATATCCATGGAAATGTACGGCATCAGAAACTGGTGGCGCACGAACTCCCAGATCCCGACCATTAATGTGGGAATCAGCAGAATCAGCAGCTTAATTGTCGTATACGTTGCCGTCCCCTCCCCAAATCCTGAGTCTAATCTATCACTGTCAGCCGGTCGCGGCATGACTCTTTCGGGCTATACCTTCACATTAAATGTTACAAAATTAAGTATTTTAAATATTATCAGATGCTCACCACAAAATACCCGGCTGCCTGATAATCCAGCATGTATTATGTACAGCCTCCTCTATTATTCACGATTCCTGTTCGCGAAACAACTTCCGATAAGGTACACTAGGAGCAAAGCGCTATAATTGCGCGTACCCAAGTTCATTTGTACAGGAGCGAATACGAAATGAAACGGATAACGATTCTTATCGCCGACGACGATGCCGACATTGCCGGACTGGTAGCTCTGCATCTGGAAAAAGAGGGCTATCACACCGTCAAGGTAACTGACGGCAAAGCCGCAGTCCAGGCTGTGCAGTCCCGCCATATTGACCTGGCGGTGCTTGACATTATGATGCCCGGCCTGGACGGGCATGAGGTGACCCGGCAGATCCGTGAGCATCATCAGCTGCCGATTATTTTTCTGAGCGCGAAGACCTCCGATCTCGACAAAATCACCGGGCTGGTCATCGGTGCCGATGATTATATGACCAAGCCGTTTAACCCGATGGAGCTGGTTGCCCGGGTGAACGCGCAGCTGCGCCGTTTTATGCAGCTTAACCAGCCGCAGGCGGAGCGTAAACCTGTGCTGGAATCCGGAGGGCTGGTCATTGACCCTGACCGCCGGACTGTGGAGCTGTTCGGTAACAACGTGGAGCTGACACCAAAGGAATTTGACATCCTGTACCTGCTGGCCAGCTATCCCAAGAAGGTATTCAGCGCGGAGAATCTGTTTCAGCAGGTGTGGGGTGAGGCTTATTTTGAGAGCGGGAATACGGTTATGGTTCACATCCGCACCTTGCGTAAGAAGCTCGGTGAAGCGCAGGACAAGAATAAACTGATCAAAACCATATGGGGAGTAGGTTATACATTCAATGGCTAGACGGTTTCGCAGCTTCCGCTTCCAGATGATCTTCCTGCTCACGCTGAGCATGCTCTGCTCCGGCATCCTGACCTATGCGCTGTACAAGATGCTGCAGCAGTACTACACGGCCAACGTATTGGCCGAAGACCCGCTGGCCCGCTTCCGTTATATGATCGGCAACATCGGAGATCTTAACTTTTTCCTGATCCTTTTTATCCCGCTGGCCCTTGTCTTCTTCTATCTGTTCACTAAGCCTTATGCCCGCTATTTCCGCGAAATCTCCCAGCAGATCCGCCAGCTGGCCGAAGGTAATTTCAGTAGCCGGATCATCATCCCCTCCAAGGATGAATTCGGAGATATTGCCGCCGACCTGAATTTGGCCAGCGGCAAGCTGCAGCAGGCAGTGGAGCGCGGGGATTTTGCCGAGAACAGCAAGGATCAGCTGGTGCTCAATCTGGCGCATGACCTGCGTACCCCGCTGACCTCCGTGCTCGGCTATCTCGATTATGTGCTGAAGGATGAAGAATTAACTGCCAAGCAGGTACGGCACTACACCTCTATCGCCTATACCAAATCACGGCGGCTGGAGCGGCTGATCGACGAGCTGTTTGAGCTTACCCGGATGAACTACGGGATGCTGAAGATTGACAGCAGTCCGCTCGATCTGAGCGAGCTGCTTACCCAGCTCCATGAGGAGCTGTATCCGCTGCTGGACAACAACGGGCTGACCGCCCGGCTGGAGCTTGCTCCGGTGATGGAGATTCTGGGTGACGGGGAGCTGCTGGCCCGCGTGTTCGAGAATCTGCTGACCAATGCGGTCCGATACGGTAAAGATGGACAGTATGTCGATATCAGCTGCAATGCAGAAGACGGACAGGCAGTCGTCCGGGTAACGAATTACGGCGGCAGTATCCTGCCTGCGGATTTACCCTATGTATTTGATATGTTTTATACCGGCGACCGGGCGCGCAGCCATCAGGAGGGCAGCACCGGACTTGGCCTGTTTATCGCCAAAAACATAGTCGAGCAGCATAAAGGTACAATTTCCGTTAACAGCGATCCTGTCCGTACAAGCTTTGAGGTAAGATTGCCATTGGAGCGCTAAACTGCAAATCAGGCTGCCCGCCCATCTCCTTTTAAGAAAAAGTTTATTTTTACCCCGCTTCTTTTTAAACGGTCATCCCTATTCTTGAGTTATCAGGACTAGGAGGATGCCGGAATGAAGAAGCGGTTTTTTTGTATGGTTTTGGTTGTATTGCTGGGCTGGGAGGCTTTGCATCAGATGAATGGAGCCGGTGCTCCGGCTGACGGGCTGCAGATTGTACAGGTTATGAACGGTGAAGGTAAACGGTCTGATCTGACTGCCGTTTCGGCAAACCGCGTGCACCAGGGCAATCTGCTGCTGGTTAACAACGATTATCCGGTACATCCGGAAGGAATAACAACCGACATTATAAGCCTGGCAGAGCACGGGGAGCTGACCGGCGGGTACACGCTGCTTGATACCGGCATCCAGCTATCCAAAAAAGTTGCCTTGCAATTCTCCAAGATGGTAGAAGCAGCAGGCGAAGAAGGTGTCAGTCAGTTTCTGATCAGCAGCGGCTACCGGGAGTTGGAGGAACAACAGCAGCTCTATGAGCAAAAAGGAGCCGATTACGCCCTTCCTCCCGGCTACAGTGAACATAACCTCGGGCTGTCGCTGGATATCGGGTCCTCACAGATGGAGATGAGCCGTGCACCGGAAGGACGGTGGCTTGCCGCCAACGCCTGGGAGTATGGTTTTATCCTCCGCTATCCCAAGGACAAATCGGACATTACCGGTATCCAGTATGAGCCATGGCATTTCCGTTATGTGGGCTTGCCGCATAGCATTATTATGCGTGACAAGCAGTACACGCTGGAGGAGTACCTTGATTATTTGAAGCAACAGCAGTCGATTTCCGTAAAGGTGAAGGGCATCATATACCAGATTTCCTACTTTCCCGTTAACGGCAGCACCTTCATCCCCATACCTGCAGGACAGCAGTACGATATTTCCGGCAACAATATGGACGGTGTAATCGTAACAACACATCCCTAACATCCCGCATATCCGGGCCATCCTCATCTCAGATAGGAGCGTTATTCAATGAACCAGACCAGAGTTATGCGCGAAAAAAAGACTGCTCCTGTGAAACGCACCGGGCAGCCATCTGTCTTTTTTGTCAAGCTTCGTTCAGCCGGACTTCAGGCCTTATTTGCCGTCTACATCTATGTACTCTTCAAAATCATCCTGTTCAAATTCAGTCCGATCGACTTCCGGTTTCTGTGGCATCAGCTGCAGCGCAGTCCGGATACTATCCTGCGCCAGCTGCGGCTTGGCAACTTCACTCCGCTGGAGACGGTTTACAATACGTTCGATCCGGTTACCATAACCAAGCTGGTGAACCTTGTCGGAAATATTGCATTGTTTATCCCTTTCGGCATCTTCATTGCGCTGCTGTCCTCCAACCGGCAGATTACCTGGTTTGGCGTAATGTTACGGGCCTTCGGAGTAAGCGCTGTGCTCGAATGCGCGCAGGGGCTGTTTTCGATCGGAACCTTTGACGTCGACGACCTGCTGTTGAACACCCTGGGCGGTGTGCTGGGCTATTGCTTGCTAAAAATATGGCAGGCAGGCCAAAAAGCCCGGCCGGCACAATCACGTGACGACGGGCAAACATAGAAAACGTCCTTCACAGGTGCCGGTCTAAATACCAGCAGGCTGTTAGCTGGTGCTGGAACAACTCTACAGGTTGCCGCCGAGCAAACGAAGTGGAATTTCGTCACCTATTTCGTTGGTAAATAGCCCGGAGGCCGAGTCTAGTTGGAATAACGATACTTAATTTCACTGCTTTTGCGCCTATACCATGTTTGGGCCTGAAATAGGTAGCATTTTTCCACTTAATAGTCTCGAAATCCGGGAAACGCTGAAATTAAATGGCAAAAATCCAACTAGTGATCTACATCGGTGAGGTATAGCGGCCGTACTGAATGTCCAGCTCCTTGAACGTCTCTCCGGTCTGCGACAGGAAGAAGCTGTTAATCCCCTCTGCCCCGAGCCAATTCACACCAAGCAGCAGTCCGTCCGCTGTCCTGGCCGCAAACAGCAGCGAGAACATCTGCGGGATGACTTCTCCGCCGTCATCGACACGCCAGACGGAGTACTCGTTATCGGTAATCTCGGCCGGATAATCCATAAAGCTGAGCTTTCCGTTATCCTCCAGCACCAGGCTGAACAGCATATCCTTATCCTGTCTTACGAACTGGACAAGATACAGCTCCCGGCCGGGCGGCAGAGCGGCCAGCTTCCAGGCGGACATGATCTCCCGGTGCTTGGCATCCGTTATGCTCTTGCGCACCGGATCAGCTTCAGGCAGCTGCTCAGCATCGGCAGATGCCGGTTCTACGGGTACCATAGCCTCCAGATTGAAGGCTGCTGAATCAGCCAGATAATAGGTATCATCCGGAGCCGCCGCTTTCCCCTCCACCGTGAACACATAGCCGGATAAGTTAGGCAGATTAACGGCCAGCTCCCGGCCGTTGTCCTGATCGTTGCCCGTCTGCCACCCCTGGAACCGTACCTTAAGCACCTGTCCGCCGCTGCCTATAGCGGTATCCAGCGCCTGCATTTGCTCCTCCCCGTCCTTATCCTCCCGGGTGACAAGGATTTGCTTGCCGGCTTCCCCGGCAAATCCGAACACCGGCTGCAGCGCAGCCGGATCAAGCGCCGCCGCAGAGGCGGCCGTTCCCGCCGGAGCAGGCGTTTGCTCTGCCGCTGGTGGAGAAGCTGCTGCCCCAGGAGTCCCGTTGGCTGCAGCAGTAGCTGACGCAGCCGGACTGCCGCCCTCCTGATTAGCGTTCTGATCTCCGCCAGAACCTGCGCAGCCCGCAAGGCTCAGTGTAACTGCCATAACAGCCGGCAGTACAGCAGCCGGCTTCAATCTCCTAGACATGTTAAGTAGATTGAAACTATGAATTCCTCTCATAATTTGCTTCATCTTATTCCCTCCATCCGGGAATTAGAATATTCCCATACTCAGGTAGCGTTCCCCTGTGTCCGGCGCAATACACAGCACCCGCTTGCCGGGACCAAGCCGGCGGGCTTCCTGCAGCGCGGTCCAGACCGCTGCGCCGCCGGAAGGACCGATCAGAATCCCTTCCTTGCCGGCCAGCGCCCGCACGGTTTCCAGTGCAGCTTCATCCTCCACCTGGACAATTTCGTCATATACGTCAGTGTTCAGGATTGCCGGAATGAAGCCTGGGCTTGTACCGACCAGCTTATGCGGTCCAGGCTGGCCGCCGGACAGCACGGGTGAGCCGTACGGCTCAACAACGACAATCCGGATGCCGGACAGCTCCCGGCGCAGCACCTCGCCAGTTCCGGTGATGGTCCCGCCGGTCCCCGAAGTGGCGACAAACACGTCAAGCCGCCCTTCCATCTGCTCCAGTATTTCAGGAGCGGTCGTCGTGCGGTGAATATCCGGGTTGGCGGCATTCTCGAACTGCTGCGGAATGAAGCTGCCCGGAATGGCTGCTCCCAGCTCCAGCGCCTTGGCAATCGCACCCGGCATCCGCTCTGCTGCCGGTGTCAACACCACTTCAGCGCCATACGCCTTCAGGATGTTAATCCGCTCCTTTGTCATGTTGTCCGGCATAACGAGAATGGCTTTATAGCCCTTTGCCGCAGCATTCATCGCCAGGCCGATGCCGGTATTGCCGCTGGTCGGCTCGATGATCGTTCCGCCGGGCTGCAGCCGTCCGTCCAGCTCCGCCTGCAGGATCAGATTATAGGCCGCGCGGTCTTTTACACTGCCGCTGGGGTTGAACATCTCCAGCTTTACGTATACCTCGGCGTCATCAGGACCGGTCAGCCTGTTCAGCCGCACAGCCGGTGTATCCCCGATCAGTTCGGCGATATTGTTCACTACTTTTGTTTTCATGCTTGTGTCCTCCCTTATCCTTCATGATATACATTATACAACGAACGGCGGCCAAGGACCTGTAAACAACAAGTCCTTGACCGCCGCCGTTTGTTTAGCCTTTAACCTGCCGGAACACTCATTTCTCCCGGACAACCAATAGTACACCTGTAAATATGAACGCCGTTCCTGCCCAGAAAGAGAGTCCGATCTGTTCCCCAAGCAGCAGCCATCCCAGCAGTGTGCCGACGACCGGCTGCAGAAAGAAAAACAGTCCGCCGCTGGATGCATTGAGCATCTGCAGGCCGCGGTTCCACAGCAGAAAACCGCAGGCTGTCGAAATAATCCCCAGATACAGGAGACCGCCCCAGATCGACGGGTGCACCATAGCCTGGACATCAAGCCTAGGGAGCCTGCTTACCGTAAACGGAGTAAGCACAACAATTGCAACGAGGATGCTGTAGAACGTAACAACAATCTGGGAATATCGTCCCGGCACTTTTTTAACCAGAACAGACATTAGGGCCCAGGTAAGTGCGGCAACAAGCAGGGATATCCCCCCAAGCTGCAGCGACGGATCAATACTCCCTGTTCCTACGATAATACCTACGCCGATGGTTGCGAGCACGATGGACAGCGCTTTTTTGAGCGTAATCCGCTCTTTAAGAAAGATCCGGGCAAACAGCACCATAAACGCCGGTGTCGTCGAAGTAATGATAGCACCCATCTGTGCGGTAGACAGCATCGTGCCCGCTTCCTGGGTCAGGATGGAGACCGTGTTGCCGACCAGGCCGAGCAAGAGAATCAGCAGCATATCCCGTTTCGCAATACGCCACGACTGTCTTGTTGCAGTACCGATAATCAGCAGCGCTACAATCGCAATCATATATCGGATCCATACAATTTCGAGCGGCGGCACAACGTCCACCACATGCTTTACAACAACATACATTCCGCCCCAGATGCTGGCAGCCAGCGATAAATATAATGAACCCAATAACGTCTTCTTATTCACTTTTGTACCCTCCGTTTATTAGACAAGTCCTTGTTTGTCCTTAACGGAGTTGCAGTTTTCTGCCGTTAAGGAAGAAGAACTGCTGGTACATCAAGCTCAAACCGTGGTGCTGCCATCATACGTATTCAACTCACTTTCAATAAAAATAATTTTATTACATTCTACAGGAAAGCTATGGATTAGGATATAGTGCGTTTTATCGGGATATACAGGTCAACCTTGGCCTTGCCTTCCGGGTCCGAGTAGGGATCATTCATACAGAACTCAAGGGCATGACGGTCATCAGGCTCATACCCGCTTTCAGGCAGCCATTGCCCGTATACGCCCTGGTATGCAATAGCGAGCTTGTCGATGGTGTCATAGAATTTGTATAGGGCATACAACCCGCCGGGCAAAGTCCTGAACGCAATGCTGGCATCCCCCTCTGCCGGATATCCTTCAGGAACCGTAATGCAGGCATCATACCTGCAGACGTTCTCGTCGGTTACAGCGGGATCGTCCAGAGATATGCCGATAAAAGTTTCCGATGCCGGCAGACCGCTGCTTCTTACCCATGCGCCGAGTGTTTGCCATGCTTGGTACGTCTCAAGATAACTGCCGACATGTCTTACATAAGCCACTTTATAGCCTGGCAGCTCCTTCAGTTCAATGTTCATTCCCCACACTCTCCTTAGAAAATTATTGCTGGTACTGTTCAAATCATAGTCTTTGGGAGGGGACAATTCTTCCGGATTATTGCCGGAGACTGACGGAATGTTGCTATGTTCCTGAACGGACCTGCGCATGGCGCTTGGGGTGGTGCCATACTCCTTTTTAAAAGCGGCATTGAAGCTGGAGAGCGAACTGAAGCCGCACAGGGATGAAATATCCAGCATGGTCTTATTGGTTGAACGCAAATAAGTAATGGCATGATGCAGACGTCTTTCCGTCAGATAGTTTATCGGGCTTTTATGTATAATGGCGGAGAATACTCTGGAAAAATGATACTTGGAAAAGCTGGAAACCTCTGCGAGTGTGTCGAGCCTGAGATCCTCCCCAATATGTTCTTCAATAAATTGCAGAACTGCTCCGATACGCTGCTTGTAATCGTTGTTCACCCGGCCTTCCTCCCCTTCTGTCTTCTGCCTATCAGCATAGCAAGCAGCTCCCGGTTTACGCAATGAACGATTCATTCAGTTCACCCGTGCAGACTGGCCAGAGTCAAAAAGCCGCTCCCCGGAACATCCGGGAAACGGCCCTGTATGAAACAGCAGCTTACGGATTGACAGTGATCGTAAATGTGGACGTGTTATTTTTGATCGGAGTCACTGTATTGGTAATCTTCAGATTGTTGAATACAACCGAGCCGACCGCCGGGCCCTGGCCGGATTCTGCCGATTCGTTGGCCCAGATGCCGACACCGGATTTGGCATCAAAGGCATCGCCGCTTTTTTGGGCCCCGGAAATGGTGATGTTGGTAAAGACCGTGTCCGCTACCGGGAACTGCGGCGCTGAGCCGACATAGTTGGTCTGGAACATGATGCCATGGTAGGTCGGATCAATGATATCCACATCACTGACGCGGATGCCCTGGAACACCTTGGACGCCGAGAACACCCAGATCGCCGGGAAGGTCTGCGAACCCCAGAAGTGCCCGCCTGCCCGGACAATGGAGATGTTCTGCAGGTTGGTCGCAGGCGAAGCGCCGAAGCCGTTCATCGGGTAGCCAAAATCCAGTGAGCTGATCGTAATGCCCGAGTAGCACAGCGTATCCGCAATATAGATATTACGGAAGGTGTTGGCATAACCGCCGTATACCGCAACACCGGCTGCACGCCAGGTCAGAATGGAAGTCAGGTTCTCATACACGTTGTCCTTCATATCCGAGCCGCCGGCATCAATGGCCGAAAAGAGCGCAAAGCTGTCATCCCCGGTTGCCCGCGCTTCATTATTGGACACGAGATTATTGGTGCTGCCGTTGGTCATGTTGATGCCGTCGGCAAAGGTGTTGCGAATGCGGGAGTTGCGGATGGTCATATAATCGGTATTCGCGCCCCAGTACATGCACACCATATGCTCGGTCCAGATGTTGTCGATCGTCATATTTGCAACGTTAGCGAAGTCGAAGACTTTACCCGGACCATCGATCCGCGAGGTGTAGTTGCCAAAGTAGGCGAAGCCGGAGAAGGTTGAGCCATTGGCAGAGTCCGTGGCCCGGAAGCCGACATCCGTATTGGACTGGCTGGCCGCTGCATAAAACCGGGTGTACCACGGGCCGGCTCCGACTATCTTAACGGCTTTGCCGTACACCTGGAATTTGTTAGAGGTCTCATAATTGCCTGCAGGCAGATACACCCCTTCAAGCTTACCGGTGGTATCCATCCGAACTTTGTCCAGGGCATTCTGTACATCCTGGTGGGTGAAGCCGGCTGGTACGGCATATTTGGCCGGATCAGGATTTGCTATGGGCGCTACCTGCTCCAGACTGATGAAGTCGATGGCATACTGTGAGGTGTTGGCAGCATCCTTTTGCAGACGGATGGTGCTGCCTGCCGGGATCGTGCTGTCGAACATAATATTGGCCTCATCGTAAATATGGCGCGGCGAGCCTGCACTAGGTGAGTTGCCCGGACTGGTCTCGGAGCCGTACAGCCAGGCATATTTGGAGGTCAGATTAATCGCCTTCGCAAAGACCCCGTTGACATAAATATTTAAGGTTGAATTGATGCCGTCACCGCTGGCTGAATCGGGAATGGAGAACCGGGTTACCAGTGTGTTGGTGCTGGCTCTGGTTGTGAATTCCACATAGCTGCCGGTAGTATTGAGCGTTACCGCTCTTCTTCCGGACGCTTCACCGGCCAGATCGCCGATATTGCGGTTTGCGGCCAGCTTGACTGCTCCGCCGCCGGTAACGCCGTCCTCAGCTTCATACATGTCATACGGCATATTGGCTCCGCGGCCGATGAACAGCGGGCGTGTCTCGGTGTTGTTGGCCTGTTTAACCGGCAGTTCATTTCCATCAACGGCAATTTGCGTTTTCACGTTGTATTTCCCGTTCACCGCAGTCCAAGTGCCCAGTGTAACCGGTGCTGTGGTGACGCCGCTATTGATAACGCCGCTATAGGAGCCGGTCAGCGTTTGGATGACTGCATTCGTTGCAGCATCTGTCAGAGTCAGCGTAATATTATGCGCGCCGCCTGAGGATGCAGCTGTGCCCTGATTTTTAATCGCTGCCGTAAACGTAACGATATTGCCGCCCGCCGGATTCCCCGGAGACCAGCTGACCGCTCCTGCAATAAGATCAGAGCTGGAGACAGGTACAACGGTCAGTGAAGACGGACTTGTATAGCTGTTATTCGCTTCGTTGAGCTCAATTACGGTGTTGCTTTCGTCCACCTTGGCGCTTACCGCATAAGTCCCTGCATCCTTCGCCCCGAGGTTCACCGATACGGTGGTTGAAGCACCGGCGGCAAGGCTTCCTAATTCCGCTGTACCTGCAAGAGCTGTACCCAGGTAGAAGTTCACATTACTCGCTGCGGATGCCGCAGTACCTGTGTTTTTGACGACAGCACTTAGTGTAATAGGGTCGGTCTCAACCGGAGCAGACGGATTCCAGGACACTCCTGTTATTGTCAGATCCGGATTGGCCGCCGGTATTCCGAAGATCTGGAACTCGGCCACCTGGCCGGCGCTGGAACCGGTATTGGCTGTAAACTTCAGCTGCAGCTCGCTGGCCGTAGCGGTAACCGGTATGGTCACTGAATTGCCAGTGGCAGGGTTGAAGGTATAGGCGGCTGCCGGAACGAGTGTGGAGAATGAGGTGTTGTTCTGGTTATGGCCCAGCACCTCTATCGTTTGTGTACGGGTTGCCCAGACAGAAGCCGGATTCAGCTTCACAACGACTGAGGTGATATTGGCGTTCGCGCCAAGGTTCACGCTGAGTGTATTCGGATAGCTCCCGCCTGCTCCTTCCCAATAAGTGGTCACATCGCCGTCATTGGCATTGGCGGGAACAAAGGTGAAGACAGACGATGAGGCGCTCACAGCTTTTCCTATGGCCAGATTTGAAGAGGGACCTGTAGTCGGTGAAGCTGTAGGAGAAGGAGTAACGGTTGCTGTAGGTGTAGGAGCCGGTGTAGGCGTTACTGCCGGAGACGGCGTTGGGGCCGTTGTCGGCGTTACTGTCGGAGAAGGCGTTGGAGCCGTTGTCGGTGCCACAGTAGGGACCGGTGTTGGAGCAACAGTAGGCGCTACAGTAGGACTCGGTGTTGGAGCAGAGGAGGCTGTGAGCACAAGCTGGTCCAGATTCACATTTCCGCTGTCTGACGGATCATATTTGTAGGCAATCGTGTTCGTCCCCGCATTCAGAGTCAACGTCTCGCTTTGGACTCCCCAGGTATCCCAGTTTACCAGATTGGGGAGCTGGGTCTGTCTGATTTTTATACCGTTGACGTAGATGCTGATTGTCTTGGCACTGCCAGTGGCATTGGCATACCGGAGGGAAGCATCGTAATTCCCGGCTCCTCCTGCAGTTACCGTAAAAGCGGTGGAAGCTCCCTGCGCTAAGTAACCGTCAACAAATGCGCTCCCCGTATACCCGCTGTGATCGGTATTGGTCTTGGCACCGCCGCTTAAAGCAGCCGCCTCTGCCTCATACGTTCCCGGAGTGGTCACGGTACTGCCGTAGACCTCCAGCTCGGATACCTGGGCAGCCGGCCAACCGGTATTGGCGGTGAAATTGATTTTAATATATCTGGCGATGGTAGCTGTAAAATTAATCGTGACTGTATTGCCGCCTGCCGCCGGATTAAACACATAGCTTGAGGCTGCGGCAAGATTGCTGTAAGCAGAGTCATTGGTGCTGCCCTGAACAGACAACGTCTGCGTTCTTGTCTCCCAGCCTGCCGGGAGCTTCAGCACAACCTGGTTAACACTGCTGTTAGCCGCAAGGTCGACCTTAATCCATTGCGGAAAAGCATTGCTGCTGCTCTCCCAGTACGTCCCCTGATTACCGTCGTTCGCATTCACCGCCGCGTAGACATCACCGACCGAGCTTGCTGTAATGCTTTTCCCCTGGGCCAGATTACCCGCCGCAGCACTTACCGCCGGAAAAATCCCCATTTGTCCCGTAATAAGCAGAACGATCAGGATATACACCGGCATTGACCTTATAGCATAAGCTTTGTTTCCGGTAGACATGTTCAGCCACCTCCTATAGATCTATCAATCTATCCCGTTTAAGTATGCGCTTACAAGTTTTCTCTTTGCCTATCGCCTCCCTGGTCAGCTTTAAGCCCTTTGCCCCTGTACGCTGCCTGAACCCTCTGATTATGCTCCCAACCGGAGAGGCACACAGCAAAAAGAACGGCCCGTCCCTTGCGTATCAATGCAGAACAAAAACCGCAATCGCAGGATCGGCAGACCGAACTTATCGTTAGACTATCAGCTAACTAATTATGGTAATACTATAAGTTATAGAGAGGCAGGGGTCGATGACCGATTCTATGCGGAGTATGTGCAAAATAACGTACCTGAGAGGATTCCTTCCGGCTTCAAAAGAACACAAATAGAAAGGACCCTGCCTTTTACGGCAGGGTCCTTTGGTCACTATTCTCACGCCACATTGAATCTGGCCACCAGACCCTGCAGCGCCTGGGCCATCGTGCTGAGCGTGCTGGCAGAGGAAGCGATCTGTTCTACGGAGGCCATCTGCTCCTGGGAAGCGGCGGAGACATGCTGTGTGCTGGAGGCGGTAGTCTCCGAGATCTGTGTCACCTTGCGGATGGACTCGACAATCTCATCCGTTGCGGCTGTAATCTCCTCGACAGCACCGGAGACCTCCTGCACCTGACCGGCCAGTGAGTCAACGGAAATCCGGATCTCTCCAAAAGCATGTCCGGCGTTTCCGATAATGCCTGTACCCTCCTCCACTTCACTCATGCTGCGCTTCATGGTTGCAACTGCACTGGATGCATCATTCTGAATGCCCGCCGCCATCTCGGCGATCAGATTAGCGGATTCCCCTGACTGCTCGGCCAGCTTGCGGACCTGGTCGGCGACTACCGCGAACCCCCTGCCCTGCTCACCGGCCCGCGCCGCTTCAATCGTTGCATTGAGGGCAAGCATATTCGTCTGTGAGGCAATTCCTTTAATGATACCCACCAGACTTCCGATCTCCTGCGAACGGTTCACAAAGCCCATCACCTGCTTCGACAGCGAGTCAATGGATGCGTTAATAGAGTCCATCTGACGGGCCGCCGCCTGCAGCGATTCATCCCCGCTCAGCGCATATTCGGCTGAGCGGACCGATGCATCCGAAATATCCTGTACACTTGCCGCTATCTGCTGGATTGCAGCCGACATTTCCAGTATGGTGGTCATGTTCGTCTGCAGATCGGTCATTTGCTTGTCTGTGCCGGAGGCTACACTGCCCATGATCCCGGCGATTTGCTCGGTGGCTGCAGCCGACCTTCCGCTGTCTGCAGTCAGCTTGGAGGAGGATGCCGCCAGACTGTCCGCCGACTGGCTGACCTGGCTGATGATGCTGCCCAGATTACCTGTCATCTGATTGAAGGTATGCGCCAGCTGTCCGATCTCATCCTTGCTGCGGACAGTCAGCTTACGGGTCAAGTCCGCTTTGCCATCGGCTATTTCCTGCAGCTGGCTGTTCACGTCACGGATCGGCTTGAGAATCCGTCCCGACAGCAGCAGGGCAATCATCGCTGCCAGCAGCACCGACAGACCTGTTAGGCCAAGGCTGATCCCCATCGCTGAACCGCGGTGCGAGGCCGCCTGGCTCTGCGCAGCGGATATTTCTTTGTTCAGCACATCCTCAAACACTAGCTGCGAATCAATGATCGTATCCAGTGAGAGGTTCGTGAACTCTTTTTGCGCACCCGGAAAATTTCCTTCCTTGGCCATTGCGAAGGCATCCTCCAGCACCGTAAGATAATTGCTCCATTCACTCTCCAGAGTGTTGATTCCGGACAGCTCCGCTTCATTCAGGCCTGCGTTCTTCAGCTCTGTGATTGATGCAGTGATTTCCGGAATTTTAGCCTCATACGCCGACAGATATTTGGTACGCTCATCGTCGGTATTACTCATTACATATCTGGCCGCAAGCCCGTCAGCTGTACGGATCTTGTCCGTCAGCTCCTGAACCAGCGTCAGCTTGCTGTAATTGCGGTTAATCTGCTCTGTCTGCATCGTTGCCTTGCCCTGAAACAGCGTATTGCCGGCAATTGCGACTATAAAAACAATGATGACGGCTGCAAAACCCATCAGGATCTTTGCCCTAATTCCTCTTAACATAAATGTTGCCTCCCCATTATGTAATCTTTTTTTGCTCAAACCATTTGAACCCTATGTACTTCCTCGCTACTGCCCCAGTGCATGTCCTCCAGTCTTTCAGCCTAATGTCCTTGTCACCGCTAAAGTGTGTCCGGACATTTCCTATGCCTTTATCCTACGTGCCCAGCCTTAAATGAGCCTTAAATCGGCCTGAACCGGAACTGAACGTTAGCTGAAAGTATAAAGCGCCTGTCCTGTCTCAACGCGCAAAAAAAAAGACCGCTGCCCGGTCAAATACCGGAACAGCGGCCTTTCTCACAAACATCCGTTATTCGTATAAATTCCCGTTAGCCAGCTGGGCCAGCCGGGTCTGATCCAGCACGCTCAGCCTGCCGCGTTTACGCTCAATAATCCCTTCATCTATGAAGCGCCGGACAATCCGGTTGAGGTGCCGGTAGCTCGTACCGAGCAGATCTGCCGTCTCCGTCAGGCTGGAGGTGCGGATCTCCTCAACCCGCTGGCCGCCGACGGTCTCTTCGAACAGGGACATCAGATAGCTGGCAAACCGGTTCTCCACCGGATAGAGCAGGTTCAGCGCCGAGGTCTGGCCGAGGGTATACATTTTGTGGCTCAGCTCCCCCATCAGAAAACGCAGCAGGGCCGTATTCTCTTCCAGCTCTCTTAGCAGCATCTTGCGTGAGGCTACGAGCAGCAGGCTGCTGCCGACGGCAACCACCTCATTTTTAACCGGATACTGCCTAAGCAGCTCTACATCTCCGATCACGGACATCGGCCTGGCGAAGCGCACCAGCATCGACTTGCCGTTGGGCAGGAGCGTGTGGATCTTCAGCTTGCCCTCCATCAGAATGAACATGCTCTCCAGCCGGTCGCCGACCGAGCAGATCACATCACCGTCCCCGTAGCGCCGCAGCTCCATCGCGGCAATGTCAGCGCTGCTGAACATTTTATCCAGCCCGTTACTTTCCGCCAGCCGCCGGACCGCTTCAGGGTCCATTATAGACTGCATTGCATTTCCTCCTTGAGACCCGCATATGTACACGGTTATGCTCCGCACAGGAGCACCCGCATGATGCTCTAACTGTAACATAACCGGATACAATTCTGAAAGAATGATGGCCTCAGGACTATTTTGCCCTATTCATGTATTCCTGCAGCGCCTGCTGTCCGCGGTATATCGCCACATTAAAGGAAGGCCATTCCTGCTGCGCCTCCTCCCGCCGGTTAGACCATTTGTCGCTGAGCTCCCGCTTGAGCAGATCATTATTTTGTTCACTGAAGTCAATCAGCAGCGGAACCGTTTCCCAGGACAATCCGCTCAAGTAAGGAGCATCGATATCCCCGCTGGCCTCATACCGGGCGATGTTCTGGGAGGCGATAATCCGGTCCATCCCGATGTAATTCATGAATACATAAGAGAGCAGACCTAGCGCCACATACCATTTTATCAGCGGAAAATCCGTCTTGCTTATCCGTACAGCAGCGAGAATCAGCAGCAGTCCCAGAAAAATCATAAAGGCGTGTACCAGAAAACGTATCTCTGTATAGCCGTAAGCCTCCTCATATAAGGCAAGCCGGGAGTAAGCCGAATACAGCATGACTACCGAACACAGCACCAGAATATACAGCAGTGTGCGGATGACGGTAAGCAGTCTTGCTTTGGCCTGGGGCAGGGCGAATAGCGACAGCAGCAGCAGGCCGAAGTTAATCGACGTAACCATAATCAGCTCAAAAAAACCGCTCCGCGCATAATCGGCATACGTGCTCCCCTGCGGCAAAGCGCCTTCCCAGGCACCGAACAGGTAGGAGAACTGTACACTTACAAACAGCACGTACACTGCATTGACTGCCGTCAGGACCGTTGTAGCAATGACCGGGTCAACCGTGAACTCGAAGGGGTCCATCCGCGGCTCTCCCTCTTTGGGCACGATAATCTGCCGCTCGATCCGTTTAAATGCAACAAACCCCCATAAATAGCCGAACAGCCCGATTCCCAGCACCACACTCCACAGCGTCCGTCCGAACCCTTCACTGAAGGAAATCCGCTCCAGCAGCTCCGGAAATTTGTTAAGAATCTGGTTGAAAACGCCGTCTGCCGAAGAGAGCAGTGACACAACGATCAGCAGCAGCGGACAGGACAGCAGCAGACCGGCAAGCACTTTAAGGTATACCTGCTTATGTTCGTTCTTAAGCCCTTCTCCGCCTGTTTTGCGGATGACTGTGAATACCGTAGGCCAGTGCCGCGGACCCTGGGCAAAAAAATGCTCCAGCGCAGCGCTGATCAGCTGAATTCCGCTCCATGAAGGCCGGCGGTAGCTTAGCAGGTAGGTCATATGTAAGAGGATCAGTACCGGAAGCACCAGCAGGTTAAGTCCGAAAAAAAACCAGCTTGAGAACAGCACAAAGGTCATGGCGAGCAAAAATATCGCAGCCAGCCATACATAGTCGAACCACTTCAGCGGGCGCAGCTGGTCCTTCGCATAATACAGCATGAAACAATAGAATAGGACGACAAAGACGGGATAAGAGACTCCGGGCTTATGTCCAAAAAACAAGTACTGGTGCACGATGGCCAGCAGCAAGGCCGCAGCCAGTGCGGAAAGCGCATACCTCGGAATAACAGGGACTTTCTCTTCCATGGGATTTCCCTCCAGTTTTTTACTTTCTTAACCTGATTCTAGCTGATAAAATAAGAAGAAAAAGAGAAAAAATATTTCACTCATTTCCTATTTTATAGAAAGGAGCTGCTGATTATGAAGCTTCACAGCCAGTTTCTGAGGCTGCATTCCCGGCATGGAGGAGCAGAAGAAGCTTCCGTTACTCTGGATGAGCTGGCCCATACCCTGGGCTGTACCCACCGTAACGCACTGCATGTTATTAAGAAGCTGGCCGAGCAGGGCTGGGTCTGCTGGACCCCCAGCCGGGGACGCGGCCGGCGCTCCTCCCTGAGGTTCCTCGCGGATGCCGAGGAAATTGCGCTTAGCTCCATGATGCAGGCCATCAGCAGCAGCGAGATCCGCAGCGCCCTCGAAGGGATCCGCGGACATGCCCGCTCCTCCTCCCTGCAGGATACCCTCCAGGGCTGGCTGCTGGCCTATTTCGGCTATCATACCGAGCTGCGCAGCGACAAACGGATTGATACGCTGCGTCTCCCGGTCCGGCAGCAGCTGCACAATCTGGACCCGCTGTATATGAATCTGCTGGCTGAATCCTTCGTATCCAGCCATGTCTTTGACGGTCTGGTGGCACGCAGCGGCGGACAGGACCGGATCATTCCTGCTCTTGCCCATACCTGGGATACCGGTGAGCAGCGCACCGTCTGGACCTTCCATCTGCGCAAGGATGTGCTGTTCCATCACGGAAAGGTGCTTGCTGCAGAGGATGTCGTCTATTCCTTCAAGCGGATGATGGAATCTTCACAGCGGCTGCTGTACAGCAACATTTTCAGGGATATCCGGGAAGTGAAGGCGCTTAATCCGGGAACGGTGCGCTTTTTGCTGAAGCAACCGAATGAGCTGTTTCTCCCTTTTCTGTGCACAAGCCGCGCAGCGATCGTTCCGCGTGATCTGGAAACAGCCTTTGCCGGCAGCTTTGGACGCAGGCCTGCCGGCACCGGACCGTTCAAGCTGGTGGAGATGAACGAGGATATGTGCACTCTAGAGGTGTTTCCTTATTATTTTCAGGGCCGGGCTCATCTTGACCGGGTGGAGATTCTGCATGTCCCGTGGGATATTTCGGCAGCCGAACCGGAGACCGGCTCGGCCTTCCATATTGTCCATAATCCTTCTTCCGGCGGTCCGGCTGCCTGGAGCCGGATACATTCGGAGTATTCGGTACGCAAATTCTTGACCTGCAACACGAAGAAAAAGGGTCTGCTCAGCGATCCGCTAATCCGTGCAGAGGTACTGTCCTGTCTCGGCGGAGGCATTACATCCGCCGGGGGTAAGGCGGCCGGAAGGCAGCCGGTTGAAGCGGTTGAGCCGGGGAATGCCGGTGTTGTGGATGATGCAGCAGGATCAGAAGCAGCGGCTAACGCAATAGTTGCTGCGGCCGCACCGGCGCTGCAAATTGCAACCATTCCGCAGTATGCCGGAGATGCGGAAGCGGTAGCTGCGAAGCTGACTGGCTGCGGGTATGCCTGCCATGTATTATCCGTGTCTCCGGAAGAATTCAAAGGCCCGGTCCGGCTGCAGGCAGATCTGATTCTCTTCTCGCTGCTGCGCGATCAGGACGAGCAGCTGCGGCTGTCCGATCTTTACTCTACGATGGTGCAGCACCTGGAGCCGCAGATTCGTGCGGATATTGAAGGAAGGCTGCAGATCATCGCCAGGGAGCCGGATAGCAAGGCAAGGGCAGCAGGCTTTCAGCAGATTGAAGACAGCCTGCGGCAGAAGCATCAGCTGCACATCCTGTACGAAAAGCCGGCTGAAACCGCCTACCTCCCCTCTGTCCGGGGGGTTACTTTTAACAGCCAGGGCTGGGTGGATCTGCGGCATCTGTGGTTTCCGCCGGAGTTATGATCGTGTTCCATGTGCCAAATTGGTAAATATATCTCTTGGATAAGATCAACAAGACGAACTCCTTGAGTCCGTTTAATGCAGACCTTACCCTGTCAGAGGCGCTGGCTGAACGGGAGCGGAGCATGCAGCACCGTAACATTTTGAATGAGCTGCTGAACGAGGCTTCGATCAAGCAGGAGCGTTACGGCCGGCAGGAGGTTAAATTCTATACAACGATAGAAGTCACTGCCCTGCAGAAGGAAGTAGACGAACTGTCCAAGCAATACCGTGAGCTGGATTTCCGGATTCAGGAGAAGAACTGGAGAACCGATCTTCTGGAGTAGTGCAATAATGGCAAGTTGGTAGCCGGACACATACAGGTGAGCACAACCCGCCAACAGGGTTAGTTGGACCTCCAATGTAGAAGCTGGGCCATCTATAAACCTTACTAATTAGCCTAATAATGTAACAAGAGTGCGCGGAGCATGTAACCAGGCTGAATTTTTATTAATGTTAACTACCATGTGCTGATGTATGATTCCGGTGAGGGCGGGTTCGGCGACTTGTCAGATTTATTTTGGACAAAAAATAGCGGCAGCCTGGAAGTGTTCCTTCCGGCTACCGCTTTTGTGTTAGTGAGGGCGTCACGTCCAGCATTTAGTTGGATTTTCGCTACTTAGATTCTTCCTTTCCGCTCACTTCTAATGATTAGGTGGAAAATCGCCACTTATTTTCGGCTATATTCCCCAATGAAAGCAAAAACAGTAGAATTAAGTGACGTTATTCCAATTAGATTCCTCCTCCCGGCATTTTACCCGGAAATAGATGACGAATTTCCACTTAGATCCTCTCATCACACTGGTCAGCACCTACTGTTTAATGAAGGGTAACTCTGTACTCTAACCGTCTACCGAAATCCGGTTATTCCGCAATTTTATCCGTTGCTGAAACAGTCTGGGCCGCAGCGTCCCACTTTACATCCATATTCAAGCCTTCGGAGATGAACCGCACCGGCACCATCGTCCGGTTATTAATGATCTGCGCCGGGACGTCCAGCGTAACGGCTGTTCCATTTACATAAGCGGTTGTGCTGCCGATGGTCATCGTGATGGTAGTGCTGCCTTTAACGGCAGTGATCTTCTTCGTTGTCTGATCCCAGGTCACGTCAGCGCCCAGTGCACTAAAGATCGCATTGACCGGCACCAGCACCCGGCCGTCCTTATTCAGCGGAACCTGATCCTGGAAGCTTACAGCAGTTCCGTTCAGCGTTACTGTAATCGTCTTATTGGCGGATGAAGCTGCTGCCGATCCGGCTGTACCCGCCGTTCCAGCCGCTGCCGTGCTGCCCTTCGTTGGAACCACCTCCGGCAGCGGAGTAACCTCAAGCCCCAGCTGCGCCTGCAGATTGGCCAGCCGGTTCAGAGCGAAGGTCATCAGCGAGCCCGCGGCCATCGTGCCCATGCCCTGTCCGCCCTGCGGGCCGCCTGCGCCGGAGAAGCCTGCGTTACCGCCTGCTCCCGGTGCGGCATCAGCCGTCCCTGCACCAGCCGCTGAGCTGCCTCCCTCCGTCGTTCCGGCACTTGCTGTTCCAGCCGCTGCCGTTGTCCCGCCAGCTGCGCCGGCTTGTCCGGCCGCAGCAGCATCAGGCTGCGCCGGCGGTGTGCCCTCCGTGCCGGATGGAGGCGTCATATTACCTCCGCCGCCTATCATGCCGCCGCTGCCCCCGGCATCGGCTGTATAAGCTACATTGTTCTCAAACTGATCCATGGTATAGAACTTGGTCGGATCTGCCTGAACGTAGGGTCTGATCAGCGAGGCAAGCCCGGTAATCCGGTCCTGAATCCCCTCCAGATAGGTCACCAGCTCGGAGACATAACCTAAATATCTGGTTTTGTATTCCGGTACTTCGAGCAGATTGCCGATCAGCGGCACCTGATCCACATCGATGCCGAGCGTCGGCGTGTCAATTGAAGCGGTCACCGCATTGGTTGCCGATGCTGCTGCAGTTCCAGCTGATGTACCGGCCGTTCCGGCAGCAGCGGTTGTACCGGTAGCAGCCGTTCCAGCCGCGCCCTGCATTCTTCCACCGCCGCCTCCGGTAGAATATCCGTTAAAGCTCATATTCATATCCCACGGAATGACGGTATATTTACCGGCCGCATCCCCGTACAGCAGATAGTTATGACCTTTATCGCCGTTATAGCTGTCATAGTTGCCCAGCACGGCATTAGCGGCAATGTATTTCAGTGCGGAATCGACATCCAGCACACTCTCAATATCGCCTTTTTCCCCGTCAGGCATGGCGTTCAGCACGCTGATGAAATTTTTGAGCGATGCCTTGTCATCCTCGGTACCGGTATCATAAGTCAGTGTTTCATAATCGCTGCCTTCCTCATATTTCAGGTAGCTTTTCTCTTCGGTATCATACAGCACGCCGCTGTCCGCATCTTCACCGAAATTACGCTCCAGATAGCTGTCGTCCACGGACTCAACGCCAATATAGAAGCCATACAGCTCGCCGTTGATATAAAGATTCGTGAATACAGTCAGCGGCACATCCTCGCCGATCGCCCGCAGTGCCTCATAATGCAGATACTCCCGCAGGAACGAAGGGTCGGAATAACTGTTGTTCAGCACCATTTTATCCAGGCCCATCAGCGTCTGAGTCTTATCATACTTGTCGAACTTCAGCCGGAAGCTGTAGCGGTCGGAGTCCGTCATCGCCGCCACCGACTTCAGGGTCAGATTACCCTTGGTGGAAAAGCCCACATTCTCCAGCACCGTGCCATCCACATCTACCGTGACACTTTTATATTCTTTTTCCAGGGGATTGGCCAGTATGCTCTTCCAGTCCTCATCGTCAATCGTCACTTGTACATTAATCACTTTATCCGGTGTGAACAGGGATTCATAGGCCTGGCTTACTCCTGCTTCAGCTGCAAAAGCTGCAGACGGGCTGCCCGTAACGCCTCCCACCGATGCTACTACCGCAAGCGACAATGTCGTCAGCATCATTTTTCTGAACATACTCTTCATTCGCAAAACATGTATTCCTCCTCTTGTGCAGATTCGTATTTTGTAAAGCCTGTGTAAAAGCTTAAAACACGAACCTGAAAGACGGCTGAATCACCTGCTTATCCCTTACCCGGCAACGTTTCCCGCAGCCCGCGTCCAATCACATTTGCCGACACCGGCTTATGCCCCAGCTCCCGCGCCCAGACCGACAGCTGCCCGATATGATGAATCTCGTGGGCAATAATATGACGCATAATTTCACCCCAGGCATCTGTAACCTGCTCTCCTTCGTAACGCTTATCCACAAAAACATTCCGCTCCAGCCCCTCATGCCAGCCCAGCACAAACGTCTCGACCTCCGACCGGAAGCGGGCATCCAGCTCTTTTACCTTTTCTAGCGTGCTGTATTCAGCAAAATCCTCTTCAAAATCAGGCTTGCCCTGCATCGCCATTATCCAGCTCCACTCCACATCCGCGATGTGGAACAGCGTCTTCAGAATGCCGCCTACCCCGCCGGTTCTCGGCCGCAGCAGCTCCTCCACACTCAGGGACTCACACCACTTATACCACTCTTCACGGACCATCCAGTTGTAACGGAACAATGTCTGCATCTAAACCCTCCGGTATTTTAAATTTAAATAAGTACCTTTGCATTCAGTGTATCACAGCGGCTATTCGTGTCCGAGGGAAAAAATGAATATAAACGCTGCAGCTTTTACCATCCCCTGACAACGCAAAAATACCGGCAACCAAGGTCACCGGTACGTAAATTCAATATGTATATGATACAAAAAAAACATCTAGTTTTCCTGCGTTAACTATAAAATTAATATAGCACGGAAATGTCAACATAGCAAGCATTTTTATGGAAAACGGAGAAAATAAAACCTTCTCCCCCCGGCTGCAGTCTGTGAAGGAACTACAGGGTGTAAAGCGCCGCTGTCTCGTTAACTCCTATAATGGTATGATGTTTTGCGCGAAGGAGGCGAGCAGGATGCAAATCAGACTCAGGGAGATCAAAAAAAGCTTTAAAGTGTACAAACGCCCGGAAGGCAAATGGGGGCTGTTGAAGGGAGCTTTTATGCGGAATGTGACGGAGGTGGAGGCGCTCGGCGGGATCGGCTTTGATATTGCGGAAGGTGAGCTGGTGGGATACATCGGCCCGAACGGTGCCGGCAAATCCACCTCGGTCAAGGTGATGAGCGGAATTCTTACGCCCGACAGCGGCGAATGCACCATCCTCGGCAAAGTGCCCTGGAGAAACCGTGTGGAGCATGTGTCTAAGATCGGTGTCGTGTTCGGGCAGCGGTCACAGCTGTGGTGGGATGTACCGGTGGCAGATTCTTTTGACGTACTGAAGGATATTTATGCGATCCCGCCCGGAGATTACCAAATCAGGCTGGCCGAGCTAACGGCAACTCTCGGTGTGGAAGCGCTGTTACGAACCCCGGTCCGCCAGCTCTCGCTGGGACAGCGGATGCGCTGTGAGCTGGTGGCAGCCCTGCTGCACCGGCCCAAAATTCTGTTTCTAGATGAGCCGACGATCGGACTGGATGCGGTATCGAAGCTGGCACTGCGCGATTTTCTGAAGGAAGAAAACCGCAAGCACGGAGTAACCATGCTGCTGACTACCCATGATATGGACGATATTGAGGCGCTATGTGAGCGGGTGATGGTGATCGGGCACGGCAAGCTGCTCTATGACGGCAAACTGGCCGGACTGCAGGAGAAATATGCACCCGAGGTTGTGATGAAGGTCAATACCGATGCGATGATCGCCGCTATGTACAACGATCTGGCACTGACATAACCGGGTGTGCAGCCTCATAGAGTGACGGCATTTATATTATTTCTGGAGGTGTGTATTTGCAATGGATTTGAAAAATACCTGCCGGGCATCACTCTCCCTCTTCCGCATCCGGATGGCTGAAGGCCTGCAGTACCGGGTGTCGGCCATTTCGGGAACGGTGGTCGGCGTGTTCTGGGCGCTGCTGGAATGTGTGCTGTTCACTGTTTTTTATACATATAGCGAGCACGGCTCGTGGAACAACAACGGCATGAGCCTGCCGCAGACCATCTCCTATGTATGGATCGCACAAGGGCTTTTTGTACTGCAGACGATGAGTATTGACGGTGAAATCATGGGCAAAATCAACAACGGCGACGTCGGGATCGAGCTGTGCCGGCCGATGAATCTGTACACCCACTGGTTCGTCAAAAGCTCAGCCGGCAAGCTCGGCACCTCCTGGATCCGTAGTGTCGCTACCGTGCTGGTTGGCCTGCTGATGCCCGCCGCTTATGCGCTTGGTGCTCCTGCATCTTTTGCGGGGCTGCTCTGCTTTCTGCTCTCGGTCATTATGGCCTTTGTCCTCTGCTCGTCATTTGCGATGCTTGTGACGGTAGTCCGGCTTAATGTTACCTGGGGTGACGGTCCGAGCCATATGCTCCTGCTGCTGAGCGGAATTCTGTCGGGAACCTATCTTCCGCTTCGGCTATGGCCAGACTTCATGCAGACTTTTCTATACCTTCAGCCGTTCGGCGGCTTCGCCGACATTCCGGCCCAGCTCTACATCGGCAGTATGCCTCCGTCAGCAGCTTTGCCTGCAATTGGACTGCAGTGTATCTGGAGTACTCTCTTTATCGCGGCCGGCCGGCTGATCATGAACCGTAAGCTGAAAAATATTATCGTACAGGGAGGGTGAGCACACAGCATGATTGCCGAGGGTAAAATCTATTTCAAATATTTGCGGATGCATCTGCTGTCCGGAATGGAGTATAAAGGCTGGTGGCTGATGCTGATCCAGGTGCTGGTAGTCGTGGTCTCCGACCCGATCGCTACCGTCCTGCTGTTCTCACGCTTCGGCAATATCGGGGAATGGAGCGTTGCCCACATCATTCTGGTATACTCGCTGGCAGTGGCCTCGTTTGGCCTGGCGGAGAGCTTTTGCCGCGGCTTTGACTATTTCCCGTGGCATCAGCTGCGATCCGGTGATTTCGACCGGCTGCTGCTGCGGCCGCGCTCCCTGTTCGTTCAGGTTGCCGCCTCCCGGTTCCACCTGCACCGGCTTGTCCGCCCAATAACAGGAATCTGCGCAGCAGGCTGGGCCTTGAATCAGCTTGGAGTGCAGCTCACTCCCGGTAAAGTTGGAATTCTCGTTATGGCGCTTGCGGGCGGCTGCATTATGTATTGCGGTGTGTTCGTGCTGACTTCTGGGCTTGCTTTTTTCACGATTAAAGGCCTGGACTGGATTTACCTGCTGACCAATGCCAGCTACCAGATTACCCGCTGTCCGGAGCCGTATATGCCGCGGGTGCTGAAAAATGTCTTCAGCTTTATGCTGCCGATGCTGTTCATCAGCTTCTATCCGGCTGCCACCGTATGCGGCTGGAATTATCCGGCATGGCTTGGCTATCTTTCGCTTCCCGCCGGGACTGCTTTTCTCGGACTCTCCCTGCTGGTCTGGCGTATCGGCGTTAGGCATTACAAAAGCACAGGAAGCTGACCCCCGTTATGGTGATCAGCTTCACTGTTTCTCTGGTTATAACGGGTACCGGACAAGTCAGCCTGTTGGCTCAATGCGAGCTCAGATGCTTGCGGTACCCCTCCACCTTCTCGTCCCGGTAGCCCATCTTCTCATAGAAGACATGGGCTTCCTTGCGTTTCTCTCCTGAAACGAGAATGATGTAGTAACAATCGCGCTCGTGGGCGATATTCTCGATGGCGGTCATCAGCTGCTTGCCCAGACCCTGACGGCGGGCGCGGCTTGAGACGACGACATTTTCGATAACCATGAATGGACGGCAGTCCCCCACCAGATCCTGGCAGACAATCCCCATCATCGAACCCAGCAGCTCCCCGTCCACATAAGCGCCTAACAGGATGTATCTGCTGTCCGCCTTAATGGACGTGAAAGCCTTTGTAAGCTTACCGGGATCGGTCAGCGCACCGGTCAGCTCCCGGTACAGCTCATTTAATTCCGCGAGTGAATCCGCCTCAATTTCTTTGATCGTTACCATGGTATGTACGACTCTCCTTACGAAGACAAATGTTATTTTTCATATACATAAAGCTGTCCATTTCGCGGGTGATTCATTCGTTGGCCGTAATAGGCTCTGCGCCGCAGCTCCCGTTCGAGCAGTTTCATAAGCGCGCCATGTGTTACAAGCAGTACATCTGTTGGCTCCGGCCTTCCCTCAATGTGATCCAGCACGTTATTAATACGCTGAGTAATATCCCGCCTGCTCTCAGGCTGTGAGGAATGACCCATAAGCCACAGCATACGGCCCAACACCATCCAGCAGACGGAAGGCAGCTTGAAGCCGGACAGCCTTCCACCTGCGGCTGCCACACCGATTTCTCTAAGCTCCGGACTGTACTTTATTTCACCGGCAAAGATATGGCGGGCAGTATGTATGGCTCTGGAGAGATCACTGCATATGCAGTATTTCCAGTTGGCACCGTAATCCGCACCAGCCTCCAGCAGAATTCCGGCTTCATCATACCCCGCAACCCACTGGTTAAACTGATCTCCGGTTACCCAGCCCCGCAGCGGCGGATGCTCCACCTTAAAATGCCTGACCAGCCCGATTCTCACTCCGCCTCATCCCCGTCCGTCTGCAGCTCAAACTGCTCCTTCTGTCCGTCCCACTCTACACTTACTGTAATGACTGACTGTCCGCGATTCAGCGAGCCGCCGCTTGAGCCGTACATGTGCAAAGACTCCATTCTTACCGGGCCTTCCATCGATTGGCTTGAGCCATGGCCGAGCGCCTCGAAACCATACGTAAACTGCTTGATTTCTTTAAGGGCTTTGGCTTCCCCTTTGTAGGCCAGTTGAAAGTTGTAGTCCCTTGAAGGCTGGTAATACGTGGCTTTCCCTTCTGAAATAACCGGCTTCTCTGTAACCGTCTCACTGTAAATTGCCGACCAGTGTTCGCCCTCACCAGAAAAAGTGTACGTTTGATGAAGTGCACCGCTATTGCAGCCTGCCAGGAGCATCAGCACCATGATAAATCCGTTCAGTAAAAGGGTTCGTACCGCCGCATTCCCTCTCATAGGCTCAGCCCTCTTTTCCACAGGATAAGTAGTTCAGAATAGCATCCACACGCTCCTCTACCGACAAGTCCCCCTCCAGCCGCACAACAGGACAGTCCAGCTCCCGCATCCATGCCTCATGCAGCTTAAGGCTCCGTACCTCCGGACCTGCCGTATCGTACAGGCTCGCCCACTCCAGAAAGGCCTGCACGTCCCTGTACTTGCTCCCGCCAGGAAGACTCTCATTGCCATAACGCTTATATTCCCTGGCCTTTAGCCGCTCCAGTCTGATAGACGGGGGAATCCACAGAAAGATTACCAGGTCAAAATAGGGCCGCAGGCTATCCCCCCAGCCGCACACCGCACCAGATAAAATCCAGGGCTCCTCCTGCTCCAGATCATGCCTGATTCTGCCAAGGCGCTCCGTCAGTTCACGCTGCTTCGAGAATTTCTGCTCCCAGAAGTAATCGTCACTATCCAGATGAACATGCGGAAGCCGGCCGGCAAGCGCCTGCCCGAGTGTGCTGGTCCCGGCTCCTGAGGCCCCCATGATATGAATTCTGCGTTTCATCTGCACCTCCTGAATACCTCTCAACTGAGGATATAACTGCAGCCAGTATGCTGCTCAGTCAGCTTATGCATAACCTATCCATAATTTAACATACTATAGGTGAGCAAATTCTGCAAAAATGTAACCATTAGCTACACGCTCAGCAGCCTCATAATTGCAGTGTGGCAGGATTCCTTAAAAGAGGTATGCAGCTCATCCTGATCAGCCATCAGCCACTGGATCAGGCAGCCGTCAATAATCGCCCGGATAACCGGTGCTGACTGTTCCGGCGTCAGTTCTTGGTTGAAGATCCCTTCCTGCTGCCCCAGCGTCAGCACTTCTGTGCTGATGCCCGCACAGCTGTCATAGAACCGCTGGTTAATTTCCCGGTAGACCGGACTGCGGCTTGCCCTGGACAGAAAATCGAGATAGACCCGGTAAAACGACCGGTTCTGCACCGGACCGGCAAACGCAGAATCAATATAGGCATTAAGCTTTCCTTCAGCCGTATGCTGCTCCGCTACTGCCGCCCGCTCCCTTGCGGAAATTTTGCCGGTCAGCCATTCCAGCAGCTCTACCAGCACAGCTTCCTTGCTAGTAAAATAATAGTGGACTACCCCCTTGCTGACCTCTGCGTAATCCGCAATCGTCTGCAGGGTAACCGCATCATAACCGTGCTCTGACAGGGCGCGGAATGCGGCCGAAAGAATCTGTTTGCGTTTTTCTTCGGATTTCTTGTACTTTACCATACGCCCTCCGCTTTTTTAGCGTGATTGTCCGCTTCATCTTATGTGTAGTATATCATAGCAACAAAAAAGTTGACCGGTCAGAATAAATATTATATAACAGACCTGCATACAGTTAACGGATAGGAGCGGATTTAGAATGTCTGAAACATTTCAAGCTTTGGTTGTAGACAAGAACGATATTTTCTCAGTGGGGGTCAAGCAGCTTACCCTGGAGGAACTGCCTGCCGGGGAGGTTTTGATCAAAGTCGCTTATTCCAGTGTAAATTACAAAGACGGACTTGCCAGCATTCCAAACGGCAACATCGTGCGTAATTACCCGTTCATTCCCGGCATCGACCTGTCCGGAACAGTCGTGTCCTCGGAGGACAGCCGCTTTCAGCCCGGACAGCCGGTCATTGCCACCAGCTATGGCATTGGCGTGTCCCACTATGGCGGATTCAGTGAATATGCCCGCATTCCGGCCGAATGGGTGATTCCGCTGCCTGAAGGGCTCAGCCTGCGGGAAGCGATGATCTACGGGACAGCCGGCTTCACTGCTGCAATGTCCATTCAGGCGCTGGAGGATCACGGAGCTGCTCCGGATAAAGGCAAGGTGCTGGTAACCGGTGCTACCGGCGGCGTTGGCGGCACAGCAGTTGCCATGCTGGCCAAGCTGGGATACGAGGTAACAGCCAGCACAGGCAGAACGGACGAAGCCGGCTATCTGCAGCAGTTAGGCGCAGCGGAAGTTATTTCCCGCGAAGAGGTTGGCGGCGCGGCCGTGAAGCCGCTGGACAAGCAGCTCTGGCAGGCTGCGGTGGATTCCGTCGGCGGAAGCCCGCTGGCAGCCGTACTGAGCAAGATCGCCTACGGCGGAGCGGTAGCTGCCAGCGGATTAACCGCAGGAACCGCGGTACCGACAACGGTAATGCCCTTTATCCTGCGAGGGGTAAGCCTGCTGGGCATTGATTCTGTCTCCTGCCCTGCCGGCAAGCGTCAGCTCATCTGGGCACGGATGGCAAATGATCTGAAGCCGGACAATCTGGATGTGCTGGTAGACCGGGAGATCACATTAACTGAACTTCCCGCTGCTCTGGAAGATATCCTCAAATCCAATACAAGAGGACGGGTGCTTGTCCGCCTGTCCTAGAAGCAGTTCCCCGGTTCTTATGACCCGGGGGGCTTTTTTATAGATGTCACCTATCATTCGTTGTCTGTTGCCGCATTCGGGTAAGCCGGGATACCTTGTGCGTACGGCAGCTGGCGGTAAGGCTGCTGTACATAAGGCTGGCCATAGTAGGCATGCACACTCATCGGCTGATACCCGAAACCCTGCGAAGCCGGCTGGGGCATGTAATGGGGCATGTTGGAAGTCCCCATCACCGGAGCCATGTTGGGGGGCATGTTGGACGCCCCCATCACCGGAGCCATGTTGGGAGCCATATTCGGGGCCATATTGGCGGCTTGCATATTTTCGGCAGCCGCCTTCACAGGTTCACAACAGTCCGCAGGCGGACCAATAAAGGTTCTAGGCTTCACTGGAGCCAGTGTTTCCTTCACCATTGCCTCATTCAAGCAGTAAGTATGAGCCAGTACATTGGCCGGGGTTTTGCTTAAAATATCTGATCCCAGTATAACCTCAGGTGTAGGCGCATCGAAAATGGCCAGCAGATGCGTACAATCCACTGTAGCGATCTCATAATGCCACCAGCCCTGCGGCACATTGGCCACCTGTCCGGGAGTAATCGGGAAGTGCAGCAGCTCGTTAGTGAACGGGTTGATCAGCGAAACCACTGCTGCACCGGAAATACAATACACCAGCTCAGCGGCATTCTGATGGTAATGCGGCTCAACCACATTGGATTTGCTGAGAAAAATATCAAGCAGTGAGGTATTTTCCAGCGTGTTCAGCTGCTTGATCCCGAGCACATTGATATAATTGCAGTCATCCTTTTTAAACAGCGTATTGCAGTTCACATCCGCTGTAAATTGAGTAGTCGGGGATGTATAATCCATGTAAGAAGTCATAAAGTGCCTTCCTTTCTTTGAAGCCCAGTTTTTTTCGTTCTGCAGTAGAATATGTATCTGCCTATGCCCAGGTGACGATTTCTTTGCTTTTGCACGCCGCAAATCGAGTAGGAGGGGGCGGCAAGCCCCCGTCCTCTCACACCACCGTACATGCGGGTCCGCATACGGCGGTTCCAAAAGGTTAACAAAGCTCCA
>NZ_JARXXP010000042.1 GCF_029893965.1 Paenibacillus sp. PastM-3
AGCCACCAGCCACCAGCCACCAGCCACCAGCCACCAGCCACCAGCCACCAGCCACCAGCCACCAGCCACCAGCCACCAGCCACCAGCCACCAGCCTGAATAAGTGTACTTTCTACATCTAAAAATACTACTTTAACCCAAAAATTAATTTTAATTGCAGTTTGTGCAACTATCCCTCGCGTTTTTTGGCTTTATCAGCAATTTCGCGGATTTTAGTTGCACAGAATGCAGTTATTTCCATAAAATGCACCAAAATAGCTATTTTAGATGTACGGAATGCAGTTATTCGACGGAGCCCCTGTACGTTAGTGACATAAGGCACTTACCAGCAACTACATTACCACAATTGGCCGGGCTGTAGACTCTTCACCTCGTAGTACCGCACCCGTTTGCTGGAACACACTGGCTTTAATAGCCCCTTTTCACTCAAAGAGATCAGCAGCTTCTGCGCCGTACGGAAATTAACCTTAAAATGGTTCACAACATCTTTCGGACGCACCGGTCTGGCAAGGCGCCAGGCTAAACGCAGCACCTCTTTTTCTGCGGACAGCAGGTCGGCAGCACTGGCGGTTCTTGTTAAATACTGCGCCAGCACCAGCTGCAGCAGCATTCTGCATACTTCAGGACGCTGCTGGATGTCATCGAACGAAAAGTGCAGTATCCGCCAGCCCATACCGGTGAGGAAGTTGTCACGGTTTAGCGCATAGCTGAACTTTTCCCTGTCCATGTCCTTAATATGACTCTGGAATCCGTCACATTCAATTCCGATCTGCGGGCCGATAGACGGTAAAAAAGCAAAGTCCAGAAACTGGGACTTGCGGTTCCAGTCATAGATCTCGTACTCCGGATGCAAATGCTCCAGCGATTCAAACAGCGGCCACCACACATTCTGTACGAACATCTTCTCAGCAAAGTTATGTCCCCGCAAAAGCCTGCCTCTGCGCTCACCGCTCCGCTCAGCTGAATGACGGCCCATCCACAATCCGTGCGTTTCTTCAAAATCCATACCTATTTCCCTCCCGGCAAATAAAAAAGAACGCCCACAGCCCGGAAGTAACCTAACGGGTAATGGACGTTCTTCGTCAAAAGCCAGTATAACAATGTGCTCAGCCGGTTTCCAGCTTAAATTAGCCGATTAGCCCCGGCTGCGCCCGTGCATCGTGATTGCTTCCTCGACTTTGATGCAGCGGTCCATGATTGCGGTCATGCCATGTTCAGCAGCAATATCTGCTGCCTCCTGGCTGATAATGCCCTGCTGCAGCCACAGCACCTTGGCGCCGATGTCAGCAGCTTCCTGTGCCACTTCAGCGCAATATTCGCTGCGGCGGAACACGTTGACAATATCAACCGGCTCCGGAATTTCAGCCAGGGTGTGGTAGCATTTCTCGCCGAGAATGTCTCCGTCCACGGTAGGATTCACCGGGATGATCCGGTACCCCCGGCTTTGCATGGCGTAAGCGACCATGTATGAAGTACGGTCGGATTTGTCTGACAGGCCGACAACAGCGATATTGCCAGCTGATGCAAGAATATCTCCAATCTGTTCACGGCTTGGATTCTCAAAACTCATCGAAGTATTCCTCCCTCTAAGAATATCACAAAGAATCAGCAGCTTTCTGAGTCATAAGACACATGTGAGGGATGTAGCATCAGCAACCAAGAACAGTATCCGCCACATCCTGCATATCGTGCCAAGTTATCTACCCTATCCTACTTTACCCATTCCACATCGGCCCCAAGCTCACGCAGGTGATCAAAATACTGCGGATACGACTTGGCGACATGGTGGGCGTCCTTGATCAGCAGCGGCTGGCGTGCGCGCAGGCCGACTACGGTTAACGCCATAATGACGCGGTGGTCATAATGAGCGTTGATGGTTACGCCGCCTTCTACACCTTCCGGCATACCGTGCACGATGATCTCATCGCGCCGCTCCTCGACCCTGGCGCCTGCGCGTGTCAGCTCAGCCAGGTAATCGGTAATGCGGTCGCATTCCTTATACCGCAGATTCTCTACATTATAGAAGCGCGAGGTTCCTTCCGCGAATACGGCTGCTGCCACCATCGCCAGCACAGCATCAGTTGCTGCATCACCGTCAAATTCTACAGCCTTCAGGATTCCGTTGCCCTTGACATGAACAGTACCGTTCTCATGGGTCAGCGGCACTTCCATCATCTTCAGCACATCAACAACAGCCCGCTCCCCCTGCTTGCTTCTCTCAGCCAGCCGGTGGATCTTCACATCAGACTTCGTGACAGCCGCTGCCGCGAGCACAGCGGCCGATCCCGGATAATCGCCCTGTACAGTGTAGGACTTGGCGGCATACGCCTGGCGGCCCGGCACCTTAAAGGACATGTAGTCATCTGCAGCATGTACAACGATCCCCGCCTGTTCCAGCACCTCAAGGGTCTGGCCAACAACGACCTTGGATTTCAGGTCATCCAGCACGATAATTTCACTGTCCTCCTCAAGCAGCGGTGTCAGGAATAACAGTGCGCTGAGATACTGGGAGCTGACTGCACCGGATACAGTAATCCGTCCGCCGGACGGCTTGCCCCCACGGATGGTAATTGGCAGTCTGCCGTTATTATGCTCAACTTCAACGCCCAGCTGGCCCAGTGCCTTGATCAGATCATCATGCGGACGCTTGCCCAGGGAATCGGGATAAGTATTAACAAAAGTAACCTCGGGGCTAAGCGCAGCCACAGCCATCAGAAAGCGCAGTACCGCTCCGGCATTGCCCACGTTCAGCTCCTTCACATCACGCGGGTTCTTGCCGAAGCCCTGTACTACGATTTTTTCATCGTCTTCCGTCAGGACAGCACCCAGATCAGCGATACATCTGCGGATGGCATCACTGTCTTCACTGTGGGCAGGATGATAGATGGTGCTGACTCCTTCAGACAGCGCCGCAACCAGCAGGTAGCGGGTTGTATAATTTTTGGAGGACAATGCTCCAATTTCTCCTTGCAGGGTCGGTGTTGGCCTAACAATAACATCCATTATTTAAACGCTCCTTATTCATAGTATTAGGGATATGTAGTGCTCGGTTTGACACTATAGTCCAAAGCTATGGTATCATATCAATATTCTGCAGATAGAAAGGGGTCTTAACCATGAACGATATTCCACAAGTTACACCAGATGAGCTGCGCCAGCGTCTTGCGGCAGGTGAGGACCTGCTTCTGATTGATGTCCGTGAGGATGACGAGGTTGCAACCGGAATGATTCCGGGCGCCAAGCATATTCCAATGGGACAAATTCCGCAGCACAGCGGAGAGCTTCCGGCTGATACCGGCATTATCTTCATCTGCCGTTCCGGTGCACGCAGCCAGCGTGTCTGCGAGTATCTGCAGCAATTCGGTATTCAAGCCTCCAACCTGAGCGGCGGAATGCTGGAATGGAACGAAACGCAGGAGGCGTAAACAGCCAATTGCAAATACACTTAAAAGCTCAACCGCGGTAATGCATTAAAATATGCTGCGACACTTCTGCCGCACTCAGCTCCGATGTATCGACCGTGCAATGCGCGAACCGGTAGGCCTCACGCCGCTGCTCCATAATGGCGCGGACTCTATCCTGCGCGTTGCCGGCGAGCAGCGGACGGTTCGCATCTCCGCTCACACGGGCAATAACAACCTCTTCAGTGGCTGTCAGTGCTACAACAAGCCCTTTCGCAAGCATCATCTCAGCGTTCCCCGGTGCAAGCACCGCGCCGCCTCCAGTTGAAATAATTCTGCGTTCTCCCTCAAGCATCCGCTGCAGGGCAGCCGACTCCGCCTTCCGGAAATACGCCTCACCGTCTGCGGCAAAGATATCCGCAATACTCCGGCCTTCATTTTCAATGATGACTTGATCCAGATCAACCAGCTCGTACTCCAGCTCTTCGGCCAGCATTCTACCTACGGTTGACTTTCCTGTGCCCATCATCCCGACCAGAATGATATTTCTCCCCGGTTCAGGCTTATATGAACACTGTTGTTCTCTATCCCCCGACATAACTACCCTCCACCCGCGACATTTGTCATATCATAACACACGCCCAAAAGATTGCACAATCCACTTCCCTCTGCTTCCTGCCCGAGTGATGTTATATCCGTATCCGCCATGTAAAAAAAGCCCGAAGGCTTCCCGTAACCGGGAAACCATTCGGACTTCTTCTTGCAACAGGGTTGCAGAACTATTCGTTAATCCAGTTGTGGTGGAAGACGCCTTCCTTATCCACACGTTTGAAGGTGTGGGCACCGAAGTAGTCGCGCTGTGCCTGAAGCAGGTTCGCAGGCAGACGCTCAGTACGGTAGCTGTCATAGTAGGCAAGCGCACTGGAGAAGCCAGGTACAGGTACGCCTTGTGCTACAGCAGCGGATACCACTTTACGCCAAGCAGCCTGGTAAGAGCTCATGATGTCCTTGAAGAACGGATCAAGCAGCAGGTTCTTCAGATCCGGATTGGTTTCGTAGGCATCGGTGATGTTCTGCAGGAAGCGGGAGCGGATAATGCAGCCGCCGCGCCAGATTTTGGCCAGGCTGCCGTATTTCAGATCCCAGCCATATTCGTCGGAAGCTACACGAAGCTGTGCGAAGCCTTGCGCGTAGGATACGATTTTGCTGGCAAACAGCGCTCTGCGCACATTCTCGATGAATTCTGCCTTGTCGCCCTGGAATGGCTCTACTTCCGGTCCGCTCAGCACTTTGCTGGCTTCCACGCGCTCTTCCTTCATGGCAGACAGGAAGCGGGAGAATACGGACTCAGTGATCATGGACAGCGGCACACCCAGGTCGAGCGAGCTCTGGCTTGTCCATTTACCTGTTCCCTTTTGGCCGGCGGAATCGAGGATCACGTCAACCATCGGCTTGCCGGTCTCTTCATCATACTGGGCGAAGATATCTGTAGTGATCTCGATCAGGTAGCTGTCCAGCTCACCGCTGTTCCACTCCTTAAAAATGCTGTGCAGCTCCTTGGCATCCAGGCCAAGTACGTCTTTCAGAAGCTGGTAGGCTTCGCAGATCAGCTGCATGTCGCCGTACTCGATACCGTTGTGCACCATTTTGACATAGTGTCCGGCACCGTCCGGTCCAATATATGTACAGCAGGGCTCTCCGTCCACTTTGGCGGAAATTGCCGTAAGAATCGGTTCAACCAGCTTATAGGCGCTTTCCTGTCCGCCCGGCATGATGGAAGGACCTTTGAGCGCACCCTCTTCACCGCCGGACACACCGGTGCCGATGAAGCGGAAGCCTTTGTCTTCAAGCTCTTTACTGCGGCGAACAGTATCAGGGAAGTATGCGTTACCTCCGTCGATAATGATATCGCCCTGGTCCAGATACGGCAGAAGCTGCTCAATGGTAGCGTCCGTTGCTTTACCGGCCTGTACCATGATCAGAATTTTGCGCGGTACTTCAAGGGATTGTACAAACTCTTCAACAGAGAAGGTACCTACCAAGTTTTTGCCTTCAGCTTCGGCGATCAGATCATTGGTCTTCTCCGGGGAACGGTTATATACCGATACGGAAAAGCCTCTGCTCTCGATGTTAAGAGCCAAATTTTTACCCATTACCGCCAAGCCAATAACGCCGATTTGTTGTTTTGCCATCTGGTTCTCCACCCTTTGCACCCTATATTTTTGTGAAATCCATTTCTCGCAGTATCAGAATACCACCCTTTGTCAGATACAGCAAAGCTCCGCCTGCGAAAGAGAGATCAATTTCATTGACAAAGCGCTTCAATATCAGGAAATTGCTCACGTTGACTATTTTAACGTTTTTGCAGCCAGAAGTGAACCCCTGTCTACAAGTTGAACAGCACATGAGGAATTGACAGCTTCACACCTGTAACCATGCAGCTTCGGCCTTAAATGTCCCGGATCCTGTATCACAGATATCCGCACACAGATTAAGAGCACCCCGCCTGCGGGATGCCCTGATCGTTTACCATTCGAGCCTATTCAGTTCACGGGACAAACCGGCCAGCTTCACCCTGCATGCCTCCATCAGCGCAGTGTCCCCGCTCTGCAGCGCTTCATTCAGCCGGTCAAGCTCCTCGTCCACTTCCACCCTGCGCTGCCGGATACGCTCCTCGCCCTCCACTGAATAAAACAGCTTTGTCAGCTCCTGGTCGGTAAGCAGCGGACCCTTTTGGTATAGAACGCGCTGCTGGTACCCGGAGATTTCCACCAGCCGTATCACTTCGCCAAACATAATGTTCTCAATAATGATCTGCCGGTCGCGGAACCGTTTGACTACCGCATGCCCCCGCATATCGCCGATAAGCTTCTCCATCCATTCGGACAGCCGCGCATCACGGATCATATAATCCCCGACTAGCTTGTAGCCGTCCTTTATCTGCTGAAAACGCAGCTTAACCAGCTTGCGGCCGGTACGCACCGAGATCAGAAATACAGTTTCATTCTCACTCCAGTACAGGGAATAGCCTTCCTTGATCAAATCCTTGATCAGGTTCTGGATATCCTGCCTGTCAAAGCGCAGCTCCAGGTTGCAGTACTCCACTTCGTCATTTTTGTTCACGGCACTCCCCCCTAACAGCTTTGTTGAAGCAGTTTCATCTGTATACACAGAGTAAAATCAACGTCCGGACCTCCATCTGAAAGCCATTCATTTTTTCGTTCTTCTTACTGATATTTTATACTTCATTTTATGTAGCGGTAACTTGGTTTATTGACTATTTTTACCCGTTTTCCGGCATTCCCAAACGGACACTGTTTTTTCTGTAGCAGCAAACGCAATCAGGCCCTGTTCATCCGGAATATACTGTGTCCAGATAAACAAGGCCTCTTCAATAAATAGTGGCTGTCGTCAAAATTCACACCGGATCAGCCAGCGCTCTGCTTAAGTCTGGTCCGGCGGACGATCAGCAGATGCAGCCCTGCCAGCAGCACCATTACAACGGCGCTTGCCAGGAACGGGGCGCTGTGGCTGACAGAATCCCACAGCCTGCCGGACAGCACGGGGCCGGCAACCATCCCCGAGCCCTGAAGGGTCAGGAACAGGCCCCATACGGTGCCGCGTTCCCCGGCCGGCACCTGCTTGGCCACAAAGGCATTCCAGGCCGGCAGAATCAGCGCATAGCTGATGCCGACAAGCGCCACTGCGACAAAAGCCAGCGGCAGCCAGCGCACCTGTGAGAAAAAGGCCAGTGAACCGGCCGCAAGCAGAAAGCCGATGTTCAGGAACACCGTCGTTCCGATCCGGTCGACCAGCTTGCCGGCCGGAATGAGCGTAAGCACCGTTATGCCGCCCCCGGCAATCAGCAGCAGGCTGAACTGGTTCGGGGTCACATGCAATTCACTGCGGGCGAACAGCGTCACCACAGGCGTCATCAGGCCGATCGCAAAAGCCTGCAGGAACAGCGCCGGGAACAGCAGCCGGCTGACCTTCAGCGAGGTTCTGACCTGCAGCATCGTACGCTTCAGGCTCTTCAGCGGCTGGAATGGCCGCCGGCCTGCTGCTCCGGCTTCACCGTCCATGCTGCGCACCACACGCGGCGCATGGCCGGCAATTCTCGATGGCAGCAGCAGCGCGACCGCGGCAACAGCGGCAGCACAGCCCATAAGGACAAGGAACACGGTCCGGTAGCTCTGTCCCCCGTGATCCATCATGAAATTGACGACGATGGGCCCGATGCCCGTTCCCGCCAGTGAAGCCATCTCGACCGCACCCATGGCCGCACCGCTGCTGCCGCTCTCGGTGGAGCCGGCAAGCTCGGTTATGCCGGTCATGGTACACGGCCAGAGCGGGGAAGTGCCGATGCCGAGAATCAGGCAGGCAACCGAGAGTGCTGCCGCATTGTTGGCATAGATAATCATGCCGACGGCAAGGACAATCAGCAGCAGCGATCCTGTCATCGTCCAGCGGTATCCGATCCGCTCCATGACCCAGCCGAACGGGCTGCGGAACAGATTATCCCCCAAATACTGCAGCGCGAAGGAAAAGCCGACCACCGTAACCGACAGGCCGAGAATATTCTCCATGTACACCGGGAGCAGGGCAACGAGCAGGGACCCTTTTACAAACTCGACCAGAAAAATGATCACCCACATTTCCAGAATAAACGGCGATGCCAGATTAATATGCACACGGCCTGCAGCTTTGCCAGTCATTTTATCACATCCTAGTATTATGGTGATTGATTTGTTATACTGGTGCTTGCCTTAAAAAAATAAATCTTGGCGAAAGGTTGTGACAGCATTAAATGAATCAACACGATACTCCCCTCTTCACCGCTCTTAAAAAGCATGCCGCCGGAAACCCTGTACAATTCCATATTCCCGGGCATAAGAAGGGGCAAGGAACGGATGCCGAATTCCGTGAGTTTATCGGCGATAACGCGCTATCCATAGATTTGATCAACATCGCACCGCTTGATGATCTTCATCAGCCTACGGGCGTGATCCTAGAAGCTCAGAAGCTGGCTGCGCAGGCTTTCGGCGCCGACTACACGTATTTTAGCGTACAAGGCACGAGCAATGCCATCATGACTATGATCCTCTCTGTCTGCTCGGAAGGAGACAAAATAATCGTGCCGCGCAATATTCACAAGTCCGTGATGTCGGCCATTATTTTCTCCGGAGCCAAGCCGGTCTTTATCTCACCTGTTCAGGATGAGAATCTTGGGATAGACCACGGTATAACCACCAGCTCGCTGGAAAAGGCATTAAAGCGTCATCCTGACGCCAAAGGCGTTCTGGTCATCAATCCCACCTACTTCGGCGTAGTTGCCGACCTGCGTTCGATTGTGGACCTGGCTCACAGCTACGGAGTACCTGTACTGGTGGACGAGGCGCATGGAGTATTGATTCATTTTCATGAAGATCTGCCGGTATCGGCCATGCAGGCCGGTGCGGATATGGCAGCAACCAGCGTTCACAAGCTGGGCGGCTCCATGACGCAGAGCTCGGTACTGAATCTCAATGCGAAGACCGGCCTGGTCAATCCGCAGCGGGTTCAGACGATCATCAGCATGCTGACAACAACGTCCACTTCCTATATCCTTCTGGCGTCCCTGGACACCTCCAGACGCAATCTGGCCCTTAACGGCCATGAGATGGCAGAGCGGACGATCGCGCTGTCCAATTACGCGCGGGAAGCCATTAATAATATCGACGGCTTGTACAGCTTCGGCAAGGAGATTCTCGGGACAGAAGCTACCTTTAATCTCGATCCGACCAAGCTGAACATTCATGTCCGTCACCTTGGCATTACCGGCTACGAGACTGAGAACTGGCTCCGTCAGAAGTACAACATCGAAGTTGAACTTAGCGACATGTATAATATTCTTTGCCTGATTACCCCCGGAGATACCCGGGAAACTGTAGATAAGCTGATTTCCGCGCTGCGTGTGCTTTCCGCCGTACACTACAGCAAGGGCGAAATTTACGAGCTGAAGGTACAGGTGCCGGAAATCCCGCAGCTTGCGCTGATTCCGCGCGACGCTTTCTATGCAGATACGCAGCTGGTTCCGTTCCGCGAATCGGCCGGCTACATCATCGCTGAATTCATTTACGTCTATCCGCCGGGAATTCCAATTTTGCTGCCTGGTGAAGTTATTACCCAGGACAACATTGATTATATCATCGATCACGTCGAAATCGGCCTCCCGGTAAAAGGACCGGAAGACCGCAGCATCAACTTCGTCAAAGTTATTGTAGAAGCTGACCCGATCTCCTGACGGGCAGCTCCCCGGGCAAACAAAACCCCGATACTGGTCCAGTATCGGGGTTTTGTGCATGGAGCGCTGCTGCCTGTCCGGCAGGTATGCCCTCAGCTGCACTGAAATCTATTCTTGCTGGGCAAGCAGCTCGTTGTAAGCTTCTTCAACAGCTTTCCATTCAGCTTCATCTTCAATGTTGTAAAGAACCATTTCTTCGTTCTCTTCTTCCATACGCAGAATGATACCGTCTGCTTCAGGGTTTTCGCGTTCCAGCAGCAGCGCGTACAACTTCTCGCCTACGTCGAACGTTTCCACCAGTACCATTTCTACATCTTCGCCCTGCTCGTTCGTCAAGGTCAGCACAAACTCCTCGTGCTCATGGTCGTGATCATGTCCGCAACCGCATGCTTCACCATGTTCATGGCCATGCTCATGTTTGTGATCGCTCATTGAAATACCTCACTTTAATTGAATTAGCCTGCTAGGGTATCGTAACACGTATAGCAAGTTCAGGTCAATTTGCGTATGGCCCAAGAACCTTAATTCAGCGCCGTAATTACCTTCTCTGACACAAGAACATAATCGGAGCCTTTGGAAGCCTTGATGTAGAAGCCCACACGGTACTTTCCGGAATCCTTGAAGTCATAGGTGAACTCAGAAGTCGGGAACCAGAAATCCTCCTTCTTTGAGCCGCTGAGCTCCTGGGACTGAATATCTTTCACGTTGCCCGAAGGGTCAGTAATCGCCACCTTTACAGCCGCGATATCATCAGTCAGGCTGTCTACCTGGGTCAGCACCTTGATCTTGAGCTTGCCCACGTTGACATTGCCAAATACCTTATCACCGTTGAACAATACGATCTGCACATTCGGCTTGAGGATCGTCACCTTGCCTGAGCCGTCCCAGCTGACGACACCTCCGGCCTCCCTGGCGGGAATATAAGCCTTCCCGTCAATCAGATAGCCCCCGTCGGCCATCTCCTTTCCATTGCTCCATACTCTAATCTTTTGATTTACAGAATCCGCAAACAATAATGAGCCTCCCATCAGGGAAAACACAGCCCCGCATAGAGCAATTTTTTTCCATCTCATCCTTGAGACCCTCCAAATAATTCATGCTGTTAATATATACTACATATACAGCTACAAGTTGCGGAGGAAACAGGTAATAATTTCATTATCCCGGTTAAAATAATACTATATTTAGATAATGCCATTTCCCCCGGCAGCCATAAAATCATTGGAGGAACTCTGCATGACTGTACAGCTGCAAATGCTCGGCACCGGCGATGCCCATGCTAAAAACTACTATAATAATAACGGGCTGCTGCTCAGCCCGGGTTATAACCTGATAATCGACTGCGGAACAACGGCACCGCTGGCGCTGGAGGCGTCCGGACGTTCAATCCGTGAGATCGATGCCGTATTGATTACCCATACCCATAGTGATCATGCCGGCGGTCTTCCTGAACTCGCCAGGCTCACGCATGCTGGCTCCGGCCGGAAAATGACTCTGCTCGCAGCCGGGCCGTTAATAGAGCCTCTCCGTGAGAGCTACCGGAAAAGCCTCACCGGGAAGTCCGGTTCTCCCCGCTCACTGGATGAAGCGTTTGAAGTAACGCAGCTGGAGCCCGCCACACCCTATGCCCTTTCGGCCGAGGTAAAGCTGGAATTGATAAGAACACCGCATATCCGCGGAAAAGCCAGCTACTCGCTGCTGCTGAACGGAGATATTTTTTACAGTGCCGATATGATCTTTCAGCCCGAATTACTCCTGAAGCTCGTCCGCAGGCAGGGTGTCCGCAAAATCTTTCATGAATGCCAGCTAACAGGTCCGGGCACAATCCATACAGCCCTTGATGAATTATTGACATTGCCTCAGGACGTACGCAGTTTGATCAGCCTGATGCACTACAGCGACCAGAAGCCTGAGTTCGAGGGGAAAACGGCGGAGATGACCTTTATGGAGCAGCATGTGGTTTACCCGTTGTAAGCACTAACGGCCTTTCGGTTTCAGCAGAGCTGCATTCTTCCCCCGGATCTTCAGCACCACCCAGTACACTCCCGGAATCAGCTGCATACAGATGGCATAGGCTGGCCAGTATACCGTCATGAAGTGAAGCAGCTCAGCTGTATTGTTGGCAAAATGGACGGAATATCCCACCACGATTGCCGACACCGAAAAAGCAAGCGGCTTATAGTCATGCAGCGAAAGCAGCCGGGCCAGACTGATTACGGCAGCATAGATTAATAGGCTTATTTTTAGAATCACTGCAGGGATATAGAGGATGGTCAGAAACGGGTCCAGCGTCTCGATGAAATCGGCAATGCGCATGCTTCTTACATATTCCATTACCGGATAGGACATTTTACCGCCCAGCTCCGGTCCGAAGGCAAGCAGGCTTGGAACCAGATACGACATGATCAGGATCATAGAAAAGACCAGCCCCCACACCACCATCCGGCTGATTTTCAACTGCTGCTTCAGATGAGGAAAGATAAACAATACCACAAATGCATCGCCGAACCAGGGTGTCGCCTGCAGTATTCCTGCCGCTGTGCGGTTCAACTCAAAATTCGTCAGAAATGCCCGCAGCATCGGAATCTGCAGCTCAATGCCAAGCAGAAGCGGTGTAAGTACTATAAGAAGAAACAGGTTTACAAAAAAAATCACTTCCGCGATTCTCGCGATCGCCTGAATCCCGGCACGTACAGTCAGGGCAACAGCTGTTCCCAATATTATGGCAATAACAGCCTGAGGCGTTGTCGGCAAATGGTTGACCAACAGAAAGTCTTCGATATTCCTCATACTATGGACGCCCGGTGGAGCAGGTATCCGGTCAGGAGCAGTATCAGCGGGATATGAACCCATTTACCGACAATATATTTGCCGAACACTGCAAAATACTCCCGGTCATTCTTCCGCGCAACAGCTGTACTAATCAGGATTATGATAAGTCCCATAACACCCCCGAGCAGCACGGACAACACTGCGTTATAGGAAGCCGTTTTGATAATCGGGGAAATCAGAAAGGCGGCATTCTCTGAATAAAGGTAAATCGTCAGCAGCATTACGAACTGCCAGGCGGATACATGCTTCACACAAGACTCTCCTTAACACCTTTTATTTTCCCAGGACGGCTTCGATAATCAGGTTGGGATTCAGCACTTCGGGCAGAAGGGCTGAGGCCAGGTTATAGACCAGGGCAAGCAGCATTATTCCATATACTATGATATAGGTGCGCAGCTTTCTTTTTTTAACTTTAAGGTACACGCCTTCAAACAGGAAGATCAGCAGAAAAAGCAATACAATTGCAGCCACACCCATCCCTCCGGCTAATTTTTCTGAGCGCCCAGCAGACGAATTACAGCTTTAGTCTCTATATCCAGTCTGGCCCGCTCCCTGTATACGCTGCTCCAATCCTCCTTTACCTTCTTCCATTCTGCCGGGTAGTTCCAGGCAATATGCGCGCCAAGCTGAAAAAGCATCGCTGCCTGCTTCGAGGGAAGCTTCAAAAGCCTGGCGGATTCTCGATTCTATTTCATTGCCCAGAATCTTCTCGAGCTCCCGCAGCGTATCCGGATCGGACATTGCCAATGAGGAATCGGAGGAATCGATAATGCTCTCGACACTGAGCTTCAGCGTATACAGAAATTTGCCGTCCTGAAGCTTTAGGCTCAACCTTGACTTGGCCCCGGTCACTAACAAGCTGACCATTTCCCTGTCTGACGGTGAAGGAAAGGTTATGATCGCATCCTTGATATTGCCCCGCAGCCACATAGCCCCTCTAGTCTTATGTACATCCATAGTGCCGGTCATACGGTTATCCTGGAACAGAGCAGAACCGAGTACCCTGATCTGATTGCCCTGTGTCTTGTCAAGATTAGGGCTTAGATAAGCAAGTATCATACCTCTCCCGTATTCACGGGCAATCATGAAATGCTTCACACTGCCGACCACAATTTTTTTGCGGGCAACCAGCTCACGGAAAATTTCACTCGGGAATTTTTCAATCTGGGTAGGAAACATTGAAATCTCCTCAGCCCTTCCTTTAGCCACAAGGATGTAGGTTTTAAGCGGAATCGAAGACTTGCGGTTCACGAAATCCAATAGCGGCTCCAGTCCGGTTCGGGCATAACCCTCTCCCAAGACAATGATTTTTACCTGTCCCCAAAAAATTTCACGCGAGATATTGGTCTGGATATTACGGTAAGCATCTGAAATATTCCGCCCTTCTCCTTTTACGGTAGCATAGGGCATTGACGAGCTTTGCGACTCCCCGCCTGTCCCGGAAGCAATCTGATTCGGCTTGGCATAGCCCATTGTAAGCTGTACCTTGCCCTCCTCCAGCTCATCTATGAACATAGCCACTACCAGCAGCCGGTCATTAATCTCGATTCTTGACCAGCAGCCGGTTAGCACAAGTGACTGCATAACGATGAGCAGGAGCATCGGAAGTATTCTTTTGTATACCGGAAAGCCGCTCAATCCTGTTCATCCCCATTGTCATATAATTGGCTCTTCAACCTTCTTGTCGGGTCAATTCCGTAAATGGAAGGACGGTTCTTCATAAGCTTCCACGGCGCACGGATAATGGTATCCTTAATATCCTTCCATTTTAACGGTGCAACCGGAGCCAGATACGGCACCCCGAAGGAGGATAATACAACCAGGTGGAGCAGAACCAAGTACATCCCGATCGACAATCCAAGCAGACCGAAGCTCCCCGAGAGGATCATGATCGGAAAGCGGATCAGCCGCAGCGTCAGACCCAGACTGTAGCTGGGTACAATAAAGGACGAAATCCCTGTCAGCGAAACGATAATAACCATCGGCGAGGAGACGATTCCTGCGCGGACTGCCGCCTCCCCGATCACAAGCGTCCCCAGAATGGAGACCGCCTGCCCGATTGCCGAAGGGATCCGGATGCTGGCTTCCCTTAGCCCCTCAAAGACAATCTCCATTATGAACGCTTCAAAAAGTGCCGGGAACGGAACCGGCTCGCGCGCCGCAGCAATACTGAACAGCAGGCTGGCCGGGATCATTTCCGGATGATAGGTGGTCAGCGCAATATAAAAGGACGGGGCCAGCAGGGAAACAAATATGAACATTGCTCTGATCCAGCGGATCCAGGTGGACGCATAGGAACGCTGGTAATAGTCTTCAGGCGATTGAAAAAAAACAGGAAAGGTAACCGGTGCAATCAGCGCCATCGGTGTTCCGTCGGTCAGGATAAGGATCCGTCCTTCCAGCAGGGCAGCAGCAGCCGTATCCGGCCGTTCTGTGTTCTGAATCTGCGGGAACGGGGAGAACGGGTGATCCTCAATGAATTCCTCCAGATAGCTGCTCTCCAGCACACCGTCAATTTCGATTTTGGACAGCCGGTGCTGAACCTCCTCTACAAGCTCCGGCCTGCAGATCCCCTCCATATAAATGACAATCACTTCCGTACGGGTATGCTTCCCGATATAGCTGCTCTTAATCTTAAGCTCCGGGCTCCTGATCCGGCGGCGCACCATCGTAACATTGGTGCGGACCTCCTCTACAAAAGCTTCACGGGAGCCGCGGATCACTACCTCATTCTGCGCTTCCGTTATACTGCGCTTCTCAAATTTGGCGTAGGGATAACAGATTATGCGCGGTTCACCGGCTATAATCAGGACCGCTGCACCTTCCAGTACATATTGCAGCGCCTCCCCGCACTGCTCGGTAACATTGCAGGAGGTAATCAGCAGACGGCCGAAATCAACAGCCTGTCCCTTAGCTGGACTATCCGTTCCGCCTTCTCCTATAATCGGGTTGATCAAATCCTCCTGCAGCAGCTCCAGATCAACAATCCCGCCCAGAAATACCAGGGCGTACTGCTGTCCGCCAGTCCCCGAGAAGGTCCTGAACACTGCATCGACACAGTTGTCCAGGCGCTGCTGGAACCAGCCAAGCCGCTGCTCAAGCGAAGTCCCCGGTTCGGACCGGTCAGCCTGGGCTGTTGCCGGGGACCTGCCGGTGGTCGATTTAGATTTACGGAATAAAGAGAACATCTGCAGCCTCCCCCCGGCAGTTTTATAACCACATTATCCTCCATTTCCCATTGAACTATACGACAAACACCCCATCAAAGTGAGGCTTTAACTTCGGTGATTACTCAGGCACTTAGGAGGAACCTCAAAATAAAAAAGACCGGACACACGCTTGTTAGCGCGCATGTCCAGTCTTCATATCCTTTGAGGTCTTTAAAATTGCGGCAGCTGATCCAGATTATTCGAAGGATCCCCGTCCGCATCACCGCGGATATACATTTCGCCGTCTTTCCCTTTGAACACGTTCACTCCGGCAATACTCCCGGCCTGAACCTCCTGCAGCGCCTGCTGATAATCGAGTACACGTCCAGAGGAAGTCTGAAACTTCAGCAGATCGCCGTCACCATTTCTCTGCGCCGCTACAAAACGTTCGCGTTCATTGTTGATCACTGCGGATTCTCTCCTTCGCGTTTGGATTCGCCCTATGGCACACAGGTAGATTTCCCTCCGCTGCTAAGAAGTATGTATCTTCAGCGTCTAGAGCTTCTTCTGCATTCTGACATGCAGAATGCCAGCATCATAGAACGGCTCGTCCGAGATGACCTCGTATCCCTGCTTGGCATAGAAATTTTCAGCCTGGCACTGCGCGTCCAGCACCGAGAACACAAGGCCCAGCTCCCTGGCTCGCTCTTCTAGCGCCATCAGCAGGACACGGCCGTACCCCTTGCTGCGGTACTCCTTATGCACAGCGATCCGCTGCAGCTTGGCAGAGCCCGCTTTATAGTAAATCAATCTGCCGGCGGCTACCGGAACGCCGTCTTCCACAACCAGCAGATGATGCACCTGGTCGCCGATTACATCGTATTCATCGATTTCCTCTTCCGCCGGAACCTGCTGCTCCTCCACGAATACTTTTTTGCGGATGTCCAGCCCCATCTGAAGCTGTTCCTCCGTAGTTACATGTACGATTTCCGCTGCCATATTCTCTGCCTCTCCTCTCTATGTCTAACGACAGTTGAATTATTATACAGAATTTTTGAATATCTGTATAGGGAAACTGCTGTCCGCCAAAAGGCCGGTTTATACGCAGGTTCACTCAGCAGAGTACACTTCAGCAGGAATGGAACGGTCATACACATCCCGTAATACCGGCGACACCGTTCGATCCATGGGATCCAGGTTGCCGCCCAGTTCTGTCATACTGTGTATCGGGGCGGTCTTCGATGCCTGATAAGCAGCCGTACAACCGGTAAGGACCAGCAGCAGAGCTGCACAGAGGCCTGTAATGCTCTTCCTGTATGTGCTCATATCATTCTCTCCTCCTAATCAGAACTGCTGTTTCCAGCTTTGACGTTTAGGCAGGATATTAAACGGTCTGGCCTTATGCCAACGGCTCCCTGCATTCAAGACCAGACCCTGCTGTTTGAGCGGATTGATCTGCAGCAGATCGAGGAAGAGACAGAGCGGCTTCAAGCGCAAATTAGCGGGGCAGGTTAGAAGTGTAAAAGAAACTTTCGGGTATAGCCCTGATCCCCCTACGTATGCCGTCCGGGGCACGTTCGGTCGAACCTTCAATCGGCTCCCGTCCTGCCCGTCTCCATCTCCAGCAAAAATCGTTTCACTTCAGCCACAAGCGCAGGAACGATATGCGGGTATGTCACTTCTTCCGGAATATCCGTGAAGCTTTTAATTTCAGCCATTTCATATTGAGGGATCTGCCCGAATCTTTGGACATCCGCCAGATAGAGCTTGCCGAAGCTCTCGGGCACTCCCTGAATAGCTACCGAATACACACAGACCGGAGTCAAGGAGAACTCCTCCGCACCGGTCTCTTCATACAGCTCCCTCCCTGCAGCAGCATCCGCCGGTTCATTTGGCTCAATATGCCCACCGGCGAACTCCCACGTAGTCCGTTCACGGTGCCTGGCCATGATCCACTGTCCATTCTGCCTTGCCGCAATCACTACATATTTCAGCAAGGCTTCCTCTAAACCTGTTTTATGTATCGTAACTTTCACCGATAACCCACCTTTATCATCTTAATGGTCTTAAACGGCTTCCATTATATATCAGCCGGTTTTTAGCTGTCTCGCTCTTTTCTCATACGAAGATGCATTGGGTTCCGGCAACATCCGCCGTCTGGTGCTTACAGGACTTTAAGTGTCCTTTCGCTTTAGTTCAGCCAGCCGTTCCCATTGCTCCCGGGTCTTGTCCTCCCCTTTGTAATAATCCACCCGGTCTGCCGACTGGTACAGCTCTTCATAGGGTAAAATATTGATTTTACCCGAATCGGGGTATTCCGCTACATCCAATCCGTTATTGGTACGCAAATCAAAATACCTGCAAGGAATCCCCGTATGATTATACAGCTGGTGCGCTCCTTCCGGTCCGGTCTCAAAAAACACAATATCCCCTGCACTCAGCTCCTGGATTCCCTCCGGTGTTCTGAGCATGGCCTTCCCCTCTATCATTACAAAGATCTCCTCCGCATTTCTATGAAAATGATATGGATAGGAGTACTTTCCGGGATCGAGTGAGCGAATGTCAAAAATCAGATGCTTGGAACCCGCCACGCTAGCCAGCCTCTCACTGGTATGCCAGGCAAACTCCGGTATGGGAGACTGTTTTGGAGTAAAATCAGTGTTGTTCACATTAAAAATAATTGCCATCAGCATTCATTCCTTTTCTTTAAATTTACATTCAGAAAATAATTGTTGCCATCAGTTAACATCCTGTGTTATTATAAATTTCGTTGCAGGACGGTAGCTCAGCGGGAGAGCACTATCTTGACAGGGTAGGGGTCATGGGTTCGAACCCCATCCGTCCTATACGTGAGAAGCCTTATTTTATAAGGCTTCTTTTCTTTTACCCGGGAATCATTTATCGTCCAAAAATAAAATTGGTGCCCATTTGGTGCCCTTTACTTTGGTAAAGTTAAAGCTGGTGCCATCTTCGGCACCAGCTTTGTTCATCCTTCCAGCCATTTCAGAAATACTTCCTTTGATATTTTTATCATTCTTCCGACCCGAACCACATGGAATTGACCTGAATTTAGCAACTCATATGTCTGCCGTTCACCTATACCCAGTATCTCTTGTACATCTTTTGCTGTGAGAACTGAAGGATAATCTGCTTTTGATTTATATTCAGTTGGATTCATAGTTTATTCCTCTCTTTCTCCACTGCGATATCCAAGGCAAGGGCGATTTGGTAAAATGCGTTCCTGCGGAACTTCTCGTATTTCTTCTGACTGATTGGCGGGTTGAATTTGTGATTATAAACCACGTAATCAAATACATAGTCCTCTTTCATGTACCGTTCATCTATTAATAAACGCTCTGACGGATGTAGTCTTTTTACCACTCTTTCAATACGTTCACAGTATAATTGCCTTTCACGCTTCTTATCAATGTTATATGCTGCTATGTCCCCTGTCTGGTCGCTAGTTGTACCGGTATATCCCCCTGGAGAATCAGACCATGAAGCTGTAGTGCTTGCCTCCCGATCTTCGAAGGTCGTTGTTTTATAGATGCGGTATTTCTTAAACGCCGCCTCCACCGCGGCCTGTGTTTTCTTTCTATCCAGTTCCGGCAGTTCAAACGACATCTGTGCCACTGTATCACCTCAGTTAAGTAAGAAATCCCCCGGCCGAAGCCGGGGAGTGTGCATTGTTTAAAGCGGCAGATCGTCCGCATCATCAGGCATTGGCGGGCCGTTCTGATCGTCCAGATCTCCCGGATAATCATCCCCGTCCTGGTCATCATTCAGGTCCTCGCCGTCTTCCTCAGCATCACCTGAGTCCTGTTCATCCCCGTCTCCTGCCGCAACTGCAGCCTCTTCGAGTGTCATTTGTCCAGCATCAACATGAGCAGTTCCATCTGGATCAATCTTGCCTGAAACGCCCTTGCGCGGTTCCTCACGATCGTAATCGTCCAGATCAGCCTGCGAGCTGCTGAAGCTCACGAAGGCCACGCCCGTTTTCTTGATGTTGCGGAGAATGGACACCTGCTCATCCGTGATGTTGCCATCAATTGTCAATGTAATTACGTCCTCTTTAGCACCGAATTTGATATCTTTGATCTTAGTAGTCACGTTAGTTTTCATAATATTAATTTCCCCTCTCGGAATATAATTTGGAATAATTCCTGTTGCCTTTCCTGTTACCGGGTTGCCCCGCCCTTTTTGATGTACTTATTGTTAAAACCAAGCTGCGGCGCCGTAATAGTCTGATCCTGGTACTTGCGGGGAGCCGGCGGCTTGTCAGCACCGATAGCCTTGCAATGAACTGCGATCTGCTTCGGCGTCCAGTGAGTGCTCTCGACATGCTTATAGTCCGTCATCCCCAGATCACCACCGCGGCCAGCGCGATCAGAGCTGCTAAGGATATGGATGCCATATGCATCAGGCGCTGCCGGTTAATCTTGGAGTCATCCTCAGCAGCAAAGACCAGCGCCAGGAAAGCTATGATAGCGAAAACTATCTTAATCCACATCTGGTTTATCCCCTTTCTTGTTCGCCAGGGCTGCTTGAGCAAGCGACACAGCGTTTCTCCATGCACCCTCATAACCAATCCCTGTGCAATTTGCGATTTTCTCCAGTGCCTCCCGTTGCCGGGCTATGGTCTGCTGTGCCTCCGTCAGTTTGGAATCGAGAAACTTGATCGTGTCGTCCTTTACAGCGAGGGTCTGCTGTGCCTCTGCCAGTCCACCTCTGAGCCTCTCACATTCTGCAAAATAAGCATCAGAGTTGCTTTCGTGTACCGACGATGTGATCTTCGTTTGATGTAGTTGTCTCTCTGCCTCTTCAAGAGCAGCCAGGAGCTCAAGCCCCATTACTGATGCCTCATATGCAAGAGAGGAAGCTTTTTCTAAACTTCTTTTGTTGGATTCAAACTTTCTCCTAATCTCTTCTTTCCGTTCTGGTGTCAGCATTCCGTTCCCCCTTCCCAGTTCCAGAGACTGAGCTGACCCTTAGCCGGCATCGGCTGCGGCAGCTGCTTAATGTCTGCCAGTTCCCAGGCATATCGTCCGTCGTTATACCAGCCGAATGCTTCTTCCTTCTTTCCGATAGGGTCCTCTCGCATTGTGTTACCGCCGTCCTTCTCAAGGATGACATCCCCGCGGACACAACGACTAACTTCCCAGCACTCCTCAAGCTTCGCGACGGCTACAACTGCCCCTGTTGGAAGGTTGTCAGCAGTGTAACCGTGCCGGCCCAGCGCCTCCTTAATTTTCGGAATCTTGCAGGCTTCCCGATCTACCTGCTTGCCGGCATGGATCGCCAGCTCACCTCGATGCTTCGTCTGCCAGCCCCGGGTTTCAAAATGTTTCTCGCCGAGCGCTATCAGCGCTGCCCAAGGCTGCTTTATGGTTATAGCCTTCATGGCTGGACCTCTGCAAATTGGATGCGAATATCGTCTATGCTCCACAAGTATGCAGGCTTACCTGTTTGCTCAATGATCTCCTGGACACTCTTAATCCCTTGAGCTGTGAAAGTCTGCAAACTATCATCCAGCTTCACGCATTTCACTGATTCGTCTTTTGCGTCCACATTCCCATCGCTTGCCATCCTACGAGCTGCATCCTCACTTTCAGCGATGACCAAATCTTTGATGTACTTATTCCAGACGATGGCGTACATATTTAGCTTCATGCTTCTCCCACCTTTCCTGCATCCTCAATGGCCGAAACCCAAAATGTGATGTCCATCGCCAGCTGCTGATTGTCGGTAGCCTCTGCGTAGGCCATCAGTGCGGCCCGCGCTGCCGGGTCCTTGGCTGGCTTGAGCACAAAATATTGCCCCTCTGCTTCCTGGCCGGTCTCGCGGTTGATGATCTGGTATTTGTTATAAAGGCCTTCTTTGCGCCTAGCACTTCCGTGTACGCCCAAATTCTCGAATTGCTCTTCCCATGATCCAGCATCGAAATCAATAGATTTCCGATGATCATTTAGGACAACAAGGCTACCGTCAGTGATAAGCAGCGCCTGCTCATAAATCTTACCGTTAGTAAACCCGTCGTTCGATTCACCTGTATATCTCACATCAATAACCATTAGTTATGCCTCCCCCTTCAATTTTCACGATGCAATCTGGCAGTGCTCCGTATAGCAACCTCCCGCCTATTCTTGAGATTCGCACCCATATTGGATCGCCAGCATCGCGATGTCGTGTTAATAGCTTCATTGCTCCGCACCAATCAACCTGGTGGGGCTCATATCTCCAGACTGCAAAGTTATACGATGACCATAAATCTCTACTGGCTACACGCAAGTTATCGTCGCGATAACTCAATTTTCCTTTAGGATTTAATCTCAGATGATATTCCATTGGGCTTAATACGTCTGGCGGAATAATCACCTGTACATCGACATGTTCATAGCCGGTCCTCATATTTGGATGGGATTGCACCCATGGTAGGTTATTAATCTCGATCTGCAGGGCCAGCTCTGATTTGAGCTTTTCATATTCATCCCAGCCTAACGCCTGCCGGCTCTCAGCGATTCTCTCCTGGAGGATCGTTGCTTCAAGAGATTTCCGAGCCTGAAGCGCCTCCTCGTTCAAAATATCGAACAGATCCAGCTGCATCTGCTTATCAGCTCCTTTATAGGGGGAGAGGGTGGTTAACCCTCCCCCGGTTACAATTCAGATATTGGTGATGGCCGGTACCCGCAGGACTCGCAATAACTGCCCGCCTCATCGTGCCCGGTATAGATTTCATCCTCACAATCTACACAACCGAGGTCCGGCTCCTCAAAGTCATCATCATCAAAATCCGGCAGGTCATTGTCATAGAGGTCCTGCAGATCGTCATCGTCATACTCTTCATCCTCGACCATGATTCGAGCATCGGCCCATTCTGCTCCGCATTTGCTGCACACAATATCTCCGCCGATTTCGCCTGGCGGCATCGGGTTATCGCAATACTTGCATTCAGGGTGCATCGTTTATCTCTCCTTATAGGGGCTATGCCCTGATTATCGTGTTACAAAAGATCCATTCCACGCGCGAGAATGCCGGCTGAAACTCAGTGTCCGTTTATCCTTTGTCATAAGCCCAATTTCACTAGATGTCATGACAGGAGTGGTAGCAGCCTTTTCTGGACTCCATTTGCTTGCCGTAACCCTTTTGCGGAAGGTGTCATAGGGAACATCATTATTACTAGCCTGGGCCACCAGATCAGGGTCATATTTCCGGCTTGCTTCATGGGCAGCCTTCGCCTGAGCCTTCCGATCCTGCAGTGGCTGGGTGGCCGCCCTCTCCATATCCCAACCGAGGCGGTTGACCCGGTACCGGAAAGTGCTGTAGCAGATGCCGTTCTGCTCAGCCACCTTCATCCATTCCCCTTTAAGAGCTCGTTTGGTTTGAGGTGGCTCAGTAAGCGCCCGTTCCTTCGACCAACCCAAAGATCGGATTCGCACCTCCAGCACTATAGCACTGATACCGATCATCGCTGCCAACTCGTACTCATCTGGGGTGATATAAAACCAGTGGCTCATGTCTGTTCCCTCCCTGGGGCTATGACAGCCCTTAAAGTTCATATCTTGTTCACATTATTTTTAGCAACTAAACACCCCTCCACCCCGATTGTTACTCCCGAATGGGGCAAAAACAAAGCAGCCCCTAAATTATCTTCTGCCTATGTCGTATAGATTGAGTGGGTAGAGATATACACCAAGGAGGAATACAACCGTGAGCAAATTAAAGAAGAAATGGACTTACCTCGAACTATTCGTTGAAGAATTTCCGGAGTATCGGAATCTCTATGATTCGATGCGGCTAGCAGATGAATATGGGGATATCCGTACAGCATCGACTTTGGCTGGTCAATTACGTGAAGCTATGCGAGCCAAAGGTCGGCTTGACTGATGGTATCACCAGTGAATGTCTGCATCGCCGCCAGATCTCCGCCGCCAATCATCAACCCCACCAGTTATAAACTGAACTCCATTTGCCCCGCAGCTGCTTTGTATCTCTCCAGTGACAGCGCCCGGCCAGAGCCGACACACATATGCGGTACGTTCGCCCGGGTCAGAGCTTTCGCAAATGGCGGCGGTACGGCATTGCCGCAGCGAGCAACCTGGTCCTTTTCTGAATATTTGTTTCCGTCTGCATCTACGTCGATGATGTAGGATTCAGGAAAACCATTTGCTCTAAACAATTCTCGCGACTTAAGCATCCGCATGCCGACATCAACAATTTCATAATCTGTGCCCTCTATCGTGACCAGTCCAAAACGGGCTTTAGAAGTAACGGTGTGCAGTGGAGTATCCAGTGCCTGGCTGTTGTCGCCGCTACCGTAATATTTAATTAGGCATGCCCTTACTTCGCCCACATGCAGCCCGCCCGCAGTAATCGTTGGCATCGGCTCCGTAACTGATTGGCCGTCCTTGCAGGTGCCGCGCAGCTTGACCAGGTGCGAAGTAACCAATGCGTTATGATCTACAGTGGTCACTGTGCTGAGTGGTTCATCCAAGCTGTTACCGGCTCCGGTATAGCCCCCGCCGTAATGCTTTACCAGTGATGCAGCCACCAAAGCATGTTTTCGGCCGCCGGATACCACAGTCCCCAGTGGCTTCTGCAATCCTGGAGCACGTGGCTTTTGTCCCGGCCCCTCACCGTAGCCAATTTCTATAAGTGTGGGGCTCACAAGACAATGCTCTGCCTTTGTAGTAATCGTGGTCAGTGGGTCTTCAACTGACTTATGAAGTCGGTCTCCACCAAACCCGGTTTGTCCGATCCGGGCAATGTACGGGGTGACCACTCCCCAGCCATTTTTCGAGGTAATAGTCTGTAATGGCTCATTAATCTGCTGTCCACGGAACTGTTCACCGTGATGATTGACCTTAATTACATACGGAACAATGAATGGTGTCCCTCCCGCATTCGCAACCTGTATGATGTGTCTATCCAAGCCCCGGAAGATCCGCCGCTCCGTATTCTCTGCCAGTGGCCGTTTAACATTTATGCCAAACGTGTTTTTGATCTCATTCGCTGAATCGAAAATACTCGGGCAGGGAATCGACCAGTCAATAATCTCCGCTGCCGTCCGCCATGGCTGGAGTTTTCCAGCCACCACTTCCGGGCTGTCTGGTGCGCCGTGTGTCGGCTCCGGCCAAACAATTGGCAAGCCATCACAACGAGCAATCAGGAACAGACGTTTACGAATTGTCGGGGCACCGTAATCACATGCGCGCAACTCGCGCCAATCTACGTCATACCCCTGCCGACGAAGCGCTTTGACAAATGATTTAAAAGTCAATCCTTTCCTTTTTGGATCTGGAATCAAGTTGCCCTTCTCATCTTCGATCAATGGCCCCCAGCCCTTGAACTCCTCGACGTTTTCCAACATGATGACCCTTGGCCGAACGGTCGCCGCCCAGCGGACAGCGATCCAAGCAAGGCCCCGAATAAATTTTTCTACCGGCTTTCCGCCCTTCGCCTTGGAGAAATGCTTACAATCGGGAGAAAGCCACAGGAGACCGACAGGCCTGCCGGCTGCGATTTGCCGGGGAACGACATCCCAGACTGATTCGCAATAGTGTTCCGTCTCGGGGTGGTTAGCCTTGTGCATTGCGATGGCTGCCGGATCGTGATTGATTGCAACATCTACACTTACTCCGGTGGCTTCTTCAATTCCGGTACTTGCTCCGCCTCCACCCGCAAAGTTGTCAATTACTAACTCACGCTCTCCTCGGTCATACACACCCTGCCAGTAAGCGATCAATTTCGCTCGATCTTTCTGATCCAGACGTTTTTTCTTAGGGATTATGACCTTGAATTTAACTGAATCGGTCATGTCACCAGCCCTTTCATGTAATCTTCCAGCTGCTGCCGCACCCGGTCCCGTTCATCTATTGCTGAGGCAAGTCCGCCAAGAGACGAGCCCACCGGTTGCCGGCTGTTTGATTCAGTAGCCTTTGCCACCCGTTCCTCTGCGATCTGCAGGAGCCTATCAAGCTGGCGCTGCCGTTTATCCCCCGTTTTCATCGCGGGTACACCTTCTTTTTCCGGAAATTGATCTTCGGATGTATCGGCCGCTGCCGGCGCTGAAGCTCTTCAAGAGCAGCCCGCTTATGGGTGATGGGAGCTTCGCTGTCGTTATATGCAATCTCACACAGCTGGACGCGAGTCGCGTTTCTCCAGTTCATTGCTGCCGCCTCCTTAAAATAAGAGCCCCTGACCCGGAATTTGGGTGTGACTGGTCGCCGCCGCAGGCTTCCTGGGACGTTTGTTCGCTTTAGATTCTTTTTTCAGCTTTTTAACTGCAGCCGGATCAATGATCGCCATGATTACTTCCTGCTGGTATTTGGGGTAGTTCTCCAACTCCTTCCCCCACTCGACCTTGTAAACAGCCTCAGCGATCCGGGCCAATACATAGGCATCAGCGATATTCTCTGTCCGGGGTATATCTCCCCAGTGAGATTCGACCGCAGCCATTACTCGGCGCTTAACCGCTTTGCCGTCCAGTCTGACCTTGCTCCCGGGCACGCCCTCCCACTCGGAGACGTTCACGAATTTCTTCAACTGGTTCGGGGTTGCGACGATAAAGCTGCTGCCTCTTCGATCAACCGCCAGGCGGGCTGCCCAGTTAAACCCGCTGGAAACCTTGTTGGTATCGTGTTTCGCCTCCATCGCGAAACCCTCAATGCAAATGTCATCATCAGGCTTCAGGTGCCGGTACACTTCATTCAGCACCATATTGATCCGGGCCGGCGCTGAGTCTCCCTTGCCGACAAATTCAGTCCAGCCAGCCAACCTACCATTGCTGCCGATGGCGACAAAACCTGTATGCGTTGCTGGGTCAATGCCGATATGCCGCATGCCCTCACTCCTTTCAATCATCCAGCCAGCCAGAGAGGCGAGAAGCTGCCGGTTTAACGGGTTCTTCTGGCACCGGATCTGCCTTCGGCTTTGGTTCGTGTTTCACTGGTGCTTCCGGCACATTCACCTGCTCAGCTTGCGGTGCCTCAGAGAAATCACGGTACGGCCATCCAAGCTCTTCATAAACCCGCTTGAGTCCCGGGAAGACTACCACCATTTCACTGCGCCGATACTCCCGAATTGCTTCCGCTGTCCGATCATATATTAAATTTTTCCGCTCCCGTTCTTCCGCCGTCATGCTGCTCAGTGGGTCATCCAGCTCAGCGGCCATTTTCAGAAGAGCTTCACGCGCCCGATCATACTGGGCGTCATCCTGTATCAATTTCATGGCTGTCACCTTCTACGTTTTTGCTCTTGCTCTTTCTCCTTAGCCTTTTTCATCAGCTCATAAAGCGCGTCTTTATCCAAATCCGTGAACCGGCCATTCTTACGGTTGAATAGCATCTGGATTGTTCGGGTGCCGATCTTCCGGCCCTTGGCTACTATCAGCTCAATCACACCTTTTAGAACCGTATCCGGATAATAATAGTCATCCCGGTATAAGAAAATAATGATATCTGCGTCGAATTCGATATTTCCTGATTCCCTTAGATCTGACATCATCGGCCGCTTATCCTGCCGCTCCTCGCATTTCCGACCGACCGAAGAGATTGCAACAACCGGAATATCAAACACCCGGGCCATCTGCTTGAGCTGCTTCGATACATAATTCACGCGGTCCGCATTGTTCGTAAAACTCTTTTCACTCTCGATGAGCTGCAGATAGTCGATATAAACGATCAGCCGCGGGAACTTCTTTTTCAGCATTTTGACCTGCCGGCGGATGTACTCAATGCTCATACCCGGCGTGTCATCAATGTAGAGCGGAAGGTTATCCAGCATATCAAGCGCCTTGTCGTAATTGACCCAATCCGTCTCTGACAGCCGCCCGGTTCTCATCTTGGCGCTGTCTATCCCGCCTATAGCGCATATGTGACGCTCTGTGACGTCAGCTCCGGGCATTTCCGCCGAGAATATTACGGTGGTTGTCCCCGTCCCTGCCGATTGGATGGTGTCGCTGACGATGAAAGCAGTCTTTCCGATGGATGGCCGAGCTGCAATAATGATCAGGTCGCCTTTCTGGTGCCCGCCGCTCATCTGATCCAGCTCAGTGCTGGCCGTCTTCGCCCCTGTGAGTCCCATTCGGCTTGCACGATCGCGGAGCACCTTATGATGGTCAACCAGTGTATCAGCCATCAAAACTGGTCCTGAACGATCCGGCCCGATTCGCATGTCAGCCAGCTTCTGCAGATCCTCCAGAGTATCAGCCAAATTAATGTCATCCCGGGTCAATGCCGTGTGGAGAGCCTTCCGTGCCTGCCGATCAATATGAGCTTTGCGTACAATGGTCTGGTACTGCTCAAAATTGGAGGCCATCGGGAAGGACTTCTGCAACTGCACCAGGTAACTGATCCCGCCGATCTTGGCGAGCTGGCTGCCCCAATACTCTGCCAACAGCACCAGGTCAAATGGATTAGGCTTGTTAGCAAAGTAATCGTATGCCCACCGCAGCGAGTCCATTATCAATCCGTGGTTTTCTTCAGGAGAGAAATCCTCACCCTGCAGATAGCACGTGTCCATGAGATCCGGCTTAGCTAAAAGCGCCCCGAGGACCGCCTGCTCCGCCTCAATGCTCATCTACATTCAGCCTCCGTCTCTCGTCCAGCTTCTGCCGCTTTTGGAGGATGTGGTCCGGCATGGGTACTGCCGTCTGGTTGTATGCTTCAAGCAGCAAATGGTCTTCCTCTTCCTCAAGCCGCAGCACCTCGTAAAAGGAAGGCTCTGAGGCCTGATCATCTGCAAGCAGCTCCGCTATGGTCGGCGCGTACTTACTGGACCGGATATGGCGAGCAAGCCGCCCCTGCGCCTCCTTATATTCCAGGTCCTGCAGCATAAGGTGCCAAAGCTTTACCCCAGGCTCTGTGATTTCAAAGAAGGGATAAGCGGTTTTGATCATGTTCAAGAAGTTCGCCATTTCCGTTTGCTTCACGTGCCGCTCCCTCCTCGTAGAACTGGTTCAGAATGGTCATTTCCTGCTGCTTCTTTTGAGCTTTGGAGACTGGGTTCCGCTCTAAGTCCTTTTTGATCCAAACTCGCAGTGTCTTATTGTGATCCTTCTTGTGTTGGCTCGGCTTTTTATTTGTCTGCCATTCGTCCAGAGCTTCGATGGTGTCATCCACCCGCTTTTTTCCGAAGTTAGTGCAGAGCTTTTCGTATTGCTCAGTAGTAAGGAACACTGTATCTGCATAAGCCTGTTTTCCTGGGGGGATTTTCATATCTATCTCTTCTTTCTTTATATTTTTCTTTCTTTCTATCTTGGGGGTAGAGTTCTCCACCACTAATGGGGTACTACTCTCCACCACGGCGGTGGATGATTCTCCACCATGCCGCTTTGTAATTTTAGGTGGAGAATTCTCCCCCACAAGCCACTGTTCATAATTTTTATTGAAAGATAATGTCCGGGGACGAGCTCCATGTCCTTCCTTGACAACAAGCACCACTTTCCACGCTATGAGCTTGGCAAGCTCAACCTTCACACCCTTGAGATCAGCATCAATAGCTTCTGCAATGAACCCTGTAGCCAGTTGGTGTGATTTGCGCTTAAACCCATATGTGTAACGCCATATAATGTCGATGATTGAGCGCTGGATACCGTTAAAACGTTGCCGAGCTACTTGCTCAAGGATCTCGTGAGCAATACTGGTAAAGCCATTTTCTGTTTGCGGGCTTGCCATTTACCTCACCTGCTTTGCTCTAAAAGGGAAGTCCGTTGTCCTCACGCTGTTTGATAAAATCACATATCTCGTCTGTCAGCTGATCCGAAAAGGTTTGCCATTTAAAATGGGTTTTTCAAAGCCATTACATTTTCAACGATTGCCTTAACCCCTGTGCGGAGGTCTACAGGCTGGTCTTTTTCAGGCTCCGGATCAACGTTGTATCCACGGACCACAGCTTCAATAAAATTCATATGGTCAGTCCCGAAATAATTTTTGATGGTTCGGGCTGAAGTGTTAAGATCATCCGCATGTGCCCTCAAAATGTTTAATACGGCCCAACCTTTAGCGTCCCGGCCAATATCCGGGCCCACGTATTCGTCCATTGCTTCCGCTACATCCTTAGGCAGAGTAACTTTTCGATCAAGCAATTCCAGATCCCATTGGAGTAGCTTGTTCTGATCCTTGAGAGCGGCAATCTTTCTGCCTGCTTCTGCGAGGCCCTCCAAGTATTTTCCTCTGACGATTTGCATTTCTTCCAGTTCGCCGACCAACTCCTGCACATCCACCTCACCAAGATGGTCAACATGGATGCTCCGATAGGCAAGCTCACCAGCCAGGATATATACTAGACCGTTCGGGGAACAATCATCTTCTACCTGAAGATAAGTCCCAACTTGAAGCGTTTGATCCGGGAAATCAATGTCACTCGTCGTCTTCATAATCCGCATCACACCGCACCTCGTTTCTCGTATTTATTTTGAGTAGGGAACAGTTCGGCGTATGCCGGCGCCCATGCGGGCGGATCATATTTACTCAGGTATCCCAGCCGGTTCACGAACGGCAGGACTGACTCCTCTTCATGCAGAGCTTTCAGCAGTTCCCAGCATCCCTCCACATCGTTCAAGGCTCTGTGGGCCCCCTCAAGGACAATTCCGTACTTGCCGCACATGTCTGTCAGCTTATGCGGGTATGTGGTCCGTTCCCGGGATATCGTCATGGTGTCGATAAATGGATTCTCGAAGGTTTTCCCAGCCAGCCGCTGCATAGCCCAGTGGAGAAATTGCAGGTCAAACGCGGCGTTGTGGGCGACCAGCAAGCTGCTGCCCATGATATTCCGCAGGATCCGGATGGCGAGATTTTCGTCCATCGCATCAACCAGCATTTCTTCTGTGATGCCTGTAATCTCTGTGATTTTCGGGTCAAGCTTGCGTCCTGGGTTAACCAAAGTATGGAATCCGGTAACCAGCTGACCGCCAACTACCCGAATCGCGGCCATTTCAATAATCCGTTCGTTTTCCGGATTCAGGCCCGTTGTCTCAAAGTCAAAGACTGTAATGTCGTTGAGTATCATGTGATAACCTCCAGGTGATAATGTTTTCCTGCTCTGAACCCGCGCCGGGCAAGCGCCGCCTTGACGGTCGCCTCAGCCAGCGCCGGCAGGTTATTACTGCTGGATAAGTGCGTCAAGTAAATCTGTTCGCCGCGGCCGGTAATCAACTCGGCGAGCGCTGTGGCCGTCTGTTCATTGCTCAGGTGACCCAAATCGGACAGCACGCGGGCCTTCACACTATCCGGATAACTGGACTCGGCCACCATATCCCGGTCATGGTTTGCCTCAACGATATAGATGCTGCCCTCCATCATCGCCAGCATGTCATCGTCCACTTTGCCGGTATCAAACACGACACAAGCTCGCGGGCCGTCATCCGGCTCTATGGCATAGCCTACAGGCTCGTAAGCGTCATGGTGGGTCTGAAAGGGGTGAACGGTCACCCCGCCGAGATAAGTCGGCTCATAGATTCCATATCTGGTCTCAAGCGTCCGCTGCAGCCGTTCGTTTACGCCGGATATGCCTTTCCATTCCCCGACCGTTGCGTATACTGGAATGCCGTACTTATTCGCCATCGGCAGCCCCTTGGTATGGTCGCCGTGGGCGTGGGTGATGAATATTGCCTTAATGCTGTCTGGCCGGATGCCGACCTCCAGTAGCCGCTTCTCGATCTTGGTTCTGGCTATGCCTGCGTCGATCAGGATTGTTTTGCCAGCTGTCGTCAGGGCGATACAATTGCCTGCCGACCCGGATGCCAGGATATCAACCTTCATCTTCCTCATCCTCATCAGCAAAAATCTTATCGAAGCACTCCCCGCAGATATTGGAGATAATCAGTTCCCTTTCATCTGCAGATAAGTACGGAAAGGCGTGCTGTGCATGCGCTCCTTCCTCATATGCTTTTAAATCCTGCCGCTGTACTTCGACAGTCTTTTCTGCTTTACAAGACATGCATTTAACATCCAGTTTAGTTACCGTCATATAGCCCTCTCCCTCTTGGTCTTCTCCTGCCACTCCTTGCTGAAGGTACAGCGCCGGGCGCTCCACTCCTTGTGCCGCCGGCCCATAACGTAAGTGACAAACTTATCTGTCGCCCGCTCATAATAGGCGCCGTTCAGCACTTCCTTTACTGGAGCTTCCGGTGCTGCTGGAGCACTAAGGTCTGCTCCGCCGAATAAGTCCAACTGCTCGACGCTGTTTCGCTTGACGATCACCGGCACCCCCTGTCAGCCCCTCATAGCAGCGGGGGCATACCCGCAGGCGGCGGATATACTCCTCACGGCCGGGGTTTATCTCGCTGCCACAGACCTCGCAGTCCAGGCAGCGGAGATAGATTTCAACCAGTTCGGCGTTAGATAGGGAGCTCATCGTCTGCTGCCTGCATGGCGCGCTTCTCAGCAATGTCCAGGTCCATGATCTTCAGGAGCCCTGTCAGTTCCTTGAGGGTCGGTTTGTCGCCTTTCGGCTTCGCCTTCTTCTCGATGTAAGCAGCCATTTCCTCATTAGAGGTAATGCCGAGCTGCTGGAACTTCAATTTCATATCAGTGCGGGCCTGTTTAAGCCGATCAGCTTCGGTAGGGCTGTTGTCACCAGATGAATCAGTTACCGGGCCTCCGGGGTTAATTACTTCTAGATCTGGCGAGGATGTCGGCGGAGTCACATCAGCCCGCTCGTAAGGGTCATAACCTGGGGCCGGCTCAGCTCCATCGTTGTCATCGAACCGCAAGCCAAAGGCTGCTTTCATAGCGCGCTTGACCATGTGCTTCTTGAACATATCCTTGAAGTTGTTGGTCCACATCGTCTTCTGCATGCCTATTGCCGATTTCTTGAAGTGATCAACTTCTTCCACATCCATCAAGACAGTGAAAGGCATAAATCCTTCTTTATATGCGATGGCATAACCCCCGATTGGAGCGCCGGCTGGGAATCCGCCGATGTGCTTATCAATCGCGATGTAATACCGCCCGTCCTCTGCCCGCTCCTGGTGATACTGGAAATCATCATTTGCGTGAACGATCTGAACATCGTAGCCGCGGTAACCGTCCATTTCCTTTGCTTTGCGGACGTGGTAATCAACAGCGAACTGCCAGGTAAGTTTGCCTTGATATACAGTTGGATGAATTTCACCGATCAGAGGATTTGCATCTGCAGCCTTCGCAACCCCCATGAACAATTTGAATTGGGCCTCGGTACAGTCTTTAGCAATGGTTTCATGGACGGTCTTAATGTCATCCGAGGTCAGACCGCCGAAGAGATAACTTTCGTATGAAGCGAGTTGAGTATTTGCCATGAATTATTTGCCTCCCTTAAATGTTGTAGAAACGCGGACGTGATACCCTGCCTGCTTTCGCGAGCAGCTTGCGGCCAGAACGGTTGAGGTAACCACCGTATTCCTTCTGGATTGCCTGTGAGACCATCGAAAGACCGAGAGTGCCAGGCTTATAAGCCTTTTTGTCGGAAGCTTCACGCTTGAACCGGCGGCCGGATTTGTACTGAGCAAAGTCTTTAGCGCATTGGGATTGGATAGCAGCGATAAGGGAGTATTTTTTATTGGTATTGCGGAATTTAATTGGCATGGGATGGCCCTCCTAATTAATAGTTAGTTTTTGGTCTTCCACTGCCCGCAGCAGGATCAGTTGTCCAGCAGGCTGCTTGATTTTAAACACGCTCTCCGAGTCATCGACGGCCAGGGGAGCTATAATCTGGGAAAGCTCACTGAGCACTCCGGCCAGCTCGATGCCGGCATGTGCTCGCTCGGACCGGGACAGCTTGCTGTATGGCTTGCCATCACGCTCAATCTCAAAGTTCGGCTGCTGCTCCCCGGTGCTCTTAATCTCCTTGAAGAGATTGATAGTTAGCGTGGAGAACATGCCTTGTACCTTGGCTGCCTGCAGCTCAGCCTCTTTGGCCTCGTATGCCTTAAGAGCGTCCAGGATAAAGATGCTCTCGTTCTTGCTGGAGAGCGTCTCGGCCTCCTCAGCGCGGGCTGCCTCAAGGTCGGCCTGCAATGGACCTCGGCGGTTAAAGTAGCCAATGGCATCCGCAGTTGCATCCCGCTCTATCTCTAAGGCATTCCGCTGCTCGATCAGCTCCGTGATGTCCGGCAGCTCCACTGAAGCCAGCTGCGCCTCGATTGCTTTGCGCTCTGCTACGGCCTTTTCGTGCTCTTCCCGCAGTGGCCGCTTGCGGTCTTCTTTATTTTGTTTGACAGCTTCAATGGCTGCTGGATCAAGCGCTCGTTTGCAGGTCGGGCAATCCTCGGCAATTTCTTCGCCGTGAACCCTCATATAACGGCCTTTTGCAGCTTCGACATTCTGCTGCGCTGCCCGCAGGCTGCCCTCTAAAACCAGACGGCGGCGCTTCGGTTCGTCGGCAACCTCGATTTTCTGCTGAATGGCTGTGATCTGCTCAAGCAGCTCCGCGTCCCTTGCCTTGACCACCTCAATGTCTGCCGGCGGATCCGGCAGTTTTGCCAGTTGCTGCTCCAGCGCCTCAACCTTGCCCTCAGCCCGCTTGTGAGCCGCGTCCTTGTCGTTTTTATTCTTGGTATGGATTTCTTTAAGCTGCTGCCGGTTGTGCTTCTTGGTCAGCTCTGTGAGCTTCTGAGCCTGAAGATTCGGAGCAATATCTTTCTGCTTCTGCCTTGCCGTCAGACGGCTCATTTCGGCGTATACTTCCTTTGGCGCCGGCGGCGTTGTATACCTCATCATGAGATCGCGCTGTTTACCCCAGTGGAGCGTAAAGAAGTACCACGGGTTGAACAGGGAGAGGAACAGGTCCCGGTCGAACAGGGATTTTACAATCTCCTCAAAGTCGCCAGCCTTGCTCGGCACATCATTGATGTAATAGGTGGCCTTGCCCTTCTCAATGCCGCGGCCCAGAAGAATCGGTATTCCGTCAACCTCCAGGAGCACCTCACCCTTCACGAAATCAAATTTATAATTGGTCGGCGTCGGATCAAGCTTGCTGCCAAGGGCATCTGTGCCGTACAATGTCCACGTAGGGATTTCAATAATGCTTGACTTGCCCTGCCCATTGTCACCGGTGATCTCTGTCCGTTCCTCGCCAAAGGTGATCAGAAGATCCCGGTGTACCTTGAAATTGTGTGCTGTGGCTGATTTGATTTTGATCTGCTGCATGTCGTCCTCCTTATAGGGCAGCCAGTTCTTCCTCAAGCTGCTTGATTTCTTGGTTAATCGCCTCTACAACAAATGTTTTAATATTGGCGACCAGCTTTGCTGAATCTCTTCCGCTGTTACTTTTCCACTCCGCAATAAAAGCTACATTGCTGGACCCAACCTTAAAAACCAACTCTGTGGTTTCAATGATCCGTTCCGCATCCTTGCTCAATTCATCAATCTTTCTCACGATTGCGGTCGCTTTCTTCGTGCGGTCAGTCATGTACTCCAATGTCTTTCTGTCCATTCAAACCCTCGCTTTCTGCTCGTTTCAGAGCTAAAACCCCGTTTTGGGCAAAAAAATAATAGCCCTACTCGTTTTCGCAGTCTTCACAGGACCGCAGATAGCCCGGCGCTTCGCCGTCAATAAACTCTCCGCAGTGCTGGCACATGATGCCTTCCAAGATACCTTCCGCTGCTTCACCCATTGCTTTGTTCACCTCCCCTCAGGCTAGAATCTGAGTTACATGTGACCATTTCCCGGCCAGGTACTGCTCTACAAATTGCTCAAAGGATATTCCGAAGGAGTAGCCGATCCGCCAGCGGACAAAGTAATCGCCCAGGTCATGAAGCAATTCGTCCGTCATCAGGCACCTGCTCCCAGTCCTGCGTCAGCTGCTCCCGATATCGCCGATATTTCCGCAAGCACGCTGCTGCAAAGTTGTTGTGCCCATTCTTCTGTGCACTGCTCGCCAAACGCTTGTATAAAAGCATCAATTCCTTCAACCTCTGCTCCGATATCTTTCGCACAACACGTTTCATAAAGCGCGACCTCCATTTCGTCTATCAATTGGCAGAAGTGCTGTACCAGGTCCATATTCCCGGCGCACTGTGCTGCATAAGCAGCTTCCTTTAATCCGTCAACCTCCTGTACCAGCTGAGCATTGAGCTTGAGAAAGTGCAGCAGCTCAGCTGCCTGAATGTCTTGCATTGTGCCAGCTGCATACTGCAGGTACAGCTCTGCTAACCGACGGTGTGTGGGGTGGATGGTGATCATATCCGAAACCTCCCTGATCTTTAGCTATTTGCAAGTAAGTATGGTGAGCGGAGCATCATTGATCTGAATGTGTCTTATAAAGAC
>NZ_JARXXP010000043.1 GCF_029893965.1 Paenibacillus sp. PastM-3
GTTGTTTTGGCATTGTAGAGTTCCGCTCCTTAACTTGATAGGTTTATTCTACAAGCCCTTATTTTTTATGTCCAACTAAGTGTAGACGATCCAAGACCTGTTAAGGGGGGGCTTGGGGGCTTGGGGGCTTGGGGGCTTGGGGGCTTGGGGGCTTGGGGGCTTGGGGACTTGGGGACTTGGGGACTTGGGGACTTGGGGGCTTGGGACTTGGGGTACGGTGTACCGCGCTGAGTCAACTAGAACCGGCAATCTTATGTCAACTGGAGTACTCGGTGCCAAGAATTGTTCAGATGGTCAGGTACTTTTGGCTGTTCAAGTAACTTTACCCGATGTACTGTTGTAAAATTATTCGGTAGCTTATGCGCCTTAGTTTTTAGAGTCAGCGAGGCGGCCCGCACTATTAAAGCAATCACTGTCCCCCTACTTCACCACACAACAAAAAAACGGCATCTCTGCCGTTTCTTCTAAAATGGACTCTCAGGGGCTCGAACCCTGGACAAATAGATTAAGAGTCTACTGCTCTACCAACTGAGCTAAGAGTCCATGTTGGTATAATATTTGGTGGAGCCAAGGGGGATCGAACCCCTGACCTCATCGCTGCCAGCGATGCGCTCTCCCAGCTGAGCTATGGCCCCATGTTACCCGATTTAGAACTACAATATGTATTCTAAAATCTTATGTGAACTAAAAGCTCACTTCGTCGTGTTATTTCATATTTCGTAGCCGACTTCTATATAATACAGAAATCTATCCCCCATGTCAACACTTTCATAAAAAAATGTTATTGGCTTATTACCCGTAAGAAACGATACAGCACCCCTACAAAGCTCTAAATCAAACGGAGCAGTTATGCACAGGTGCTGCAGCTCCTCTAAAGGCCCTCCAGCTCACCATCGTTTTTGGACAGCAGCCCCTTCAATTCCTTCATGAACATGTTGATGTCCTTAAACTGCCGGTATACAGAGGCAAAACGAACGTAAGCTACCTCATCCACCGGATAAAGCTGCTCCATCACGAGCTCGCCGATCTGCCGGCTCTCAATCTCCGCCAGGGCGATGCCGCGCAGCGTCTTCTCCACCTCGGAGACGATGGATTCAAGACGTTCCACGGACACCGGCCGCTTCTCACAGGCGCGTATGAGCCCTCGCAGGATTTTATCACGGCTGAACTCCTCACGGCTTCCGTCCTTCTTAATGACAATCAGCGGTGTTTCCTCAATCATCTCAAATGTAGTAAAGCGCTTGCTGCAGCGTTCACATTCACGCCTGCGCCGGATCGACTTGTTCTCATTGGCCGGACGCGAGTCAAGCACTTTGGTATTCGTGTGATCACAGTATGGGCATTTCATAAGCTTGGCCACTCCTTTTTGCTGTAATAGTAATTGCTGCTGCAGGCAGCACACCGCTTAGCGGGGCTGAATATTCTTTTCCAGAAAACACCGTTTTATTATTGTTATTAATCTGGCGGGTCCGGCACATAATACAGTTACCAACCGATAGGAGGTGAACAGAAATGAGCCAAAACAACAACAGCAGTAACAATCTGGTAGTTTCCAACTCACGCGGTGCCTTGGAGCAACTGAAATATGAAGTTGCCCAAGAATTGGGTATCACTCTTTCCCCGGACGGATACCAAGGCAATAAAACATCTTATGAAAATGGTTCGATCGGTGGTTACATCACTAAACGTCTTGTAACAATTGCTGAGCAATCCCTGGCAGGTCAATACAAATAACCTGTCCCCATAAGCTTGCCGAAGAAGTATTAAACGGCCTTAAGCCGTTTAATGCTTCTTTTTTATATACAACAACATTAGAACTCACTGTAAATCTCCGTATACTGATTATAATAATAAATCACGCGCTGCACGTAGTGCCGGGTCTCGCCAAAAGGAATATCCTTCACCGCAGCCTCTGTGCCATCCCAGTCCCCTGCATCGAGCCAGCTCTGTACTTTGCCCGGCCCTGCATTGTATGCGGCGATCACAGCTGTCCGGTTGCCGTCAAATTGACGGGACAGCGAGGAAAGATACCAGGTGCCCAGCTCGATATTGGCCGACGGCTCCTCTTTAAGCTCATCCAGCGATACGTCAGGCAGCTTGGCCATTTCAAGCGCCCACTTAGCGGTATCCGGCATAAGCTGCATCAGCCCGAGGGCGCCCTTTTTGGATTCACGGCCCGTCTTGAAATTGGTCTCCACACGGATAATGGCCGCGACCAGAAACGGATCGGTCTTATACGTGCTGCTGTGTTTACGGATTTCGTCTTTATAATGGATCGGATAAAACCAGGACATCCAGTTGGTGCCGAGAAACAGAATGGCGGTAAAGCCGATGAACAGCAGGAGCAGCACTCTTTTTTTACGCAGCCAGCTCATAATAATCCCAGCCTGTCCAATATAACGGCAACCTGCTGCTCAGTCTCGGTAAGCTCACCGCTATTATCAATGATATAATCTGCTCTCCTGCGCTTCTCTTCAATATCCATCTGTGCATCCAGCCTTGCAGCAGCCTGCTCGGCATTAAGGCTGTTACGCTCCATCAAGCGGGCCAGCTGCACCTCGCGGGGCACATACACGACCATAACCTTATCGAACAGGCTGTCCAGCTTGGACTCATACAATAAAGGAATGTCTACAATAATCAGACGCTGCGGGTCTTCTTCTTCCAGTGTATACATCTGTTCCTTGATTTCCTGACGGATTGCCGGATGTGTCAGGCTGTTCAGTACCTGCAGGGCAGCGGGGTCGCTGAAGACAATTTCCCCCAGCGCAGCCCGGTTCAAGGTACCGTCAGGGAGCAGAATTCCTTCGCCAAAATGTTCTACAGCAGCAGCCAGCACGGGATGTCCCGGGAGCATGACCCCTCTTGCGATGACATCGGCATCGACGAGTCGTGCTCCTTTTTGCATTAGCATTGCGGAGACGGTGCTTTTTCCGGATGCAATACCTCCGGTTAAGCCCATAATCATGTACTCACCTCATAACAGCTTCATTATTCCCATAGCAATTAATAATAACGCAGGCAGAGCGGCAGCATGCTTCATCCAGAAGCTTCCAGACAGCTTGAGACCGGTCTTCATTCCAAGCAGCAAAAAGGTACCGCTGAACAGGGCAATCATCAGCGAGGTCCAGATCGGGCTGAAGCCAAGCAGAGCAGCACCAAGACCTGCGCCAAACGCGTCCAGCGACAGCGCAATCCCCAGGATCATCGCCTCCATTGAGGAGATGCTGCCGGAAGCATCCATGTCAGCGGAGGACGGCGTCCGCAGAATCTGAATAACAACACCCAGATGCCGCAGCTCCAAGGAGAAAACAGCGGACTTCTGCGGGCCGGCTTCTCCGGCGTCTGCCGGCAGCTCCGTTAAGGCGCCTGCTTCAGTCTCAAGGCCGGATGTTGCAACCCCTGCCGATCTCTCGAGTACGGCTTCCCGATCCTCATCCTGCGGGCTCCGCTCCTTCTGAGTCAGCATCTGAATCAGCGACCAGCAGCCCATTAAGACGAGAATAACCGCTCCAATAATGGAGGCGGCATCCGGAGAGACAACCTTGGCTAAGAGTACACCGACCTGCATCGAGACACCAATGACGATCCCGGAACAGAGCGAGATAATCAGAATGGAGAGCAGCGGTATTTTCATTTTGCGTAATCCATATGTAATGCCTACACCAAAACCGTCCAAACTAAGCGCAAAAGCCAGAAGCAGCAGTGAAAACAATGGGCTGATCACCCGCAATCCCTCCCGTGAAGAAACGGAAGCCTTGAGGATGAAACCCTCCGGCTCCGTTTGCTTGTTTCAGCGTTCTTCACACAGTATATGGGCGGGACATGCAGTCGGTTCCTGGGCTTTTGTGTCAGGCCGGGTAGCTCTGGCGCATTTAAACAAAGAAACAGATCAATCTCATTTCTAACTTTTGCTTATAAAACAGTTAAAGGCTGGCAATTCGGGCAGATATGCGTGCCCCGGCCGCCTACGACGCTTTTCTCGATCAGGGTGCCGCAGGTTCTGCAGGGCTGATCCTTGCGTCCGTAGATAAGATGCTGCTGCTGGTAGCTGCCGCTTTCCCCCTGGCCGTTAACATATGATTTGACCGATGAGCCTCCGGCGTTAACCGCATCTGTCAGTGTCGCCACAATCGCTCTGTGCAGCTGGTTCAGCTGCTCGTCCGAAAGTGACTTCGCCGTCTCCTCCGGGTGAATCCCCGCACGGTGCAGCGCCTCATCTACATAGATATTGCCGATGCCGACAATATATTCCTGATTAAGCAGCAGCGGCTTGATTTTGGTACTCCGGCCTCCGACAATTTCCTTAAACCGCTCCGGCGTAAAAGAAACATCCAGCGGCTCCTGACCCAGCTTGTTCAGGGGCTTCAGCAGCAAATCCTCACCGGGATCAAACAGATGCATGGTCCCGAACTGGCGCACATCCGTGTAACGCAGCTCTGTGCCGTCGGTAAAATGGAAAATAACATGAGTATGCTTGTCCAGCAGCTCATCCTGACTGTACAGCCCGTAACGGCCCTCCATCCGCAGATGGGAGACCATCACGAGTCCATCCAGTACAAACCGCAGGAACTTGCCTCTTCGCTCAACTGTAACAATGCTATGGCCCGCCAGCATGTTGGCAAAGGCCTGGGTATCGTCCGGACGCTGGATAATCCGCGGCAGCCGGACGGTGACGTGCTCTATCTGCTTGCCTGTAATTAAATCGTTAAGGGTTCTTCTGACTGTTTCAACTTCCGGTAATTCCGGCATAATGACTCACCTCTACTCCATTATAACGGATATAGGCAAGCAGCGGGGAGCCTATTTCGCCTCGTACCAGTTACTTCCATAACTTACCTCTGCCTTGAGCGGTACAGACAGCTTGAGTGCACCGGCCATAACCTCCGGCACCAGCTGCTTCATCAGCTCCAGCTCCTCCTCAGGCACCTCAAACACAAGCTCATCGTGCACCTGAAGCAGCATACGGCTCTTCAGCCCGCGTTCAAACAGCGCTTTATCCATATGCACCATAGCCAGCTTGATAATATCTGCAGCCGTTCCCTGAATCGGTGTATTCATGGCAGTACGTTCGGCAAAAGAGCGCAGATTAAAGTTTTTGGCATTAATCTCCGGCAGATAACGCCGGCGCTCCAGCAGTGTAGTCACATAGCCCTGCTTACGGGCATCCTGCACAATATCATCCATATACTTGCGCACGCCCTGGAAGACCTCGAAATACTGCTCGATAAACTGGGCTGCTTCCTTGCGCGGAATGTTGAGATTCTGCGATAGGCCGTAATCGCTGATGCCGTATACAATCCCAAAGTTAACCGCCTTGGCGGAACGCCGCATATTGCTGTCTACCTGATCAGCCGTTACGCCGAATACATCCATTGCAGTCTTGGTGTGAATATCCATATCTTCCAAAAAGGCTTCCTTCATCCGTTCATCGCCGGAGATATGCGCCAGCACCCGCAGTTCAATCTGCGAGTAATCTGCCGCCAGGATCGACCAGCCCGGTTCAGAAGGGACAAAAATTTTCCGCAGCTTGCGGCCTTCCTCCAGCCGGATCGGAATATTCTGCAGGTTCGGAAACTGGCTGCTGAGCCGTCCTGTAGCCGCAATCGTCTGCCGGTAGAAGGTATGCACCTTGCCGGTCTGCTCTGAAATTTCCTTGAGCAATCCTTCCACATAGGTGGACTGGAGCTTGGCAATGGTGCGGTACTGCAGAATCAGGCGCACCACATCATGATAAGGAGCCAGCTTCTCCAGTACTTCTGCATCTGTGGAGTAGCCTGTTTTGGTCTTCTTCACGACAGGCAGCCCCAGCTTCACAAACAAAATTTCACCGAGCTGCTTAGGCGAGTTGAGGTTGAATTCGGTGCCGCAGATCTCATAAATTTCCGCGACAAGCGACGCAATTTGCGCCTCGAATTCTTTGCCCAGCTTTTTAAGCTCCTCTTTGTTGACGGCAATACCCTGCTTCTCCATGTCAGCCAGGATCCGTGACAGCGGCATTTCCAGATCCTCAAACAATCCGGTCATTCCTGTCTCCTGCAGCTCCTGCTGCTGCTTCTCCACAATCCCGAGCACCGTGGCGCTCTTGCGGGCTACGTGGTTACCCAGGATTTCCAGCTCGGGGATTTTGTATTTGGCTCCCTTGCCAAACACATCCTCATCCGGGGACAGGCGGGGCAGACCGTACTTGGAGGTAAGATCATTCAGGTTCTGGTTCGCTTCCGTCGGGTCCAGCAGGTAGGCGGCAAGCTGCACATCATTCGCCGCTCCGGCAAAAGCAATCCCCTGCCAGTGCAGGGCCAGGTCAGAACGGTGCAGGTCGTAGCCGCTCTTCGGCGCTTTGCTGTCACCCAGCCAGTCCCGCAGCGGTGCAGCTGCCGGACTCTGCAGCAGGGCAAACGGCACGTAATAATGCTGCTCCGGCGAAGACAGGCCGATGCCGATCACCTCCGAGCGGTGCGGATTCTCCCCGTTCGTCTCCACATGCAGGGCAGATATTCCCGGGAGTGCGGCAATCAGCGCTTCCAGCCCGCCTTCTTCCACGATAGTAATATCCAGCTCCGCTGCTTCTGCAGCCTCCGCCGCTGTATCTTCGCCGGCTGCGCCGGAATAGGCGCTTAGCGACAGCCGCTCCAGCAGCGACTTGAACTCCAGCTTCGCCAGTGCAGGCCCGGCCGTATCCCGGTTAATCCCCGCGAAGGACATATCCTCCCAGGCATGTTCAAGCGGAACCTCGCGGTAGATGGTCGCCAGCTTCTTGCTCATGACTGCACTGTCCGCATGCTCCTCCAGCTTCTCTTTCATCTTGCCTTTAAGCTCGCCGGTTCCGGCCAGCACGCCTTCTACTGAACCGAACTGGTGAAGCAGCTTAAGCGCGGTTTTCTCACCTACACCGGGTACACCCGGTATATTATCACTCGCATCGCCCATAAGGCCCTTCAGGTCAATAATCTGCTCAGGCGTCAGGTCGTATTTCTCACGGATCTGTTGCGGCCCGTACAGCTCCACCTCAGTTACGCCCTTACGCACAAGCGCAATGGTTGTATGCTCCGAGGCCAGCTGCAGCATATCCTTGTCCCCGGATACAATCATCACTTCACGTCCGGCAGCGTCAGCCTCGCGTGAAATACTTCCAATAATATCATCCGCTTCATAACCGCTGATTTCGAATTGCGGCACGCCCAGGTCGCGCAGCAGGTCCTTCAGCAGCGGAAATTGCTCAGACAGCTCAGGCGGCGTCTTTTGCCGTCCGCCTTTATAATCCTCATATCCTTCGTGCCGGAACGTAATTTTGCCTGCATCAAACGCCACGATCAGATGGCTTGGTTTATGTTCTTCAATTAAACGCAGCAGCATGGTTGTAAAGCCGTATACGGCGTTCGTCTGCTGCCCGGCTGTATTCGTCAGCGGCGGCATCGCAAAAAACGCGCGGTAAATAATATTGTTTCCGTCTATAAGTATCAACTTGTCCACTGTAGCACCTCGCCTTTTTCTTGCTTACTTCTTACATCTTACCATATGCCCTGCACCAAAATGAACCAAAGCGCACGATTTGCACTGCGGTAAGGCATATTCCCGCATGAAATGCAGGATTGCCAATCTTCACCTGCTTGAAACCGATAACATCTTATATTCCTATCAAAAAAACAGCAACCCGCCAGAGGGGGTTGCTGTTTGGGCACTGCTTCATTCTACTGGTTCAAATCCGGACGCTTGCCGGTTACGAGATAGACTACGCTCTCACCGATATTGGTCGCATGGTCGGCAATCCGCTCAATGTAGCGGCCGACCAGGGTCAGCAGCATCGCTTGGTTCAGGGATTCCGGCTTCTCAACCATATAGGCGTACAGCTCGTTAATCGTTGCACTGTACAGGCCGTCAACCTGATCATCATCCTGAGCCATTTTGTAAGCCAGATCGGTATTTTCATCCAGGTAGGATTGAATCGCTTCCGTGATCATCATCGAGACAATTTCAGCCATGCGCGGAATATCAACCAGCGGCTTGATCAGCGCCTGTCCCTGAATACGCATCGTAACCTTTGCCACGTCCAGGGCCAGATCGCCCATACGCTCAAGGTCACTGGAAATTTTGAAAGCAACAATAATACGGCGCAGATCCTTGGCTACAGGCTGCTGGGTAATGATCAGCCGTGAACCGATCTCCATAATACGGTCTTCCATTGCATTAAGGCGCAGATCCGCCTTCACGATTTCCTGTGCACGCACAACGTCCAGCGTCTGAAGGGCAACAATTGCACCTTCCAGCGCATCAATTACGTGTTCGCCCATTTGCTGCAGCAGGCTGCGCAATTCTTCCAGATCTTTATCGAATTCTTTTCTGCGAATCATAAATAATGCGATCCTCCTCAAAAACGTATGGTCAGCCTGATAATCCAGGAACGGGTCCCCTATGGGTATTAGCCGAAACGTCCGGAGATGTAGTCTTCTGTCCGGGAGTCCTTCGGATTGGAGAACAGCATTTCAGTATCCGCGGCCTCTACGATTACACCATTCAGGAAAAATACAGTACGCCCGGATACACGTGCAGCCTGGTGCATGTTGTGCGTTACCATTACAATCGTATATTTGCTGCGGAGCTCCTGTACCAGTTCCTCAATCTTGAGGGTGGACACAGGGTCGAGGGCAGAGGTAGCCTCATCCATCAGCAGAATATCAGGCTGGACGGCAAGCGCTCTGGCAATGCACAGACGCTGCTGTTGTCCGCCGGACAAGCTGAGTGCAGACTTTTTCAGGAAATCCTTAACTTCCTCCCAGAGGGCGGACTGGCGGAGACTCTGCTCCACAATCTCATCCAGCTCCTGCTTGGAGCGGGTGCCGTGCAGACGCGGGCCGTAAGCCACATTGTCATAGATCGACTTCGGAAAAGGATTGGGCTGCTGGAACACCATGCCGACCTGCTTGCGCAGGCTTTCCACTTCCACTTCGTCGCTGTAAATATTTTTGCCGCCGATGTTCACTTTACCTTCAATGCGTGTTCCGGGAATCATGTCGTTCATACGGTTTAGGGTGCGCAAGAGGGTGGATTTACCACAGCCGGATGGACCGATAAAGGCGGTCACCTGTTTCTCCGGAATCTGCAGATCCACGTTCTTCAATGCGTGAAATGACTCATAGTAGAGATCAAGCTTCTCTATGTCAATGATGGATTTCATGTGTTTTGGCAGTCTCCTTCTCATCATCTTCGTTCCCAATGATAAGCTTTTAGTGTAAATAGAGTTGAAGAGAAATGTTAACGCAGTGTAAAATCACGGAGACCTGTTATAGTTCATCTAACAAAACTGTAATTATATTGTTTATTTATCTTTCAATTTTTATGTACATTTTCCAATACTGAAAAGAACACCGTCATATTAAATGACCGGTGCTCTTTTTTTGTTTACGACCAGCTTGTAGCCTACGCCGCGGATTGAATCAATATGGACGGATTCCGGATCGAGCTCCAGCTTCTTGCGCAAGGAGCTGACATGGACGTCCACCGTACGCTGCCCGCCGATATAATCAAACCCCCAGACGGCATTCATCAAGTCATCACGGGTCAGCACGACTCCCGGCTTACGTGCCAGATACAGCAGCACCTCAAACTCCTTCGGCCGCAGGTTAATGCTGTGTCCGCCCAGTGAAACCTCATACCGCTCCGGATAAATTTCGAGCTGTCCCAAAATGATAGTCGAGGCAGACGCAGGCGTTTCCGTCTGAATCTCCTCCGTCACCCCGGAAATCCGGCGGAGTACAGCGCTGACTCTAGCGAGCAGCTCCGATACGCCGAATGGCTTCGTAATGTAGTCATCAGCGCCGGATTTCAGGCCGCGGACTACATCCTCTTCGGCATTTTTGGCTGTCAGCACAATAACAGGCGTACGGATGCCCTGACCGCGAAGCTTGTCGAGGATATCGATCCCGTTCATACCGGGCAGCATCAGATCCAGTACGATCAGATCAAAAGGTTCTCTAGTCGCACGGTCGTATCCTGCCGTTCCATGATCCTCCACTGTCACTTCATAGCCTTCCTGCGTCAGATTATAGGACAGCAGCCGGGCCAGCGTCGGTTCGTCTTCAATGACCAGCAATCGTTGTGCCATAGTTTCCCCCGTATTCACATATTTTAGAATTTACATAAAAGCAGCAAACCCATCATATCACCGGAATGTTAACTTGGTGTAAAATAACTACAAATTCCGCAGGTGACTTTACAGTTCAATATTATCGCCCGCAGCTTCCGCTTGCAAATCCATAATGCTGCCAGCAGTCGGAATCCGGAAGACCGTCTGTTATTTGTCATGCTCCTGCAGCAGCGGCAGCTCCAGTATGAACGAGCTTCCGATTCCGAGATCGCTCTCTACTGTAATTGTTCCCCGGTGGAGCTCTACCAGATGCTTCACGATGGACAGGCCCAGCCCCGTGCCGCCGGAGCTTCTGGACCGTGCTTTATCCACCCGGTAGAACCGTTCAAAGATCCGCGGAAGGTCTTTGCGGGGAATTCCCATGCCGGTATCGCTGACTGTAAAAATAACCGTTTCCGTACCATCCGGCTTATGTCCGTTGACGACTGTAATTTTTACATTCCCGCCGTCATGGGTGTAATTAATCGCATTGGACAACAGATTCATAAAGATCTGCCGGAGCTTGTCCTCATCCCCTTCCATGAAGAGCTCATCCGGTACAATAGCGTTGAGTGTGATTTTTTTCTTCTCGGCCACCTTGCTGAGCGTCTCCAGAACAGAATCAAAGAATTCGCTCAGATAGACCGGTGAACAATCCAGCTGCACCCGCTTGGACTCAATTTTGGACAGCTCCAGAATATCTCCGATTAGCCGGTTCAGCCGCTCATTCTCATCATAAATGATCTGCAGGAAGGAGCGTGCCGTCTTCTCATCACTGACACCGCCGCCGAGCAGGGTTTCGGCAAAGCCTTTGACTGCTGCGACCGGGGTCTTCAGCTCATGCGAGACATTCGCGACAAATTCGCTGCGCATTTTCTCCAGCCGGCGGATTTCGGTGACCTCCTGCAGCAGGAACAGCATACCCCTGTGGGAGCTGTCCTGGGTCATCGGCACACCGTCCAGCCGGACAATCCGCTCTGCCGGAGTATAAATGCTGCGTTCTTCATGAATCGGCTCACATGAAAGCACGCCCTCTTCAATCAGCCGGCTCAGCTCATAATGGTGCTTCAGCTCTTTATAGGAATGACCGGCCAGCTCGCTGTTCTTCACATCCAGCATGCGTTCTGCTGCACGGTTAATCAGGGCAAACTCCCCTTCGGCATTAACCATGACAATCCCGCCTGTCATATTGTCTAGCACGCTCTGCAGCAGATCCTCATTGTCCCGGATGGTCTTGAGCTGGGCCTGCAGGCTATCCGCCATCGCATTGATCGCTTTGGCCAGCTGGCCGACCTCATCCTTGCGTTGTATCGGCACCCTCGCGTCATAATCCAGATCGGTAATCCGGCGGGCAACCCTTGTAATCTGCTCAAGCGGCGAGGTCATGCTGGATGCCACTTTATAGCTGACAAAGGTGGCCGCCACAAACAGCAGCACCAGCCCCGCAGCCATAATGATCCACGCTCTGCTCAGACCCTCGGTTACTGCGTCCAGGCCCATCGACAGCCGGATATAGCCGTCAAAACCGTCATCTGAGGTTACGGCACCGGCGACATAGAGCATCTCGCGGTCCAGTGTATTGCTGTAGCGGATAGCCCGGCCGATCCCTTCTTTTGCCGCGAGTACCTCTTCTTCACGGCCCAAGTGGTTGTCCATTTCAAGCGGATTCCGTTCAGAATCGCCGATTACCTTCCCTTCCTTCGTAATAAAGGTAATGCGGGAGTCTGTAAGGCCGGCAATATGCTCAGCATGCTCTGTATAATAGCTGATTGCCTGCGGGCTGTTCATATCAATAAACTGAAAGGTTCCGGAGAGCAGCTTTATTTCCCGGGACATGTTTTCCTCCAGCGCCGAGATATGAGAATCCTTGAACAGCTTGGCCATCGTAAGGCCTGCCCCGATCATGGAGATTCCGACCAGGGCCATCAGGATGAAGGTAAGACGGATGCGAAACGGTTTCATAGCAGACTGTCCTCTTTCTTATCATGTGTCTTTGGGTCTTTGAGAACATCCTAACTCCATTTTCGTGAAAATACCAGTTCCTCCGCCAATTATCAACGCAGTGTAAAATCTGCAGCAGGCCGCAGGCCGCTGGAATCAATGTTGACTAGTCGAATTAGACGCCGCAAAATGATAAACTATTAAATAATACCTTTTACTCTATTTTTTTGTGAGGGATCCCGATGAAAGTAACCATTTCGGATGTCGCAAGGGCAGCAAATGTGGCAAAGTCCACCGTTTCCAAGGTGTTGAACGACTCTCCCAAAATTTCAAACGAGACCAAGCAGCGGGTCCGCGAGATTATGAAGCAGATGAATTATATACCCAGCAGCATCGCAACCGGTTTAGCCAGGCAGAGCAGCCAGACTGTAGGGTTGCTGGTTGACATGTCCAAAGAGAGCGAATTTTTGAACCAGTTCTTCTATAATATTATCGGCGGGATCGAAAGTGTAATGGGTCCCCTTGGATACGAACTGACTCTCTGCAACATCCAGCATCATGCTGCGGAGGATCATTTCCTGAACAGGCTGGTGCTGAACCAGCGGGTTGACGGAATCATTGCCAACAATTCGGTACTGACGGAGGAGCTGGCCAAAGAGCTGGACCGGCTCAAATTTCCTTATGTCTCCATCGGAGAGATGGAGCCTGCCGCGAGCTGGGTGGATTTTGACAATGAAGCAGGCGGAAGAATGCTGACCCGTCATCTGCTGGAGCAGGGCTACTGCAGCCCCGCTTTCATCGGCGGACAGCGGAATGAACGCATTTTCAGCCGCCGGCTGAGCGGCTATCTGCAGGCGCTCAAGCAGTCCGGCATCATTGTCCGCCAGGATTGGATCGTGAACGGGCAGGCCGATGAGCATGAAGGCTACCGCTCTGCCCTCCGGCTGCTGATGCGTGAAGACCGTCCTGATTCAGTCGTATGTATGACCAATTATACAGCGTTCGGTGTGTTAAAAGCGGCCCGCGAGCTAGGAATTGAAGTTCCCGGACAGCTGGGCATCACTGCTTTTGATGAATACCCCTTGTCCCGCTATACCACACCGCCGCTTACCTCATTGAATATTGATACCTTCAAGCTGGGGGTAACCTCCGGCCAGTGGCTGATGGATCATATCCGGGACAACTGTACGGCCTCGCGGCGTCTCCTGCTCGAACCTGAGCTGATTGTGCGCGAGTCTACAGCAGGTCCTGCCCGCTGAAATCATCCATTTCGCAAAATAACAAGAAAGAGGGGCTATCTGACCGGCAGATAACCCCTCTTCTTGTCATTCCTTAAACCATTAATATGGCAGCCCCAGGCGAGTAAAGCGAAACATTAATTCAAGCCGCTATTTTGTGAATAAATGAACTAAGTCACTACCAAACGGTTGGATTGCTAAAAATAATCAGCGCCGCCCCATCCGGGGCAGCGCTGTGAAGACATTCTGTAGTGTTATTGATCCTTCCAGCGCTGCACGGTCAGATTCACCGTCTGTGCTCCGCCGGCTGGTGTGAGCGTACGATTGGCAATCTCGGCGCCGCTTGAGCTTGTTTCAACCATTGCCCAGCTGCCGCGTGTCACTTTATACTGCACTGCAGTTCCCGCCGGCAGGCTGAGGGTGATGGAATACACTCCGTCGCTGCCTTTGGTCAGCTGATAGGCCGGGTCAGCCGCATTCCAGCTGTTGAAGGAGCCGCTGAGATACACTGGTCCGGAGGACGGAGTGGTGCTTGGGACAGTAACTCTGAAGGTTACGCTGTCAGCCTGAGGCACGCCGGCTGTAAGGCTGCCGTTCACCAGACTCCAGGTGCCGGCTGTAAAGCGATAATTGCTGCCACCGTTATTATCCCAGGTACCGCTGCCATTGTTGAACGCTGCCGTCAGACCGGCGGCTGTGCCGAGCTGAATTGTAGCTGTCTTGTATCCGGAGTATGACGAGGCCTGCAGCTGCTGTCCCGGTGAGGTGGTCCATACCCCTGAGCCGTCTGCACTGTAATGAATATAAGAGTTCGTAAACGTTGTATTTTGATAATATATGGTTACTGAATTGCCACCTGGAGTTGCGGTTGGTACAGGCGTGGCTGTCGGAGTTGCAGTAGGCGCCACGGTTGGTGTCACAGTCGGTGTTGGTGTGGCGGATGGTGCTACCGTTGGTGTTGGCGTAGCGGTCGGTGCCACGGTAGGTGTTGGTGTGGCTGTAGGCGCTACCGTGGGTGTGGCTGTAGGACCTGCAGGTCCACCCTCCTGAATGTTACCGGTCGGTGTATAGGTCCAGGTGCCGGTACCGAACAGGTAATTGCTGCCGCCGTTGCTGTCCCAGGTGCCGCTGCCGTTGTTGAAGCAGGCCTCTAGCTGGGTGGCGGAGCCGATATTAATTGTAATTTTGTTATAACCGGATACTTCCGCTGCCGGAATGGCTACACCCGGTGCTGTCGTCCAGGTCCCTCCCGCCGGCCGGTAATGGATATATGGTGTAGTATAGCCCTGCTTGTAGTAGATTGTCACACTGTTGCCGGCCGGGGTGGTGATTAAAGCAGCCGCACTGAGGGCGGAGAGGTTCCCGGCTACATCAAAGGCTTTTACCGTATAGCTGTAGCTGGTCTGGGATGCAAGCCCGCTGTCCGTATAGGAAGTGGTTGCAGAGGTGCCCACCTTGACTCCGTTGCGGTAAATTTCATAGCCGGTTACTCCCACATTATCAGTGGACGCCGTCCAGCTGACTGTTGCACTGGAAGCATTCTGTACGGTTGCTGTAACGTTTCCTGGAACTGTCGGTGCCACTGTATCGGATACCGGCTGTGTCTTGGCATAGATTTTTGCCGAGTCAGCACCTAGCGATACCGTAATTTGCTTGCCTGTAACGCCCCCTGCCTGCACGGTCACCGTATCGGAAGTATTGAGCTGATTAATCAGAACAGTACCTGCAGTCAATGTGCTTTCGCTGCGCAGCGGAATGGTTACAGTCTGCGTCCCGCCGGAAGCATTGCTGAATACCGAGATGACTTCCTGTCCGACATTAGTGCCGCTGTCAATCCGCCGGGAGAACGCATAGAGGTTCTGCGCAGACCACATTTCACGCTGGGTTCCTGTGCGCAGGGCCGGATTGTTTTTGCGGATTTCGTTCAGCTTGGCTACATGCTTGTAGGTGCTGGTATTTTCGTTAAAATAATTTTCCAGCACATTGCCGTTTGCATCCCGCTTCACCATGGACCAGCGGTTCCAGGTATCGGCTATGCCCCCGGTCATGATCTGGCCGTTGCCGTTGCCCTTGTTCTGTTCAGTCCCCTGGAAAACTACCGGAGTTCCGCGGACCGTAAAGATGAAGGACAGGGCATTCTGCAGCTTCTCAACGCTGCCCCCGGCTTCCGTCAGGAAGCGGTTCCGGTCATGATTGTCGATAAAGGTAACCATATGGTTCGCATTGCCGTTGTAATAGGAATCCAGAGCCAGTGTACTCTTAACATTCGCGTCAAAAGACTGCCCGTAAGCAAAGCTGTTCAGCACCGAGAAGAACAGCGGGAAGTCCAGCATACCCCACTCCTTGTTCGCTCCGACCCAGCGGGAGACAAACTCGGCGTTGCCGTCAAAGTTTTCGCCAAAGGTATTAACCCCCAGCAGGTTCTGCAGCTCGCCGATGTCGGTCGGCTTCATCAGCTTGGCGGCATCTACGCGTGCGCCGTCTGCGCCTGTATAGTCAAACCAGGCTTTGATGGAGCTGAAAATGGCCTGCTTGGCGGCAGGTACATCAAAATCGATATCATCCAGGCCGCCCAGATCATGATTCTCAAGATAATCCTGGGCCCATTGGTCATAACGGCCGTCGGCCAGTGACCAGTTAATGTCACCGTTATGATGGTACCACGCCGGATTATTGAACGGTGCAGCAGGCTGCAGACCCGGAATATCATAATAGGCCTGAGTTCCGAGCATATAGTCGCCGATATGATTTGGCACCACGTCGATAATGACCTTAATACCGAGGGCATGTGCAGAATCAACGAGCTCCTTCAGTTTCTCCTTGGTTCCAAAGTACGGGTTGGCCGCATTCGGGTCTTTAACATTGTAGCCGTGATAAGCAGTGTTCTTGCCCGTGCCGTTATTGTCACGGTTCGTCATCTGCGGCTCGGCTACCGGGGAGATCCAGATTGCTGTATAGCCCATATTGGCGATGTAAGGGAGCTTGCTGATTACCCCCTGCCAGTCTCCGCCCTTCATGTAGCGGAAATCCTCCTCAGAGGTTTCACCATAGCGGATTGCGGCACCGGTGGCATTGTTGGAGCTGTCCCCGTCATAAAAACGGTCGACCATAATCTGATAAATCGTGTCATTCTCAGTGATGGTTCCGATGCTGGCGGCCTCAACCCTGGTTGGTGCCACTACAAACAAATTCATCATAACGGACAGAACAATAGACGTGATCAGAACCGGAACTAGCCACCCTTTGCGTTTCATTCCTCATCTCCCTCTCCTTATTAAACACATAAGAAATCTGCTGCCTGTGAACCTGCATCACATCACTTGCAAATCTGAGGTGCATTGAGGAAACCGGTTTCCCAAGTAAAAATTACCATGTCAATGTATGCGCTGTCAAGCTAAATTAATGTCAAAAAGCCTTCTCTCAGGAATTTGAAAGAAGGCTTCTTTTAACATCTTATTGAATTCTGTAGAAGACCTTTTATTTGAACACCGGTTCCCTGAACTGGGCAAGCTTGGCTGCCGAGTCCTTTTCTACATCTGCATGCAGGCTGTTGCCGTGTGAATCCATTGTCACGATAGCGGCAAAACCCTCCACCTGCAGATGCCACATTGCCTCGGGAATTCCGAATTCCATGAAGTCAACCGCGTTAACCTTTTTGATGCACTCCGCATAATACTGTGCCGCTCCGCCAATCGCATTCAGGTAGACCCCGCCATGCTCCTGCAGCGCCTTGAGCGTTTTGGGCCCCATTCCGCCTTTGCCGATTACAGCGCGGATGCCGAATTTCTTGATGATGTCACCCTGGTAAGGCTCCTCCCGGATACTGGTTGTCGGGCCTGCGGCCTTGACGTGCCAGCCTTCGTCGTCCTTCAGCATAACCGGACCGCAGTGATAGATAACCGCACCGTTCAGATCGACCGGCGTATCATGATCCATCAGGTATTTATGCAGCGCATCACGGCCGGTATGCATTTCCCCGGAGAGAATAACAACATCGCCGACCCGCAGGCTGCGGATATCCTCCTCGCTGATTGGTGTAGTCAGCCGGACTTCACGGGAACCTCCGGATGCTGCAGAATCAGATCCGGCGGGAGCCGCAGCATCAGCAGCTGCAATAGCGGGAGCGGACGGGATGACCGAATCCCCGGGAACAACCCCTGCTTCGGCAGCAGCAGGATGGTGGGCAGCTACAGCCACAGGAGCCGGCACCTCTGCTTCCTCTACGGAAATGCCTGTGCCGCTCTCATAGAGCCAATCCTTGATATTGCCCGTTGCAGGCTCCACCAGAATGCCCTGGCGGCGGAATGCCCAGCAATTATAGGCTACCGACACGAAGAAACTGGCCGGCAGCCGGTTCATCACACCGACCTTGCAGCCGAGCAGGGTGACTTCCCCGCCGAAGCCCATCGTGCCAATGCCCAGCTTGTTGGCATTCTCCATAATGTAATCCTCCAGCTTGGCCAGATCCTCAACCGGGTTCACATCTTCAACCTTGCGGAACAGCTGTTTTTTGGCCAGCTCATAGCCGGTTGTCCGGTCTCCGCCGATGCCGACGCCGATAAAGCCGGCGCTGCAGCCCTGGCCCTGTGCCTGATACACGGCATGCAGAATGCATTTGCGGATGCCGTCCAGATCACGGCCCGCCTTGCCCAGCCCTTCAAGCTCGGCCGGGAGGCTGTACTGGATGTTTTTGTTCTCGCAGCCGCCGCCCTTGAGGATCAGCCTTACGTCTATATTTTCTTCTTCCCATTGTTCAAAATGTATAACCGGTGTGCCTGCCCCCAGATTATCGCCGCTGTTCTCTCCGGTCAGCGAATCGACTGAATTGGGCCGCAGCTTCCCGTTCTTCGTAGCCCGGATAACTGCACTGTGAATGTCCTTCTTCATCTCAATCTGATTAACACCGACAGGTGTATGAATGATAAAGGTCGGCATCCCCGTATCCTGGCAGATCGGCGATACCTGAAGCTCGGCCATGCCGATATTCTGTGCGATCGTCGTTAAGGCAAGACCCGAACGTGTGGCACGGTCTTCCAGCGCCCGTCCCTTGGCTACAGCCCTGCGCACATCACCAGGCAAATTTGTGGAGGTTTCTACGATCAGATTATAAATGCTTTCTTCAAAATTCCGCATCTTCATTCCGGCTCCTCTCATCAGTCCCAGGTTGTCTGAATTCTGCTACAATTAGTTATTATCATATCACACTCAGCCGCACATGAAAGGGGTTACTTTAAAATTGAACTACCATTTTCCGGCCTATTTGTACCGCCTGCAGTATATTCGCCGCTGGAGCCTAATGCGCAGCACGGCTTCCGAGAGCGTTGCACAGCATTCCTTCCAGGTAGGCCTGCTGGCCCATCTGCTGTGCTCGATCGGCAACGCCTGCTTCGCCCGGTCGCTGAATGCAGACCGGGCAGCGGCGATGGCGCTGTTTCATGACGCCACCGAGGTGTTCACCGGCGATATCGCCACGCCGGTCAAACACAACAACCCGCGGCTCCTGTCCAGCTTCCGCGACATGGAGCGGGCCGCTGCGGAGCGCCTCGCGGCCATGATCCCGCCGGAGCTCGGCGATGTATACGCCCCGCTCCTGCAGCCGCAGGACAGCCCTGCCGGCTCCGAAGACGCCGGCCTGCTCCTGTACGTGAAGGCCGCGGATGTACTAGACGCCTATCTGAAATGCGTCCTGGAAACCGCCGCCGGCAACCGCGAATTCGCCGCTGCCAGAGAGCAGACGCTTGCCAAGCTGCATGCACTTTCCCTCCCGGAGATCGGTTATTTCCTTGAGCATATGGCCCCGGGCTTTGAAATGTCGCTGGACGAGCTGTCGGGGACAAACTGATCCTGAAAATAGCAAAGCCGCTTATCCGCCGGCAGCAATATGCTGCTTCAGGTTAAGCGGCCTTGTATCCGTTCTCTCCCGTTCCTGCTCTTTCAGACAGTCTCAAGAATATCCCAGTCCTTAAATACAGGCTGCAGGCTGTTAGCTCGAAGCATCCCGCTGATTTCCTGCACACTCCGGCCGTCGGAGATTTCAAACTGCGGCGTACCGCCCTGCAGGGTATGTCCTCCGACCTCTGTGGATACCCCGGCAGACATTTTAGTTACTCCCAGATGGATAAGGCGGTCTCTTAAAGCAGACGGTTCGCGTGTCGACAGCGTAATACCCGACCGGGGCAGAAAGAGGCGGTAAGCCAGAATAATCTGCACCAGAGCCCGGTCAGTGACGATATGTTCCGGGTTGTATTCTCCCAGAAAAGGGCGGAAACGGGGAGCAGACACGCCGATTTCACATTCAGGATACTTGTCCTGCAGGTATCTCGCATGCATAGCAGTAAAGAAAGCCTCCTGCCGCCAGTCATGCATCCCCAGCAGGGCCCCGATATTTACCGTCCTGAAGCCTGCCAGGCAGCCACGCTCAGGTGCGTCCAGCCGGTTGCGGTAGATTTTCTTAGGCCCTTTGATATGCAGCTTGCGGTACGTCTCCTCATGATAGACTTCCTGATACAGGGTTAGCCCGTCTACACCGGCTTCCTTAAGCTCCTTGTATTCGTCTTCAGACAACGGATTCACTTCTATGCTGACAGATGAGAAAAACTCCTTCAGTATGTTCACGCATTCCTTAACATATGAAACAGGACTTGCTGTGCGGGATTCACCCGTCAAAATCAGAATATGCCGGATTCCTGTAGCCGCTATCGCCTTGGCTTCCTGCCTTACCTCCTCCGGACTGAGCTTTTTCCTCGGGAAATCGTAAATGGAGCTGAAGCTGCAGTACGTGCAATGATTGATGCAGAAATCGGCAAGATACATCGGTGTAAAGAGCTGCATGACATGCCCGAAATGGGACCTTGTCAGCCTTTGGGCACACCGGGCCATCTCTTCCAGGCAGTCTGCTGCTGCAGGAGACAGCAAAATCTGCAGATCATACTCATCCAGATGCTCTTTGCGGAGTGTACGCTTTACATCCTCTTTTGTATACTGTCTCCATCTTTCGGTATCCATCTGCTGTCCGAGACGTTGTACGGTCTCATAAAAACCCATGTTACTCCTCCTTTTCACCGGTCCTTTGTCACTGTCAGCCGAGAAAACCAGTCAATGGCGATGACGCCGATGCTGTCTCCTCTACGGGACCCAGTCCCGCCAGGTAAGCCTTGCGGCCTGCAGCTACGGCATCACGGAATGCCGAGGCCATTAGCAGCGGATTGTGTGCTGTAGCGATAGCCGTATTCAGCAGCACAGCAGCAGCGCCCAGCTCCATCGCTTCCGCCGCTTCAGACGGACGGCCGATTCCGGCATCTACAATGACCGGTAGATCAACCTCCGCGATCAGAATGCGCAGCAGCTCCCGGGTTCTTAATCCGCGGTTAGTGCCTATGGGCGATCCAAGCGGCATAACTGCTGCAGCTCCCGCTTCTTTCATGCGAAGGGCTGCGGACAGATCAGGGCTCATATAAGGAAGCACCACAAAGCCTTCGGAGGCCAGAATTTCTGTGGCACGGATCGTTTCCGCATTATCGGGCAGCAGGTATTTCTGATCATTGATTACTTCGATTTTAACCCAGTTGCCCAGACCTGAAGCTTTGGCCAATCGGGCAATCCGGACAGCCTCTTCTGCGGTGCGTGCGCCGGAGGTATTGGGAAGCAGAGTCATACTGCTTGGGATATGGCTGATGATATTATCATTGCTGTCTGGGTCTACGCGGCGGAGCGCCACTGTAATGACCTGTGAGCCCGAAGCCTCCACTACCTCCGGAATAAGGGTATTGCGGCTGTATTTACCGGTTCCGATAAACAGTCTGCTCGTTAAGGACCGGCCTCCGATTACTAATGGATCTGACATCTGATACGCCCCCTGCATTTATATTTGTAACCCTGGTGAAATAACCCCTGTAAGCGGTGCCTTAACATGAAGCTGACTCAGGTGCTTTAAGGGGACTCCGGAATCCTGCTGCTTTTATATCGCTTAATTCAGCCTCCTCCCACAAAATGCACTACCTCAATCCGGTCTCCATCGCCCAGCAGAGCCGTAGTATAGTCCTCCCTGGCAACAATTTCGCCGTTCAGCTCCACAATAACCAGTCTCCTGTTCCATGCCGGCAGATTAAGCAAATCCGCCACGGTCCGGCAGTCCTCCCGGTATATTTCTGCCTTGCCATTAACGATCAGATTCAAGCTTTGTCACCTCCTTTGGCAGCAGCCCCCATCGCTGCGTTCCTGTAGGCTTGCGCAGCAGAGAGCGGATCATCTGTACTGCATATGCCGGACATCACCGCTATCCCCCCTGCACCAGTCTGCAGCACTTGCGGTGTATTGTCCGGCGTGATGCCCCCGAGTGCAATGATTGGAACACTGCCGGTTAGCACTGCCTCTTGCAGCAGAGTCAAACCGCGTTCCTTCTGGCCGGGTTTGCAGACTGAAGGAAACACATGTCCGTACAGGCAAAAGTCTGCACCCTGGCAACCAGCCTCCATGATCTCTGAAAGGGAGTGCACCGATGCTCCAAGCCGCAGGGATGAGCCCGCTGCCAGCCGGGCGGCAGAGACCGGAAGACTGTTCCAGGCAAGCTGCACCCCTGCAGCTCCGGCAGCCATTGCAACATCCAGCCGGTCATTAATGATCAGCTTGGCGGCAGGTACACCCGTACGCAGCAGGACTAAAGCCATATTAAGCAGCTCACGCGCCGACAGCCTTTTTTCACGTATATGAATATAATCAAGCAGCGGATGAACAGCGGCTGCAAGGACTGCGAACTGGTCCGCATCAAGTTTTCCGTCCGAGAGCAGATGTATTTCGGCCACTTTCGGCCACCTCCCTATCCTTCCTTTTTCATCTGCACAAAAAATACGCAAAAAAACCGCCCCCAGCAAGGAGGCGGTTAAAAATAGTATACAGAAAAACAGCCGGGGTTCCGGACCATTTGCGCTGCAATACAACGTTCATCCACTTTCCTACGCTGGTATAAACCAGATCAGGTTCAAAGGGTCCGAACCAAAGTTCGTCTCAGCCTTGCGGCACCCCTAGTGACAAGTTCATATGCGGTTGCTGACCAACGTATATAATAACACTATTTTGCATGAAAAATCCAGTTTAAAAATATCAGCCGTTAATAATCTCGCCGCCGTTTACATGGATGACCTGGCCGCTGACATAGGAAGAGTCACTGGAAGCCAGATATACATAGGCTGGCGCAAGCTCCTCGGGCTGCCCTGGACGTTTCATAGGCTGCGTAGCGCCGAACTCACTGACCTTTTTCGCATCAAAGGTTGATGGAATGAGCGGCGTCCAGATCGGTCCCGGAGCCACCGCATTAACCCGGATGCCTTTTTCCGCCAGATTCATCGACAGCGAGCGGGTGAAGCTGAGAATCGCTCCTTTGGTGGACGAGTAATCCAGCAGCTGCGGGCTTCCCCGGTAGGCTGTGATCGAAGTCGTGTTAATGATCGTCGACCCTTTTTTCAAATGAGGCATGGCTGCCTTGGTCAGATAGAACATCGAGAATATATTCGTGCGGAACGTCCGCTCCAGCTGCTCGGAAGTAATGTCCTCAATATTGTCCTGCGGATGCTGCTCAGCTGCATTGTTAATCAGGATATCCAGCTTGCCGAGCCCCTCCACCGTCTTGTTGATCAGATCCTGGCAGAAGGCCTCCACACCGATATCTCCGGCAACCAGTATACATTTGCGACCTTCCTGCTCCACCTGGCGCTTCGTTTCTTCAGCGTCACTGTGTTCATTCAGATAGGAAATGACAACATCGGCGCCCTCTTTGGCAAAATGTACAGCCACCGCCCGGCCGATACCGCTGTCTCCGCCTGTAATAAGCGCTGCCTTCCCGAGCAGCTTGCCCGCCGCTTTGTAAGCAGAGGTTTCAAACTCCGGCAGCGGATTCATTTCACTCTCGATTCCGGGCCGCTGGTCCTGTACCTGCGGAGGCAAAGTTTTCTTGGATTGTTGACTGTCTGGCATGATCCATTTCTCCTTTCGCTTTCACACTTTTCGAAGTTGTTCATCGTCTTAGGATGGCTAAGGATAGCTGGTTTATGCGCTGGTCTATAGGCGCTTTTTCGCTTACGCTATGTTACTTACCACAGTTAAAAGCCCGCCAAACAAAAAATTCAGTCCTTGGCTGCCTGATCTGCGGATATAATGAATCAGGGTGTATAAAGAGCTGACGTAAGAACAGTGTAAAAGGAGGCGTATGCGTCATGACCAGAAATGCACGGAGCATAATCGTAGCGGTCAAGGGTGTCGTTCTGCATCAGGGAACAATCCTGATTGTCCAGCGTGCAGCGGCTGATGTGATCGGAGCGGGAAGCTGGGAATGCCCGGGAGGCAAAATTGAATTCGGAGAAGGGCTTGAGGCTGCGCTGGAGCGGGAGATTGCCGAGGAGACAGGTCTAAAAGTCACTGTCGGGGAGGTTTTATATGCCGCCTCTTTTCTGACCGATCCCGGCAGACAGGTTGTGATTATCACTTACCTCTGCAGGAGCAGAGAAAATGCCGTGCAGCTCTCTGAGGAGCATGCTGCCTATAAATGGTGTACCCGGACCGAGCTTCAGGAGCTGCTGCCTGCGGGAATTTTGGCTGAATTTGAACGGAGCGGCGTGTTGACTATGGCGGAGCTGATATAAACGAGGTGTGCCTATATGTCAAGAAGACCGCCCGTAGAGGTAGCGGTCTTTTTGGTCTTGTTATTAAGCAATAATTTTGGCGGCAGCTGCTTCATTGAGCAGCTTTTTGGGCTTCCGTCAGACCTGCATACTGCTTGCCTCGTCCAAATCCAGCTTGATTACTTTAGCCCAGAGGAATAGTAACCGGGACGGTGAGCTGCAGCGGCAATATCTGCCGGCAGCCCTTCAGAACAAGACACAGGCTTAAACCTAAGCTCAAGGCTCTTTTGAAATTCATTCCTATATCCCCCCATAAAAATACAAGCCTAATCTGCGGTCCGACAAATCGCTTCCAGCCAGAGTCATTTTAAACCATTAAATGGAATATGGATATGACTTCCTTTGCTAACGACCTGTATTTTGTCACTACAGGGTGCAGTCTATATATGCACGCAAACACAAATTGCCCCGGCAGCCGCAGCCGCCGGGGCAATCCCGGTTCATCTGTTAAATAATCCGTCTGTAAACCATGAAGAAGATCATGGCAATCAGCACAACCATGAGCAGCAGGCTCAACGTCCGCAGCTTGGCTGTGTAGGATGATACATCACGGTTCTCGCGGATTCCGGCAGCCGCCAGACGCAACGGCTTACCCATGATACCTCCGAGCGCAAACATGGCCAAAAGCAGTAGAACCACTACAACCATCCAGGCCACCGAGTAATCGTCCTGGCTCATCATGTAACCGCCTGTCAGCAGCTGAATGACCAGCCCGTACTGGGCGAAACGGTTGAAGCCGGTAATTGCGCTGAGCGTGCCTTCTTTGGCCGGAGCCGAGAGCTTCTGTGCCCCGCTCAGAATAAACGGCAGCACCAGATAGAAGCCAAGCGCCAGGGTCCCGATCATATGTAAGAAATACAGAAAACGGTCCATCCTTTACCTCCTCTGAAAGTTGCTGTGATATAAGTTACACTTTAATTATAACTTACTCTGCCGTATAAGAAAAGAAAGCCCATTCTCAGGCACAGGATCAGACATTTACTGCGGATGTTACGGCCCGTACGGAATCTGCCGACTTGTCCAGTGCCGCCTGCTCTTCTGCTGTAAGCTCCAGCTCATAGATCTTCTCAATGCCGTTTGCGCCCAGCAGCACAGGTACTCCCATGAACAGGCTGTTATAGCCGTATTCACCTTCAAGCAGGGCAATAACCGGAATAATCCGTTTCTTATCCTTGAGGATCGCTTCAGTCATCTGCACCAGGGAAGCTGCCGGAGCATAGTAAGCGCTGCCGTTGCCGAGCAGGCTGACGATCTCTCCTCCGCCTACACGGGTACGCTGCACGATCTCGGCAATGCGCTCCTCCGGAATCAGCTTGTCCACCGGAATGCCGCCTACACTGGAATAACGTACAAGCGGAACCATATCGTCTCCGTGTCCGCCGAGGACGAAGCCGCGCACATCCTCTACAGAAACGTTAAGCTCCTGGGCGATAAAGGTGCAATAGCGGGCAGTATCCAGTACCCCGGATTGTCCGATCACACGGTTTTTAGGGAATTCCAGGGCGTTATAAGCTACATAGGTCATCGCATCAACCGGATTGCTAAGGATAATGACAATGGACTCAGGAGCAACACGCTTGATGTTCTCGCATACGGACTTCACAATCGAAGCATTGGTATTCACCAGATCATCGCGGCTCATTCCCGGCTTGCGGGCAATACCGGCGGTTATAATGACGATATCCGAATCGGCCGCATCCTCGAAATCGGAGGTTCCGGTGATCTGGCTGTCAAATTTCTGGACCGGACCCGCTTCCAGCATGTCCAGCGCCTTCCCTTTGGTCGGGTTCTCCAGCTGCGGGATATCCAGCAGGACGACATTGCCGAGCTCCTTCTGGGCAAGCATTAACGCCGTAGTCGCACCAGTAAATCCGGCGCCCACGACTGTGATTTTATAACGTTTGATAGCCAATGGTAGACCTCCTGAATTTTATATTAATTTTTATTTATAGCCCTTCTCGCACAAAACGGGCCTCGGAAGCATGAAGCTTCCTCCGGCCCGAGTATTTCATCTTACAGCTTAGAGGTTTTTGATAATTTCGTCAGCAAAGGCGGAGCATTTCAGCTCTGTTGCGCCTTCCATTTGACGGGCAAAGTCATAAGTTACCGTCTTGTTATTGATCGCGGTGCTCATGCCATTGTAGATCAGATCCGCGGCTTCCTGCCAGCCGAGATGCTCAAGCAGCATAACCCCGGAAAGGATAACGGAACCCGGATTTACAACGTCCTTGTCAGCGTACTTAGGCGCCGTGCCGTGAGTCGCTTCAAAGATCGCATGTCCGGTCACATAGTTAATGTTGGCTCCCGGTGCGATGCCGATACCGCCGATCTGTGCAGCCAGGGCATCAGACAGGTAGTCCCCGTTCAGATTCAGTGTAGCGATAACGTCGAAGTCTGTCGGGCGTGTCAGTACCTGCTGCAGCGCGATGTCTGCTATAGCGTCCTTGATAATGATTTTGCCGGCAGCGATCGCATCATTCTGGGCTGCATTCGCCGCTGCTTCGCCGTCCTTCTCTTTAATCAGATCGTACTGATTCCAGGTGAATACCTTGTCACCGAACTCCTGCTCAGCCACCTCGTATCCCCAGTTCTTAAATGCGCCTTCTGTAAATTTCATGATGTTGCCCTTATGCACCAGGGTAACGCTCTTGCGTCCGTGTTTGATTGCATATTCAACTGCAGAGCGCACCAGACGCTTCGAACCTTCTGAGGATACCGGCTTGATACCGATACCGGACGTTTCCGGGAAGCGGATTTTGTTGACGCCCATTTCCTTTTGAAGGAATTCGATCACTTTCTTCACTTCTTCAGAGCCTTCTTTATACTCGATACCGGCATAAATATCCTCTGTGTTCTCACGGAAAATAACCATATCCACAAGCTCCGGATGCTTCACCGGTGAAGGCACACCGTCAAAATAACGTACAGGACGCAGACACACATACAGGTCCAGCTCCTGGCGCAGCGCCACGTTCAGGGAACGGATACCGCCACCGATTGGCGTTGTCAGCGGTCCCTTGATCGCTACGATATACTCACGGATTGCTTCCAGCGTATCATTCGGCAGCCATTCACCATATGTATTGAAGGCTTTCTCGCCGGCAAATACTTCGTACCAGGCAAGCTTTTTCTCCCCGCCGTACGCTTTCTCAACAGCAGCATCCAGCACCCGTTTGGAAGCTTTCCAGATATCGCGTCCTGTGCCGTCGCCTTCGATAAACGGAATAATCGGATTAGCAGGAACCACCAGCTTGCCATCTTCAATCGTAATTTGTTCGCCTTCAGTCGGCAGATCATATTTCTCCAGTTTCAACATGTGTGGGGATTCCTCCTAAAAAAGTATAGTAGCGGCAGACGCCTTCCATAAAACCTTCGCCCGTCAAGAGACAGGGCGCTTCAGAAAACGTCTGCCGGGTTCACCGGTACAGCAAAGTGCTAGCTCTAATTCTACTAAGGGGCGCTGCAGCCTGCAAGTCCCCTTCTTATCTCTCGTCTACCGGCACATATTTCTGTTCAAGCATTCCCGTATATTCCGCACGCGGACGGATGATGCGGTTGTCCTCGTACTGCTCCAGGATATGTGCAGTCCAGCCTGAAGTGCGGCTGATCGCAAAGATCGGGGTGAACAGCTCGCGCTCAATGCCCAGCTGCGTATACACAGAGGCAGAGTAGAAGTCAACGTTCGGCTTCAGACCTTTTCGCCCGGTGATCAGCTCTTCAATCTTCACGGACATATCATAGAGTGTAGTATCATTCTTCATCGTTCCAAGCTCCTGGGACATCTTCATCAGGTGCTTGGCGCGCGGATCCCCGTTCTTGTAAACGCGGTGTCCGAAGCCCATAATCTTCTCACGCCGCTCAAGCTTGCCGTTGATATACGGCTCCACAGCATCCAGACTGCCGATTTCCTCCAGCATCTTCATGACCGCTTCATTCGCACCGCCGTGCAGCGGGCCTTTCAACGCGCCGATGGCCGAGGTTACACCGGAATAAATATCGGAAAGTGTAGCTACAGTCACCCGGCTGGCAAAAGTGGACGCATTCAGCTCATGGTCGGCATGCAGCACAAGCGCCGCATCCAGTGCTTTGACGGACACAATATCAGGCTGTTTGCCCCAGAGCATATACAGGAAATTCTCGGCGATCGTAACGCCTTCTTTGGGAGCTACCGGCTCGAGGCCCTTGCGGATGCGCGCCAGCGCTGCTACAAGTGTAGGGATCTGCGCCTGCAGCTTCACTGCTTTTATCTCATTGGCTTCACGGCTCATATCATCGGCGGCTTCATCGTACAGCGCAAGGCTGGATACGGCGGTACGCAGCGCGGCCATCGTGTTCGTTTCCTTGGGATAAAGCTTCATCTGGGCTATGACCTCATCCGGAACCTGCGCAAAGGCGCTGAGGTCACGCTGCAGAGCCTGCAGCTCCGGAGTTGTCGGCAGATTGCCGAACCACAGCAAATAAGCAGTCTCTTCAAATGTCGCGTTTACCGCCAGATCATCAATATCATATCCGCGGTAAGTGAGTACGCCATCCACAATCGAGCTGATTGAGGAAGTCGTGGCGACGATGCCTTCCAGGCCTTTAGTAGCTGTCATAGTATATCTCTCCTTTGCCAACGAGGGTGTACAAGCCGTTCCTGACATCATGAAAACATTTACAATTTGAAGGATAAAAATCATGAAAAAACAGGCGGTAATACCCCTTCCGGGGATTGCAACTAACTTTCGAAACAGAAGCTTTAATTATCATACCGGATTTTGACGGTTATGTGAACAACGTGGAAGCTTTGTTCGGCATCAAATGATTTTATCGGAGGGATAGAAAAAAACATTCCGCTTCATTGTTTCATGATTGCGCTTTCAGTTTATATGTAATGCCCTGTTTTCAGGGTTCTGTCTCATTTCACCGCAATTCATAGTCTGCAAATCTGTCAGCTGAATATACATTAGACGAGCTGTTATTCAGCCGGAAATCAGCCTGACGGGAGGAAATGGACAATGGACTCGCTGCTTGTCAAAAGGGTGCTGCGCGGCCTATGGGTCGTATTAGCCGGAGCAGGCCTGCTGCTGGCCGTATATATACTGCTGCCTTTGCTCTATCCGCTGCTGCTCGCCTGGCTGCTGGCCTATCTCATTCATCCGCTGGTGCTGATTCTCAAGGGCTTTAAGCTGCCTGGCTGGCTGGCAGTGGTGCTGTCTCTGCTCTTTTATATAGGGGGGACGGCACTGGTATTGACAGCACTGATTACCCGTCTTGTCAAAGAGCTTATCGTGCTGCTCCAGACCTTCGACCTCCATACGGATGAATGGCGTGAGCTGCTGCTCTCACTCAGCCGCAATGCCAGCATTCAGAATATTATTAACCAGATCAACCAGTTTTACCACGATAACCCCGGTTACCACGATACGATTGACAGCAATATTAACCGGACCACGGAAACCGTCGGCCAGTTTGTTACGGATCTGATAACCGGATTTTTCAATATGATTCTGAAGCTGGTGTCGGCGCTGCCGAGCCTTGGAACGATTCTGATAGTCATTGTGCTGGCCGCCTTTTTCCTCAGTACCGGCTGGGAGCGCCATAACGCCAGGCTGACCGGACTGCTGCCCGCCCCCCTGCTCCGCCCGGTGACTAACATCTGGAATGATCTGCGCAAAGCGCTGGTTGGCTATTTACGGGCCCAGGCAGTGCTTATATCCGTCACCGCATTCATTGTCATCATCGGACTCCTGCTGCTTGGTGTCAATTCTGCCTTTGTAATCGGGCTTACTATCGGCCTTATTGATACAGTCCCTTATCTGGGAGTTGGCATCATCATGCTTCCCTGGGCGCTCTACTCCTATATGACCGGTAATCTCGCGCTCGCTGTCGGCCTGCTGGTGCTCTATGGTATTATCCTTATCACCCGGCAGGTGCTGGAGCCGAAGGTACTGGCCAGCAGTATCGGGGTAGACCCGCTCTCCATGCTGATCGGCGTGTTCGCCGGGCTCCAGCTGTTCGGCATGCTCGGCATCCTGATCGGCCCGGTCGTGCTGGTCATCCTGGGCGCTTTCAGCCGCGCCGGCGTCTTCCGGGCGCTGCACAGCTACATCATGAGCGGCAAATTGCATTAGCCGGCTGTGGTGCGCGGCATATGCGGCAGCGGTGGTATTTCGGCTGGAAGGCCGCGCGGGGGCCGGATCAGAGGCATTTTTGCCTCTGATTGGCTTAAGTGTCTGGGCGTTACGGACAGAGATGACCTTATTTTCAGTACACTTGCAAAGAATCTAACATCAGATCAATCAGACAGAAAACCAGGAGTAGTTCATTACCCTTCTACCTAAAAAAGGCCGCACGAATTCTACCCCAGCTACAACCAATTTTTAAAATGGATTTGGAATCGCTTATTCACTTAAGAACAATGAGAATTCGCTTAGG
>NZ_JARXXP010000044.1 GCF_029893965.1 Paenibacillus sp. PastM-3
GCAGACAATGCGGTAGCAGGCCGCCATATCGGTGAAGGTGAGATTACGCTGGAGCATCTGGCCGGTGAAGTACGCAGCGCAGAGTGGCTGCCTGAAGGCGGCATCGGTGCCGATAAGCTGGCAGACAATGCGGTAGCAGGCCGTCACATCGGCGAAGGTGAGATCACGCTGGAACATCTGGCCGGTGAAGTGCGCAGCGCAGAGTGGCTGCCTGACGGCAGCATCGATGCCGATAAGCTGGCAGACAATGCGGTGGAAGGCCGCCATATCGGCGAAGGTGAGATCACGCTGGAGCATCTGGCCGGTGAAGTACGCAGCGCAGAGTGGCTGCCTGAAGGCGGCATCGGTGCCGATAAGCTGGCGGACGGCAGCATCGGTTCGCGTAAACTGGCTGCCGGAAGTGTATACGGAGGCCACCTGGCTCCTGAAGCGGTAGACAGCCGCCATATCCGTAGCGGCAGCATTACGCTGAAGCATCTGGCCGAGGGGACACTGACGCCTGATCTGCTGCCTGACGGCAGCATCAGTGCAGCGAAGCTGGCTGAAGGCTCAATCAGCTCCTTCCAGCTGGCTCCAGGCAGCATCTATGGCGGCCACCTGGCTTCAGAAGCAGTGGATAGCCGGCACATCCGCAACGGCAGCGTCGCACTGAAACATTTGGCCGAGGAAGTGCAGACAGCAGATCTGCTGCCTGACGGTAGTATCGGTGCAGCGAAGCTGGCTGAAGGCTCGGTGGGTTCTTTCCAGCTGGCTCCGGGCAGCGTATACGGAGGCCATCTGGCTCCTGAAGCGGTAGACAGCCGCCATATCCGCAGCGGTAGCATCACGGCCGAACATCTGGCTGAATGGACGCTGAACAACGACATGCTGTCTGCCGGCAGCATTGACGCTGAGAAGCTGGCAGACGGAGCCGTGCATTCACACCATTTGCAGCCGGAAAGTGTGTACGGCGAGCATTTGGCTGACGGCATTCTGGAGGAGCGGCACCTGCTGCCGGAAACGATCAAGCTGACGCATCTGGCGGAAGAAGTCCGTTCGGCTGATCTGCTGCCGGATGGCAGCATCACCGGCATCAAGCTGGCTTCCGGCAGTATCGGGGAGGAGCATCTGGCTGAGCAGGCCGTTGGTACTTCCGCAATTGCAGACGAAGCAGTGGATGCAGCTAAGCTGGCCTCTTTTGCCGTTCAATCCCGGCACCTTGAGGAAGAAAGTGTGCAGAGCTACCACATTGCAGCTGGTGCCGTTACCGGTGACCATCTGGCTCAAGGTGCAGTCTCTGCGGAGCACCTGTCCTTCAGTCCGGTGCAGAGCTCAGGAAACCGGCAGGTGCTGCAACAGTTTGGCATGACGGCGTTCATGTTTAACGGCAATGCGGAGAGCGTGGAAGTCACAGTAACCTTTGATGAGGGCTTCGGCCATACCGGTTATGTGTTCGTGGCTATGACCAACCAGCCGTATTTCCTTGCTTCACTGAAGAGTAGAGGCGTCGGAGAAGCGGTTGTGAACATTCACAGGCTGCGCGAAACGCCGCATTTCTATGGCGTGTTATCCTGGATTGCCCTCGGCACTCCGCCTGTCAAACCGCAGGTCGAGCACCGGGCGTTTGACTGACCGCTGTACAACAGCCTGCGGGTGTTATAGCCTGCAGGCTGTTGTGGTATTTGTTTCTATTAATCAGGCGCAGCCGTGAGGCTGCGCTTTTTGCTGCGGATTTGGGTGTGGAGGGGCGATGAAGGCGGCAAAGTACTGGCGGTTTCAAAAAATGGCATGAGTAGATGGTAACGAAAGACCGAAGTGTAACAGATTTCGGATTCAGGCAATGGCGGGTGCGGACAAATGAAGGGAGAGGAAATAAAGGGAAATTTCCCCTTAATGGGCCTCGATCCGCGTGCCCGCAGGCGAAATAAAGGGAATATTCCCCTTAAAGGGCCTCGATCCGCGTGCCCGCAGGCGAAATAAAGGGAATATTCCCCTTAATGGGTCTCGATCGGCGTGCCCGCAGGCGAAATAAAGGGAAATTTCCCCTTAAAGGGCCTCGATCCGCGTGCCCGCAGGCGAAATAAAGGGAAATTTCCCCTTAAAGGGCCTCGATCGGCGTGCCCGCAGGCGAAATAAAGGGAAATTTCCCCTTAAAGGGCCTCGATCGGCGTGCCCGCAGGCGAAACAAAGGGAAATTTCCCCTTAATGGGGCTTGATCACTGAACAATGGGCCAGGTTGTTTGTAGAAGGACGGTGTGGTAGGTAACAAGGGGTCAGGTGGTTTTGGTTGTGTAAAAGTAACATTGTTAGTAACTGAGGTAGTTTAACGAGTGTATGTGGTGCGCGGAGAAGCTGGTGAAGAGTACATATATGTGTGACTAGGTTGAAAAGTAACGTTAGCAGCTGGCGAGGAAAGCTTTTGTAAATGTGGCGGCAGTGTCCGCACCGCGGCATCTGTCCGATTTTCTGTACAAAGGGAGACATCTGCCGTTGCAGGAGACGGCAGTTTACATAAACTGTGGTGTAACCCTCAGCCCGGGAGTATGCCCTCCGAAGGAAGGTGGATGAGCTTGAAACAGCGTAAACGGACATCTGCCCGCCGCTCGGGGCGGCGGGCTTCCCAAGCAGTGCGGAGAAACCTCCGGCCGCAGCGGCAGACGGCAGAAGCCCTGCCTGCAGTAAACCACCCCGAGCCCGTTGTGTCGGTAATAATCCCCGCTATGAATGAGGCGCGGACGATCGCTGCAGTCATTGCCGGAGCAAGAGGCGTTCATCCGCGCTGTGAGGTTATTGTGATAGTCAATGGTTCAGCCGACAATACAGCCGAAATTGCGCACCGGATGGGAGCGAAGGTGATTACGTTTCCCCAGCCGCTTGGACATGATGTTGGGCGGAGTGTCGGAGCGGAGGCAGCCAGGGGGGAAATCCTGCTGTTTACTGACGGGGATCTGGTCATTTCCGCGGCAGAGCTGCGTCCATTCGTAGAAGCAGTCAGCAGCGGTGCTGATGTAGCGCTTAATGATTATTCCGGTCCGGTCAGCAGCCGGATACCGCATCCGGTGATACTCTCCAAGTATACACTCAATGTTATGCTTGGCCGGCCGGATCTGAACGGATATTCGCTTACTGCGGTGCCCCATGCGCTCAGCCGGAAGGCGCTGACAGCACTCGGCAGCGCTATCCTGTCCAGGCCGCCGCTTGCGCATGCCCGTGCAGTGCTGGAAGGACTACAGATGAAGGCCGTGCATAAAGTGCCGGTCGGCCGGATGAATGCGGTCCGCCGCAAGGAGGGCGGCAGAGACCCTCTGCAGGAGGTCATTCTCAGTGACCATCTGGAGGCCATGGGTCTGCTGCTGGAGCGCAGAGGCGAAAGGGCCGGTTACAGCGATGCAGGCCGGCGAAGGGAGATGGTGAGATGAACGCTGCAAAATCGAAGAAACAGGGAAAACAGCGTAAGCAGAAACGGCAGGCTTCTGCGCCCAGCGCTTTAGACAACCGTGCGGCATCAGCAGGACTGGAAGACTTCGCCACCCTCCCTGCCGGTGCTGCACCGCGGGACTCCGCCGTCCGCTCTGTATTAGCGGAGCTGGAAGACTCCGCCACCCTCCCTGCCGATGCTGCACCGCGGGAATCCGCCGTCCGCTCTGTATTAGCGGAGCTGCAAGACTTCGCCACCCTCCCTGCCGGTGCTGCACCGCGGGAATCCGCCGTCCGCTCTGTATCAGCAGGACTGGAAGACTCCGCCACCCTCCCTGCCGATGCTGCCCCGCGGGACTCCGCCGTCCGCTCTGTATCAGCGGAGCTGCAAGTCTCCGCTGTCCGCTCTGCATCCCGGGCCGCCGGTGGCCGCCGCTCTGCAAACGCAGCGCCGCGTACCGCTGCCAGCCGCCCCGCATCCGGCGCTGCGCGGAAACCCCGCCGCACAACCGCAGCCAAGCGCCCGGCGGCCGGCGCGAAACAGACACAAAAGCTCCCCCGCAAGCTGCGGGGGACGCTGTCTGTCATTATCTCGGCAAGGAATGAGGCGAAGACCTTGCCGCTGCTGCTGAAGCAGGTGCAGCGGCTGGCACCTGCCGAGATTATCGTCGTGCTCAATGGCTGCACAGACAACAGCTTTCAGCTGGCCCGGCTGTGCAGGCAGGCAACGGTCGTGCATGTTCCCGAGCCGGCCGGCCATGATGTGGGCCGTTCGCTTGGCGCCAAGCTCAGCAGAGGCGATATCCTGCTGTTCCTGGACGGCGATATGGTTATTCCGGCGCCGCAGCTGTCCGGTTTTGCCGCAGCGGTAGACGGCGGGGTTGATGTGGCGCTGAATGATCTGGATAGCCTGCTGCCGCCTTTTGGACTCAGTGATCATGTTACCCGCTGCAAGCTGTATCTCAACATGGTGCTCGGCCGGAGTGATCTCGGAGCCTGCTCGATGACCGCAGTACCCCATGCCCTGTCCCGGCGTGCGCTGGAAGTGATCGGTTACCGGGAGCTGATGGTGCCGCCCAAAGCGCAGGCACTCTCGCTGCTGAAGCAGCTGCGGGTGGAAAAGGCAGGCACAGTCAATGTATTCAAGCAAAACCGGCTGCGGCAGGATAACACAGGCGCCGGAAACAGGGTGGAGCAGCTGATTGTTGGTGATCATGCGGAAGCGCTCAAGGCGGTTCTGATGCTGAGCGGAGCCAATGCCGGCGCCGGCAGCCTGCAGGAGCAGCGCAGCCAGCTGGCCGCCTGGAGGAACGCCCTATGACCAAGACCAGCATCATTATTCCAACCTATAACGGGCAGAAGCTGCTTGAGGCCTGTGTCGAATCGATCAGACGTTATACAGATTCGTCTTATGAAATTATCGTGGTCGACAACGCCTCTAACGACGGTACGGCCGCCTATTGCCGCAGCAACAAGCTGGCGGTGATCTCCCTTCCGGAGAACCGCGGTTTTCCGGCCGCCTGTAACCTGGGGCTGCAGCTGGCTTCGGGGGATGAGCTGCTGCTGCTGAACAATGATGTTATTGTCTCGCATAACTGGCTGGCCAACCTGAGGGCGGCTCTGTACAGCGCAGCGGACATCGGCATTGTCGGGCCGGTGACGAATTACGCCAGCGGCCGGCAGCAGGTAAGAACGTCTTATGCCGATATATCCGGTTTTCACATTGAGGCTGAGACGGCTAACATCTCTGATCCCCTGAAATGGAAAGAGACGGTGCGGCTTGTAGGCTTATGCTTTTTGTTCAAAAGAGCAGTACTCGACCGTGTCGGCCTGCTGGATGAGCGGTATTCACCGGGACATTACGAGGACGATGATTATTGCTACCGTGCCCGGCTGAAGGGCTTCCGGCTGCTGATCGGCGGGGACTGCCTGGTGCATCATGAGGGAAGCGCGAGCTTCAGGCAGGTCCATTCCGCGGAGCTTCATGAGCTGGTGGAGCGTAACCGCAGGCTTTTTATAGAGAAATGGCATTTGGATCCGGCACAATTCATCTGACCTGCCAGCCCAAAGGCTAATGACATAGATAAAAAGGAGGAAAGTAAGTGAAAGGAGTCATACTGGCGGGCGGAAAGGGAACAAGGCTACATCCGCTGACCCGGCTGATGAACAAACATTTGCTTCCGGTCGGCAAATATCCTATGGTGTGTTACGGTATTGACCGGCTGCGCCGGGGCGGGATAACCGATATTCTCCTGATCATCAGCAAGCAGTCTGCGGGGCAGTATACGGATTTTCTGGGCAGTGGTGCGGAATTCGGCGTAAACTTGACCTACAAAATCCAGGAGGCTGCGGGAGGCATCGCAGAAGCGCTGGAGCTGGCGGAAGGATTCATTCTCCCGGGCGAACGGTTTGTCGTGCTGCTGGGCGACAATCTTTTTTTGGAGGATCTGACGCCTTATATGGAGAAATACGCAGAGCAGCCGCCAGGGACGGCCAAGGTGCTGCTGAAGCCGGTAGAGGATGCCCGCAGGTACGGGGTTCCTGTATTTGACGACAAGGATGCGTCCCTGATCGCTTATATTGAAGAAAAGCCGGAGCAGCCGAAGACGAATTTTTGCGTGACCGGTATTTATATGTACGATGAGGCAGTGTTCGGCATTATTAAGCGGATTGCTCCTTCAGGGCGCGGCGAGCTGGAGATTACCGACGTGAACAACATTTATGCCGGGGAGGGTAAGCTCAGCTACGATGTGCTCAAGGAATGGTGGAGCGACGCGGGAACGTTCGAGTCTCTGCAGGAGGCCGGGCAAAAGCTGGGTAACACGCTGCCGTAAGCCTTGAGCTATTCTTTGAAAAAAACGATCGGGATTTGCAAGAGACATTCTTCTCACTTGGGGAAGGGTGTCTCTTTTTACGATAGACAGGTTGTAAAGTTTGCTTTACTGGAGTGATAGTACCCAAGTATCCAGATTTTAGATATACTGTACATGCGGATCATTGGTCCTGCGTCTTTTGAACTACATATTTAGAGTGCTGAAAGGGGCGTACATATGTTTAACAAGGATTTGCGCGAAACGGCTATCCGTAATATGAAGGCAGAACAATCCAGATATGAATCGGAAAACAAGCGGCTTGTAGGAGATGCAGAGCAGCTGCTGGGCAAGCGGAGATTGCTCAAGTCCGCAGTCGATGAATCCTGGGAGTTTATAAATAGTATGCGCAATAAGCCGGCGGCTCTGGATACCGAGCTCAAGATCATAAAGATTGAGTCCAAGAGGTTCTCCGGTTTGCTGGACACCCTTGAAAAGGAGATCAGCAAGGCTAATTTCACCTCCGGCGGAACGGCGGCAACAGGTGTGGCAGCTGGTATTGGTGTGGCTGCTTTTGGGCCGACCGCTGCGCTTGCTATTGCTACTACATTTGGCACGGCTTCGACTGGCACAGCTATCGCTACGCTTAGCGGTGCAGCAGCAACGAATGCTGCCCTTGCCTGGCTGGGAGGCGGCGCGCTGGTTGCCGGCGGCGGCGGAACAGCAGCAGGAACCGCGCTGCTTGGACTGGCGGGTCCGGTCGGCTGGGCGATAGGCGGAGGTGCACTTGTGACCGCCGGTTTACTGAAAAGCGGCAAAAACAAGAAGATTGCCGAACAGGCCAGCATGGAGGCTGCGAAGATCCGCAAACATGTCAAGGCCATAGAAGCCACCCGTAAAGAAATCCAGGAGATTACGGCACTGAGCACCGCGGCCTCGGACGGGCTGCGCGGCATGCTTCTGCAGTGCCGTACATTGACTACAGACTATACCCAGCTTACACCGGAAGCCAAGCAGCGGCTGGGAGCGCTTGTCAATAATACCAAAGCCGGGGCGCAGCTGTTGAACCGGGCTGTTGGAGCAAACGCATAACAATGGAAGCGGGGGTGTAAAGGGGGATGGCCATGTCCGGAAATGTTCTGGAAATGACTTCATTATTAGAGGTAGAGCTTAAGGAAATTACTTTAGGCCAAAAGACGCTGGAGATTAATCATGTACTGGAGCTTCTGGCAAAGTATAAGGAAACAACGCTGAATACGCTAATCAGCCAGTTTGGGCTCGGGCCTGTCTTTGACAGCTACAGGAACGGCGGGAATGTAACGACACTTCATAACGCCGGGAAGGGGATCTTTGCGGATGAGGCCACCTCAGAGCGGTACACGGAAGCTTTTGACCGAAAGAATTACGAAAAGGATTTCCCGAAGAAGCGGAAGCTTACATTTCAAACCAGCAGCCAAATTACGGATGACTATACCGGAAAAATACTTAAGAAAGACGGGACAACCCATCTGGATCACATTGTCTCCGCCAAGGCGGTTCACGACAATAACGGGGCGCGCCTCTATATGTCTGCTGAGCAGCGTAATGAAATGGCGACCTCCGATAAGAATCTGGCCTGGACAGACTCCAGCTTGAATCAGTCAAAAAGCGATAAGGATCTGGAGCAGTGGATGGCCCGCCAGAACAGGCGGAATCCAGGCGAGACCAACGCCCAGCATTATGAAATCAATCCGGAGGCGGCTGCCCGGAAGAATAAGGAAGCTAAGCAGCATGTCCAGTCCACAGTCCGGCGGGCCAAGAGCAAATATTATGCATCCGGAGTGCTGTCAAGCGGTGTGGATCAGGGCTTGCGGATGGGGAAGAAGCAGGCACTGGGGATGTTCCTTTATGAGCTGCAGGCGGCGCTGATCCCGGAAATGACCGAATATTTCAGACAGTTTAAGAGCTATGGGACTTTATCAAGAAGAATAGAAGAGTTCAGTAATCTCTGTATGCGGCTGCAAGCAAGGATGGCGGCAAAGGCAAAGGATATCGCCAGAGCTTTTGGCGAGGGGCTGGCCGGCGGCTTCACCGCAAACCTGATAACGATCCTGATTAATACGTTTGCAACCACCTCCAGGAATATGGCCCGGATGCTGAATGACAGCATACATGCCCTGATCAGAGCCTTCAAATTACTGATCAATCCTCCGCACGGAATGGGGCAGAGCCAGGCGCTGCTGGAAGCCTCCAAAATATTGACTGCAGCCGTTACAGCTTCAGCCGGAGTAATATTGACCGAAAGCTTTGCCGCCTATCTCAAAACAACCCCGGCCGCTCCTTTTGCAGATCTGATTGCCGGTGTGCTTGGCGGGATGCTGACCGGAATTGTCTCCGTAACGCTCGTATATATGATCGACAATTTCGTTGCAGTCATGAAAAGCGTAGGAGCGGCCTTCAGCCTGATCAAATATCAGCTGACAGTTAGTAGGGATGACATCCGCCGGATCTATCTGGATGCGGTCTCGTCAATTGATGCTGAATATCAGCTGATTCTGGGACGGATCTACCTGGAATATGAAGAGCTGAACAAGCTGACAAGCCTCGCATATGATTGCGGCAGACTGGTAGGACTGCAGTTAAGGGCAAGCCAGGAGCTGGCCAGGGCGAACGAAGTACAGGAAAGCGAAATCCTTATGGGACTGGATGATATTGACGATTTTTTTATGAATTGAATGTGTAGTCAGGTTTGTTCTTGCGGCCGGCCAACCCTCCACCAGATCAGCTCATCGGTCTCGCGGTAGGGTTCAGCACCCAGATGCTGCAGCAGCCTGTGGGAGGCGGTATTGTCCGGCTCTGTATCAGCAATGACCCACTGTGCCTCCTCATGGCTGAAAATCCACTCATTAAGACACCGTACCGCCTCCGTTCCGTACCCCTTGCCCCAATACTGTTCATCAATGATATAGCCGATTATAACCTCGCCCTGTCCGTTCGGCCGGCCTTTCAGAATCAGGAAGCCGATAATTTCCTGCTCCTCCCGTTGAATGACAGCCCAGCACGTATACCACAAATAATGCTCTGCGTTCTGCAGCACCTTGGAATGGCGTACCTTGAGCGCATACAGCATTTCATCGTCCAGAATGGCCGGGGCCAGCCTGTAGCCAAGAGCCTGCTCCAATGAGGCCGCGGTGCAGCTGAGGGTACTGACAGACAGCTCTGCCGCAGTCATGGCCTGTAAATCCAGGCGGTTACTTGTAATTTTCATAGCGCTCCTCCAATCCATTTATACATGCTGCTATAGGACTTTTATGTGAAAAAAGACCATTCATTCCAGCATTCAGCATATTCTCAGGGCCTTCGGTCTGTCAATATCCTCCAAATGTTCATAGGATCTGCAGCGCAGCATTCCGGGTTCCTCCGCACCGACAGGGCTTCAGCCGCATATGCTGTAGCAGGGCGTTTGAGCAAAGGAGACATGAAGGTGCAGAATAAAATAACCAAAGTGCTGCAGCACATGGCCCATACGCACGAACAGATGGCGCGGATTCTTGACGCCGAACGCCACGTTGCCGTCCGTATGTCGCAAATAGTCCATGATCTGCCGGATGCGGAGCCTGATTTCGGCGGTTTCAGCGGACTGGTCGAAAGCCACAGCCAGGTCAACAAAAATATCATCGCTTATTTGAACGCACTTGCTGATCTGGAAGAGGCGATGGCTGAAGGGGTAGGCCGTGTAATCAAGGAACTGGGCGGCCAGGAAGAAGAGTAGCGCTTAAAGAGCAGGAGGCGGAACATGAGCAGGGAAAAAGCTTATCTGCAAATGCTGGAGTCGACCGCTACTATCCAGTGGAATATCGCGATGATTCTCGAGGCCAAAGCGGTAGAGGCGGAAAAGGTAAAGCAGTGGACACATCATCATATCCATGCGAGATCCTTCGACAACCATGAAGAGCAGCTGAAGGAAACCCTCTCGATCCACGAGGTAATTGTGGAGATGGTGGAGGGGCTGACCAAGCTGGAAAACGGGCTGTACAGCAACCTGAAGGCGGTGCTGGGCAGCGGCGAGGATGAAGGCGGCGAAGGCTTCGGCGGCATGTCCGGTGACGGCTTCGACTTCGGGGACGACAGCAAATGAGCGGCGGGCTTCTCTCCGAACACGCCGTCAAGCTGGAGATGATCCGCTCCATTGCCCGCAGCCAGGCCGCACTGGCTGCGATTCTGGAGAGTATCGCCGAAATTACGGGGCAATCGGAGCTGACGGCCCGCAAGCTGAGTGACAATATCAGAATCCTGAGCCAATATCAAAGCGCCATGTGCCGGATGATGTCCGGTATTTCGCTGCATCAGCCCAAGCAGGGGAAGCCTGCGGCACCATGGCTTAACAAGCATGCGCAAAGGACGCCGCGAAGAGCACATGGAGTACAGGAGGAGTAGAAGGATGAAGAGAAAGAAAGCAATCAAGCGTTCAGGCCGGGCAGCCAAGAGACGCACCCTGCTGGTGACGCGCAAAGCGAAGATCCGCAGAGGAGCCGGCCGCAAACTCCGCAAACTGCGCTCAGGCAAGACCAAGAGAGGACTGCTGCTGCGCAAGAAAAGAAGACTTCGCCGCCGGATTGCGGCCCGGAGAGTTCAGGTGGTTGTTCAGCCTCCGGTGCAGGTAACACCGGCTGCCCCGCTGGTCGTTCCGCTCCCCCCGGATCTCGGCGTCCCTCCGGAAACCCCGCCGGGAGACGCCTATCAGCAGGGCTACACCGAAGCATACAACGTGGGGTTCGACGCCGGTTTCGCCAAGGGCTTCGAGGACGGGCATAAGCTGGAGCTCGGCTAAACCAACATGGGCTTGCCCGAATTGTGCGGGCAGGCCCTGCTGCGCTGTACAGAACGGAAGCCGGGCTATTGAATTTGTCCCCTGATGTGATAAACTTCACTAATAAGTCATCATAGACAGGTTCAACTCAAATCATCAGGCAGGAAAGCAGGGATACCATGGGCAGTAATGAAATCCGTAAAGCACGGACAGAGGAAATCGGAGAGATTATGGAGCTGATCGCCAGATGTGTACAGGTGATGCAGGCGGGAGGCAGTGATCAGTGGGATGACAGCTATCCTAACCGTGAGATCATTGGACAGGATATCGAACACGGGACTCTCTACGCTTACATAGATAATGGCGCTGTTGCCGGGATTCTTGTGCTGGACGAGCACCAAAATGAGCTGTACCAGAGCATCAAGTGGTCACAGGAGCAGGGCAAGGCGCTGATCATGCACCGGCTGGCTGTTCATCCGGAGGCCCAGGGCAAGGGCATTGCCCGGAAGCTGATCGCTTATGCCGAGGAATATGCCCGCGAGGCAGGGTACAGCAGCATCCGGCTGGACACCTATACGAAGAACACTCCTGCGCTTGCTTTGTATCCGGGGCTTGGATATGAACGCAGAGGCGAGATTTTTTTCCCGGGGCGTACCGCAAGCTTTCCGGTATTTGAAAAGGTGCTGGATAGCGTTAAAGAGTAATCTGGTTGCACAGGGGTAGTACACATGTAATTTGTGTTATTTAAAATAACATGAAATCATTGTTTTTATGGAATAAATTATGATTATCACCGTTGTTTTTAATTTTAATGTTAATTTAGTTGACATTAACTTTGTCCTTCGTTTATTATGGGGTTATTCAAAACCAATTGAATAATCCTTTTTTTCGTATATCCTTAATAATTGGTTTAAGGGTCTCTACCGGGAACCGTAAATTTCTGGCTACGAAAATATGCTGCGGCATATTTTTGTGGCCTTTTTGTGTTATCTGGCTGTACGAAGTGAGTGAGCAATCTGTGAATTGAACGAGGGGGAAACGGGACATGGCCAACATACTGATCAAAAACGCGGAGATTATTACAATGAACAAGCAGGAAGAAATCTTCCATGGGGATATCCGGATCAAAGATAATTTGATAGTTGAGATCGGCAGCGGGCTTACCGCACAGGGGGATGAGCGGGTTATTGATGCAACGAACCGCACGGTGATTCCCGGCTTTGTGCAGACGCATATTCATCTCTGCCAGACGCTGTTCCGCGGCAAAGGCGATGACCTGGAGCTGATGGACTGGCTGCGCAAACGGATCTGGCCGCTGGAGGCTGCCCACGATGAGGAATCGCTGTATTATTCCGCCATGCTCGGGATCGGGGAGCTGATCTCCAGCGGTACGACGACAATTGTCGATATGGAGACGGTCAACCATACGGATTTTGCGTTCCAGGCGATTGCCAAAAGCGGCATCCGTGCCCTCTCCGGCAAAGTGATGATGGATCAGAAGGGCGGCGACGTTCCGGCAGCACTGCAGGAGGAAACGGCGGCTTCGCTGCAGGAAAGTGTGGATCTGCTGGAAAAATGGAACGGCTACGGCAACGGGCGGATCCAGTACGCTTTTTCACCGCGGTTTGTGATCTCCTGTACAGAGCCGCTGCTCAAGGAAGTACGTGATCTGTCGGCCCGTTACAATGTCAAAGTGCACACCCACGCTTCGGAAAATCAGGGGGAAATCGAAATCGTCCAGGCGATGACCGGCATGCGCAATGTTGTGTACCTCGATCACCTGGGGCTGGCGAACGAACGTCTGATTCTGGCCCACTGCGTCTGGCTGGACGCCGAGGAGAAACGCATTCTGCGCGACCGCGGGGTGCATGTCAGCCACTGCCCGGGCTCTAACCTGAAGCTGGCTTCAGGTATTGCCGATACGCCGGGCATGCTGCACGATCACATCCATCTCAGTCTCGGTGCCGACGGCGCGCCGTGCAACAACAACCTCGACATGTTCAACGAAATGCGGCTGGCCGCAGTCATCCAGAAGCCCCACCACGGCCCGACCACGATGAACGCACGCAGCGTCTTCCGCATGGCCACCATCGGCGGCGCCAAGGCAGTTGGCATGGAAGACCAGATCGGCAGCATCGAGGTAGGCAAAAAAGCCGACCTGGCCATCCTGAACCTCTACAACTTCCACACCTTTCCGTCCTATGACGTCGATCCCATCTCCCGGATTGTCTACTCCGCCACCCGCGCCGATGTCGAGACGACGATTGTCGACGGGGAGATCCTGATGGATAAAGGGCTGCTGAAGACGGTGGATAAGGAGATTGTACTGCAGGAAGCGAACCGGTCGATTAAAAGATTGTTGGGGTATGCGCAGGTTGGCTGAGAAAATATAATCTACAAAATAGCTTGATATTCGACAAAATACCACTATTTTCAAATCCTACCCTTTGTCATATGATTATGGCAGGCGGAAAGTGGTTGATTTCACAAATATGAATTATGCCCACGTTGATCTGTTTGCGTGGGCTTTTTGTATGTGTTGATGTATGAAAAGTGATAAGGAGGCATAGTTCAAGTTCATGAAGTATATCAATATGGCATCGTAATTTAATCATTTATAAAATTTTAAACAAATCATATTTTGGAGGGTGTACAACCAACTATGCTAAAGAGTCTCAAGAGTATTTATAGAGTTTTATTGATTTTAACAACGTGTTTACTTGTCTTCCCTTATCAAGCATTCGCCCAATATGTAACCAATACCTATGACATTAATGGCCGGATGACTTCCAGCACTAGAATTGAAAATGATAACACTTCGATAAGAACATTTTATAGCTATGACCTTAACGGTAACTTGAAAAGTAAAAAAACAACTAGTGAACCATGGCGAAACTTTAATGTAAGCACATTTCCGGTCAATGACAATTACAGCTTTGAAAAGGATACTAATCAAAATAATCTGCCGGATTTCTGGGAAACAGCTTGGCGAAATGGTTCCAGTACTTCACCAAGCGCAACTATATTAAATGCTACGTCTACCGATAATTCAGTCGATGGCACGAGAATTTACCGATTGAATAGCGGTAAGGGGAATGCAAGCTCCTATCAATATGTTTTATCTGACTCCATTCCAGTTAGCGGCAAGACAACCTATAGAATACAAGCTTACATGAAATACTTGCTTTCAGCAGGAGTGGCAGAAATGACAGTAATACAGGCGGATGCCAGCAACAATACCATACAACAATCCTCACGCACCTTTAAATCTGGCGGGGGCAAGTGGAATAAGAATTCAATTACGTTTGATACACTCGAAAAAGCAACATCCATTCGCATTCGCTTCGCAGTGGGTGGTGAAGAAAACGCAACTTTGGATGTAGATAAGGTTACTTTCGCTAATGTAATTCAAACCGCTTCAACTTCACATGCAAAAATCGCTTTTAACGGGAATGCTAGCTTTGAAAAGGATCAGAACAATGATGGTAAGCCGGATCAATGGGATGTCGCTTGGAGAAACGGGAACAGTTCAGGGGCTTTTGCGGCCATAGTATCGTATCTGCCTGGTGTAGAGGGGAAGAACCAGTACCGTTTATTTAGCGGGACAGGCGACGCGGCCTCTTATATGTATGCTCTTTCCGAAAAAGTTCCGGTTGCCGGCGGTGCGACCTATAAGCTTTCTGCAAGTATGCTTTACGCTTTATCCCAGGGCAGTGCAAATATGAGTATATTAGAGTTTGCAGCTGACGGCTCAACAACGAATGAGATTCATAACAGTTATAGGAATGGGGGGTGGTCATGGAAGGTCAACTCCAAGACTTTTACTACTCAACCGAATACCACACACATTGCGGTCAGGTTTGCTGTCGGTGGTGAGGTATCAGCTTATCTGGATATAGATCAGGTGCAGATTGAATTAGCTGGTGCAGCAGAGATTAATGATAATGCCAGCTTTGAGACGAAGGATAATACTAATAATTTGCCGGATCTCTGGACAACTGCATGGAGAAATGGAGCTAGTATAAACCCTAGTGCTGAGAGAGTGCCTATTGATACTGTTGGTTTTACAGGGGGCTTATGCATGTATAGACTATTTGGGGGGACAGGAACTACCAACTCATATCAATTTGCTCAGTCTAGTCCTATACCTGTATCTGCTAATGTAACTTACTCATTAAGTGCAGCATTGCGATATACCCTTAATCAAGGTGGACATGCAGAAATGAGTGTAATTCAACTTGACAAAAATGGTACTAACATTGGTGAAGCACACTCTGTCGCAAGTAATGGTGGATGGCAGTGGCATAATCAATATATGGATATTGTCACATTGCCTAATGCAACGCATATCGTAGTACGTTTTGCTGTTGGAGGAGAAACCACCGGTGCTTATTTGGATATTGATGATGTGAGAATCATTAATAATAGCTGGTAATTGATATGTTAGATGCAAATAACATTCTGTCCTTCTAGGCGGAGTGTTATTTGGTATGTAGATTAAAAGTGATTAGTAAAGAAGTTAACTTTTAGACTTGATTTCTTTTGAAAAACAGCCAATTAATTATGCAGTTTTCCATATTGTCAAATATAATGCATGATAATCCCGGAATTCTACATAAGTTCCTAATATTCGACAAAATGCAACTATTTCTAAAATCGAGCTGATAACTTATGATTGTCGAGGATGTGAATTTGTAGATGATGAAGGAGAATTATGGAGCGAAATGGAAAAGGGAATGAGAATGGGATACTATCAGTAAATAAGGAAACTACACTAAAAGAGGTGCAGTTGTTTTGAAAAAGAATATGAAATTATTCAACATAATTATCATTTATCTTGTAGTATCCTTGGGCTTTCCTCAATATGAGGCTTTTGCTGCAGAAAACGCATTGGTTGTTAAAGAGAATTTCGAAACAGGTACTTATACGGGGAGTAATTATATTCCGGTTAGTGGGACTATTACCAATGATCCTCTAAAAGTTGTAAATGGAAAATACTCTGCTTTATTAAGCGCTCAGTCATCAGAGGTGTGGAAGGAATTCAATCATTCTGACCCCGCAAAGGTTAAATTTGAAAAAAACACGACTTATAATGTTACATTTTCTTATAAATCGATCGAAATGCAGCCACAGGACCCAAACCGCTTCTTTTATTTCCTTGCGCGCAGTACCGATGGTAAAGAGGATAAAGGTTACTTTAGTTGGAATGATGCAAGTGGAAGCGCAGGTACAAGAACAATAACACTTACGACAGGAAATAAGGATAACTATTATTTAATCTGGGGCATTCATGCTGGAGGAAGCTTATCTATTGATGACATCCAGATTGTTAAACAAGCTCCATCTGGCAGTGAGTCTTTTGAGAAGGGCACTTTTACTCAAACGAATTTTCTTGCAGGCTCGGGCAGTATAACAAATGATCCGACGAAAATAATCAGCGGGCAATATTCTGCTTTTCTTAGCTCCCTACAGTCCGAGACGTGGAAAGAGTTTGCATATACGGACTCTAGTAAGGTGAAGTTTGAAAAAAATACTACATACCAAGTTACATTTAAATATAAATCTATAAGTATGGTGCCAAATGACAGTAGCCGGTATTTTTATTTTCTGGCAAGAAGCCAGGATAACACTGAAGATAAAGGATGGACGACTTGGAATGATATCAGCGGTAGCAGTGGGAGTAAGGTCATAACTTTTACTACCGGAGCTAAAGAGAATTACTACCTGATTTGGGGGATTTGTAATGGTGGAGCACTTTCGATCGATGATATAGATATTATTAAGATTAGTGAATCCTTTGAAAAGGGTTCTTTTACAGATACATACTTTAGAGCAGGTTCGGGTATTCTCACAAAGGAACCAGATAAAGTAATTAGCGGTCAATACTCTGCGTATCTTTCTTCAACAGTGAACGAAGATTGGAAGGAGTTTGCGTATAGCAATCCGGATAAATATATATTTGAAGGAAACACAACTTACAATGTCACTTTTTCGTTTAAATCACTAGATATGGACTCTTCAGATACCAATCGTTACTTTTACTTTTTAGCTAGAAGTACTGACAATCAAGAGGATAAAGGTTGGACAACATGGAGTGTGGCAAGCGGAAATAAGGGGAAGAAAACAATAACATTCACGACTGGAACTAAAGAAAATTATTATTTGATCTGGGGGATTCATAAAGGGGGCGCTATTTCTTTAGATGATATAGTCATCAGAAAAGTTAGTGAATCTTTTGAGCGGGGTACTTTTAGCAGTACGGGATTGTTACCTGACTCTGGAATTATTACTAAAGATCCTTTAAAAGTTGCCACTGGAATGTTCTCTGCCTATCTAAACTCTGCCAAGACTATAGAATGGGCTAATATCGCAGTTACAGATACAAGTAGAGTAAAGTTTTTAAAGAATACTACCTATACGGTTAGCTTCTCTTATAAGTCCATTGATATGCAACCTGAAGATATTAATCGCCACTTTTATTTTTTTGCCCGAGGTATCGATAATGTAGAAGTTTTAGGCTGGACAAGTTGGAATGATGTTTCAGGAACGAAAGGAATTAAGACAGTAACCTTCACTACTGGAAATCAAGACAACTATTATCTTTTGTGGGGAATTAGAAATGGAGGAGCTCTTTCAATAGATGATATTGTTATTCAGCAATTAACAACTTATGAATATGATGCTGATGGGAGATTAGCTGAAATTCGTTATTCAGATAATAGAGTCGTAAAATATAAGTATGACCTGAACGGGAACTTAATAAAAGCTGCAGAATGATGAAGATTATGAAACGGAGAAGCTGTAGATGAGAAAATATATTCTAAGTATATTTATTTGCGTATTTGCCCTCGGTGCTGCCCCATCAGCTACTGCTATGAAATATACTTATACAAAATCAGGACAGTTAGGCTTAATCAATATTTCCGAAGGGAAATACATAAGCTTTCAATACGATAACAACGGGAATATGATCAGCAGAAAGAGCTTAACATGCCAGGAATCAGAATATAAATTTATTAATGTAAACAGCGGAAAGGCTTTAGATGTATATGCTGGTGATACAAGCAATGGATCAAAAGTTCAAATTGAGACAGATAACGGAACGGATGCGCAGAGGTGGTTGCTATGTAACGCGCCAAACAATACCTATAAAGTAATCAATGTAAATAGCGGCAAAGCGCTTGATGTGGCAGATGGTAAGATTGCTGATGGTACCAAAGTACAATTATGGAACGATAATGGAACAGAAGCTCAGAGTTGGCGGTTGATCAATAATGGAAACAATATCTATACATTTATTAATACTAACAGTAACAAGGTACTTGATGTAGCAGGTGGAAGTGTGAACAGCGGTACAACTGTACAAATATGGACTGGGAATGGAACAACAGCACAGCAATGGGAAATGGTAAAGGCGATTTCAAACGGCGCAGAATTTAAGATATTAAATGCTGGAAATGGGAAAGCTTTAGATGTCTCAGGAGGGAAAACCGTTAATGGAACACCAGTGCAAATTTGGACAGCTAACAATACGACAACTCAAAGATGGCAGATATTCGATACGGGAAGTAATCGATACAAATTAATAAATGTTAATAGCGGTAAAGCTTTAGAAGTGGCAGGTGGTGGGGTTACTAATGGATCGGGCGTGCAAATTTGGACGGATAATGGTACGGCATCTCAACTGTGGACATTAACTGAAAATACAACTGGCATATATACAATAACGAATGTAAACAGTAATAAGGTGTTAGATATACCAGGCGGAAGTAGTGTAGACGGCACTCAGTTACAAATTTATACAAAGAATGAAACAACCTCGCAACAGTGGAAATTCATTAAGTAGGTAATGAGAGTCTCAGACGATTTTGTTTGAGGCTCTTTTATTTGGGATATAGATAAAATTAAGAATTAAGATGAAATATCTTTATTTTATTCTCTTTGCCCCAAAAAAGTGTGGATTATTCTCGAATTTCTACTATATTCTTATTATTTGATAAGTTGCAACTATTTCCATAATACAGGTAATCCTTTATGATTGGAAAGGAAAATACATATGAGGGAAAACTCAATTCATACACTAGTGCAATTGTACTGAATGACAGATGCCCATCGTGCGAAATTCCACATGGTTAGTATGGATTGATAAGAATGAAAGGAGGAGAGAAAGAGACACAGGGGAAATTCTTTATCTTTAAATTGATTTGTTTATGGAGGGGTGTTAGTGAAAAATTTTAAGAAAAGGAACTTTTATATTGGGAGATTGAAGAAATTGAGGTTTATAAATAGGATAGCTCTTGTTCTCATTATTATTATTGTCTTTACTAATAATGTTTCAATCCCGCTTCCAATTACTAATAATTTACCTATAGTCGGGGAAATTCCCCATGCGTCAGCTGCTGATAATCTTAACGGATTAAAGGGTGAATATTACGACAACAATGACCTTACTGGATTAAAGTTCACGCGTATAGATACAAACGTGAATTTTAATTGGGGTTCTGGATCACCCGGTTCTTTAATAGGAGGAGATACTTTCTCTGTAAGATGGACAGGAATGATTAAACCAAAATACAGTGAGATTTATACATTTTATATGAATTCGGATGACGGAGTTAGAATCTGGATTGATGGTCAATTGATTATAGATAAATGGGCAGTACAGGCAAGTGAGTTAATGAGTCTGCCCATTAATATGAAAGCTGGACAAAGCTATAAAATTCGCATCGAGTATTATGAGAATTACGGTGGGGCCGCTGCAATATTACAATGGGCAAGTACAAGCCAAACCAAACAAGTTGTTCCCCAAAGCCAATTGTATCCACCTCAAGATAGTCCGGGAACGGGATTAAAAGGAGAATATTACAACAACTCTGACCTTACTGGACTAAAATTAACACGTATAGATGCCAATGTTAATTTTAATTGGGGTGAGAATGCTCCACACGATTCAATAGGAGCGGATAATTTTTCTGTAAGATGGACAGGGACTGTCAAACCTCAATATAGTGAAAGTTATACTTTTTACATAAATGCAGATGATGGTGTCAGGCTTTGGGTTGACGGGAAGTTAATAATTGATAAATGGAAGGTACAGGCTAGTGAACTGACTAGTTTACCTATTAGTCTAAGCTCAGGACAAAATTATGATATTCGGATTGAATATTTTGAAAATACAGTAGGGGCGGCTGCAATACTCAAATGGTCGAGTTCAAGTCAAGTCAAACAAGTAATACCCCAAAATGTATTGTATCCACCCCAAGCAGTTCATGGAGTGGGACTGGCGGGGGAATATTATAACTCAATGGATCTTAGTAACCTACAGTTGTGTCGCACTGATTCTAGCATAAATTTTAATTGGGGAGTAAATTCTCCGGACCCTTATATGAAATCTGATTCCTTTTCAGTGCGATGGAGTGGAACAGTAGAGGCCAAGTATAGCGAGAGCTATACATTTTATGTGAATGTTGATGATGGAGTACGTTTGTGGATAGATGGCCAGTTAATTCTTAATCAATGGGGAAATCAATCTGCACAATTTGCAAGTAGCAAAATTAATTTAATAGCTGGAAATCAATATAATATTCAGTTGGAGTATTATGAAAATTCAGGTGGCGCAGCAGTTAGCCTTCTATGGGAAAGTCCCTCACAAATGAAAGAGGTTGTACCTCAGATGTATCTTTTCCCGCCTGTCGAATTACAAGGTGTTGGTCTTAGGGGAGAGTACTATGATAATCTGGATTTAACAGAACTAAAAACCATTCGAACTGATGGTAAAGTTGATTTTAGTTGGGGAAATGGTTCTCCAGAGCCGGACATTGGTGAAGATACTTTTTCTGTAAGATGGACTGGATACATAAAGCCAAAATTGAGCCAAACATATACATTCTATGCTGATTCGGATGATGGTGTTCGGGTTTGGGTTAACGATCAGCTAATAATAGATAAATGGATTAGTCAAGCAAGTGAAATAACTAGTCTTCCTATATATTTATACGCTGGTTTTAAATACCACATTCGGGTTGAATATTTTGAAAATGGGGGCGGAGCATCATTTCGCTTGTCTTGGTCCGGTGATAACCAGGTAAAAGAGACAGTACCTCAATCTCAGTTATACTTACCACCAGTTTCATATGCTCCACTAGAGTATCATTATGATTCTAATGGACGATTAGACTATATAAGATATCCTAATTCTGATATTGTCCGCTATTATTATGACTCTAACGGTAATTTGAAAATGAAGATAAAGAATTAGAAGTTGGGAAAAATAAGGAGACTGATGTGATTTATTGAGTAATTGAGTCACTCTTCAGCAAAGCCTCGGACGAATGTTTCGTCTGAGGTTTTTTTGCGTATATGAGCATTGGTCTGATAAGACGGAGTGGTTAATATGCAGTTCTTTAGATTGTCATAAATAGTGCAGATTCTTCATAGGTTTCTACTTAATTCCCTAATATTCGACAAATTACAACCATTTCCAAAATGCGCTTAATCCCTTATGATTGTGAAGGAAAATAAATATGAGGGAAAATTCAATTCATACACTAGTGCAAATGTACTGAATGACGGGAACCCATTGTGCGATATTCTACATGGGTTTTTTGGTGTAAAAACGGGGGGATAAGCAGGATCGTATTCAAATTTTGTTGAAAATCTGTGGGGGATATTAGTGGAATATTATAAGTTTATTGGTTTTTTATTAGTGTTTATAGTTTTGGCTCCGCCTTTCGCGTCTGCTGAGTCTAGTATTATCTACCATTATGATCTAAGTAACCGATTGGAGTATACGATTAACTCATCGAATAATGCCACCTATTATCTTTATGACCGAAATGGAAATCTTAAACGTAAGGTTCCCTCTTCGGGCTATCCTGTTTTTACATCCTCAAGTATAGAGGGCTGGGAGACTTATAAACTAAGTGATAATAATCCCGGCACATTATGGTCAAGTAAGAATAAGGGAACTGATAGCGAAGCGGAGTGGGTGGCCGTGGATATCGGAAAAAGTAGTATTGTAAGCGGGGTTCAGCTAACTCCAAGGGGCAAGCTGGCATTCCCGGTGAATTTCAAAATACAATCCAGTGAAGATGCGGAAACATGGGCTGATATCCCGGGGCAATCTTATAGCAATTATATTAATGATGGCTCTGTCCACAATTTTGAATTTGATTCTCTGGTAGTGGGCAGATACATAAGAGTTTATGCAACAAAGCTGGGGAAGGACGATGGCGGAGGTTATTATTTTCAGCTTGCTGATGTAAAGGTTCAGGTATCCGCTGCTGCTGCCTCCTCTACAACAAATGGTTGGCCGGCATCCCGGTTGGTTGATCAAAATCCTTCAACAGTCTGGTCAAGTTTAGCCCGTTATCCGGCGGCGAGTACAGAATGGGTGGTCGTTGATGCTGGAACAACTCAAATGATCGGTGGCATTCAAATAACCCCAAGAGGCAATCTTGGATTTCCTGTTGATTTTACAATACAGAGCAGTAACGATGCTAAATCCTGGACAGATATAGAAGGACAGTCTTACTCAGGCTATACCAATAACGGTTCCGTTAAAACGTTCACTTTTAAAGCTCCAGTATTTGCCCGGTATATACGGGTTTATGCTACCAAGCTGGGTACTGACGATAATGGCGGGTATTACTTTCAGCTTAATGAGTTCAGAATTATAAAGTGAGTAGAGAGATAAGATGGAAAATAAGATTGTAAGTATGCTTTTTTTGTAACTTTACTGTGTTTAATGGGTATATTTGTTCCTGATTCGATAATTAGTGCTGAAAGTATTGGAGTTCCCTCGATGACTAACAGTAATCCTGATGTTTGTATCGGAAGTTGAATGAGTATTTTAAACCCAAGAAGAATCATATGTTACTGTGATTGCTATTATAGTTTTAAATGTTGAAGATCAATTTGAAAGGGTTGAATATGAGACAACTCAAACTAAGTGTTTTTATCTTTATTTGTTTATTATTCGGGCAGACATCTATTGCTGAAGCAACCGAAGACCAAACATCCAGCTACATCATTCTAGATATGGGAGGAGCGGTGCAAAAACAGCAGATATTTGTGTACAACCAAGGTAGACTGGAGACGCAGATTCAGCAGGATAATTCGATTATTCAATATACATATGATACAAACGGAAATTTAAAAGGACGAAATAAAGGCTATTCCTCTGAACCCTATGTTTTTAGCTCAACAGCAGTTTCATATGATATATACCTGAAGGGAGTTCCGGATGCTGTATCCTTAGTACGTTTTCCAACCTGGACAGAACAGAACGGACAAGACGATATTGAATGGATTGTTGGAGAAAAAGTAGCGTCAGGTGTATGGAAAGGTACTGTAGTTTTCTCAAAGCACGGAGGAATAGGAACATATATAACACATGTATATGCGGATCAGAAAATTGTAGCAGGTGTAGGCGCACAGGTTAAGGACACTTTAAAAATAACCAGTACACAAACAGCTTCCTTAGTCGATGGGTTCTATGAGGTTTATGTAGAAGGAATTGCCCGAACCGTAGCGGAGATTCGTTTTCCTACATGGACTGAATACAATGGGCAGGATGACCTTGTGAATCCTTGGATTACTGGAGAGAAGATTAGCGATACAACCTGGAAAATACGTGTTCCGTTCAGCGAACATAATTTTGAAAAGGGGAACTATATTACCCATGTTTATTCATTTGATAAGTATGGAACGGGGCTTGGTGTTGGTGGGATTGCAGTTACGGTTAGCGGAGGAACTACAGGTCCAAAGGAACCCAAGCGTTCAAGCGGTTCTTATGAAGTCTATATTTATGGTATAGATCCGGCGGCATTAAAAGTTCGATTTCCAACCTGGACTGCCTATAAAGATCAGGATGATATTGAATGGATTGATGGTGTGAAAGTAGCGAATGGGGTATGGAAGGCGACGGTGTATTATTCCAAACATAATTCCGAGACAGGAAGCTACATTACACACATCTATGCTGATGGGAAATTTGTTGGTGCTTGGACTGCTAATGTACTAGCTCAGTAAACTACGATACATCTAAAAATACATTAAAATATACAGAGGTTTTCAGATGAATTGGAAATATAAAAGAAATGTCTTTATTTTCTTAACTTTCTTATCTTTGTTTTTTGTTGTTACTCTAAATTCTGCATCGGCGCTCCAATCCTATTTTTACGATGGAAATGGGAGGTTGGTGCAAGAGAGTGCGCTAACAGGTGAAACAACCAGGTACAGCTATGATAGAAACGGAAACCTATTAACGAAAGTTACTGGTGAACCGTACTTTCAATTTCTTGCGGCCCTAAGCGCAAAGCAAGGAGAAAATAAATGGTACTACCAGACATGGAATGGTACAAGTTACGAGAATATGACTTGGGATGCGGTTGGGTCAAGATGGAAGGGAAAGAACGATTGGAATATTATCTACAAAGATTGGTTGCATCCGGACGGTAACGATACAGTAATGAAATGGGTTGCTCCACAGACTGGGTCTATCCAGATTGGGGGGCAAGTTTCGAAGTATTTTACCAACCTGCAAGGAGACGGTGTTCAGGTAAAAATCATGAAAAACAGCACACAAATATGGCCATCATCAGGATGGCAGATTATTCAGGGTAATGACCCCGTTGGCGTTAATGCTGTTGCCAATGTGAATGTCACCTCGGGGGATTCACTTTATTTTGTAATTAATCAGAATGGGAATTATGGGTTCGATGCCACAGTGTGGAATCCAGAGATTACGTATATTGAAAAATACACTTCAGCCTTTGGAGCGGAGCAAGGGAAGAACAATTGGTATTATCAGATCTGGAATGGAACAAGTTATGAGAATATGACTTGGGATCCTGCGGGAGCAATGTGGAGAGGCAAGAAGGATTGGAATATCATCGGCAAGGAATGGCTTCATCCGGAAGATGGCCATGATACAGCGCTAAAGTGGGTTGCTCCGCAGACAGGAACTGTTAAGATTTCTGGAAAAGTCGCTAAACATCCTGTTAACTTACAGGGAGATGGCGTCCGGGTGAAAGTTATGAAGAACAGTGCACAGATTTGGCCAGCGACGGGGTGGCAGACTATACAGGGCAATGATCCAATTGGAGTAAATATTGCTCTTAATGTGAATATCGTCTTGGGTGATTCTCTTTATTTTGTAATTAATCAGAATGGGAACTATGGGTTTGATGCCACGGTATGGAATCCTTCTGTAGCATACATAAAATAGGCACAGCAATAGATGAGTCATTAGATATTAAAAGAATACAAGTGAAATTACTCTATCAATTAGTAATGGGGGATACCTTTGAAAAAATCAAAATCATTAATGTATCAGGTATTTATTTGTGTATTAATTATCTCATTATTACTTCCGAATGTACCAGCTATAGCCCAGGAAAAACTATCGGAAGTACAACCAACTACAGATCAAGCAATTTTAAATGCAGATGAACTCAAAACAGATCAGACAACTAATATAGAAGAAGGCAAAGTCCTTCCTCCTGAAATGAAATCCGTTTCACAGACTACTTACACAGATGTGGAACCAGCAGAGATTAAACGTCTGAGAGCGCTAACCCTTCAGAAAAAATCTCAGATGCAACAATCAATGAAGGGGCAGGGATTGAAAGCAGCAGCAAGTGCAGATGCCCGTGATTTAACAAGAGAAGAAGTAGAAGAACTGGTTGATAATGGAGCTGTGTTAGAAGATCTCTATTGGATCAACTATCTTATTCAGAATGATATCGGATATACAGGTTTAGAACTGCTGTCACAAAAACAAAGCGGTGCCACCTGGGAAGAAATCGAGGAAAGTCTAGGACTTGCACAGAGCACGGAAAAATCTACCGTAGAAGAGTCAGTGTATTCTTCCTTTGCAGATGTTAAATCCCGATCTGTAGTTATAGATAATGTATATGCGATCGAAGATAAATTGTTGGCGGCGACGAATCTTGCAAGTGAAACTTCAATGACCAGTTTTGATATGACTATAAATAGCGTTATTAATTCTGGTAACGTTGATTTTATCAACCAATCAGGTGCTAAGCAGTATTCAGATCACAGCGGTAATAGTGAAGTGATTTCTCCTTCAACAGGATCATTAATTTGGCAGCAACAGCTCATCCAATTACCGGGACGTGACGGACTTGATCTTAATTTAGGAATTATGAATCAATCCAATCAAACCTATGCCTACACCAGAATAAGTGCAGGGTATCAGCAAAATGGAATTAAAAAATATAACGAAAAAGAAGCTAAGAACAATATAGGAATAGGATGGTCTTTTCAATTTCCTTCTATTGAAACAACAGATGAGGGTGTAACCTATTACCATGATGGGCACGGAGGAAGCTACCAAGTAGTAGGGTATAACTTTGAAATACCAGGTTACCAAGACGGTCGGGTAAGCTATGTAGGGGATTACTATGGTAATGCTTTTGTCGACGGGGGAGACAGGTCGGTTTTTTATTTGGAGTTTGCTGATTTAAGAAGAGAGTATTACGCTGAAAGAGACAGCCGGTTACTTGGGATTGTTGACCGATATGGAAACAAAATAACATTTAATTATACAGATCGGGTCACTTATGACGGTGCATCTCATAAAGTGCTTTCTTCTATTACAGATACCTTAAATCGAAAGATTGTTTTCGAATATGAGTCCACCCTCAACACAACTGGTACCTTTTATGGTGAGAATGTAGTGATCAAAGCGTTAGATAGTAATTCTTCAGTAATCAAAAAAGTGACTTTAACGAAAAGCAGAATGCAGTTATTAAATAATAACACGCCAGATGGTTATGCGCCTGTGCTCTGGAAAATCACTAATCATGATTTGAATATTATCTCTAATGATCAGATTACATACTTTGAGTATGGTAATTATCAGTTGCAATTTAATTTATATGGTAAATCTTTTAATGGAGCATGGACCTCTTATCATCCGATTAAGCGTATTACATACCCCAATTCTTCTACGGAATATGAGTACGAGGTTAGTAAGCACAACATAAGGATTGATGGGCTCTCAGAAGGACTAAGAGTAAACCTTCGAGGTGATGTCATTAATGGAAAGATGAAAAATAAGGTTAAGTATGGTTACACACAGGAAGAGTATACAGGAACGTTTTATTGGAGTCCGGCTTATACGCCTGAGAGTTACCGGTATGGAAGTACTTCGACTGTAGTCAGTGATACCTTAACAAATGGGTTGTCGGTCACTCAAGTATTTACAATGACAGGAAGACTGGAGTCAACAACGACCAAAGCTTCCAACGGAGAGCAGATTGTAGAGAAAAACACTGACTTTGACTATAGGTTGGATACGCGGCCCGTTAAAACAAGCATTTATAAACTTTTAAATGGGGAATTATTAGAATCGGCAGAGCCATTGATTGTTCAACGAGGGTATGACGGTAATAACAACCTCTCTTGGGAAACAGTTCCTATGACTGTTCAACAATCTGCAAACAATACAGTGTATTGGAGAAAAAATCAGTTTACTTATGCGGGTAATTTCTTAACCTCCAGTGAATGGTACCAAAATGAAACAGATACAGCCTCGACTAAGGACTCCTACTCGTATGATTCCGAGACTGAAAGGCTATTATCTTATACTGATCCGACAGGAAAACAGACAACTTATAAGTATACGTACACTTATAATCCTTATAAAAGAAGTAATACAGTCACTGACGTTATTGCCGAAACAAAGGAAAACAACAAAATAATTAACCGAACGCAGACGATTTATGGAGCAGCATATAACTATGCTTATCCAACTGAAACCCGGCAATGGTTTAATTACGGGCAGTCCAATGAGCAGATGGTTGTTACCAAAATGTCTTATTATGCAGATGGTCAGCTAAAGGAAACCATAGCTCCTAATCAAAAAATAACAACCTATGAGTATGATGGCTTAGGTAGACCTGCTAAAATTACGTATCCCACAACAACAGATTCTAATGGTTATAAATATAGTGAGACAGACAATTTTTCTTATGCTTATCTTTCCCCTTCTGATTTGGACGCAGTAAATAAGGGGACACAGACACTGGAAGTAACCACTACAAAAAAAGTGACTCAATTGACAGCTAATGAAGCGGTAGTCCGGTCTGTAAATACTATAGCTAAGAGCTACTACAATGGACTAGGGTTGCTTCTCTTACAGAAACAATACGATGAAACGACTAGCTCTTGGATTAATACCCAGTATCATTACGATGATCAGGGAAGAGCCGTGTACGCAAAAGATGCACAAGGAAATGAAATTACGGCTGAATATGATGTCTGGGGGCGCTTGGGAAAACAGACGGATGCTCTTCTGAACACCTATATTGTGAACTATAATTTAAAAACAAGAACAACAGAAAGCTATATGAACCCCAATGGCAGCACAGAAAAATATAATTATGTTTTACAGACCGCCGATCAATGGGGACGAGTTATTTCCACAATGACGTATAAGAATCTGGCAAGTATGACATTGCCGATCTCAGAGAAATACACTTATGATCTTGTGGGAAATGTTACTTCCTATACCGATCCTGAAAAGCATGCAAATGATGAAGGGGTAACC
>NZ_JARXXP010000045.1 GCF_029893965.1 Paenibacillus sp. PastM-3
GGGTAAATCCGGTATTTATAGGCTCGATGAATCAGCATGTGCGACACCTCATTTTTAGTAATATTATTCCTATTATAGCACATACGTTCGGTTTGGAGTCAAAAACCGCAGATTCATCCCCACCCTATCGAGGGTGGAGTATTCTCAGCTTTTTTAGATAAAGAGAAACGCCAGGATTGTGATCCATATCTTTTTTCTCCGTATATTTTTCTTTTTTAATTTTTTTCTGCCTGTTCTTTGTAAAGGTGATGACTGGCGTTCATTATTTTTTTTCATAATATAAACGAACCTTCCCTCAAGCTATCATTTTACTCTATTTTACAATTAATGACTCTATTGGGAGTATGCATTCTGTCATGTTGCATGAATTTTTTACAAATATTTGTGAATGACAAAAAAAGCGCCAGAGCCCAGGCTCCGCCGCTTGCTATTCTCTTTCTATTCCGCCCGCCCCTCAGATCAAGGGAAGCTTGCCAAACTCCTGGTAATCCGCAAAAATATAGCTCGGCACATGCTCCGTACGCGGCTGTCTGCCGCGGGGGTTGTACCAGCACACTTTCCATCCGGCCGACAATGCACCTACCACATCGTTATCCCATGTATCGCCGACATACAGCGAGTTGTCCGGGGTGGTTCCCGTAGCCTCATTGACATGCCTGAAAATCGCCGGGTCCGGCTTCGCCAGTCCGACCGCATCCGAAATGAAGATCATCTCCGCCGGAATCAGCTTGTCGATGCCCAGGCCCCGCAGCTTGTTCGTCTGATGCTCCTTCGGCCCGTTGGTGATAACCCCTACCTTATGCCCGAGAGCCAGGAAACGCCGGATCTGCTCCTCCACCCCGTCAATCATTTCAATGGTGTACTGCCGCCCGATATAGGCCGCCTGTACACGCTCTGCCTGCTCCCTGCTAAGCGCTATGCCATATTCGGCAAAAGCCAGCTCCAGCCGCAGCACCCGCGTCTCCTCCAGCTCAAGCTCACCGCTAAGGTACTTCGGCCAGAGCAGATCGCTGTGATGCCTAACCGTATAAAACAATTCCGCGTAATCCAGACTGCCCTCACCCGGCGCCAGCACCTCGCGCACCGCTTCACGGAACGGCACCAGATGGTCGTACAGCGTATCATCCAGATCAAAAAACACTGCTAATTTACTGCTGTTATCCACGCCAATTCTCCTTACTTGAAGCTAATCATTTAAAAATAAGATCATAAGTGTAAAATTCCTCATCCCTTACGTACCCTTGAGTCTCATACAGGCGCTGTGCACGGAGATTATCCGTCATCGTGGTCAGCGTCAGCCCCTTGCTCCCCGTACTCAAAGCATACTCGCGCACACCTGCCAGCAGCAGCTTACCCAGAGCCTGCCCGCGCAAATGCTCCGCTACGTACAGATCATTCAGCACCCACAGCCGCTGCATCGTAACCGACGAAAAGGACGGGTACAGCTGTGCAAAACCGCCGGCCCGCCTGCTGCCAGCCTTATCCGCTACGGCTATAAAAATAACAGATTCTTCTGCCTTCAGCCTGTCCTGTATAAACTGCAAAGCTCCGGCGGGGTCGGGCTGCTGCCCGTAATACACCCTGTAGTCATTAAACAGCGGGGCAATCAGCTCCGCATCCTGCCACTTCGCCTGTTCCAAACGGTACGCTTCCATTCTGGTTCCCTCTTTTCGCCACTGCGATTGTGTATAATGGAATTCTAAAATAACCGCTGCAGCACTGCCATGGAGAGAATGACAGATCATTTGGACAAAAGCTCCGGCCTTCCGCTATTCCTTGGAATCGTAGAAGACATGCCGGGCGCTGATCTTGCCGTCTTCAATATCCAGTATCCCGAAAGAGTACTGCTTCTCGCGCCGTTTGTCGGTAGGCGAACCGGGATTGAACAGCAGGACACCGTTCTCCCTGCGCATCAGCGGCTGATGGGAATGGCCGAACAGGATGCAGTCCACCTCCTCACCTTCAAAGGCCAGCAGCGCGTTGCCGTCGGTTCCTTTGCGGGAGTACGGGGCATGCCCATGGATCAGTCCGATCCGCACCCCGCCCAGGGTAACAATCTTCTGCTCACCGAACCGGCGGATAATCTCCGGGCCGTCGTTATTGCCGGCAATTCCCTCCACCGGGGCGAGCTCGGCCAGCAGGTCATAAATCTCCATAGCTACCCAGTCCCCCAGATGCAGAATCTGGTCGACGTGGCGAAATTCCTCTACAAGCGCCTGCGGCAGTGCCTTGGCCGACCGCGATAAATGGGTATCCGATACGACTCCTATTTTCATCTGATTCAGCTCCTAATCTGCATAATCTGCATAATAATCTTGTACATCTATCATGACTTCAGCGAATGCATATTTTCAGATAATTGTACGATTTGCAGCAGGCAGAAGCAAGTAAAGCGCTATCATCTATGGACGGGACAGCCTTTCCGCGAATGGTCTGCCCCTGTTACAACAGTATTAATCACACTTTAGTCCCGCCAGTTCCACAGCCGCACCTCACCGATCCGGATATGGCTGATCCAGGCATTCTCCTGCAGCCCCAGCAGCTCCTTGACCGGTCCTGTAACAACCACACCATATAGCTGGACTCCATTCTTCTCAATATAACTTAGCGATTTGTCCAAGTCGAAGAAAAATCCGGCATTCCCGGACAGAAGTTTATAATCTCCAAGCAGACGCAGCGTATCTAGAAAGTTCTGCTCACGGAGCCCGCTGCTGCCGTAAGCTTCAACGGAAGGTGAACTGGAGGAGCTGGAGGTTACACTGCCGAACCAGCCCCGCTTTTCCGTGGTAGCCGACTGTACTGTCATATCCTTAGCATGCCAGATCGGCTGATAAGGGAAGCCGAGCGGGCTGGTTACCACAACATCGTCTGTACTGAGGCCATCATCCACGGCGAACCAGACGGGCAGCACATTCAGCGGCTCCAGCTTTTTCAGCAGCTCATCTGTGCTGTACAGCTGGTCGAGAGAAAGATAGGCTTCGGCCACCGTGCCCTCCGGCAGCTTATCAAGACGCTCCCACTGCTCACTATCGACAATACCCTGGGACTGATTATCCTGCGGATAAGTGAAAAATTGGCGGGAAGTACGCTCATCGGTCCAGTTATAGGTGCCTACCCCCCCAAGCCCGAACAGCATCTGGGTAGAGTAGCTGCCGACATCAACCTGATCGCTTCCGACCTGCTTCAGCAGTCTGCCTGAATAATTCATTCTGAAAAAAGTTTTGGCATTGGAATTTAAATGCACGACTGTATTGGGACTCGAAACCGCAATAGCTGAAGAGATAACGTCCCTGTACGTTTCTCCCCGCTCTCCGGTGCTGTAATAAATAGCCGTTATGATTGAACTGATGACCGTAAAAGCCAGAAAGGCGGACAGCACGGTCATGGTATTAGAGATGCGGGCTTTCCACTTGCCCCGGCGGATGATCCGCTTCTCACTGGTTGCCGGCCTTTTATTAGCCGGATTAGCCCCGTCTTGAGCCGCCATCCAGCCGGATTTCCAGGCAGCCTTCTGTGCAGACTGATCATCCTCCCGCTCCATCAGCTCATCCAGATAGCCCTGATAGATCTCCAGCTTCTCCAGCTCCTGCTCCATCTCCGCCCGTTCTGCCTCCGGCAGGCTGCCTTCGCTGTATTTACGCAGCCTTTCCTTAAACTCCTCACTCATATCCGCTTCTCCTCCGCTCCTCTTCCCGCAGCTTCTGCCTCGCCCGGAAAATCAGTATTTTGTATTGCGGCAGGCTGACTTCCATGATGGCCGCCGCATCCTTATAAGCGATCCCGTTAAAATCATGCAGCAGCAGCGCATGGCGCTGCGCCTCCGGCAGCCTGCCTACAGAGACAGCCAGCGCCTCCATTCTCTGCCTCCGCATGAACAACTCTTCCGTTGTTTCGGGGTGAGGCAGCGTATTGAAGTAGCCTTCCTCTGTCGGAATGCTGCGGCGCGCTTTGCGCGTGTGATCAATAAAAGCATTGTAGGCCACCCGGAACAGCCAGGGCTTGATCCGCTCCTCCCGGCAATCCTCCAGATACAAATAGGCACGGTAAAACGTCTCCTGTGTCAAATCCTCGGCAAGGTGATGATTGCGGCAGAGGGTGTACAAATAACGGTGTATATCGTGAACATAACTCTGATAGTGATGATCCAGCGAATCCGGCTTCATTCCCTCCCCCCTCACACTAACCACGTTTCAGCTGCACGAAAGTTACAGTTTTTTCCCAAATTGCTTATTCCATCATTTATACCGTACCTATGCGAAGGATCGTATAACAGCAAAACAGCCATGCCAACCGCTTCGTTAAGCGGACAGCATGGCTCGTATAAGGCTAGCTATTAATAAAATCCGATCGTGGACGAGGCATCCCGCAGCCACTCCCGCTTGCGGCCTTTATCCAGCTCGCCGCGCATACCGCGCACAAGCTGCTCGACATCGGCCGTGCCGTTCTCATGCCACTCCAGTGCGGCGCTGACATACAGCTCGCCAAGCTGGGTGAGCGAGAAATCCCCGGTCAGGCGGGCTGCCAGGCTGACCCCTTCCTCACCGGCAAAAGTTGAGAAGCCGCGCAGCCGCAGAAACTCCAGCCGCAGCGCCTCATTCGGCATTTTGATCTCATAGGCCCGGTCGAAGCGTCCGGCGCGGTTCATGAGGCCGGGATCGATTTTGTCCGGATAGTTGGTCGTTCCGATCAGAAAAATCCCTTCCTTGGAGGTGGCTCCGTCCAGCGTATTCAGGAAGAACGAACGGACCTCCTGCGGCATCGAATCAATGTCCTCGATGACCAGCACCATCGGTGCCAGCCGGGCCGCGGCCTCGAACACCTCATTCACCGATTCGCTGCTGGTGTATTCAGTAATCTGCCAGTACACCACAGGCCCGGGCACGCTGCCGGCAATGGATTTTACAAGTGTGGTCTTGCCGTTGCCGGGATGACCGTAGAGCAGAATGCCTCTTTTGTACGGGATATCATAATTAACATAAAAGCTGCGGTCCGCATCAAAAAACTGGTCCAGTGAACGGTAAATTTCTTTTTTGACGGCGGCATCCAGCACGACCTCCTCACGGGAGGCAGCCCGGGTAATCGGCTCATCCTCACGGCAGACCCCGTTACGGCGGTCGGTAAACACCGTCACCTTGTTGATATTCTGCTCCCGCTGCCGTCTGCGTACATTGCCGAGAAAGGCCTGCAGCTGGCTATCTGATGCGGCAAATACAAAATCCTGAAAATTAATGCCGTTTTCCTGGAATACAGGTACTCTGGCAAGCGCTACCCCCATAGAAGGGTAGGCCAGTACATTATTGCGGATCGACAAATGGATATTGTACTCCGGCTGTTCCTTGTCATCGTCGTAAACAAAGGTTCGGTCCTCCAGCCGGTCAAAAATACGCGCAACATGCTCAACCTCCGGGTTGCCTGACTGGACATCATCCTGCAGCAGCTTCCAGTATTCACTGTTCGGATCATCGCTGGCGTACAGCTCATAGCGGACATCATAGCGTGTGTACAGAGCTTCTAGAATTCCGTCAACGAGCCGGGCATAGACGTCATAGCCCTTGATCAGACCGCCGGCACCTGCATCATACGGAAAAACTACAGCCTGCTTCTCATACTCCTGCTTCATCCTATTTCGTCCCCTTTATCGCTGCGAGCGGCTTGCATTTGGCTACCACAGCAGCCAGGCCGGCGCCCGTAACGCTTTCTATGATCTCATCTACATTCTTATAGGCTTGAGGGGATTCGTCAATGATAGATTCCAGGGAATGCTGGTTTACCACAATTTCATCATCCTTGCCGACGTTAAGCGATCGGGAAAATTCCTGGACCGATACCAGCCGTTTTGTAGCTGAGCGGGAACGGATGCGGCCGGCCCCGTGGCAGATGGAGTAGTAATTTTCTTCTCCGCCGCTCTGCCCAACCATAATATACGATGCAGTTCCCATGGAGCCGGGAATCAGCGCCGGATGGCCGGTAGCAGCATAGACATCCGGGTTATCCGGATGGCCGGCGGGAAGGGCACGGGTAGCCCCTTTGCGGTGCACGAATTTGGTACCGGAGGAGGTCTTTTCCTCCCAGGCGTAGTTGTGCATCAGGTCATACAGCGTCCGCAGCTCACATTTGGTACCGAATACGTCACGGAAGCCCTCTCGCACACCGTAAGCAATCAGGTGGCGGTTTACCACCGCATAATTCAGCGCTGAGTACATCAGATTGACGTACCGCTGAGCCTGCGGGTGGGCAAGCGGGGCATAAATCAGCCTCGGATCGGCGCTCCCGAGTCCCAACTGACCCATGACCTTGGCAAAGGCTGGCGTACAGAACTGGTTCACCATCCCTCCCCAGGCCCGGGAGCCGGAGTGGATCATCACGGCAATCTGCCCGTCCTTCAGGCCCCAGGCTTCGGCTACAGCCCGCTGCTCCTCTGCGATTTCAATCGCCTGAATTTCTACGAAGTGATTCCCGCCGCCGAGTGTACCGAGCTGGCGGTGGCCGCGGTGCCAGGCCATATCCGGCAGCTCGTTCAGAATCTCCTCGTCAAAGCTGAGCCGCTTGATCTCCACATGGGACAGCGCACTCGATTTCTTCGGTGTGTAGCTGTCGGGGATATACTTGTTCGGCAGGCCCTGCAGGCCTTTGCGGACAATGTTCTCCAGCCGGATATCGCCATAATGGCCGCGCTGCTGCTGCTCCATCGGCAGGTATCTCTCAATCGCACGCACCAGCTTGCGGCGCAGCTTCACCTCGCGCAGATCGTCCTTGTGCAGATTGGTCAGATGCACCCGCATGCCGCAGCCGATGTCGCTGCCCACGATGGACGGCGATACATAGCCCGAGGCAGCGTCCCATACAGCGGTAGTCCCAATGCAGGTTCCGACACCAACATGCACATCGGGTGTATAGCTCATATATTCAATACCGGGAATCTGCAGGTTGTTATTGGCCATTTCAAGCACTTTATAATCCAGGGAGCCAAACAGCTGCTCGCTGGCATACACCTTGAGGTCGCCGCCGGGAAGGGCCACCTCATGTTTATAGCGGGGCTCATAGCCCGCTTGCTGATTAATGTTATTCATAAATTAATGTCATTTCCTCTCAGGTTTAGATACAACAAAAAGAGCCGCAGATCAGGTTCTGATCATACGGCTCCGGGTAAGGCAGGGCGGCTTGAGGCTCCGGGCTGCGCCGGCTCAAAGCCACCCTTATTCGATTGAGACAGGATGAGCAGTACTGCGCATCATGTCTCCCGGACGAAGGCGCTGGGATCAGATGGTTCATATGCGGTTGTGATATGGCTTAGCGGCAGTGTCTGTACATTTGTTCCAATCATGACCCTTCGGCCTCCCTTCTGTTCTTGGTACCCTCAATATAATCGGCTCTGGTGTAAATTGTCAACCCGGCGGTCCGGTAAAAAATTATTTGAATTTGTGCCAGTCCTGATTGCTGTTCTCCAGCAGATGGGCAAAATCATTCTCCAGACGCTTCTGTTCGGCCTTGCGCTGATCCTCTGCCGCTTTGCGTGCTGCTTCCTTTTTATCCTGTTCTTCAGCCTTCAGTGCATCCGACTGTGCCTTCAGCTTGCTCAGCACATCACTGCTCAGCAAGTCCTTCAGAGTAGCCGGGGCATCCGCTGCAGCGGCGCGCGGTGCGCCGGTATTCTGCTTCTTTTTAGCCATTGTAATCGTCCTTTCAGCTTCTGTATTTACTTCAAGTTTGTTTTAGCAGGTAGTCTTTCCGTTTATAATGTAAGGTAAGAGGTGAGCCTTATGAAATCCGTAGACCTGTGTCCAAAGCTGCAAAAAAGCATGGATATTATCGGCAGACGCTGGACCGGCTTGATCATCTATCAGCTTCTCCAGGGACCGCAGCGTTTCAGTACGATCGAAGCCGCGCTGCCAGTCAGCGGGCGGCTCTTGTCAGAGAGGCTTAAAGAGCTTGAGCAGGAGGGCATCGTGCTGCGCGAGGTCTTTCCCGAAACACCCGTAAGGATTCAGTATTCCCTGACCGATAAAGGCCGGGCTCTGGAATCTGTCATGCGTGATCTGGAAAAGTGGTCGGACGCCTGGATCGACTCCGCTGAATGCCCGCCGCAGTAGAAGCAGCCTTCCTCCGGGAAGCAGGCTGCTCCTGCACAGCTTAGGCGGCTACAGCTTGCGTCCGATGATAACCAGATCGCGCGGGATGCCGTCCATTACGGCAACACCGGGAAGCAGTCCCCATTCCTTGAACCCGAACTTGCGCAGCAGAGCAAGGCTCGGCTCATTGTGGCCGAATACAAAGCCCACCAGATTATGAAGGCCCAGGCGCGGGCACTCCTCCAGTGCCTTGGCCAGCAAAATGCTGCCGGCCCCTTTTCCGCGGAAGTTTTCATTCACGTACACGCTGATCTCAGCGGTTCCGTTATACGCCGGACGCCCGTAAAAGGACTGGAAACTGAACCAGGCAGCAATCTCATCTCCCTGCTTCAGCACCCACAGCGGGCGGTGATGGCTGTTATGCTCATGGAACCATTTGAGACGGTCCTCTACACTTACAGGCTCCAGATCTGCAGTCACCATCCGCCCTGCTACGGTAGAGTTATAAATCTCCACGATCGCCCCCAAATCCTCAAGTGATGCATCTTCTAAGCTGTAGTTGTTCAAGGCCATCCTACTTTTCCCCCTAGTTATTATCTATATCACTTACTAATGATTTGGCTGCATTTAATAATCTGTACATCTCTTATTATACTACCCTTGGGTCGTCTACTACTCCAATCCGGTATGCTCTGAGCTCCATTGCCACAGGCGTGCCGCTTCCTTGTCATCTGCGGCTCTCGGCGACAGCTCCTGGATTTGGCGGCGGTAGTAGTACTGTCCGCTCACGCCGCTGACCTCCGGTGCCGTTGCCAGATAAACGGCTGTATCCGCACCCTGCTCAGGGGTCAGGAAAAAGTACGACAGCAGCTTCAGCACCGAACGGCCGAAGCCGGTTTCCCGGTTCACTCCGATGCTTGTTCCGACAGCCCCGGGATGAACTGCATTGACCGTAACCCCTGTGCCCTGCAGACGGGCAGCCAGCTCATGCGTGAACAGGATGTTGGCCAGCTTGGAACGGGCATAGGCCTTGGCCGGGTTGAAGCCGCGCGACAGCGTATGGTCCTCCAGATAAAGCTTGCCGAGCTTGTAGGCACCGGAGGCGACCACAACAACCCTCCCCTGCTCGGCATTCTTCAGCGCTCCGAGCAGCAGATTGGTCAGCAGGAAATGCCCCAGGTGATTGACGCCAAAATCCATCTCGTAGCCGTCTGCCGTCAGCTCGCGCTTAACAGTGACAACTCCGGCGTTGTTGATCAGTACATCCAGCACCGGATAGGCCGCCAGAAACTCTACCGCAAAGCTGCGGATACTCTGGAAGGAAGCCAGATCACACAGCATCAGCGTAATGTCCTCCGACCCGCTCCGGCGCCGGGCTTCAGCCAGAGCTGCTTCGCCGCGCGTCCTGCTGCGGCAGGCCATAACCACCTTCGCGCCCCGGCGGGCCATTTCAATCGTTGTAGCCAGTCCCATACCGGAGTTGCCGCCGGTGACGAGCACAATTTTGCCATGCATAGCCGCTCATTCCCCTCTCCTGCGCAGGACCCTGCCAGCTTCAGTCCCGGCCTGGCCTTTTCCAGGCAGTTGATCTAAGATAATGTTACATTATATCAGGGGTTTAAGAAAAGAATAGCCCCAAAACTTTCAGGAGGTGAGTCCGGGAGAAGTCCCGGAGCTATCCATGCAGATCAGACCGAATGTTATTGTGCTTACTATCCCGCTGGGAGAATCCCAGGTGCATCCTGTACTGCTTAAAGACAAAGACGGACTGACCCTGATTGACACCGGCATGTTCGACCAGTATGAGGCCCTGATTCAGGCGATAGAGGAAGCTGGCGAAGCCCCTTCCAGCCTGAAGCGGATTATTCTTACCCATCAGGATACAGACCATATCGGGAATCTTCCCGCACTTGCCCGGGAATTCCCCGGCGTCCGCCTGTTCGCCCATCCGGGCGATCTGCCGGTTATCAGCGGCAGCCGGCCGATGCTCAAAATGACCCCGGAACGGATTGCCCAGCTGCCGCCTGAACGCCGGGAGGCGTTCGAGCGCTTTCTGGAGCAGCTGAAGCAGCTGCCGGAAATCGAAGAGCTTCAAGATGCTGAACGTCTGCCCTGGGGCGGCGGTCTTGAGATTATCCATACTCCCGGGCATACACCGGGACATATCTGCCTCTACCTGCGGGAGCAGGAGCTGCTGCTAGCTGCCGATGAGCTGCGTGTTCTGGGCGGGGAGCTGGCCGGACCATGGGATGCAGCCACACCCGATATGCCGCTGGCGCTGCGCAGCCTGCTGAAGCTGAAGGATCTGCCGGTCCGTACCATCCTCTGCTATCACGGCGGTGTGTATGAAGGCAGTCCGCAGGCGCTTATCGGGACATTGACCGAATCTCTGCTATAATTAGAGAATTGCTGTTTAGAAGGAGAATACGAAAGGGGAAAATCTTAAATGAACGATGCTCTGAAAAGTCTGGAGCAGGGAATGGCGGGAAACGGGCTGGATGCACTGCTCGTCACCGATCCCAAGCATGTCTACTACTTGACCGGCTTCGCCTCGAACCCGCATGAACGGTTTCTCGGTCTGCTGCTGATCCGCGGCGAGGAGCCGGTACTGATTGTTCCGGCGCTTGACAGTGAGGCTGCACATGCAGCTTCCTCGGTCCAGACGATTCTGACACACAGCGATACGGATAATCCGTATGAGCTGCTTAAGTCGCGTTTTGGCGGTACGGCACCGGGAACGTTCGGCATTGAAAAAGAGCATTTCTCCGTCAGCCGCTATGAGCTGCTGTCGGCAGCCGTTCCGGCCGGAAGCTTCAGCGATATCGGCCCTCTGCTGCGGGCCATGCGGGCCAGAAAGACCCCGGAGGAAATCAGCCGGATGAAGCATGCCGCCGAGCTGGTAGAAGAGGTGCTCCGCCGCGGGCTGAGCCACATCAAGAACGGAGTAACAGAGATCGAGCTGGTTGCTGAGCTTGAATATCTGATGAAGAAGGTCGGCGCTTCCGGCCCCTCCTTTGATACGATGGTGCTCTCCGGACCCAATACGGCGCTGCCGCACGGGGTGCCCGGTGACCGTATTATCCAGCCGGGCGATCTGCTGATGTTCGACATGGGCGTATATGCGGCCGGATACGCCTCCGATATTACGCGTACCTTTGCCGTTGGCGAGATTGACGGCAAGCTGGTTGAGATCTACAATACCGTTCTGGCCGCCAATATGGCCGGGATTGCTGCTTCCAGAGCCGGGGCCACCTTCGGTTCTGTGGACAAAGCTGCACGTGATGTGATCGAAGCTGCAGGCTACGGCGAATATTTCATGCACCGTGTCGGACACGGTCTGGGCATGGATACCCATGAATATCCTTCGCTGCACGGCCTCAATACCGACATCATCGAGAACGGCAATGTGTTCACGGTTGAGCCGGGCATCTACGTACCAGGTCTGGGCGGTGTGCGCATTGAGGACGATGTGTTTATTACCGCCGAAGGTCCTGTCACCTTGACCAGCTTCCCCAAGGAGCTTACGGTTCTTCATCTGTAGGCAGCGGCAGTCCTGCTGCACCTCAGCCAGACAAAAAAAGCAGCACGCCCTTTTCCGGGGGCCTGCTGCTTTTTATATATGCGGTGAATTCATTATTTTATGCATCAAGCCTGGCTCCGGTATCCTTGCGGCTTCCGGTCTCTTCAGCAAAGCTGAAGGAACGGGCAATATACAGGATAGGCGTGCCTGCGCCGGTCAGCAGGAATTTGGACAGATAGGTTGTCAGCAGGATCTCCGTCCACACCTTCAGATCATAGAGCCCGGCAAAAGCAATGGTGCAGAAAATCAGCGTATCCACAAACGAGCTGACCATTGTGCTGCCGTTCGAGCGGATCCATAGCTGGCGCGAGCTGCCGTAGTACTTTCTGATCCAGGAATAGAGGCGTACATCCAGGAACTGGCTGATAAAATAAGCCGTCAGACTGCCCAGCGCGAGGCGCGGCATCATGCCAAAGATCGTCTCCAGCGAGGATTGGGCGATATCCGTCTCCTGCGGCTCAAAGACAAGCACCATCTGCATAATCGCCGTCGTCATCAGCAGCGTGAAGAAGCCGAACCAGACTGCGTTACGCGCTTCAGCTCTGCCGTATTTCTCATTCAGCAGGTCGCTGGTCATATACAGCGTGACATACATCGTATTGCCGAGCGTCATGACAATGCCCAGCGGCATCTCAATTGTTTTGGCTACTTGAATGTTGGCAATAACAGTCGCTACTCCAACCCAGGCATACAGGCCCTTTTTGCCGAACAGCCGGTAGCAGATCAGAAAAAAGGCAAAATTGACAATAACAAACAATATTCCCCACAGCAAATTAAACATGTATCTGTAAATCCTCCTAGTTTTGGTTACGCGGGATGGTTACGAACCGCGGTTATGATATTATGCCGGAACAAAACATTACTACTTTACCACAATAAAAGCTTACAAGCCATGAAATTTTGTTTCCAGCAAATTCAACAATTTCTCTGTATATTTTCAAAAAATCGACGTATATATTCGAAATTTATCAAATTTTTCAGAAAATTCTGCGTTATTGTTGTATTTTTCACTATTCAACCGGGGGTTAATTCTATAAAATAGTTATCAATTGCATTTCTGAAACCGATATCCTCATATATGACCCTACCGACGGAATATATTGTGCCTGCTTTCATTGTGAGGCATTACAGCGGGATATGCTATGCATCTTAACCACGAAGGAGAGAATGAAATGGTACGCTTTAAAAACTCGATCAGCCGCAAGTTCACGCTTCTTTTGTTTGCGGTATTGTTGCTAACGTCGCTTGTGCTCAGTATCAGCTTCTACTTTATCTCCATGAGTACCATCGACAGCTATGTAATGCCGCAGATTAACAAGCTTCTGACTGCAGCCGCCCAGGATTCATACAAGGGAATGAACGCCACACACGCCCAGCAGACGCTTAACAAGAGTGAACAGGCCGCAACCAATCTGAAATTCTATTTTCGGGAAAAAAAAACACAGCATGACGTGGAAACTATCTTCCTGATCAACCTTGCCGAAGGCAAAGCTACTGTACTGACCGCCGATCAGGATTCCAAGCTGAAAGCCGGCGATAATCTTGCCGTAACCCCCGTAATGGAACAGGCCTCGAAAGGAAAATCAGGGGTCAGTGATACATACAGTGACAGTCATGGTATACATAGAACCGCGTATGTCGGAGTTCCCGGCGGCACGATGCTGATTGGCGTAAGCTATGATGTAGGTTTTGTTCAGGATAAAATAGACAGCATCATCTGGACCAGTGTTGCCATTACGCTGGCTTCGCTGATTGTCGGACTCTCAGCCGCCTACTTCATGAGCCGCCGGATTACCCGTCCGCTCACCCAGCTCACGGCATACAGCAATAAGCTGGCAGAAGGCGATTTCACCCAGGAGCTGACTATCAAAGGGAACGATGAGGTCAGCCAGCTGTCGGAAAGCTTCCGCAGCATGGGGTACAAGCTAAAGGATATGATCGGCCAGGTACTGGAAACCTCCAATACCGTTGTAGCTGATGCCAATGATCTGAAGAAGCGTGTAGAGGTACTGAACACAATGGCTGAACGTTCCGCCGAGTCGGTGACTGAGATCAGCAAGGGCAGCGCAACCATTGCGGCCAGCGCCTTAGAGAATTCCAAAGCGATGGAAGAAATCAATGTCGGCATCCAGCATATCGCTGCCGCTGCCGGCGAAGTAACCGAGCAGATCAGTGAGGCTTCGCAGGAAGCAACCGGCGGGAATGAAACCGCACGGAGTGCCGTTGAGCAAATGCGCCAGGTAGAGCAGGTCTCCGTGCATTCGCTTGAGCAGTTCCGTATCATGAACGAACGTTCCCAGATGATCGGCGAAGTGGTTCAGGGCATTACCGAGATTACGAAGCAGATTCAAATGCTGTCACTTAACGCTTCGATTGAAGCGGCCCGTGCAGGTGAGCATGGGCGGGGCTTCGCCGTTGTCGCCGGAGAGGTCCGCAAGCTGTCCGAGCAGTCGAAGCAATCCAATGAGCAGATCCGTGAGTTCCTGCTCAGCCTGCAGGAGGATATGAACCGTTCGGTAGAGGAAATGAACCACGTAAACGCAGAGGTATCCTCCGGGGTCGGCAAAGTTGTTGCTGCCGGAGATGCCTTCAATCACCTGCTCATTCTGATTCAGAGCATCAACCACAGCATCCAGTCCGTCTCCGCCGCAACCCAGGAAATCTCCGCCGGCACCGAGGAAGTCAGTGCCTCTGTTGAAGAAGCGGCACAGATTACGGCCGTGTCACAGACCATTGCTGATTCGCTTGCCGAAGACTCCTCACGGCAGCATCAGGAGCTGGAGAGCAATTCGCTGACTGTAGAGCATCTGCACGAGCAGGCTGTCAAGCTCCAGCGGGCTGTCGCCCAGTTTAAGATTTAATTATAAAGGACCCTCTGAAAGCGCCGCTTGACGGCAAGCTTCCAGAGGGTCCTTTTTAGTTGCGATAGTCGATAGAGGAACGGCTGTACTACAGTTCCAAAATACCCCGGTGCTGCTTTTTTTGTAAGCACTGCCTGCAGCCTCTGCCTAGCTAGTGCATTTGTGCCGCCAGCTGCATGAGAGGGCTGACCGCTAACTGCTGCGGCTTCTGCTGATTCTGATAGCTGGCCGCTAACTGCTGCGGCTTCTGCTGATTCTGATAGCTGACCGCTAACTATTGCGGCTTCTTCTGATTCTGATAGCTGGCCGCTATCTATTGCGGCTTCTTCTGATTCTGATAGCTGGCCGCTAACTGCTGCGGCTTCTGCTGATTCTGCTAGCTGGCCGCTAACTGCTGCGGCTTCTGCTGATTCTGATAGCTGGCCGCTATCTATTGCGGCTTCTGCTGATTCTGATAGCTGGCCGCTAACTGCTGCGGCTTCTGCTGATTCTGATAGCTGGCCGCTATCTATTGCGGCTTCTTCTGATTCTGATAGCTGGCCGCTATCTATTGCGGCTTCTGCTGTTCTGATAGCTGGCCGCTATCTATTGCGGCTTCTGCTGATTCTGATAGCTGGCCGCTATCTATTGCGGCTTCTGCTGATTCTGATAGCTGACCGCTATCTATTGCGGCTTCTGCTGTTCTGATAGCTGGCCGCTATCTATTGCGGCTTCTGCTGTTCTGACTTCTAACGGACCGTAGCGCTCTTATTCTATCTGTTATTTCAGTTTGCCTCAGCTAACGGACCGTAGCGCCCTTATTGGCTGCCTGGCAGGCGTTTTTCACCCCAATATAGCCAAATAAGGACGCTGAGGTCCGTTAGGTTGTACAACTAGGCTTTTGGCGGGGAATAAGGTCATCTCAGTCCGTTACAGGGCTGCATAATATTTCAGCTGCATGCCGGTTAACTTTGCAACCTTTGATTGGTATGTTAAGTGCTCAACAGGCAGCTGCTTACAGTAATATAATCAGCTTCTCGGTGCCCACAGTATGACTGAGACTCCGACTACGCAGATGGCGGCGCCGATCCAGTCGTACATATCCGGTGTTTTTTTATCGACCAGCCAGCCCCACAGGACTGCCAGCACAATGAACACGCCGCCGTATGCCGCGTACACTCTGCCGAAGGACGGGAACTTCTGGATAGTAGGGATGATGCCATAGGCAATCAGGATGACTGCGCCTGTAATCCCGTACCAGAGCGGACGGGACTCCCGCAGCCAGAGCCAGACCAGATACCCTCCGCCGATCTCGGCCAGCCCGGCCACTATAAACAGCAGTATAGCCATGAACATTGCTATCCCTCTTTTCCGGGCAGGCCCATTATTGTATATACTGCCTCCATATTCAGGTTCTCCCGCACAGATGAAGCCAGCCGGTCGAACTCCTGCTCACGCACGGCAGCCGCCGAGAAGGTAACGGCCAGCGGAGGTAATCCTTTGGCTTCCCGTATACCGTCCAGCCAGCGGCGGCGCAGCTCATCGTTATGGAACAGGCCATGCAGATAGGTTCCCCAGATTCTGCCGTCAGGCGTCCCCCAGCCTTCAGACTGCTCCTGCCCGTCCTCCCCCGCCAGCCTGAACAGGCTGCGGACCGCGTCAGGATCATGATTTGCAGTTGTTCCCATATGAATTTCATATCCGCTGACAGCGGTACCAGCGGCATCTTCCGGAGCAGCTCCGCTTAACCGCAGCGGATGGCCGGCGGCGAGTACACCATGGACCCGAACGGTGGTTTTATGCTGCAAAAATACCGTCGACAGCGGCAGATAACCGAGTCCGTCGCTTTCTCCCGGCTCTGCGCTCTCCACCCCATCCGGATCAAGCAGCTTCTGCCCCAGCATCTGATAGCCGCCGCAGATTCCGGCAAGTTGCAGGGTCCCTTGGCGTAGCGCCTGTGCAATAGCCACCGGGAACCCCTGCTGCCTCAGAAATGCCAGGTCTGCCGCCGTATTTTTGGTGCCCGGCAGAATGATAACGTCCGGCCTACCGAGCTCTAAAGCGGAGTTCACATAACGCACTGAGGTATCCGGCTCATCCTGCAGCGGATCAAAATCGGTAAAATTTGAGATGCGCGGATAACGGATAACCGCAATATCCAGTTCTTTGGCGCTGCCGGATGAGCGTGCCGGGGCTCCTTCCAGAACTACGGAGTCTTCCGCCTCAATCCGCAGCTGCGGCAGGAAGGGCAGCACTCCAAGCACCGGGATGCCAGTACGCTCCTCCAGCCAGTCCAGCCCCGGCTTCAGCAGAGACAGGTCGCCGCGGAATTTGTTGATAATAAAGCCCTTTACCCGGGCCCGTTCATGCGGCTCAAGCAGCTCCAGCGTACCTACCAGGAACGCAAACACGCCGCCCCGGTCAATATCTGCAACCAGCAGTACCGGAGCATCTGCCCAGCCAGCGAGATTCATATTGACGATATCCCTGGCCTTCAGATTAATCTCCGCCGGGCTGCCTGCACCCTCCATCAGCACGGCGTCATAGGTATCACGCAGCCTGCCAAGCGCAGATAGCACGGTATCCTTCGCCTCTGGTAGAAACTTCTCCCGGTACTCCCTGGCACTGAGCGCCGTATGCGGCACACCATGCACCACAATCTGGGCGCTCATCTCCCCGGATGGCTTCAGCAGAATCGGATTCATGTCCGTGGTGGCTGTTATGCCGAAAGCTTCGGCCTGCATCCCCTGGGCGCGGCCGATTTCCCTGCCGTCTTCGGTAACATAGGAATTCAGCGCCATGTTCTGCGATTTATACGGAGCTACATGGTATCCGTCCTGTGTCATAATCCGGCCGATGGCCGCGGTGACGAGGCTTTTGCCGACATCCGAAGCGGTTCCCTGTATCATCAGAACGGCCGCCGGCCGCTGTGGTACATATCTGTCCGCTTGTTGCTCTGCTTGCTTCTTCATGTATGGTTCCTCGCTCTCTTCCTGCTAATCGGAGTAAAGGCCGCTGGCCAGGCCTGCTTCTGCTCCCGCGTACAGCTCGTCTGCCCGGCAACTGCTACAGTAGATTGTGCTGCAGCAGCACAAGAAGCAGCAGCAATGCTGCTTCGAGCAGCTCGTTCAGCGCGCCGTACACGTCGCCGGTGAGCCCGCCGAGCCGGCTGCTGATCCGCCGCGCCGCGTATCCGCCGCAGGCTATGGCGGCCAGCGGCGCCAGGCAGGCCGCAGCCAGATGCTGCGGCCACGCCCCGCCTCCCGCGCCCAGCACCAGAGGTGCTGCGGCTGCGGGAAGCGTCAGCAGAGCGGCGAGCAGCATGGCGCGCCGCTCCTGGCGGACCGGCAGCGCGGCGAAGCTCGCTGCCAGGCCTTCATTGCCGCGGGCCAGGGGGAAGCGGGCCATGGCCCGCACCATGTACCAGCGGCTCCACACCGGCGGCAGCAGGAGCAGCGGCAGCTCGTAGTAACGGCTACCCCCGATAAAGGCTGCCAGGAGCGCTGCCTTCAGCAGCAACAGAAGCACGCAGGCCAGCACGCCCATGGCCCCCACGCGGCTGTCCTTCATGATCTCCAGCATCCGCTCCCTTGAGCGGTAGCTGAGCAGCGCATCGGCGCTGTCCATCCAGCCGTCCAGGTGCAGCCCGCCGGTCAGTCCCACCCACAGGATGAGGGTGATGACAGCAGCAGGCCAGACCGGCAGCAGCCAGGCGGCAGCTGCTGCTGCCGCCGCTGCGCTAAGCCCGATGGCTGCGCCGACCAGCGGGTAATAGACCACGCTGCGACGCAGCAGCTCCGGCGAGAAGTCTCCGCCATCCTTAACCGGAAAGCGGGACAGAAACTGAAAAGCGGCTGCGGCATCCCTGCGCGCGCTCACAGCTTGTACTCCCTGCTCTTGAGCTCTATTGGAATGCCGGCAGTGACCAGAAAGACCTGCTGGCAACGTGCAGCCACCCTGGCATTCATCCTGCCGGCCAGATCCCGGTACAGCCGTCCGAGCGCATATTCCGGTACGATTCCGTCACCAACTTCGTTCGTTACAAGGACCAGCGTCCCTTGAAAGGACGATACGCTATCCTCTAGCCGGGCGATCTCCTGCTCCACCCGTTCCTGCCTGTCCGGCTCGCTTTCAACAGCCAGCAGCACATTTGACAGCCAGAGCGTCAGGCAATCCACCAGCACCGCCCTGCCTCCCGAGAGACGGTCAAGCAGTGCGGGCAGCTCATGCGGCTCCTCCAGCGTCTGCCATTGCCCGCCGCTTTCCCCGCGCTGCCGCCGGTGCAGGGCAATCCGCACCTTCATCTCATCATCGAATGACTGTGCGGTCGCCACATACACTGCCTGCTCTGCCAGTGACAGTGTGAGCCGCTCGGCGAAGCCGCTTTTGCCGCTGCGCGCACCGCCTGTTACAAGAATGCTCATCGGCTCTCCGCTCCCGAGACCCCCGCGCTTTCGAAGGTGGCCATCTCCCGCATTATGCGGCTGGCTGCTTCAATCAGGTGGAGGCAGAGCACGCCTCCTGTCCCTTCCCCAAGACGCAGCCCAAGATCAAGCAGCGCTGTCAGTCCCAGCCGCTCCAGCATCAGCCTATGCCCCTGCTCGCCGGAGATATGGGAAGCGATCATGTAGTTAACGGACTCCGGGGCAAGCGCCTTGGCGACAAGCGCCGCCGCTCCGGAGATGAAGCCGTCGAGTACCACGGGAACCTTGGCCGCTGCCGCCCCCAGTATGAGACCGGCCAGACCGGCGATCTCAAGTCCGCCAACCTTGGACAGCACATCCATTCCATCCCCGGGATCAGGTGCATTCAGCTTCAGCGCACGTTCTACAACGGCAATTTTGTGACGCAGCCGCTCATCGTCAATACCGGTACCGCGGCCGACAGCCGTTTCCGCCGGGATGCTTTCCAGTGCACAAAGAACCGCAGCGCTGGCTGTTGTATTACCGATCCCCATTTCGCCGGTAATAAAAATCCCGGTTCCGCTCTTTACAGCTTCCTCAGCCACGCTGATCCCGGCCAGAATAGCCTGCTGCGCTTCTTCGCGGCTCATCGCCGGCCCCTGCGCCATATTGCCGCTGCCGTAGCGCACTTTCCGGGCGATCAGCTCAGGATGGCTGACGTCCCCGGCTATGCCGATGTCAACCAGCTTGACCTCTGCGCCGGCCTGCCGGGCCAGCACATTGACCCCTGCGCCGCCGCCGAGGAAATTGTAGGCCATCTGCACGGTGACCTCCTGGGGAAAAGCACTGACACCTTCGCTGCACACGCCGTGGTCGGCAGCCATAACCACCACGGTCCGCTTGCCGTAAGCCGGCTGCTCCGTGCCTGAAATCCCCGCGAGCCGTACCGCCAGCTCCTCCAGCCGTCCGAGGCTCCCCGGCGGCTTGGTCAAAATATCGAGCCGCTGCTCCGCCCGCTGTACCGCTTCCTTGTCAGCCGGTGTGATCCGGCTGATGACTTGATCAATTGCTGCTTGCATCGCAATTCCTCCTATGTATCGTCTACCTCACATTTCATACTATCTGCCGCGTATCCTGAATCTCCCACAAGCAGCCCGGCAAATGCGATCTACCACACACAATCTGTCACTAGCCACTAGCTGCTCGCCATCTGTCTCCAGCTACTCCCCATCTACCACTAGCTACTCAACATCAGCCATTATCAACTCGCCCTGTGCCATTAGCTACTCAACATCAGCCACCATCAACTCGACCTGTGCCACCAGCCACCCAACATCAGCCACCATCGACTCGACCTATGCCACCAGCCACCCAACATCAGCCACCATCAACTCGCCATCTGCCACTAGCCACCCAACATCAGCCACCATCAACTCGCCATCTGCCACCAGCTACTCAACATCAGCCACTATCCACTCGCCATCTACCACTACTACTCAACATCTGATACTATCAACTCGCCCTGCGCCACCAGCTACTCCAACATCAGCCATTATCAACTCGCCATCTGCCATTAGCTACTCAACATCAGCCACTATCCACTCGCCCTGTGCCATTAGCTACCCAACATCAGCCACCATCAACTCGCCCTGTGCCACCAGCTACTCAACATCAGCCACTATCCACTCACCATCTGCCACTAGCTACTCACCGCTTGTTTCTTAACAATATCTTAGCAAACGCACTGCCATTAAGGGGCCAGAAATGCTAACGGACCGTACAGCCCTTATTAATCAGCCTACAGACAATTCCTTGAGCTAACGGACTCAGGAGCCTTTATATACTGATTAAATACCAAATAAGACGGTATTTGAGAGTAATAAGAGCACTGGAGTCCGTTAGCTGGTCCAAAAAGGCTGAAATGAGCAAATAAGGTCATCTGTGTCCGTTACAGCTGAACAGAGCATACATCAGCCAAGCTGGCTCAGAAAGCTTCAGCAGTTATAAGTCCATGAATCCATGCACATCGGGAAGTATTGGGCGATCCTCGCCCCCAGGAGGCTTCCAGAGATCCCTTATGCGTCTGCCGCGAAAAGGCAACACTCTTAGGGCAAGAAGCCGTGAATCAGCAAGCACCGCCGAAACAGCAGTCCCGGCCCGGAAGCCCTTTTCTCCGCCCCAAATCACGCCAAAAAGCCCCCTCCGAAGAAGGGAGCGCCCGTCTGCCGCCGTTATGCATCAGCACACGTCTCATTGCCATATCCCTTTTTCTTCTTCAAGGATTATAGGGGATACGCCATGATCTTACAATTACATTTTTACTTTCATGAAGCCATCCATCCGCTCCAGCGCCTCGGTCAGCTTAGCGGTGGAAGCAGCATAAGAGCAGCGGATATGCCCTTCGCCGCCGCTTCCGAACACATGCCCGGGAACAGCGGCAACCCCTGCTTCCTGCAGCAGCCGCAGTGCAAAATCCTCCGACCGCATTCCGGTGCGGGCAATGGACGGGAAGGCGTAGAACGCCCCTTCCGGCTCACGGCAGTCCAGGCCGATGGTCCGCAGACCTTCGACAAACAGCGTTCTGCGCTGCCGGAAGACTTCCTTCATCCGGTCCTTGTCAGCCAGCCCGCTGCGCAGCGATTCCAGGGCAGCGATCTGGCCCAGCACCGGCGCGCACATCGCGGTGTACTGATGAATCTTCAGCATCGCACCCAGCAGCTCGCGGTTCCCGCAGGCGTAGCCGACGCGCCAGCCGGTCATGGCGAACGCCTTGGAGAAGCCGCTGATCAGGATCGTCCGCTCTTGCATCCCGGGAAGCGAGGCAATGCTGACATGCTTGCTGTCATAGGTCAGTTCGGCATAGATTTCATCTGACAGCACCAGCAGGTTATGCTGCTTCACCAGTTCAGCAATCGGCAGCCAGTCTTCATAAGACATCACCGCCCCGGTAGGATTGCTAGGGAAATTCAGCACCAGCAGCTTGGAGCGCGGCGTGATCACCTTTTCCAAGGCTTCAGCCGTCAGCTTAAAGCCCTGCTCCGCCGTAGTCTCCACTTCGACCAGCGTGCCCCCGTTCAGATGGGCTATCGGCGAGTAAGCAATGTAGCTTGGAGAAGGGATGATAATCTCATCCCCCGGAGCGGTGAATGCCCGCAGCGCCAGGTCCAGCGCTTCGCTACTGCCTACGGTAACGATCACCTCATCAGCAGCCTGATAGTGGAGCCCGAAGCTATTACGCAGGTAACAAGCAATCTCCTCCCGCAGCTCGGGCAGTCCGCTGTTCGGCGTGTATGTAGTCTCGCCGCGCTCCAGCGCACGGATACAGGCAGCCCGGATATGCTCCGGCGTTTTGAAGTCAGGCTCTCCCACACCAAGTGAAATAATATCGTTGTTACCCGCTGTAAGATCAAAAAAAGCGCGGATGCCCGAAGGCGCGATCTCCCGCACACGCGGGGCAATCCACCCCTGCGTGTACGGAGACACCTGCTCATTAAACATGGCTGGTCACCTCCCGTATGCCTATTTCCTCCGTTGCCGCGTGTGCTCCCGCCGCCTCGGCTTCCGTATTATATCCTTCAGCCACTGCTTCGCCCGGCCCATCCCCTTTCTGCATCAGCTCTGCATTCTCCCCGGCAGCGCCCTTACTCCGCCCCGCACCTTCCCCCCGCTCCCGCAGCGAGCCTTCAATAATCGCGTCCAGCAACCCGCTGAACGTATACCCGGCAGCAGCGGCGCTGCGCGGCAGCAGGCTCGTTCCGGTCATGCCCGGCAGCGTATTTACCTCAAGCACGTACGGCTCGCCCTTTTGCAGCAGCATATCTACTCTGGCGTAGACAGAGCACTTCAGCGCCTTATAGCAGGCGAACGCCGCCGTCCGCACCCGTTCATGTGTACCCGGCGACAGCTGGATAACCTGCTCATCTGCCCCGCCCTGCTCATATTTGGCGCTGTAATCGAACCATTCCGCACCCAGCGACTGGATGCCGATCACCGGCAGCAGCTCCCCGCCAAGGATGGCGCAGGTAATCTCCTGCCCTTCGGTGAAGGCCTCGATCAGGATCGCACGATCCTCGGCAAAAGCTTTTTCCACCGCCTCACGAAGCCCCTCAGCGTTATCCACCTTGGACATGCCGATGCTGGAGCCGCCGGAATTCGGTTTTACCATAACCGGGTAGCCCAGCTGTCCCACAGCTTCTTCCGAATAGTCCTCCATACTGTCCCAGCACAGCCAATCCGGGGTCAGCACGCCTGTGCTGCGGAGAATGGTTTTGGACAGATGCTTATCCATGCACACGCTGCTCGCCAGCACACCGCTCCCGGAGTAGGGGATACCGAGCGTTTCCAGCGTTCCCTGCACCGTTCCGTCCTCACCGTAGGCGCCATGGAGCGCCAGCAGCGCGAAATCCAGCCCTTTTACCGCCTCAACCAGCTGTCCGCGCTCCTCAATGATAACCGGCACCGCCTCATATTTACTCCGGTCCAGATGCTTCAGCATCTCTTTACCGGTATTCAGCGACACTTCGTATTCAGAGGACACTCCGCCCATAATTACGCCTACTTTTAACATATCCCCATTCCCCTTTTCATCTCATCCGAGTAGTTGTTGCCGTGCTGTCCTGCCGATGATCCCGATTCCCCTGCGTATATCGTCATCCGCCACCCTGGAGAAGCCCAGCCGCAGCGTGTTCTGTCCTGTTCCGTCTGTAAAGAACATATCCCCCACCGTAAAAATAACCCCCTGCTCCCGGCACGCCGCCAGCAGCTCTCTTGTGCTGAAGCCCTCCGGAAACGTGACGAACAGATGCAATCCCCCGTCCCCGCTCACCTTGCAATCCGGCAAAAGCTCCCTGCAGCACGCCATCGTCAGCTCGTATTTCCGCTTATATTCCGTTCTGGCCCGTTTGAGATACTTCTCCAAATTCCCGCCGAGCAAATATTGATACAGTATGGACTGGTCGAGCGTCGAGGTGTGGATGCTGCGTGCTCTTTTGACACTTTCCAGATAGTAGATCAGCTCCTGGTCCGCCAGCACCCAGCCTACTCTAAGGCCCGGGAACAGCACCTTGGAAAAGCTACCCAGATAAATCACACTGTTGCCGCCCCCGGCCGCCGCGATCAGCGGAGCCACATGCGAGCCGGAATAGCGCAGCTCCTCGTTGAACCCGTCCTCAATCACCGGCACACCGTAGTCGGCCATCAGCTTCATCACGCCCAGCCTTTTTTCGGGAGACATGACGATTCCGGTCGGATTGTGGTAGGACGGTACGAGGTAGGCACAATCATACATCCCTTCCTCCAGCGCCTGCTTCAGCTCACCGAGATGGATGCCGTCACGCTCCATGGCCACTCCACGGATACCGAAGCCGTTCAGCCGCAGGTTTTTGAGCGCCGTATGATGGGTCGGATTCTCGCAGAGCACCTTCCCGTGGCGCTGACCCAGCGCTGACAGCACAATATCAAAACCCTCCGTGAACCCGTTCGTAATCAGCAGATCCTTGCCGCGCATGTCTACGCCCTTATGCTCCATGTATTTCTTCAAATAATCTATTAAAGGCTTATACCCCTTGGCATAACCATAGTTCAGCAGAACATTGCCTTCTACTGACATCCGCTCCAGAAAGGCGCGTTTTACATTGTCCAGATCGAACAGGCTTTCATCCGGTGCGATACTGGTAAAAGAAATCGTGTCCTTCCCCGCGCGGATGCCGCGTTTCATAATATCCAGCTCTTCGGCCAGCAGCGCCCTGCTGCTCAGGCGGCTTTTCCAGTCTACACTCCAGGCAGGTGCTGCTGTATTCTCCGGGAGGGCTGTGTTACTGACATAACTCCCCTGCCCCTGCACCGTATAAGCGAACCCGTCATCCTCCAGCGCCATGTAGGCGGAGATCACGGAGTTGCGGCTGACCTTGAGCAGCAGGCTCAGTTCCCGGGTAGAGGGCAGCTTCTGCTCCCCCTGGAGGGCACCCCTCAGAATAAGGCTTTTCATATAATCCTTAACCTGCACATACACCGGCCGCCCGGCAATGAGCCTGAAATCATTAAACATCCGTAAGTCGCCCCCTGTAGCTATCATGGCATAATCTTTTCCGTAAAAAAAGAACCACAGACCCGGCATTTTCCACCGCCTGTGGTTCCTCTTGTTCTGCTTACTCCCCGGATCGCTGGCTGCTCCTATAGGCTGTCGGCGATACGCCGTTTAGCTGCTTGAACATTTTGCTGAAATGATATTCCTCGTAAAAGCCGCACAGCTTAGCGATTTCCCGCACCGGATAATCCGTAAACGTCAGGTAGCGGCACGCCTGCTGGTTCTGGATGTGCATATGATATTCCTTCGGCCCCATGCCGGTATATTTCAGGAAAAGCTTGCGCAGGTATGAAGCTGAAATACCGTACTCCTCCGCCATTTTTTCGATCCGGTGATGGTCCATGTAGGCATTCTCAAGCTTGCTCTTAATCTGCTCAAAGGCGGCAAAAGCTCCCGACTCCATCACATTCCAGTCCGCCCGGACGCTCTGGTGCAGCTTATGGAGCAGAATCTGTGTTTTGGCACGGGAAACGGCCGTTCCGGCAGTCTGCCCCGGCAGCCACTCCTGGTTAATCTCCCGGAACATAGCGCCGATCTCCTCAGCCTGCCGGGGGCCATACTGGCCCAGAAAAGGAAGCCGAAGTGTCTCTATGGGCTGGACGTTCCTCCAGACCGCATCATAGCCGAGCTCCGCACAATCGAACAGCAGCATCGTGATGCGCAGCGGGGCTTCTATTTCTGAACGCATGGACATTTTGAGGCCGGGCTTCAGATAAGCCAGCATCCCTGCCTGCACCTTATGCTCCACATTGGTCCGGAAGATCCCCTCCCCCTCATGAATCCAGTACAGGCTGTGCACATTGACCATGTTGCGGATATCCTCCCAGCCCGGAAAAGTCACTTTATCCAGCACAAAATGAATGTGCACGCTCAGGTCATTCAGGTTATAGGCATTCTCTTCCAAGCACAGTCTCCCCTTTGCTGCTGCAGGCGCGATTTATACAAGACATTATTGTTTTTTTCTATTCAATGCCCGAGTGGTAAATGATACTATCCATACTAACACGATGCCTGTAAAAGACAATGCCATCGCACAATAACGGGGAGGCGCACATACTTGTTAAGAACTTTTCGTCAGCATAATATCCGCGTAACAGAGCTGCTGGACGGGCCTTGGGATTTCGCGAAAGATCCTTTGAAAGAAGGCCTTGAGAAAAGATGGTTTGAGCGTTTTCCACATTCTCAGCAAACCCTTTACGTCCCTTCCTGCTGGAATAATGAGCTGGGAATGTATGAATATGAGGGCATCGGCTGGTACCGCAAAACAATCGTGCTGGGCAGTGAGCAGCATGTCCGGCTGATTTTCCACGCGGTGCAGGGTCACTCCGATGTTTACCTGGACGGGCAGCATCTGGGCTACCATTACGGCGGCTTTACGCCTTTTGAGTTCCTTGTGCCGTCCCTGGCTGCAGGAGAGCATGAGCTGATTATCCGCACGGACAGCACGCTGGACCGCTTCACCATTCCGACGGAGCAGGTGGACTGGTTCCATTACGGCGGTATCATCCGCTCGGTGGAGCTGCAGTTTTTGCCGGACCTCTATATTGAACAGCTGAAGATCGATTATGAGCTGCAGGATGCAGAGGCTGAGGTGTCTGTACAGGTGCAGTTGCGCTCTTTGCTGACGGATGCGTTGGCGACCAGGCTGGTGCTCAGTGAAGGCGGGCAGGAATTGCACGCGGAGGATGTGCAGGTTGAAGCAGGACAAATAGTAAACCATGTGATCAAGCTGCGGCTGACGGACGTGCGTCTGTGGAATATCGGCAAGCCGGAATTGTATACGTTCCAGCTGCGGACAGAGCATGACGACAAGATCGAGCGGATCGGCTTCCGCATTATTGAGACCAAGGACCACCGGATTCTGATCAACGGCGCTCCTGTTTATCTGAAGGGTGTGAACCGGCATGAGGAGCATCCGGAATGGGGCTTTGCCTTCCCGCCGAAGCTGATGCATAAGGAGCTGGATATCATTCTGGAGCTGGGCTGCAACACCGTCCGGGGCTCCCATTATCCGCAAAGCTCCTATTGGCTTGACCTGCTAGATGAGAACGGGCTTGTATTCTGGAGCGAGATTCCGATCTGGGGCTGCTTCCTGCCGAATGAGACCGTCAGCGAGCCGCTGTTCCGGGACCGCGCCCTGACCATGATTGAAGAGATGATCGGGACGCATGTTCATCATCCGAGCGTGGTGTTCTGGTCAGTACACAATGAAATCGATACCCGCACGCAGGAGGCCTATGCATTCACAGAAGCACTGATCGGACTTGTGCGGAAGCTCGACGCTTCCCGGCTCGTGACCTATGCCACCATGCATCCGCTGGAGGATATTTTGCTGCCGCTGTTTGATGTGATCGGCATCAACAAATATTTTGGCTGGTACGAAGGCGAGGTCAGCGGCTTCAAGGGCATGCTGGAGCAGTTCCATAAGCGGGCGGAGCAGCTGGGGGCGGGCGGCACGCCGGTGCTGATGACCGAGTTCGGCGGTGCCGGACTGTTCGGGGACGTCGGCTGGGAGCCGCGGCTGTTCAGCGAGGACTATCAGGCGCATATCGTGACCGAAGCGCTGAACATCTTCCGCGCTGATCCGAAGATCGGCGGCACCTACATCTGGCAGTTCGCCGACATCCGCGGCGACCTGAAGAGCAGCAGCAAGAACTTCCGCGACCGGGCCCGCGGCTTCAACAACAAAGGCCTCGTCAACGAATACCGCAAGCCCAAGCAGTCGTTCCGCGAGGTGCGGCGGATTTATCAGTCGTGGAATGACTGAGGATGTGGTTTGTGGTTTGTGGTTTGTGGTTTGTGGTTTGTGGTTTGTGGTTTGTGGTTTGTGGTTTGTGGTTTGTGGTTTGTGGTTTGTGGTTTGTG
>NZ_JARXXP010000046.1 GCF_029893965.1 Paenibacillus sp. PastM-3
ACTCGACCTCTCTTCGCCAGCCGTAAAAGGAAACTTCGACAAGTACCCATTTTCATCCTTCTTGGGTGCCGCTAGGCGGCATGGATGTCTATTGCTTAAATTACAGCGTCATAAACCCGCCGAAACGGGCCAGGAATTCTTCCTTCTCCTTATAGTCCGGCATGATGCTGCCGAGCCGCCGCCAGAACGACCGGTCATGGTTCATATGCAGCAGATGACACAGCTCATGAATGATCACATAATCGATAACCTCGGGCGGGGCCATGGCCAGCCGGTAGTTGAAGGTCAGCTTCTTGTCCGCGCTGCAGCTCCCCCATTTGGTGCGGGACTCCACGATCTCGAACGATTTCGGCCTTACCTTCAGCTGGTTCTGGTAATGCGGCATACGCTCGGCAATCACTTTTTTCAGACTATTAAAATAAAACTTTTTAAGCTCCTGCTTCAGCGTCTCCGCATCCCGCTCACCGGTCTCGATCAGCTTATGCAGCGGATATTCCTTGCCCAAATAGAGGAAGCTCCCCTCCTCCTGATACTCCTTCGGCTGCGGTACCTGCTTGGCTGCCTCCAGGCTGCGCAGCTTCTCTGTAATCCAGGCGCTGTGTCCCTGGACTGCACTCAGGATCACCTCATCAGCCATCCCCTTTGGCGCTTTGACATTGAGCCGGCCGGCCCCGTCTATCTGAAGGGATATTTTTTTCCGTTTGCTGTACTGGATGTTCAGCGTCAGGGTCTGATCTCCGATTTGAATCTGCATGCTTAACCTCTTTTATTGTATAAATCAGCTGTAAGGCTGTCTGGGTTAACTATAGCATGATTTAGGGGGTGACGCCTGCTGCTGTTAGGATGCCGGTTGTACTGTACTCCGCAATGTTCAGGGAGACGTTCATTTGAAAGGTAAGCTGAATGGCCGCCGGCCGGAACTCCATGATGTAAGTAACGATATAAGGAGTCTCGGGGTAGATCAGGGTCAGCTTTAAGCTGTCCCGGTCCTGCCACGCTGCTGTAGTGATAACTTCCTGCTTATGCAACGCCAGGTCCTTGTAAAACACCCCCTGTGTGTAGAGCATTTTGTCAAAATGGAACGGCAGCACGCCATCCCGTGCATCCCCGTAAACCATTTGCAGCATCAGCTGCTCCTCCCGCATATCCAGTGCGATTACCTTCAGACCGTGCGGATTGTCTGCCAGGCGGTACACTGCAGGCTTTAGTCCGGGTCTGCTTTCGGGCGGGGGTGTGGAGGGACGCAGCATGGCCGGATGAGTCTGGCTGAATACGAGGCTTTCATTTGCATTGAGCTCAAGTGAGTTATGCGCCTCCGGCTGATCCATGCGGTCGAAAAGCTGTTCAAAGATAAGATCAAGCAAGGTCTGCAACTGCTGCATGCCGGGAAAAGCGGACGTTGCCGCGATCACGATATTCTCCTGCGGAGCTACTAAGAGCAGCTGACCAAAGGAGCCGTCTCCCCGGAAGCAGCCTCTCCGGCATAAATGAAACTGGTAGCCGTAGCCCTGGGCGGAATCCATCCGTCCTGGCTTGGCAGACGGCCGGTTGTCGCTTTGCTCACTGGCAGCCAGAGCCAGATAACGCTCTGACACGATTCTTGTACCTGCGTATTCCCCTTTGTTCAGCAGCAGCTGACCAAGCTTGGCTATGCTCTCGGTAGACAGGCTAAGTCCCATCCCTCCGGCGGTTATGCCGAGCGGGCAAGTCTCCCAGACCGGGCGGGGAATGCCAAGCGGCTCAAACAGCCGCGGCATCAGAAAATCAACCAGCTTCTCTCCGGCGACCTGTTCAATAATGGCCGACAGCATGTACGTGCAGTGTGTGCTGTATACATAATGGCTGCCCGGCTCATGCGCGACCTCCTGGGCCAGGAACGCCTGCACCCAATCCTTTGTCTGCGCCACAGCCCCGTATATGTTATCCCCGTGCCCCGCATTCATTGACAACAGGTGATGCACCGTCATCCGGGCTAGGTTGGCAGAAATGGTGTCAGGAAGCTTGTTAGGAAAAAAGGAGATGACCGTGTCCGTAAGCTTCATCAGTCCTTCATCTATAGCGATGCCTGCCGCAATGGAGGTAACACTTTTGCTCAACGAATACAGCAGCTGCGGCCGGTCCACCCGATAGGGCGACCGTGCAAACTCCGCCGTTACTGCACCGTCCTGCAGCAGCATGAAGGTGTTGACGGCGAGTCCGGATTGCTGGATGCGGGAGAAGAAATCAGTTAATGCGCGGGGGGACAGGCGGGGGTTGCCGCAGCCGGATAGCTCCGTTAATCGTTGCAATTCTAATCATCCTTCACGTTTATTCTGGCACGGCTGGAGTTAAAAGCTTAATGCTGCTCCGCATGCTTCACACTGCGAATGTAGCAGTTTACAGGTACGGGATGCAAGCTGAATTTAGCAAATTATATCTCCGCTGCCGCCGGACGGGAAGCACCCTGAATCAGGCTGTTCCTGTAAAACAGCCCATCTCCAGCTTGCAACGGACTCAGGAGCCGTTAATCTTCAATTATTCCGATTTTCCAGCCTTTAACGGACTCAGGAGCCGTTATTTGTGCGGATAGAGCAGCTTTTACATCTGATCAGCCGGATTAAGGTCACTGGGGTCCGTTAGCCAAACACATCCGGCAAAATTACAACGTTAACGTCATGTGTGTCCGTTAGCCGGGCGGCTTCTAGTCAGCACCACGTAATAAAAGCCCCCGGCTGATTGACCTGAGCATGCTCAGGCCTACAGCCGGGGGCTATGGTTATAATCAATCGCTTCAGCGCCTATGACTTAAGGCGTAGGCATACCGCCGTTCGCATTCAGCGTCTCGCCGCTGACATAACTGGATTCCTGGCTGGCCAGGAACACGTACGCTGGTGCCATTTCGGCCGGCTGTCCCGGACGGGCAAGCGGTGTCTTGGCGCCGAAGTCCTTCAGCGCTTCTACCGGCTGGCCGCCGCTGATCTGCAGCGGAGTCCAGACGGGTCCAGGTGCTACAACGTTGACGCGGATCCCTTTTTCAGCCACCTGCTGGGCAAGTGATTTACTGAAGGTGTTAATCGCCGACTTGGTCGTCGCATAGTCCAGCAGAATCGGTGCAGGCGTATAAGCCTGAATCGAAGAGGTATTGATGATCGTGCTGCCCGGCTTCATATGCTTGATGGCCGCTTTACAGAGCCAGAACAGCGAATATACATTTGTCTTAAAGGTAGCATCAAATTGCTCCGTCGTCAGATCGGCGATGTCGGTCACGTACTGCTGCATGCCCGCGATATTCGCCAGAATATCAATGCCGCCAAGCTCTTTGACCGCAGCCTCAATTAGCTGCTCGCAGTACTGCTCGTCCTTGAGATCACCCGGCATGGCTACCGCCTTACGCCCGGCTTCCTCAACGAGCTTAACGACCTCCCGCGCATCGGCCTCTTCCTCCGGCATATAGGCCAGGACAACGTCAGCCCCTTCACGGGCAAAAGCAATCGCCGTCGCCCGGCCGATCCCGCTGTCCGCTCCGGTAACTACCGCTTTGCGTCCGGTCAGCCGTCCGCTGCCTTTATAGGTCTGCGCACCGTCATCCGGTTTCGGAACCATCTCCGTTTCCAGTCCGGGGGCAGGCTGCTGCTGCTCGAATTCCTCTGTGGCCTTCTGATATTGCGTTGTAGGGTCTTGAACCGTAAATTGATCGCTCATCGTACATTCCTCCTCTGTGAATTTCCACTGGTTGGTGACTAGGGCTATACAACTACTAAATCCTTCGACTCTTTCTATGTAACCGCGATGGTTCTAATTTAAACTAAAGTTAGGCAATTGCGCGCTGCGTCCCCTTGTCCTGCAAGAGCTCAGGGGGATTAAAGATTTGTTCTTCTATGCCGATGACAGTGGTAAGACGCCCCTCGCTTTCATGGGCATACAAGATCATAAAATCGAAATGCTGTTCGTCAGCCCTTTGATGAGCAAGGCAACCCGTTTCCGATCCTGCATATGAAATTGCTGTAGCCCTGCCTCAGTAAACTCCGCACCACGCGCTTGGGAGGCGCACGTATAAAGACCCTCCCGGCTTCCCGGAAGGGTCTTCATCATTAACAAGCTATTCTACCGACTTCAGCGCCTCGATCATATGAATCCGTTTGAGCTTGATGTGCATGAAGGCCATGACGATGCCCGAGAACAGCATGGTGAGTACCGCCGCATAAATGTAGCTCGGCCACTCGATGACCGGGGCGAACATCGTCGCATCCAGCTCAGCCGTCTGCAGGACGAAGCTGTGCAGCACGATGCCAAGGCCTGAACCGGCGGCAATGCCGAGCAGGGTCAGAATAATATTTTCCCGGTAAATGTACATCGTCACTTCATTATCGTAGAAGCCCAGCACCTTGATCGTCGACAGCTCGCGGATCCGCTCGGACACATTGATGTTGGTCAGATTATACAGTACGACGAATGCCAGCGCCGCTGCGGACACGATCAGCACCAGTGTGACAACGTCCATGCTTTTCATCGTATCATCAAAAGCCGTACCGACGCTGCTGGAGAAGCTGACTGCGGCTACATGTCCACTCGCGGTCAGCTTTTCGCCGAACTGCTCCTCCCAATTACTGTCCGGTGCATCATAATTCAGTAAAGAGGTATTAAATACCGGCTCTTTCCCGAATACGGAAGCATAATACGCCGGGGTCATATAGGTATAGTGAAGCACATAATTTTCGGTGATTCCCGTAATTAGAAGCTCGAACGGCTCATTTTTGCTGTCCGCCAGGGTCAGGGTATCTCCCGCTTTAAGCCCGTACAGCTTGGCCAGCTTCTCCGAGATGATCACTCCTTCATCCGTAAGCTCCAGGGCTTCGCCGGTGCTGCGATCCTGCAGCGACACATACTCGGACAGCGAATCCGCAGCTTCCGGCACAAACAGATTTACATCCTGGTCGTTAACACCGCTGGCCCGTGCGGTCATCGTCTCCTGGGCGACATCCAGTGTACCGGTAATAGCTGCTTCGCTGCTGATCAGCTGCTCATAGGACTGCTGCTCTTCTGCCGGGGCATCGGTATGCAGCGCTACCAGCGCATCGTATTTCATAATGACGCCGAACTGCTTCGGAGCGATGCTGCCGATCGAATCCTTGAGCCCGAAGCCGGTCAGGATCAGCGCCGTACAGCCGGCCACGCCGAATACGGTCATGAACATGCGCTGCTTGTAGCGGAACAGATTGCGGGCCGTAACCTTCTGTACAAAGCTGAGCCGTCTCCAGATAAAGGTTAACCGCTCCAGAAAAATCCGCTGTCCGCTCTTGGGCGCCTTCGGACGCATCAGCACGGCAGCATTGCCGCGCAGCTCCACCCGTGCAGCGAACCAGGCTGTAAGCGTGGTGCAGACCAGAGCCACAATAATAGAAATGATTGAAAATGACGGGTAGAAGCTCTTGATCAGCTCCGGCAGATTGTAAAGTGAGCTGTAGGCATCGAAAATAATAGCCGGCAGCAGCGTGAACCCTACTGCCAGGCCAACTGCCGATCCGGCCAGACTGGCAAGCGTTCCGTATACCAGGAACTTGGCCATAATGTCACGGTTGCCATAGCCGAGCGCCTTCAGTGTACCGATCTGCAGCCGGTGCTCCTCGACCATCCGCGTCATGGTTGTCAGGCTGACCAGCGCCGCAATCAGGAAGAAGAATACCGGAAACACGCTGGCAATCGCCGACAGCCGGTCGGCATTGTCTTTGTATTCGGCATATCCTGGATTCGCATTCCGGTCAGTGACATAAATCTTCGGCAGCGTAAGCGCCGCCAGCTGCTGTTCCCCTTCGGCCAGCTTCGCTCTGGCAGCTTCCAGCTGCTCAGCCGCTTCACTGCCGGCTCCCGCCTGCTCCTGCCGCTGCTCTTCCGTCAGCTGGCCGGCTGCCTGCGCGAGCTGCTGCTCGGCGGCTTCCAGCTCCGCGCGGCCCTTGGCGAGCTCTGCTTCCCCTTCAGCGCGCAGCTCGGAGAGCCGCGCTTCCGGCACGCCCGCCATCGCCTGCTTCACTGCCTCCGTGTGCTGCTCCAGCAGCGTCTCATACTCCGCACTGTAAGCTTCGATCCCGGCAGTATCCTTAAATGACAGGTACGCTTCGGTATAGACCGGCAGCTTGAAATCTGCCTCGGCAATGACGGCGAACGCATCTGTCGTGCCTTTGCCGATCGTGCTGGTGCCGCGGTTGTTTTTCTCAATGAACTGGGGACTGCGGGCGAAGCCTACCACCGTATACTCCAGTGTCCCGAAGCTTTCCGACAGCTCTGTTTCCGTACCGTTCCCGCTGAACACGATCTTGTCGCCAAGGACATACTCCCCGGCCAGCAGGTCATCCAGCACGATCTCCCCGGATTGCTCCGGCAGACGCCCGTCCATCAAGCGGTACTGGTTAAGCGCCTGCTCCGGTTTATAGGAATAGACCTTCAGAATTACGCCGTTCTCTCCCGCGAAGACATCCGCGCTGTAGCCCGGCTGCAGCTCATCGACCTCCGGCACATCCTTCAGCAGCGTAAGCTCGTCTTCTGTCAGGCCAAGCGTGCTCTGCACCTTCAGGTCCATCAGCCGCTTTTCCTTGAAAAAGGTGCCTGCGGTATCCAGCATATCCGGTCCGGCCGCCTTAATCCCTGAGAAGAAGCAGACGCCCAGCATAATAATCGCAAAAATCGAAATAAAGCGGGCCTTGGTATGCCCGATCTCCCGGAAGATATCCTTCCATAATGCCTGTTTCTTCATCGCTGCCCGCTCCTTACCATTCGATATCGTTAACGGATACCGGGGAAGGATTAACAACCATTTTCCGCACCTTGGCGTTATTGATCTCAATCACCCGGTCCGCCATCGGCGCAATCGCCAGATTATGCGTAATGACGATGACGGTTGTTCCGGTATTCCGGCAGGTATCCTGCAAAAGCTTCAGCACCTGCTTGCCGGTGTTATAATCCAGCGCTCCTGTCGGCTCATCGCAGAGCAGCAGCTTCGGCTGCTTGGCCAGCGCCCGGGCAATCGCGACGCGCTGCTGCTCCCCGCCGGACAGCTGGGCCGGGAAATTGTTCAGCCGCTCCCCGAGTCCGACATCCTCCAGCACCTTGCGCGCATCCAGCGCACGCGGGGAAATCTGCGAGGCCAGCTCGACATTTTCCAGTGTGGTCAGGTTAGGCACCAGATTGTAGAACTGGAACACAAAGCCTACATCATTGCGCCGGTAGCCGGTCAGCTCCTTACTGTTAAATTTGGCGATATCCGTACCATCCACAATCACCTGGCCTTCATCTGCCGAATCCATGCCGCCCAGAATATTAAGCACCGTCGATTTGCCTGCACCGCTGGGACCGACAATGACCGCAAATTCACCTTTATTAATCTCAAAATCGATTCCGTCGTTGGCGACAATCGTCGTCTCACCCATTTTGTAGCGCTTGTATTCATTCTTCACCGCAACAAAGCTCATTGCTCATCCTCCTGTTTCTGTCTATACGGGGCATATACATTCCAGTTTATCACAAAGACATTCCGTAAATAAAAAAGAAGATATTCTACCCGGCCCTCTCAGGCCCATGGAATATCCTCTTTACTTTATACCTTCAGGTTCCGGTTCATTATGCCTTCCGCACAAACTCCGACTTCAGCTTCATCGCGCCGAAGCCGTCGATTTTGCAATCAATGTCATGATCGCCTTCCAATTCGGCAATTCATTCATTATTTCATTTCTCCATTCACTTTGGGTTCCTTTGCTGTGCTTCATATCAACCCTATTATTCTAGCATACCCGCACGCAAAGACGCTGTTCAGATTAGTATCCGGCAGCAGCCAGTTCTGCCAATAGCTGTGCATACAAGGATTTGACCTCAAGCGAAGGGCTTACGCCGATCTCGGCGCGGAGTGTCTCCGCAAATTGGGAGTACTGCCGGTTCATGGCCTCTTTGTTCTTCAAACGGGCCGAAGCCGTCAGCAGCAGCATTAACGACTCTTCATCCAGCTCATTGCGGGAAAGCAGCTTCAGCAGAAGACGGGTAGCGGCACCGACATCTTCCTGCTCCAGCAGAGCGGCACACAGCCGCCGGGTAAAAGCAGTGTACATCTGCGACAGCCGCTCAATCTCATGCCAGGCCCAGGCAAACCCCAGGTCACCGAACAAATCTCCCCTGTACAGCTGTTCCAGCTCAATGGCTGCTTTTACATTTGTCTCATTTATAACCGTCATCGCCCGGCAGCCCTCTTCAAAAATGAGCATATCCACCCGGACGCCGCTGAGGCTGAGCCCGTAATGCTGGCTGTCGGAATGCAGGTTTTTTTTCAAACCAAAGGTGTCCAGCAGCTTGCGCAATTGATAGATTGTGGTGTTGAGGTAGACTTCGGCGTTCTTTTGCGGCATTCCGTCAAAAATATCTCCGATCAGCCTGCTTCTGGATACGAGTCTGCCCTTATGCGTCAGCAGATAAGCGAAGACCTCGGCGCTTTTTTTGGATTTCCATTTCGTCTTAAGTCCCGCCGCACTCTGCATTTCCATCCCGCCCAGGCAGTTGACCTGCACTTCAGACCCGGGCTCCTCAAGAGTACTCTGCGTCGCTCTCTCCAGACGAACCTGGGCCATAGCCCGCTGCACAGTCTGGGTAAGCCGCTCCTGCACAACCGGTTTTACGATGTAATCAAAGGCATACACCTCGAAGGCAGACAGCGCATGATCCTTATGGGATGTAATATAAACAAGCTTCGTATCTTTGCCGCTCTCCCGCAGCCTCCGGGCAAACTCCAGGCCGTTCTCACGCGGCATACTGATATCGGCCAAGATCAGATCCACTTCATTAGCAGTGATATAAGCATAGGCAGCGGCTGTGTCCGCAAACGTCCCCACTACCTCAACCTCCGCAACCTTGGCAAGCATCCGCTTCAAAATCAGATGCATCGCTTTTTCATCATCTATAATGACCACCTTCATCCCTTTTCCCGCCTTCTCTCCTGCTGCCCGAATCACTCGCTGAAGCCGGTGACAGAGGCAACGAAAAATAGAATGTGCTCCCGTGCGGCGGCGCACTGTCAAACCAGATTTCGCCTCCGTTCAGGCGGACGAATTCCCTGCATAACGATAACCCGAGGCCGATGCCCCGCTCTCCGGCGGTTCCCGGCAATGACACCGGATACTCTTCCTGCAGCAAAGTACCAGCTTGCTCGGGAGCGATGCCCTCCCCGGTATCTTTTACAGAGACTACTACCATCTGTTCCTTCCGTTCCGCCTGCAAAAAGATACTTCCGCCAGCAGCTGTAAATTTAATCGCATTGCTCAAAAGATTGCGAATAATCAGTTCCAGCATCTCCTTGTCGGCATAGACATAGGTCTCCTCCGGAATCCCGGAAATTATACGGATCTGCTTACTTGCGCTGCGCACTGACATCAGCCGTAAGTTCCATTCCACCGACTGCGCCAGATCCAGTTCGAGCGGCTGAAACACAAGGCCTCCGGTTTGTGTGCGGAAGAACTCCAGCAGACTCTCTACCAGCTCGAATGTGTTGCGGATCTGCAAACCCATTTCCTCCATTACCTCCGCCTGGCTCTCCCGGCTGTCCTGCACGTCTTCCTCCAGGATTTCCATCAGATTGACGAGCACCGCTACCGGATCACGGATATCATGGGCAACGACACTGAACATCCTGTCTTTGAACGTATTCAGTTCGCTGAGCTGCCTGGCATTATCAAGAAGACGTTCCTCGGTGTGCACACTGTCCGTGATGTCGCTTAGGAGCAGCATTTTTCCGGCAGGCTTATGGCTGTTATTGCGGATATACGACAACTGCACATGATAGAATTTGTTACCTGCGTGGCTGGAAAGCTGAAGCTTGCTTATTGAGAAGGGCTCCTGCATCATACATTCGAGTAAAAGAGGGTAGCCGGCAAATACATCAGAGACATTAGTACCGATACTTCTGCTGTTTAATCCGTCAATGATCTCTTCCGCCGAGCGGTTGAAGCTGGTAAGAACATTATCAAGATCAAACACAATCACGGCCTGCTGCATGGAGCCGAATACCTGCTGAAGCGCCAGGGGGGCGAGCCGCAGCATATTAAACTGGTAAATGCCCCAGATATAAAAAATCCCCGAGACCAGAAACCCAAACGGCGAAATATCAATCGGCATATAGATGATTCCACTGAGATACACGAGGGTAAAGCCATACGGCCCCCAGGAGCCGATAATCATCAGCGCAACCGGCATTTTCATCCGGGGAGTAGTTTGAATAAACATTTGCAGTAAAAGGACCATGCCAACTACAAAAAAGCTGTAAGAGTACAACACATGCAGCTTATATAAAGGGCCTTTAGCCAGAACGGCCAGCGGGAAGCCTTCCGTATAATCCAGCGTTATGCTTGTATAGAACAGGTGATGCCATTCATTCGTATTGTGGGCTGCAAAAGTGATCACCGGAACAATCATCAGCAGCACAACATTTCTGCGGTTCACCCAGGATTGCCGTCCCGTATACTGCAGCACCATAATAAACCATAACACCGTCCCGAAGGGAATGCCGAGATATTCAATCCGCAGCCAAAAACGGATTTGTTCCAAAGAGGTGCTGCTGATCTCAAAGGCGTAACCCAGGCTGTAAAAAGAGCCGGTCAGCATGCCCAGGCCGTAACTGATGGCGATCGGCAGACTTCTCCTTTTCCAACAGAGATAAACCAGCATCAGGGAGCAACAGGTTGCTGCCAGCAGCAGTGCAGATAAATACAGATGATTACTCATTGGTGTGTAACCTCTATTCAGTATAAATCGTGCATTCATTGAACTTATGTTAACAGATTGGCCAGGGATAGAGAACTTAAAATTTGAAGTTTCCCGACAAAAAAAGCCAGCTTTCGCCGTTTGGGGCGAAGCTGGCTTTCAGCTGTATGCTGACACCGGCCAAAGTGCCTGCATCATTAGCTTTTTCTGCTTATTTCAACGTTTCCAGAAGCGCTTTGAGCTCCGGATTAAGCTCCAGTACACGCAGCACAACTGTCAGCGCTTCGGCACGGGATGCCTGCTTCGCAGGCTGGAACTGCCCGTTGCCTGGACCGCTGATAATCCCTGCGGCGGCTGCCTTCTGGATCTGTGTCTGATTCCATGTGCCGCTGACATCTACGAAAGCAGTTGCTGCAGAGGCATCAACACCGCTCAGGTCAACCAGCTTCGAAATAATGGAGATCATCTCGGCGCGGCTGATTTCAGCATCCGGCTTAAAGGTACCATTCTGATAGCCGGAGACGAGTCCTTTATCCTGCAGGGATCTGACCGCTGCTTCCGCCCAGTGTCCGGAAATATCGCTTAGTGTGCTGCCGCTGCCGCTGCCGGACAGATCAAACACTTTGGCAATGACGGCCGCGAACTCCGCACGGGAAAGACTTGCGTTCGGATGGAATCCGCCATCCTGATAACCCTGAACTACGCCCAGCTTCACGAAGGTCTCCACGGTCAGGTTCGCCCAGTGTGCGGAGATATCGCTGAATTGTACCGGAGCCGGATTAGCATTGGCCTGTTCTACCTTCTTGGACATGCTCGATAATAATTCCTCCAGCTTAACTACATTAGCGGCAAACTTAACTGCTGCACTGGCAGTCGACGTTGGGGCTGCAGTTGGTACTGCGGTCGGACTTGGCGTTGGTGCAGTGGTTGCTGCAATCGCTGAACCCGGAATAGAGACCGGCTCCGGCGTTGGCGACGCTGTCGGGTCCGGCGTCGGGTCTGGCGTTGGTGTCGCTGTCGGGTCCGGCGTTGGCGACGCTGTCGGGTCCGGCGTTGGCGACGCTGTCGGGTCCGGCGTTGGTGTCGGGTCCGGCGTTGGTGTCGCTGTCGGGTCCGGCGTTGGTGTCGCTGTCGGGTCCGGCGTTGGTGTCGCTGTCGGGTCCGGCGTTGGTGTCGCTGTCGGGTCCGGCGTTGGCGACGGTGTCGGGTCCGGCGTTGGCGACGCTGTCGGGTCCGGCGTTGGTGTCGGGTCCGGCGTTGGTGTCGGGTCCGGCGTTGGTGTCGCTGTCGGGTCCGGCGTTGGCGACGCTGTCGGGTCCGGCGTTGGTGTCGCTGTCGGGTCCGGCGTTGGCGACGCTGTCGGGTCCGGCGTTGGTGTCGCTGTCGGGTCCGGCGTTGGCGTAGGCGTTGGTACGGTAGTAATCGTAACCTCAACGCTGCCGGTAATACCCGAGCCGTCAGTCGCTGTAGCTGTGACCGTTACTGAACCGGGATCGCCTGCTGTAAGTTCCCCGGTTTCCGCATCAATGACTGCAGTACCTGTACCGTTAACTACGGACCAGACCACAGCTGGCATGACAGCATCAGCCGGCAACACCGTAGCTGTCATCGACAAGGTTTCTCCTGTCTGGACAGAATTTATATCTCCGGCTCCGCTCACTGAAATTCCGGTTACCTTATTAAATAGGTTGTCATCAAGCAATTTCGCGCCTGAATAGATGGCTATCGGTGTTGTAATCTCTGCGGTATCCGAAAGAATCCGGAAGGTCACCATGCCGTCCACTGTAAAGGAGGAGTCCCCTTCTTTCATTTCCCCACCGTCGATAATTGCATATGTGTCCCTATCCTTAAAGGATGTCTCCGGATCTGCAGCATGGGCAAAGATCTCTGTCTGTCCGTCCACTAGCTGGCCATCCGCACCATAGACAGCAAGCGTTACATTAATATACGTCGGATACGCACTGTCGTCAGGAGTTAGCGGTTCAGCTAGAGCAACATGGTCTGCAGCTATTGTCGGCTTATAGGCTGCAAATTTGCTCACACTGACGTCTGAAACAGTACCGTACGCCAACTTAGGAACCCAGCTTACCACGTTGTCAGTTACGTATCCCCCCACAATCGTTTTGTCAGCGTACGTGCTGACCGTAACTGAGCCTGTACTTACACTATCCGGCACCGCGGCTACATTTCCATCCGAATATCTTAAGAATAGATGCTCGGAAGCACCCGGCTTATCATCCGGCAGGTTAATGATGATTGAGCTTGCGCTGGTTACACAGCCGCTCAGCAACGTGGCCGCCAGGGCCGAAATTAAGCCCATTTTCCCCAAAGAGGATTTTTTCATTTGTCTTGTTCATCCCTTCAATTTCTAAAAACTTATATTTTAAATAATCATACCTTGTTTCAATGACAACAAAATGACAAACTTTGCTCTAACAAAAAGAACCCTCCTGGTTTGAGAGTCCTAGTGATCGCTGCCTATTAAGTTAACCCCCGTCAGGGCTTCCTTCCGCATGCATTACTGCCTGAATCATCGCTATCTGCCCGTCCATTATAGTAAAATATTTCATGTGAGATTATATCTGTGTTAGATGAGGGGAGCCACATATGAAAGAGCCATTTGTAAACAGGCTTGATTTGTTCGTCAGTAATACTCAGCTGATCAAAAAGGCTTTTGCCTGGAAAAGCGCACAAATCAACCGTCTGGCTGCACTGCTGTATACGGCAGAAAATAAAACCATAGACGCCGAGGCTATCCGTGACAGCAATGAGCTGATTAAAAGCTCTACCGGCCTGTTCTCTACCTTCCGGGGGAACCTGTCCGTCTGCATTGCAGCGCTGTTGTCGCTATCCGGCAACAAAGAGACCCTGCTTGCTGATACGCTCGCCGTCTATGACCTGCTCAAAGAGCGCAAGCTGCGGGCCTCGGATTATCTTGTCGTTGCGGCATACCAGATTGCCGCTAACTCGGCGGTCGATCAGCATCAGCGTATCGCAGACAGAACCCGCCATTTCTATGACAGCATGAAGGAGTACCACCGTTTCCTGACCGGGCAGGATGACTATATTTTTGCTGCTATGCTGGCTCTTTCCGATCTTGAGCCGGAACGCGGGGCTGCCCGGATGGAGCAGCTGTACGCCGAGCTGAAGCCGGAGTTCCTGTCCGGCAACAGCGTGCAGGCGCTGACACAGGTCCTGGCCCTGGGCGGGGATACACCGGAGGCTGCAGCCCGGGTGCTTGCCCTGCGTGATGCCTTCCGCCGCAGAGGCATCCGGATGGATAAAGAGTATACTCTCTCCTCCCTCGGGGTTCTGTCTCTGCTTCCGGCGGGCGATGAGTCACTTGTACAGGATATTTCCGATACCCATGACTATCTGAGGACCCAGAAAGGCTTCGGCAGCTGGTCCATTACCAAGCAGGAGCTGCTGCTGCTAAGTGCAGCCCTGGTATCCTACAAATCTATTGAGGATGTCAAAAGCGGCATTCTGACCTCGGCGCTCTCTGCCAGCCTGACCAATATCGTCATCGCCCAGCAGACGGCCATCGCCGTAGCCGCCGCCTCTTCTGCCGCTGCTGCTTCTTCGGCTTCGCACTGATCAGAAAGGTTAATCAATCTCGTAACCCAGCGTCAGCCGGAATCCGTCCAGCTCGTAGCCGAGCCGGGTGTAGAGCCGGATGGCTTTTTTGTTGGTGCCGTAGGTGCCCAGGGTAGCGACGGATTTGCCCTGCTCCTTCAGGTACGAGAGTGCAGTGCAGAGCAGGTTCCGGGCAATACCCCGGCCGCGCCACAGCGGAATGACAAATACATTCTCCGTGGCGCTGTGGCCGTCGGCTATTTTCCAGGTGGAGGTGTTGCCCAGGAACTGATCACCGCTGAATGCACAGAAGTTCACCATTTCAGGAGTGCCCTGCATCCAGGCCAGATGGTTGAGGCTCCACGCTACCCCGTCAAAGGAGGCCTGCTCGGCCAGATGATACTTCTCCCGGGCCTCATCATGATTCAGCAGAAACGGGCGAATCTGCACATCTTCCGGCAGAGGATAGGACGGGATCGGCAGGTTAAGATCATATTTTAAAATAACAATCGTTTCGTAAACGGTAAAGCCGCGTTTCAGGTAATAGTTCTGCTCCGCAAGATTGTCAGTGTCAATATACTGATTCAGCACAATCCGCTTATGCGGATACTGCGCTTTGATCTCACGTGCCCGGGCGATCAGCGTGTCCAGCAGAGCATCCTTAACCGCTTCATCTTCTTCCCCGCCGCCAAAGCTGATCTCACCGGTAAGATAGCGTATAAATTCCGGATTATCGTCATGCCCGGCTGCGTGGAACGTATCGTGGTACGTCAAATGGGCGAGTGCGAGCGCTTCGTTATCTTTTACAGCCAGAAACATGTTCTCCTGCTCAAAATCACCATGATACAGATAGTGCATATGCAGTGCAAAGCCAAACCCCGCAACTGTCCCTTCGTCGCCGTCATCCACATTCCGGATTATCCAATCTCCCAACAAACATCGTCCCCTCATTTGGTAATTTTACCCTTTTAATACTGGATACGCTTATTGAAATATGCAAGGTAAAAGTTGAATATAACTATTCTGCACATGGAGTTCAGGCCGGAATTCTGCGATGATGATTATGCCTTTTAACCCGTTCAATTGATTGTAACAACAAATTTTCCATATAACGGGCACTGGCCCTTTATTGTGTTATAATCACTCTGATTTATTCATTTTCAGCATGGTAACGTACTACAGAACAAACAGAAACAGGTGATGAAATGTTTGAACTTAAGTGGCTGTGGCAGAACCTGCAGGGTAACCGGACCCGGTACATTCTGGCACTATGCCTCTCGGTGGTAGGCTCCGCGCTTACCATTGTCAACCCGTACATCAGTCAGCGCATCGTCGACACGTTCATTGCCGGTGATCAGGCCGTCCAGAATCTGACGGATAAGCGCGGACTGCTGATCGCCCTATGTCTGGGCATGATCGGATTTTCGCTGCTGCGTACCGGTCTGGCTTATCTGACAACGATGCAGTATGAGCGTTCCTCGCAGAACATGATGTACAACATCCGTATTTATCTGTACAACAAAATCCAGGGGCAGGACCGGGAGTATTACGACCGTAACCGTACCGGGGACCTTATGACCAAAATGACCGGTGACCTGGACATGGTGCGGCACTCGATGGCGTGGATTTTCAAGACGATTATCGAGTCGGTGACGATTTTTGCCGCCGCTGTCATTTACTTCTTCACGATTGATGCGGAGCTGACGTTATGGATGCTGATCCTGGCACCGCCGATTTTTATTGTGGCCTACATATTTGCGAAGCGCGTACGCCCGATGTATATCGACCTGCGCGAACGGCTGTCGCAGCTGAACACGACCACACAAGAGAACATCTCCGGGAATCGTGTCGTTAAGGCGTTTGCCCGCGAAGCGTTCGAGATTGAGAAATTTACAGACAAGAACATTAATTATTCTACGGCCAATAAAAAGGCTGCGCTCGTCTGGCTTGATTATTTTCCGTATCTGGAGAGCTTTGCCCAGGCCTTCAACGTCATCCTGATGATCGCAGGCGGGCTGTTCCTCATTGACGGGAGAATTACCTTCGGTGAATTTGCCGCCTTCTCTTCCCTGATCTGGGCGATATCGAACCCGATGCGCAATATCGGTATTATTATTAATGATATTCAGCGTTTTTTTGCCAGCTTGTCCAAAATCGTCGACATCTACTATGCCAAACCTTCGATTGCCAATGAACATAATCCTGTGCAGAAGCGCCGGTACGAAGGCCGCATTGAATTCCAGAACGTCCGTTTCAAATATGATAGCGCTCTCGTCCTTGATGATGTCAGCTTCACTGTTGAGCCTGGTGAAACCGTCGCTATTATGGGCTCGACTGGTGCAGGCAAGACAACCATTATCAATCTGATCCCCCGGTTCTACGACGTAACCTCAGGCCGGGTGCTGGTGGACGGCGTAGATGTACGCGATCTTGAGCTCGATGAGCTGCGTGGCAATATCGGAATGGCTACCCAGGATGTACTGCTGTTCTCAGACACCATTGACGGTAACATTGCGTATGGCGACCCTGATCTGCCCGAAGAGGATGCCATGGAATATGCCCGGCTGGCTGCAGCCCACGACTTTATTACCAAAATGCCGGAAGGCTATGATACGGTAGTCGGTGAGCGCGGCGTCGGTCTGTCCGGCGGACAGAAGCAGCGTATTGCGCTGGCGCGGGCACTTGCGGTGCACCGCCCGATTCTGATTCTTGATGATACGACCTCTGCGGTCGATCTGGAGACAGAAGAGCACATCCAGCGCAGTCTGCGTGAACTGGAGTATCCTTGCACGAAGATCATCATCGCCCAGCGGGTATCTACCACTTGTGAAGCGGACCGTATTCTGATTATTGACCGCGGCCGTCTGATTGAAGAAGGCACCCACGCGGAGCTGCTGGCGAAGCGGGGCTATTATTACGAGGTGTTTATGCTGCAAAACGAAGGTATCGGAAGGCAGGTGAGCCAGATTGGCCAGGAATAAATTTGACGTCGATGAGAATCTGGAATCGCCGTTTAATATTAAGCATTTCCGGCGTGCCATGATCTATATCCGGCGGAAAAAGAAGCCGATGATTATCGCATTCCTCCTGAGCGCCCTGTCGGCAGCCATCTCGCTGTCGGCACCGCTGATCATGCAGCATGTCGTTGACGTGACCATCCCGGCCAAAGCCAAGGGTGCGCTGGTCGGCTGGTCCGCTCTGATGCTGCTGACGATTGTCGTCAGTGTTGTGCTGGCAACGATCCGGTCACGGATTATGACCAAGGTCGGGCAGGATATTATTTTTGACATCCGGACGGATCTGTTCAAGCATCTGCAGGAGTTGCCGTTCAAGTATTATGACGACCGTCCGCAGGGTAAAATCCTGATCCGGGTAGTTAACTACGTCAACGCCGTTTCTGATGTACTCTCCAACGGGATCATTAACTTTATTCTGGAGATTGTGAACCTGATCTTCATCGCTGCGTTCATGTTCGCGGTCGATGTCCGGCTCTCATTCGTGACGCTGGCCGGACTGCCTGTGTTCCTCGGGATCATGCTGCTGATCAAGAACAAGCAGCGCCGGGCCTGGCAGGCTGTCTCCAATAAGAGCTCCAACCTGAACGCCTACCTGCAGGAGAGCATCAGCGGGATCGGCGTCACGCAGATGTTCTCGCGCGAGCAGCGCAATGAAGGCATCTTCACCAGGCTCGCCGGCAACTTCCGGACCGAATGGATGCGGGCCTTGCGCTATAACGCGCTGATCCCGTTCACCGTCGATAATCTGGCTACAACGGTTATGACACTGATTTATCTGGTCGGCCTGCTGACGCTGAGCCCGCAGGATGTCACCTTCGGGGTCATTCTCGCGATGAGCAGCTACGCAGCCCGCTTCTGGCAGCCGATTCTTAACTTATCGAACCTGTACAACAGCTTCATCAACGCGGTCGCCTATCTGGAGCGGATCTTCGAAACGCTGGATGAACCGGTTACAGTCAGCGACGTTCCAGGTGCAAAGGCACTGCCGCCGGCACGCGGACAAGTAACCTTCGACGATGTAACCTTCGCTTATGATCCGGGCCTGAACATTCTGGAGAACATCTCCTTTGACGTTAAGGCCGGTGAAAGTGTCGCCCTGGTCGGACCGACCGGTGCCGGTAAAACCACCGTCGTCAATCTGATCTCCCGCTTCTATAATCTAACCGGCGGCCGGATTCTGATCGACGGCGAGAACATTGCCGGGGTGACGATGAAGTCGCTGCGCAGCCAGATGGGGATCATGCTGCAGGACAGCTTTATTTTCTCGGGAACGATCCTGGACAATATCCGCTACGGCAAGCTCGATGCCACTGAGGAGGAAGTGATCGCCGCAGCCAAAACCGTCTGCGCCGATGAATTCATCCGCGAGTTCGAGCAGGGCTATATGACCGAGGTTAATGAGCGCGGCTCCAAGCTCTCGCAGGGACAGCGGCAGCTCATCTCGTTCGCCAGAACATTGCTGGCTGACCCGCGCATCCTCATTCTGGATGAGGCAACCTCCTCGATCGACGCCAAGACCGAGCGCCTGCTGCAAAAGGGGCTGAACGAGCTGCTTAAAGGCCGCACCTCCTTCATCATCGCGCACCGCCTGTCGACCGTGAAGAACTGCGACCGCATTATGTACGTGGCTAACAAAGGCATCGCCGAAAGCGGCTCGCATGAGGAGCTGCTCGCACGCAAGGGCCTTTACCACCGGCTCTACACGGCGCAGAAGATGGAAGCTTAGAGTTTACTTAGTAGGTAGTGGAGCGGATACTCCCCTTTGTTGGGGGTATCTGCTTTTTTTTTGCATCCGCTGGGGAGGGCTAATGGGATCAGCACGGACTAAGCCGGTTACCCGGCACGCTTGAGCTTACTAAAGGGAAAAATCCAATGATAGCACGATCCTTGCGCAGGGTTGATGTACAAATTGAACCTGCATGTTCAATTGGTGTATTGCGGGGAAAATCCGGCACGCCTAATGCGGATTGCTTAATTCTGTCCGCCTTGCCCGCCGCCTCTATCGCTGCCCTGCCCGCCGTTTCGTCTCATCCCGCCGTTCATCCCGGGGAACCCGCCATCTGTACCGCGGCCGCCGCCAAAGCCTGGCCCCCCGTTCATCCGCGAGCCTGAGCCGCTGCCGTCACTGGAGATTGTCTGGGCCGTAATGGCATCGCACGAAGTCAGCACCATAGAGCAGCTGAGTACGGCTATGATCAGAGTGGTAGAGCGTCTGGTCCGCATTCTTCATCTCCTCCTTCCGGCAAAGTAATCATACACATCTTTAAATCCCATATAGGAGAACACGATCAACAGCGGATATACCGGGAAAATGTACCGTGCCTTAATCTCCCACAGCAGATAAAATCCGATAAACCCGAGTATAATCAGCACCAGTGGAGTTTCCCCGTAGCGTCCAGCCCTGATGCTGCCAATCAGCCGGACCAGGATGCCGCCATACATCAGCAGGTTCAGGACATACATCATCCACAGCAATCCGCTCCGGTAGCCGGAATCTCCTTTAAAAAGATCAGTAGCAGCGTTTGTGTAGCTATAGCGGTCCATGACCATGCCAACCATTCTCCCTCTGTTGCCGGAGGAGCTGTCATTGCCAAGTCCGTAGCGCTCCATCTGGTAGGTGCCCTCCGTCCAGGTCCAGATCAGCTTTTTATAATACATGTTCACCAGATCGCCTGTGCTTGCGTCCGCCAGCTTGTTGCTGATCTCTTCCTTGAACAGCTCCGTACTTGTCGCCTTATTATAATCAGCATCCTGCTGGTAGATCGTATAGCTCTCACGGTTGTCCCAAAAGCCGAACGTCTCCAGATTGATGCCCATGTTCAGCCACATATAGACCGGTGCAGAATTGGTATTCACGGACTCATCCACCACTCCCGCTGCCTGAAGCGCCGTATTCTGCGTCCAGCCCGGCACATTAAAAAGCGCACCCGTAATGAACAGCGCCGCCAGCGTCTTACGCACACCCAGCTTACGGATTCCCAGCAGCAGGCTAATTAGTACCCCAATCAGCACAATCACGCCGACGCTCCGGAAGTAGTTCCCTATAGCCAGCAGGCTTGCTGCAAACAGAATGTCCTTTAAGGATTTTCTTTTCATAAATTTCACGGCAAAATATAATGCGCCCGTCAAAAAAGCAGTGGCAATCACATCATTATAAATAAAATTGCTCATAAACAAGGCCGGCAAATAGGTAGCCGCCAATAACAGAACCCCGTAGTCATGCTCCCGGGACTTGTCGTTAAGCTCCTTATACAGCAGGTAAATCATTAACGTCGTTAATAGAGTGAACAGGATATTGAATATTTTAATCGTCAGGTAATTATCCGGAAAAAGGTACAGCAGCGTCTTTAAGTATAGTACCGTCGAAAAGTTAAACGGGAACATATGCAGATACCCGCCCGTCTCAAAGGACGAATAATCGCTGCGGTAGAGCATATCCAGCGCCAGATTAAGCACCGTCTCGGAATCATCCGTCGGCAGACGGGTGAACAGGAAAATAATAGCCAGCTGAATGGCAAAAGACACTGCCAGAACGGCAGAAATGACGATCCGTCTGCTGAACCGGTTGAGCTTCAGGCTTATTTGATAAAGAGCGGCGCTTATTGCCAGCATCAGAACGGTGACCAGAATGAACAGGCCGAGCTGCTGCTTTTCCAGGACCGGTGTGTCTCCGTATACGAAATAACTGTACTTTGCCCTTATAAAAAACGAGGACGCAATGAACAGGCCGATGAACAAGCTAAGGAAGATATAAAGTGATTTGTGAATACCCTTGACCATGAGAGCCTCCTCTTGCGGGGTAGTGATAAGCGCATTATAAACACTGAAACTGAACGTTAGATGAAAATGAAGCTGCGGGGATCGCGGGCTTAGTCCGGCAGGCTCCGGTCAGACAAAAACACCTCCAAAAGTTGCTCTGCACAGCGGCAGAAATGCATCTCTTGAAGGTGTCCTGACTAGTTGCTTATTGTCTATTAAAAGGTAAACCTTTTAATAGACCCGATTAACTGGGATGCCAGCGCAGACTGCTGTTCCATGGATACTGCTGCCTCATGCATCACCGCGCTAATATCGGTCAAGCTGGCATTAATCTCGGCCGTATACGCAGAGGCGTTCCCGGAGGTATCTACAACCGTATCTATCACCTTACTGATCTCCTTGATGGAAGTATTCATTAGGCCGGCAGCGCCGTTCACTTCCGTCGAAATCCGGTGGATCAGCGCTGCATCCGACTCGTATTGACGGCCGGTCTGCAGCAGGAGCTCATAGTCCGCTTTTACATTATGGTCAATGTACTCGAGCACATCCTGGGAGCTGCGCGACAGATGATCGAATACCTCTTTTACCTGCACCACAAGCTCCTCAATCCCGGAGATCGCCTGAGTGGACTGGTCAGCCAGCTTCTTCACCTCACCTGCCACCACCTCAAACCCTCTGCCCTGCTCACCCGCTTTGGCTGCTTCAATCGATGCATTCAGGGCCAGCAGATGGGTCTGTGACGATATTGCCTTAACGCTGTGGGAGATGACGCTGATCTCCTCAACGATTGCGCCGGCTGCGATGGCTTTTAGAATATTGTCCTGCTTTTCCCTGTAGGTCCGGTCGGCCTGCTCAAGGGAAGCTTGTACCTGGAGGCTCATCTGTACAGCACGGTTTTCCATTTCATCCGCTGAGCTCAAGGCCGATCCGGCATTCGCCAGCAGCAACCGGTTCTGCTCATGGATCTGCTCGAAGGAGCTGTTTGCTTCCCGGGTGGAGTGCAGCAGACTTGTAGCATCATCCGCGAGGGTTGACGAAGTCGTATGTATCGTGTTCATGCTGGCCGAAGAATTACGGGCCGATTCCATTAGCTCATAGCTGACCGTGTTGATGTTGCCCGAAATATCAGCAATTCCGGAGACCAGGGATTTGATATGGGCAGAGCTTTTATCAAGGGAGTGGCCGAGTCTGCTGATCTCATCATTGCCGCCAAACTTAAGCTCTCCCGACAGAACGCCCTCTCCCAGCTGCTCGGTGTACCCCAGTACCTTCTTTAGCCGCTTCAGGACCAGCTTATCGTACACAAAGACAATAATGAACACAGAGATCAGAATGCTGAGGCCTGAAGAGACCAGGAATCCGATGTTCCCCTCAATGTATTTGGAATCCCCTCCGACAATTTCAATCACCTCACCGCTTCTGTCCAGCACGTAATTTACAGCCTGGCCGATGTTGGTGCTCAGCACCTGTACAATCACAATCGCCAGCACCAGCTTAAACTTAATGGAGTTCACAGTAGCATTCAACAACCAGTTCCTTATGCCCATAATACTCTCTCCCCGCAAAAGATAATGCCTATACCATAACCCAGCCGGATTAACTGAACATAAACAAACGGGGCTGGCCCGACTGATTAGTGAGGTGGTGGAGTGGCGAGGGTGTTGGTGTGACGGGAGTGATGGGAACTAGATGTTAGGAGGCCTGGAAGTCGGGGAGCTCAGGAGTCTGGGAGTGCCGGGGGCGAGGGGGCGAGATGCAGGGTTAGCGGGGTAACTTTATTAATGCTGTTAATTGAGCTAAACCGGACATACTGGTGTCACTGCTCTATGGTATAACGGAGTTAAGAATACAGGGAGGAGTATGGCTAATATGGCAAGCTATGAATATAACTCCAAACAGGAGCTGCTGGATACGATCCATAATCATTACATATTGTTTGACGCAGAATTTACGGGAATCAGTGACCGTCACAGAAATACCCGGATACCGGAGGTGGATAAAACACCCGGCGAGATTATCGCCTATCAGCTCGGCTGGCTGCATCTCGTTATGGGCTGGGATAAAGCGGAGCTTGCAGGCCGGAGTGTCCCGATGCCGTCTGCGGACTATAAGTGGAACCAGCTGGGCGGACTGTACCAGTCCTTCTATCAAGAGTACGAGGGGTATTCGCTAACCGAACTACTGGAGCTGCTTCGTCAGGCGGAGCAGGAATGGCTAGTCTGGGCAGGTGGCTTGACGGAGGAAGAGCTGTTTACTCAGGGAGTTCGCGCGTGGACCGGCAGCAAGGACAACTGGCCGATGGCCCGCTGGATCCACATTAACTCAGCAGCCCCGTTCAAAACCTTCCGGGCAAAGATCCGGAAGTGGAAAAAGCACGTTCCGGCGGAGTGAACGCGGAATGGCGGATGAGCGAGTGCTGCGAAGCTGGCTCGTTAGCGGCCGAAGCGGATACGCAGACGGAATAGCGCGTTATCGGGCGAAATCAGAGGCATTTTTGCCCTTGATTCCGCCGTTTCGCCTCACGCGGGAGTAGAGTCCATATAATTGTGTAAAATGGCTGCTGGTAAACATTAATAAAAGCCATGTTGAGAGTTCTCCCTTAGAATGAGGTTGTCGAGACAAC
>NZ_JARXXP010000047.1 GCF_029893965.1 Paenibacillus sp. PastM-3
TACGTGGCATGGAAAAAAGAAAAAAGGTAGCTGAAAGTAACTATATCCGGCTAACCTCGTTTAAAGAGAATTTACACACAAATATGGACTTGACCGCCGAAAAGCCTTACCGTAGTCAATTTCGGTATAATTAAGTCTGCTTTTTCCAACTATTTCGCAAAAACGTTGGTTTGGGAGAAAATTGGGTGATGAAAATCCACTTAGTCTAAGGAGGCTTACGTTGAGCTCCGGCACTGAGTGAGTTAGTTGAAATAAACACTAAACCTTGTGCGGAGCGTTGTGCGAGAGTACTGAGTGTTATAAAGGTCTAACAAACACAATAAAAAGACAGGGCACCGCTTTCCCGGATACTCCGGGGGCTGGTGCCCTGTTCCTTTATCTCCAGCTTTCACGGCTGGCATGAAGCAGCAGCCTACTTTATTTATCAGCATCTGACGGCCCGCCTCAGGCATCCACCGGACTGCCACCGGCACCCACCTGCCTGCTTCCAACTGCCGGAAGCTCTTCCCTGCAGACTGCCTCCGGCAGATGCACCTTCAGCACTTCGATGAACTCGCGGAAGGCGCTGGTCATATACAGGTCACGCCGCCGGATGAATACGGTCGGCACCTCTGCATAGCGTTCCGGGAACGGGTAGCAGGAAATCCCCTGGGTGATGTTCATCCGTCTGAAATAGGAGACCGGCAGCACCGCAAAGCCGATCCCCGCCCTGACGCAGGCCATCAAGCCCTCCATCGTCCCGAACTCCATCACCTTGCCTAGCCGGAAGCCCTCCTCCCTGAGCCAGGCATCCAGCCTTATCCGGTACAGGCACTCCGCATTCAGCATGAGCAGGGTCTGCCCGTGAATGGATTGCAAGCCCTCGTAGTCCATACTGTCCGGAATGATCAGCCCCAGCTGCTCGTTGATAACCAGCTCCTGCACAATCTCCGGATGCTCAACCGGTCCGTCCAGGAAGGCGCCCTGGACAGTGTGCTGCAGAACAGCGTCGATCAGTTCAGTGGGCCTGCAGATCTGCAGCTGGACCTCAACGTCCGGATAACAGCCCCGGTAGGCGGAGAGTATAACAGGCAGCCGGACAGCAGCGGTTGTATCGGAGCCGACCATAATGGAGCCTTTGGGAACCGGCGAATCCAAAACCGCCTGCTGCGCTTCATCCAGCAGCTTGAAGATCCGGACTGTATATTCAAGCAGGGTCTGTCCGGCTGAAGTCAGCGTGATCCCCCGGCTGTGCCGGTAGAACAGCGGTGTCTTCAGTTCCTGTTCCAGCTGCTGTATCCGCGCCGTCACATTCGATTGAACATAGCTCAGACTTTGCGCCGCTTTGGAGATGCTTCCTTCCTCAGCCACTGCCTGAAATACCCTGAGAAGCCCTATATCCATAATCCGTACTCCCCCTCCAAAAGCAGCCATCACTTGCAGTGATGCCCTCCATCATTTCCCTTCATTATACAAGAAAAGCCGCAAGGAATATGATGGAAATATAAAAGATGACTGCGTTGTCAGACCCAAGCGATCCTACAAAACTCAAGTTTATGCTTCCCAGGCAAGTTTGCGCAGCTATATCTAGGGAGCGATCCTACAAAACTTTTAAGGAGTGAACAAAAATGGATACCAAACGTTGGAGCTTCAAGGTGCCCGGAGGCCAGGAAGGCAGCGAAAAAGCTATTGATATCAGCCGGATCACCACTGTGCATGAACTGCTCGCTATCATGCGCAGTGAAGAGAACGAACAGCCATCCAGCCCCGGCCCGGAAAGACGACCGCCAACAGCGCCTGTTCCCTTTTCACGCCGCCTCGGCAGCAAAGGCAGAAGACGCCATCCCTCAGCTTAAGCCATGAGCGCCCCTCAATAAAATGCAGCAGAGATCTATGCACTGAAAGTCAGCACTGACGATCTGTGGATGTCGGCACAGGGCCACCTCCTCTGCCCGCTCCCGCAATTCTTACGGACAGCAGCAACCTTATTTACCCGGAAAACATACCTTTATCCGTTTAACGGACCGTAGCGCTCTTATCCCCTTACTTCCAGCCGCATTTGGCAGAAAATCCGGGGAATAAGAGCGCTGGTGTCCGTTAGCCTGCGAAAAAATATGATTGGTATGAAATAAAGGCTGCTCAGTCCGTTAGCTTCCGGCTGGCCGCTACCCTTCCAGCTCCAGAATTTCAACTCCATAAGGCGCAAGCAGCAGCAGACCTGAGCGCGCCTCTCCGCTAAATGCGCAGCGGTAATCCTTGTCCAGCGGCACGGCCTGCTCTGTCCGGCTGAGATTCAGCAGGAACAGGAAACTTCCGTTCTCTCCGCTGCGCACGGAAGCCTGAACGCCGTCCGGCAGGCCCGCGAAGCGCTGGAGCCCTTGCCTGCCGGCCAGACTGCCAAGCAGTCCCGACCAGTAGCGCTCCTCGGCATGGGTACCGAAGTAGTACACCTCGCCTTTGCCGAAGCGGTTGACGGTGATTGCCGGAGTGCCGGCATAGAAATCATCGTTATACCAGGCAATAGGCTCTGCAGTAACCGGAGTGAGCAGATCGCACCACTGGCTGCAGGCAAAGGTATCACTGGCCTCGTCCCGGATTACATGGGCAGCGCCGCCGACCGGATCATATTCATGCACCCAGACTCCGGCAGCGCGGCTCAAGAGGCCCGGCAGCGGCTGCATGACGCACACATTATCCATGTTCTTCACACCTGTCCGGTTCGTCAGGATCAGCGTGCCGCCGGCAATTGCGTATTGCTCCAGCTGCGCCGCCAGCTCCTCACCAAGCAGATACAGGCTTGGCGCAATGACCAGCTTATAACCGTCCAGCGGCTCCCCTGCCCGGATCACATCGCAGCCGATGCCAAGCTTCGTCAGGGCGCGGTGAATCTGCTTGATGTTCTCATAGTAATCGAACCCTTCAGCCTGCGGCTGAATATCCAGTGCCGCCTTCTGCTCGTGAGAATGCAGAATAGCCACCTCAGCTTTAAGCTCCGTTCCCTTGAGCTTACCGCTCAGCTGGTTCACCTCACTGCACAGCTGTGCAAACTCGGTGAACCTGCGGCCCGGCACATTGCTGTGGTCAATCAGCCCGTGCCAGTACTGCTCGGCGCCGGCAACCGCGCTTCTCCAGCGGAAATGAACAACCGTGTCCGCCCCCCGGGCGATGCTCTGCCAGGCATAGGCCCGGATGAAGCCGGGATACGGCGTACGCCACATCGGCATCCAGCATCCCGGCGGTCCGCTTAGCTGCTCCATGATCCAGAAATTGCTCCGCTTGATCCCGCGTGTCACATCCAGCGACAGCGCTCCGCTGTAAGGTGTCGTCGCCTGCTTATCCGGCGATGTATTGGGATAATAATCAAAGGACGCGAAATCCAGATCCGCACCGACCGCATACATATCCAGCCGCTGCGGATAGCTGTGGAAGTTGTGCGTAACGAAATGCCCCGGACATTCAGCGCGCAGCACCTCCAGCTGGGTCTGCTGGAACTTCACCACCGCATCCCACTGGAAGCGCTGGAAATCGAGCAGCAACGACGGATTCTGGAATTTTGACCCTCCATACGGGACTGTAAGCTCGTTCCAGTCACTGTACTCACCGCTCCACACCACCGTGCCCCATTCGGCATTTACCCGGTCCAGGCTGCCGTACTTGTCCTGCACCCAGCTGCGGAACGCCGTATTGCAGGCATCACAGTGACAGTCAATCATCCCGAATTCATTGTCGGTCTGCCAGCCGATCACCGCCGGATGTCCGCTGTAATGGCGGGCCATTTCTGAAGCAATACGCGTCCCGTATTGCTTCAGCGACAAGCTGTTATAGCAGCGGTGTCCGCGTACGCCCGGATGATAGATCTGCCCGTCAGCAAATATAGGCAATACATCAGGATACGCCGTTGTCAGCCAGCGCGGCGGCGTTGCCGTAGGCGTTCCGATAACCACCTGCATACCGTAACGGTGCAGCAGATCGATCGCCCGGTCGAGCCATGCAAATTCAAAGCGCCCTTCTGACGGCTCAAGCCGGCTCCAGGCAAATTCGGCTACCCTGACCACCCGTACGCCGGTTTCCTTCATTAACTTTATGTCCTCTTCCCACAGTGACTCATCCCAATGCTCCGGATAATAGTCAACGCCGATCTGGACGTTGCTGTGGTCACTCTTTTCTCCACTAAATTTACCCTGTTCCCTGCTATAGGCACTCTTTTCTTTACTGAATCCGCTGTTTTCCTTACTGTGATCAATATCCCCTTTGATGTAACCGCTCTCTTCTTTACCGTAACTATTCATCCCCAATGACTCCCTCTCCTTTCCTGCATGGTTTCATTTTACCAAAAAGGCGCCCCCGCCTCACATCACTGATGCGAGAGGCGGGAACGCCCCGGCAAATCCACTTTATCCAACGGTCCTTATAATGATTAAACTTATAGTTTTTCTATTTCGGGCTTAGCCGTGACTCCAGAGAATGTTTGGACTTCCGGCCGCTGCCCGTCTGCAGATTTCCTGATTTGTACCGCTGTTTGCGGTTGAAATCCGCAGACTGTATATGCTCCCGAAGTGAGCTTTTCTGCGAAAAGCTTTCAGGCGGTCACTACCGTTCCTCCAGTTCCAAAATTCTCCTCCGCCACTCTTCCCTTTTTGATTATTATAAGTTTAAACTTATAGGACTCTATATCTCTATCCCAAAAACCTTACTTCTTCAGCTTGTCCCAAGCCGCCTGCATTGCTGTCTCCCAGCCTGCTTCGTCAACCTTGCCGGCGATCAGCTGCTGGATTACGCTGGCGAATTCCTGGGTTACACCGTCAGGGAACTTCGAGGACTGCAATCCGTAGACTTTACCTTCCTGCACGTATTTGAATACGTCAGAGCCCAGAGCGCCGATATCCTCAGGTGTTGCTTCGATCGTGGATAGGGCAGGGATGAACTTCCATTTTTTCGTGATATATTCTTTACCCAAGTCGGAAGTTACGAGCCAGTTCAGGAATGTTTTAGCTTCTTCTTTGGATGCGGAATCCTTATTCACAACCAGGTTAGCCGGGATACCGACAGTCATCTTGTCATTCTTCTCGGCATCATCATTGATTGGCATAGGGAACATACCAATGTTCATGTCCGGATTGATATTGTCCACCAGCGTCTGTGCCCAGTTGCCTTCCTGCATCATCGCAGTTTCACCGTTAGCGAACATAGCCAGGTGAGTGTTGGCATCGGTAGTCAGCGGGTTCTTTTGACCGTATTTCACAGTCAGGTTCAGCAGGTTGCTCCAGTCCTTGAACACCTGGTTGCCGACGATCGAAGCCGTTCCGCCATTCAGGCCGGCGATGAATTCATCCACATTATCCTGCTGTGCAAAAGCTACGCTGATCCCCTGGTTACCCAGCAGCCACCACTCCTGATAAGCGTTGCCGAAAGGAATAACATCGATAGCCTGCAGCTTTTTAGCCGCTTCTTCCAGCTCGGTGATGGTTTTAGGTGTTTCAGTGATGCCTGCTTGTTCGAACAGGTCCTTGTTGTAGACATAACCGATACCTTCAAGGTTCATGGGCATCCCGTAGGTTTTGCCGTCCTTGGTCATTGGCTCAGCTGCCAAAGGAATCAGATCCTTAACCCAAGGCTGGTCGGACAGGTCTTCGAGCTTGTCTCCCCACAGTTCCATTTCCGCATAACCGCCGTTTGAGAAAATATCAGGCGCATCGCCGGAAGCGAATTTCGTCTTCAGGGCTGCCGCATAGTCCGCACCGCCGCCGACAGTCTGGATGTCCAGCTTGATGTTCGGATATTCTTTTTCAAATTCAACCTTCAGCTCGTTCAGGCCTTCTACGATTTCCGTTTTGAATTGGAAGATTTTAACCGTTTTCACTTCTCCGGATGCGGAGTTGCCAGCGCTTCCATTTTGTGCATTATTTGAAGCGGTATTGTTATTGCCGCCGCAAGCCGCGAGCACAACAGACATCAGCATTACGCTGGACATCATTACTGCAGTACGTTTCTTATTCATTCTATTTTCCCCCTTGATAAGTTTGAATGCTTGATAAAATGTATGGAACGAAGGACTCGGGAAGGGATTAACCCTTCACCGAACCCGCCGCGATTCCCTCAACAATGTAACGCTGCATGAACAGATAGAACACAACAATTGGGGCTACGCCAAGTGTCAGCGCCGGAAGCGCCATATCCCATTGCTTCGTATACTGCCCGAAGAACGAGAAGGTTGCCAGCGGAATGGTCCGCAGCTCAGGTGCCTGAAGAATCAGGGACGGCAGCAGATAATCATTCCAGATGCCCAGGGCATTCAGTACGATAATCGTCATCAGCATCGGCTTGAGCAGCGGAAGCACAATCCGGAAGAATACAGTCAGCGGATTACAGCCGTCAACGGTTGCCGCCTCTTCGATCTCCATCGGTACGGATTTGATGAACCCGTGGAACAGGAAGATTGCCATTGGAATACTGAGGCCCAATTGGGCCATTACCAGACCGGGAATCGAATTATTGACACCCAGGAAGTTAACCACCTGCAGGATCGGAATCATAATGGTCTGGAACGGCACCACCATTGCCGCTACGAACAGCAGCAGCAGAATCCGGTTGAACTTCGAATCTGCGCGGACCATCCGGTATGCCGCCATTGCAGCGAACAGGGCGATCAGGATCACACAGATCACTGTTATGATAATCGAATTCCGGAAGGCTTCCGAGAAACGGGCCAGCTTCCAGGCCTGCGAATAGTTGGACCAGACGAATTCAGACGGCCAGGCCGCCGCATTGCTGAGAATTTCCCCGAACGATTTCACCGAGTTAGCCAGCAGGAAATAGAACGGTGACAGGAACAGCAGGCCAAGGAGAATCATAATGATTTCCAGGCCGTAATTCCACTTGCCTTTGCCTTCGGTTTTCATTACGCTTCAACCTCCTTGCTCTTCGTAATCCGCACCTGAATGACCGTAATGATGGCAACGATCAGGAAGAACAGCAGCGCTTTTGCCGTACCCAGTCCATATCGGTTGTTCAGGAAGGCTTCGTTATAGATGTTCATCGCTACAGACTCCGTAGATTTGAACGGTCCGCCCTTGGTCAGCGACAGGTTGAGGTCGAACATTTTGAAGGACCAGGAGATCGCCAGGAACAGTCCGACTGTTACGGCAGGCATAATCAGCGGAACGATGATGTTGCGCAGCGTCTGGCTGCGGGAGGCACCGTCGATTTGGGCTGCTTCCAGCACTTCTTTGGATACGTTGTTAAGCGAAGCAATGTAGATAACCATCAGGTAACCGGAGGACTGCCAGACAAATACGATGACGATTGCCCAGAAGCCGGTTGTCGCATCGCCGAGCCATGGAAGATTGAAGAAGGACCAGCCGGTAAGATCGCCCATAGTGGCGAACCCTTTGATAAAAATGAACTGCCATATAAATCCAAGCAACAGGCCGCCGATGACGTTAGGCATAAAAAAGATAGTCCGGAGCATATTGCGTGTCTTTAGCGCCTTGGTCAGGAAATAGGCCAGGAAAAAGCCCACTACGTTGGTCAGTACAACCCCCAGCAGCGTAAACCGCACGGTAAACCAGAAGGATGACCAGAAATCCGGATCATTTGTAAAAATCGTTTTAAAATTGTCAAAGCCTACCCAGGCGACATTCCCGGATACGCCGTTCCAGTCAGTGAAAGAATAATACATTCCCATCACAAACGGGATAATCATGACGATCGTAAAGAACAATAATGCCGGGCCAACGAAAAAAAGCTGTTGACCGAGCCCGGACAACTTATTGCCGCGCATATATTGGCCCCCCCTTTCTTTTACTCACTTACTTGTTTATGATCTATTCATATTATCTGTTTTTTGACGGACCGCTTACACCTACGTAAGTGATCTTTCAGGTGTAAAATATTGATCGGATGTGACAAGAATCGATGAAATGGAACAATATCCGCACCAAACTGATCGTTTTTTTACTCCTCCCGACTCTCGTCTGTATTATTGCGACCATGTATATCAGCTATTCTTATACAACCCAATCGCTGCGGACACGGGCTGTGGACGAGAACAAAAATCTGCTCTATCAGGGCTACAAAAATATCGACAGTCTGATTCAGGAGATCAACCGGCTGTCGCTTAGTGTCTATTCCGACTCCGATTTCTACCGGCTGCTTGAAGCCGGCTATGATGACCTTTCCTCCGATATCGCCATTTATAATTCGCTCAGCTACATTTCCACTTCACTGCCCAATATTTCGCAGGTGTACCTGTACGGCGTCAAGGACGGCAAAGCCACGCTGATTACCGACAACACCACGCCCAAGCGCTGGCTGGGGAATGCCCCCTATGAGGAGGCCAATCTTGCCGGCAGCTCTCCGGTTAGGGTGCAGAGCACCCATATCAGCAATGTCTATGGCCTGACCCTTCCGCTGACCCAGTTTGTTCCCGAACCGGTCTTCACCTTTCACCGCAGAATCGAACGTATTCCTTCATCGGAAGCACTCGGCTATCTGTCCGTTGACGTCAAGCTGGCGGCGCTTACCGAAATTGTTGACCAGCTGTATGAGCAGGATCAGGAAAATATCTATCTGGTGGACAGCGATGGCAACGTGGTATACGGCCGGGATGAAGCTGCGCTCGGCAAGCCGCTGAATGCAGGCTGGTACAACAGGCAGATTGCCGCGAATGCAGAAGCCCAGGGGTATTTTGAGGAAGGCGGGTCTGTCTTTATTTATCAGAAAATTGAAAGCACCGGCCTGAGCTGGACGCTGATCAAGCAGATTCCGGTCTCTTATCTGTTCCGTGAAGCCAAGGAGGCCGCCGGCATTAACATCCTGCTGCTGTTCCTGCTGATGAGCATGATCATCGCCCTGACTGTCCTGATCTCCTTCCGGATTACGGCCCCGATCAAGCAGCTGACCCGCTATATGAACCAGGTGCGGACCGGTAATCTGGAGGTGGACATCCGTCCGGCGGGCAATGATGAGATCGGTGTGCTGACCGAGCATTTCCGCAGCATGATGGACACGATTAACAATCTTATTTTGCGGGAATACCGGCTGGAGCTGTCCAACAAAACCAATGAGCTGAGGGCGCTGCAGTCGCAGATTAACCCGCATTTTCTGAACAATACGCTGCAGATTATCGGTACTCTGGCTCTTGAGATGAAGGTTCCGCAGATCTACTCCCTGCTCTCGGCCCTGGCCAAGATGATGCGGTACAGCATGCATAATGATGAAAAGATCGTCACGGTCAAGAATGAGCTGGAGCATGTCAAAGCCTATATCGAGCTGCAGCGCGAGCGTTTTGAAAATAAATTCACTTTCCGCTACGATATGGAAGAGCCGCTGCTCGGCGCACTAATGCCGAAGATGATTCTTCAGCCGATTGTGGAAAATTACTTCAAGCACGGCTTTAACCTTGCCCGTACCGACGGATTTATTGAGATTACAGCGGGCAGGCTGGACGGCGGGCGGATGGAAATCGTCATTCAGAATAACGGCATGTCCATCCCTTCAGCTAAGCTGGAGAAGCTGCGCCAGGAGCTTACCCGGCCTGATCCGCTTGACATCTCAGCACTCAAGAGCAGTGAAGAAAGACGTGATGCGCCCGGCGCGGGTATCGGCCTCGGCAATGTACTGGCCCGTCTGCGGCTGGTATGCGGAGAAGATGCTGTCCTTACTGTGGACAATCTGCCTGAAGGCGGCGTAATGGTCAGACTGGAAATCGAAATACTAACGGAGAGTGAACGGATATGAAGGCGCTGATTGTGGATGATGAGGCAAGAGTCAGGAAGGCGGTCCGGCTGCTGGTCGACTGGGACGCCCATCAGATCGGGGAGATTATGGAGGCCGGAAGCGGCAATGAAGCGATAGAACTGATCCGTAAGCATAAGCCCGGGCTCGTTATTATGGACATGATGATGGAATCCGGCAATGGCATTGAGCTGATGACGTGGGTCAATGAGTTCGCCGGTAGCACGAAGTTCATTGTTGTCAGCGGGCATAATGATTTTGATTTTGTGCGCGAGACGGTCCGGCACGGGGGAATTGACTATATTCTCAAGCCTATTGAGCCTGAGGCCATCAATACGGCTGTCGCTAAGGCGGTTGCCGCCTGGCGCTCGGAGGCGGAGGAACGCAGCCAGCGGCAGCGGCAGAGCATCCGGCTGAACGAGATCAAGCCGATCTACGGCGAGCGGCTGCTGTCAGCGCTCATTGATGATCCGGTAACCGCCGAGACTACGCTGCGCCGGCTGGTTGCCGAGGGTGTTATCCCCGGCAGTGCCGGATCCGCCCGTCTGCTGCTGGTGCAGACGGATGCCGGTAATAACCCGCTGCTGCGCCGTTTCGGCGGAGACAGCGAGCTGCTCTATTATGCCATCGTTAACATCTGTAACGAATTTCTGCAACCGCAAGGCACAGGCACAGCCTTCCGTTACTGGGGCGGACCGCCTGAGATCGCCATTCTGCTGTGGGATGTTCAGGAATCCGTTACCGAGCTGATCAGCCGGATCAATCAGGGCCTGTTCCATACCCTGCAGCTGCGGATGCACTTTGGCATCAGCTCAGCCGGCAGCCTGCCGGGCCAGCTTGCCGCGCAGCGTACAGAGGCTGCCGAAGCCCTGCTGCGCCGCAATCTGCTGCGGCATGAGGATTACAGCCACTTCAGTGTAGCTTCGGCAGAATACCGTCAGGATACGGGTGCAGCCGGAGCAAGACCGATCTTTGCCGATGTCCAGGAGGACTGGAAAATGGCGATAGTCAGCGGCAACACGGACGCCCTGTCCGCCGCAGCGCAGCACTGGACCGAGGAGCTTGGCCGCAGCGGCGTTGTAACCCCGGAGATGCTGGGCTCCTGGAAAGCCGATGCCCTGCTGTTCAGGTCCCGGCTGGTCCGCGAAACGCTGGGCAGCCAGGCCGAGAGCGCTCTCGCGGAGCTGGAGCTGGGCGACCGCGATAACCCTGCTCCATATGCAGGCGGCTACTCGTTCTCGCTGTTTGCCTGGCGTGACTGGTCCTATGCGCTGATGACCAGCCTGTCCCGGGTGCTGTCAGCCGCACAGGTCAAGGAACGTAACCCGCTGACAGAGATCGTAAAATATATCGACCAGAACTACATGGCCGATCTCTCACTGCAGGAGGTTGCCGGCAAATTCTATGTCAGCCGCGAGTATATCTCCCGCAGATTCAAACAGGAGTACGGCATTAATTTCTCCGATTACATCGTCAGCGTACGAATTGAAAAGGCCAAACTCCTGCTGCAGAACCCGAACCTGAAGCTGTCGCAGATTTCGGAAATGGTCGGTTTTCATGATGTGAAGTATTTCAGCAAGGTGTTTAAGAAGCAGACCGGAGCTACGCCGAAGGATTACCGGATACAGGTTACCCTCTGAAGCCCAAGCAGACGAAAACCAGCTAATGCTCATTAATTTAATCTTCCAATTGTAATTAAGCAGGTCAAACGTCTATGCACCGGAATCGGACGATGCATAATATGAGTCTGTAAGATGATCTTGCGGAGGAGGTAATACGATGAGCGGTTGTGCAAATGTCGGCGGTATGTTCACTTCCACTACAACAATCCTGGTGCTTTACATTCTGCTGGTAATCATCCTTAAAACATTCTAGGGAGAAAATCTAAACACAGCAAGGAGCCTGGCGGCCGTGAAACGGCTGCCAGGCTCCCCGTCAGTTCTGCCTGGATCAGAAGCTGCGGAATTAACCGCAGGATATCAGCTCTGTCAGTGAAATCATGTATACAGAAGCGTAATAACCAGCAGTTCATAGAGCACCAGGGTCAAAATGGCTTCATCGCTGCCGCCGAAGAAGGCGCGCTGTCCTCCCTGCTGCTGGACCCCCATATAAAAGAAGCCCTTGTCACAGCCCAATAATCTGCCAACTACAATCTGTCCGTCCATCGTCTGCACCTGAACAATCTGATTAACATGCTGTCTGCACACATTGTGCACATGATGTCTGACTGATTTCAAATTCTGGACAGCCTGATTATCCGCCTGATACAGCACTTTTTGCTGCATCCCCGCCTGAATCCCCATTGTTAGCACACTACCTTCCTCATCTAAAGTACTCCATAGTATGCCTAATGAGCTTCAAGGGTTCTTTATCCGGCCTGTCCGTACCAGGCCAAAAAGGCTTCAGCCACAGCCTTGCCGGCATGACCGTTCGGATGCGGATCAAACTCGTTGCTCATATACTCCGGCCGGATTCGGTGCTCTTGCGGCGCAGGCTCCGACAATACGGCAGCGATATCGAATACCCGGTCCACGCCAGCGGGAGGAGTATTGCGGATCGCCGCATTTACCGTACGCCAGTAGGTCTCCCGCTCCTCCGCAAAGTTGAACGGGGGTACGGTGCTGAGAATAATCTTAACCGCCGGATTCGCTTCCTTGATCTTGGTAATGATCCCGGTCAGGTCGCCGAGCAGCTCATCTGCGTTCCGTTTGCCGATATCCAAGTCGTTGACGCCGAGCACCATCAGTACCTCATCGCCCTGCTTCGCTTTGTTCAGCCATGGGCCGTCCGCGGCCACATCATAAGCTCTGCCCCAGCCTGAACCGATGTTCCACAGGCCATACTCTGTTCCCAGCCCTTCGGCAATCCGTGCCGCCCAATAGGTGTAAGCATCCTTCTCTGTACGCACCCCCTGGGTAATCGAATCGCCCAGGAAGACAAGCTTCTTCGCTACCAGCTTCTTGTAGCCGATATAACCCGGAGCTACCAGCAGCTTATCCGACTCCGAGAATCCCGCGGCCGCCTCACTGCCCGCCAGGTTTCCCGGGGCATCGAATCCGCTGACCAGCATCCCTTCAACGTTATACGGGAAGGACTTGCCGGCTGCCAGCGTTCTGATCGTCCAGGTGAACGCCAGATAATGCCCTTCCGGCAGCTCAAGCTTCGCCTCATCGCTCCAGAAGCATTCGCCGGAAGCGACCTGCCGGGAGTCTTGTCCGCCGAAGGTAACCGGAATCTGTGTCTCCGGCGTTACCGAGCCGTCCGGCACAAGCCCTCCGTCAGCGATATAGGCAGCCTCGATCAGCCACTCTCCGCCCGGCTCGCCGCCGCTTGCCTCCTGCCCCAGATCCCAGGTGGAATCCACATTGTTGCTGTGCCAGAATTTCAGCGTCAGGCTGCCGCTTTCCCTGAGGCGCACATAGGTGCGGTATGTATGCGTAAACGGCTCCGCTGCATTCATAATAAAATTCGCTGCCGTAGATAATGCTGTTGCCGACGAGTAGTCAATCTGGCTGAGCACTCCGTTATTGTCTTTATTGTTCATCATTATTTCTCCTATTCTGTTACGCTGGCAGATCCAGTATCCTTTAACCGGGCTCAAACCAACATTTAGATGGATTTTCGTCACTAAATTCCATCGTTTCTCAACATTAGCAATCACTAAGTGGATAATCGCCACCTATTTTAGCCCTTACACCCCATTTACAGCGAATACTGCATAATTAATAGTCGTTTTTCCACCTAGTATCGCTCTAAACAGCAGTTGGCTAAGAATTAGTTGGCGAAATTCCACTTAGCTTAAAGCAAAACTCTGAAAAATCATAAAAATCGCATAGAATCCGCCTATTCTCAGCGATTCATTAATATGTTCCAAAAAAACTCCCTAATAAACCGGGAACAATCTGTTCCCGGTCATTAGAGAGCTGGTCTTAACCTATTTCAATGTAATGGTGAAGGAGACAGACTTCGCTCCCGCAGCCACATTCACAGTAGTATCATCAGCCTGCTCAGCACCTTCTACGGATGAGATGGCACCCAGATCCTTCACAGCCAGCGAGAAGGCTTTGCCGCTGCCTTCGGCAGTCACGGTAACCTTGTTGCCTTGACGTTCAGCCTTTACAGTCAGCTCAGGCGCACCCTTGATGTCACGGACAACCGCAGTTGTTGCAGCGCCGTCTTCCAGCGAGTACAGGCCGAACTTCACACCGTCTGCAAAATCATAATCCGGACGTGTATTTTCACTGCCTGTAGCAAGCAGCGAGTTCTGGCGTACGAACAGCGGAAGGCTGAAGAAGTCGTGGTTTTCTTTGCGCCATGTTCCGCCCTGTACAGTCTCTCCGCTCAGCAGGTGCGTCCAGCGGCCGGCCGGCAGATAGTATTTCACATCGCCGTTCTCCTGGAAAATTGGAGCTACCATCAGCTTGTCGCCCAGCATATACTGGCGGTCAAGCACTTCACAGGTAGGGTCCTCCGGGAATTCCATCACCATGGCCCGCATTGAAGCCCAGCCCTGCTCATGCGCCTGTCCGGCAACATCATACAGGTAAGGCATCAGGCTGCATTTAAGCTTGGTGAAGAAACGGGTAACATCCACCGCCTCATCGTCGTAAGCCCAAGGCACACGGTACGAGGTGCTGCCGTGCAGACGGCTGTGGCTGGAGAGCAGGCCGAAGGCCAGCCAGCGCTTGAACACATGCGCCGGAGCCGTATTCTCGAAACCGCCGATATCATGGCTCCAGAAGCCGAAGCCGGACAGACCAAGGGACAGGCCGCCGCGCAGGCTTTCTGCCATCGACTCATAGTCCGCGTAGCAGTCGCCGCCCCAGTGAACCGGGAACTGCTGCCCGCCGGCTGTAGCCGAACGCGCGAATACCGCTGCTTCATTTTTGCCGAGCTTCTCTTCCAGCACATCGAAGACAACCTTGTTGTACATCTGGGTGTAGTAGTTGTGCATTTTTTGCGGATCGGAGCCGTCGAAGTACACAACATCCGTTGGAATACGCTCGCCGAAGTCCGTTTTGAAGCTGTCTACGCCCATGTTCACCAGGTCACGCAGGTAACCGGCATACCATTCGCACGCTGCAGGGTTAGTGAAATCCACCAGACCCATGCCAGCTTGCCACAGGTCAGTCTGGTATACGTCGCCGTTCGCTTTTTTGATCAGATAGCCGTTCTTCTTGCCTTCCTCAAACAGCGGGGAGCGCTGTCCGATATAGGAGTTGATCCATACGCAGATCTTCAATCCTTTCTCCTTCAGGCGTTTCAGCATGCCGACAGGGTCCGGGAATACGCGCGGGTCCCACTGGAAATCCGTCCATTGGTATTCACGCATCCAGAAGCAGTCAAAGTGGAACACATGCAGCGGCAGATCACGCTCAGCCATGCCTTCTACAAAGGAGTTAACCGTTTCTTCATCGTAATCGGTTGTGAACGAAGTCGTCAGCCACAGGCCGAAGGTCCACGCCGGCGGAAGCGCAGGCTTACCGGTCAGGGAAGTATATTTGCTGATAACCTCTTTAATTGAAGGTCCTTCAATTACGAAATACTCAAGGCTCTCTCCAGCTACGCTGAATTGGGCTTTTTTCACTTTTTCCGAAGCGATCTCGTAGGAAACCAGCTCAGGATGATTAACAAATACGCCGTAGCCTTTGCTTGTTACATAGAACGGAATGTTCTTGTACGCCTGCTCGGAGCTGGTGCCGCCGTCTTTGTTCCAGATATCAACGACTTGTCCGTTTTTGACAAAAGCAGTGAAGCGCTCGCCAAGTCCGTATACATATTCGCCTACGCCGAGATCCAGCTCTTCACGGACAAACGTGTTGCCGTCCTGGTCGGTAATATAGGCCATCGATTTGTAACCGCTGCCTGTAATGCGCTCGTCGCCGCGGTAGAAGTCTACGGACCAGTGAGCACCTTTGTTGATGACTACACGGAGGCCGCCGCTGATCAGCACGGTCTGTGCTTCATTTTCTTCCACCTGAACGTGGTCGCCGGTGCCTTTGGTTAATTCAAAAGCCGGTCCGCGTTCGATGACGCCGTCATTGTGAATAATTTTCACGCCTACAACGCCCGGAAGCGGAGAATGGAATTTAACAGTAAGGAGCGTGGAGTTCAGTGTTGCTGCACGTCCTGTAATTGGAGTTGTTTGTGTAATTGCAGTCAGACCTTCAGAAGTCTGCTCTACTACATAGTTCTGCACTGCGCCATTGATATTGATACCGTCGCGCACCAGCCAAAGGCCGTCTGTAAATTTCATAAGTGTACTTGCCACCCTTCAATTTGGTGTTTATAGTTGCATTATACCGATAACAAAACAACAAAACTAATATAATATAGCTTATTTATAACACTATTTTGATATCTGTCTGGCAAGGAGGCATAATTATGGACCGTACGTCCCAGCGATTGCTCAAAGAAGACCGCGTACATGGCGATGTCATGTTTCCGCTGGCCGCCTACTGGATAGAGCTTCCGGCCGGAACCCACATTCTGGATACACACTGGCATGAGGAGGCAGAGTTTTTTATGCTGCAGGAAGGGGAAATCCTGTTCCAGGTGGATACCGATTATTTCCCGCTGCGCGCGGGCGAAGCCGTGTTCATCGAATCCGGGGATATCCATGCCGCCCACGTCCTGAAGGAAGGCTCTTGCCGGTTCTGCGCACTGGTATTTCATCCGGATTTGCTGGCCAGCGCACAATACGATACGATTCAGCAGACGGTCATTCTGCCGCTTCAGGAGAAACGCCAGAGCTTTCCCCGGCATCTTACACCGGCTGTTCCCTGGCAGCAGGAGCTGCTGCTGCAGCTTGAGCGGATGATGGATGCATATGCTAATAAAATGCCCGGATTCGAGGCCTTTATGAAGGGAACCCTGCTGATTATGCTGTCACAGATTGCCGCACCGGACCGTTCCGTGAACCATAGCCTGTCGCCGGGTACGGATACCACCAAGGTCAACCGGCTCAAAAAGGTCATCCTTTATATTCAAGAAAACTATAAGGAGCCAATCCGCACCCGTGACCTGTCCGGGCTGATTCCGATGAGCGAGGGCCAGTTTTGCCGTTTCTTCAAGGCCATGACCCGCAAAACACCGGTGGACTATATCAACTCCTACCGCATCCGCCAGGCGGCCGCACTGCTGAAGCAGACTGAACGCAAAATCTCCGACATTGCGCTTGAGGTCGGCTTTGACAACGTCAGCTATTTCATTAAGGTGTTCCGCAAAGCGATGAGCTGCTCACCTTCGGAGTTCCGTAAAGAAGCGGGGCAGGGTGCGGGAGCGGGGCAGCTGTATCCTTGAGGTCAAGGGGGAAAATTACGCTGACAAAAATAACCTGTCCGTATAAAATAGCCATTTAGAAGGGCAGGGAAAACTATGAATATATTGAAAATGTTAACCGGTTTTGTAATATTGCTCCGCCTCTTAATATCAGGTGGTGCGACAAGCGGCAATCCCCCCGTATACGAGCACCCGCTGGCATCTGATCAAATTACAGACCCCTCAATGCGTGAAATCCGTACAATGCTGGAAGAAGCAGACCTTGGATCGTATTGGGACACATTAAAACATCAGATTTTACCCGGTTTCTACATGGTTCCAAAAATGACAGATGAGGCGGATATCGAGCTCGGGGCCAGCAAAATCGGCGGACAGCCTGATATGCCTGCTTCCTATCAATGGCCTTCTTGGAAGAATCACCCCATGTCGTTTGTCGCTCAAATCAATCTTGAAGAATTCCCTATGAACCTGGTTAACCCGGAGTATCCTTCTACCGGAATCCTCTACTTCTTCTATGTATATGATTATGAACTATGGTATAACGACGAGGATTATGATGCAGACAGAATGAACAATAATGTTGTGTATTATACCCCGGATACAGCAGCACTGGTTCGGATGCAGCCGCCGGCAGCACTATCGGAAGAGCAGATATTCAAATCTGCGCTGCTCGAAAAAAAGCTTGAATTAACGCTTCCCGATTCAGATTATCTGGAAGCCAACCATCTGATGAACAACAAAGAGGATTTGAACCGCTATTCCCTGGAATTCATGCCGGATTTCATGAATACTTATGACCGCGGGATCGGATTCCGTTTCCTGGGCCATATGTCAGCGCTGCAATACGGAGGCCATCCCAGCGATGAGATTCAATTATTTCAGGCTGATTCTGATGATGAACTCGGGATGGAGTGGGACTTGTCGGGTTTATTGCACTTTTTTATCAGAGCAGATGATTTCAAAAAAATAAATTTTGAGAATGTTTATACGTACCGCGTGGGGACGTAAGGCCAGCGGGTTCAGCAGGATTTCCGCCTTCCGATTCAGCACCTTGAGAATTAAATATTTTAAGGAAAGAAATTTCTCTGAGGTGATGTCAGAACTTTTTCAGGACATTGCTAACATATCTTCATTAACAGATACTCAGTTTCTCACATCGGTTGTAACCTTTAATGTATGATCGCAAGCCTTATAATTCAAATCATATGGAATACGTACGCTCAAATCACGATAATAATAAAATTGAACAACACTAAGTACTTGTTGAAAAAAAAATATTAATACTAAGTACACAACAAACTCCAGAACAATATGAAAATTAGATTTCATGATACCAATATCAATAAGTTGTTTAGTTACCCAAGGAGTTATAAAGCTCCCAATTGAAGTGAGTAGTGTTATGAAGCTAATAACTACTATATTTTTATAATATGGTCTAAACAGCTCTTTAATGTAATATCCATTACTTCTATCCAATATGATCACCCCATATCTATAGAAATAAATATAAGGCAAAAAACTATTAAAACTAATATTAGTCCAACTATAACTTTCGGGTTTGTTCGGTTCATATGTCTTCTCCCTTAGTCAAGCTAAGCTTGAAAAATCTTTAATTTAGCAAAGCAAGTCATGCCTGAACATCCCTTTGCCTAAAAATAGCATATGTCAAAGAAAGGCTCATAAGGATAAGTACAATTGGGATAATTATTACGGGTACATAACTAGATAAGTTCTCTAAAACGATATGTTTAGAGTTAGAAACATAAATCCCAGAAAACTTCATAATTTGCGTAGTTAAGCTGTGATTAGACAACCATAGAAAGAAAGTACTTAAGCTATCTTTAAAGTAGCCGCTTATCAAAAAATCACCAAAAACGAAGACAAAGGTAGCCACTACTGTAGAAGCAGTACGTTTAAATAATATACTTAATAAAAGTATAATTGCTGCATAGGCTGCTAAATATAATATATTTAATCCAAAACCAACAAATGTAGTAACCATATCTCGATATAAATTTTGATTATTACTAAGCGAACTTGAACCAGTAATCAGTACACCTATGACATAAACAAAATAGAATAAACAAAAAAACAAAAATATCCATCCTATTATTGCCTTTACTATAGATATATATTTGCCTGATATGTATTTACTTCTACTACATCCTGAGGCAATAATATTTTTAATAGATCCGTATTCAAAACCCTCTGTAGCAAAGAAACTTACGTAAATTGGAATTATAAAATAAAAAAATAATGATAATGGAACTACTAAGGTGAACGGTTGTAACCAATTACTAAAATGAAAGCCTACCTTATTACCCATCCATATAGGAAGAAGGATACCTGCAATAATAAATAGATAACTAATACTCTTGAACATTAAATCCTTTTTCATATAAAAAGATTGTGCGCTTAAAAAATCCCTCATTTTGAACCGACTCCTATAAGCTCCATATAATAATTTTCAAGATTAGCTGTAGATAAGTTAATACCTTCAATGTGTATATTATGTTGCACTAAAATCGATAATAAACTTTCCAATTCAACCACCCCTTTTGGAATCAATATTTCCCCTGTTTCTGATAAGATCATTCTATCCAGCCGAAGTTGCTCTTGTAGAATACTCATCGCTAGATATGGATCTGAGGTTTTTACACAGAGCTGTGACTTAGAGACTTCTGTTAAATCATTCAACGTTAATTCTTTTACAAGGCGCCCTTGGTGTATAAAACCGAACTTAGTTGCCAATAATTGAAGTTCGCTTAAAATATGACTTGAAATTAAAATGGTGATCCCTTGTTCATGAACTAATTCCATTAGGATTTTTCTCATTTCTATGATCCCTATAGGATCAAGACCATTAATAGGTTCATCTAATACAAGAAACTTAGGATAATTTAATAATGCAATGGCAAGGCCTAATCTCTGCCTCATACCTAATGAATATTCTGAAATTTTTTTCGATGCAACAGACGACAGAGAAACTAATTCTAACACCTCATTAATTCTATTCTTATCTTTCATACCATACACTTTATAATAAAAAGTTAGTGTCTCAAGACCATTTAAATGAGGATATAAAGCAGGCATCTCAATTAGAACACCTAGTTGTTTTCGTGCTTTAATCAAATCTACTTTATTCTGCTTGCCCATAAGCGTTATACTTCCACTTGTCGGACTCACTAAGCCACTAATTATTTTCATTAAGGTTGTTTTCCCAGCTCCATTTTCACCAACAAAGCCATAGATCTCACCTGATTCAATAATCATATTAATATCCCTTATCGCAAAACTGTCACCATATTTTTTGCTGAGCCCTTTTACTTCTAATATAGTTGTATCCACCAGTTACACTCCTTACTTGTGGGTTAATCCTATGATACTATTCATGTTTGTAATTTACTGATTAATGTAATAATTATGATGCTAATTGTAATTATTACAAATTTATGGATGTTTACTTATATTTAAATCCTCATATTCTTTTTAGGATATAATAATATGAGGTTAATAAAAAAATACTAAACGCCCCAAAATAGGAGGTTAATATGATTCATATTGCAATTTGCGACGATGATAAGCAGTTAACAGAGCAAATTGAGCAGTTGATTATTTGCAATCAACATATTTATGGAGAAACATTTCAAATTGATATTTTTTATTCTGGTGAAAAACTAATACAAAAAGTAAAAGAAATATGTCCCTATGATTTAATCTTTTTAGATATTGAAATGAAACAACTTAGTGGTATAGAAGCCGGTCTCATCTTAAGACAAAATAGCAGTAATGATTTAGTACAAATTATTTTCATTTCTAGTCATGAAAAATATCATTTACAGCTTTTTGATGTACAACCATCTGGCTTTATTAATAAACCAATTAATTCTGAGACTTTTAACCAAAAGTTTAAGTTAGCAATACATAAAATAGTTAGAAGAAAAGAAAAGGAAAGAAAAAAAATACTTTTTATACAACAAAAAAAGAATCAAATCATGATTCCTTTTAAAAATATTATATATTTGGAAAGTAATTGCCGTAAAATAATCGTTCATACTAAGGAAGAAAACCTAGAATATTACAGTACTCTCAACCATGAAGAAAACAAATTATTCTGTGATGAGTTTATTCGTATTCACCAGTCATATATTGTTAATTTATTTTATGTTAAACAATTAAACGCAAAGAAGTTGATCCTTTTAAACGGACAAGAACTTCCTATAAGTGAAAAACAATCTACTACGGTTAAAAGTAATTTTCTAAATATCAGGAGGGAACTTATTGGAAGTTTTTTTAATTGAAGAAGTATTTTATATCATTACGCTTATAGCTATACCATTCCTGATCCATTATTTTTATACAAAAACATTTAAATATTACCTAGTAAAACAAAAATCACTTTTGTTTTCTTACAGCTTATATTATGTATTTATTGTAGTTCTTCATCACAGTGAATTTACAACAATTTGGATACTTACGATTAATTTTTTGCTTATTATTCTTTTAGCATTCCTTTATACTGGCACCTTTGTTTGGAAAATTAGTATGGCATGTTTTGTTATCGTATTTATTGTACTTGCTGATCTTGCTCTAGCACCGGTCTTCTCTACAATTCAATATATTTTAGCTCTATTTTTTTCTAAGATACTTATATTTATTCTTATGAAAGTTATTTTAAAGTTGGTTATACTAGTCGGGGAGGGAAGTTTAAGCAAAAGATATTGGGTCATGCTTTTTGCATGTCCAATTTCAAGTATGATTGTCGTCATTTACTTATTGCTTGATTCATCTTATCGAAGTTATCCTCAATTATATCCTGTCCTTTCCTTTAGCTTGCTTATTATTAATTTACTTGTAATGGTTTTATGTGATCGTATATTGCGGATTCAAACTGAACAGGCGAAAACTCAGCTTTTAGAACAGCAAAACACCTACTATATTCATCAATTTTTAATGACAAAAAATAGACAAGAGGAAGTACTCAAATTTAAGCATGACTTTAAGAATATATTAATAGGTTTACGTTCACAACTTCAAATGGAGAAAGAAACTGCTAGTGTAAAGCAATTAGATGAACTGTTGGGCACAATTTCTACAAATACAGAATATTGCAATACAGGATCAATCATTATAGATTCAATTATTAATTATAAATATACTGTTGCGTCCAAGCTTAATATTACTATGGAATTTGACATTCAAATTCCACATCATTTACAACTAGATAGTGTGACGATGAGCATTATACTGGGGAATATTTTAGATAATGCAATTGAAGCTTGCATAAAGGTTGCGGATAGAGAGCGCTATATTAAAGTATCAATTTATTATTTAAATGAATCGCTCTATATTCAAATCACTAATCCATATGCTCATTCTATTAAAATTAATCATAATGGAGAACTAATCTCAACGAAACATGACAATCAACACCATGGATTAGGAGTTAAAAATATTATTACACAGGTTGAACAAAAAGAAGGGATCTGGAATATTGATTACTCTAATCAAATATTTAAAATAGAAGTTGTATTGTACAACATCCCTGTTCACTCCTCTTCTGCAGAAACAAACACAGCCACACACTAAAGCAAAGCTTACTATTATAAAACCAGAAATAATGCATAATAACCACCTAAAGTAAGTTCTCTATTTATAAATTCACTTTTCATCCCACTATCAAGAATGATCACATCAGAATTGCTCATAGAAACCTCCATAATAAAGATGAGGAGGATTTCTTGCCGCCCCATCTTCTCTTTTCGACTTTTACCACCAAGCTCTATCTTTTGGTGTGTATGCACTTGAATAAATTACGCAACCATCATTGCCATTTGTTTTCCCTACCCATACGTTATATTCCAAACAATCTGTTTTGCATCCTTGTCCATTAATCGACAAATTATTTTCAAAATCACTTATCTTTTTTACTTTCAATTCCACAAAATCACCCCCTTATGAACCTTATTTTCGACTAAGATTAGAAGTGTTTACCCGCATATTGGTTGTTGTAGCCCGTTGCCGACCAGCATCCCGAAGTGCCCGGAACCGGGTGCCCGCCCCGCAACTGTTCAGACATGAATTCAAGATTCGTAAAGGTAAAATCAGTTCGCTGGATGTTACGCTAAAATAGAGTTACTGCCGCAGGAGCCGCGTAGTGCGGCTCCTTTTTGTTATTCCCCGCCCTAGCGTTATATATCTGCCGGCTGTGCTCTCCCTTACGGAGTTTGCATAAGCCTGACTGCTCTTTTAAGCTTATGGTATTATTCGCTCATCAGCCAAACTAATAAGGAGCCATTCCTGTAATGAATTAATTCAAGGTTTGAACAAAAAAAGCGCCTCCTGTATGCTGGGTCATGGAATGTTGGCCATTCACTGCCCGAA
>NZ_JARXXP010000048.1 GCF_029893965.1 Paenibacillus sp. PastM-3
AAAGGGAGTAAGATTTACAGCATGGCCCGTTGGTCAAGGGGTTAAGACACCTCCCTTTCACGGAGGTAACAGGGGTTCGAATCCCCTACGGGTCATATATGGAGGCTTAGCTCAGCTGGGAGAGCATCTGCCTTACAAGCAGAGGGTCGGGGGTTCGATCCCCTCAGCCTCCACCATAACTTTCCCCAAAAAGTGAAGCTAATGCTTCGCTGTGGATTCCGGGTACTTTCCGGGGACCCCAAGGGACAATATTTTTACTGACGCGGGGTGGAGCAGCCCGGTAGCTCGTCGGGCTCATAACCCGAAGGCCGCAGGTTCAAATCCTGCCCCCGCAATTTATCTTGGAACCGTGGTGTAGTTGGCCTAACATGCCTGCCTGTCACGCAGGAGATCGCGGGTTCGAATCCCGTCGGTTCCGCCATTGATTTAATTGGTATCAAGGTAATAGGAATTGAGCATCCTATATCTCGAAGTATAGAGTACCCATCCGATTCCGTAGCATTTGCTAATTATTATTATTGGGGATTAGCCAAGCGGTAAGGCAACGGACTTTGACTCCGTCATGCATAGGTTCAAATCCTATATCCCCAGCCATTTAACTTTAATGTTCGAGAGCCATTAGCTCAGTTGGTAGAGCACCTGACTTTTAATCAGGGTGTCGAAGGTTCGAGTCCTTCATGGCTCACCATTCCTTACAAAGCGTGCGCGTGTGGCGGAATGGCAGACGCACCAGACTTAGGATCTGGCGTTTCACGACGTGGGGGTTCAAGTCCCTTCACGCGCACCATGTTTATGCGGACGTGGCTCAGCGGTAGAGCATCGCCTTGCCAAGGCGAGGGTCGCGGGTTCGATTCCCGTCGTCCGCTCCATATAGATTGTGCGCCCTTAGCTCAGCTGGATAGAGCGTTTGACTACGAATCAAAAGGTCAGGAGTTCGAATCTCTTAGGGCGCGCCATTTATTTTTTGAAAGTAAGACAGACCACTTTATTACGGGATGTAGCTCAGCTTGGTAGAGCACCTGGTTTGGGACCAGGGGGTCGCATGTTCAAATCGTGTCATCCCGATTTTATATTTGCGGGTGTAGTTCAATGGTAGAACTTTAGCCTTCCAAGCTAATAGCGTGGGTTCGATTCCCATCACCCGCTTACCAAACAGAGCAAGAGCTGTGGATTATCCGCAGCTCTTGCTTTTTTTTATTGCTCATCAACAACACGCCTGTAATCTGCAGGTGTGTTTTTTTACCGACCAGAAGTGTGTTAAATGACAGCTGACAGGAGCTTAAGCCTGTTATGGTATACTTACAGAATTATCCTCACTATTACAGGAATCAAGGAGCACAGCAATGACAGACAAAGTAATAAGGATTTTTAAAATCATCAACGCCATTCAATCTAACCCAGGCATTACAGCAGCAGATTTAGCGTTCCGATGTGATGTGAACATCAGGACAATCTACAGGGATCTGGATGTCATCAGCCATTTTGCACCGGTTGCGAATGAAGGCAGGGGCACAGGGTACAGGTTCCTGGGGACGTTTTTTCAATATCCGCTTGATTTCTCCGAACAGGAAGCCTTGGCTTTTTCACTCCTGCCTTCGGTGCTGCATGAAGACAAAATCCCCCCGGGCTTTCACACTGCCTATGACAAGGTTATGGGAACACATCTCAAGGAGAAATCCAAACTAAACGGAGTGCTGGAAAATATTGCGGATATCATCCAGATGGGGACGCCCGCGTACCGTAAAGAAAGCCGTAATTTTCTCCAGCCGATCATTGGGGCTATCCTGGAGCAGCAGAGCATCCGGACGGTCTATCATTCACAGGCGCGTAATACCACAACTGAACGTGAAATCGATCCTTATTATCTGATTCCGCGGGATCAGCGCTTTTATCTGATCGGGTACTGTCATCTCAAGCAGGACATCCGCACCTTCCGTATAAGCCGGTTTCAGCAGGTTGAGGCTACGGGTTCCACCTTTGACAAAAGCGAGTTCAATATTAAGCTCTATCTCAAAAATACATGGTCCATCGACCGAGGCAGCAAAAATATCAGGTTTAAGGTACGCTTCTCCCCTGATGTGGCACGTTATATCAGAGAGGAGGAACTGTTCGTGCATCCGCGGATGAGCGATCAGAAGGACGGCAGCCTGCTGTTTGAGGTGACCGTCAATAACGCCAAGGAATTCATGAAATGGATTCTGCAGTATGGTCCGGAGGCGGAGATTCTGGAGCCGGCGTCGGCCAGACTGGAAATGAAGCTGAAGCTGGAGCGATGGATCAAGATGTATCAGTAGAAAAAAGCCCAACTCCCGAATCAGCTGGAATCGGGAGTTGGGCTTTTGTGGAAGAAAAAAATTACTCAGCCTGGGCGGCATTCGTTGGAGCAGGCAATCCAAGTCCGGCAGCAACACGCTGTCCGAATTCAGGATCTGCCTTGTAGAAGTGTCCGATCTGGCGGATTTTGATCTCGTCGTATTCTACCGGTGTCATCGCGCCAACAATGTTCTCCACAAGGCGGGCACGCTCCTCCTCACTCAGCAGACGGTAGAGATCACCGGCTTGGGTGTAGTGATCATTATGATCGTAAGCGACACTGTCGGCCTGGCCGGAAACCTGGAACGGGGCCGGCTTATCCTGCGGGGATTCCTTGGCTCCGCCAAAGCTGTTAGGCTCATAGTAGACGGAACCGCCGCCGTTACGGGTCGAGTTCATCGCACCGTCGCGCTGGTTGTTGTTCACCTCGGCTACAGGACGGTTAATCGGCAGCTGATTGTGATTGGCCCCTACCCGGTAGCGGTGGGCATCGGCGTAAGCGAACAGGCGGCCCTGCAGCATTTTGTCAGGGGAGGCTTCAATACCGGGCACGAACGAACCCGGGGAGAAGGTAGCCTGCTCAACTTCCGCAAAATAGTTCTCCGGGTTACGGTCCAGCACCATCCGGCCAACCTCGATCAGCGGGTAATCCTTCTGTGACCAGACCTTGGTTACGTCAAACGGATCGAACCGGTACGTATCCGCATCCTCCTCCGGCATAATCTGCACACACAATCTCCATGCCGGGAAATCCCCTTTGTCAATCGCATTGAACAGGTCCTCTGTATGGTAATCCGGATTCTCACCCGCGAGCTGTGCCGCCAGTTGGACATCCAGATTTTTGACGCCCTGCTCTGTTTTAAAATGATATTTCACCCACACAGCCTTACCCTCAGCATTAACCCACTTAAACGTATGGCTTCCGAACCCGTGCATGTGACGGAGCGTTGCGGGAATGCCGCGGTCGGACATCAGGATAGTAACCTGGTGCAGTGATTCAGGCGATAGAGACCAGAAATCCCACACCGCATTCGGATTTTTCAGGTGAGTCTGCGGATGGCGCTTTTGCGTATGAATGAAGTCCGGGAACTTAATAGCATCACGGATGAAGAAGACCGGCGTATTGTTGCCGACAAGATCATAATTGCCTTCCTCTGTATAAAATTTAACGGCAAAACCGCGCGGGTCACGGACCGTATCAGCAGAACCGAGCTCACCGGCTACAGTCGAGAAGCGGATGAACATAGGCGTACGCTTGCCTACTTCAGACAAAAAGGCAGCCTTGGTATATTGGGACAAATCCTGTGTAACCTCAAAATATCCATGAGCACCAGCTCCCTTGGCATGAACGACCCGTTCAGGAACACGCTCTCTGTTAAAATGGGCCAGCTTCTCCAGCAGATGAACGTCCTGCAGCAAAGTAGGTCCTCGTGAGCCTGCTGTCATGGAATTCTGGTTGTCTCCGACAGGGGCGCCCCAGCTTGTGGTTAGTTTGTTGTTGCTTTGACTCATGGATACAATCACCTCGGTATAGGATTTAAATTTAGAATTAGTATAAGTTCTATATTAACAAAAATTTTAGAGAAATCAATCTTTTTTTATAATTATTATAATTTATAATTTGTGGGAAATAGAACGGTTATAAGCTGTTACGATCTGATAGTTAAGGTATTGGATGAGATTAGTTAAGGTACCGGAGGAAAAAGTGGAGATGAGAAAGGGAGGTTGCCTTACGCGGTTTTTGGTAACGAAAATCGGTCAGGTAATAAAAAATATGTATAAGACTGAGGCATCAAGAGAGTGCCGCGCTGCAACTGCTGGCCCGTCTGCAGCGCTTCCGTGCTCTCCTCGCCATTATAACAACTGATTGAGCTTGCTTTCAGGCTCTTCACCATTTTCTACACGTTTTATATTACTTACAAAGAAGTCATACCGTTTTTTATGAAATTTTCGACCATCGGGCATTCCTGCTGTATGGGGAGTGAGTATCACATTACCCAGTTTGCGTAGCTCACTGTCGATAGGAAGCGGTTCAGATTCAAAGACATCCAGGCATGCGCCTGAAATATCCCCGTTTTTTAATGCATCAATCAAGTCTCTTTCGTTGACTATCCCGCCGCGGGCTGTATTGATAAAGAGAGCGGAGTTCTTCATTTTCTTGAATGTCGTTTTGTTGATCAGCTGCTTAGTTTGCTGATTCAAGGGTAAGTGTACACTGACTATATCCGATGTGCTTACAAGCGTATCGAAATCACTCATTTTCACAAAACCGTCAGATTGTACAGCGGGATTTCTCGCATAAGCCAGCACATTCATATCAAAAACACTGCAAAATGCCGCTACTTTTTTTCCGATAGCACCCAAACCGATAATCCCAACCGTTTTGCCCTCTAATTCACTCCCTGTATAGTACAGTTGATTTTCATCCATCCTGTTTTTCATGAAGGTATCAAGAAACGGTATGTTTTTATAATAAGACAATATCAGTGCCATGACGTGCTCAGCCACTGCCTGTGCATTCACTCCAGCAGCATTGGCTACCCAAATGCCGAGCTGAGTGCAGGCAGGGACATCTACGTTATCAAAGCCTGCACCCGTCTGTACCAATTTTAAATTTTTTGCGCTAGAAAGCAGGCTGTGATCCACTTTAATATGCTCGGGAATGATAACCTGACAATCTTTAATATGATGCAGCATTTCTTCTCCGGGCGGGACAATTACAACGTTCCAGTCTTGCGGAAAATACCTTGCTATATTTGATTTTGAGGTCTCGTTAAAATAGCCAACGATGAGAATCTTCATTGTTAAACTCCTTTCATTGCTGTTTGACCTTCTTCAGGTTTTCAATAGACCCCTCGTCTTTGTTAATGATAATTTTAAACATGAAGAATATGGTTGTAAAACTCAAATATTTTGAGAACTATATTAAATATTTCTATATATTGAGGGGACATTCTCCAAAAGGGGAGAACGTTTTTAGTATTGCGGAAAGATGGAATGCTCTCTGGAGGGAAACACAAATCCTACAGGCTAGCGGTTCGCAGTTAAGTTAAGTCTGGCCATTTATGGGCCTGCAAACGGATGTATAAAAACTTATTTTCCTAGTCTAATCCTCAAAAAAAGGCCCCGTCCGGAAGAAGCAGACAGGAGCTTGATGCTGTTACGCGGTATAGTGGAGCTCGGAGAAGCCGGACAGGCTACTCCTTGATGTACATTCTGCTGTAATACTCATCCAGCATCCGTTTGGTTGCGAACTCGGTGCGGGTGGTTTCGATACTCTTGCGCATCATTTCCACCCATTTCTCACGGTTTTCGTAGAAGGTTGGCAGTACCCGGTTCAGCAGGGTATCATACAGCGCGTCGCTGTCATGCTTGTCGAGCACGGTAAAGTCCGTTGTCTCGAAGCCTTCACCGATCTGCCAGCCGTTCTCACCGTCGATGCAGGCTTCCGGCCACCAGCCGTCGAGAATGGAGCAGTTCAGCACGCCGTTCATCGCAGCCTTCATGCCGGAGGTGCCGCTGGCCTCCAGCGGCCGGCGCGGATTGTTGAGCCAGATGTCGGAGCCGCGGGTCAGCTGTGCGCCGATGGTCATATCGTAGTTTTCCAGGAAAACGACGCTCTTCGGATATTTTTTCATCATGGCAACGAGGTTGCTGACGATTTTTTTGCCGTTGTCATCCAGCGGATGGGCTTTGCCGGAGAAGACGATCTGGATTTTGCCGTCCTTCAGGTAAGGCTCAATGATATCGGGCTGGGAAAAGATCAGGTCACTGCGCTTGTATGGGGCAGCCCGGCGGGAGAAGCCGATCAGCAGGTTCTCAGGATTCAGGGCGATACCGGAACGTTCTTCAATGAAGCCGATCAGCTCGTTCTTGATCTCCTTGTGCGCAGCCCAGAGGTCGCCGCCTTCCTCGAAGGTGCGTGTAATCCGTTCGTCCACCCAGGTAGGAGTATGAATGGCATTAGTAATGCCGATGATCTCCGATCTGCCGGCCACTTCTTTCCACATTTTGCCCGCTGTATCCGCATGCAGCTGGGCCACACCGTTCGAAATCCGGGACAGGCGCAGGCCGGCCACCGTCATGTTAAACGGCTCGCCGCCGATCCGTTCCATTTGCGCACGGGTCAGACCGTTAAAAGCGCCCATATACTCCAGACGGTCCAGCGGATGCGTTTCGTTGCCCTCTTTTATCGGAGTATGGGTGGTGAATACCACTTCTTCGCGCGTAGCCTTCCAGGCTTCCTCAAAGGTACTGCCTCCGGACATCTTCTCGCGGATCAGCTCGATGGCAGCCAGGGCCGCGTGGCCTTCATTAAAATGATAGACGTCGATTGGAATTTCCAGCGCACGCATCGCTTTTACCCCGCCAATCCCGAGCACAATCTCTTGAGCAATCCGTTCTTCGCCGAACCAGCCGTACAGCTGGCCGGTAATCCAGGCGTCACCGTTCTCCGGAATGTCCGTATCGAGCAGGTAGAGGGGGTTATTGCCGAACTTGTCTGTTTTCCAGACTTTGCAGACTACATCCACTTTTCTGACTTTTACGGTGACCTTAACGCCTGTATCTTCAAGAAAATCATAAACATAGTTGTGGTAGGAGTCATAGGGATTGCCGTTCGCATCAATTTTCTGGTCGGTATAGCCCTGCTTCCATTTCAGCCCGATCGGGATGATGGGGGCACCGATGTCCTTTGCACCTTTGATGTAATCTCCAGCAAGAATGCCCAGGCCGCCGGCGTACATTTTGAAGTCGGAATGCAGGCCATACTCCATGCTGAAATAAGCGACAGACGGTAATTTGTTCTGGTTCACTTGATAAGCCTCCTAAATACGAATTGGATTAAAATCAGGTGCTGCTGCAGGCTACATCTAAGGTGCAAACGTTTGCTCAAAACGGCAAATATTTCCTTGGAAGCGATTGCACACTTATTCTAGCACATTTACCGAAAAAAAGCATAGCGAAGTTTGAAAAACAATTTTGCCTGGAAAAGTACACAAATGAAGCAAGCTGAAAAACTGCACGGAGTAGGTATCCTTGGCTAGTGCCAGGGGAGTATGGCGGTTTCGGGACTGAGCAGAACTTCCCAAATCTTCAAACTGCTGTCGTGTCTTTTGATGTATAAGGAGTAAATAGAGCAAGTCTTGGTTTGATTAAACCGGGGAAATCCGAGTAAGATAGAAAGTAACTATTAAGGATGGTGAAAAAATTGGGAATCGTAATAATCGGCAGCCTGAATATGGATATGGTGGTGCGCACAAGCCGGGCTCCTGAGGCCGGAGAGACCTTGTTTGGACAGGCCTTTGCCTTGTCTCCCGGGGGAAAAGGGGCGAATCAGGCGGCAGCCGCAGCCCGTCTGGGCGCAGAAGTGACGATGATCGGCAGAGTGGGCAAGGATGGATTCGGCCGTGAGATGCTTGAGGTGATGCGGAAGGAGGGGGTCCATACCGAGTATATCGGACAGAGTGAGACACAGGCTACAGGTGTGGCTTCTATCGTGGTGGACGGAGAAGGAGAGAACCGGATTATCGTGGTGCCCGGGGCGAATCTCGAAATGGGACGGGAGGATATCGCAGCGCTGGAACCGGTTATCCGCCAGGCGGAAATGGTGGTGATGCAGCTGGAAACAGACCTCTCCATGTGTGAAGAGGCAGCGTCTATGGCTCATAGCCATGGCATTCCGGTGATTCTGAACCCGGCTCCGGCCCGCGTGCTTACTGATGAATTGCTGCAGCATGTTGCTTATCTGACCCCCAATGAAACGGAGGCGGGCATCCTGGCGGGAATGGCCGTGAACAGCATCGCGGATGCCGAGCAGGCCGCACAGCTTCTGCTGCAAAAAGGAGTAGAGAATATTATCGTCACGCTCGGCTCCAAAGGGGCACTAATTGTGAATCATGCCGGAAGCCAGCACATTCCGGGGTTTCCTGTGCAAGCTGTCGACACGGTAGCTGCGGGGGATTCTTTTAACGGAGCGCTGGCCTATCAGCTGACCTCCGGAAAGACCCTTACCGAGGCCGTCCGTTTCGCCAATGCGGTCGGGGCTCTGGCGGTAGGCAAGCAGGGGGCAATTCCATCCCTGCCGCAGCTGGTGGAGGTCGAACAGTTCCTCAAGGAGTCGTCTAGACCTTAAGGTTAACAATAAACATATTCGGATACATAAGGAGCTGAGCTTGGTGAGCGGCACTGTAACGGTTAAAGAGGTAACGCTAGGCGAGGGAATGCCTAAAATCTGTGTACCGCTGGTTAGCGGGACCCTGGCTGAGCTGGAAAAAGAGGCCGGGGAGCTGAAGGCTCTCGCACCGGATGTAGTGGAGTGGCGGAGCGATTTTTTTGCTGAAGTGGAAAATATCGCGGCAGTCATAGCAGCACTGGAGCGGATTCAGGCCATTCTGCCGGACCTCCCGCTGATCTTCACCTTCCGCAGCGCCAGAGAGGGCGGGGAGAAGGAGATTTCCACGGACTATTATATTCAGCTCAATAAGGCTGCCGCAGAGAGCGGCCTGGTCGATATTATTGATGTGGAGCTGTTTAACGAGGAGAATATCGTTCGTGATTTGATTGCGGCTGCGCACGCTAACGGAGTATTCGTAATCCTGTCCAATCATGATTTTCAGGCAACGCCGTCCGAAGAGGAGATTGTATCCCGGCTGTGCAGGGCACAGGAGCTGGGCGGCGATCTGCCGAAGATTGCTGTTATGCCGGGCAGCCCGGGGGATGTGCTGACGCTGCTGGCAGCAACCAATAGGATGCAGGAGCAATATGCGGACCGTCCGATTATTACAATGTCCATGGCCGGGGAAGGGGTAATAAGCCGCCTGGCCGGAGAAATCTTCGGCTCGGCGCTGACCTTTGGTGCAGCGCACAAGCCCTCCGCTCCGGGCCAGGTGGCGGTAACCGAGCTGCGCAGCGTGCTGGAGCTGCTGCACCGCAGTCTATGATCCGCTGGCATTAAAGAGATCAGTTGAGTACAGACAGCTCCGTCAGTCGGAGCTGTCTGTTTGCTGATCCTGCACCGTAATTCCCCGTGAATGAAAGACGTCTTTAGCCACAAAGGTTGCATTCAGCACACGCGGAAATCCGGTATAAGGCGCGCAGTGCAGGATGGCTTCCACGATTTGCTCGGGAGTGAGTCCTACATTAAGCGCGGCATTGATGTGAACGTTAAGCTGTGGCTCGCAGCCGCCCAGAGCGGTGAGCGAGGAGATCGTGATAAGCTGGCGCTGCTGCAAATCCAGCCCTTCGCGGGTGTAAATATCGCCGAAAGCAAACTCGATAACCAATTGCCCCAGATCGGGAGAGATGTCTTTCAGCGATTCAATGACTTTGGCTCCCCCGGTGCCATCCACCTCCATCAGCTTCTCCCATCCGCGTTCGTAACGTTCTGCAGTCATAAGTTAACCCTCCATTTGAGTGAATTATTGTTCCTGATCCAAGCGTACAGTTTAGAGCGCGCTCTAATGCAACTGTTTATTTGTTGTGGTAAAATGCATCCATGGACAAGCTGCTTACGATTCAGGAGATGTCCCGCCTAACGGGACTATCCGCACATACTTTGCGTTATTACGAGAAAGAAGGAATGCTGGAGGGCGTGGCGCGGAGTGAACAGGGATACCGTGTATATTCAGAGGCAGATGTGTCATGGGTACAATTTCTGGTGATCCTGCGGGAGCTGGATATTCCGATCCGCGAGATGAAGCGCTATTCCAGTCTGCGCAGCCAAGGGCCTTCTACTGTGCATGAGCGCAGGCTTATGCTGGAAGCCCACCAGCTCAGGGTTGAGCAGCAGATGCGTAAGCTCGGCGAGAATCTGGAGAAGATTGCCGGCAAAATTCAATACTACAAAGAGATGGAGGAAGACATCGAATCGGCTTACGCCGGAAAAGGAGGCAGAAATGCCCATGACGGAATGCATTCTGGTTGTTGAGGATGAGGAGAAAATCGCCCGCCTGCTGCAGATTGAGCTGGAATGCGAGGGGTATCAGGTATCCATCGCCGGCAGCGGCCCCGGCGGGCTTGAAATGTACCAGGAGCAGCAGCCCGGGCTCTTGCTTCTGGATGTGATGCTGCCCGGCTTCAGCGGAATTGAGCTGCTGCGGCGCATCCGGGCCACTGATGCCCACACTCCTGTTCTGCTGCTGACCGCCAAAAGCTCGGTTGAAGATAAGGTCTCCGGGCTTGACCTGGGCGCAAACGATTATATAACCAAGCCCTTCCAGATCGAGGAGGTGCTGGCGCGTGTACGGGCTGCACTCCGACTGGCGGCGAGCCGCAGGACTGCGGAAACAGACAGGGAGCCGGACTCCTGGCTGCGGGCAGAGGATCTGGAGCTGAACGAGGCCACCCGTGAGGTGATCCGCGCAGGCCGGAGCATTGAGCTGACCCCACGGGAGTTCGACCTGCTCGTATACCTGCTGAAGAACAAGCGCCAGGTCCTGAACAGGGAGCAGATCATGTCCGCCGTCTGGGGCTATGATTATTACGGTGACACCAATGTGGTGGATGTCTATATCCGCTATGTCCGTAAAAAGATTGCCCTGGATAACGGGAGTGAGCTTATCCATACGGTACGGGGCATCGGCTATGTGCTGAAGGATAATCCATGAAGCTGCGCAGCAAAATCTACCTTTATTCCAGCGTGCTGTTCGCCGTGCTTCTGATCATTATGAATCTGTTTATCTATGCGGTGTTCAGCCGGCTGCTGACCGAGAATGAGCTGGATCAGGCCGGAGCAGAGACAGCCAAAATCGCCGCCGATATGCGCAGGGCCGCCGGGGAGGTGCCTCCGGCCGAGCTTCTCCGCGCTTATGTCCCGGTTGAGGGAATGCTCCGGCTGCTGGCCGGGGGCGGGGGCGGACCGGCTCCTGTAACCTCGGCCTCGGAACAGGAGCTTAGCCGGCAGAAGCCGGTGTACCATCAGGAGAGGCAGACCCGTATGCTCAGCTTGGGCGGGCGCTCCTATGCCTTTGTATCCGTTCCGGTCATCTGGAATGACGGAACGGTAATGAATGTGCAGATGACGAAAAGTTTGGAGAGCACGATGAATACGCTTGGGGTGCTGCGGATTGTGCTTGCCGGAGCGACAGCTTTTGCGCTGATTCCGCTGCTGCTCTCCAGCCGGCTGCTGTCCGGGCTGATTATGCGGCCGATTGTCCAGATGACCGCCACGATGCGGGAGATCAAGGACAGCGGAAAATTCCGGCGGCTGACGCTGCAGGATGATGCCAAGGATGAACTGGTGGAGATGGGACATACCTTCAACGGGATGATTGCCCTCCTGGAGAGCAATCATCTCAAGCAGGAGAAATTTGTGTCCGACGCCTCGCATGAGCTGCGCACACCGCTTACAGTCATTGAGAGCTATGCCAGTCTGCTGAAGCGCAGAGGACTCGACCATCCGGAGCTGTTCAATGAATCGGTCGAGGCGATCCATTCCGAGGCAGTCCGGATGAAGGAGCTGACAGAGCAGCTGCTGCTGCTGGCGAAGCATCAGGAGCAGTGGGTACTCTCCATGAAGCTTATGGATCTGGGGGAGCTGGCCCGTGCTTCGGCCAAGGCTTTTTACAAAGCGTATGGAAGGGATGTTCTTGTCCGTCCGCAGGGGACAGTCCAGGGATACACCGATGAAGCCAAGCTGCGGCAGCTGCTGTTTATTTTTCTGGATAATGCCCGTAAATACAGTGATGAGGCCATCACCATTAGTCTTGAGGCTGCCGGCCGGGAGAGCATTATCGTCATTACCGACCGGGGGATCGGAATCTCTCCGGAAGAGTTGCCCAAAATATTTGACCGCTTTTACCGGGTGGATACGGCAAGAAGCCGTCAGGGCGGCGGGGCAGGCCTGGGCCTGTCGCTTGCTGCCGAGATAGCCGGGGCAATCGGTGCGGAGCTGTCCATGGACAGTGCTCCCGGCCAGGGAACCTCGGTCACCATCCGGATTGCCGCTGAGAGCAGGGGAAGAACATGAGCAGACCGCGAATAAACCTGAACCTTCAATACAAAACAATACTGCTTGCCGCTGCCGTCCTCCTGCTGGCTATAGCCTGCTTATGGTTTTTCCGGAAAGAAACAGGCCCGCTGCTCAGCAGGGAAGCGGCAGAGCAGGCATTGCTGCAGGAGTACCCTGGAAGTATAGCGTACCTGAGCCAGCAGTCCGGTAACTATATGGCTGAGCTGCAGACTGCTCAGGGATTATACGAGGTTAAGCTGGACGGTGCTACCGGAGACATCATCTCCATAGTGCAGCTTAAGGCGGTTCCTACACTTGCGCCTACACCTACACCGGAAGTCCAGCCAACTCCCGATGCTTCAGCAGCTCCGGTGGTCTCAGCAACACCGCCCGCAGGAGCAGCTTCGGCAACTCCTCCCGCGCTCTCACCATCCCCCCCGCAGCGGGTAGTATCCGAAGCCGAGGCTGTAAAGCTGGCCCTGCAGGAGGTGCCGGGGGAGGCAGATGATGTGGATACCGGAATCAATGAAGCCGGGGCGTTTTACCTGGTGGAGATTAAAACGCCTGATGACCGTGAGGCGGTAGTACAGGTTGATGCGATATCGGGAAATATCCGTTCTGTTACCTGGGAAGAGCCGGATGATGATCATGAATGAGTATGAAATGAAGTGTTTTCTCATCCATTTCTAATCTTGCTGCCGCTGTCCTCTCATGTTGAAGCCTTATATTAATTACATGAGCAGGCCAGATCAAAACCAGGAGGCGGAAAAAGATGAAGAAACAATTACTCAGCAGTGTAGCAGCAGCGGCGATTATTCTCGGGGGTGCATACGGCATCAATGAAATCCGGAGCGGAACAGCAGAAGCGGCATCAGCGGTGCAGCAGACTCAGAGCAAAACGCTGATCGGTGTGGCCAAAGCGGAAGAGATTGCTCTGAAGGCGGCACCGGGTCAGGTGGAGAGCATTGATCTGGAGAAGAAGCTAAGCGGTACTTATTACGACATCGATATTCAGCAGAAAAACCAGGAGATCGATGTCCGGGTTGATGCTTATAGCGGTAAAGTTCTGAGTGTGCGAAAAGAAACCGACAATGACGACGACGATGACCACTACAATTCCACGGCATCAGGTGCAGTGCTGATCACTGCAGCCAAGGCAGCTGAGGCGGCAACAGCCAAAGTTGCGGGAAAGGTAACGGATGTAGACCTTGACCGGGATGATGGAACGGCTGTCTATGAGGTGGAAATCAGAAACGGACGGACATCGACGGAAGTCGGCATTGATGCCTATACAGGCAAGGTACTGTACACGGATGTAGATTCCGATGACGATGATGACGATAACGATGGTTATGATGATTAAAATCAGAAAGAGAGGCAGCCGGAAACCGGCTGCCTTTTTCATATGCTTTATATAACTTGACTGCGTCCGCTCTGCAGCAATCCTACTGCTTCGCTCCCGTATAGACATGCACGGCATCCCGCAGAAAGGCGGCCATACCGGGACGGCGCTTGTCGTAATAAGCGGTGAAGCGCTCATCATCGACATACATTTGCGCTAATCCGGCGTGGGCTTCCTTGGTATAGCTATCCCAGGAGAAGCCGAGCCACTGGCGGTGCAGACCGGCAGCCTTTTGCGCCAGCTCACTTGCTGAATCGCCTTCCTCCATCGCCTGCTCGAGTGCGGCGAATATGTCCTCCTCCAGCTTCTGGCATTCGGCATACTGCTCCTCTGTCATATTTCTTAGCTTGGAGTTTGACTTCTCGACAGCCTCCCCGCCGTATTTCTCGCGGATCTCCTGTCCGTATTTCTGCTCGTTATTCTCAATCAGCTTCTGCTTAAAGCCTGCGAATTTCTCTTCATTGCTCATGGTTATTCTCCCTTCGGACTGGGCCAGTGTTTGCTCGACGTTTGCGATCAGCTCATCCAGCTGTTTTCGGCGCTGAAGCAGCTGCTCATGGTGTTCCCGCAGTGCCCTGGTGCCGTCAAAGGACGGGGAGGTCACGATGTCCCGGATTGCCTCCAGTGTAAGGCCAAGCTCGCGGTAAAAAAGAATCTGCTGCAGCAGATTGACCTCCGCCTGGCCGTAAATGCGGTATCCCGAGGAATTGATTCTCGCCGGCTTGAGAAGACCAAACTCATCGTAATAACGCAATGTCCGCGGACTGATGCCCGCCAGCGCCCCCAGCTTCTGCACGGTATATTCCATGTACGCCACCTCCTTGGTTCATTCACCGGATGATCGTGCCTTACGTCTGTAAGCTCCTGCTTACAAAAACAACTCTACACCTTGACGTAACGGCAATGTCAAACGCTAATTTTAGCGTAACCGGAGAGCAAAACAGTCATACAAAAAGCGGCAATCTCCCACAGGAAGCCCTTATGGAAAATTGCCGCAGCCGCAGTAGCTTATTATTTTTTGCCGAGCTGGGCCGTAAAATACGCCTGCAGCTCCGCGACCTTCCGCGGATCAGCCAAAGCGCCCTCGCTCTTGAAGTAATGCTCGGCTACCAGCTCCCAGGTAGGAACGATTTTTTGGGCGGTCATCGCTTTGATGGCGATTTTGACCGTTTTGCGTTCTCTGGCGTTGGAGAAGGTATCCACAAAATGCTGGGACCGTGAGAAGTCCAGCTCTTCAAATACCGCACGGAAAATCTCCGCCGTCATCCGCGCATCGTCAAGCGCCCGGTGGGCAGAGCCGGAAGGCTCAAGGCCGAGCAGCGCCATCGCGCCTTCCACGCTGATATCGTTGGTAAGTCCGCGGGCGCGCAGCAGCCCTTTCAGCAGATCAAAATAAGTGGCCTCCATCCAGTAGGACTCGTCCATTTTGTGCATGCGCACGTCCTGAATGATCCGCTTCATGTCCTCGCCGCCCCAAGTCAGCAGCAGTACACCGTCAGGGCTCTGATCAAGCCAGCTCCGGAAAGCGGTGATGACTTTGGGGAACCGTGCGGCAACGTCGATATCCTCCTGCGGGATGCCGGTTTTTTTCTTAATGAACGAATTGAGGGTAGAGAAATATATAGGTTTGATTAAAGCCGTGAACTCATCCTTAAACTGAAGGGAAGCGTCTAACCGGACGGCTCCAATCTCAATGACCTCCATAGGATGCTCGCTGGCAAATTTGCGGCCGTTGAATTCGATGTCCAGAATAATATAATCCACAGGTGATGCCTCCGTTTTCGTTGACTGGCGCTTGTAAGGAAAAAGAATGCGCCGATCTTTCTATTTTAGCAAAAAAAGCAGATAAAAGGGAGAACCGCGTGAAACCCCGCCGTGCAGCAGGATTGTGCAGCCGGATAAGAGAAAATGTAGAACAGAAGAATGGAACGGAAAGGGGATAGAGAGGTGCTTCCAAGCTCTATATACTGGATCGGCGGCTCAGCTTGTGCGGGCAAAAGTACGCTTGCGGGGATGTATGCGGAAAAGTACGGCTTGCAGCTGTATGCCTGTGATGAGCATTTTGATCAGCATCTGCAGCGGATTACGGCAGAGCGGCAGCCGGCGCTGAGCAGAATAAGCGGTCTTACGATGAATGAGGTTTTTTTGACGAGGGAGGTACAGGAGCAGCTGGATACGTATATTGAATGCTTTCAGGAGGACTTCTCTTTTGTACTGGATGATCTGGCCTGTATGGGTGAAGAAGCCGTTGTAGTTGAGGGGAATCAGCTGCTGCCTGCTCTGGTTGCGCCTTTGCTGAGACACACAGACCGGGCCATTTGGGTCATACCGACGGAACAATTCCAACTGGAGCACTATAGCAAGCGGACATGGATTCAGGGTATCCTGCAAAGGACGGAGGAACCGGAACATGCGTTCTGCAATTGGATGAAGCGGGATGCTTTATTCGCGGAAAAAGTGAAGCAGGAAGCGCTCCGGCTAAAGCTGCCTCTTATGGAGGTGGACGGAAGTACGTCTTTGCAGGAAAACTTTGAGCGAATAGAGCGTTGTTTCAGTTCATGAACAGTCCCTGGTCAGGGTACTGCTGGTGAAATTTGGGTAATGAATTAGGATGCTCTGTTTATTGATTAGCGGAGCGTCTGCTTACTTACGAACAGGGGAGGGAAGCATGTGCTGCTGTATGTCACTGTGAAAAGCGCAGGAAAACGCAAGCCGGTGCTTGGACGCCGTGAATTGGTCCTTGAAGAGACTCCGGGCAATCTGGAGGAGCTGATTACAGCCGTTGTGGCTCTGCAGGTGAAGGAGCTTACGGATAAGCAGGGGCGCGGCGAGCTGATTCCTTTTTTGACGGGGGATGCCATTAACAATCAGCGGGTCAGCGGTAAAATCGGCTTCGGAACGGTCTATAACGACAATCCGCCTGAGCCCGGGGCAGCGGTGGAGGCTGCGCTGCTGGCGTTTGAGGACGGGCTGTACAAGGTGTTTTTGCGAGAGGAAGCCTGTGAACGGCTGCAGGAGTCTTTGGTGTTGAATGAAGGAGATGAGCTTGTATTCATCCGGTTCACGATGCTGGCAGGAAGTCTATGGTAAAAAGGGAGGCGGAAGAATGGGATTGATAAGTGCGGAAGAGCTGGAGAAGCAGTGGTATGCCGAGAAAGAGGCGAAGGCGCAGAAATTGGATGCCGGGGTATCCGGGCTGGCTTCCCTCATTATCAGTATAAGCAGAATACAATACATAGGCGGAGAAGAAGAAGAGTGCCGGGAATGTATAGATGTGCTGAAAAAGCTTGCCGGTAAAGCGCAGCAGTCTTTATTCGAGCCGTTGGTTGCCACGGTCCGGCAATTATTCAGCCCGTATACGGCGGAGGTTATGCAGTATATTGCAGAACACTGTACGGAATATCCGTACAGTAAAGGTTATGCCCGCAGACCATTCCGGTCGGGTAATCCCGAGCTGCATGTATTCACGGTTCTCAGTAAAATGGGCTCACTGATTCTGATGGACCGGGAAGGGCTGCCGCTCAGCTCATACCTGCAGAATGTTGAGGTTCTGGGAGCGGACTACAGCCGGCGGCACCGGATTTCCCTTGTGCTCAGCGACATCATCGCTTATGAGCTGGACCGCCCGGACGGCGATATGCTGGAGAGAATCCGGACAATCGTCTACGGGGATAATCAGGGGGCTCTGCTGAGTTACGAGATTATAAAAGGTGTATTCATGAGCCACCGGCAGGAGGCTGTGGCCATGATGGGTGAGCTGCTGATTGCCGCCCGTCTGCAGGAAGGCCTGCGCCAATCCCTGGTGGAACGGATGGATGAGGGGACGCTGGCGAACAATCTGTACATGCTGCAGATCATTATTGAAAATGATTTTATCCGCTACAGCTCTGTTGTACGGGCGCTTGGCGTCTGGACGGGCATGGGGCTTGAAGCACAGAACCAGCGGGTAGCCAAAGGGCTGATCGAAGATGCTTATCAGGCGCTGCAGGACGCTCGGCTGCGGGAGCAGTGGCTTACAGATGCTAACGCGAACCGGGTGTATATCAGCCTGTGGGCAACGGCGGTGTATGAGGAAGCTGAGCTGTACGAAAAGATTAAATTACTAATGGCCACAGGTCAGGTCTACCAGAAGATTATTGCCCAGTACCTGCTGGCGAACAGCCAGGAGACCGAGCTACGGCTTAGGCTGGCGAGAGAACATCTGCATGAGCAGGATAACGAGCTGCAGTACTGGGTTCTGCTGAACTACTGCTACGGCTATAACCGCCTGTGGAGACCGGAAAAGGACGAGCCCAAAATCAGCCTGATCCGCAGTCCGCAGCTGGAGGACAAGGAGGAGCGCCGGAAGGATTTTGGCCTGCTTAAGGCGATGCTCCTGAGCCCGTCCCGCCGCGAAATGGCGGGGCCGTCCAAGGTGCTGGATTTCGTTCAGGTGAACTACACCTCTGACCTGCCTGTCTATAAGATGCTGTATCTCATTGCCTATGATATGGACAAGGAATGGATTGACGGGCTGATTGAGCTGAAGGATCAGTTAAGCAGCGAACTGCGCGGCGAACTGCTGTCCTGCTTCATGGATCATCCGTTAAGTGAAGTCCAGCGGGAGTTCCTGTTCGCCAGCCTGTCGGATAAAAGCATGAAGAACCGGGAGCTGGCGCTGAACGAAGCCAGCGAATTAACGCTCACTCCGCAGGAGCTGCTGCAGGCAGAAGGGCTGCTGAAGCTGAAGACCGGCTCGCTGCGCCAGAGCGTAACGCTGCTGCTGCTAAGCCAGCCGGATGCCTCCCTGCAGGAATCCGTTACCCGGCTGCTGCAGGAGAAGAACAGCCTGCAGCGGCTGGCCGGGCTGGAGATGGCTACCGTGCTGTTCGAGGATGAGGGGCGGAATGCCCTTGCACGGCAGGTGAAGCCGCTGATTGAGGCTATGGACAGCCCCTCAGCCAAGGAACGGGAGCTGCTGGCCAAGCTGGAGCGCCGGAATGAATATACGGCAGCAAACGGATTTGGCTTGTTTGACCCTGCCGGGACGGAGGAATGGCTGACTCAAGGGCCGCAGCCGGGTGATTTTACGTGGGATGAGGTGTTTAACAGCAGCCTGGATGACATTAAAGGGTTCCTGCAGGGGCTGGATCAGCTGATTCATGAGCATAGAGATACGGAATATGAGCATGAGGATTATTCGGACCGGAAAGAAACCCTGCTGCTTGGAACCGTGCTGAAGCCGCTGAAATGGAACAGCCTGTGGGAGCAGGAGGAGGACATGTCTCAGCTGGAGCAGTATCCGCTGCATGAGGTCTGGTCTGCTTATTTACAGGGGCAGAACTGGGATGCTGAACGCCTGCTTGAGCTCCACTTCTATCTGCAGCTCGAGGATCTGAATAAGACGCTGAATGATTATCATGGTTTTTATAGCAGCAACATGGATTACAACGAGTTAAGGAAGCATAAGCTGCTGGAAGGCTGGAGAGGTGAATTTGCCGCCTCCGTATATCCGCTGCAGCGCATCCGTGAAGTGGACCGGCTGCTGGATCAGCTGAAGTACGGCCAGCATGTGGACACGCTGATCCGCGCTTTTTATGCCGACAGTGCCAAGAAAGAGGGCTTCAGGATAGTAAACCGGGCGCTGAATGCGCTGCTGGCAGCGATGCCGGAGGAAAGAATGGCAAGCGAAGCCCCGATGCTGAATGTGCTTGCTGAGCCTTGGCTGCTGATGATCAGAGGCAGGGTGGCGGATCAGGAGGATTTTAAGGAAATGTTCCGCACCCTGTATACCTTTGACAAGATGACTCCGCCTGCGCAGAACTGGTGGAACGGCAAGCTGTCGCTTGATGATTATCTGCGGGCCTTTGAAGCGGATTGGATCGGCGAGAACGAGCTCCTCAAGGAACTGCTTACCGGCCAGAGTAATCTGCAGCATATGCAGAACCTGACGTCTCCCCACCGGCATCTGGCCTGGATCGAGGATAGTGCCAAAATTACTGCGCTCCGCAGCCGGCTGATTGACCGACTGATGGAAATTGAGCTGGCCCGCGGGGATCTGCCGACAGAGGTAACTGCGCTCGTAATGGGGCTGCAGCGCATCTGCGGCATGGAGTATTTTATCCGGATTCTGGATGGTCTCGACAAGGAGACCTTTGTCCGCGGTTATATATACGGCTACGGGCGGAGTATCACCAAGAAGGAAACCTTCAGCCATTTGCTGAAAAATTGCCATCCTCGTGAAGGTGAAGATTCTGCTGTGCTGGACAAGATGCTGACAGGTAGCGGCATTTCGGAAAAAAGGCTGCTCGAAGCGGCGATGTATGCCCCGCAGTGGCTTGAGCTTGTGGCTGAACATCTCGGCTGGGAAGGACTGCGCAGCGCCGCCTGGTACTTCCATGCCCATATCAATGAAAGCTTCTCGGCAGAGAAAGAAACGGTGGTCGCCCACTACTCGCCTATAACGCCGCAGGATTTCAATGACGGGGCTTTTGACGGTAACTGGTTCCTGTCGGCTTATAATACACTGGGGGAAAAGCGCTTTGCGCTGCTCTATGATTGCGCCAAATATATCTCGGCAGGCTCCAACCACCGCCGGTCCCAGCTGTTCGCCGATGCAGCGCTCGGCAGGCTGAAGCTTACGGATATGAAGACTTCGGTTATCGAGAAGCGGAACAAGGATCACCTGCTTAGCTACAGCCTGATTCCGCTCGGTAAGGACCGGGAGCAGGATGTCCGTGAACGGTATGAGCTGATTCAGCGCTTCCTCGCCGAGAGCAAAGCCTTCGGTGCACAGCGCCGGGCCAGTGAAGGACTGGCCGCCCGGATTGCCCTCGGCAATCTGGCCCGCACAGCCGGATATGCCGATGTCACCCGGCTGATGTGGGATGTTGAAGCCCGTAAGCTGGACGAGCTGGGGTCCTATTTCGAGCCGCATATGCTTGATGAGGATACCTCCGTCCGGCTGGTCATCGACGATCAGGGGCAAAGCGAGCTGGAAGTCATCAGCAAAGGCAAGCAGCTGAAGTCCGTGCCAACCCGCTTCAAGAAGCATGAGTATGTAGATGCGCTTAAGGAAACGCGCAGTGAGCTGACCGGCCAGTACCGGCGTGCCCGGGTGGAGCTGGAGCGTTCGATGGAAGCCGGCAGCAGCTTCACGCTGCAGGAGATCCGCTCGCTCAGCCGTAATCCGGTGCTGGCGCCGCTGCTGCGGACGCTGGTTCTGCGCAGCGGTACGGCGCTCGGCTATTTCAAGCCGGATGCGGATACGCTTGCCGCTCCTTCCGGTGAGGAGGCGGTGATTGCTGCAGAGGGGGAGCTGTTGTACATTGCGCATCCGCTGGACCTTTATAACAGCGGGCAGTGGAGCGCGTACCAAAGGGACCTTTTCGACCGGCAGATCAGACAGCCGTTCAAGCAGGTATTCCGCGAGCTGTACCTGCCGAATGCGGATGAGCTGGCCAGTAGGGCAGTGTCTCAGCGCTATGCCGGGCATCAGGTACAGCCGCGCAAGACCGTCGCGCTGCTCCGCGAGCGGCAGTGGACGGTCAGCTACGAGGAAGGGCTGCAGAAGGTTTATTATGCAGCCAATCTGATCGTACGGCTATATGCGATGGCGGACTGGTTCTCACCGGCGGATACAGAAGCGCCGGCGCTGGAAAGCGTGGAGTTCTTCGACCGCAAGACGTATAAGAATGTTCCGCTGGATCAGGTGCCGCCGCTGATCTTCTCCGAAGTGATGCGTGATGTCGATCTGGTGGTCAGCGTTGCCCACGTAGGCGGAGTAGATCCGGAGGCCAGCCTGACCACAGTAGAAATGCGCCGGGTAATTGTCAATGAGTCGCTGCGCCTCCTGAAGATCGGCAATGTGCGTCTTGACGGGAACTACGCGCGGATCGACGGCAAGCTGGGCGAATATGCCGTGCATCTGGGCAGCGGCCAGGTCTACAAGCAGGCTAGCGGCGCGCTGCATATTATTCCGGTGCATTCCCAGCATCGCGGCCGGCTGTTCCTGCCGTTCCTGGACGAGGACCCGCGGACCGCGGAGATTCTGTCCAAGGTAGTGCTGCTGGCGGAAGACACGAAGATCAAGGATCCGTCGATTCTGTCGCAGCTGCGGGGCTAATGTGCGGTTTTCGCACCGTGTGCGCCTCCCGGCACGCGGTGCTCTGCACAAGATGGGGCCAACCTCTTAGAGGTTTGGGATAAGAGATAGAAGTAGGGATAGTGTTAGAGATAGAGATAAGGATAAAGATAAGGATAAAGATAAGGATAGGATAGGGATAGGGATAGGGATAGGGATAGGGATAGGGATAGAGATAGAGATAGAGATAGAGATAGAGATAGAGATTGGATTTGGAGCTGACTCCCGGATGCCCGGGAGTCTTTTTTTGGTTTCGGCGTGGGCGCAGGCGGGAATGGAGGCGATAAGGGAGGGGACGGTGGGTGGAAGGAGCGAAGTAAAGGGCAAAGGTGCCTCTGATTCCGCCGCTGACGGGCGGAATGAGCAAATCAAGGGAAAAAGTGCCTTTGATTCTGCCGATGGCAGGCTGGATCGTCTACACTTAGTTGGACATAAAAAATAAGGGCTTGTAGAATAAACCTATCAAGTTAAGGAGCGGAACTCTACAATGCCAAAACAACAA
>NZ_JARXXP010000049.1 GCF_029893965.1 Paenibacillus sp. PastM-3
CGGTGGACACCCTTGCCCTTGGCTATCGGTAGGCGCTTGCCAGCCCCCGTTCGGGACTTTCACCCTAGAGATGACGCCCATGCTGGGCGTACCACTAAAAAGCCAACCAATACATGGCTGGCTTTTTCGTTATTGTATGCCAATTTAACTGTCAATACGCTTACCATTTGTGTTCTTTGCACTTCAAAAGAGAACCCGTGAATATTCACAGAACAAGACATTGTTTATTCAGATTTCACTCCGCCCACTTCTATCCGCCGCTCACCTGCCGCAACCTCCAAAAAATCGATCATGATACAGGCTCCATACAGCGAACGATCCACAGCCGGCATATAAAGCTTCAATTCGCCGGTTGCACAGCCAACCTCGACCCGGGCTCTTTGCCTTTGCCCTCTCCAGCGAATCTCCGCTTGGTAAACACCCGGCGCCGGCATCAGACAACCGGTGACGGCCTGTGCCTCTATAGTCATCTCTGCGAAACGGTGGTTGCGAGCATTGATGGCCGGCCCCGCAACAGCTTCTATTCTGTAATGCCCGCCCATCAACCTGTGAACCTCTTCCATTCTTCCGCCTGCTATACAATTCCGGATGCGGGTCGAGCTGATTTTGTCACCGTCCAACGTTACGGGAAGCACGACATGGAAACCAAATCCGCCTGTTTGCAGGCTCAGGTTCCGAAGTGTATCCGTATTCCCGCTGCCTTTGCAGCCGAAACGGAAATCATACCCGACTACCAGCTCACGAATATGATTAGCAAGGATATAACGGTTCACGAATTCATCCGGCGTGAGTTTTGCCATATGCCGGTCAAACCGGAGCAAGTATAACAGATCGACTCCCAGCTCCTCAATACGCTCAAGCTTTCGCTGCAAGGACATAATGCTGTATGCAGCTCCATTGTCCCCCTGCAGAATTTGCCTCGGATGGGGGTGAAAGGTCATAACACCAGACTTTAGCCCGCTCTTCTCGGCCAGACTCTTCGCCCTTCTGATCACATGCTGGTGACCTATATGCACACCGTCGAAATTCCCCACGGCAACGCTGGAGAACAAGGTATCGGCAACATCGTTATCGGGGTAGCCAAGTTCGACAATCTTCATCGGAAACCCGTGAAGGTTCCGAACTGACGATTGAAATACAGCAGCGGCATCTCGGAATTCTCGTTCCCGTCATCCATAGTGACCTCCTCAGCGCGTCCTACAAACAGTGTGTGGTCCCCTGTCTCAAACCGCTCTTCCACTGAACAGTGGACATGAGCAAGCGCGCCCTTAATCAAATAAGTACTCCCGTCTGCATGAGGGGATACATACATTTCAAAAAATTTGGGTACGCCCGGCTTCGCCCCCGCGTTGGCGGTATCCCTTTGAGCGAAATTCAGCAAACTGACGCCGAATTTGCCCTGTTGACCGATCGCTTCGGCAGCAGCGGTCTTGGTCAGCAGGCTGACCATCAACAGCGGCTCCTGCGATGATATCCGGCAGCAGGCGCTTACAGTCAGTCCCCATGGACGGCCTTCGATTTCCGTTGTCACTATAGTCAAACCCGCAGTCAACAGGTCCATGGACCGGTTGAACCGCTCGATAATCTTCTCCATGGCTTAACCTCCCGGCATAAATAGCGGCAACCCGTTTTATTCTCCCAAATAGTCGAGGGCGATACGGATGTAACCTTCGATAGATTTCAGGTAAGCCGATACCGGCACGTACTCATCGGGTTGGTGAGCCATCCGGACCAATCCCGGACCGTAAAGGATGACAGGCGATCCCAGAGCCGGCTGATAAATGGAGGCATCCGTATAATAAGCGACACCCTCAGGCTGCACTTCGCCGTCCCTTGCGCCAAGCACACGGACTGCCGCTTGCACCAGCGGATCATCGGCAGTGGTCGATACCGGCTCCCTCTCATTAAATACATCCAGTTCTACTTCAAAATCAAGATTGTCTATAACCGCTTCCAGCGAGCAAAGAATTTCTTTATGCGTCACGGCAGGAATAGTGCGAATATCGATAATAATCTCACACCGGTCGGGCACGACATTTGTAGCAACACCGCCGCTTATCCGGTTAATACTGAAGGTGCAGCTGCCCAGAAGAGGATCAACCTCCTCCGGCAGCTTAAGCTGCTCCAGAGCCGTAATCAACGAGTTCATACGTAAAATCGCGTTAATTCCCTTCTCCGGTGCGGAGCCGTGGGCGGTCTGCCCGGAGGTTGCCGCTTTCAGCCAAATGGCGCCTTTATGGGCTGTGAACAGCCTCCCGTCTGTTGGCTCTCCAATAACAAAAGCGGGAGGCCTACCTGCGGAGCTTGGCTGCAGCCGGCCTGATGCAACGAAGGCTCGCGCACCCAGACAGTCAACCTCTTCCCCTGCGGAAGCAGCAAGCAGCAGCTTGCCGCGCAGCGGCACGCCCGACCGATGCAATAGAACCATGGCCATCACCATCGCAGCCAGCCCCGATTTCATGTCCGAAGCGCCGCGTCCGTATAACCTGTCCTCCTCAATATCACCGGACCAAGGACCGTACGTCCACCCCGTTTCGCCAACGGGAACTGTATCGGTATGTCCGCTGAATACCAGCGTTTCACCGGGGCTGTCCTTCTCGCCTAAGCTGAGTAAAATATTGGCGCGGCCTTGCTCCAACTCGTCGACAACGGCTTCTATCCCTTCGCGGCGGGCGATATCCTCAATGGCTTCCGCCAATGGCCTTTCGTTACCCGGAAGATTAACTGTATTAATACGGATAAATTGTTGCAGAACCTGTACAGCCTCATCCGGGTCAAAGTGCTCCATAACGCGTTGTTCCCAATATCCCATATCCCTGCCCACCTGTTAGATTGAATTATTTCAAATCCGATTTATACAGTCTTGTAATGTGGCGTTCGATTTTTGGCAGATGGAGATATTCACGAATAAAGTTCACTTGTTCAGAACGGTCGTAGGAACGGTAAAGTTCTGAGCGAACGACCGGCGCGTTGGTAGAGTTTGTATTTTCGAATAATGCGACCCGGGTGGAATGGCTGCTGCAGGCAAGATCCCACAGGAAATTGAAGAACAGGTTTTTCTCCCGCCCTGTTACTCCCGCTCCTGGCAAATAGGATTCCAGGATCGGACCGATCTCCGGGTGGTCCATCGTTTTGCCGGTGAAACGGCTGATCAAGCCCTGCCCGCTGAGGTCGCGGAGAATATGCATGACGCGGGGATACAGTTCGATTGATTGCAGCCTGCCCGCGGTAACAAATTCGGTCGACGGCACCAGAACATCATTCCATAATACAGCTTCTTCTTCGGATGCGAGAATATGCGCTTTAAGCGATGCGGAATAAGAAACAACCTCGGATACGGCATCCCGCACACCCTGAAAGGAATCGGTACCGAGAATATCGACAATCGACTGGGCAGCACCCATGAATATTTCGGAACGGTACATCAGCCGCGATAGAATATGCCAGTGGCAAAGTGCGCATGACTCCCGGTACAGACCGAGCAATGTTGTGTTGCGAAGACTGAAAATATATTCCCTTGGAATAAACACCTTGTCAAATATCATCATATTGTCCAGTTCCTCACCGCGCGAGTCGATGGGATGGTCCTCAAAGCTGGAATCGGGAGAGGTAACCGGTTCCCGGAGCACTAGCGTTACTCCCGGCGAATTGATCGGGACCGCGCACCAGAGCGCGGCATCAGGGTCCAGATTCGGGGAAGTTGCCGTCGAGACAGTTGCAAAATGCCCTTGCACGCCTACGGAACCGCACGGCTTCGCTCCGCTGACAATAATACCGTCGGACCGCTCCTCCACCACGCGGAGGACGCCTTTTTTCTCAATCGAGGGCAGGTTTTTGTCGGTCTGCACGTCAGGAATAAGATCCGCGCTCATTACGTTATGCTTTTGGCTGAAATCGATAAACCGGCGAACGTTTTCCGCATACTCGGGGTTTTCCTTTTCGATTTTGTCGATGATGGACAAAAAGCCCATGGCCATCATCGAGCCATAATCGTTCGGGCGCCCAAATACACCGAGTGTACTGTAAGTACTCAAGCGGAGCATCTCCCGCCGGCGCTTCAAGTCCTCCTTCGTTTTAGGGACGAGCCAGCCCGTGCTGTATCGTTTGCCATCCTCCGGGTTAATAAACGTTGTAATGTCACGGGTTGCGGGATCGAACTGGGCATCATAAATTTTGGCCAAATTCTCAACGCCGCGTCTGGTGGCAGGATGAGTTACCACGTCTTCGATTACATTCCCGTTAGAATCGATAACTCTGCGGCCATCCCTCAGGCTTTCCTTGTACTGCTCTCCGGTCATAAGATGCGGCTCCGGTCCTTTGCTTAACACTTCTATAAGCTTGCTTTTTGTGGCGATCATGCATTAGCCCCCTTTTAATGTTGGTTTAGATTAAACGGCAGTTCAGGAATCCGGCCTTCGTAATATGGGAGCTGGTCCACACGGGGCGTATAGCTCCCATCGTTTATGCATTTACGCACATGCATCGCGATTTCTTCGAGGGTTGCGAACCAGACGTCTCCTTTATCCTTCATATAATCGATCATTTCATCAATCTTTGAACACCTGGCCAGCCTGCCCGATACGAACGGATGCCACACCGAGATCCACATGCCCCCGTATTTCCACGCTGCATCGAACTCGGAGAGAAATACTTCCATGGCGCGGTTCGGCGAGTTGATGGGCATGACGTATCCCAGTTCACCGTTGTGCGTATATTGGGGCCAGTCATCGAGCGCCCAATGCGTCGGCAATTCGATAATTTCACCCGATTTCCCTTTCAACACATAAGGAATATCGTCGCCCATCAGGGAAGAATCGTACAGAAACCCTTCCTGTGCCAGAAAATCAGCCGAATGCTTCGAAAAATTGTACATCGGTGCTCTCCAGCCCCGTGGACGCTGTCCCGTAAACTTCTCAATGATCTCAATGCCGCGGTGCAGAAATCCCAGCTCCTCCTCGGCCGACAATTCGTTGGGATGCTCGTGGAGATAGCCGTGATGGGCGATTTCGTGGCCGTCATTAAGGATAAGCTCAACCGTTTTCGGATACCGTTCAATACACCAGGCCGGTATAAAAAAGGTCTGTTTAAGCTCATGCCTTTTGTACATCGCTAAAATGCGCGGCACGGCGACTTCATCGTACTTGAGCCAGGACATCGTTGATATTCTCGTGTCAGCCGTATCCGGGTGTGCCAGATGAAGGATGCTGTCCGTATCCATATCAAAGGTGATCGCCACTGCACATTTCGCGCCGTTCGGCCAGGGAACAGGGTTAGTAATCAATAGAAATTCCTCCTGTACAAAGTGATAGTAGTATATAGAGCGCCGTTATTCACTATCGCCGACGACAGCAATCGCTTCAACCTCAATGAGAAGATCCTTGAATGCGAATCCCGAAATTCGGATCGCCGTGCCGACCGGTCCGGGCTCTTTGATATATTCCATACGAACTTTGGTCATTTTCTCCCAGAAATCAGTTGCCTCGCTCTCATCTCCCTCAAATACATAATAGGTGTTCAGCTTCACTATATCCTTCATATCGGCTCCGACCTCATTCAGCACTTTGCGGATGTTTTCGAAGCAATTGCGCGTCTGTACTTCGATGTCTCCCACGCCAATCGTATTACTGTTCTCATCCGCCGAGATCTGACCTCCTACAAAAATCAGGTTTCCTACTTTCCAGCCTTGTGAAAAGGGTACCGGCATACTCCAGTTCCAGTGGTTTTCAGGCATAATTCTTACTTTTTCCACGGTATCACCTCTTATTAGAATTAGTATTAGTATCAATCAACTTTAAATGAGCCTCAGGCGCTTTCGGCCACGCCTCCGTCCAATACACTGCCGGGCCTGTCCATAAATTTGCGGATCAGCAGGTAATAGACCAGCGCCGCGATGATAGCAGATGAGACAAAGCTTATATCCATACCGCCCACAAACTGCACCAAAGGCCCCGTAAAAACAGTTGTGCTTGTAAACATCAGACCGATAATAACCGCAACCGTCCAGGACAGCATGGCGGATAGGTTGTAGCCGCTTTTATACCAGTACATGCCCCCGTCCTTTAGGTGCAACTGCTGTGGGTTATAAAGACCTCTTAGATAGAAATAGCCTACAAGATTAATAGTCAGCCACGGTGAAATGGCAACGAGAATGATCGTGACAAAAGCGTTGATCAGCGAGGTAGCGTCGTATACAAAGACAATTAGCATCACAACAGCAAATCCCAGAATACTCATGGCAACCGTCGGAATCACACGATTTGCGCCAAGCCCGAGAGACTCCAGTCCGAGCCCGGCCCCGTACAATGCAAAACTGCCCTGTGTCAAACTACCAATAACGCCAACCAGAACCAGAGGCACCACAAACCAACCGGGTACCAATTCGATCATCCCTTGTACGAGCGGGACATTGAGATCTGCGAACATCGTTGTCACATAAGCGGCAACAATCATTCCGATCCAGCATCCCGTAAACATTCCCGCGCCGGTTCCGAACATCAGGGAGCGGGCGCTCGTCCGGCTCGGGATATAACGGGAGTAATCATTGATGAATGTCGCGCAGGAAACGGGGATCGACAGCGCCAGGCTCGCCGAGAGCAGCCAGGTCTGCCAATATCCTCCCAGCAGATAGGCTCCTCCCTCATATCCCGGATCGAACTCAGGCATGAGTACGAAGATGGTGGCGACCAGAATCGCGCCAATCAGCCATGCACCGATCTTTTCAATAACCACGATAATGGAGTGGCCATACGTGGCTACGATACTGGTAGTCACGCTTATCAGAATCGCCCCGACAGCCAGGATGCTGTTACTCTCGGGCCAGCCAAGCAGCTTATGGGCACTGTAGATAAGAGACTGTGCACCGGTCCAAACCGTAAGTGCATAAAAGCCAAGCGATACAAATACGGTCAACACCGCGCCTACCGCCCTTCCCTTTAAGCCAAAATGCGCTCCGCTGCTTACCGGCCCGTTTGTCCCCGTCTTCTGCCCCAGCAGCGCCATTGGTGCTATTAACAGAGACCCCAGCAGTAAGCCTGCGGTAATGGCCCAGAACGAATCCCACCAGCCTAAGCCGAAAACGACCGGCAGACCGCCAATAATCATGACCGAAAAGCAAAGCTGCGCGCCCCCTAGTACAAAGAACACATTCAAAGGTCTTGAATTACGTTCAGTTTCGGGAATAAAATCAATTCCTTTCACTTCCACTTTGCCCTTTTCCACCGAATGATCAGCTGTTATAATCTCCACCACCTTCATGAATTAGCGCTACCCTTTAATGTCAGTTTTATTGACATTGTTCTTTGCCTAAAAGGTTAATAATGTCCCTATCCTCCTTCCAAATGTTTATTACGTTATATTTTCTTCCATTGCTTGATCTGAGTATATAGGGAAAAGAGCGGGATGGCTTTGTCTGAGAACAAGAAAATATGAAGGGTATGTTGTGAAATTAAACATATCAGCTTTCGGCAAGCTTTAAGGCTCGAAGCTCCAGATAGAGGGTAACCTTCTGGTCCATGTCCGTCAGATCAATTCTGCCGATGTCGGAAATTCGTTTCAGCCGGTAATTCAGTGTATTGACATGAATATGAAGAATCTCGGCAGCGACCTTCACATTGCAATCGTATCCTAGAAATACTTCGAGCGTGTCAACGAGGTTGCCGTTATGCTCCCGGTCATATTCCACCAGATGCTGGAGATTGGCGTTATTAAAGCTTTCCGTGCTTACTTCTTTCTTGATCATCGGGAGAAACCGGTAGTAACCAAGGTCCGAGTATTGAATAATACGGCTCCTTTTATCGGGGAAGTTATGCTTGATGAGAAGAACAGACTGCGCTTCCTGAAAGCTTTTCTGGGCTTTCTCATACTCCTCGACCAGTGAACCGCAGCCTGCCATAACTTGGGGAAAGGCGGACTCCAGTTTGCCGATCAAGCTTGTGAGCGACTTGGTGTAAGTCTTTTGTATGGTTTGTTGAAAAGAAGGAGAGCAGAGCATAATGAGGCGGTTATGATCGATAACGTGCAGAGGTGTCTGAACGTCTGGGGACGCCTCCAGCATAGACCTGATTTGACGAGCTAACTTGTCCTCCATCTCCTCAGAGGCCTGCACAACAAAAACTTGAAATAAAGGAGGCAGCGAAATGCCGATATCGCGGGCTTTTTGCTTGATTTGGGCCGGGGCTGTGAAATGACCAGTCAGCAGCATCCACAAAAAGTATTTGTATTCCTCTTCCTTTTTCTTTCGTTGGTTCTGAAGCTGCATAAGCTTTGTCGACGCGGCCTGGGCCGCTTTGGTTAGCTGGAATAATTCCCGATCGTTCAGCTGCTTTTCATTTTCCATAACCCAAATCGTACCCAGCACATCTTCATTATTACGGATGGCAATCGCGACCCTCTGTCCAATTCCAACTTCGTCATTAGCCGGCATCCTGAGCGGTCCTCGGCTCTCCGTCAATTGGCGGATCACCCCGTCAAGCCATAAACTGCTTACGATCTTTTCCGGAACACGCTTGCTGATGATACTGGCGATCCGGACAGGGTCCAATTGGATATTATGGGAACTGTACGCCAGCAGCCGGTGATTGTTATCCTCAATCGTAGCCGGGCAGCCAAGCACGTCGTTGATCGCGTCGGCCAATGTTTCCAAACTGTCAAATTCCTTGCCGAACGGGTCATATTCCATCCGCATCTCATTCACCTCTGATTCATCATTTTGGGGAATAAAAAAGGAACAGGGCTAAGGCCTAAAAGCGCCTTCCCGGTCCCGGCTAACCAATTTTCAAATTGCTCTGTACAAGCTGTATCCCTTTTCCAGTTGATCTCTAATATAAACATCCATTTATAAGGGTATACGGCTTTTCTCACCTAGTATAAAATCAATGTACTGTTTATGTCAACTAACATGACATATTGACTAGCGATATCTTAATCCCGGCTCTTATTGTTTTGAAGCAGGATCGAAGTCTGGTACATGGCACCCGGGGTGCTTTGAAATAAAAATTGCCAGTTGTATAATTTTTCGATTACAGAGCAATATAATACCAGAAAATTACTTTAATGATGGAGAAGAAGACTATGGTTAAAAAAGACCCTCAAATGAAAAATCATCAAATGTCCACATGGCTTGATGAATTAAAACAGAGATTAAACCATATGGATGATGCCGAAATTGTTGAGCACAGAATGGGTACCAGTGCCTCAGTCTATCTTGTATACATAAAAACGTTAATCGATCAAGAGCGTTTAAACGAGACGATTATTCAGCCACTTGATCGTTCTGCCGGCAATTCGCTTTCTTCATGCATAACCAATGCCAAAGTTTCGGATGTTATATCGATCGAAGATGCTGAGCAAAAAATAATGCAAGGATTTGTTCTTCTAAACGATTCAGTCAATGATCAGTGGTTAGGCGTCCAACTGGAAAACCCTCTGGGCCGGGCAGTTGAACCTTCCCAAACGGAAACTGTTATATATGGAGCGAAAGACAGCTTCAGTGAACAAATAGACAAGAACATTACAATGTTGCGCAGACGTTTGCCTATAGCGACATTAAAAACGGAAAGCTTTACTATCGGTTCACTGAGTCAAACAAAAGTTGTGTTACTGTACATAGACGGATTAATTAATCCGGAATTTGTTTCCCTTGCAAGAAAGAAAATTAATAGTGTGGATTTCGATCAATTTTTAGACTCCTCTCAGCTTGCAGCTTTTATTGAAGATCATAACCATACGGTCTTTCCGCAGTTTCTACAAACGGATCGGCCGGATGCCTGTGCCTACGCATTAGGTGAGGGAAAGCTGACGCTATTGGTTTCCAATTCACCGTTTGCCTTAATTGCCCCCATTACTTTTTTCCATCTAATCCAATCGCCGGAAGACTACTTCCTTCGTTGGCCGGTAGCCAGTTTTTTACGTTTAATCCGGTACGGAAGTTTTGTTGTTTCTTTGACGATGATTCCTTTTTATGTTGCGTTAACGACATTTCATTACCAAATGGTTCCGCTGCCGATTCTTTTCGTATTATTGGAATCGAGAAGCAAATTGCCCTTTACTCCGTTTGCGGAAGGATTTTTCATGATCATAACGCTGGAAATCATCAAAGAAGCAAGTTTGCGAATGCCGACCAAAACCAGTCAAACGTTAGGGGTTATCGGTGGTATCGTCATTGGACAAGCGGCTGTAGAAGCAGGCTTTGCAAGTAAAGTATTGATCGTTTTGATGGGTATATCCGCTATTGCTTTCTTTTTGGTTCCCAATTATCAAGTAACAAAATCCATGGTGCTGCTGCAAATTCTTCTTCTTATCCTTGCATCGTTTCTTGGGTTGCCGGGAATCGTGATCGGGCTAATCGGGATTCTTGCACATCTCCATGCATTAACGTCATTAGGTCAACCTTATTTAGCGCCGATTGCTCCTTTTTATGGAAAGGATTGGAACGATCTCTTTATCCGCGGCCCTTTAATTTGGATGAAAACTCGTCCGAAATATCTAAAACCACTACGGAAATGGCGACAGGAGATGAAGAAGTGAAGAGTTTATCCTTATATAATCGAACTTCCACCCTTGACGGCATCTATTTCCTTTTCTTAGTGAATCGCATGCAAATGCATTATTTTATTTTAATCATGCCGGTTTATTTGGTTCATTCATACATGGTTTGGGCAATTGTCGTGATGGGGCTGCTGTCTCAGCTTAATTTGATGATGATGTCCAAATGGTTTACTTCCAGTTATGCAGCGAAGGGCTATCAAGGATTTTTACAGCTTTTCGGGAAACGGGCGGTTCAAATTTTCGCAATACTTGGATTTTTGATCATATTGTTAAAAATTTCAATTGTCACACTGGGATACGTTGAAATGCTCCATAGTTTTATTTTTCCATCGATGGATAAAAAGTGGCTGATCCTAATCATTCTTTTGATCAGCTTGTTTGTGGCCTCACATGGAATGGAGAATACATTGCGTTTTGTCGTCATCGCCTTTCTTTGCGGGGCTTGGATCGTAGTCATGTTTATTCCTTTTTTCTTTCAAGCGGATGCAAGTTACCGCGATTTGTATCCTCTCATCCCCACTGAATGGTCAGGTCAATCATGGCAAGGTTTGTTATTTATTTGGTCGGCATTTTCCGGTCCGGTATATTTGGCTTTTATGGTTCCATGGTTAAGCTCCAATAAAAAAATATCGAAATACATGGTCATTGGAAACATGCTGTCGATCATGGAATATTCATTATTGTTCGTTGCTTCGGTATTGTTTTACGGTTCGTCCTACTTACGCAAGATCGATTTTCCGATAGGATATATGGGAAGCTACATTCAAACGGGCGGTTTAGAACGAATCGATTACATCCTTATCTCTTTCCATATGTTTAATTATGTGTTTGATATTTCAATTCTTCTGTTGTGTTTTTATGGAGCCGGAAGAGTGTTTATGAGAAAAATGAAAGAACGCTCCACTCGGATCGGATTATTGTCGAGTTGGTTCGTCATTCTGATAAGCATTATCTTAATGGATCAATGGTTATGGCAAACGGTTCCGGGTCAAAAGATGTTACTGAACATTCAAATCTGGATCGGCGCATTCATTTATTTACTTGTTCCTGCGATCCTTTTCACAGCAGTTAAACGGAAGGAGAGTATGTAGGCATGGTACCATACAAGCACTATGGTTTATTGGCGATTGTAAGCCTTATGTGGATGGCCGGCTGTTCTTCTCCATATGTCGAGAACAATAAGATCGAAGAGATTGCTCCGGTAGTTTTCTGGTCGGTTGACAAGGGGACGGAAGGAAAGTTGAAAATCAGCACGTTAGTACCACCGCTCATCCAAGAAAAAAAACGTCTTCTCTCCAAGGAAGTCGATCTGTTAAAGCAGGGAAGCCAGGAGTTCAATTTAGTTTATTATCGAGAATTAAAGCAGGGGCAGCTGCGAATGTTATTAATCAATGAGGAGCTGGCAAAAAAAGGAGGAATTGAAAAGCTGATCAATACCATACTGGTTGATCCCGATATTTCAATGCGTGTCTATTTGTTGATTGTCAGAGGCGATTTTGATGAATACATAAAAAATCAATTGACGCAGCAAGAAAACCAGGATTATTTTCTTTATCGGATGTTAAAGCATTACGAGGAGCATAATCAAGGTGAAATGAGCATCGTCAATATTCATACATTTATGAAGAAGGTATATTCCCCTTTTAAGGATCCGGTCCTGCCGGTTTTTCATTCGGATAACAACAATTTCAATTACGTAGGAACAGCCTTCTTCCAAAACGATAAAGAAGTAATGGTTATTCAAGACGTGGACGATAATATTTTCCAACTTCTGGATAATAATCATTTCCTAAAAGTCTTGGCCATTCCAAAGTTCTCTATCAGTTTAGGACGTATTCGATCCAATGTTCGCATGAAACTATCGAGTGACTATTCAACCTTGTCTTTACATGTGGGATTGAAAGGAAGAATTGAGGAATACCAGGGAGAATTGAATATTCAAAATGAGGAACAATTGGAACATTTATTTCATGAAATGGAGGTCTACCTTGAGGAACAAACGTCAGATTTATTAAAAAGAATGCAACAGTTGAAAGTGGATCCCTTAGAGGTCGGAACCCATTCGCTTAAGCCGTTTTCTAAAGAAATAACGGATGAGCAATGGATGAAGCATTGGGAAAATATGAGAATTAATGTTAAATACGACATCAAAGTACATCCTTTGATTAATGGAGCGGTTGATGTGAGGTAGCATCAAGAAGATTGTGTAAGCCAGGGAAAGTAATTCTTTGGATTGCCTGAGTGGTATGGGGATTCCTTGGAGTGGAGGAGCCCCCACCCCAACGAACCTAGAGCAGCATTACTCTTCTGGCATGGCGAAACGGGATATCGTAGTGGTTGGAGACATGACGTAGTTTCTTTTGTTTGTAGAGACTGGTATCAGCATGTTTTAATAGTTTACTGGTCGTGTCTCCATGGTCAGGAAATGTAGAATAACCTATACTTGCTCTAACTTTTAACGGCTCCTTCAATCCCTCAAGTCCCGGAATGTCCCAAGTCTGTTCGAGCTGTGCGCTAAAAGTTTCGATATAATGAATGATTTCATCCTTACTCGATAAATTTTGCATTAGAACGGCAAACTATGTTCCAACTCTTCAAGATACCTCTATCTCTCGCTGATATCTCTGGAGACTATTAAAATGCTGCTATCTCTCTCACCTGTAATATCATTGACAGGTGATAAAGAAGCCTCGAGCCAGATCCAATCGCCTGCTTTATTACGTTTCGCTTCTCAAAAAATCCTTTCAACATGAAGGTTCTTAATTTGGCTTAAATCAATCAATTCACCACACACTTCTACTAAAGGATATAAGGGATCATCGGGGTGTATCTCAATAAGAGTACCTTCATGTCCGTTGGACAGCCTAACTTGACTGCCTATTGACATTTCCATAAAAGTTATTTGAATATGTAAAACCGCTTGGGGTTCAAATGTACCATAGATATTTTCTGACAAGCCTTTCAGAACATGATAAAAAGGTAGCGGATCTTTATATGCCCGTTTGGAAATCATCGAATGGAACACATCAGCCACAGCGACTATTTTACTGAAGGGATGAATCTCGTGCTGGGAAAGTCCATAAGGATAGCCGCTTCCATTCTCGCGTTCATGATGCTGAAGCGCCACAACGGCTGCACTACTCGGAATTCCTTTAATGTTCTGAAGCATTTCAAAACCAAACTCAGCATGGAATTTGATTTGCTCATATTCCTCCTTGGACAATTTTCCCGGCTTTTGCAGAATTTCTCGTGGAACTCTAATTTTCCCGATATCATGCAAAACAGCACCAGCTGTTAATTCCTTCATTTGAATATCTCCAAGCCCTTCGGATCTCCCGATTAGCCGCGAAATCAGCGCAACCCCAATACTGTGGCAAGCAGTGTATTCATCATGCCTCCCCAAACTTAATAAGTAGTGGCCCAATAGTGGAATCCTTATTAATAGCAGTTTGATGGATTCCAGCTCTTGATCAATCACATCCAGGATTACCTGACCCGTTGTCCGACTCATCGACGCCTTTATTTCATCTACAACCTTATCAAAGGTTTCAACTAAAGCAAAAAGCCCTGCGTGCTCCTTCAAGTGTTTCATTACCATTTCACTACCACACTTTCAACTTACCGTGTTAATTCATAACGGATAATGGTTTGGGTTTCAAATTGCTTAAATTAAACTGCATATTCTCCATATATTCGAAGATATCCCTGCAGTATTGACCTACACATACCCTCCCGGAGAACATTTGCTTAACATAGATAACTTTTTCGGCCTTGATCGTGCAAGCGGCTCCGGTTTCGCCACCGACAACTTTGGCAATAATGCTTTCTCTCGCTTCCAGCAGGGAGCCGCGGCATACCCCTTTCTCATGTTTGAAAACAATGCTCCCCGTCGAGAACAGTTGGCTGGACAAAACGCCTTCCCGAAAGATCAGGATATCCCCGTTCGATTTGATTTCGCTGTTCTGGCATTGGCCAATTCGGGTCGAGCCTTGCTCTTCCTGCATACCGGCTATTTCCTGGTAAGTCGTATGCAACAAGGCAGAATAGCTGTTGATAAAGCTATAGCTTCCAAGTTCAAGAATTTTGTTCGGAGCTAATAGGGTTTCCGACATCATTTTTAATTTTTGAATATCATCCTTCTGTATCTGTTGGATGTTGGATATTACGAATAACAGGTCGTTGATATGACGTATTATATCGGTAAACTTGCTTTCAATCAGCAGTAACAAAATCTGACCGTAACGTACCGATTGTTGCCTCGATTCAAGGGCCTGGTTCAACATTTTTGCCGCAGTAAGGAGTTTCTCCATTCTTTCGCATAAAGTTTTCGTGGTGTTATACAGGCGGTTAAACATTACCCCGAAATAACCCGAATACAATTTACTGCCGATTACATTGCCGCTTACCTGAATACTGCCTGTTGCCGTTATCGTCGCATTGAAAACACTTCCTGAAATATACACGTTACCGAGAGACTCAATGATCATGTTGTCTAATACATCGCCGTTCACCACAACGTCGCCGGAAAACACGATATTTCCAGTTTTGATATCCACATTTCCGGAGACGATATAGGAAGTCGATATGTCAAAGGTTTTAATTTTAAGTCCGGTGACTCTGGGTCTACCTTCCCTGAGAGCAATGATTTCACCATCTGTAGTCAGCTCTACTGAAGAGGTTGTCATAATAATGATATCATTCGGCGGCTCGGGTACTAATTGGTTCCCGAACACATCATAACCAGCGATGCCATCAACTAAAGACGTTTTCCGAGCAATAACATCACCTTTCCTTACGGACGGAATATGTAAATGATTGCGGAAATTAACGACGCCACGGACTTCGGAAAACTGACTTTCGATTTGCTCGGAGAAATAGATTTCCAATCTTGCATCGATTCCCGGTGTCGGTGCTTTTCCTCTAGCTACCAAAACAGGCTTGTAGCTTGGAAGCATCAATTCCAACTGAACGATTGTAAGATCCAGATTCGATCTGATAGTCTGTCGTTCAAGTGCGGCAACGACATCATTCAGGTGTACGGTTTTCAGCAAGATATCAGGGTCCTCTTTAACCGAAACAACCGTATCTGGACCATTGAAAGAATGGTTTAGCACCCAAGCATACTGCTCTTTGGAATACAACCGGAAGTAAGCCTGCAATTTATCATTCGAAACCGTAATCTCAAACAACGGAATGTCCTCGACTTCCCAGTGAATTCGATCTGCGGAGGTCACTGTAATCTCCGAATCCACCCACATTTCGTTCACTTTCAGCTTCAATGGTTTTTTCGGCTTAAGGATGGCGTGATTTCCGCCATTCTCAGGATCTCTGACAACAATTTTTTGATCGATGATTTCGATCCACCCATCCTGCGCATCTCCTGTTACCGAAGCGTTGTCTTCCACATCCCTACGGGTTCCCTTAGGCAGCTGATTCGAAAACATTGACACATCGTCCAAGTTCAACTTTTCGATCAGATCATTAATTTCCCTTTCGTTTAAAGAGTCCGGCATTCTACTCACTCCTCTAACATAAAGCTAATTCATTCCGGCCTATGGCCTATCGTTTCTTTCCCTTTAGAGTAGATCAAGATATGAGGAACTGAATAACGGTAGGCTATTTGTTCCCCGTACTTCAAACGCGTGATGATATCCTTAGAGCAATTATCGATGTTTCGTCATTTTTCTACATGACCTGACACTCCTAATCTGTTAATTCCCTAACATTAGGAGTGAGCTCCCAACAAAAAAAACCTTCTCGTAAACGAGAAAGGTTTTGATAAAAGTTCTCCTAGATTTGGTAGATTACTTTCGTCATAAGTTGAATCCGGTCGGACACGCCCGTTTTATTGAATATGCTAGTGATATGGTTTTTCACCGTATTTTCGCTAATAAATAAGGCTTCGGCAATATCTTTGTTATTCCTCCCCTTGGTGATCTCCAGAAGAACTTCCCTCTCACGAGGAGATAGACCGGGTAACCGGGCCACTTGATCCCCAAGACCCTGACCTTGTCTCATCTGAATTTCTCCACTCTTCTTTTCCCAGTAATCAATAAAAAGTCGGAACTCCTCAAGCAACTTAGGCAAGATCAGCGGATGCGTAGTTATCCTTTTATACATCACGTATTCGCTGACCAGAAATAAGAGCTGTGCCGAATCGGAGTAGGGGGCATTTCCTGCCTCACTGATTTTCATCTCACGGCAGCTTGCAATAACTTCAATTATCCCCTCAGGGATCGCGGATTTTCTCAATGGCTCTGACTCGTAAAAAAACAATAGGCCGGCATCCGAAACCGTCTGGACGGCTTCCTCGCTCCAATCGAGTGTTTGTCCGAATGCGTTCACGAGGTCTTTGATCGCCAGCGTTTGTTCATACTTTCCCGTGTCCCACTGCCCCATCGCTTCATGCAGCAAGTTGACGGGTCTTATCTCAGGGGTCTTCTGCACCATCGAGTGCTTCAGAGCAGTGCTTCCCATCAAAGCGAGCGTATCAAGAACATATTGGTACTCCTCCGGTGAATATCCAACCTGCTGCTCGAACACGACACAGAGTACGCCCACAACCTCTTCCTGAACAGTTACAGCGCTCTCCAGATATATTCCCTTTTCCTCGTAAGGCTTAGGAGGCAACTCATGTCCCCTCAGAACGTCCCCATGACGCCAATATTTCGCCGCCAGAAATTTGCCGTACTGATCAGCCATATCTTTGGATAAACCTCTGGTTACCAATTCGGCGGCGTGAATATTCCCCGGCTTCCGGATCAAGAACAGGGAAGCCCTTGCATCTTGAATCAGATTGAGCGCCATATCCACCAACAAGAACATAATGCGCTTGATGTCCCGTACCGAGGTGAGCACCCGGGATACTTCCATAAACGTCGTTACCAGGCTCTTCTGCGTTTCCAGCTCATCGAGCAAACGATTCTTCGATTCCCAGTGCCCCAGGAAATAGGAGATAATCCGCCCTTTAATGTCCACCATCCGCGGGACTTCCAACGAGGCCAAGCTTCCATAAAATAAAAGCCCCTCCACATCGGAATTTATTATAACAGGATGACAAAAAAGCTCTGTCGGTACGACCCCTTTCAAACCAAAAAACTTCATCCGCGGGTCCCTCGGCAAACATCGCCAGTGGCTAGATTCCCCGGTAATCGCCACCTGTCCTAGATAACCTTCGCCAAGCGAAAACGACGCAGCCGCAAGGGATGATGACCCATGGCCAAAATAATGCGTAACGGTATATTCGTTACTGTGTTGGTTCTCCGCATACCCGACAAAGTCGATAACCGGGTTTTTGGCCAGGAAGGTCATCAGCAGATTTCGAATATCGCCTTTAAATCCATTTAAGAATGACATCATCAATAGCAGTTGACGGGGAATAGCCTCATTCCCTTCCTTCTTGAATTCGAAATTCATGTAAACGAAAAGGGCTTCAGCCAATTCCGCGGTTTTCTCCCTGACGATCCTGCGTTCAAGATGAATAGAAGGTTCCCTGTTTCTTAATAGCTCAAGCCCCAATTCAAGCCCCTTCTCCACATTTACGTTGCTCATCCGCATATGTATTTCCAAAGTTTCTGCATTGAAATTTTCCCAAATCGGGCCAGCCCAAATTAAGTAAGACTTTTCATCAGAATAAACTAACGAAACTACAACAAAAGTCAACCCTGTATCTTCAAGGTCATAAATCAAAGTGTCTCCTTGTTTCCATTCCCTTTGCGGGAAGCGGCTAAAATAACCTTTAGATAGTAACAGATTGTGGTATATCCATTGATCCAGATCGGAAGCATAGACGGGGGTCATCAACAACTGCCCTTCAGTATCTGTAATCGTAATGGTGAATCCGTACGCTCTAACATATGTTTGCTGCAATTCCCGAATCATCGTCATGTTATCCCTCATAGAATCACTTTATGAAGGACATCAGGCTGGTTGTACCGGTAATAGGCTTGTTCTCCATCGCCAACCTTTATTAAAATGGTTAGAACGGATAATTTGTCCAACACCAGTTTCAAATCCTCCTCCGTTCGGCCTAATCGCAATGCCATGCCTTTCCCGTTCTCAATCGTGTACGGATTTTCTTCAAAATACAGCGAACATTCCATTTGCAAATCAAGCAACCTCACAGTACTCATTTCGGTCCTCCTTATACTAAGCGAATAAACGGATATCCCGAAATATTCTCAATCATGCGAGGAGCAGACATATAACCGCCAGGCGATTTGACAATCTGCAAATACTGGTAATTCCCGTCCACCCAAGTACGTATAATGCCATTGCCCACTCTCTCCAAAAAGGAGGCCAGTTCCGGATCCATTTCCGAAAAATTACACAGCGCTAGCACTGTGCTTCCGTTCGTTCTGGAGCGGGCGACTTCATCCGCAAATAGTCTTTTTGTAGATTGCGCCCCCCGGTATGTATAAACCGTGTTAAAGTCGTAAAATACAACCCATTCTTTCCCTTCTCGTGGGTCCTGGTCTGTGGAAACTAGCCATTGCTCCACTCTCCGCTGTCCTTCCATTTCATCCATTCCCCCGAGGCATATGGTTGATTTTTCAAACCCGGCAGGGATTGGACGATTATAATGGTCTATAAAACAAACCTTTCCCTGTCTGACTTCCTCCTCCAGTGAAACTCCATACATCTTGGCATACTGCTGAAGCAAAGTGAGGGGAGTTGTGCTGGATAGTACCATAATGGCCCGGTCGCCCTCTCTAAGCCGTTCAAAATATATTCCATTGATGATGTATTCGTAATTAGCTCGACTGTTGGTATCCAGCAGGAATACGGAACCTTTTGGCAATCCTCCCTGAAGCAAGTCGTCCAGCCCAGGAATCCCCGTTGGCAGGCGGAGCGCTGGTTGCGATAAAGCAGGGTCTTCAACCATCGAATACAGCGGAGAAAGATAGATACCCGCGTCGGTAAAATTAAAATTATGCTCCCCTTCAGTGATTTTAGTGCCTCTCATTTTCAAAACTTCCAAGGTGCGTATACGATGGCTAACCATCAACGGCTTCAGTGAAAGGCGAATAACACCATCCACGACATAATTTTCAAACGCTGTCGTATCGGACTGATCGTAAGTTTGCTCACGTAGGAATAATGATGTGATATGCAACTTACGCAAGATATTTCTGAGGGTGTAAATTTTTTTCCTTAACGTCTCTTCGTTGTCTGAACCATATCGGAACAGGCTGATACTGTCTATGACGACCCGCCGACAGTTGACCTCCTGAACGATTTGCTCGAATAATCCTCCTTGTTTTCCCACCTCTTGCATTAACAATTCCGGAGAGATACTAACGATTCTTAGAAGGTTGCTCGCTTCCTGTTTATGTATATACCAACCATAGGATAAGGCATTCTTATATATTTGGTTCGGCAGTTCTTCAAAGGTAATGTATAAGCCTCCCTCGTTATCTTTTGTAGCGCCTTCATATAGAAATTGCAAACCCAAAGTCGTTTTCCCCGTACCTGGCGCTCCTTCGACAACAATAACCGAACCTTGAGGAAAGCCGCCTGATAATATTTTGTCTAATCCATGAATGCCTGTTGGCACAATACTTTCCAAATCATCACCCTCTTAACTTCTTAAAATGCTCGTAATGTAGGGCTAGTATAGCACAATATATTTCAAATTTTTATTGTTTGTTTTCTTAAAGCGCAAGGGACCTACCAAGAGCCTTCTACATTAACTATAGATTGTGAGTACTTCAAACAGCCAAAGTGTCAGGGCACAACTGACGCAACTGGCGCTTTCCCCACTCCATCTGTATACCTTTAAGTTACGTACTGTGTTAAGTATAATGGTAATAGTTTGAAGAAAAAGGGTAAGCCAATACAGCTGTTTTCCATGAGCCTCAGGTACAATTTGCTTTCATACGGCTGGTATTTGTGTTATAGCGAATGCTGGGAGTAAAATAAGCTTTGGCGGACAGACGACAATCTAAAGAAGCCGATGAGATGATCCGGAGCCCCTGAGCAAAGGACTGCGGCCGCAGTTGAATGCAAGAGATGACGAGATCCCTATAAGGAGGAGATTTTTTGTGGCTATTGTTACGATTGTTGCCTTTCTGAAGGCACGTGAAGGAAAGGAGCAGCAGCTTCGGAAAGAACTGCTGAAAGTCGTGGTGCCTTCACGCGCTGAAGAAGGCTGTTTGGAGTATGTTCTGCATGAGAGCCCCGAACATCCCGAACAATTCGTGTTTTATGAATCCTGGAAGGATGAGATCGCGCTTCAGGAGCATCTCGCCTCCCCCCACTACCAAGCGTATCGACAGGCAACTGAAGCGCTGCTGGATACTCGGGAAGTACATCGTTTGAATAAACTTACTATGTAGCTGTGGCACCAGAATTATGATACGGTTTTCTGTAACGGTCATAACGGCGTACAAATGCAAAGGGGCTGTCCCATAAGTAGATATTCTACTGGTAGTGACAGGCTCATTCTCTTCTCAAAAGTCTAAAATTTAAACAGAGCAGCGATTCTCCTGTTA
>NZ_JARXXP010000050.1 GCF_029893965.1 Paenibacillus sp. PastM-3
CTGTACGAAGTTACAGCGGCTGAGTATGCGGCCATTGGCTCTACGATAACGGACGAGGCGGTTGATGCCTACTGGCCTTATGTAGACGGCAAGCAGCATGTACAGGGAGTAGCTATTACAAAACAGGGGCGTAATATGCTATTGGGAACACCAGATGCCTTGCATGCAAATGCAAAGATGAACGGGCCGTATGATCTAACACTTACGGCTACAGCCACATTCCAAAAATCGTATATGGACATTCCTTATGCTCCGGGTGCGACTTACACTATAGCAGCAAATTTGGGCGGTTATGGTGCAAGGTTGTATATAACTCTTGTTGATGTTGCCGGCACTGAAACTGCGCCAATTGTGACACTCACAGATGCAACCCAGTCTCCCGTTATCTTCATAGCTCCGGTAGGTTATTCAAAAATTCGGGCTGCTTTTTCTAATGCTCTAACTGGAACATTCACCTTTAAAAACTGGCAGCTTGAACTCGGCAGCACTCCTACACCGTTTACCCCAGCGGAGCCACAGTCTGTTATCCTCCCAGTTGCTCTCGGCCAGATCGGAGATGTGAAGGATAGCGTATATAGTGCGGGTACAGAGTGGATGTATGTAGAGCGAATTAAGAAAAATATAATCTTGGATGCCTCACTCACCTATGCATTTAGCACTGACTATACGGGATTTAAGCGGGTATCAGTTGCAGGGAGCAACATGCCACTGCCGACCACTTATGGTAACGGTATCGTCATAAAAAGCGATGGAAAAGTTCTGAAGAATCGCAAAGGCGACACCGCCGCATCTGAGGCAGACCTCTTCTACCTTTACGGAAGCGGAGAAATTGTAAATATATATATTGCAGACACTGACTCCGGGTGGGGTGAAACATACACGCCGAGCGCCGCTGAAATTGCAGCGTATTTTCTGGGATACCGCATGAACAACGGCACCTTCGGTACTTCGTACAACGGAAGTGGAACAAAGACCTGGACCGTTATCGGTGCCACTAGCAATACAGGGGCGGTTACCGCTGTTCCGACATCACAAGCACCTTTTACAGCATTTTGGCAACCATATACGCTGGATTACGTTCTGGCCTCTGCCGCTGTGCCGGTTGTCATCCCGAATGCAGAGGGCAGTATTACACTGCACCCAGGAGGCAATCAGATCAGTGTAGAGACGGGCATCGTGCAGCGCGAGAAAGTGACTCCAGTGTTTAACGTAGCTGGTGCTAACTACTGGGAAATTAACCGAAGCGATCCACCGTACTCTGCGTCTAAAACGTCGAAACGCTTGGCTAGGTTTATAGAGATTTATGCCGGTGCCGATGTGATGCCTAGAGTATGGGCTGTTAATGCGATGGGTGTGTCTGGAACAGATAATGGGGCGCGGGCGGGTATCCCGGGAGCTTACTATGATACCACAAAGGATTACTATGTCACCTACATCGCCCTGGACAAATACGCTCTTACGGCTAATGTCATAGAGACAGCAGCCACATGGCGGACGGGCCTGGGCGGCGTGGTATCTGATCTGGTACTGAGTACAGCAGAGCTGCGGCAGGAGAATGACAGGCAGGACTTTGCGGACGATTACATTGAGGCAAAGGCGGATAACTTGCGGCAGGATTTAACATCCTTTATTGCAAGCAAGGGTGTAGTCAATGGTTTAGCAGCTATTGATTCTGCGGGCAATCTTACAACGAGTACATCCATTAAGTTTGCTAATGATGATGGGCTTGTTTACGATGATGCAACCAACACAATGTATGTCAAACTTGACGGAGTAAATCAAAAGCTCTGGAATAGCGGAAACATGGGGGCTTACAGCGGCCTTGATGCCGATCTGCACGCTGGAAAAACCTTGTCCGAAGTGGTGCAAGGCTCTTTGGCATACGCCGTTACCACCGGCACCTATGCGGCATTGGCGACCAGCTTAAACCCTGCGCCTGCTGCGCTGACTGCAGGGTTACGCTTGACTATCAAGACCCATGTCGCCAGCCCTGGCCCGGCTACGCTTAACGTCAACGGCCTTGGAGCCAAATCCATTAAAAAGCCAAACGGCAACAATGCTGCTTTGGCTCTCGGCGGAGTCTATACGCTTGTTTATGACGGAACGGCTTTTATCTTACAGGGTGAAGGGGGTGAGTATGGAACAGCCGGCGCAGCGCAGGTACTCAGCGGCTATACTATCGGGACTGAAGGGGGTGTAGTAACTGGCACGTATATGCCTGTCACGGCGACATATGATGGATTTGGCTCTATCGTCCCATCTCAAGTTAATAGTACAACGATTATTTTCCCGTTTTCCTTTACAGTGCCTACAGGCAAAACCTTACTGGCATTGACAATGTACAACGTGTATAACTCAAATCTATATTTGTCATCAACTCAAGTTTCTGGCTCCAGTAAGTTGTGTTTTACAGTGTCCTATATTAAAGACCAGCCTGCACCAGTCTCAGAGATTGTTACCGGCACGACAAGCTCGCCAGCCAAAGTAACTTTCCAATATGGCAGTATAAATTATGATCCGTCAACAGGAGTAATATCAGGAGCGGTGTTTGTAACCCAATCTGGGGGAGCTTATGCCACACTGAACTATCCAGAAATCGGACTTAATTTCAAGGCGCAGTATATACTTGGCTAAATCAAATTAGATGGGAGAGAAGAAAATGCAAATCGGCATGAAGATATATTACGATAAGGCAACCGGCAATGTAATCCATAATACCGGGGAGTATGTCGGCCGCAGTTATACGGAGCCTACGGAGGATCAGGACTTTGCAAGCATCAAGGAGTTGGCTCAGCGCGTCCGGGAGACGGTCGGCGTGCTCAAACTGCAGTACGGCCAGCATTCCCGTGAGTTTTCGCAAGCCGAGAGCTACCGGGTAAATCCGGAGTCCGGTACCTTGGAGTTTACCTTCCCAGGCCCGCAGCCCAACCCACTGGAGGGCAGGATAGAGATCGTTGAGGCGGGAGCGGCTGACACCGCGCAGCAGCTGGCCGAAACGCTTACCCGCCTGAATGACACTGAGGCTCAACTGCAGGACGCGCAACTCGCATTGGTTGAAACATTTGAGGAGCTGCAGGTTACCCGGCAGGAGGCAGCAGATGCGCAGCTGGCGCTCACAGAGCTGTACGAGCTGGTACTCGCCGGGCAGCAGCCTGTAACGCCAGAAGCCCCTGCAGAGGGAGGTGAAGTAAACAATGGCTAAGGTATATGCAAGCTTGATCCGAAAGGGCCTGAAGACGCTGGAACAGGTGCCGGAAGTTATCCGTCCAGACGTAGCCGCACTGCTGGAGGTTGAATAGAGATTAACGGTAGCGCCTAAAGAGGCGTTTTTATTTTGCCCTCGGAGCTGATCCGGGGGCTTTGCTTTGCCCACCAAATAGAGAGAGGGAGCGGTCATAATGTCTGACGGGGGAACGCAAAACAGAGGAGGGAGCGGGGATGTAATGCCTTTGCAAAGGCTGGATGATGTAGAGCAGCAGCTGCAGGGGCTGGCAGCAGAGTTTACACGGTTGTCAGCCGAGAACGTCACTGCGAACACCAAGCTGAAGCTCTTGGAAGAAAACGATCACCGGCATGAGGAGAACATCAAGCAGATCAAGGAATCGACCATCGAAATGAAGGTCCAGTTCAATGCCATCATGGGAAAGTTTGATCAGCTGGAGAACCGGATTTTTATGCTGTTGCAGCAGTCCGGCAAGGACAATCAGACTGAACGAAAGTTCTGGATGGACTTGCTCAAGTATGTGATCGGCGGGACGATCTTTGTTATTGTCGGATACATCTTCATAGGAGGGAAATAACGTGCAGATCATTCAAAAGGGCAATGCCCACACGAATTCAAGTAGCCGGGATGGACATATACCGATAGCGATCGTAAATCATATCAGCGGCGGGGCCATGAGCAGCATGGACTCCTGGTTCACCTCATCTGGGAATGAGGAAAGCAGCGCGCATTTTGGTGTATCGAAAGCGGGTGTAATTCATCAGTACGTGGATATTAGGAAAATGGCTTGGGCAAACGGCCTGAAGGCTGCAGACATTCCGAGAGCAACGGCGGCCATCGTGAAAGAGCAGGCTCCTGTAAATCCAAATAAATATACCGTCAGTATTGAGCATGAGGGCACTGACGGTACTCTGACAGAGGCACAATTTGCTGCAACCGTCTGGCTGCATAAATACATTGCCAGCGAGGTCAAGTGCATCTATGGCAAGGATCTGCTGCTTGATCGCAAGCATGTAATCGGGCACTTCCAAGTAGACCCGAAGCGCAAACCGTTCTGCCCTGGACCTAAATTTCCGTGGGAACGGCTGTATGCAGCAATCAATCAAAAGGAGGACGATAGCTTGAAGAAAGATGTAATGGTGACCGTCAAGGTCAACGGCAAGCAGATTCAGAACGGCTTTCTGGAGGATGGGGTGACATATCTGCCAGTGCGTGCTGTGGCTGAGGCGTTGGGCCTGACCGTGGGTTGGGATCAAGCGAATAAGGTCGTTACACTGACGAAGGAGGTCAAATAGTTATGAAGAGCAAATGGCGGAATTACGGTATGTGGGTATCCCTGACGGCAGCAGTGCTGCTGGGGTTTCAGACGGTCGGCACAATCTTTGGGGTGCAGTTCGCCCCGGAGAAGTATGATGAGGCTACAGCAGCGGTTAATGCGATCCTGGGGATTCTGGTTGTGCTAGGAATCGTGAGTAATCCGGAGGCCGGAAAAGGGTACACGGATAAGGAATAGGACAGAACAATGCCCACTGGCTCCGGCCGGTGGGCTTTTTGTCGTTTACAGATGATTGATTAATCATTTAGAATAGATTACCAAGACTACCAAAGTATCATCGTAATATTTGGATGTGATATGGAGTTTTTGTACTGTAAGCATATATACTGATAAAGGATATGATAATCATGAGTAGAAGCCAGCTTCTTAAAGATTTGGTAGGCGGAAAAACAAGTATTGAAAGTATATTAATGAGATTGAAAATTATTATGAATGATCTGAATAACGATGTAATAATAAATTGGATTAACGGAGAATTTGAAGGATATAATGAAAAGTCTGAAATTCCGAGTTACAGAGTTTTAAAAGGTGTTCCAACCGGAACCTTTATGGTTAATCAAAGTTTTACGTATAAAAATTCACCAGTACCTTTGGAATCTTTAATTACTAAGGATCAAATTGATAAAATATCTACTGTACATATAAGAGATGGAATTGCAAGTATTGAATCGATCCTTAGTGGAGAGAACAGAGAAAACTTCGCTAAACAAGTTCCGACCGCATTTTGTCATAGTATATCAAATATTGATCTTCAAATAGCTGGCATGATTGTTAAAATATCTTCTAATCAGATTGAAGGAATTGTTTCTCAAGTGAAATCAAAATTGGCTGACATAATAATGGAACTTGAAAAAACGTTTGATAATTTAGATGAATTAGATATAAGACCTCAATTAAATGATGATGTCGAAAAGAAAGAACAAGTAATATATAACATTGAGAAAATTATTTATGGTGATTCAATAGAAGTTGGAGATAAAAATAAAATTAATAAATCAAGGTTTGGAAATTTTTTTGGGGGGAAGAGTAATGGCTGATATTAAAATTGGAGATGGAAATAAAATTAACAAGAGTTCGATTGGACATCAAACCAATACCCTTAATAATATTAACGAAAAACCTCCCAAGAAAAAAACTTTCTCTCAACGACATCCTATACTTCTTTCTGTAATCATCTCATTAATAACTGGCTTTGTTCTTCTCTTTTCATTTTGGAAACATATAGTCGAGTTTATTGAAAGCTTGTTTTGATAATTTATTACATAAGGATAAAAAATCAATGTACCCTGCCCATTTTCGGTGGGGTATTTTCATATGGAGTGATTAATTGTGAGTAGTACATATAAAGTTCTTGAGAGCGATACTGACTTCCTCATGGCAGCCCTAAGCCAAGCCCGAGTTACGGTATTTGAGCTCCGCGGAGATCTAGCTGGCTGCGTCGTTGATTATGGTGGTCCAGTGCAAAAGTGGAGTCCAGAAAGTATAAAAATTGCAGACGCTTATTATCGTCGAAATGAATTTGAATTTAGAATGGTGCTTGCTTAGGTGCATACATAAAATGACCCGCCGGGCTTATGCCTGACGGGTTATTTTTCATCCAATATCCTCAAGTAATTCCTTAGAGTTATTCCGCACATTTCCGACAGCCGAAGGGACTTTATAAGCCCGCATTTTTGATGCATCGTAGGGCTTCAGCAGTTTCAGTAAAGACTCCACGTCATCATTATCTCTCTCCAGCCATTCTGCCTCATCTTCTGGCCGAAGAATCACCGGCATACGGTCGTGTATGTCAGATATCAGACTATTTGGTTCTGTGGTTATGATGGTGCAGGTACTGAGCTTCTTGCCGTCACCGTCTTCCCATGTATCCCATAGCCCTGCGAAGGAAAAGATGCTGCCATCATTAAGCAGAATACGCATGGGTTGTTTGTTCTTGCCATCCTTTTTCCACTCATAAAATCCATCTGCCGGAATGATACAGCGGCGAGATTTGAGCAGCCGTTTAAAAGCAGGTTTTTCGGCCACCGTCTCTGCACGGGCATTAATCATCTTATTGCCAATCTTCTCATCCTTTGCCCAAACCGGTACCAAGCCCCAGCGGAGCTCGCCCAGTCGGTTTCCGGAATCGCCGGCATATACAGCCGGGATATTATGCATAGGTGCTACATTATAGTTTGGCTTCAAAACGGCTATTTTGCTGTCATCAATCATATAATGAGTAATTAACTCTTCCAGCGTTACAGTGATAGTATAGCGTCCACACATATAATCAACCTCCAAACAAGGATGTCACTATAATAATCAAATAATGAACTGTTCAAACACTGGTGTGCGGAGCATTCCCGATTTAGTCCAGTTTCTCATTTTGACCTTAGCCCGCAGCCGCGGAGCCAGGTGTACAAACTTCTTATCCTCACCTGTGACCAATTGAGTGGCCACACCCCGGAATGCCTGCTTATGCACCGGGGATGCCCCAAACTCAATTATCCCAACTGGCCGGAGTTTACCAGACGGACCTGGTACAGCTGCCAGCCACCGGGAAAATATCATGTTTATCTCCTGATTTGATTGTGATATATTAGATGCTGTCTAAATATTTTAAACAACATCTAAGGAATTGATATCAATTGATGAAGAATACACTTACCCTAATTAATAATGAAATGACAGGTATTAGTTCATACGAAGAATCCGCTGAGTTTCAATCAAAATTACTTGCCTCATGGGAAAGACAACAAAAGATCGTTGGTTACACCGATGCTACGATTGCGCTAAATTTATCTAAAGTATTAGAATTTTTAAAAGGATGCAATCATTTTATTTGGGAAATAACGATTCTAGATGTTGACAAGTTTTATGAAGGGCTGGTGGGAAAGGGATTGGCGTATTCCACTAGACGTAAATATCAGTCAAGCCTAACATCCTTTTTAGATTTCATTCGATCAAGATATGGACATGAAATATGGCAAAACTTTAGAGTCTCAGTACCAATTGTACTAGACCGCTTTAACCGTCACATACATCTTCGAGGAGATACGGAGGGTAAAGTCTATCCTCCTGATTCTGAATTACTCGAAAGATTTTGGGACGGAATGAAGCAGCAGATTAAACATGCACGGAAATATTATACTATTGCAAGGGACTACACTTTTTTTCGAGCAATTGAATTGTCTGGAATGAGACTATTTGAAGCAACCATGTTGGACATGTCTGATTGCCGGTTCGATTTAGGCGACAGTGGAAAACTTTATATTCGGTATGGTAAAGGTGCAAAAGGTTCAGGGTATAAACGCAGGTGGGTACCGATGTTAGATGGTCTGGACACTCTTCTTAGATGGTACATCACCGAGATTCGCCCTAAATTTAGTAATGACAATAATGGACCATTATTTATGAATGAATCTGGAACCCGAATCCAAAAGAATACAACTAGAAGTAATTTACGAAGAAGACAAGAAGAATTAGGCTTTAAAGACCATGAACTGTTCAGTCCACATCAATTGCGTCATTCTTTTGCAACTCGTTTGACTGAGGCAGGTGTTGATTTATTAACACTTAAAACATTATTAGGGCATGTTGATATAACAACTACGCTCACTTATTCAAATCCAGGTTCAAATTATCTCGAAAAGAGAATTACCATGGCACAAGAAAAGTGGAAAAGAATGTTGGAAGATGGAGGGGACACCTAATGGCTCTAGAATGGCGTTTAAGACAGGTTATGGCTGAAAGAGGAATATGGACCGGAGCAGAATTAATTCGGCTTATGAATGAGAAGGCTGGCTATAGCTTGACAGCACCTTCTATAAGTTTGTTACTCGCTAACGCCCCAAAACAAGTAAAAGCAGAAACGATGGATGCTCTTTGTACAGCATTAGGTTGTACTCCAAGTGATTTATGGAGGCATAAAGCTACATATGCCAATCGTCGAGAAGATAATCCGTCCGAAATAGTGAAAACAAAGGTTGCAAATGATCGGCTGCCACCAATTTAATTAAGAGGTTATAATATGAGCAAATCGTGCAAAGATTGTGGAAGACAACTAACAATTAGTGAAAATAAAGAATCGCGAAATAGATGCATATCTTGTCGCTTCACTGACCGAATAACGAGACTTCTTTCTCCTGAGAATTTAGCGTTCACCTTTAATAAGGATTGGCCTATACAGCTAGTGTTGCGCTATAATAGGTTCCTCGAAAATCGGGATCTCAGCCCTATCACTAAACGGCGCAATTTATTATCTGTAATTAGAATCCTAGGTGTAGCGGAAAGACAATTTCTCACCCCCAGTAATATCACTATGGATTGGCTAAATAATGAACAGAAAATCGTAGGAGATGTTACTGCTGTAAAAGCTAGTTTATTTCCTTTTCTTATTGCAGAGAAAATAATTTCACCCATAACCAAAGATGATATCAGTATAGAAAAGATCACAAGACATATACAGCGTATTCCAGACTCTTTTAGAAGGCTGATACAAATATACTATGATGAGTTGAAATCGTTAAGAGAGAAACAAATTAAAATGGGTGCTTTAAAACCTTTGGAATTAAGTTCAATTCTGAGTGATATTCAAAGTTTTAACCGACTAATAAATTGGACTCTTCTAAACTGTGATGTATCTTCTTGGGATATGTTACAGGAAAGACATGTACAGGATTATTTATTATCATTAAAACTCTCGGTAAGACAGCTAGCTGTTAAAAACCTTCTTCTTTTGTTTAGCTTAGCCATAAAGAAAAGGATAATTACCCACGTGCCGTTAATAGATACCCCAATACGTGAGCTCCCTCCAAGCACACAGCCATTGTCATTTGAAGAACTTAAGAGAATCGCTAAGGTAATTAAGAATAGCTGGAAATCTCACCCTTTACCTGCGTTGCTTAGTAGTTTTTCTTTTTATCATGGCTTGTCTCCAAAGCAGATTTCGTTAATAAAATTGACTGATGTTGCTATTGATGATAAAAAGATAATGGTCTCTGGGCGTCCTCCTGTTTTTATGTCTGAAGATGAATTAGAGACTTTACAACAATATTTAATCGAAAGATCTCATATGAAGTCTATAGAAACAAGAACCTATCTAGTGGTTAGAAAGATCGGCGTCAGAGGTTTATACGAAGATAGACCAATAACGACAGATTACATTACGAAATTAATCAAATTATTGACAGATCATACTTCTCGAACTTTACGGATGAATTGTTTTTATTCATTTGCGGCCAATTATGGTCCGCAAATTCTGATCGAGGGGTTCGGTCTTTCGATTACTAACGCTAAAAGATACGGAAAGTTTGAGGACTATTTATTAGAAGAGGAGATAAAAGAACAAAAAGTTCTATAACTAAACACATCCGAAATTAGATGAGGAGTGCATTTTTGCACTCCTCATTTTTCATTTCTAAATCAAAATCAACTTTTAAAGCTAATCCGCTTTCTGAACAACTAAAATAATGCAATAATTTGAATTCGTTTATTAATCAAACATCTATTTGATTATTGAAATAATTTGTTATATTATAATACTCAAATACATATTTGATTGTAAAGGGGGATGTAAAACATCAGGTTATGAAGAACTCTTGGAACAAGGTTATTTATCGATTCTGGGCTCCTTTTTATGATTACTTCTTTAATTCCGGTCCTTTTTTTCGGGCTCGGAAACAAATTTTTGAAAACCTCGACATAAAGGCTAGAAGCAATACCCTTTTTGTTGGCGTTGGTACCGGTGCAGATCTACAGTTTATTACGGATAAAGATATTTCTGTTACTGCAATCGACCTGTCAGCTGAAATGCTTGATAAAGCAAGAAAAAAATATGAGTCACAAAATTTTACGTTTAAAGAAATGGATGCACAAAATTTGTCCTTTCCATCCGAATCATTCGATGTGGTCATTGCAAATTTAATACTATCTGTCGTCCCCGATCCGGATCAATGTATTCAAGAAATGATTCGGGTTACTCGAACTGAAGGATCTATAGTGATTTTCGATAAATTTGCTCCTTCATCCCGGGGATTGCCAATAATTAAGAAACTCATCCGTCCCATCATTGCAACAATGGGAACAGACATTGGTCGTAAATTTGAACAGATTTTACAACCTTACGAAGACAATATTCGAGTAGAGGAAGATATGTCTGTCTTATTTAACGGTATGTATCGAAAAATAAAACTTCGTAAGATTAAAGGATAAAGCAACTATGGGGTTTTAGGCAATTCCGTCAGTTCGTTGGCTTATGAAAAGGATAGTTAAATAAAAAAATTAGAGGTGATTGGATGAGTCAAGATACATGCGAGATTTTTTGTTATGACGAGGATAAGGTTAATCGGGTCCGGGAAAAAATAAACAAAACAGATTTTCAGGATATGGCTCAAATCTTCAAAGTGCTAGCAGACCAAACGCGGCTAAAGATCGCCTATGCACTGTGCGATGAAGACGAATTATGTGTCTGTGATGTTTCCAATATTATCGGGTCCACGATGGCGACGGCTTCCCATCATCTACGGCTGCTGCGAAACATGGGGATTGCTAAGTATCGAAAAGAGGGAAAGCTTGTTTTTTATTCTTTGGAGGATCAGCAGCTTAAACAAATGATTAGGCTCGCTATTGAGCATCAAAAGGAGGTTGTTGGCGTTGAGTAAAGAAGTTGAAGCATTAGAAAACAGAACCGTGTACCGTGTTGAAGGCTTCACTTGTGCGAATTGTGCAGGAAAGTTCGAGAATAATGTCAAGAGGTTGCCAGGAGTTCAAGATGCAAAGGTGAACTTCGGGGCTTCAAAAGTTTCCGTATACGGTAATACATCAATTGAAGAATTGGAGAAAGCAGGCGCTTTCGAGAATCTTAAAATCATTCCGGAAAAACCTGTGCGGGTGCCAAAACCGGAAGTGAGTGAGGAAAAAAACGTATTTAACGTTCATGGATTTACATGTGCCAATTGTGCAGGTAAGTTTGAGAATAATGTCAAACAGCTCCCGGGGGTTCAGGATGCTAAGGTGAATTTTGGGGCTTCTAAGATTGCTGTATACGGCAATGCGTCCATTGAGGAATTGGAGAAAGCCGGCGCTTTTGAAAATCTAAAAGTTACCCCTGAAAAGCCAGTACGGCAAGCTAATTTAGAGGGTGTTAAAGAAGTAAAAGAACCATTCTATAAAAAGCATAGTGTGCTGTTAAATGCTTTCTTGTTGGTTGTTTTCGGGTATATTTCTCAAATTGTAAATGGTGAAGAAAATCTCATTACTTCCCTGCTATTTGCTGCCTCTATAGTAATCGGTGGATTTTCGCTCTTTAAGGTTGGTTTCCAGAACTTGTTGAGATTTGAATTTGATATGAAGACACTCATGACTGTGGCTATTATCGGAGCTGCTATCATTGGTGAATGGGCCGAAGGGGCAATTGTGGTTATCCTCTTTGCGATTAGTGAGGCGTTAGAACGATTCTCGATGGACCGGGCAAGGCAATCCATACGTTCCCTAATGGATATAGCCCCAAAAGAAGCACTGGTAAGACGGAATGGACATGAGATGCTGGTAGATGTTGCTGATATCGCTATAGGCGATATCATGATTGTTAAGCCCGGTCAAAAGATTGCCATGGATGGTGTAGTAGTCAATGGTAACTCTGCAGTTAATCAGGCTGCGATCACTGGAGAGTCCGTTCCTGTTGGTAAAACAATGGATGACGAGGTTTTTGCGGGGACGTTGAACGAAGAGGGCCTCCTTGAAGTTAAGGTCACTAAGCTGGTTGATGATACGACTATTGCTAAGATTATACACCTGGTTGAAGAGGCACAGGGGGAACGTGCACCATCTCAAGCTTTTGTCGATAAGTTTGCAAAATACTACACGCCAATTATTATGATCATTGCTGCTTTAGTCGCGATTGTTCCTCCACTCTTCTTTGATGGAAGTTGGGCTGCATGGGTTTATCAAGGCTTATCAGTACTTGTTGTAGGGTGCCCATGCGCGCTCGTAATTTCAACTCCGATCTCCATTGTATCTGCAATCGGAAATGCAGCGAAAAACGGTGTGCTTGTGAAAGGCGGTATTTATCTCGAAGAGATGGGAGCATTAAAGGCTATTGCTTTTGATAAAACAGGCACCCTTACTAAAGGAGTCCCGGTTGTAACGGATTTTAACGTATTCAGCGATAAAACGAATGATAAAGAATTACTGTCCATCATTACTGCGTTAGAGTACCGTTCACAGCATCCACTTGCTTCGGCCATCATGAAGAAAGCGGAACAAGAACGTATTTCTTATTCCGAAGTCTTAGTTGATGACTTCTCCTCTATTACCGGTAAAGGAATTAAAGGTACAGTAAACGGGACAATTTATTACGTTGGTAATCCGAAACTCTTTAAGGAGTTAGTTACTGCTCAATTCAGTAATGAACAAGAGCAAATGGTTACCACACTACAAAGTCAAGGGAAAACAGCTATGGTTATAGGATCGGACAAAGAAATTCTCGCGGTGATCGCAGTAGCAGATGAGGTGCGTGAATCCAGTAAAGACATTATTCAAAAGCTTCATAATCTCGGTGTTAAGAAGACGATCATGCTTACCGGCGATAACAAAGGTACCGCAAATGCGATAGCAAGCCATGTTGGTGTGTCAGATGTGCAAGCTGAACTTATGCCACAAGATAAGTTAGACTACATTAAACTGTTAAGATCCGAATACGGGAACGTAGCTATGGTCGGTGATGGAGTTAATGATGCTCCAGCTCTCGCAGCTTCTACGGTAGGAATTGCCATGGGTGGAGCAGGTACTGATACAGCGCTAGAAACGGCTGATGTAGCATTAATGGGCGACGATTTAAGAAAGCTTCCATTCGCGATAAAATTAAGCCGTAAAGCTTTAAACGTCATTAAGCAAAATATTACGTTTGCACTAGCTATTAAAACCATTGCTTTACTACTTGTTATCCCTGGTTGGCTAACGCTCTGGATTGCTATCCTTTCCGATATGGGAGCAACGCTCTTGGTTGCATTAAATGGTTTGCGACTGATGAGAGTCAAAGAGTAAGAAAAAATGCTAAGAAAATCAGAAGGGGTTAGGAGTTTTCACTCCTAACCCACTTTTCTTTTCAAAGGGCGTAAGTTATATGTATTAGTTATGGGTTGTGCTGTCATGGTCTTTGCCACGATTAACATCTATTACTGTTTCTTTCATTCACTCTTCTTAAACCCTCAAAGATATGCGAATGTTAAACATAGATTAAACCAACATAATCATTTCCAGCCAAATTCCTGTTTGCGGTAGCCGGTGATATACACCTCAGCATACGTCCAGTTAATAACCTTCTGCCAGGCATGACTGCGCCGGCCAATCTCATAAATGCTATTTTTACGTTTGCCCACTACACCTTCCATTCCTCGTACCTCGATCTGCTGGAATAAAGCCTCACCTGCACCGTCTACGTGCGGTACTATGCCGAAGCTACCGGAAGGGAGGGCTAATCTTGCCAGTATCTCTTTGCGGCGCATCAGAGGCAAACCAGTGAGGTCTTGGCCTTTGTACTGGAGGATGTCAAAGATGCCGTAATAAGCTGGCAGGGTGCCGGTGAGCTGGGTTATCTTATCAGTCCGGCGGGCGCTAAATCGGCTCATAATCGATTCGAAATCAGATACTCCTGTTGTCGGATCGACGCAGGCCACCTCTCCGTCCAGGATTACATCGTCTGCAAAGGGCAGCTGCAACTCGTGGTATTGCCGGGTGCAGTCATTATCGTGCCGGGTATACAGCCGGATCTTTCCGTTCTGTTGTGAATAAATCAAGCGATGCCCGTCTATCTTGGGCTCATATATAAATTCACTGTGCGAGAACGGCCCTGGAGCCGTCTGCAGCAGCATAGGGGATATAAACATAGTTTCACCTCTTAATGATTATAAGGCTTAACTAAGCCCTTCTGGGGCGGTAAGTATTGGGACTAGCCGTATTACATTCAATTTCCTATATCATATGTTTTGCTATACTTATCTGCATAATTGCAGTAATATCAAATTGTAAAATAAGGGAAAAAGGGGTGGAGTTATATTCTAAGATACATATTTGGGGGAGATAAGACTAGGATGAAGTAAGTACAGAATATATTCCAAGACCATGAACGGAGGTGGTAAGCTTTGTTGGAAAAAAAAGTTGTAAAAAAAAATGGAAAAGGTGCAAAGGAGATAAGATTTGAACTGGGTCAAAGGTTTCCTGATGTGTATGATAGAAGGCTTATACGCAATTCACTTGCACAACGCAGTATCAGTTCCAAAAGACATAAATTAGGTGTAAGAGTCACTCCTTTGATTAATATTGATTCTAAGCCAGATGATAATATGGTAAAGATTCGTGGTAAAAAACCTAGGCATTCAAAACTACCCAAACTACCTGTACAAGTTATAGATCATAAAAAGCAAGAGAGACTTACAGGGGCTTTCTTTGCAGCAGATTTAATTTCACGAGATGTAAATCAAGATGTTCAGAGAATTCAGCACTTTGTTTTAAAAGAAATCATTAGAATTGATAAAGATTATGAAGGTGAAACCAAGGAATATCTTAAACAAATGCTCGCATACAACGTAGGACAAATGATTTTAAGTATTGATTATGAGAGTCTTACGTTGAAAACTATTAATTTATTATTTAGTCAGTTTGAAACCACTTTTGAGGAAGTTAAAGAAGCGATAAGGAGAGATGTGCTTTGCCAAAAGTAATAGTTCTCTTTGGACCACCCGCTACAGGTAAATCTTTTACCTTTGGCCGAGAAGTAAAAGCAAAATACAACAATTATCAAGCTATTAATGTTGATAAAGATATCTTAAATAAGAACTTTTTTCACCTCCCCTTAATTAAGACTAATCATAATTCGCCTTTTGACATTATATGGAGAACAACTAGTCATCTTATAGAATTGTTGTCTTCAGAATTTACCGATTTGCTACAACAGAAAAATACCTCAGATGAAAAGGAGTTAGTGCTCTTTCTTCAAGGAGTAACCATAGGTGGAGTACAGAAAGATATTGAAGTTTTGCTTAAAGCCGGTTATACAATGGAGTTTGTTTTAGTTACTGTAGAAAGTTCACAAATACTATTTAGGAGAATTCATAATAGAAAAATTCAAGGAAATGCTGCAGGGGCTCCACCGATGAGTTTGGAGGAGTTAGAGTACTATTATAAAAGCTGTAATCAAACATTTTTCAACATTATCAGAGCTTTATCTGAGGAAACACAAGCTCAAAACGTTTTCGGAGCCCCAGAAGAAACTCAGGTTAGTTCTGACGAATATAGCTTGTTTAAGGAATATAAATCTTGCATTACATATAGAGTAGAGCTCACTAGTACAACTGCAAAAGGCGAAAAGGTATATCCCGAAGATACTATTGAATTTGAGTCTAACTTAGTTCGTGATGTGTTTTTACCAGAAGAGATACAAATTAAGGATGATCATATTCTGCTAAATAAAAAGAAAAATGATATAGATACTTTTAGTCATATGTTGCCAACAGGTTAAGTAATTTACCTCAGTAGCAAGGTGATGTTCACCATGACATGTGGTTTTACAGAAAAAAGTGTCATAGTACAAGCCAGCGGTCTGCTTCGCCAACCGAGTTGTTTGAGCAGTAGAGTTCCTATAACATTTCGACGTTTAATTTTTTCGAAAATCGCCATAGATTGCATTTTTGTGATTGATCGGGCAACTAAAAGATTAAGCTGTATAATGGTTGCGGATTAAGGAAATCGTATCTGCCAGCCTTACATAAGAAAGCCCCGGGGTGCCTTCCCGGGGCTTTAGTTATTTTATTTTGTCGAGTGCTTTTTTCATTTGTTCCTCATTGCTTTTAACAGATTCGCTGTCAGGAGCGTCAGCACCACGGAATGTATACTTGGTGTTTTGGTAATAGTCATATGCAAAGTCGCCAATAGGTGAGCCCTCGTTTGCACGCTCAACAACCACAGATTTAAAGATATTGGTTAGCATATATTCAGCTTCGTTGTTTTGAGATAAGTAATTTTGAGCGGTAAATTCCTCTATAATTTGAGATTGAAAATCTTTAATCTCCTCAGCAGAGGGCTGATAATCACGCGCTAAAACTTCAGCTGCATCAGCTTTTTGAGTAGGGTCAGTATCCGATTGTGAAATCTGTTTAATTGCTGATTCCCAGCTGATAGATGCTTCAACTGAGCTGGTTTCTCCAGTACTTGGGGCAACGGTCGGTTCAGCAGTTTGCTCGGCAACAACAGGCTGCGCTTCCTCTGTCGCCGCAGGCGTTGCCTGATCAGCCGGATCGTCATTACCTGTCAGCAGCCCGATGGTTCCGCCAACCACGATGACGATCACCCAAAACATCCAGCGCTTATAAAATGGTTTATTCATGTTGTCCCCCTAAAACTGATAATCATTAACAAAAATAGTCTATCAGATTTAGGCAAATACTACCATTGTTGATTATATATTTTAAAAGTTAATCACTACTTTTTTCAATTTTCCAATGATACGGATGTTCGTTTCTCCTCCAGTTAAAACGATAGGAGGATAATTTGGATTTGTAGATTGTAAAATCAAAGCATTATTTTGCTTGTAAACCTTCTTCAAAACTGCCTCATCGTCAATCAGTACTGCTGCAATCTCTCCATCTTCAACTTCTTCCTGTTGCCGAATCAAGAGTAAATCCCCGTCATAAATGCGTGCCCCGTTCATGCTATCGCCTTTAGCTCTCAAGTAGAAATATTGGCCGCCATTAATCCAAGAACGCGGGGTTGTTTCATACCCCTCAATAGATTCATAAGCTACTCGACCATTACCACAGGAGATTTTTCCTACGATTGGCAGACTTATGTTTTCTGTTTCTGCGGGCTCTTCGCCCAGATATGTATATGCACCTTCGGTTAATTGATTAACTGTAACACCCAAGGCAACTGCTATTTCTTTTAGTCGATCCATGTCGATTTTATGTTCACCATGTTCATATCTTTGAACTGTTTTTTTTGTAATTCCAATTTTTTCTGCCAACACCTGAAGGCTGTAATTTCTTAGATCACGGTACTTTTTGATATTTTGTCCTACCACAATATAAAAAGTTTTTGAATCTTTCGAACC
>NZ_JARXXP010000051.1 GCF_029893965.1 Paenibacillus sp. PastM-3
TTCTTCTTGGTAGCAGCCCCTTTAAAAAATAAGGGGAGAGGGGCTTAGTTTCGTGCGGCCTTTTAAGCTACTTTGGTTTATTTTCAGGATAGAATATGCTGCGTAATGCCCTACATCCGATTCTGTTGCATTTCGTGCAATAGATTCTGCGATTAGGACGACTATTCGGCCTTCTGCCCAAATTCTGATGTACAAAGTACAATAGATTGTATTTAGGCTGATGTTACGAAGCTAAAGCAGCTATAAGCAATCTCCCATCCGCTGATTCATCCCGATTTTCCAATGCAGGCTGCTATTCCCCAAGGAAAAACTGCATCGTCCGGTCCCCGCCGCCCGGCAGATATTCATGACCGAAGTCCGGGTAGACGACAAGCTGCTTGGGCGCGGTGATTTTGTTGTACGCTGCGAACTGGGTGGACGGCGGGCAGATGGTATCCATCAGACCGGTGATGAACAGTACCTCACCCTGAATGCGGGAAGCCAGATACTGCAGGTCGATATAACCCAGCTTTTCAAAAACCTCGTCCTCCCGCTCATGCAGCGGATCGAACTTGCGGAAATAGATATTCAGCTCATGGTAGGCATCCTTGGCCAGATCCATTTCCCATACTCGTTTGTAGTCACACAGAAACGGGTATGTAGTGGCGGCTTTTTTTACCCGCGGCTCGAGTGCGGCACAGGCAATGGTAAGGGCTCCGCCCTGTGACCCGCCCATAGCATATACACGTTCCGGGTCTACTCCCGGCAGCTCAAGCGCAATTTGTGCCAGACGGACGGTGTCGAGATAGATGTGGCGGAACAGGAGATTATCTGGATGATCATCCAGCCCGCGGATAATATGCCCGTTATGCGTATTGCCCTTCACACCGCCTGTATCCTCCGACAATCCCCCCTGCCCGCGGCAGTCCAGTGCCAGCACCGAAAAGCCCAGCGAGACATAAGCAAGCTTATCCTGCCACTCACCGGCGTCACCTGTATAACCATGGAACTGCAGAACCGCCGGCTGCGGCGTACTTACCGCTCTTGGACGGAGGTATTTGGCATGGATGCGCGCACCGCGCACTCCCGTAAAGTACAGATCAAAGCATTCGGCCTGAGGTGTCTGAAAAGTACTCGGAATCAGCTCAAGCTGCGTGTCTACCGTGGCAAGCTCCTCCAGAGCGCGTGCCCAGTAAGCGTCGAAGTCAGCCGGACGCGGGTTTCTTCCCTGGTATTGCTTTAACTGTTCTAGCGGCATATCTACTAATGGCATTTGCGGAACATTCCTTTCAGCAATAGGTATACATTCTAACCCATTATAGAGTCCGCCGGGAATGATTGGTATTAGATGATCTTACGAAAAAAACGTTTACAAATGGATCTTTCTTTGCCTTTTTTGGGCACTGTAACCGCAACAAGCGGAAGCAATAGGTGTTAACGGTTAATGCAGTCCTGGAAAAGCTAGCGCACTTGCTGTGCTGCACAGCGGCCACAATCGGGAAATCCAACCTTAACAGCGGCCGGAAGCCCAAACATTCCCGCAGTGCAGCCCCTTCACCCGGACAGTATTTGCCCCGCATCCGCAGCAGCACCGCCACCACCACAACGTTAAAGTCTTATTTTCACGCCCGCACCCTCACAGGAATGTAAATCTCCATCACCGTATCCACCCGCGAATGGCAGCGTTCGTCGTAGAATTCAAAGTCCAGCTTATCCTCGTCGAACGCATATCCGCTGGCCGGAAACCACTCCTCAAAAATGTACCTCCAGGTGCTCCTGATCACCTGCACGAATACATCCGGGTCGCCGTTTTCTGTCCCATCCACCGGCGGTGTGGTGAACACCGCATACTCCGCTGCCGGTACCTCCACAGTCAGCATATCCGGCGTCACTCTGGAGAAATCGTCAACGATAACGCCCAGCAGGTACACAGCATTGCCGTCGCCGTTAGCCGGTACACACAGTCCTACTTCACCATGTCTGGGCGGATTAAGAACGCTATACATTTTGTCTTCCAGATTCTCACCCTCATACTGGCTCCAGAACGAGGCAATATCCTTCGTATAGCTGCTGTCCGCCACATTTGTCGCAATACCGTAGCCTGCCGCCTTAAAAGCCGGCTTCGTCACAAACACCGGATTCATCACATACCCTCCGATCTCATATTCCGGGCCATCCTGAAGATACCCGGCCATCCGCGCAGCATACTGCGAGGGGCTGTAGCCGTAGGCTTTGCGGAACGCTTTGGTGAAGCCGCCGGGGGTCCCGAACCCGTAATCCAGCGCAATATCCGTCACACTCCGCCCGCTGAACAGCTCCACTGCCGCCAAAGACAGCTTCCGGCTGCGCACGTATTCCATCACCGGAACTTCCCTGCACAGGCTAAACACCCGGCAAAAATGATACAGCGAATAGCCGGCCACAGCGGCGATCCCCTCAGCAGTCAGGTTTTCCTTAATATTCGCCTCAATATAATCGATGCATCGCTCTATATCTTTATTGTAGTTCACTGAGCAGCCCAGCCTTTCCCGTACGGTACCTTCATTATAGCAACCCGCTGCGCAGAGGACTGTTCCTGTTTTGCTGGATTATAGATTCAGGCAGCCTAATTAAACCTGACGCACTGTGGTCAAGTTAGTTGAGGTATAGTTAGTATAAAAAAAATAACCACGACACCTTATTTGCAGGAGGATCTATTATGGCACCGAAAACTAACGCCCAGCGGGTATCCGAATTTCAGTCTTTTATCCCCTATATTCAGTCCCTGGAATCCCTGGACAAGGCTGTGTGGGAAAGCCCCATCGGAGAAGGGAAATGGTCGCTCAAAGAGCTGCTATGCCACATGATGCGCTGGGATCAGTATTTTTACGAGGAGGCATTTGCCAAAGTGAAGGAAGGTCAGCCGGTAACCTCGAAGCATCTGAATTTCAACGAATTTAACGCCCGGGCGATCCAGTACGCGCAGACCGTAACCGTGCAGGAGGCGATTCAGCAGTTTGTAAAGCACCGGAGCCTGATCGTCGCCGAGATGACAGACATAAGCGATGAGGAATTTTTGCGGACGCATAAGGACGGGGATGGCAAAACGTTCAGCTACCGCGGTCACCTGCAGGGCTTCCTGCCCCATGATAAGCACCATAAGAAGCAAATGCAGCAGTACATACAGTCTCAGGCGGTCTCCAAAGGTTGATTTTCACTACCACGCCGCCGGGTGAACTCCGCACATACTTGCCGGCGGGGTCTACGACATACCGTCCCCGTCCCTCCGGCCCGACTTAACTGCACTCTGTACAACTAATACAGCTCTTTTTTCCCACAAACCCCGTTTAGTTGTATTCCGTACACTTAAAAAGCGCAAAAAGGCCTGTTAGAGGCCGATCTGGGCAGATTTAGCTGTACAAACTACACCTATATCGCGAAAGCACAAATTTTTGCTCCTTTTAGCTGCACAAACTGCAGTTATCTGAAGCATTCCTTAACAGTTCCTTGTGTCGTTTATCTTGCATATCCAGCCAATCGGCAAGCTGTTCGCGCAGGCGATGCGTCCTTGGAGCGCTCCTGTAATTCGGCCTCCAGCTCCCGCCGGAAATGCACATAATGCCAAGCTGCCCGCTGTGCACCTCACTATCAGGATGAAATGGTCATCCGCAGAGGATGCGAATCGGAGGACCCGGCGCAAATCGCCCGGTTCCGCGGAATGCATTGAAGGAGTAGGCAGAATTGTTAATTGTTCGCTTATAAAAACAAAAAGTGTGCCCCGAAGCCTTCATCGGCGGGCACACTTTTATTGTTTTCCACTCAGTCTGCCTAGTGCTTGCTAAGCATTCTGTTCCTGCTGATTATGCTGCGAAGAGCGGGCCCGGACAATATAGCCGACCGCCACAACCAGAACCATGCATGTAAGGATCAGGCTCCATTTTATTGCCGGTGAATGCTCAAAGAAGGTGTGGAGTCCTCTCTCTTCCGTAATCATCTTGGCTGCATTGTAAGCAAGTACCGCTGAACCGATATAGACGATCCACTGAAAGCGGTCGATTACCTTGATAAACAGCGTGCTTCCCCATACAACAATCGGCACACTGATAATTAGTCCGATAATAACAAGCGGAATATGCCCGTGCGCTGCCCCTGCAACCGCTATAACATTATCCAGCCCCATGGCAGCGTCAGCCAGAATAATCGTCCAGACGGCCCCCATCAGCGTTTTGCCTGCCTTAACATTTCCATCCTCGTTATGATCGGTCAGCAGCTTTACCGAAATCCATAACAGCAGCGCTCCGCCGATGGCGAAAAGCCAAGGAATCTGCAGCAGCTTCACAACAAGGACAGTAGCAATAATACGGATGATTACTGCACCGGCGGTACCCAGAATAATCGCTTTCTTCTGCTGCCCGGTATCCAGGTTCCGGGCAGCCATCCCGATGACGATCGCATTATCCCCGGCCAGAAGCAAATCTACAAATATAACGTTTGCTAGCGCGACAAAAAACTGCAGGCTGAATATATCTATTCCACCCAAAATAAGTCCCCCCAAATCTATCTCCTGCTATAAAGAACAAATCTATGCTAAAACCTCTTCCACACCCTGACCTGAGGTTGGATTGTAGATCCCTTCCGCCTCACGTTTTTCACCAAACACATCGCTTACAGCGAAACGTACATATTTGACGCAAATTCTATTTTTGTAGGCATACACCAGGTGCAGCAATCCGTCTTTCGACTGGTACAGCGTTGGATATTCATGCTGTGTATTATTGGTTTTGTTTTCTATGCCGATGTAGCCCTCTGCTGCTTCAAATACACGGCCGATCGGCCAGCTCTGCCCATGATCTTCAGAAATGGAGACGGCCACCGGATTCCGCAAGCCGGGCCATGCAACCTTCCCGAATTCCGGATTACGGGCAGCATTTACATTATAGGCAAGGGCAATTTCACCGGACTCAAGCCGGATTGCACTGATACTGGCATTATTGTTCGGCAGAGCTGTTTTTTGCGGCACTGACCAGGTATCACCGTAATCCCGGGACTCACTGCTGTACACATTGTCCGCAAAACGGCTGCGCATAAAAGCAACTAAATGTCCGGCTTCCACTTCGACCACATTCGCATGTACACGGCCGTTGCTTTCCGGCATTCTTACTTTTTTCCAGGTTTGGCCCTGGTCATCAGACACACGGAATTCTGTCGGGTCATTGGTCAGCCCGTCTGCCGAGTCTTCACACAGCCAGGTTGCGAACAGCCAGCGGCCGTTGCTCAGAACCTGAATGGCCTGGCGTGAAAATGTGCCTTCCTCTGCGAAGAGGACTTCCGGCTCGCCCCAGGTCTGTCCCTCATCCTCTGATTTCTGGACCATAATAATAGAAGTAAACTGCATATTGTCTTTGCCTTCCTGGCGGCTCACCTGTGAGGTGTAAATTAACCAGATGGAGCCTTGTGGTGACCGGAAGAACGCCGGGTTTTGCTCACTGCGGTCCTCGCCCTTTGATACCGTTTCAGGAATAGACCAGACTTGGGTGTCCGGATCAAGCTTGGACACGACAATCGAAATATCTCCGCTGCCTTCAAAGCTGCCGGCAAACCAGGCACAGAGCAGACCTCCGTCCATTGTTTCAATTAGCGCCGGTGCATGCGCTGTTTTGTTGCCGCCTGTCGGGATTAATCCGAAATCAATATTCAGGAATTCATCATGATACATAATGCCGTTTGGTTCAGAAGCTCTAACCCTTGGTAAGTTTGCCATTGTACAATCTCCTCCAAATCATAAGTTATTATACTTCTCATCGCTGGACACGCTTTCTACCTGTGTATTTTCGGCAAGCCTGATGGCATAATCAATTGCATTTTCCAGGCTGAGCTCACTTGCGGTCCATTTGCCTGCCTGGTCAAAGGCTGTTCCGTGGTCAACAGAGGTACGGATAATCGGCAGACCGAGGGTAATATTCACGCCCTGTACTGCTTTCCAGGAGCTTGTCTCCTGATCATAGACAAATCCGAGCAGCTTCAGCGGGATATGCCCCTGGTCATGGTACATGGCAACAACGATGTCGTACATTCCGCCATGCGCTTTGGAAAACAGCGTATCCGCCGGCAATGAGCCATACACATTAATGCCTTCGGCTTTAGCTGCTTCTACTGCCGGATTAATATGCTCGATTTCTTCGGTACCGAACAGGCCATTTTCCCCGCAGTGAGGGTTAAGCCCGGCAACGGCAATCCGCGGATTCGTAATCCCTAAATTTCGGCAGGCAGTGTCAGCTATCCGGATCACATCCAGCACACGCTGTTTAGTGGCTCTGTCACAGGCTTCACGTAAAGATACATGGGTGGAGACGTGAACGACCCGCAGGTTGCCGTCAGCCAGCATCATCGTATATTTCTCGGTATTCGTCAGATCACCATAAATTTCGGTATGGCCGGCATAGTGATGCCCTGCCGCATTCATCGCTTCTTTATTGAGCGGGTTCGTTACCGTCGCATCAACTTCCTTGGCAAGTGCCAGCTCAATCACTTTCTTGACATACTGGAAAGCAGCGTCACCGCCGGTTACTGAAACCTCGCCGATTTGAAATCCTTCCATATTGACCAGCCCCAGATCAACCAGATCGATCGTGCCGTATTCGTAAACGCCGTCCTTGGGGTTCTCCACTACATTCACCTTCAAATCCAGCTCGGGATGCTTGGCCAGATAGAATTCGATAACCGATTTATCCCCTACAAGCAGCGGCTGACAACGGTCGTACAGTTCAGGCTTCTGAAAACTTTTGATGGATATTTCAGGACCGATGCCGGCCGGATCTCCCATGGTAATACCGATGATTTTTTTCATTGTCCGTCTCCTTTATCTCATGCCATTGGCTTGGTTTGCAGCAATTACGTGACGCAGGGCTTCAAAGCCTTGTTCCGACAGCTGATTGAACGGTGCACGGCACTTACCGACCGGGAAGCCCAACTCAGCAACTGCATATTTCACGATCGTATTCGGATTCCCAAACTTGAAGCAATCTCTGAATGAACGGATGGAGTCCTGATATTGGCGGGCCCCCGGAATGTCACCTGCAAGAAATTGCTCATAAATCTGGGCCATGGTGAAGGGATATACATTGGAGCAGCCGGCTACACCGCCTGTACCGCCGGCGAGCAGGGTCCACAGGATAAGCGAATCATTGCCGGATAAGACGGCAAAGCCTTCCCGGTCCCGCGTCTGCTCAATGTACTGAAGAATATTATCAAAGTTGCCGCTGGAATCCTTCACACCGATAATATTGCTAATTGTGCTCAGCTTGCCCACGGTTGCAGGGGCAATCGCATTACCTGTGCGTGCCGGTATATTATAAAGCACAATCGGCAGGTCCACTTGTTCAGCAACGGTTTTGAAATGGGTATACAGCTCATCCTGGGAAGCTGCTGCGAAGCCTGGCGTGATAATGGACAGAATATCTACCCCGATTTCCTTCGCTTTATTGGACAGGCGGATGGTATCAAGTGTGCTGTTCACACCCGTAGAAGCATACACAGGAATCCGGCCGGCCACTTGCTCCACTGTCGTTTTCATAATTTCACATTTTTCGTCTTCGGACAGGATATAGCCTTCACCGTTTGTCCCGAATACAAAGACACCGTGTACACCGTTATCGATCAAACGGTCAATCTGTACTCTCAGCTCATCATGATTAACACTTTCATCCGGATTCATTGGTGTAATAATGGGTGTGATAATGCCCTTAACTTCTGCCATATTCATTTCCTCCCTCTATAGCACTTCCATATAAATTTTTCTTGCATCATCCGGTGTCACTTCGCGCATATTGTTAACAAGGAGACGTGTCACCTGCATTCCGGCTTCAACCAGTCCCTCCAGATCACTTTCCGGTACATTAAATGTCTTCAGGCTTGTTGGAATCTCCAGTACAGCGACAATTCTCTCAAGCTCTGAAATGATAAATCTGGATTTTTCAGCTGCTGACAGCTCACGGTTTCCGTCTTTTACTACACGGTCATAGGCTCTTGCCAAATGTTCCTGAATGGCCGGCTCATTAAAACGCATGACCGGTGTCAGCAATATGGCATTTGAAACCCCGTGCGGGATGTGATATTTGCCGCCGAGCGGATAGGAAAGAGCATGAACAGCTGTTGTACCTGAAGAAGTAATCGCTACGCCTGCATAGAATGAGCCGAGCAGCATCTTGTTCTTCGCTTCAAGCGCTTCCGGATTGGTACAGGCTTCAATAACATTATTCATAATCAGATCAAGGCCTTCCAGCGCAAAGGTATCACTAAAAGGGTTAGCCTTGGCTGAAGTGAAGCATTCAATGGCATGGCATAAGGCATCTACCCCGGTTGCCGCTGCGATGTGCTTTGGCAATTTTTTAATTAAACGGCCGTCCAGAATGACATAATCAGCAATCATTGCAGGATTGACAATCCCGACCTTCAGCTCTTGCTCCGGTACAGCCACAATGCTGTTCGGCGTTGCTTCTGAGCCGGTTCCGGCAGTAGTCGGAATCATCAGGGACGGCACCTGCTTTTGGGCAAGCAGCGGGTTGTCCAGCAGATCCTTCACGGTGTAGGCATCTGTTGCCAGAATGGAAGCCAGCTTGGCTACATCCATTACACTGCCGCCGCCGACAGCAATGATGAAATCAGCATGCTCATGTTTGAACCGGTCTACGATTTCTTGTGCCTGAAGATAGCTGGGCTCTGCCGGAATTTCAGAAATGATGCTGTATTCAATCCCTTTATCAGCAAGAATCTGTTCCGGGATTCCGGTCAAGCCGGCACTTAATACACCCTTGTCCGTAAAAATAACGGCTTTTTTAATATCCGCTGTCAGAATGGCTCCCAGCTGCTCCAGTGCATGCTGGCCTGCGAAAACATTTTTAGGCATTTTCAAACTGTAATCTGTTAACATTTCTGTTCCTCCTGCTCTATAATGTTCTGATTCAGCTCTGTAAACAGCTCTTTATTCCCGAACCCGCCGGACTTGGTAATCACCTGAATCGGCTGATCCTTCCAGATCATCTCGGACAATACAACACCCTGGCTTATCTCATACAGCGGCTTAATCCGGCTGATCTTTAAGACCTGCATCGACTGAAACAAAGTATCGCCGCCGGTAAAGAGCAAGGTCCGGTTAACCTTTCTGTTCAGCAGCTGTCTGGACAAACTCCCCAGGGACTGTGCTATCCTGAAACGAAATTCGGAAGGCAGGATGTTACGCAATGCCCCGTAATCAGACAAGCTGTTCATTGTATGGTCGCTAAGCGTTTCAAAGATGATTAATTCGCTTTCAAAAACGGCCTCAAGATAAACCTCCAGACATTCCTGCCCCTCTGGACTTTCCCAATATCCAGGCTCCAGAAGCTGACGGGGGCTTAGAGAATAACGCTTACATTTTTTCAATTCAGCATACTCAATTTGTTGCCTTGTAATAGGATTAACAGATCCGCAAATGACCATTAACGGCGCATTAATAACGGCCTTCTGAGTCACTCTGTTTGGAAAAATGTCATCTGCCAACACCTTGGCAAAGCCTGCACAGCCAATTGTAATGTCTGAAAGGTGATGCTCCTTTAATATCGTCATAATTTGCACCAGGTTCTCGTCTGTTTCACTGTCGAACAGCAGCAGCCCCGCTCCGGCTTGACCGATCTGACCATCACGGATTAATTGAGCAGCCAGATTAGCCTCATCCTGCAGCCTTTTCGGGATATTGCTTTCTGTAACCGGTTCATAGGGATCCTGTCCAAACACGCTTTCCGAAACCAATTGTCCGTCTATATACAGATTACCGTTACTGACAATCCGGTTGATCTCAGGAAAAGCAGGGATAAACGGAATTTTCTTGTCCGGGAAATGATCCAGAACAGCCTTGATCTCACTGCTGACATTTCCCCTCAAGGCAGAGTCCACTTTTTTATAGATAAACGGAACTTGAAGCTGCTTGGATTGTTCTATGATCTGACTGACAACGTTGTACGAATCGGCGAAGGACAGATACCGGCTCTCCGTATCAACAACCAGAACCTCCAGATCCTCTTCCAGCAATCCGTAATCAATAACCAGCTCTGCTGTGACCAGGGTCTTCACACCCAGGTTCGCAAATTGGACTCCCGTATCTAAGGCTCCTGTAAAATCATCAGCGATCACCAGCAATTTCAGCATCAGCTCACCCCCTCTTGTTCACACCTTTATTGTATAGCTGCGCTAAAAAGGATGTAACCTCAACTACAAATGATTTGTTTCTTTTTGAAACACTTATTAATATTTCTATTATTAATTTAGTTTTTGCATTATAATCGTTTACAAATGAAACACTTCTCAGAGGAGGGCAATCAGGATGGCCAACAAAATTAAACTGCTCGGCATTGCGCCTTATGAAGAATTGAATCATTCCATGACGGTTGTCGGGGAACAATTCAGGGAAATCGATATTCATATCTATACGGCCGATTTAGAGGAAGGACAGCAGTTAGTATCTGAATTATCTGTAGAGAACTATGATGCCATTATCTCCAGAGGCGGTACAGCCAGCTTAATTCATCAGTCGGTCTCCATCCCTGTTATAGATGTATCTATTTCTGTGTATGACATTCTGGGTGCAATTAAGCTCGCCAATAACTACACCAGCAATTTTGCCATTATAGGCTATCCCAGCATTACTGAAACCGCTCACCTGATCTGCGATATTTTGCAATACAACATTAAGATCATTACCCTGGATAATCCCGTAAGTGCCGATTCCCTGTTAGACCAGTTAAAAGCGGAGCAGTATGAGATGGTGCTGTGTGACGCCGTTACTCACAAGATGGCCCTCAGCAAGTCCATTAATACGATCCTGATTACCTCCGGAATTGAGAGCATCAAGCATGCCTACCGGCAAGCCATCTCACTGGTTAATGACCTCAAGCAAATCAAACGAAAAAATGAGCTGCTGACCGCCTGCTTCAATACCCAGTCCCAGAAGGTCACCATTTTCGATCAGGAGCTGCAGACGGTTTTTACGAATATCGATCCCAAGCTTGAGAAATCGATCCGTCATTTTCTTACTACGAAAAATCATTTAGAGGGTGATCAGCAGTTTTATCACACCCATAACACACAGGTTTATCAGTTAAAAATAAAGCGGCTGGACCTGGAGGACGGCTACTATCTGTGTGAGGTTAAAAATTCAACTCCACCGCTCATAAACAACAGCTTTGGTGTAAGCTACATGAATAAAGCTGAGGTCGAGGAGATTATCAATAAAAAGCTTTTGTTCACCTCTTATATTCAGGAATCCTCTAAACATCAGCTCGACAAATTGGGCTCCCATTACAATGCCATGCTGATTTTTGGAGAAAGCGGCACTGCCAAGACAAGCCTGGCCTACACAGCCTATCTTAAGCAAAAAAATCATACGAGCAATCTGATTGTTATTCATTCCGAGCTGGTTAATGAACGTACCTGGAAGTACCTGCTCAATTCCTCCAACGGTCCTTTGGTCGAAACGGGAAATACGCTGCTGTTTAAAAATGTGGAACAAATGAACATTCAGGATGTCGAACGTTTGCTGACCATCATCAGTAACACCAGGCTGCTGCAGAAAAACAATATTTTGTTCACCTACAGTACTAAGAGTGCGGATAAAGACAAACAGATATTCAACCGGATTATGACAGAGGTGGATTGCGGCAGTATTTACTCGCCTTCCATTGAAGAAAGAAAAAATGAACTGTCCGGGATTATCACCCTGCTGCTCAACAAAATCAACATTGAATGCAACAAGGAAGTGATCGGCTTTGATCCAAAAGCGTTAAGGGAATTGCTCAGCTTCAGCTGGCCGGGAAATCTTAATCAACTGGAGCAGATGATCAAAAAGCTGGTTCTATATTCCAATTCCTACTATATTTCTGAATATCAGGTGCTTGAGCTGTTAAAGCATGAACGAACTGAATCGCCGTCCGTAACTATTGATTCTAATCTGGCTCAGCATCTGGTTGAAGATAAGACGCTTTTTGACTATTCAAGAGAAATTGTCATCGCTGTTCTTGAGCAGAACAAAGGCAATCAGACGAAAACAGCCAAGCAGCTCGGGATAAGCAGAACAACCCTGTGGCGTTACCTCAAAATAGACTGACTATTATGGAGCAGAAAAACACCCGGCAGGCAGCAATTGCCTGAACCGGGTGTTTCTTTATATATTCCGGATTAACCGTTTACAGGAAACATAAGCATAGCGCCGATACAGATCGCCAGAATGCGGATCAGATACATCGGTACGGAGAACAGCCAGAACTGGGACAGCTTATATTTACCCATGCCCAGAATCATTGCCGGCATCCCGTCGATTGGCATGTACCCGCCGTTCCAGCCGGATATGGCAACTGCAGCTGCGGCAGCGACAGGATTAAGTCCCAGGCTCAGGCTGGTAGTAATCGCAATCGGTGCAAAGATGAATACAGAGCCCATATTTGATCCGGTAAACGTAGCGCAGGTACTGGTTAGCAGGGCGAACATCAGGATCAGAATGAACGGGCTGATGCTGGAGCCCAGGCCCGCTGCAACCGCTTCCCCAATCATCGCTGTAAAGCCGGAGTTAGCCAGAGCATCAGCCACACCGATTACACCGGCCATCATGAGGATTACTGGTGCCCCCATATTGTTACGGACTTCTTTGAAATCAAGCACATTGATAATCAGCAGGAAGGCTCCGGCAAGGCCGGGAATGACATAAGCAGCATTACCAATCTGGCTCATAAGCATCATACCGATCACACTGAGGATAAAGGCAGCGATCGTGCAGTTTTCCTTCCATGCAGGCATTGACGAAGTGCTGGCTTCCATTACCTCCTGGTCATCTCCCGAAACTCCGCTGACCGGATGATCCGGCAGCAGGCGGTAAGCAATCAAGGCCCACGCCAGGAAACCAAGGGACAGCACCAGATTCACCACAGCAAATTTTGCCATGGACAGGCCGCCGGCATAACCTGCAGTCTCCAGTACACTGACAGTAACACCGTAGAAGAGCGCTACATTAAAAGGCACCAGTGGATGGTTGGTAGCAAAACCCAAAGGCATCATCAGCTTGGAGGTCGGCATTTTTTTATTGTAAGGGATTGCAGAAACGATGGACAGAATGAGTACATAATAACCGGTAGAACCGGAGCCTGCCAGACTGGCGCCAAGCATAACGACTACAACCAGAAGAACGTAGCTCTTATAACCGCCTTTGTTAACCAAAGCGACCATTGCGGACTGAACCTTGCCGATAAAATCTGTTTTCATCAGTCCTGCCATAACGACCATGAACCCGGCAATCATAATGACGCTAGGATTTATAAATCCGGCAAAAGCCTGCGGAACAGTGGACAGGCCGGTGACTACCAGTAAGAGACAAGCTATGATCGGGGGTGCACCGAAGGCGAATTTGTCTGACATGATCATTACAATCATCAGGATCAAGATACCCAGGGCGAGAATCATTTCCATTGTCATTGTTGTTTATCCTCTCTGTATAGGGTTAAATAATTGGTATGTTTGTAAGCGCTTCACATGTAAAATAATAATCTCTTTCAGGTTATTAATTAAGAAAATTCAAAGGTATATTCGTTTCTTTTTGTAACACTTTTATCAATTATAGGCACTTTTCAAAAAAATAAAAATCAAATCGTTTCATTTGTTAACACCTCAATCTCCAGAAACAAAAAAGGCAAGCTGCCGGAATCCGGAAGCTTGCCTTTTTCTATTCCTTTTTTTTAAATTTCCCCGGGATGCCGCCTCTGCACAGCCGCAAGCTTACCGGTTCAGCAAGCTTCCGACATATTTCAGCAGCTCGTTGGCGCAGATCGGGCAGTAGTTATGCTCGTCGATCAGGCGTCTGGACACCTCATTAATCCGCTTCAGCTGGCTTTCATCCGGCGTTTTGGACGAGGTGGTGATCTTCACGATATCCTTCAGATCGGCAAACAGCTTCTTCTCAATCGCTTCGCGCAGCCGGTCATGATTGTTGTATTCGAATTTTTTGCCTTTGCGCGAATAGGCCGAGATGCGGATTAGAATCTCCTCACGGAAGGCCTTTTTGGCATTTTCGGAGATGCCGATCTGCTCTTCAATCGAGCGCATCAGCCGCTCATCCGGTTCCATCTCCTCATCCGTAAGCGGATCGCGGATCTTGGTCCAGTTGCAGTAGGCTTCGATGTTGTCGAGATAATTCTCGAACAGCGTTTTGGCCGACTCTTCAAAAGAGTAGACGAACGCCTTCTGCACTTCGCTTTTGGCGAGAATATCATATTCCTTGCGGGCAATGGAAATGAAGTTCAGGTAACGCTCACGTTCCTCCTTCGTGATCGAAGGATGGGAATCGAGTCCGTCCTTGATCGCCCGCAGCACATCCAGCGCATTCATGCACTGCAGGTCGCCCTTGATCAGAGCGCTGGAAATCCGGTTAATGACATAACGCGGGTCGATGCCGGACATGCCTTCATCCAGATACTCGGACTGCATTTCCTTGAGATCGGCTTCCTTGTAGCCCTCGACCTCTTCGCCGTCGTACATCCGCAGCTTTTTGATCAGGTCCATCCCCTGCTTCTTGCTCTCCTTCAGCCGGGTCAGGATGGAGAAAATCGCAGCGGCCCGCAGGGCATGCGGCGCAATATGCACATGCTTCATATCGCTCTGGCCGATCAGCTTGGCGTAGATTTTTTCCTCTTCCGATACTCTCAGGTTGTATGGAACCGGCATGACGATCATGCGGGACTGCAGCGCCTCGTTCTTTTTATTGGAGATAAAAGATTTGTACTCCGTTTCGTTCGTGTGGGCCACAATGAGCTCATCCGCACTGATCAGCGCGAAGCGCCCAGCCTTGAAATTTCCCTCCTGGGTCAGGGACAGCAGGTTCCACAGGAACTTCTCGTCGCATTTCAGCATTTCCTGGAACTCCATCAGGCCGCGGTTGGCTTTGTTCAGCTCCCCGTCGAACCGGTAAGCGCGCGGATCGGATTCCGAGCCGTATTCCGTGATGGTCGAGAAGTCAATGCTGCCGGTAAGGTCGGCAATATCCTGGGACTTGGGATCAGAGGGGCTGAAGGTTCCGATGCCGACACGTTCCTCTTCCGATAAAATAACGCGGGTGACCTTGACCTGTTCAATATCGCCGTGGTAATCATTTCTCAGCCGCATCTGGCAGGACGGGCACAAATTGCCTTCGATGCGCACACCGAGCTCCCGTTCGATCTCCGGACGAAGCTCCAGCGGAATCAGATGCAGCGGCTCTTCGTGCATCGGGCAGCCTTCAATTGCATAAACAGCACCGGCATCGGTACGCGAATACTGCTCCAGGCCCCGTTTTAACAGTGTAACCAGTGTCGATTTACCGCCGCTGACCGGCCCCATCAACAGCAGAATCCGTTTGCGGACGTCGAGCCGGCGGGCCGCGGAATGGAAGTACTCCTCCACCAGCTTCTCCACCGCACGGTCGAGCCCGAAGATCTCCTGTTCAAAAAACTTATACCGCTTGCGTCCGTTGATGTCCTCTACGCCGTGTGATTTGATCATGTCGTATACACGGGAGTGAGCCGTCTTAGCGGGAGAGGGGTCTTTTCTCAGCAGTCCTATATAGTCCTTAAAGGTGCCGCTCCACGCCAAACGGTCATTCTCAGCCCGATACGAAGCTATACGCTCAAAAATGTCCATTGCTCGCTGCCTCCTCTTGCGCTCCTACTTGCTCGATTGGCTTTAAAAGTGTATTACATACCTATGCGGGGAGCCCGGAATAGTTGACCTCTTTTTTGCTGTGCTATAATAGAGAATCATTATGAATCATAGAACTTCACATATAACGTTAACTAACCGGTGATTGGATCCAGGGAAAAAGCAACGGAGGGAACTCCGGGAGCTGCAGGCTGTCCAAAACATTAATCAATCAATAAATCTGTATAGTGCACAGGAGTGACAACGATGGCGATCAAGCATGAAATAACCGAGGAAGCTGCAGGGAGTGACAACGATGGCGATCAAGCATGAAACGGAGCTGTACGCTCCTCTTAAGGCTTATTTTGAGCGGTATGGCTACTCGATCAAGGGGGAGGTGCGGACCTGCGATCTGGTCGGCCTGCGGGACGGCGAGGATCAGCCGCTGATCGTGGAGATGAAAAAAACGTTCAACCTCGCCCTGCTGCTGCAGGGGGTTGAACGTCTGCGCCTCAGCCCCAACGTCTACCTCGCCGTGGAACGCGTACGTGACAAAAAAGGCGCAGTGAACCAGCGCTGGGGCGAGCTCACCGGGCTATGCCGCCGGCTCGGCCTCGGGCTGATCACCGTCGTCTTCTACAAGACGAAGGCTCCGCTCGTCGAGGTGCTCGCGGAGCCGGGCGACGCGCCGCCTCAGGTGCGCAGCGGCGCACGGCGGCGCGAGAAGCTGCTTCTCGAGTTCCGCGAGCGCAGCGGAGACTACAACACCGGCGGCAGCACGCGCGTCAAGCTCGTGACGGCCTACCGCGAGAAGGCGCTGCGCGTGGCACTCGCGCTGCAGGCCCTTGAGGCCGAGGCTGCGCTCGGCCTCGCTTCGGGGCGCGGCGGGCGGAGCCGCGCGCGCGGGGCAGGCGCCGATGCGCCTGCCGTTGACCCGGCCGCTGCGCCCGGCCGGGAGGGAATCACGCCCGCCGAGCTGCGCAGGCGGAGCGGGGTGCCTGGCGCTGCAGCGATCCTGCAGCGCAATTACTACCGCTGGTTCACCCGGGTGAACCGCGGGCGGTACACACTTACGCCAGCCGGCACGGCCGCGCTGGTGGAATACGCCGCGATCGCCGAGATCAGCGCGGGCAAGGTGTAGCGCGGGCGGGCCTGGCGCGGCACGGGCTGGCGCCTGCCCATGCTTTCCTGCGGCTGCACAGGCGTCACGCGTGCAGCGCCCCACTTGCTGCATACTTCCGCAGACGTGTTAATCCCCAAAAGTAGAAGACTCCCCGGCATCTAGTTGGATTTTCGTCACTTCATTCGGGCGATTTGCTCCATTTGTTATGATTAGTTGGAAAATCGCCATCTATTTTTGCCTTTAATCCTCATTGGAGGGCAAAATCGAAGAATTAAGTGGCGTTTTTTCACTTAGATTCTCTTTTCTGATCGTTTCCTCAGAAATAGATGACGAATTTCCACTTAGTCTTGATTCTGCTAGTAGAGTCCATATAATTGTGTAAAATGGCTGCTGGTAAACATTAATAAAAGCCATGTTGAGAGTTCTCCCTTAGAATGAGGTTGTCGAGACAAC
>NZ_JARXXP010000052.1 GCF_029893965.1 Paenibacillus sp. PastM-3
CTTCTTCTTGGTAGCAGCCCCTTTAAAAAATAAGGGGAGAGGGGCTTAGTTTCGTGCGGCCTTTTAAGCTACTTTGGTTTATTTTCAGGATAGAAGTAGCAGGATGTTTTATGCCCTCAGGAAAAGCAAACCCGTTGCCTGTCTTTACAAATAAGCCGCTGTCATAGGGAGTGCTGCTAATTTCCAGGCCGTTGTAATCAGCTCTCCAGCTCTAAGCCGAAGGTGTCTGCAGCAAGCGCGAAGAAGCTGTTCCGCAGCTGTTCATTTTGTTTGTAGTCTTTAACGAATTGCAGATTGTACATAATCAACGCCTCCCAAAAAATCCCTTCTATTAATATACCTAATATTCCACACCCCGTACCCTGGAAAAAATCATCGTATTCCGCAGCAAGCCGTCCACATCGCATTTGTCATTGCGGAGAATACCTTCGAGCGTGAAGCCGCAGCGTTCAGCCACCCGTGCGCTTTGCACATTGCGGGAGTCGCAGCGGATCTCAATCCGGTTCGCCTGCAGCTCCTGAACCGCGTAGTCTGTAATCGCATGCACTGCTTCCGTAATATATCCCTGCCTGCCGTATGATGTTCGTACCCAGTAGCCGATTTCGAATTTTCGGGTCTGCCAGTCAATCCGGTGCAGGCCACTGCTCCCGATAAGATCGCCAGTGTCTTTACTGAACAGGAGCAGCCTAAGATCGGTGCGCTCAAGGAACTCCAGCCGGGATCTGCGGATGCTGGCTTCCGACTGTTCAAGGGTAGGCACAAGTCTGGCCCAGGGCATCCACGGCCGCAGCTCCCCGGCACTCCCCCGTACCGCTTCATTCACAGCTTTCCCGTCTCCCCATAACGCTGAACGAATGATAAGCCGCCTGCTTTCGAAGCGGTCCGGAATGGATAACAAAACAGGTTTATCAGCTTTATTGTCCATTATGCAGCCTCCTCTAAAAGTACTATTAGGAAAAATGTCCCATCCATCTACCACCTAAGTATACTAATAATGATACGCTAAAGGATAACGATTTTTCCTCCTTTGTGTAATTCACAATCCATGTCCGGAACGGTATCTTATATATAAGAAATGTTCTTTATTACGAACCCGCAAAGAAGTCGCTAAGTGGAGGCTTTCCTATGAGTGCGATCGCTGGTATCTATCATCTGCAGCAGCATAGTCTGGACCCTGAACTGGGCACAAGCCTGATGAAGCAGCTTAACCGTTACCCGGCTGACGATGCGAGAGGCTGGCAGAACCGGGATATTTTTCTAGGATGCCGGTCACAGTGGATCACACCGCAATCTGTAAATGAGCATCTGCCATACTATGATCCGGAGCGGAAGCTCGCCATTACGGCCGATGCGATCATTGACAATAGAAATGAACTGTTTGATGTATTAAATGTCCCGGGTATAGACCGGGAGGCCATTCCTGACAGCCTGCTGATCCTGCTTGCCTATGAAAAGTGGGGGGAAGCAGCACCTGTGCATCTGGTAGGCGATTTTGCCTTCATGATCTGGGATGAACGGCAGCATAAGCTGTTTGGAGCAAGAGATTTCTCAGGCAACCGCACCCTTTATTTTCATCAATCCGGAACCTATTTCGCTTTCTGTACGGTCATTCATCCGCTTTTGTCGCTGCCGGGTGCAGGACACGGGCTGAATGAACAATGGGTGGCCGAGTTTCTGGCCATACAGGACAGAGTGGATGCTGCGGACTGTTTCTTAACCGTATATGACTCGGTCGGACAGCTTCCTCCCGCTCACTCCGTCTCCATAACCGGCGGGAATATTGTCTTCTCCCGCTACTTAACAATCCAGGCTCCCCCGAAGTTGCGGCTTGGCTCCAACTGGGAGTACGAGGAAGCATTCCGGGAAGTGTTTGGAAGGGCGGTGAAGGATAGGCTCCGCACCTACCGTGCAGCGGGTGCTAACCTGAGCGGAGGGCTGGATTCCGGTTCTGTCGTCAGCTTTGCAGCAGAGGAGCTGCGCCGCCGCGGCCAGCCGCTCTATACTTTCAGCTCTTATCCGGTAGACGGCTTTACCGGCTTCAAGCTCGGCAACCGGGTTGCCGATGAACGCCCCTTTATTCAGGAAACGATAGATTATGTGGGGAATATTCAGCCGAGGCTGCTGAATTTTCCTGAACGTAACTCCTATAACGATATCGATGACTGGCTGGGCATTATGGAAATGCCCTATAAATTTATCGAGAATTCTTATTGGCTGAAAGGGATCTACGAGCAGGCCCAGCAGCAGGATATCGGTATCCTGCTAAGCGGACAGAGGGGAAACTGGAGTGTCTCCTGGGGTCCGGCTCTGGACTATCAGGCCAAGCTGCTCCGGGAATTCCGCCTGCTCTCCTTTTACCGGGAGCACAAAGGCTATAACCAGTCCATGCAGGCGAACCGCAGGCTGGTTATGAAGATTGTAGGCAGGAAGGCCTTCCCTGAAATACGCGGCCTGCTGTCCCGCAGACAGAGTCAGGATGAGCTGCCTGAGCTGATTGACCCCGGATTTGCCAAACGCACAGAGGTGTATGAGCGGCTGGAGCGGTTGAACATAGCCGGCGACCCTTCCGCACAGAGCATATATGATTTCCGCAAAAGACATTTTGAACAGCCGCACATCTGGAACGTTAACGGTACGGTTGCTACGAAGCTGTCGCTGAAATACCGGGTATGGGACCGTGACCCGACGAATGACCTGCGTGTGATCCGGTTCTGCCTCTCTGTTCCAGAGGAGCAGTATGTCCAGAAAGGGGTGGACCGTTCGCTGATCCGCCGCGCAATGGCCGGGCGCCTGCCCGACAATGTCCGGCTCAACCGCAAACGGCGCGGGGTGCAGGGGGCAGACGGCATCCAGCGGATGCTGCCGGAATGGGGTGCTTTTCTCGGTGAGCTGCGTGAGATGACCCGTGACCCGCAGGCTGCTGTATATCTGAACAGCTCGGGGCTCGCCGGATGCTTGGACCGGCTGGGTAGTGAGCCCGAACCTCATCTTATTTTTAATACGGATTTTCGTCTGCTGGCACGCGGACTTGTTTTTTACAGGTTCCTGAAGCGCCTGTCGTGAGGAAATCCCTTGAAAGGAGGTGACAAACATGAAAAAGGAATACAGCAAGCCTGCTTTGGAAGTACTCGACGTTAAGATGACTATGGCTGGACCGGGACTGGCAATCGCCGACTCCTTCCAAAGTGATCCGGATGAGATCGTACATCACTCCTAAGAGCGTTTGGTACGAGGAGCCCTCATCCCCCTGAGCTTGCTGGAGGGGGATAAGGGCTATTTCCATCATCTTTAGGCAAGGGAGGAACGGGTATGGCAAGTACAGCCCAAGGTCTGGCGTATCAAGCTTTCGGCCTGCAGATTTTCAGCGAATTTCCTTTACCGGAGCTTCCATTGGCAGAGGGGCAGGGATTAAACGGCAGTGTAGCAGTAATCCGGGGAGAGCTTGCAGAGCGCTGGGAGGCCATTCCCAAGATTACCCCGAGTGTTGGCGTTCTGGGAAGAGAGGTTATGTTCGAGGTGAAGGGCAGGGCAGTCTTTTCCGTTCAGGATGGAATCCGGATCACGGTTGATCCGGTAGCCGGAGCCGATATGGACAGTGTCAGGCTGTACATTCTGGGGAGCTGCATGGGCGTTCTGCTTATGCAGAAACAGATTTTGCCGCTGCACGGAAGTGCGCTTGTTCTGAATAACCGGGCTTATGCACTTGTCGGACAATCCGGAGCGGGCAAATCGACGCTTGCCTCTTATTTGATGGAGCAGGGTCATCTCATGCTCAGTGACGACGTTATTCCCGTTATAGTGCAGGATGGCAAGCCGCTTGCAGTTCCAGGCTATCCCCAGCAGAAGCTGTGGCAGCAGAGTCTGGACTATATGGGAATGAATTCGTCCGGCTACCGCCCGCTGTTTGAGCGGGAGACCAAATTTGCTGTACCGGTGCATGACCGTTTTCAGAAGGAGCCGCTGCCGCTCGCCGGTATATTCGAGCTGGCAGTCTCCGAAGAGAACGGGCCTGTAACCGTGCAGTCCGTTACCGGAATGGAAAGATTCCATACGTTATACAATCACACCTATCAGAAGGCGATGATCGACCGGACCGGCATCCGGGAATGGCATTTCGGCATGCTGGCTTCCTTCATGAACAGACTGCCGGTCTACCGGATTACCCGCCCGCAGCAGGGGTTTAGCGCCCCGCAGCAGAGTGCGCTGATTTACGACACGATTAAACCAATCGCAGAGGAGGGTTAATGATGAGTACTGCAAAGGTGTTGTCTCTGGAAACGGTGCTTGTCCAGCAGCCGGGGAATATCGCCAGCGACATGGACGGCGAGAAGGTGATGCTCAATATAAAGAACGGCAAGTATTACAATCTGGGCGAGGTTGGCGGAGAAATCTGGTCGGCTATGGCACAGCCGGCGCCGATAAGCCGGATCGTGGAGGTTATCCGGGAGACTTTCGATGTTCCGGCGGAGACGGCAGAGCGGGATGTACTCGAATTTGTGCACAGCCTGCTGGCCGAGGATCTGGTCGCCATTGATCCTGCATCATGACGGGCATCCGGAGGCTGCAGCGGCTGATTACCCGGGACCGGGCTGTCCTGGCGCTTCTTCCCGAAGCGCTGTGGCGCCTGTTTCTGGCAAGAGTCCGCCTCTTGTTTCCTTTTGCCAGAACGGCACCGCTGCTTGGCCTGAAGTCTCAGGAAACGGCGGTGGAAGTAAAGGCTGCCGATGTGCCGAGCATTCAGCAGATTACCCGGGCGATCCGGGGCGGGAGCAAGCTCACCCCCTGGAGGAGCACCTGCATGGTGAGAGCCGTTGCCGCTCTGAACATGCTCGAAAAACGCGGAATCGAGAGCACGCTGTACATGGGGGTGGCCAGGGATAAGCAGGGGCAGATGATTGCCCATGCCTGGCTGCGCAGCGGACCGTATTATGTGTCCGGTGACGATGCGATGCGGGGATTCGTTGTGGTCGAGAAATTTGCCAAGGTGATACAAGCCGAGTAATCGAGGTGGGATCATGCAAGCCATTATCTATTATGTCCGGCAGCTTCAGCAGCTGTCCGGAGTCAAGCTGTATTTGAATTTGCTCGGCATGGTCATCAGCGGCCTGCTGGAGAGCTCGGCTATTCTGCTGCTGGTGCCGATGCTTGGTATGGCGGGACTGCAGCTTGGCGGTGCAGGGACGGGAGCGGCCTTTAATCTTCCCATGCTCAGCTTCATATCGGAGCTGCCGCAGACAACGGCGCTTTTGCTGGTACTGGGTTCATACATCGGCATTGTGCTCTGCCAGAATCTGATCTCACGCTTTGTGGCGGTCCGCAATGTGGAAATTCAGCAGACCTACGGCCGGCAGCTGCGATATGAAGTATACAGTGCCCTGCTGCGGTCAGAGTGGTCTTTTTTCCTGAAAAAAAGAAGCTCTGACCTGGTTAATCTCATGACTACGGAAATTGCCCGTGTGCTTGCAGGCATCAGCTGCTTCCTGCAGTTTCTGACCACGCTGCTGTTCACGCTGGTGCAGATTGCCTTTGCCTTCTGGCTGTCGCCGCAGATGACGCTTGCTGTGATTGTCTGTGCAGTCCTGCTGTCTTTGTTCTCGCGCAGATTCATCCGCAAAGCCAAAAAGCTGGGCAGCCGCAGCACCCAGCTCGGCAAAACGTACCTTGCCGGTATTACAGACCAGCTGAACGGAATCAAGGACATCAAGAGCAATAATCTGGAGCAGTCGCGGCTGGAATGGCTGCATGGCTTTACCGGAGAGGTGAAGAATGAACAGCTGGAGTATACCCGTCTGCGCTCGAACTCCCAGCTGCTCTACAAAATGTCCTCGACGCTGCTGATTGCCCTCTTTATCTTCGTTTCATTCCGGTTCCTCCATGTGGAGGGTCCGAATCTGCTGCTGGTCATTCTGGTGTTTGCCAGACTGTGGCCGACCTTCTCCTCCTTGCAATCCTTGATGGAGCAGCTTGCCTCCGTTCTGCCTTCCTTTAAGCAGCTTAAGGAGATGGAAGAGGAGTGCCTGCGGGCTGCTGAAGAAGGCCCGCAGGCAGGAAACGGGAAGGTGCCTGTACCGATGGTACTCAAGGAGGGCCTGGAAGCACGCGACGTCCATTTCCGCTATGACCCGCAGAAGCCTGAATATTCCATGCAGGCTGTGAATGTTAAGATTCCGGCTAACCGCATGACCGCCATTGTCGGACGTTCCGGTGCCGGTAAAAGTACACTCGTTGACCTGCTTATGGGTCTGATGCAGCCTGAGTCCGGGGATATTCTGGCTGATGGTGCGCCGATTACGGGAGACAGGCTGATATCCTACCGCCGCTCTATCGGCTATGTAGCCCAGGACCCGTTCCTCTATAACGCTACGATCCGCGATAATCTGACGATGATCAAACCGGATGCCAGTGAAGAGGAGCTATGGGAGGCGCTGGAATTCGCCTCCTCAGCCGAGTTCGTACGCAGGTTGCCGGAAGGGCTGGATACGCTGATCGGCGACCGCGGCATTCGCTTATCCGGCGGTGAGCGGCAACGCCTGGTGCTGGCCCGGGCTATTATCCGCAAGCCGTCCATTCTGGTGCTAGATGAAGCGACGAGCGCACTCGATACCGAGAACGAGCAGAAGATTCAGGAGGCACTTGACCGGCTGAAGCATTCGGTCACGCTGATTGTCATTGCCCACCGCCTGTCCACCATCCGCGGGGCTGACCAGATCCTGGTGATCGACCAGGGCCGGATCATCCAGCAGGGTGTCTATGGCAGGCTGGCCTCCGAAACAGGCGGCATGTTCAGCCGGCTGCTCAGCAGCCAGGAGGCCATGTAGCTATGATCCAAAATGTAGCTGCGATCTAGAAGGAAGTATATCAACAAAGCCCCAGTCTCTACTCGTCGTAGAGGCCGGGGCTTTGTTGTGGTTATTGTATATCTGACCTAAGAGTAACGATGGGCTTTCCGCGGCCAATCTGTTGAGCAGCGCTCCAAGCTCTGGAAGAAGCCGTGAAACGGGACGGCTTATATCTAGTTGGATTTTCGTCACTTAATTCTATTGTTTTTCGGCAATCGCAATCATTAGTTGGAAAAACGGCATTTATTTTGGGCTGTTTATCATTCAGGAGGCGATTTCGGCGATATCAAGTGACTTTTTTCCAATTAACTCCCCGCTAACGGGGTTCAGCCGGGAATTAGATGCCGGATTTCCAACTAAATATATTTGACTCATAAGCTAAGCCGCCTATGTAGAGCAAGCTCACCGATCGCAGGCTCAATTAACGCAAGCTGATCAATCACAGCCCCATAAACGCCGTTCACGACTTTTGCCGCAGCCTACGTCTCCTCCCGGCCAGTCACCTTGCGCCAGCTCCAGAGAAACGGGCGGAGCGGAAAATACAGTACATGCAGCGGCTTAGGCAGCGGCAGGGTTCTGGCATCTGCTGCATAAGGATACAGGAAGCCTGCTGCACGCAGCAGCCGGTTGCGGGTGGTTAAAATCGCCGGTTGGTAGGCTTTGAAATGCAGCTCTACTTCCGGCTCCAGCGGAGGGTCATTCAGATTGACCATCCGTGCTACATAAAAAATAGCATCCTGTGCCAGGCGCTTTGCTTTCGGCTTCTCCGTCAGGGCTGACAGCCTGGGATCAACCGGAGCGCCCAGCAGGTCAGCGGCAAGAATCAGCGTCTGGCCGGCAATCGCTTCGCAGTTATATTGCTTCAGCAGCTGGAGAAGCTGCTCATTGTCCGGCTGCTGGAGCAGCAGCATTTTAATATCGAGCAGCCATCTCAGCCGGGACCAGGCATGACGCGCACCATGTGAGACAAGGAAGAGGAACAAATCCTCGCGGCCCAGATAATGTACGTCAGGACCCAGCAGAGCGCTCGTCCGCGCATGCTCCCACAGCTCCGCGAAATCAGGCTCGGCAGAAGGTCCTGGGCCTAACCGCCAGTGGACCTCGAGCTTTATTTTGCTGTCCGGATGATTGAAGGTTAAGTGATGCTCCCGCCATTTCCAGTCCCCGAGAATGCTCTCATACACCTCGATCTTCTCGTACCCCTGCCGCAGCAGAAAGCTCTCTGTCTCTGCGAGCCTGTCTATGGGCACCATGAAATCAAGGTCACGTGAGGTACGCAAGGAGAAATCACCGTACAAATCCTCGGCCAGCACAGGCCCTTTGAGAAAAAGCGAGCGGATTCCCAGCTTGTTCAGCTCCGCCCCGATCCGGGCCATTTCCCCGCTAAGCTGAAGCATCCGTACAGTATTGCTGCGGTATTCCTGCTGCAGCCGTTCGCTTACATGGACTGGAATAAGCTGAGTGTGCATCCGGCTGAGCTTGGGATACAGGAAAGGGAAAACACGGTGATGCAGAGTTAGCCGGATGAACAGCTTCCAGTCAATCTCCGTGAACAATGCGGGATTCTGGTGCGCCAGCTCATCGAGTGAGTCTGTTGTAAGCAAGTGAAGAAGAAGACATATTTCCTTAGATAAGCTCCCTTTCTCAAGGGTATACCGGTCAGTCATAGGGACTCTCCTTACTGGAATTTTAGGTAGGTTTGGAGCCGTTTTGTTCGGTTTAAAGAACGCACAGAGAGCGTATCACCGGTGATGGAGCATGTCAATTTAGAATTGTAAATGAATGTATGAAATTAAAAATAATACAATTACCCGGAATAAAGCAGGCTTAAACTCTTATAACGCATTTATAGGTCGAATGTAACAGGCTGTTCCGATATAATTATACTAATCAGGTTTTTACGGAGGATCGGACAATGACAGATATCAGCATGCTCGGTATTCCCGGTGCAAAGACATGGCAGAGGATCGAGCCGTTGTTAAAGGGCTGGTCAGCCGACAAGAAGTACTATATAGAAGATAATAATGGAGCGAAGCTGCTGCTCCGGCTGTCGGCGGCAAATACCCTGGAACGGAAAACAGCAGAGTTTGCAATCATCCGGAAGTTTAATGAGCTGGACTTTCCGATGTCACAGGCGCTTTGTTTCGGCACCTGTGCCGACGGGCAGGTTTACATGCTGCTGACCTGGGTGGAGGGGATGCCGCTGGAGGATTGCCTGGCTGGTTTACCTGTACAGGAGCAGTATAAGCTGGGGGTAGAGGCAGGCGCCATTCTCCGCCGGATCCACAGTATCCGCACGGATAAGGATCTGTCCGGCTGGGAAGCGGCGATGCAGGCCAAGATCCTGAGAAGGATCAGGGAGTACGAAGCTTGTCCTTATCGTATGGAGAATGATGCTGTTGCTATCCGTTATGTTCAGGAGAACATCGGGCTCATTCATAATGTAGAGAAGGTATACCACCATGGCGATTTCCATGCCGGGAATCTGCTGTACACCCCGGAGGGCGGGATTGGTGTGATTGATTTCAACCGCTGGGATATTGGCGATTACGCCGAGGAGTTCTATAAGGTCCAGTTTTTTGACCGGAAGCTGAGTATTCCCTTTGCCAAAGGGAAGCTGGACGGCTATTTCGCAGGTCCGCCGCCGGAGGTGTTCTGGCAGAGACAGGCACTCTATGTGGCCTACAGCTCGCTGTTTTCAATAAAGTGGGCCATTCCGTTCGGGGAAGCCGACGTACAGGGCATGATGGATATCGCCAGGCAGGCTTTCTCGGATTACGATGATTTCCACAGATTGATTCCGCGCTGGTATGCGGAGTGATTTCGGTGTTAAAGATTGAAATTAAGCAGCGCAAACGGTAGAATTGCACTACCAACAGATTTAACCAAGAAGGGGATTGTATCTTTTGACTAATGAAGAATTGAATCAAGAGCTGCCGGAGAACTATTCGGAGCTGAAGAAGGCGGCCGGCCGTACTGCGGACTGGAGAGCGCGTCTTGCGGCTGTTGAAGAGCTGGGCAACTGGAACCACAAGCAAGTTATTGATATCCTGAATCGTCTGATGACCAGCGATCCTGTATATACCGTTCAAGAAGCTGCATACCGGAAGCTGATTGCATTCGGCGAGGAGGTTGCTGCCCCTTCCAAGAATAAGCCTGAGCTGTTCAAGGGAATCGGCAAGATCATGCTGCGCATCAAGAAGAGTCTTCCGCGTGAACACTCCTACGAAGATTTCAAGGAGAAGCTGCAGAAGATGCGGATCGACATCTACGATGCCTACGAAGGCGAGAAGGGCGAAGAATTCGACAAGTGGCTGGAGCAGCAGTGGCAGTCAGCGAAATAGTAAAGGGTGACAATAATCAATATGCATAACGTTTCCTATGAATCCCCGCTATCTGCGCAATTTCAGGAGTACCTGGAGCTCTCTGCCGGATTCCGGCCTGATTACATTGCCAGTCTGGGGAACAGCACGGAGGGAAGCAAGGCGATTACGGACATTGCTCCGGAGGCCCCCGGGCTGCTGAAGGTCATTTACGGCCAGGTTGCCGGGACAAGCAGTGAAGAAGAAGAGCCAAGCCTGATCGAATTTATTCCCGGCTACCGTCTGATTCATATTGCTGAGTATAAGCAGGAGATGCAGGTGCTGGCCGGCATTCTGGAAGAGAAGGGGCACAGCGCCGGTGGCAGGGTGTATCCTGTCCTGACTAATTACGGCAGCGATTTTATCTGTCTGTGGCAGCGGGAAGACGGTTCGGAAGTGATCTGTGACCTGCTGAACGACTTTGGTGATTTGGTTGTGATGTACAACTCCCCGGAGAAGTTTCTGGAGACACTGTGTGAATTCTATAAGCAGGAAGCCTATTTCCTGGATGAAGACGGGTTCCTAGACTGTGATCTGATCAAAGAAGGCGAGATCGGTACAGAGCTGAATCCAGGAGCACAGTACTGGTCGGAATAAAAAACAAAGCCCCATGCTCCGCTGTAAGCGGAACACGGGGCTTTTTGCTGCCTGTGGGCAATTATTGCTGTGCCTCACGTTTTTCCTGCTCACGCAGCTCTACGCGGCGGATTTTGCCGGAGGTCGTTTTCGGCAGGTCGGCGATGAATTCGATCTTGCGCGGATATTTGTAAGGGGCCGTCATCTCTTTGACATGACTCTGCAGCTCCTTGACCAGCTCTGGCGAACCTGTATTGCCGTCCTTCAGGACAATGAAGGCTTTGACGACAGAACCGCGGATCTCGTCAGGACTGGCAACAACGGCGCATTCCTTAACCAGCGAATGCTTCATCAGCGCATCCTCCACTTCAAACGGGCCGATCGTGTAGCCTGAGCTGATGATGATGTCGTCTCCCCGGCCTTCAAACCAGAAATAACCGTCCTCATCCTTGCGCGCCCGGTCGCCGGTTACAAAATACTCGCCATGCGTGGCATTGGCTTTACGGTCCGGGTCTTTATAGTAAGTTTTGAACAGGGCAGGCATGCTGAGATGCACGGCAATATCGCCTACCACATTTGGAGGAACCGGATTTCCGTCCTCGTCAATGACTTCAGCAATGCCGGGAGCAATGGATTTGCCCATCGACCCGATCCGGATTGGATCATCCTTCAGGGCGGCGATGATCAGCGTGCTTTCAGTCTGTCCGTAGCCGTCCCGGATAGTAATATCAAAATGCTGCTGGAATGTATTGATGACCTCCTGGTTCAGCGGCTCGCCCGCAGACACGGCACAGCGCAGCTTGGACAGGTCATATCTTGACAGCCCTTCCGTCTTCGCCATCAGGCGGTATTCTGTAGGGGTGCAGCATAAGACCTGAATGCCCTCATCCTGCAGCAGTTGCAGATAACGGTCCGGATGGAAGGAACCGTTGTACACGAAGCCGGTAGCCCCATTGCCGAGCACCGTCAGGAACGGGCTCCAGATCCATTTCTGCCAGCCCGGCGCTGCCGTTGCCCAGACGGTGTCCGATTCGCGGATTTCCAGCCACTGCGGGGAAGTAATCCGCAGGTGGGCATAACCCCAGCCGTGGGAATGCACAACGGCTTTGGGATTGCCGGTAGTGCCGGAGGTATAGGCCAGAATGGCAATATCGTCGCGGCTGGTGACTGGTGTCTCTAAGATATCCGGTTGTCCGTCCATCAGGCTCTCCAGGTCACTCCAGCCCTCCTCCAGATCCTCCTTATTACCGGATACAGACAGGCGGTAGCCGAGAGCCGGCAGATCATCGGTGATTTTGTTGACCTCTCCGGTTACCTCTGACCAGACGATGACCGCTCTGGCCTCCGAATGGCGCAGGCGGTAGGATAAATCCTTGGCCCGCAGCATCTCGGAGGAAGGAATGACAGCGAGACCCAGCTTGAGGCAGGCCAAATAGATAACATAAGCGATAATGCGGCGCGGTACCATGACCAGCACACGGTCGCCTTTATGAAGACCCAGTCCGGCAAGTCCGCCGGCCAGCCGGTTGGCCTGGCCGAGCAGCTCCCCGTAGGTAATTTCCTCGCAGCTTCCATTCTCATGCAGCCATTTAAGCGCGATCTTATCCGGCGGATGCTGATCCATTTCCGAAGTCAGATTATAAATTTCAGGTGCAATGAAACGCTGATTGTCCAAATGAACCTCTCCTAAATAAACATGATGGTGCAGCTATTATAGTATACCATGTTCTTTTAGTACCAGATGCTAATCGGTGGCAATATCTTTCAAGAAGGTTTTGTGACTATAATTGCTATCGTATTGACCTTGAGCGGGATCTGGAATATTTATCATAGTAGTCAATGTTATAATCAGTGCAGAGTCTTATTTCAAGGAACAGGCGGTAATACCTTGACGGAAAGAGAGGAGTGCATATGAAGCTTGCAGAGTTTGATGCGATTTTTGCCATTATGGAAGCCTCGTTTCCTGTAAGCGAGATAAGGACGTACAGCGGCCAGAAGGCCCTGCTGGGTAACCCTCATTACCGGATTTATACCGAGCAGGATGAAGACGGCCGGATTATTGCTTTTTTGGCAGCATGGGAGTTTCCGGAGCTGCGCTTTGTTGAACATATTGCAGTCAGCCCGGATGCCCGCAGCGGCGGAACCGGCCGCAGGCTGATGAACCGCTATCTGGCGTTATCCGCCAAACCGGTGCTGCTGGAGGTGGAGCCGCCGGCGGGAGAGCTGGAGCAGCGCAGAATCGGCTTTTATGAACGGCTGGGTTTTCATCTCAATCCTTACGATTATGCACAGCCCCCGCTCCGCCCCGGTCAGCAGGAGCTGCCGCTGCGTATCATGACCTATCCCTATTCTGTCAGCGCAGAGGAGTTCCGGCGGTACCGGGACATTCTCTACACCGGTGTCTACCAGATTGCTGCCTCCGGCAGCGAATAATGATTATTTACACACAGCAGCCCGCGTAATCCTTGTGATTGCGCGGGCTGCTTTATTTTGCAGGATGATATTGATTACCGGTGCTTTGAAATCCTTCTTTACAATCCGGATACAAGTTCGAAACAAGTTCCTGGTTAAATGAATGTATAGCAGAGAACAACACAAGCTTACCCCTAAAGGAGACGATATTCAATGAAAAGCAAAAAAATGATCATAGCAACCATGGTGTTCGGGATGGCTGTAACAGGCTCAGCAGGTGTCTATGCCGGAACAAATCTTCAGAAGATCAGCGCCTATCTGAATCACAGCATCGGCTTTAAGGTTAACGGAACGGCTTATACACCTGTAGACGGTAACGGCAAGGCGCTTGCCCCAATCACCTACAATAATACGACTTACCTGCCGGTGCGTGCCCTGGCCGATGCACTCAAGGTTCCGGTAACCTTCGACGGCTCCGCTAATCAGGTTGTGATTGGAACCGCATCAGGGACAGGAATGCCGGACAGCGGCTCTACTATCAATCTGGCAGCAGTAAATTACAGCGCGGCGCAGAAGGAGCAGATTATCAAAGCATTTGCAAACTACCAGGGCTTTGAAACAGCCTATGCTCCGGCCCAGATGATCAGCGGGGACAGCCTTGTAAGCATTGGGGGCGGCGAGGACGGTGTATCCTTCCTGTTCAAGCATATGCGCGTCAACGTTTCACCGCGTGATTACTCCTATGATTACGATGGAACTACTGTGAAGCTCTCGAATGGAACAAGCGCGAAATGGTATACACCCTCCGACATCCCGATGCTGACCTTCAAGCTGGACGACCGCTATGTAACGATCAGCTCGCCGGATCAGTCGCTCAGCAAGGCTAAGCTGGAAAAGGTAGCTGTTAATGTAGCGAAATTCAGCAAATAGAACCGTACCCCAACCTTATCAGCATAAAAATTGAAAGCAGCAGCCTGCTCTGTACACACAGAAGCGGCTGCTGCTTATTTGAGAATTAATGGCATGGATGGTTCATGCCGGAAGGATTCGGCCAGTCCGGCAATCCGGCTTACTTGTTTGTGCTGTGTTGCTTATTGGCCAGTCTTGCCTGCGGGGAGCCCTGGCCCCGGCGCTTGTTCTTCTCTGCCTTGCGCTGGTTCTCCTGAAGCTTTGCTACGAATTCATGCGTGTTCATTCTTGTCGGCCTCCTAATGGAATGTGAGCACAGCCTGGTCAGAACTGTCTTTACTATGCCCGTTCACGGTAGGGTTAATGCATAAGCGGAAGTTATTCCGCCGGCCGCTCCAGCGCCCCGTATTGGGTGAGCGCCTTTATAGCCGAGTCACGCATCCGTTTCTTGAGCAGACTGCCTTCGGTCACACGCACTCTTTTGCCCAGAAAACGGAGCTTGGACAACACATATTCACCCTCATTGCCGAGATAGGTCAACATAATAGAGTAGGTGCCGCTCTGCTCCTCATAATGCACTTCCTTTTCGAAGCAGGAAAAAGCGTACAGGATCCGCGACAGCTCACGGTTATATTCCGGCTGCACCTGAATCACGGCCCGCTGCTTCCGGCTTTCCAGAAGGCTGTGGATCTCGTCCAGTGCTGCGGCATAAGCTTCCGGATGAACCGGAACTGCTGAGACGGACGCTATTTTGGACAGCCGGACACTCATGAAGTTACGCCGCTTCCAGCTATACCACAGCAAATACCATTCCCGTTTGACCATGGAATACTCCAGGCGGTATGGAAGGCCGGACTGCTTGGGGCTAATCAGGCCGTCTTTCAGGATGAAAGTCAGCCGGACTCCTTGTTTCTGCTGAATGCACTGGCGCAGCGTCCGCAGGAGCGGATGGAAGACCTGCCGCTCTTTGCTCGAGGCTTTGTGAGTCAGATGCTCGTGCAAAAAGATGCTCTCGTCCTGCTCCAGCAAATTGCGGAGCTTATCTAGAGTGGGACCGGAGAAGGCCGCGGCCGATGAGGGATGCTCCAGCATCAGCTTCAGCCAGGAGCGTTCATGGGATGTAGACAGAAAGGCTCCAGAGTCCTCCAGTCTGGACAGAACCCTGTAATTAAAAATCTTTTCAAATGGATTCATAATAGGCCAGCAGCTCCTTCCATTCCTGAATTAGTTCCTCACGCAGCTGCAGGGGCTCAAGGATTTCACAGCTGGATCCGAAGCTGCGCAGCCAGGGCTTGATTTCGGTGAACCCGTTAACAGTTATCTCATATATAAAAGAATGCCCGTCCTCCTCGGTAATAACGCCCCATTGTCCCTGAAGCAGTACCCGTTCCTTCACAAAATTGTTTTCCGTACCTGGTAACGGGTGAAGAAATCTGGCACGCACAGTCACGGGATTCGTCGTATCAATCATCCAGCTTAAGGCCAGGCGCTCCTCAAGCAGCTTTTTTTCTACCGTAACAACCTCTGCCGCAACAGGCTCGGCCTCGGTAATTTGCGTAATGCCCTCCAGCCGGTACTTGCGGATACTTTTGCGTTTGTCGCTTGCCAGCAGGTACCACCTGCCGTACTGATGGTCATAGATTATTTTGAGCGGTAGCACCTTCTCCAGGCTGCCGACCGATTCCCGCCCGAACAGCGGATTGGTCGGTTTGGCTGCGTAGCTCTTGCCTTCTTTTGGTGAGAAGTAAAGGAACTGCACTTTGCAGTATTCCCGCATAGCCGATACCAGGGGATAGAGATGGGCTTCATCAAGAATCCTGGAATAATAATGATATTTATATAAAAAAGGATCGGCTGCAGGCTCCGTCAGGCTCCGCCGGTTCAGCTGCTTTTTGAGGCTGTCGCGTAGTAAGTAGCCCTGAACCGAGGGGACCTGTGTATTGGCCATCACATCAACAAAATCAAACAGCTCGCATAGTTCGTCGTCGGACAGCTGCCGGATAAGGTCGTCATACAGACGGTAACGGTATGGACGCGGCCCGGGCTGCCTTGTAATCACTCCAACCTCCTCAAGGTATTTCAGGTCTCCTCGCAATGTTTTCTCATCAGGGAAAATACCTTCCGGATCTTCTCCGCTGCAGCACAGCTCCAGCAGCTCCTTCAGAGTCATCGGCCGTTCGTTCAGCCCGGCAAGAATGCGGGAGAGGCGCAGAGACTCGGATTCCTTGAGCGATTTGGCACGGAACAGAAACAGCAGTACCGGTTCGGCGGAGTCGTAATAGTTGTACCTGAAGGTATTGGTAAAATCTTTATCCAGCTCTTCAGGCAGGTCTTCCTGCATTGTCTGAACGACTTCCTTCAGCTTCTTAACGGTTTTATCAAAGGTATGGACGGAAATGCCGAGGCGGTCAGCAAACTGCTGGCGGCTGTAAGCCCCGCTGGTCAGCACAAGCATGCGCAGAAACTGGATTTCCTTATCAAAGCTTTCCTTGGCCATGTATTCCTCCGGTATGCATAATGGATACTGAATATATGGACGTAATAATCGCAATCAAGTTGCTGATCATTGTAAGGAATTGAGATGCTAAATTAAATGTGAAAAAAAGCTTGCATGTTCTTTCGGAAGTATGGTATATTCTTATTCCGGCCAAGAAATGCTGAAAAGCATCGACGCCAAGCTCGAAAAAAGAAATTAAAAAAGAGCTTGCAACGAACGACCGGA
>NZ_JARXXP010000053.1 GCF_029893965.1 Paenibacillus sp. PastM-3
TTTTAGTTGTGGCTGTGGTAACTACAACTTTAGGGGGAACCGATTTGTTTGTGAAGGGCTATTTTTTCATGTCAGGTTCGGTGCAAGTGTATTGCTCTCAGCAGCCCGATAAGGGGAAATTTCCCATTAAATCGGAACAATGACCCATCAAACAGCCTCGTAAAGGGAAATTTCCCTCTACTGCCACTTACTTACCCGCGGCTGTCTCCTTAGGCCATTCCCTCTCCAGTACTGAGTAGATCAGCTCATTGCACCATTCCCGGTTGCAGTATCTGGTCCCGCGCAGTACGCCGTCTTTGGTCATGCCGGCCCGCTGTATGAGTCGTTCGGAGCGCTGGTTGCCGGCGTTGGCATATGCTATGATCCGGTGCGCGTTCAGCTCTTTGAAGGCATAACCGATCAGCAGCCGGACTGCTTCGGTTGCATATCCGTGTCTCCAGTACTCCGGGTGCAGCGCCCATACGATCTCCCATTCCCCGATGTCCTCCCAGTTCAGCTTGCTGCTGATAATTCCCGGCTGTGTTTGATCTGTTGCACGGCATACCATCAGCTTGAAATGTTCGCGCGACCATTTGCCAGATGTAGCAATACTCTATTGAAGTCAGCCTCAATCTGCACAGCATCAGGGCGGTTGTTTTCAAATTTAGATGACTGCTCACGCCCCTCTAACACAGCAAAAAATTTCCGTTCATTTTCACATAAATCCCTCAAAAGGATACGTTCACAGTCCAGCTCCATCACGCCACCCCTATTTTACAAGTTGTTGCTGAACCGGAATACCAGCTTGTTTCCGTCAAAAGTCTCTTCCACCGCTTCATGGTAGTTATGATTCGTATATCCTGCTACCGTCTTGCGCCAGAATCTTTGTCCGGTTATATTTTTGGCGGCCGGATTCGTGTACAGCTCCCAGGCGCCCTTGAAGCGCTCGAATACAGAGATGGCAGCTTGCTCCGCAACGCCGGCCCCGCGGAACGGCTGCAGCACAAAGAATTCGTTAACAAAATAATCAACCCCTTGTGCACAGTGGGGCGGCGTAGCAATAAGCGTAAATCCGGCAGGAAGTCCCCCGACTTTAAACAGAAAAGGGTACAGGCAGCCCGGCTTCTCCCACCAGATATTCTGAACATCGTATCGCTGGGCTAACGTCCGGATCTCCGGCTCTTCTTCATAAATCCCATGCTCATTCAGGACGGGCCCGTTATTCAGCCCATATTGGCCCGAAAGATCATGGAGATAAAGCGGGTAAAGGTTTTTGATAATATACGCTTCATGCGGTGCGGTGCGGCGAGCTCAACGGTCAGGTTCATATTCTGCCTGCTTTCCAAATAGATTTATTATCAGACTAGAAATGATAACGATTATCAATTAGAATAGAGTTAGTTGCGCATTCAACTATATCAGGCGGGGAAGATTGTGAGGCATTTGCAGTTCCCTATACACAGGAGGAATGATTATGTTAATCCAGACAAGATCCATAGTTGTAGAAAAAGGACACAGTGACAAGGTGATCAAGAGATTCAGCGCACCCGGAGCGCTTGAGGAAATGCCTGGCCTGATCGATATCAGCATCGCGCTCAACAAGAAGGGCAAGGACAGTGAAGAGGTGCTGCTCCTGATCCGCTGGGAGTCCGAAGATGCCTGGAAAAACTGGGAGAAGAGTGACTCGCACATCCAGGGCCACCGTAACAGCAGAGGCCAGGAGAAACCGGCCTACATTCTGGGCACAACCGTCAATATGTATGAGGTACAGAAGGTTAAAGAGGGTAAGGTTCACGAAAAATAGAGTTACAGTATTTAAATGGAACTGCAGGTGATCTTAGCGGATTGCAGGCAGTTTTTTGCTGCTTGGGCGTATCGAAATTCTTCTGGAATATCTTTGCATTTGTGATACATTAATGAGTGCGTCAAACACAAAGGGGGATTTTGGAAGATGAAAGGTTTAAAATGGGTGCTTGCAGCGGCAGTCTCCGCCGGCATTTTTGGTCAGACCGGGGGTGTGCTGCATGCGGCTGGACCGTCGATCATAGATTTTGACAGGGGGAGTTACCTGCTTAGTGACGGTACAGTATGGAAGCAGGATGTTGACAACGGAGGATATAAACAGCTTGATTTCGATCTGACCGAGATTCAGGAAGGCTATGGGATTACCGCGTCAGGTACTCTGGTTCGATTGCAGGGGAAGGGAGCTCCAGAAATGCTGAAGAGCATGACCGGGGTGGTACATATTTCCGGGAACTATTATTTGGATAATACAGGAACCATTCGTTACCTCGGCTATGGTGATCCTACGAGTTATACAGATATTGTGAAATTTGATGATTCCGAAAAAGGTTTGGCATTGCTTACTCGTTCCGGAGTCTTGAAGGCAGAGGGGTTCAGCGACAAAATTGATCAATTCGGCAGCAGCACAGAGGTTACGGCCATAGATAGTTATTCTGATTCCTACAGTTCTGTCGATGATGTGGCAGTGGTCCTGCAATCCGGAAAAGTGCTGCTGTACAACCGGTTTAATTTTGACAGGAATGATCTCTCTAAATATATTCCCGTAACCATCACCGAAAATGCAGCAGAAGCCCGATTCGATGACCAAGGGAACCTGGTTGTACGGATGAATGACGGTACCGTCTGGAGAACGGGGTCTTCTGAAGCTGACCGCTATAAGCTCACGGAATCATTCCCGGGTCTTAAAGGTGTAACTGGACTAATCTCTGTCTATAATCAAGGCATGTATGTAAAAACGCAGGACGGAAGCGTAGGGGATTATGATGTGCAGGCGGACCGTATGGAGAAGCTCACCCTGCCAGGTGTCACCGGTGTAACCTTCACGATGGAGAAGACCAGCCTTACGGTCGGGGACAAGGTCCCCGTGCAGATTACTGAGACCTGGACAGGCGGATCTACAAGAAAAGTACCGCTGAAGGATGCGGATTTGACGGTTGAAAACCCGGTGCTTTTGCAGAAGCTGAACGATGGAACCTTAAAGGCACTGGCGGTCGGAGTTACCAAAGTTACTGTGAAATCAGGAGCAGTCTCCAAAACGCTGGAGGTATCCATCAGTTCAGACGATATCATCACAACCGGAGCGCTGATCAGCGGCTCAATGTATCTGCCGGTTCAAGAGGTGTTCCAGCAGCTCGGTGCTTCGGTTCAATACAATGCCGGTACCAAAAGCTTCAGCATTAACCTGAATTCTACACCAGTTCAGCTCCAGCTCGGCAGTGATACGGCAATGGTGAACGGCAAGAAGGTTAAAATGAGCGGTAAAGTACAGACGGTAGATGGCGTAACGGTGTTTCCGGCAGCGCTGCTAAAGTCGGCGTTCGGAGCCGGGCTTGATTGGAATTCTTCTATTCAAAGCATGACGATAACCTTCGGCAAGGCTGAAATGCAGGTACAGACCAAGCAAACCGCCCTTATCTATAAGAAAAAAGCCCAGGGAAACCTGGCGAACCTGATCGGCAAAAGCTATTGGGTCAACTTTTTTGATGTCAATTACCGGTTTCAAAAAATAACGATCGTTGATGTACTTCCTGATTATAACGGGAACTTCGCTCTTGCCATGAAGCTAGCTTCAGGAAAAGTACTGAAAACGCATGAGATGACCGGGGCGGAAATTATAAGTACGCTGGCTGATAAAGATGAGTTTCTAACAGCAGACCCTTACAAAACCTACAAGTGGTCAAGTAAAGTGTGGGACGATATTAAGGCAGGATACGTAAGCATCGGTATGACGAAGCAGCAGGTCGAGTTAAGCTGGGGTACACCGGCTAGCAAGTCTGCTGCCGTAGGAGGCGGCATCCGTGTAGAGACCTGGCAGTATGCCGGTTATGATTATGTGACCTTCACCAACGGCGTAGTTTCGTTTATTTATACCAGCTGATTTAAATAGACTAAGGCCGGAAGCTGTTTCAAGTGCGTAAACCGCAAATGAAGCAGCTTCCGGCTTTTTTGTGCACGGCTATGCATAGCTGACCACGGAAAAGTTTTTTGTGTAAGGTACTTGAAATCGCTAACACTTAGTCTTATAATATGGTTATCGAAACGATTCGATTAAAGAATGAAAGAACTACTACTGTCTGGAGGCCTGTTACGGGTAAACGAGAGTGAAAGCGTTGTTAATCTCGTTTCAAGCGCTGGAAATCAGGTTAATAACATCTTAAATGCGTTGTTCAGGCTAGAAATGATGTGCGGTAACTCGAATTTTTTTTCGATACTAATCGAAACGTTTCGATGTAAGGGCTTTATTTCATAGCACTTTCAAGTTTGGCACACACTATAACAGGGGTGAAAGAAGAATGAAAAAGAAAACCGGAGTTAAGATTGCAGCACTACTGATGAGCTTTTCCTTGGTTGCAGCAGGCTGCGGCAATTCAAACAATTCTGCTGCCGGAGACAGCAAAACTTTAAAAGTATGGTTTATGGGTACAGCGGATACAGTCGAACCGATTGCTGAAATGTATGAAGCTGCGAATCCTGGCATTACAGTAGATGTGCAAGCGATCCCTTGGGATACGGCACATGATAAACTGCTGACCGCAGTAGCATCCAAAAACGGCCCTGACGTTGTTCAGATGGGTACGACCTGGGTTCCTGAATTTGCAGCCGCCGGCGCCCTGAAAGACCTGACTCCTTATATCGAACAATATCCAAGCATGAAAGCGGAGAACTTCTTTGAAGGTGCTGTTGAAACCACAAAGTATGAAGATCAGACGGTAGGTATTCCGTTCTATGTAGAGACACGTGCTATGTTTTACCGGACGGATCTGCTCAGTGAAGTAGGTTATCCAGAGGGTCCCAAGACCTGGGATGAGCTGAAGGATGCCAGCAAAAAGCTGGTCGAAAAGGGTGGAGCCGGTCATTATGCCATGCCGATCGAAGGTAAAGACTCTATCTACCCTGTTATCTTTGCCTGGCAGAACGGCAGTGACATTATTGACGCAAACCGCCAGCCGCAGTTCAATGAGCCGGCTTATGTAGAAACGGTTGACTTCCTGAAAAGCTTCTATGATGAAGGGTTATCGCCAAAAGGCACAGACCTCGACACCGTTGCAGCATTCAAAGACGGCAAAATGGCCATGTTCATCAGCGGACCTTGGATGATTCAGACCGTTAAAGATAAAGCTCCTGAGATTGATGGCAAATGGGCTGTAACTACCCTGCCGGCCAAAGTAACGAATACCTCTTCGATCGGCGGTTCGGATCTGTCCATCTTCAACTACAGCAAAAATCCTGATGAAGCCGCCAAGTTCATTGCGTTCATGGCTGAACAGGAAGCACAGCTGAAATACTATGAAACTTCGAACTCCATGCCTGCCCTGAAGGCTGCCTGGTCCAACGAAGCGCTTAGTGATCCGATGATTGCCGCTTTTGGTAAACAGCTGGAAAATTCACGTCCCGCCCCTACCGTTAAAGAGTACGAAGAGATTGCCCAGGCGGCAATCGCTGCCTTTGAACAAATTACAATCGGCGGTGCTGATACACAGACTGAGCTGGATAAGCTGAATGACAAGGCTAATGAACTGCTCGGGAACAAATAAACAGGCTTAATGCCAACAGGCGGACTGCCGGGATCTCGCCCTGAGGCTGAGGTTCCGGCAGTCAGCTTGTTTCTCTTCCTGACGGGAGAGAGGGGATAGAAAGGGAAAGGGTGTGAGGCAAGTGAGCTCATTGGTGAAGCAACTGAACAAGCATAAGGTTCCATATTTGTTTATCGCTCCGGCAGTCATCCTGCTGACGCTGTTTTCGATCATTCCGATCATCATTGCACTTGTAATCAGCTTTACGGATATGGATCTGGTCGGCCTTGCGGATTATTCGAATATCAGCGGGATCGGCTTCAGCAACTATATTGATATTTTTAAAGATCCGATTTTTTTGAAATCGATGTATAATACCTTGATTTATGTAGTAGTTGGAGTACCAATGGTTGTCATTGCCTCCATGGCCGTTGCTTTGCTGCTTAACTATGGTACCGGCTGGCTGTTCAAAAGCTTCCGGGTTATCTATTACATGCCCTCCATCACGAACATTGTGGCGGTAGCAGTGGTATGGGGCTATCTGTATAACGGGTCTTACGGATTATTTAACTACGTACTCTCCTGGTTTGGTTTACCGGCGCAGCAGTGGCTTCAGGACCCTGTTCTGGCTAAATTTTCGCTGATTCTGCTGGCGTTCTGGAAATCAATCGGTCTGAATATGATCATCTTCCTGGCAGCTCTGCAGGGAATTCCGCGTTCCTATTACGAAGCAGCTGAAATCGACGGTGCGACCGGGTGGAAAAAGCTGCGCTATATTACCGTTCCCCTGCTGGGATTCGCTACTTTCTTTGTGACCATTACGACCTTGATCGGCTGGATTCAATTCTTCGAAGAACCGCTGGTAATGACCAAGGGCGGACCGCTGAATGCCACGATGTCGATGGCGCTCTTTATTTACAATAACGGGTTCCAGCTCAGCAAATTCGGTTATGCGGCCTCCGGCTCATTCGTGTTGTTCATCATTATCATTATTGCGACACTGATCCAATTCGCGGTCAAAAAGAAAGAAGTGGAATATTAAGCTGCGGCCGAACGCCGCCGGCTTAAGAAGGAGGGAACTGGCATGGCTCTTAGAATGAAGAGAGTGGAAAAAGGAATTATGATTACGCTGCTCATCCTCGGAGGACTTCTGATGATGGTGCCGTTTATCTGGATGATCGGATCATCCTTTAAGCCTGAAAATGAATTTACGGTGATCCCGCCGACGCTGTTCCCGAATCATCCCACATTTAACAATTACCGGGATCTGTTCGTTAAAATGGACTTTCTTGTATATTTGAAGAACACGCTGATTATCGTTTTGTGTTCCTTTGTCGGGCTGTTCCTGAATGCAATGGCCGGATATGCATTTGCCAAATTTGATTTTCCAGGCAGAAACAAATTCTTCTATATTATCCTGGCAACCATGATGATCCCCGGCCAGGTGACGATGATCCCGACTTATCTGATCATCAATCAGATGGGCCTGGTGAATACCATGGCGGGAATCGTGCTGCCGGGGCTGGTTGGCGCGTTCGCGATTTTCCTGTTCCGCCAGTTTATGACGACGATTCCGATCGATCTGCTGGAGGCGGCAAGACTTGACGGTGCGGGCGAATTCCGGATCTTTTTCCAGCTGATTGTGCCGATTGTCAAACCGGTATTTGCCGTTCAGGGAATTCTGACCTTTATCGGTGCCTGGAACAGCTTCCTGTGGCCGCTGATTATTGCGAACGACGAGCGGCTATATACGCTGTCTGTCGGGTTGTCACTGCTTAAGGGACAATACGGAACGGAGTTCGGGCTGCAGATGGCCGGCGCCGCCTTTATGGTTATTCCTATCATTATTATATTTATCTTCTTCCAAAAGCATATCATAGAAGGATATACGATCTCCGGCATAAAATAGTATAAGTAACCAATTGCTAGGCTCAGGAAGGATTGAATCAGATGGCAACAATCAAGGACGTGGCGAAGCTGGCCGGCGTGGCGCTCTCAACAGCCTCCTATGCGATGAGCGGAGACAGCAAGGTCAGCGCAAAGACGAGAGAAAAGGTGCTGGAAGCGGCACGGCAGCTTAATTATCAGAAGAACGGTTTTGCTATGGATTTGAAGCGGAGCCGGACCAATACAATAGCCCTTATACTGCGGGACCTGTCAGGTCCTTATTATTCGGAATTGATCCGCAGCATTCAGGATGTAGCTTTAACGAATTCTTATGATCTGATTGCCTGCAGCTCCATGGGCGGTCAAGGCTCAACAGCTGTCCGTTACATGATGGAAAAGCGGGTTGACGGGGCAATTGTGCTGGCCCATAACATAACAGATGAGATTCTGCATGCAGCTGCCGGACCGCGCTTTCCGATTGTCGTTATGGACCGGCTGATTGCCGGTGAAGGGCTGATCAATGTAGTGGTTGACGGAGAGCAGGGCGGTTACAGTGCCACCCGGCACCTTATCGAGAACGGCCACAGCGCAATCGCCTATATTAGCGGACCGGCCGATTCCTATGACAATGCTCTGCGGTATCAGGGGTATCTGCGTGCGATGCATGAAGCCGGTCTTGCTGAAAAGGCCAAATGGAAGCTCAGCGGCAATTTCATCCGTGAAGGCGGCTATAAAGCCACCAAAATGATGCTGATGCAGGGCGAGCTGCCGACAGCGGTATTCTTTGCTAACGATGAAATGGCTGTAGGCGGGATGAAAGCCTTCGAGGAAGCTAAGATATCTGTACCGGAGGATATTTCAGTCATCGGATTCGACGATATTCAGCTGGCCGAATATATTCATCCTCCACTGACGACGATCCGCCAGCCGATGTACGAATCAGGCTCGCTCGCCGGCCATTTGCTCTTCCAGATGCTTAACGGAGATGCGGTTAACGATTTTTACAAGCTTAAGATCGAGCTGATGGAGCGTAAATCGGTTAAAATACAGAGTTAATCAGAGTGAATAGCTTGGGCTTATGTACAGATGTCGTTATATTCCGAAACACTCGGAATGAAGCAGGGCGGTGCCTTTCACTTATTTAAGTGAGGAACTGCCCGGGCTTGTCCAGCGTGCTTTTGCCATTTCAGGCCGCAGGGAGGATACATTTGCTGCCGTCAGCTGACAAGAATGCTGGATTGGCTCCCTTTATAGTACCTTTGCGGATTTGCCAAGAGCAGCGGCTACATGTCGAAACGAATAGAAACGTTTATGATTTTATGATATATAACATCAATTAAACCCTTATTTTAAAAGGGATAAGTAAAGAAAAACGATTCGATTAGAATTGTTTTGGTAGGGGGAATACAGCCATGACTGAGCACTTATACAACAAATATGTGAAGCATATGACCCTTGAAGAAAAAGTCGCCCAGCTTCTGCAGCTGGCAGCTCCATTCTATGATGAGCCGGGTGACGAATCGGAAATTACCGGTCCGATGGAAGAGCTCGGCATCGGCAGTGAGGCCGTCCGCAATGCCGGTTCAGTGCTGGGCGTAGCCGGTGCCGCTCGAATGATGGCGGTGCAGAAAGCACATCTGGAGAATAACCGGCTTGGCATTCCGCTGCTGTTTATGGCGGATATTGTCCATGGTTTTAAGACCATATTCCCGATCCCTCTGGCAATCGGCAGCTCCTGGAATCCGGAGCTTGCGGAGAAGAGCGCCGAGATTGCAGCAAGGGAAGCAGCTGTCTCCGGTCTGCACGTAACCTTTGCGCCTATGGTCGATTTGACCCGTGATCCGCGCTGGGGGCGGGTGATGGAATCGACCGGCGAAGACCCGTACCTGAACGGTGTATTCGCGGAAGCCTTCGTAAAGGGCTTCCAGGGAGAGGACCTAGCGGGCGATTACTCCCGTGTAGCTGCATGCGTCAAGCACTTTGCCGCTTATGGCGCTGCTGAGGGCGGCAGGGACTATAACACTGTGGACCTGTCTGAACGCCAGCTGCGTGAATATTACCTTCCTGCCTATAAAGCCGCTGTAGATGCCGGAGCAGAGATGGTCATGACCTCGTTCAACATCGTTGACGGGATCCCGGCAACCGGCAACCGCAAGCTGCTGCGTGATCTGCTGCGGACAGAATGGGGCTTTGACGGAGTCATTATTTCAGACTGGGCATCCATCAAGGAAATGGTCGCCCACGGTGCGGCAGAGGATGATAAGGAAGCGGCCTTCAAAGCGATCCGGGCCGGTGTGGATATCGACATGATGACAACCAGCTATCTGCATCATCTGCCTCAGCTGGTGGATGAAGGGCTTGTCGATGAAGCCCTGATTGATGAGGCAGTGCTGCGTATCCTGCAGCTCAAAGAAAAGCTCGGCTTGTTCGCAAGCCCGACACGCGGAGCTGACCCGGTGCTGGAGAAGGAAATCGTATTCTCCGCTGAGCACCGTCAGGCGGCACGCGAGCTGGCAGAGAAGTCGAGTGTGCTGCTGAAGAATGAAGGTGTATTGCCGCTCCGGCCGGAGCAGCGGGTAGCCGTGATAGGTCCTTTTGCGTCCAGCGGCGATATTCTGGGCTGGTGGTCGTGGACCGGCTCCAAGGAGCATGCGGTGAAGCTCAGTGATGCCATGCGTTCAGCAATTGGTAATCCTGATCTTATTACAGTAGCCGAAGGCTCAGGCATTGAGACGATAACCGCAGAGCAGAAAGCGGAAGCCTTGAGTGCAGCTGAGGGGGCCGATGTGATTGTGCTGGCCCTCGGCGAATCCTCCGACATGAGCGGCGAGGGCGGCAGCCGTACTAACATCAGGCTGCCTGAGGCGCAGCTGGAATTGATCCGGGCCATGAAGGAGCTCGGCAAGCCGCTGGCTGTCGTACTGTTCAACGGCCGTCCGCTTGACCTGCATGGGGTGTACGACCAGGCGGATGCCGTGCTGGAAGCCTGGTTCCCGGGCAGTGAAGGCGGGGCTGCACTGGCCGGCCTGCTGTACGGACGCGTGAATCCTTCCGGCCGGCTGACCATGTCATTCCCTGATTCAGCAGGACAGATCCCGGTCTATTACAACCATTTCAATACCGGCAGGCCAAAGCCGGAAGTGGAGGACGGCAACCGTTATATCTCCAAATATATCGATGCTCCGAACGAGCCGCTGCTGCCGTTCGGGTTCGGACTTAGCTATACAACCTTTGATTATGAAGGCCTGACGCTTTCCTCTGACACGATGACAACAGGTCAGGTGCTTGAGGTAAAGGTGACGATCACCAATACCGGCAGCGTAACGGGAACTGAGACTGTTCAGCTGTATGTAGGTGATATTTCCGGTGAAGTAGTCCGTCCGGTCAAGGAGCTGAAAGCCTTCCGGCAGATCGGGCTGGACCCGGGCGAAACCACGGAGGTAGCATTTACCATCGGTGAAGAACAGCTCCGCTATCATCACAGTGACCTCAGTGTCACCAGCGACAGCGGCAGGTTTAATGTATATGTGGGGGCGAACAGCCGTGATGTGCTGTCTGCCGGGTTCGTTTTACTCAAGTAAACTAACAGACATAATAACGGTGTAAAGCCGTAACAGATAAGGAAGTGAAGAGAAATGACAACTGCAACCGGCTCCAAGCTTACACTGCAAAAAGGCGGTCTTAGCTTTACATTTCTGGAAAGCGGAGACCTTTATCAGGCGTCAGGCGGGCAGATGATGATTAACCAGCTGCTGGCTAACAGCGTAGACGGTGCTGCGGGTAATCTATATGTACGTCTGTACCATCCGGACGGTATTCAGGCATTTCCTCTGCTCGGTGTCAAATCGGGAAGCACCTTCAGCCGGGACGGGGAGCGGCTTGTGTGGCAGGGGGAGATTCCAACAGGTTCCGGAGCTCAGGACAGCCCGGATAAGCTGGGGTACCAGGTCACTTTTACGCTGGCAGAGGAGAATGCCTGGTTCTGGGATGTACGGATAAAGGGCAAGTCGGCCCTGATGGATATTATTTATACCCAGGATGTGGGTATAGCTGCACCTGGTGCCGTAACCAGCAATGAGGCCTATTTGTCCCAATATATCGACCACTCCGTTTTCACGGATCAGGCAGGTGGCTATGTCGTCTGTTCCCGCCAGAACCAGCCGCAAGGCGGAAAGTTCCCGTATCTGCAGCAGGGGCTAATCGGCGGGGCAGCGGGATATTCCACCGAGGGCTTCCAGTTCTTCGGCTTGTCCTACAAAGAAACGGACAGACCGGAAGCACTGTACAAGGAGAGTCTGGCCAATAAAGTATATCAATATGAATTTGCTTATACTGCGCTGCAGTCTCCAAAGACGGAGCTTAAAGGCGAAGCTGCCTTTACCTTCTACGGCTTGTTCCGGGAGGATCATCCTGCAGCTGTGACCGGCCTTGAATTTGCTGATCAGCTGCGGTCTGCCTGGAGCAGTGTTGAGTCGCTTGCCTCTGTAAAGCCGGACAGCAGCCGTCCGGAAAGGAAAGCGGCATCTGCGCGGATCGGAGTTCCTGTACAGACACAGGAGCTGTCCGATGAAGAGCTGGATAGCCTTTTCCCGCAGCGGTACCAGGAGGAACGCGAAGACGGAGAGCTGCTGGCCTTTTTTACCGGAACGTATGAGCATGTTGTTCTTAAACGCAAGGAGTTGCTTGTAGAACGGCCGCACGGGCATATATTGATGAGCGGAGACAATGCGCGGCTGAATGCTGAGGTGATCACAACTACATCCTATATGTACGGGATTTTCAATTCCCAGGTCGTCGTCGGCAATACCAATTTCAACAAAATGCTGTCCAATGCCCGCAATGCGCTGAACGTCAATAAAACGTCTGGCCAGCGGATCTATGTCGAGCTGGATGGACAATTCCGTCTGCTGACCATGCCGTCACTGTTCGAGATCGGCTTTAACTATGCACGTTGGCACTACAAGACGGCTGAAGATACGTTTATTATTACGAACTATACAGCGATAAACGCGCCTGAGATCAGACTGCATGTCACTTCGGCAAGCGGAAAAGCCTACCGCTTCCTTGTCAGCAATCAGATAACCATGAACGTGGCTGAATATGAGCTGCCTTACCAGATGTCACAGGATAAGGATGGCGGACTGGTCTTCCGGGCTGCCGAAAGTGGCCTGAGTGCATCTGTCTATCCTGAGCTGGCCTACAAAATCACCGTGGACGGAGCAGCCTGCAGAGCGGGGGATGAATCGCTGCTGGCAGCCGGAGCTGCACCGGGCACTGCTTCCCTTGCGGTGCTTGAACTGGATGCAAGCAGTGAGTGGACACTTACCTTCCAGGGAACGCTGGACGGACAATTCCGTACTCGGGCGGCAGCCGGATTTGAAGCGGAGAGAAGCGGTTACCGTGATTTTCTGGCGGGCGTCATGAACGGCTTTCAATTGAAAAAAGAGGACGGGGAGCAGGCAGAGCTGTTCAAGGTAAATGCCCTGGCCTGGTGGTATACCCACAATATGCTGGTCCACTATTCCGTGCCTCACGGACTGGAGCAGTATGGCGGAGCAGCCTGGGGTACACGGGATGTATGCCAGGGGCCTGTGGAGTACTTCCTTGCCACGCATAAATATGAACAGGTACGGGAAATTCTGCTGACCGTGTTTGCCCATCAGTATGAAGATGACGGCAACTGGCCGCAATGGTTCATGTTTGACAAATACGCTTCTATTCAGCAGGAGGAGAGCCATGGCGATATCATTGTCTGGCCGCTCAAGGTGCTTGGCGACTACCTGCGGGCAACCCGGGATTATGCGGTGCTGGATGAGCGGATTCCTTATACCCGCAAACACAGCTTCGATTTCACTGAGGCTGCCTACTCTTTGAGAGAACATGCGCATAAAGAACTGGATTACATCAAGTCCCACTTCCTGCATGATACCTTCTTGTCCTCCTATGGAGACGGGGACTGGGATGATACGCTGCAGCCGGCGAACGCCCAGCTCAAGCAGTATATGGTCAGCAGCTGGACAGTGGCTTTGACCTACCAGACGGTTCTAGGCCTGGCCACGGTGCTTCAGGATACGGACGCCGGCTGGTCGGATGAGCTGAAGCAGCTGACTGAAGGCATCAAAGCCGACTTTAACCGTTATATGCTTGGCACCGAAGTTATTCCGGGCTTCCTGTACTTTGAAGACCCCGAGCAGGCCAAGCTGATGCTGCATCCGGAAGACAAGGAAACAGGCATCCAGTACCGCCTGCTGCCGATGACCCGCAGCATGATCGGTGAGCTGCTTACCCCTGAGCAGATGGAGGCGCACTACAAGCTGATCCAGGAACAGTTCCTGTGCCCGGACGGTGTAAGGCTGATGAACCATCCGGCACAGTATGCCGGCGGGGTGAGCACACACTTTAAACGTGCGGAGCAGGCAGCCAACTTCGGCCGCGAAATCGGCCTGCAGTACGTGCATGCCCACATCCGCTTCGTGGAAGCGATGGCCAAGATCGGTGCAACCGATCAGGTCTGGAAGGGCCTCGCCACCATCAATCCGGTCGGTATCCGTGATAGCGTGCCGAATGCCGAGCTGCGCCAGAGCAATGCCTACTTCAGCAGCTCCGACGGCAAATTTGCCAACCGCTATGAAGCGCAGGACCGTTTCCATGAGCTGCGTGACGGGTCTGTTCCGGTCAAAGGCGGCTGGAGAATCTATTCCAGCGGTCCGGGAATCTACATGAACCAGCTGATCTCGAATGTGCTCGGTATCCGTGAAGACGGCGGCGACCTGATCTTGGACCCGGTACTGCCTGCTGAGCTTGACGGCACCCGGTTTGATTTTGAATTCGGCGGCGCTCCCGTGACCTTTGTTTATCACTGCCAGGAGGGCGGACTGCGCTCAGCTTCTGTGAACGGCCGGGAAGTAGAAGCGGTGCGGCTCGCTAACCCTTACCGGCTTGGCGGCCTGCGGATTGCCCGTGAAGAGGTTCAGCGCGACGCAGGTTCAGGGAGAACAGTCATTGATATTTATATGTAACTATAGAATAAGCGGCGCAGGCCAGCTTGTATCCGGATGGGGTACAAGCGGTCTGCGCCGCTTTTTTATGCAGCAACTCAGTTTCTTTTAAACACAATATGATCCATTCTGCTGTTAACGAGCGCCATTAGTTGCCCGGCCATATATTCCGCAGAGTATTTAAAACCGGTTTTTGCCCAATAATCAATGACCCCTACAGTGGCTGACAGCTGGTAGCTGAGCAGAATTTCATAATCGAGCGGGGGACTATTATCCTCCATCTCGATATGCATATCCTCACGCATGGATCTCCGCAGTGTATCGTAGAGCTCGACCGAAGTTTTTCCGCGCTGGGCGGAGCTTAAGGCAAGGTAATCCCTTTTGTGCTGTTCAATATGCTGAAAAAGCTGCAATGTGGACGGATAAATACCCGTAGCCTCAATTTTCTCCATACCTTCATAAGGCAGCAGCAAGACCTCCGAGACATTCCGCAAGAAATCATCATGAATATCCCGGAGCAGGTCCTCCTTACTTACAAAATGCTTATAAAAGGTTCCGCGGTTATAGTCCGCGCGCTCAGCGATATCCATAATGGTTACTGCTTCATAGCCCTTTTCCAGAATCAGATCCACAAAGGCTGTCTTCAGTGCCTGCCGGGTACGTCTGACCCTCCTGTTCAAATCCTCTTCGCGTTCCAATTCTATCGGCCTCCGTAACGTTTGTATCGTATCTTTTTATTATAACCGTAAGGTCTGAATAGAAAAAAGATTAACTGTTAAAAATTAAAGTGCACAAAAAGCAGTAAAATGTTCAAAATACTGAATCGCGGGTTACATTTTATACTGCGGTGTCGCCTAATCGACAATATCTTATATTTTGATTATTGTCATGACAAGTAAAACGGGTGTAAGCTTGTTTCAAGAGATAAGGCGATTTTGTTACAAAATCCTCTTACTCACCCACTACAACATAAAGGAAGCGAATGATAATGAGTCAATCACAAGTTAAAACAGCTGTTATCACGGGTGCCGCAGGCGGTATCGGAAAAGAGCTTGCCCGCCGTCTCGCCGAGCGCAAGCTGAATCTGGTTCTGGTCGATTTGAATGAGGAAGCCATTCATGCAGTCATTCAGGAGCTTGGCTTGGACGACTCCAACTCACTGGCTGTTACAGCCGATGTATCCAAAGAGGAAGATGTGCAGAACTATGTTAACCAGGCGGTGGCGAAATTCGGTACGATTGATTATTTTGCCAACAATGCCGGCATTGAAGGCCCGTCCGGGCTGGTGGAAGAGCTGAGTGTGAAGTCACTCGACCTGGTGTATAACGTCAATGTCCGCGGAGTATTTCTGGGGCTGCAGTATGTTATCCCTGTCATGAAAAAACAAAAATCCGGCGCCATCCTCAACACCTCCTCACTGGCAGGTCTTATGGGTGCTCCGGGAATGTCTCCCTATATTATGTCCAAGCACGCGGTGATCGGCCTGACCAGAGTTACTGCCAATGAGCTGGCCCCGTTCGGTATCCGTGTCAACGCCGTACTGCCGGGAACCATCAACACGCAGATGATGCGCAAGATCGAGCAAAATTCAGGCAGCGCCGATGACTTCAAGGCTGCCAATGAGGCAGCAACACCGATGGGACGCTATGGTGAACCGCAGGAGGTTGCGGCTGTCATGAACTTCCTGCTCTCCGAAGAAGCTTCGTTCGTTACCGCTTCGCTCTACACCGTTGACGGCGGAATGATGGGACAATAAACGGTTGGCTCGACCGAATGCTGTGCTTATCAGGCTACAAAAATAGTGCCCCGCCAAGGGCACTATTTTATTTTGGTTTTACGAAATGGTGCACTAGTTAATCTAAGTGGAAAAACGCCATCTATTTCTTTACGAAAAGGCCGTTTAGAGGAATTAGATGGAAAAACGCTACCTATTTCTCCGGTTTTCGCCCCAAATAGGTAGCGTCAAGAAGTTTGTGTAAGAGAGTAAAAGTGGGTTCTCAGGTGTTTGTTAATAGGTGTGGGTGTCCTTGGGGGCGGGGGAACCCCGCCC
>NZ_JARXXP010000054.1 GCF_029893965.1 Paenibacillus sp. PastM-3
CTGTTTTGACCAAAGTCCCATGTGTTCTCCCCAACCTTTCTCTTACTTCCATTTTAATGGGTTTGAGAGTTTACACAATATATTTTACAGACTCTATAATGACACTGGTCCCTTTGCCCTCTGCACTTATGAACGTTATCTCCCGGGCTTCACCGCCAAAAAACAGGCTCAGCCGCTTGCTGATATTATCAACCCCGTAGCCGCTTCCCTGGTAGCCCGAATGCCGCTCCTCCCGTCCGCTTATGCCTGCCCCGTTGTCTTCAACGCTAATCTGCAGCCTGTCCTGTTCAATCCGGCCCGTAATGCGGATCGTTCCCCTGCGCTCCTCCGTCTCCATAATGCCGTGTACAATCGCATTTTCCACCAGCGGCTGCAGGGTGATCTTGGGCAGCATGCAGCTAAGCGCATCTTCCTCTACGCTGATCTCCAGCTTGATCCTGTCTTTATACCGGTTCTTCTGAATGTCCATATAGATGCTGCACAGCCTGACCTCGTCACCCACAGTCACGACATCCTTGCCTTTATTCAGCGCAAGCTTGTAATAATCCGACAGGGCGTGAATTACCCGCTGGATATTGTCCACCTCATCCTTCTGGGCCATCCAGTTCACCATATCCAGCGTGTTATACAAAAAATGCGGATTGATCTGGGACTGCAGCGCCTTCAGCTCTGCCCCCTTCTTCTCCTGCCCCAGCCTGAACTGCTCCTCCATCAGCTCCTGCACACTGTTAATCATATAATTGTAGCTGGAGATCAGATGGCCCAGCTCATCCGTGCGCGGCTCCAGGTCCAGCGTATTCAGCCTGCCCTGCCGCACCTGGCTCATCTTGTTCATCAGCAGGAAGATGCGCTGTGTAATCGACCTTGTAATCGGAAAAATAAACACAAAGATCAGCAGCCCGATCACGGCATAGATGCCCAGCATCTGGACACGGATCTTCTGGATAATGGACATGGCGGCACTGGACGGAATGACCGATATCAGATACAGGCCGGTCGAATCAATCTGGTTGCCGCGGGCCAGATAGGTGCCGCTCCCCAGATGAATCTCTGAATAGCTGGGTCCGCTGTTCAGCTTGCCCGGCAGGCGCATCTTCGCCAGCTCTTCTTCACTCCCGCTGCTGGCAACAAGCTCGCCGTCTGCCGTTTCCACGTAGACCAGCTGCCCGGGTACCGACTGCCGCAGCGCTCCGGCGATCTCCTCCAGGTCAATGTTGATCATCACGAAGCCGACGGATTCCATATAGTCATTCTCATTCCACAATGCCCGGCCCAGCGTCAGATACTTCTTCGGGGTCAGAAAGTTGAATTTGTCCTCGAAGATCAGCCAGGCAGACCTTCCTTTAGCAGCCAGAAAGGATTCCGTCCATTTTTGCCCCTGAACCTGGCTGAGCGGCCGGTATAGTGAGGTTTTGCCGGCGGTTACAAATCCGTCGTTGATGAAATACATGATGTTGTTAAACTGCGAGTCTGACTCCAGAATTTGCGTATAGGAGGTAATCTCCTCGAACATCGAGAGCTGCTGCCAGATTTCAAGCTGCTCAGGCTTCAGCGAGAAGATCGAAGTAATATTTTTATTGACCACAATCATTGAGGAAATCTCTTCAATATGCGACATCCGGCTGGTCAGTACGGACAGGGTCTGCTCATAAGTCTGATTGTTGGCATAGCTCTGCCGGTCCAGCGCGTATTTGCGGATTTCATGCTGGGATACAAAAAAAGTAATAATCAGCGGGATAATCCCGACCATGACGAACAGGAGAATTAGCTTTTTGCGGATAGACAGATTGCGGAACGGGACTGTGGTCCTCATCGCAGCTTGAGCTTTCTGTATTCAACCGGTGTTACGGAGGTGCAGAGCCTGAATACCTTGGCAAAATAGCTCGGACTGGCAAAGCCGCACAGCTCGGAGATTGCGTTCATTTTATAATGCTCATTCATGATCAGCTTCTTGGCCAGCTCAATCCGGTAATCCCTGATGTATTGGGTAATCGTCATCCCTGTCTCCTGCTTGAACAGCACATTCAGATGGGCGGAGGACATAAACATATGCTGTCCGATTTCCGGCAGATCCAGCTCCGCCTTGCTGACATGGGCAGCTACATAATCCATCACGCTGATTACCGTATGCGAGTACTCGGCTTCTTTGGCTTTTTCGGCACAATAGCTGCTGCAGATTGCCAGTATATATTCCTTGAGCTCCGTTAGCGTATAGAACGCGGATAACCGGGTGTCAATGTCCTTCATCTCATAGACCCCCTCCAGTCCGGCAAGCAGCGCCCCCTTCTCCTGCAGCATCGCCTTGCCCATAGAGGAGAATAACGAATAGACCTGCTCACGCGGAGGACGCTCCTCCGTAATCAGACGGTCACATAGCGCTTCAATCCATCCGGTCAGCTCACGCGGCTGGCTTTTCATCAGCATATAGAAGTCCACAAACAGCTGCGGGCTGATCCCGGCTGACGTCCCCCCGGATTCTGCAAAAGGACTGAAACGGGACTCCGGCTCATAGAAAAAGCAGTTCAGCGCTGTACGGGCATGTACATAGCTCCGGCTTACCTCAAACATATCCGGCACCCTGCTGCCCGTTGCAATGCGGAGGCCATCATGGCTTATAAGCAGCTGCTTCGCGAGCGCATGGACCCGCTCCAGCTTCACCCGGTTCAGCGGAAGCACGAATCCAAGCTCCCCTTTGCCGGTAACGTTACCGACGGCCTGCACTCCCTGCCTGTGCCAGAAGGCATGCAGCTCCTCCAGCAGCTCCGGCTCACCGCCAGACTGCCCGCTACTGGACACAATCACACATACATATCCGGCGTTCACCGGAAATCCGGCCTCCTCACATTGCTTCAGGACCACTTCACGGCCGGCTGTCCCTTCAATCATCAGCTGTGCCAGCTTTTGCTGCTGCAGGTTTTTTTTGATGCTCAGCTCATCGGTCAGACGCCTGCTCTTCTGCACGGACTCGACTGTTTTGGAGATGGCCTCCTTCAAATCAGGAATTTTGATCGGCTTTTCTATATAATCGACTGCGGCCAGCCGGATGGCGCTTTTCAGATATTCCACGTCCAGATACCCGCTCATGAACAGCAGCTTGCAGTCCGGACACTGCTCTCCCAGCTTTTCGGCAAAAGCAATTCCGTTCAGCTTCGGCATCCGGATATCCGTCAGCACAATTTCCGGCTTATGCTGTGCAGCCAGCCGCAGCGCCTGCGCCCCGTCTCTCGCTTCGATAATCTGTTCAATGCCGTACTGGCTCCATTCCACCGCATCCATCAGGCCTTCTCTTGTATAATCATCATCATCTGCAATTAGCATCCGCATCGGAATGTTCTCCTTAATTGAGGATTTCAAGTGATTCATGTAAGCGCTTGTATAGCAATTCCAGTGTACTACAATTTATTTATGTATAAGCAGATTAATTAGCTCTGCTCTGTAACGGCCTGCAAATTTACCATAAATCTTGTTTTTTTGCTAGGTGGTTGTGAATAGGTTTTTATTTATGGCTATGTTAAATTCTAATGTTGATATTTGACCATAAAAAAAACCGCTTTCGTTGAAAAGGCGGTTTATTGCTATCGTGTCCCGTTAGCCGCAACGAAATAATGAGCCTAATCCGACAGTGCCCGCATAATGTTGGATTTCGCCTCTGCCGCAATCGCTTCATTCCCGTCATCGACCGCTTGCATTAAGATCAGCATGGGGATGTATACCGCGATCAGCCGCGCCAGCAGCTTTGTTTCCTCGTCCGCTCCTCCGTACGTTTCGAAAAACACGCCGCGGGCGTAAGGTGGTAAAAAGCTATAAGCAACGCTCAAATCGCAAGCCGGATGTCCTACGCTCAGATCGCCCCAATCAATGATGCCGGAAACGATACCGTTCTCATTCACAAGCATATTTTTGAAATGAAGATCGCCATGCAGCAGTGCATTCACCGGCTCGACACGGTCCTTTTGCAGCCTGCTAATATATGCTTCGATCACACCGGACTCCTCCGGCGACAAGTGTTCAACCACCTTCGATAGAAAGCCCTCCAATTTCACTTTGCGCGATGCTATGTCCGTCAATTTTCGATGATCCTGCTGAACTCCGCACTTCAGCGCCGCCTGCACCGGAAACTCATGCAATCTCCGCAAAAATTTCGCCAGCGTCTCTGCCGATAAAGCCCGGCGTTCTTCTGTCAAACCGATTGGAAAATCTCCTGGCATGTAGGCATAGCCAAGAAAAGGTGCCGGGTATTCGTCACTTGCTTCGCCATAAAACAACGGTTTCGGATAGGGGATGGTCATATATGCCTCCAGCTTCGGCAGTAGCCTCCCTTCCATACGAATCGAGCCAACTGCAAACGTTCTTCTTGGAAACCGGAACACGTACTCATCACCGATGAGAAAAACCGTATTGTCCCAGCCCCAGCCCAATCGCTTCACTTGCTTCGATGACAGCTGGGGGAATTGTCTGCCGATCAGCGTTCGCGCCTGTTCTTCGTTAACCTCCCACTCCGCATCCCATACATTCGTTCCTCCCATGAATTGTCAGCCTCCTCGTTCCTTACGTTATTTAGGGGTATTCGTAAGATTGCTGCTCTCTATAGAGCCGTCTTTAGCTTGCTGTCCCCGACACAAACTGGTTCTGGTACATCTCATAATAGAAGCCCTGGCGGTCCATCAGCTCCTCATGGGTTCCTCGTTCGCTGATCTGTCCGTCCTGGATCACCAGAATCGCGTCGGCCTCACGGATCGTGCTCAGCCGGTGGGCAATGACAAAGCTGGTCCGGCCCTGCATCAGCTTCCGCATCGCCTCCTGGATATGCAGCTCTGTCCGCGTATCCACGTTGCTGGTCGCCTCATCGAGAATCAGGATCGACGGATCGGACAGCACGGCACGGGCGATGGTCAGCAGCTGCCGCTGCCCCTGGCTCAGGTTGCCGCCTTCGGCACTCAGATACGTATCGTAGCCGTTCGGCAGCTTCCGGATGAACACATCGGCATTTGCGAGCCTGGCCGCTTCCTCTACCTCCTGATCCGTAGCTTCCATCCGCCCGTACCGGATGTTGTCCCGGATTGTCCCTGAGAAGACATAAGCATCCTGCAGCACAAGACCGATCTGTGACCGTAGGGTCTGCTTATCCAGATCACGGATATTCTCACCATCAATCAGAATCCGCCCGGACTGGATTTCATAGAAGCGGGTCAGCAGGTTAATAATCGTAGTTTTGCCTGCCCCGGTCGGGCCGACAAGTGCCAGCATCTGGCCGGGCTCGGCGTGCAGGGAGAGATTCTTCAGCACGGGTACCTCAGGTTTATAGCCGAAGCCCACCTGCTCGAATACAACCTCGCCCCTGATCCGCCGGGTTGCCGTGTCTTCCTGTTCCCCGGACATTTCCGGCTCCAGATCCAGCACTTCAAACACGCGCTCCGCCCCGGCAACCGCTGACTGGAACAGATTGTACTGGTTGGCGAGCTGGTTCAGCGGCTGGCTGAACTGGTTGGAATAATTGAGGAAGCTGACAATAATACCGATCGTGATCATTTCATGGTAAGCAAAAATACCGCCCGACACCGCGATAACAAGGAAGGTCAGATTGCGCATCGAGTTCATCATCGGGCCCATGGAGCCGGAGAGGGTCTGCGCCTTCACTCCGACGGCCCGCAGCCGTTCATTGATCTGCCGGAATTGGCGGACTGCCTCCTCCTCACGGCCGAACACCTTGACGACCTTGAGGCCGGAGATATTTTCCTGGACGAAGCCGTTCACCTCGCCGAGATGCTGCTGCTGCTCCGAGAAGTAGCGGCGGGTATGGACGGAGATTTTTTTAACAATAAACGTAATAAGCGGGACGGTCAGAATGGTAATCAGCGTCATCCACACGCTCAGACTGAGCATCATAACCAGACAGCCGGCCAGCATCAGCACACTGGCAATCAACTGGACAACCGTCTGATTCAGCGTATTGGAGACGTTGGCAATATCGTTAACGGCCCGGCTCATCAGCTCCCCGTGGGTGCGCTGGTCGAAGAACGATACCGGCAGCCGCTGATACTGCTCGAACAGATCCTGCCGCATATTGCGGACCGTATTCTGGGATAGGCTGGAGGCTGTATATTGCTGAACCCAAGTGAAGAATGCGCCCAGGGCATATACGCCCAGAAGGATCATTCCCATCCGGAGCATCCCCTCAAACCGGCCGGGCACGATATAGTTATCGAACAGCTTGCCGATCAGATAGGGACCTGCAAGTGAAAGAGCAGTAATCAGTACTGTACACACAATCACCCAGGTGAGTGCCCCGCGCTCCTGCTTCAGGTAGCCCCAAATCCGCCGCAGTGTGCCCAGCGTATCCTTGGATCTTACCTTCGGCACGCCTCCGTGCATATGGCCCGGACCCTGGCGGAAGCCCATCTGGTCGAATTTTTGCGGCATTTTGCCTTGGTTAGACGGACTGGACGGCTGGTTTGCTGACATAAGGCACCTCCTCTGAGCCGAACTGCGACCGGTAGATCTCCTGATATACCCTGCAGCTCTGCATTAATTCCTCATGGGAGCCGCTGCCGGCGATCTCCCCGTCATCGAGTACAATGATCGTGTCCGCTTCCGTAACGGACGATATTTTCTGGGCGATCAGGAAGGTCACGGCCTCTGCCGTAATATCCTTGAGCGCACCCCGCAGCCGCCGCTCCGTCCGGGCATCCAGGGCGCTCATGCTGTCGTCCATGATCAGCACCGGCGGCCCCACGAGCAGTGCGCGGGCAATGGACAGCCGCTGCTTTTGACCGCCGGACAGATTGACGCCCTTCTGTCCGAGCATGGTATCATAGCCTTCCGGCAGCTTGCTGATGAAATCATGCGCCTGGGCAATCCTGGCCGCCGCTTCCACCTCGGCCCGCGCTGCACCTGGCTTGCCGAAGGCGATATTGTCGCGGATCGTGCCGGTGAACAGGAACGATTCCTGCAGGATCATCCCGATCCGCCGCCGCAGCTCCAGCAGCGGAAGCTCACGGATGTCCTGTCCGTCCAGCTGAATGGAACCTGACGTAACGTCATACAGCCGGGGAATCAGCTGGACGAGCGTGGTTTTGCCGGAGCCGGTTGCCCCGATAATCGCCACGGTCTCGCCGCGCTCAGCTTCGATATTAATACCTCGCAGCACCAGATCCTTCGGATCGGATGAACCGTTGTAGGAAAAGGATACATTCTCTAGCTTGACACTGCGGCCTGGCAGAGACCATTCGCTTTTTGCTTCAGTATCCCGGATATGCGGCTGCGCAGCAAGCACCTCCTGAATACGGTCAGCCGACACCTTGGCCTGTGACACGTTCATCAGCAGACTGCTGACCATTAGCAGGGACGATAATACCTGGACTACATAGTTTACAAAAGCGACCAAATCGCCTGCCTTAACCGAGCCGAATGATACCTGGTTGCCGCCGTACAGCAGCACGGTTACAAGGCAGGCGTTCATAATCAGCGTGACGATCGGCGAATTCAGCGCGATAAAGCGGGCTGCCCGGATGGAGACCCGGGTATAATCCCCGTTGACCTCGCGGAACCGCCCTGTTTCATAGCCGGTCCGGACAAAGGCCTTGACGACCCGGATTCCGGCCAGATTTTCCTGAATCCGCGTATTTACGGCATCCAGCTTCCCCTGTACCGCAGCGAAAATCGGAGTCGAAAAACGGATCAGCAGCGCGACTACAGCAATCAGGACAATCAGCGTGCCCAGCAGAATAAGCCCGAGCTGACGGTTGATGATCAGTGCCATGACCACGCTGCCGACCAGCAGGCTGGGCGCACGGACAAGGCCCTGCAGGCCCATCTGCAACAGATTCTGCACCTGTACCACATCACTGGTCATCCGGGTCATCAGCGAGCCGGACTTGAAGGTATCAACATTTTCAAAGGAAAAGGTCTGCACCTTCGTGAACAGCGCTTCACGGATATCGGCGCCAAAATTCTGCGAGGCCCGGCTGGCAAAAAAGTTGCACAGCACGCCGGTAACCAGCCCCAGCAGCGCAACGCCCAGCATCAGAAACCCGGTCCGCTCAATAACGCTAAAGTTGCGGCTCACAATTCCGTTGTCAACGATATGCGCAGCCAGTGTAGGCTGAAGCAGGTCAAAAAAGACCTCCATCATCATGAACAGCGGGGCCAGAATCATAAATTTCACATACGGCTTCAGATAACGTCTTAATTCCCACATCATTGATCCCCTTCTGGCGTCTGAGGCTCATCCGTTTCCTTGCGGCGTAGCTCAAAATGCCGGGTATACTCGTCAATCACCATCTCTACCGCCTTAAGCTCACCGAGCAGCACCTGCTTAATCTCCTGATACTCCGGCGCTTCTACCTGCTGCTTCAGCGTTGCTCTTTTCACCTCAAGCACATTCAAAAACTCCAGCGCCCGCCCGCGGCGGAACGTCTTGGCCCCGTCATGATGCCTGCCTTTATGCCGGCCTTCACAGTTACGGTCACCATGCCCGCCGTGCTCCCATTGTTCTTTCATGCTCGAATCCCTCCTTCGCTAAACCTATATGTATACAAATGTATACACTTTGCTACGGATTGTCAATCAGGATGACAAAAAAAAACTGCGCCTCCATAGGTGGAGAACGCAGCCGCGTTTACATTACTCTTTTCCAAGCGAAAAATCCTCGATCAGTTCCTCTACCGTCTCGTCCCCCTGCCCTCCGGAAACCCAGCAATCCGCCTTAGGCCTGCAAAAGCTGTAGATATTATACTCGTGGTCCTTCTTTTCATCGATATCCTGGAGTGTGGCTTCTATATTGCTATAATCCTCAGTATTCATAAAAAAGACAGTGCTGAGGAATTTCGTGATGCCATAGTCCTTCAACTCCTGATTCAGCTGCCTGATCCGCGTGGCCTGTAACGGCTTATCCAGTTCGCCTTCCTGTGCCATGAACACATTGATGCCTGCTGAATACGGGTAATCCTTCACTTCTGCCGCGGGTGTATAGCTGCTGTCCGGGAGCGAACCAAACGGCCCTTCAAAATAAACGGTGTCCAGCTTGGCCGGCGCCTTCCAGATTGACTGCACTTTTTCCTGAACCAGCTCAGCGAGCTTATCGGACATTATCAGATTGATATAGCTGTCTTCAATGACATTTTCCTTCTCCCAATACTCTACCCTGAACTCCGCCTCACGATTCCCGGCAGGGTAAGCGACAGCCTGGACTCCGGCAACATCTCCGCCTGTAAGTGCGCCTACCCGGTAGTAACGCAAATCCTCAACATTTTCTATTATAAAAGCTTCAGAATACTTCTCTTCCAGGTACTCTTTCATTTCGGAGGCCTTTTGCTTTTTCTCGGATTCGGAGTATCCTTTGCTGCAGGAAGTTACCATTAGAGCTGCTAGAGCTGCCGCTGATATCAACAACCATTTAATAGGCTTCATGAGTCCCCTCCAACATATCTATGTAGATTGAGCATATGCTTTCCCTCTGCCACTGTCGCCATTTGGATGCTTTCTGGTGCTGGTGCTGGTGCTGGTGCTGGTGCTGGTGCTGGTGCTGGTGCTGGTGCTGGTGCTGGTGCTGGTTCAAGTGGTTTAGTTGGATTTTCGCCACTTAATTCTTGAGTTTTCAGGTATATGCGACTATTAGTTGGACAAAAGTCACTTATTTCGGGCGATTGTTAGCTTTCGAGGTGTTTTTGATGAATTTAGGTAACTTTTTTCCAATTATTTTCCTGATAGCTGCGATTATTATAGAATTAGGTGGCGATTTTCCACTTAATTTATACGACCAAATCAGATACAAACCCATTCAGATACAAACAACTGCAATGCCTTCTCCGAAGAATAGCTGTGACTTCAGAGAACGTTCAAATTAGCGGACGCTCACCGCCTTATTTCAGCTTCGCCACGATTTTGCCCCGGATATGCCGCTCCGACAGGCGCACCAAAGCTGCTGGAACCTGCTCCAACGTGATAACTTCCTCCAGCAGCGAGGAGATTTTACCCGCAGCGAGCAACGAGAGCATCTCGTCTCCAATTTCGGACAATTGCCGCAGCGCCTCCGGATCACCCGACTGATGTGCGGCCCCAAGCGCAACCTCGTGGACGGAAAAAGCTTTGGTGAACGGCTTCACCGACGCATAGTCCGGCGCTCCGGCAATGTGCACCACATGCCCGAAAAAGGCAATCAGCTCAAGCGCCTGTGTTGCGCTCTGTCTGCTGATCGAATCAATTACCGCATCCACGCCTCTTCCATCGGTCAGGCGGAGCACCTCGGCAGCTACGTCTGCCTCGCGGTAGTCAATGACATGGTCCGCTCCCAGACTTTTTACGTACTCATGGTTGTGCTGCGATGCGGTGGAAATAACCCGCTTGCCGGCAAGCTTCGCCAATTGAACGGCAAATCCGCCGACGCCTCCCGCGCCGCCGTGAATCAGCAGTGTGTTCAGCTGCGTAAGCGGCAGTTTTCCGTACACCGCCTGGTAAGCCGTGTAACCGGCTGTCGGGAGTGCAGCAGCATCCTCAAAAGCCACTGTATCCGGTATCCGCGAGAGGGTGCTGGTCTTGGCCAGGGCAAATTCCGCGAACCCGCCCGTCCGGGTAAGGTCCCCGTGATATAGAACCCGGTCACCAGCCTTCCATTGTTCCACACCTTCGCCTACTGCGGCAATCACTCCGGCCACATCCAGCCCGAGCACATGCGGATAGGTCCAATTGGGGTTGCCGCCGGTGGCGGTTTTATAGTCAACCGGGTTAAGTCCGGCCGCATGCACCTCAACCCGTACTTCGCCGGCTCCCGGCTCAGGTACGCTGATTTCACTGACCTTCATCTCATTCCATTTTCCTTTTTCCTGCAGTAACAGAGCTTTCAACTGTATGGCCTCCTTCGGATGGTATTCCAATGAACACATTGTAGCAGAATTTTTGGCCAGCATCCCGTTACCGTGCTGACCTGCTTGGGAGTGTGGCTGTGCTGTATTTTGGTAGAAACCTTCCGGCAGGAGCAGGAGAATCGCGCCGCAGGTCCAGCCGGAATGAATGGTGTATGGCCGGGTCAGCCGGAATGAAGGGCATGTTTGCCCTTCATTTCGCGCATTTGGCTGGGGCGGCCGGACCGGCGGCTTTCCTTCCGCCCCGCGCACCCGCGCCAGCGTATCATATCCGCAGCAAATACGCTTCCACCCAAAGTATAAAAAGTATAGTACGTACTTTCCGCCACAGCTTCATTACTCTCCTTTACCCAAAGATTTTCTTCCTTTAACAGCTGTAAATAGACATTCCTATAACCTCACACTTTTTGCCTATTGAGCATTTTTGCACTTTGGGCAAAAATATGCTTTAATAAACTTTAGAATTTAAACTATTACTCTATTCAAGAATGGAGGAAATGAACGTTGAACCCCAAGCTGACGCTGCGCGACCAGAAAAAGGAGGCCACCGCTTATGCTTTATCTGTAGCGGCTTTTGAGCTTGCTCTGGTACACGGCATGGACGGCTTCATTGTTGACGATATTGTGCGGCAGGCGGGCGTTTCCCGGCGGACCTTTGCCAATTATTTTTCCTGTAAAGAAGAAGCGGTGGCAGAGTATTTCATGAACAGGGCAACCAGCGAGGACGAAAATGACCTGTTAGCGCATCTGGCGCCGGATGCGACACCGCTGGATGCCCTGTACAGCCTGCTCAAGCTGCAGTTCACTTCAGAATTTCTGCGCAGATTGCGGCAGTTCGCATCGCTGGCCAACCAGTATCCGTCGCTGGAGCCGTATATCCTCAGCGTGTTCCGCCGGCTGCAGATGGCCGCCCAGGAAGTGCTCGAACGGTTCACCCACGGCCGGTATTCCGACGGGTATACACATCTGCTGGCCGGTGCAGTTTATGGAGCTTTTGTACCTATACTCGACGGACGGCTGAACGTGCTGCTGCCGGGTGAATCGCAGGAGGACCGGCCTGGCTCCGTATCTTTTGACCAATATCTGACTTCCATGTTCAATTACTTACGCAACGGCTTTTAAACCAGAGACAAAAAGGAGAAACCATTACATGTCTACATTTCTGTACCGATTGGGGAAATCGGCTTATTCCAAGCCCTGGTATTTCCTCGGCACCTGGATCGTTATTCTTGGTGTGATTGGCGCTCTGCTCGGTGTTAACGGCATCCAGTCCAGCTCCGAAATGAAAATTGAAGGCACCGAATCGCAAAAGGTGCTGGATATGCTGGCCGAAGAGCTTCCGGCTGCCGCCGGCGGCCAGGCCAGCGTCGCCTTCACCGCACCGGAAGGCGAGCGTCTCGACACGCCTGAACGGAGCGCGCTGCTCCTGAAGGCGATCAATGAGGTGTACAGCATGGATTATGTTATTAATCCGGCTGAACTGGCAGCTCAAGCTGCCGCACAGGCCGCAGGCCAGGGCGCTGCCGCTGATCCGACTGCTGCCGGAGGCCAGGACGATGCGGCAGCTCAAGCCGCTGCGGCTCAGGCCGCCGCCGCGCAAGCTGCATCAGCTGCTCCTTACGGTCCGCTGTTGGTTGACGGCGCCATGGTTCCCGGCGTCATGCTATCCTCCGACGGTAACATTGCCCTGTTCCAGTTCCAGTTCACTGTGCAGCAGACTTCACTGCCATCCGAAGTACCGGATAACGTGATCGAGGCTGTAACGGAAGTCGAGCAGGCCGGCTCCGGCATTACAGCGATTCCGAGTGACTCGCTGAAGAGCACGCCTTCCATCGGTTCAACTGAAGCAATCGGGGTTGCCGTGGCTGCAGTCGTATTGTTCATTACCCTTGGTTCGGTTGTAGCAGCCGGACTGCCGCTGATTACCGCACTCCTCGGGGTTGGTATCAGTGTCGGCGGCGCGTTTGCCCTCGGCAGTGTAATCCAGATGAATGACATCACGCCAATTCTCGCCGTAATGATTGGTCTGGCTGTCGGGATCGACTATTCCCTGTTTATCGTCAACCGCCAGCGCCGCCTGATTCTCGATGAGAAGCTGAATGCGCGTGAAGCGGCCAGCCGGGCTGTCGGTACTGCGGGGAGCGCAGTATTTTTCGCCGGCCTTACAGTTATTATCGCCCTGTGCGGGATGCTGGTCATCGGTATGGAATTCCTGTCCACCATGGCGCTTGTTGCCGCAGTCAGCGTACTGATCAACGTCCTGCTGGCACTGACTCTGCTGCCTGCACTGCTTGGTCTCGTCGGCGAAAAGATCTGCACAGCCAAAGCGCGCTCCAAGAGCACCGCTGCCGGCAACAAAGAACATCACGGCTTCTCGCACCGCTGGGCTAACGCCACAGTGAAATTCCGCTGGCCGATCATTATGCTGGTCGTGCTTGTACTCGGAACGGCTGCGATTCCGGTAACCAAAATGGAGCTCGGTATTCCTTCCGGCGCCTCGGCGAATCTGGATACTCCGGCCCGCCAGAGCTACGATGTCATCTCCAAGGGCTTCGGTGAAGGCTTCAACGGCCCGCTGCTGCTGGTTGCCCAGCCGAATAACCCTTCGGACAAAATCTCGATGGAGACTTTGGGCAAGCTGACTCAAGAGCTGCAAACGCATGATAATGTCACCCTGGTGTCCCCGATGGGAGTTAACGAAACGGGCGATATCGCGATTATCAGCCTGATTCCAAAAACCGGGCCGACGGATACAGAAACAAGAGATCTGGTGCAGGATCTGCGCGATCCTTCCTACAGTCTCGCGTCCGACAACGATATTACCCTTGGTGTAACCGGCTTTACCGCCATTAACATCGATATGTCATCCAAGCTTTCTGATGCTTTCCCTATTTACATCGGTATCATTGTTGTTCTTTCGCTGATTATTCTGCTGCTCGTATTCCGGTCGATTATTGTGCCAATCAAAGCAACAGTCGGCTTCATTCTCAGTATCCTTGCTACCTTCGGCGTGACTACAGCCGTTTATCAGTGGGGCTGGCTGCACTCCCTGTTCGGCTTTGATACCGGAGGGCCGCTGCTCAGCTTCATGCCGATTCTGGTCACCGGTATCCTGTACGGTCTGGCAATGGATTACCAGGTGTTCCTGGTCAGCTCGATGCGCGAGGCTTACGTTCACGGCCGTCACGGCAATGACTGCATTGTACACGGCTATGATCTTGCCAGCCGCGTTGTGCTTGCTGCAGGTATCATTATGGTTTCCGTCTTTGCCGGCTTCATCTTCGCCCCTGATGCGATGATCAAGCAGATCGGCTTCGCCCTGGCCTTTGGTATCCTGATCGATGCCTTCATCATCCGGATGACGCTCGTGCCGGCCGTTATGGCCGTGTTCGGCGACAAGGCCTGGTGGCTGCCGAAATGGCTGGACCGCCTGCTGCCGAACCTCGATGTTGAAGGCGACAAGCTGATCGCCAAGCTAAATGCCGAGAATGGCGTGAGCGGACACAAAAAATAACAAAAAGGACGGCACCATCGCCGTCCTCCCCAAAAAGAGGGGGCTGTCCCATAAGTAGATATTCTACTGGTAGTGACAGGCTCATTCTCTTCTCAAAAGTCTAAAATTTAAACAGAGCAGCGATTCTCCTG
>NZ_JARXXP010000055.1 GCF_029893965.1 Paenibacillus sp. PastM-3
TGGAGCTTTGTTAACCTTTTGGAACCGCCGTATGCGGACCCGCATGTACGGTGGTGTGAGAGGACGGGGGCTTGCCGCCCCCTCCTACTCGATTGGACATATGCGTAAACTGCTCCGCGCCAAAGGGAAAAATCCCACTAAATCGGCTCATCCGTCTGCAGACGAGCCACATTAAGGGGGGGAATCCCATTAAATTGACCCAAACGTCTGCAAACGAGCCCCATTAGGGGGAAAAATCCCACTAAATGGGTCCAGACGTCTGCAAACGAGCCCCATTAAGGGGAAAAATCCCACTAAATTGGTCCAGACGTCTGCAAACGAGCCCCAATAAGGGGAAAAATCCCACTAAATTGGTCCAGACGTCTGCAAACGAGCCCCAATAAGGGGAAAAATCCCATTAAATTGGTCCAGACGTCTGCAAACGAGCCCCAATAAGGGGAAAAATCCCATTAATCCAGCGCATCCGCCCACAAACGAGCTCCACTAAAGGGAAAAATCCCACTAAATTGACCCAAACGTCTGCAAACGAGGGTCAATAAGGGGAAAAATCCCATTAATCCAGCGCATCCGCCCACAAACGAGCTCCACTAAAGGGAAAAATTCCACTAAATTGACCCAAACGTCTGCAAACGAGCCCCATTAGGGGGAAAAATCCCACTAATCCGGTGCATCCGTCTGCAAACGAGCCCCATTAAGGAAAAAAATCCCACTAATCCGTCCATCGCCCTAACCACCCGCAAACGAGCCCCCTGTGCCTGTCCACCCCTAAACCTATTGACAACCTGTATATACAGGTTTAAACTGTGTGGAGTGTTTGATCTTGTATATACAAGTTTAAATGATTGGAAGAGAACCAAATTCTGGAGGTGCTTCATTTGACACAGACCCGGTATTCGGAATGGTGGCGCCGGTCCACGGTATATCAGGTATACCCTAAGAGCTTTAAGGATACGACAGGCAACGGAACAGGAGATATTAAAGGGCTTACAGAGAAGCTGGATTACCTGCAGGAGCTTGGCATTGATATTGTCTGGCTGCAGCCGGTGTATGTCTCGCCTCAACATGATAACGGTTACGACGTGGCCGATTACGAGGCTATTAATCCGGACTTCGGCACGATGGAGGACTTTGACGAGCTTGTCCAGGAGCTGCACCGGCGCGGCATGAAGCTGATGACCGATATTGTGGTCAATCATACCTCGGTTGAACATGAGTGGTTCAAGCAGGCTGCTTCCGGCAAGGACAACCCGTACCGTGACTATTATATCTGGAAGGACCCGGGCCCGGATGGCGGGCTGCCCAACAACTGGCAATCGAAGTTCGGCGGTCCGGCCTGGCAGTTTGATGAAGCGTCGGGGCAGTATTTTCTTACCCTGTATGATAAAACGCAAGCAGACCTCAACTGGGAGAATGAGAAGGTGCGCCGGGCAGTGAATGATATGATGCTGTTCTGGGCTAAAAAGGGTGTAGACGGCTTCCGGATGGATGTCATTAACGTCATCTCCAAGGACCAGCGCTTCCCTGATGATGACGGCAGTGTGCCGCCGGGAGACGGACGCAAGTTCTACACCGATGGACCCCGGGTCCATGAATTCATCAAGGCGATGTACAATGAGGTGTTCGGGCCGTATGAGATGGTAACGGTCGGGGAGATGTCCTCGACAACGCTTGAGCATTGCATCCGGTATTCCAGTCCCGAGGAGCGGGAGTTCTCCATGACATTCAATTTCCATCATCTGAAGGTGGATTATCCGAACGGGCAGAAGTGGGAGCTGATGCCGTATGATTTTGAGGCGATGAAACGGCTGTTCACGCAGTGGCAGACCGGTATGCAGCAGGGTGGAGGCTGGAATGCCTTGTTCTTCAACAACCATGATCAGCCGCGGGCCATTTCCCGGTTCACCGACGATAAAGCCTACCGTGTGGAAAGCGCGAAGCTGCTGGCGACAACGCTGCACGGCATGCAGGGTACTCCTTATGTCTATCAGGGTGAAGAGATTGGCATGCCTAACCCGATCTGGAAGAGCATTGAGGAATTCCGCGATATTGAGTCGCTGAACATGTACCGGATTTTGCAGGAGCAGGGTAAAAAGCCGGGCACAGCGCTCAGCATCCTTCAGGAGCGTTCACGCGATAATTCCCGGACGCCGATGCAGTGGGATGACAGCCCGAATGCCGGCTTCACTAACGGAACACCGTGGATCAAGGTGGATGAGCGGTACCCGGATATCAATGTGCGCAAAGAGCTCGCCGATCCCGGCTCCATCCTCCATCACTACCGCAGACTGATTGCCCTGCGCAAAGAGCATGATGTGTTTGTGGAAGGGAGCTTCAGCAGACTGGATGAGGCCCATCCTGAGGTGTTCGCTTATGCCAGACAGGCAGAAGGAGCGACACTGGTGGTCGTTTCGAACTTCAGCAGAAAAGAAATCACCTTCCGCTTCGGCGACAAGCAATGGGCAGAGCTTAAGGACAGCAGCGGGCAGCAGCTGCTAATCGGGAATACGGCAGAAGCCCCGGACTTAGCGCAGGAGCTTCCGCTTAGCCCATATGCCTCCTACATGTGGCTGATCCGCAAATAATATATATTTCATCATTATAACTACAGCAGGTAAGGAGTGATCACATGGCCATAGACCGCAAAAATGTAGAGGATATTGTCCGGGCCGTCGGGGGCAAGGAGAATATCGAGGTTGCCACACACTGTGTAACCCGGCTGAGATTCTCGCTCTATGACGAGAGCAAGGTGGATTCGGCAGCGCTGGACCGCAATGAGCTGGTCAAAGGGCAGTTCTCGACCCAGGGACAGTTCCAGATCGTAATTGGACCGGGGACGGTCGATACCGTCTACGATGAAATGATCAAGATTACCGGCGGGTCCCGCGCCTCCAAGGATGAGGTGAAATCGGCGGCCGCCCGTAAGCAGAACCCGCTGCAGCGGGCGATCAAGACGCTGGCCGATATTTTTATTCCGATTCTTCCGGCCATCGTTACTGCGGGTCTGCTGCTCGGGATTAATAATATCCTGACCGGACCGGGCATCTTTTTTGACGAACAGTCGCTGGTTCAGGTCTATCCGGCCTGGAGCGATATTGCTTCCATTATCAACACCATTGCCAGCACGGCCTTTACCTTCCTGCCGGCACTGATCGGCTGGGCTGCAGTTACGCGCTTCGGGGGCAGTCCGCTGCTTGGGATTGTACTGGGCCTGATCCTGGTGCATCCGGATTTGCTGAGTGCTTACAGCTATGCCAATGCTTCACTGGAAGGAACCGTTCCAACCTGGAATCTGTTCGGCTGGCATATTGAGAAGATAGGCTACCAGGGTCAGGTGCTGCCGGTTCTGGTCTCAGCCTATATTCTGGCCGTCATTGAGAAATTCCTGAACAAGCGGGTGCATGATTCCATTAAACTGCTGGTCGTTGCACCGGTAGCGCTGTTAATCACAGGCTTTCTGGCGTTTACCATTATCGGACCACTTACGTTTGCCATCGGTAATGCGATTACGGACGGTCTCGTTTATATCTTCGACCACTTTGCACTGCTCGGAGGTCTGATCTATGGCGGCTTGTATTCCGCGCTGGTCATCACCGGGATGCACCATACGTTCCTTGCCGTCGATGTCCAGCTGATCGGCAGTGAAGGCGGTACCTTCCTCTGGCCGATGCTGGCGCTGTCCAACATTGCCCAGGGGGCTGCCGCACTCGCGATGTTCTTCCTCGTCCGGGAGCAAAAGGCCAAAGGGCTTGCCGTCACCTCCTCTGTATCCGCCTTCCTCGGCGTTACAGAGCCGGCGATCTTCGGGGTTAACATCCGTTACCGTTATCCGTTTTTCTTCGGGCTGATCGGTTCCGGGCTGGCCGGCATGCTGCTGACGCTTAATAACGTTCGGGCCTCGTCCATCGGGGTAGGCGGGATTCCCGGCTTCCTGTCGATTTTCCCGAACCAGTGGGGCGTGTTCTTTGTCGGGATGGCGATTGTGCTGATTGTGCCGTTTGGCGCCACTATGCTGTATGGCCGTATAGCTGTGCAGCGTGCTAAAAAGAATCAGCCGGCTGAGACTGCCCGGACTGGCGCGGTGAACGGGAGCAATGAACTCAGCAGCCGCAGCTCTGTGCAGGCCTCGCAGGAGCCAGTGAACATCCTGGAGCTGGCTGCACCGATAACCGGAACGGCAGTAACGCTGGACAAGGTTCCTGATCCCGCTTTTGCCGAGAAGCAGATGGGTGAAGGGATTGCAATTGAGCCGTCTGACGGTAAGGTCTTTGCTCCGTTTGATGCTACAGTGGCCCATGTGATCAAGAGCAAGCATGCGCTAATTCTGGAACATGCCAGCGGCGTACAGGTGCTCATTCATGTGGGAATCAATACGGTGTCTCTTAAAGGCAGCGGCTTTACCTCGCACCGGAACATCGGTGACAAGGTCCGGGCAGGCGAGCTGCTGCTGGAGTTCGATATGGATGCAATCCGTGCTGCCGGTCTTCCGGTCATTACGCCGATTATTATTCCTGCCGGACAGGATATGGTAGAACGGATTGAAGAGAAGACCGGACCGGCGACAGCCAAGCAGACCGGTATCCTGACTATTCATCTTAAGGGCTGAACGAGCCCGCACCGGTAAAGAATGACTGCAGATGGACAGCCCTTTCGGGGCTGTTTTTCTGTTACGCCTTGTCCACAATTGAAGCGATGCTTCCTTCGGCATTGCATGATACAATATAGGACGGTGATCAACATTGAGAGAAAATATCTATCTGCAAATCTATAATGAATACAGCAGCCGGATTCATTCCGGCCAGCTTCAGCCGGGGGCCAAGCTGCCGTCCGAAAGTGAGCTTGCCGAAAGCTACGGTACCTCCCGGGAGACGGTGCGCAAAGCGCTTAATCTGCTGTTCCGGGAAGGCTACATCCACAAAATCAAAGGCCGGGGCTCGTTTGTGCTGGATATGACCCGGATGGATTTTCCCGTGACCGGCCTCATTTCCTTCAAAGAGATGGCTGACACGCTGGGCGGCCCGTCCCGGACCCTGGTTGAAGAGACCGTGCAGGAGCCGGCCGGCTCCATACTAGCCAGGCAGCTGCAGATTCCGGAGGATGCCATGATCTGGAAGGTCATCCGGGCCAGAGAGATTGAAGGGGAACGGATTATTCTGGACAAGGACTATTTCCGGGCGGATATTGTGCCGTTTCTGAGCAGGGACATTGCCGCAGGCTCGATCTATGAATATCTGGAAGGGGAGCTCGGGCTGAAGATCAGCTATGCCAAAAAACTGATCTCCGTAGAGACCTCGACAGAGGAGGACCACCGGCTGCTTGATCTGAAGAAATACACGCATATCGTTGTCGTACGGAACTACGTCTATCTGGAGAACACTGTGCTGTTCCAGTACACTGAATCCAGGCACCGGCTGGACAAGTTCCAGTTCGTGGATTTTGCCAGACGGGTGCGGCGGTAAATAAGCAGCAAAAAAGTATCCTGAGTGCCGACAGGCCGGGGTGCTTTTTTTTTATTTTCACAACGAAAAAACAAGGCTTCATTCTGTGAAGCTTCTTAAAAAAAACCGCATCAAGCTTAAAAAAGCCGCATATGGAGCGCCTGCTTTCTATGGTACTATTGCAAGCGTATTCATAAATAACGGCCTTGCATTTTAACACAAAAGGAGAGCGATCATGAAAACCTACCTGAAGCCATTCTTGTCCGTGCTGCTGTGTATCTGTCTGCCGGTGACTTCCTTGTTTACGGGTCCGGGAGTTAATGCTGCGTCTGCGGGGACAGCCTTAGCTTTTCCGGCGGCGCAGGATGCCTTTGTGTCCAATTTTAACGGTCAGGGCAATGCCCTGGGAACAAGCCTGAACGCAGCCAAATTAATCTATGGAAAGTCCCGTCATGCTTATCTGAAGTTTGATTTGTCCTCCATTGATACGGGCCGGTATGATCCGGACGAAATGACAATGCAGCTTAGCTTCAGAAAATCACATGCGCCGAACGAACTGGTCTTTACGGAAAGTGAATCTGTACTGCGTGACACAAATAACGAGTGGACAGTGACCAATGTTACGTACAACACCCGTCCTTATGAAATCGCCGCCGCTCCGGCGGTTACCCGGGCGGTCACATCAACCGGTGAAGAGAATCTTACCGTTGATCTGTCTCCCATCTTCCGCAATGCGTTAAACTACGGAAGAAAAACGGTAAGTATTCATCTCACGACGGCAAAAGCGGAGGACAATACGGTTAGTGCCAGTGAGTTATTTTCCTCAAGAAACACTTCAGGTTTTCCGGGACCTGTCCTGAACGTTACGCTGGGTCATCCGGTTGTAAACGACAGAGCCGCACTGAACGCGCTGATTGGGCAAGCAGAGCAATTAATTGAAACCGTATACACACGGGAAAGCTGGGCGATATTTATGGCGGCACTCCATCAGGCCAAAGCTTTAAGTATAAACGATGCAACGCAGGCAGAGGTTGACGAGGCCCGGTTAACGCTGCAGACAGCGATGGACAATCTGGAGATTATGGAGCTTCCGTCCCAAATTACCGGTTCAGACCTGGGAGATTACTATAGTAACAGCCAGACTGCGGCGATGATCCTTAAGATGAGGAACGGGGATGGACAGTATGTAAAAGCAGACCCGGTGACGGAAAAGCTGTCGCTTACCGCTGATCCCGGCGAGGCCTCTGCGTTCGCTCTGTATGTGCTTGATTATTTTGCGACGGTGGATCATGAGGAGCCGGAGGCCGGGGCGACCAGAACGGCTTATTCCATCAAGTCGCTGGATACCGGGAAATATCTGACCATCCAGAACTATTTTACGGAAAAAGAGTTCATGGACAATACCCACCGTTATTTCAATATTATAAGCGGCGCGGCGAGCGGCGTCAGTACGGACAGGACGTTCGAGATTACAGCATCGGCAGCAGTAGCGGGGTGGAACGAGCGTTTTTATGTGGATCAGTATACGAAATCCGGCTTCTACCGGATCTGGTCGCATCTGTCCACCATGAGGGATGACGGCAACTTCAGCCGCTTTAATGTGACAATGACTGCTAATGCCATGCAGAGCAGCGGGAGGGCCGCTGAGAATACGGAGTACCGGTTTTATTTTGAACAGGTTACGGGAAAAGACCCGCTGGAAATCAGCCAGAAGGTAACCGGAGATACTGCTGCTCTATTCTGGAAGCCCGTGAACGGGGATACGGACCCTGCCGGTTATAAGATTAACGGTACGGTATCTGACGCGGTTTATTCGGATGGCCTCATGCAGGTGAAGCTGCAGGGTTTGAGCGCCGGCACTCATGCGTATACGGTTGAATATAACGGAAGTGGTTATAGCGCGAAGGCGGATGTGAATATCCGTATCTTCAGCCATCCGGGGATTTTGCTAAGTATGCAAGACCTGGAGGACATGAAGGCGCATGTACAGGCTAAACAAGAGCCCTGGTACTCCGATTACCGGAGAATGACGGACAGTGTTCCTTACGGGGTAGCCAGCTCCGGTTATCAGACCAAGGTGTTCTCCAAGGTCGGGCGTGGAGGGGCTCCTTCTGATTCCGGTAACATCGGCTATTTTGAAAAAGGAGGCAATGCCGCGTACTTCAACGCCCTGCAGTGGGTCATTACGGGAGACGATCAGTATGCGGACATTGCTGCAGGCATGCTGAGTGAGTGGGCAAAAACGCTGAAGGTGATTGACGGCAGGGACAGAATTCTGGGAGCGGGCATCAATGCCTACAAGTATGCGAGTGCTGCGGAGATTATCCGGTATTACGGCGGCGGGTACAGCGGGTACAGTGATGAGGACTTTGCGGCGCTGCAGGCTATGATGCTGAATGTGGTCTATCCTGTCATCCAGGATGCGGCGGTTCCGATGCTGGCCAACGGTAACTGGGATGCGGCTGCTATTGTCAGTATGATGGCGATTGGTGTGCTGTGTGACAATCCGGGGATTTTTGAGCGCGCGATGGGCTTTTATCAGGATATTCATACGAATGGCTCTATCTTCGCTTACGTGAACGACTCGGGGCAGACGATGGAGACTGGCCGTGATCAGGCCCATGCGATGCTGGCGCTTGGTTATATGGCGGAAATCTGCCTGATTGCCGCTAACCAGAATGAGGATTTAGCTTCTCTGTATGATAACAGGCTGGCGAAGGCTTTTGAGTATTCAGCCAAATACAATCTGTATTCACAGGAATTGTCCGGGGTGGAGGTTCCTTTTACAGCAATGCCGAATGTGTTCGGCGATACCGGGAGAGGGTATTACGGGACAGGGTTTGATATGGAGAACAACGGGCTGAACCGGGGCGAGCTGAGACCTGTTTTTGAGCAGGGACTGGCGCTTTACAGCAAGGCAGACGGTGTGGATATGACCTGGACGGCCCGGGCGGCGGCGGCAATGCGTCCCCAGGGCATGGTGCATTTTGACAACCTGAACTTTGGCACACTGACCTATTACAACGGGGAGCCGCAGTCTGAGGCAGCCGGGCCGTATTTTCAGATGCGGACGCGCTGGGAGCCCTTGTATCAGCGAAACTGGAGTACCGTTAACGGTCAAAAAGCTGCCGAGACCCTGAACTCGTATTATACAGTCAATGCCAATGGTGAGCTTACTACCAGCTCGATGAAAAAGGATGCTCCGTTCTTTCAGCTGATAGCAGGCGAGGACGGCACGTATTCGATCCTGCTGCTTGAGAACAACAAGTATCTATCGGTAAAAGAAGAGAAGTCAGGGGACTACAACCTGATCAAGGCGGATGCCACCGAGATTGGTGACAATGAAAGGTTCATCCTGAGCTCCAGCGGAGTCGGCCCGTTCTTCCTGGCTTCTCCCAAATACGATAACCGGATTGTCTATCAGGAGGCAGCGGGTGTGGGCAGCAATGCCGTTCTGACGCTTCGCCTGGGAAGCAAAACGCTCTCGCAGATCACGGATATTCCGGACATTTCCACCAGCGAGCGGCTAATCTTCATGTTTAATACAGAGGATATCGCGCTGCCGGACGGCAAGCCCGTTCCAAGCCAGCCGGAGAACCCGGCAACCCCTGGCGGCGTGCAGGCAGAAGAAGCTGCTGATTCACTGCAGATTTCCCTGAACGGGTTAAGCGGTACGCTTAGCAAAAATGAGAATGGCGGCTACAGCCTGCTCCTCAGCGAGGGACAAATCGGGACGGCTCTGGGCGGCAGCGGCGAGCTGATCATCAATGCGGACGGCATTGATAATCTGACGGTTCAGTTCTCCGCAGCGGCGATGGGGACAGCGAAGCTTATCATTAAAAGCGGATATGGCAGCGCAACTCTTCCTAGCTCTACATTGCAGATGATGAACAAGAAGTACGGCGATTTGCTGGCGCTCCACATCCGCAAAGGCAGCTATACCATCGAACTGCTGAAGGACGGCAAACCGGCAGTCTATTCGGAGCCCGGTTATCCGCTGACCATTACGCTGCCTGTTGAGTTAACCGAAGGCCGTAATATTAACGAGTATACCGTAGTTAAAAAAGAAAACGGAAAAGACGTTATCTTGCCGCTGGCTGCAGCAGACGGCAACAGCGTGACCTTCGCCGCTGCGGCTACCGGCACTTATGACGTTGTATATAACGGTCACATTTTTCATGACGTGCCTTCTGCCCATTGGGCGGCGCAGGATATAGCTTTTGTGGCGGCGCGCGGGTTGTTCGGAGGTACTGGCAAGGAGCTGTTCGACCCCCGGACGCCGATGACCCGGGCGATGTTCACCCGGGTGCTGGCTAATCTGGAGGGAGTGGACCTTGGCAGCTATGCAGCACCGGCATTCAGGGATACCGCTGCAGGACAGTGGTATACTCCTGCGGTAGCCTGGGCTGCCCAAAGCGGCATAATTAACGGAACGGGGCAGGGGCTGTTCAGCCCGGATGCTGTGATTACACGCGAGCAGATGGCTGTAATGCTGTATAACTATACAGCAACCAAGGGCTATAAGCCGCGTGCCATTACGTCGCCGGACTTCACCGATGCCGGAAGCGTGAATGCGTGGGCGAAGGAAGCGGTAGAGGCTGTTGCGGCGGCAGGTATTCTGAGCGGCAAGCCGGGCGGTTACGCTGATCCGAAGGGAGAAACGAGCCGGGCGGAAGCTGCGGTGGTCTTTGCCCGGCTGATCCGGGCGTGGGGGGCGGAGCAATCTTGAGCCGCGTGATGTAACGGTGAGGTGGTGTTAGAAGCGTAGCCTGCGGACGGGATCTGCAGGCTACGCTTTTTGACGTCATAAATAGACAAAGTTGCGACTGAGCTTCTATGAATATATAATATTCAATTAATATGATAGGGCAATAGATCCGGGAAAGGCAGGCGCATGCTATGAAACTTTTGTTTTCGCAGGTGAATACAGCGGAAGAAACTGCTGAGGTGGCCCGGTTGGCGGGGGAAATATGGCGCGAATATTACGTTTCCATTATTACAATGGAGCAGATTGATTACATGATTGAAAAGTTCCAGTCTGTTCAAGCGATTACGGATCAGATTTCTAATCAGGGCTATGAATATTACATAATCCGTGGTGACGACTCCGTAGTCGGATATATTTCGGCCAGACCGGAAGCAGGCAAGCTCTTCTTGAGCAAGTTCTACATAGGCAAGGAGCACAGGGGGCGCAGCTATGCCAGCCAGGCGCTGGCTTTTCTGGAGAAGCTGTGCAAAGACCGGAGCCTGAGCCATATTTGGCTCACGGTCAATCGTCATAACGAATCCAGTATTGCGGTATATGAGAAAAAAGGCTTCCGGACGGTACGGGAACAAGTAGCCGATATCGGGAATGGATTTGTCATGGATGATTTTATTATGGAAAAAGAAATTCCGGCACTATAGTGTAACTTAATTGAATAAGGACAACGCGGCAGCTGGACAAAAAAATCAGCTGCTGTTTTATTTGGCTGTATGGAATTATTTTCAATTTGCTCTTGAGTAGTTTTGTTATCTATGTTATATATGTAATATAACAAACAATAAAGGAGGGCTGTTTTTGTTCATCGAGCTCGATCTGCAATCGGAAACCCCGATCTATACACAACTGGTTGACCAAATCGTCGAAGGGATCGCCTCCGGTGCCTTGCGGCCCGGGGATCCGCTTCCGTCGATTCGTAGCTTGGCGGAGGACCTGGGGATCAATCTTCATACCGTTAACAAAGCCTATAATCTGCTTAAGCAGGAGGGCTTGCTTCAAGTACACCGGAAGACAGGCGTTATCGTTCAGCCGGGCGGGATGCCCGGCGTGACAGAGGCATTCGAGGAGAAGCTCCGGCGGCAGCTGCGGTCCCTTGCGGCGGCAGCTGCGGTAAGAGGCATGGCGGAAGAGGTATTCGCACAGGAGAGCAGATCGGTGTACCGGGATATTATTACGAATCGCGGAGGGGAATAACATTGGCACAACAACCGGTAATCTTGATATCCAGCCTTTATGTAATGATCGTTTTGATGCTTAGCTTACAGGTCTATCTCGGATTGCGGACTGTGCTGTTCGGCATTGTGCTGCCTGAGGAGGCCCGGCAGGATCCTGCCGTCCGTGCCATTCGCCGGAATTATGCTATGCTTACCAGCGGTTTTGCGGCCATTGTCGGCGCAGGGGCTTGCTTTTTATGGTTGCGCCATCTGCCTGCGTGGGGTCTTCTGATTTGGACGGCAGCTATTTTGCTTTCAATCATAGGGTCAGGCTTTGCCATGTGGATCAGCCGGATGTCCGCAGTGCGCTTGAAAGCAGCCAGAGGCTGGGAGATTGCCCGGCAGAGTAAGCGCGCAGCAAGTCTTATGGCCGGAAGGATGCAGAGACCGGTGTTAAGCCCGTGGTGGTATACCGTAAATACTGCCGTGATGGGGCTGTGCATCTTTTTCGCTGCTGCGAAGTGGGATGCGATTCCGCAGGTGCTGATTCTCGGGAATTTCAGTTTTAACAAATCCGTGTGGATTGTGTTCGTACTAAACATGGTGCAAGCGCTAAATATCACCGTTTTCCTCTGCTATAACCGGCTGATCAGCCGCGCAAGGACATCGCTGGATCCCCAGGACCGGGAAGGCTCGCTGCAGAAACAATTAGCGCATAAGCGGATCCATTCGATTTTGGCATGGGCCGCTTCGCTGCTAATGATTGTATTCGTAGGAGTGTCGCAAGCCATAGGATTGTACGGCTGGAAGGGAAATCTGCTCTTCCTCTCCGGCATGTCGCTCTTTGCAGCGCTCTTCCTGGCATTGACTGGCGTCATGCTGTACCTGCGCATCAAAGGTATTGATCAGCTAAGGGACGTTCCGTCGATGGAGGAGAGGCACTGGAAGTGGCTCGGAAGCATTTATGTGAATCCTGAGGATCCGGCGCTGCTTGTTCCGAACATTAACGGTTTCGGCTGGACGATCAATATGGCCAATCCCCGCGGTAAAATCATAGTCGCTGCGACGGCAGCCATTCCGGTGATCGAATTTATCTTGATTTTGCCTGTAATAAATAAATAAGGCGAAAGTCTGGAGGGAAACTTCAAATGATAAAAAGCCGGCGGATAATCCTGGTTTTGTTCATTTTATGTCTGCTGCTGGCAGGCTGCGACGATAACACACCACTTGATGCAATGGAGAATATTGCAGGGGCGCTGAATACATCCGAGGTGGCACAGTCAAGGGCTGTCCCGGTAACAGTGTTAACAGAGGAAGCGGACTCGCCGTCCTATGCCGGAACAGAGTTTGGGATTTCTGCAAAGTAACTTTTCAGCGGGAGTAAAAAGAGCAAGGGGCTGTCCCAAAAGCCATGAAATGGCTACTTGGGACGGCCCTTGGTTTGGAGTAGGATGTACGTATTCACTTGGGTGGACGCTCCGCGAAC
>NZ_JARXXP010000056.1 GCF_029893965.1 Paenibacillus sp. PastM-3
CAAAGATATGAACATGGTGAACATAAAATCGACATGGATCGACTAAAAGAAATAGCAGTTGCCTTGGGTGTTACAGTTAATCAATTAACCGAAGGCGCATATACATATCTGGGCGAAGAGTCTGCAGAATCAGAAAACATAAGTTTGCCAATTGTCGGGAAGATTTCTTGTGGTAACGGTCGGGTAGCATACGAATCAATTGAAGGTTATGAAGTAACTCCTCGCTCGTGGATTAATGGCGGCCAATATTTCTACTTGAGAGCTAAAGGCGATAGCATGAACGGGGCCCGAATTTATGATGGAGATTTGTTATTAATTCGGCAACAGGAAGAAGTTGAAGATGGAGAGATTGCGGCTGTTTCAATTGACGATGAGGCGGTTTTGAAGAAGGTTTACAAGCAAAATAACACTTTGATTTTACAATCTACAAATCCAAATTATCCTCCTATCGTTTTGACTGGCGAAGAAACGAACATCCGTATCATTGGAAAATTGAAAAAAGTAGTGATTAACTTTTAAAACATATAATCAACAATGGTAGTATTTGTCTAAATCTGATAGACTGTTTTTGTTAATGATTATCAGTTTTAGGGGGAACACCATGAAGAAGCCATTTTATAAACGTTGGGTATTTTGGGTAATCGTCATCGTAGTTGGTGGAACCATCGGGCTGCTGACAGGTAATGACGATCCGGCTGATCAGGCAACGCCTGCGGCGACAGAGGAAGCGCAGCCTGTTGTTGCCGAGCAAACTGCTGAACCGACCGCTGCCCCAAGTACTGGAGAAACCAGCTCAGAAGAATCATCCATCAACTGGGAATCAGCAATTAAACAGATTGCTCAATCGGACACTGACCCTACTCAAAAAGCAGATGCTGCAGAAGTATTGGCAAAAGACTACGAGCCAGCTGCTGAAGAATTAAAGGACTTTGAATCTCAGATCGTGGAAGAGTATAATGCTCAAAACTACCTTGCACATATTGAAGATACTGAATATATGCTTATCAATATTTTTAAAGCAGTGGTAGTAGAAAAGGCACATGAAGGAACACCCCTCGGTGATTTCGCATTCGATTTTTATCAGAACACCAAGTACACATATCGCGGTGTAGATGCTGTAGACAGTGAGTCTGTCAAGGCGAATGAATCACAAATGGATAAGGCGCTGGCTGAGATTAAATAGAAACAGCCCCGGGATCTCCCCGGGGTTTTGTTATGTCTGCATTATTTAAGATGGTCCTTTAGGACACGTCCCAGCTCGGCCGTATACTTGGTGAGTCTCAGACTAATCTCTGTACGCATTACGTCCCTGGTGAGCCCGAAGCGTTCCTGGTAGCCCCTGAAGAATATCTTATAGTGCAATATAAAGTCGTCCTGTTCCTCCGAAATAAACCTAACGTTTCTCTGTTTTAATTCCTTCTGTAGTTCCCAAGTGTCTTTCGATATTCGATTTTGTATGTAACGGCCGGCTAACAAATACATTTTGGTCAGGACATTACCGGACCGCTCGATCTCTGCCATACTTTTTGCCAGCATCGTATCTATATGTGGCAGTAAGATCAGGTCACGAACCATTAGCCGCTCCTCATTTGTCAACAAACCATTTACCGGGATTTCCATTTCACGCTGCTGTTCCTCATACTGATCAACATGATCTGTGAGCAGCATCTTATTTTGCCACCGGTCATTCCCGTCCAATTTAGTCATATATGTAAGCCTCCCTAGTGGTAAAGCCAGTAATCAATATTACCGCCGTCCCTCACAGTCTGTGTGCCTCCCTGCGGCGTTATATCGTATGGTACGTTACGTTCCCACACTTCAAGTATAACCGCCTTTTGGATAGGCTCAGACGTGTTCCATTGTATGTAGTTTTCGGCTGCCAACACCTTAAATGCCTTTGTAATCTCTGCCGGCCGCCGGCCGCTCAAGCGTCCTAATTCCTTAATATCAGGCATTCGTTTAAAGTGATACCGAAACTGGGCTATAATTCGCAGCAGCTTCCGGGAAGTATCATCAAGCACGCCGCAGCACCCTCAAAGCCCGCGGAGCACTCTCTTTACGTTCAATGAATCCCTTCTTCTCCAATAGCTCAATATATTTGAAGGCAGTTGATGCAGATGCTAATCCCATTTCCTCTGCAATTTCCTTCATAGTCGGTGAGTACTTCAATTGATCATATAGAGTGACAATAGCATTCAGAGCATCCCGTTCTCTTTTGGTTAATTCGCTCATGCCACCACACCTCTCTTTACAAGCCTCCAGGCAAGGATGTTCTCAGCAAGAAATACCCTCGGAGCATCGGAAGTCAAACAAGTCGCTCGAATGCGGCCGTTACGGATGCCAACAATCTCAATTTTGCGCTGTGTGATCTTACCGTCTTTCGCCTGATAAACGATCTCTACTGTCTGCCCGATGCTCATTTTCATACTGACCCGCCTCCAAAATAGGAACATTTGTTTGTATTATAACCGCGTTCTGGATTTTTAAGCAATGGAAATATAATACGGCCAGTCCCAATACTTACCGCGCCCGAAGGGTTTAGTTAAGCATTATAATCATTATGAGGTGAGACTATGTTTATCAGTCCTATGCTGCTGCAGACAGCTCCCGTGCCGTTTAGCAACAGTGATTATATATATGAGCCCAAGATTGACGGGCACCGTTTGATTTATTCGCAACAGGCCGGGCAGGTCCGCCTATATACTCGGCATGACAACGACTGCACCCGGCAATACCCCGAGTTGCAGTTACCATTTGCAGATGATGTAATCCTGGACGGTGAGGTCGCCTGCGTCGATCCGGCCACAGGGGTGTCAGATTTCGAGGCTGTCATGAGTAGATTCCAAGCGCGCAGACAGGGTAAAATCCAGCAGCTCACTGGCACTCTGCCGGCATACTACGCTATCTTTGACATCCTCCAGTACAAAGGAAATGACCTAACAGGATTGCCGCTGCTGCGCCGCAAGGAGATACTTGCTGGGTTATCCCTGCCATCCGGCAGCTTTGGCGTGGTGCCCTACGTGGATGGTGCTGGAGAGGCGCTGTTTGAGCAGATCGAGACGCGAGGCATGGAGGGCGTTGTGGGCAAACGCAAGAACAGCCTTTATGAGGTTGGCCGCCGGTCTCACGCCTGGCAGAAGGTCATTAACTGGACCTATGCAGATGTCTACATTACGGGCTATAGAAAGCAGGAGTTCGGCTGGTTGGCAGCTGTGCCCGGACCGTCCGATAAACTGCGGCCAGCTGGAGTGATTGAGTTTGGAGTGTCGCCAGTGCATAAGCAGGCGTTTCGCGGAGTTGCCGGCCAACTGGTAACCGGCGAGGATAAGGAGTTTGTTCACCTGGCGCCGAAACTACGCGCCAAAGTGCGTATGAGGAATTGGACCAAGTCCGGCATGCTGCGGTCACCGGTATTTACTGAGTTTATTGTATAAACACAAAAAGGCCCGTCAGGCCTAAGCCTGGCGGGTTTGTTTACTTATCTTTATTCGGCAGAATACTCGTCAACACTAAAAGTAAGGATTTTATCAAAGATCATATAGTCTTTCCGACTAGAGAACGGCCCTTTATTATTATCTTGTTTATCAATGGCATAGGATGCTGTGCCAGTTCCAGCTTGTTTATTCTCGTACCATCTAATAAATGCGTTGACTTCGTCCATGCTAAGATCGAACTCTTTCTCAAGACCAGTATTCATCGTAACTATAAGGATAGCACGGTTACCGGTAGATTGATCGGGAGTAGGACTGGGTGTCGCTATGGGCTCGGGAGTTACAGTTGGTTCGTTAGTCGGTGTAACAGTCGGTGCTGGTGTAGTCGTAGGCGCAACAGTTGGAGATGGTGTTGGGGTCGCAGTAGGCTCTGGAATTAATGATCCGCCATCACTTATATCAAATGCACTCAATACAAAATCTTCAGAAGTCTCTTTGTTATAAATTAGTGTTACTTGATGATTCGCATTATCTAATCCAGTCTTCTCAAACAATAATGTATCTGCTTGAGGATTGCCATAGACATTGAAAGTATATGTCGTATCATCAATCTGTATTTTCATATTTTTAGACTTATTAGTATTCCTCGTTCCAAGAACTCTCAATTTATCGCCCTTAAACCAAAAAGACGCTGATGCTCCATCAGATATCGCAGCGGTTGCTGATCCTGTACTATACCCACTCCATGTATATTTTGTCCATGTCCCCATATAAGTAATAAGTGGATTAGAATCAATTATCCGCGTCCATCCGGTTTCAGGCTTTAATAATTGGCTACTGCCAACAGTAGCTGCAAATGTATTTTTTTGAATTCCAAAAAATGATATAGCTATAATTAATATAAGACCACAGAATCCCAGTTTTTTCTTCCAACTCTTCACAAACTTTCATCTCCTTTAATATGTATGCCTCAAGCCTACACTAAAAAAGAGCGAACAAACAGTCTGTTATTCGACATTTATTTACAATACACTTAAGGGTTGCTTAGGAAATATGTGGATTAACAAAAAAATCTCGCCATGGATTGGCGGCTTGTTTTTTAGGATGCTCTCTCCTATTCCCAATAATAGTCTGTATTTTTAGGATCTCTAAGTGTAAGATTATAGAAAAAAATAAGGGGTTGTACCGATTGAAAAAATCATTTATTTCTAAATTAGGAATCATTACGTTGTTAATAGCATCAATGCTTATAACTTCGTCTGGCGATGTCTCAGCTAATGTAAATCGTGTCATTTATTTTTCAATTCAAAGTAACACCGTTTGTGGTGACAATTCTTCCACAAACCAATACCGAGACCAATTTATGTTCAACATCAATAACTTAAGCGATGTCGATTCAGATGTAACACTTTATCTTTATACAAAAAATGGAACACAAATAACAAATCCAGGTGTCAATGACAATGGCACTGTTTCCGATATTGTTCCAGGAACACAAACTACGATTCAGCGAATTCAACGGCACAATACGCAAATTTATTCGGATATCCAACAACTAAAAATCTAAGTTGTGATATGAGACCTACGTATGGAAAGATAGTAGTTAATTCAAATCATGGATTATTTTTAGCTAGCGGTGAATTTAGTGCTGAGAAGTATTTGGTAAGTTCTAGCATTACAAATAGTGGATCTTACTATACCAAATATCAATCATCTACTGTGGTAGTTAACGGAGGAGAACCTTTCTAATAGAAACAGTTCATATTATACCCGCTAGCCTATGCTGGCGGGTCATTTTATGTATTCACCTAAGCAAGTACCATTCTAAATTCAAACTCTCCACGACGATAATAAGCATCAGCTATTTTAATACTTTCAGGACTCCACTTCTGCACGGGTCCGCCATAATCAACGATGCAGCCAGTCAGATCACCGCGGAGTTCAAATACCGTAACTCGGGCTTGGCTTAGGGCTGCAGCCAGAAAGTCTGAATCGCTCTCAAGGACTTTATATGTAGTACTCACACTATTCACTCCTATGTAATGAAATACCCCACCATTAAATAGGCAGGGTATTGAAGTAAAGCAACTGAACTTGATAATGCTAAATTAAACATACATCCAAACAGTCATGTACAAGAAGTTGTTTGGTTCAAACTAAACCTCGGATCCATCTTTGAGTAGATTACCGTTTGATTTTTTAATACATTCGAGTAAGCATCTGGTTTCACAGTGGTTTCAATGTTCACTGAAGCAGCACTTGAATTTGAGTAAATGTTGTACACGATGTTATTAGTTGGTCCTTGCTGGTGCATCTTCAAACCTCCATCCTTCAAAAATTCTCAGATCATTAATTCCATTCTGCAATCCATTTGGTGTCTGTACTTGAACTCTGCTTAGCTCACCTTCGCTATTGAAAAAATGGGATCCGCCCTCAACACTCTCAATCAAACAACGTTTGATCTCATATCTTGCATTTGTGGCTGGCCCCAGTAAAGCCTGTTGATCAAAAGGTTCATTTAGCTTAAGGTCATTCGTAATACTATTTTGCAATCTTTTTATCGCTTCGTACTGGTGTTGTGTAGGTTTAACGATATTAAGACCGAGTTGTTCTCTTGCCTCTCTCCGATAAATTGTGTAATCATGGCTACCGGAATCACTAACTAAAAAAGAGATTATTTCATCTAACTTTTCTTCTGTGAAATCTTGATGGATTAATAACTTCTTTGCAAGCATTTGAATTTGTGCTTTAGCTCTGTAAACCTCACCAAGCACAAGTGGGTGAACCATATCGGCGAGCTTAACTAATACATCGGTTAAACTCTTCTCATCATTAATATTAAGTTCAGTTTTAGCTAATTCAAAATATCCTTTGATTGCCTCAACACTCACAGGATATTTTGCTAAAGGGTTGCCGGCAGGTATTTGAGGATTCAAAGGAGTATTCACACTTGGGTCTATAGGGCCTAGTGTAGCCTGTTTAGTCATAATGATACTATTTGCTCCTAAACACATTAATGTTCCTGCGCTATGCGCTTTAGAGGAAACTATGATCTCGAATTCTTCACAGAATTGTCTGATAAGATTAACTATACTCCAAGCGCCCATTGTATTTCCACCGCGCGTGTACAGGAATAATGTTAGCTTCTGTTGAGGGCCCATTTTGTCCAAGTGATGAATAAAAGTATCCACGACATCAGGAGATATTTGTGTTTCCCACCCTGGTCGGTCACCTGTTACATAAGTAATAATACGGGTATTAAAAGAGTCTTCTAGGTTAATGTAGTCGATACAACGGCTGCTATACATTTTTCCACCTCACAGGATATTTATGTGCTCCTGTAATTATTAATTACACTATAATATCCATTCTCCTTCCGAACAAGCGTTTGATTAGGGGTATTTTGTAAAAATTTTCTTTGTTTATATCTATTTTATCAGTCAATCGTTAAGTAAAAGGCGAAAAAACAGAGGAATTAAGGGTTTTATTTCGGGGTTTTTAGGAGGAAATAAACGCCCACCAGCCTTAGCCAGTGGGCGCGGTGCTACTCTTTATCTGTATATCCTTTGCCGGCTTCCGGGTTGCTTACGATACCCAGCACAACCAAAATCCCCAGGATCGCATTAACCGCCGCTGTAGCCTCATCATACTTCTCCGGCGCAAACTGTACCCCGAAGATTGCTCCGACAGTCTGGACACCCAGCAGCACTGCTGCCGTCAGGGATACCCACATACCATAGTTCCGCCATTTGCTGTTCATTGCTATTCGCCCTCCTTCGTAAGGGTAACAATTTTATTCGCCTGATCCCAGCCCACTGTCAGGCCCAACGCCTCAGCCACAGCACGCACCGGTAGATATGTCACCCCATCCTCCAGCACGCCGTTCTGGATCTGCTTGCCACTGACCTTCACAGTCACCAAAACATCCTTTTTCACGGTATCACTCTCCTTTTGATTGATTGCCGCATACAGCCTTTCCCATGGAAACTTAGGGCCAGGACAGAACGGTTTGCGCTTCGGGTCTACCTGGAAGTGCCCGATCACATGCTTGGTATCCAGTAGCAGCTTCTTGCCATAGATGCGCTTGACCTCGCTGGCAATGTATTTATGCAGCAAGACGGTTGCAGCAAACTGCGCCTCTGTCAGAGCGCCGTCAGTGCCCTCATGCTCGATGCTGACGCTATATTTGTTAGGATTAACCGGCGCCTGCTCCTTCACGATGGTAGCCGTTGCTCGTGGAATGTCTGCAACCTTCAGGCCGTTTGCCCAAGCCATTTTCCTAATATCCACGTATTGGTGAATCACACCGGCTTTCGATACACCAAAATGCGCGCTGCTTTCCTCATTCCCGGATGAGGTGAACCAGGAGTCCATGCTGCTCATGGTCCCGCCGCTGATATGATTTACGATTGCAATCGGTATATGTCCATCCCGACTGCTTGAGTTCGTGTGGGCATTGCCCTTTTGGATGATCTGCACGTCATTTCCCTCCTATGAAAATGTATCCAACAATAACAAAGATCGTCCCGCCGATCACATACTTGAGTAAGTCCATCCAGAACTTTCGCTCCGTCTGATTGTCCTTGCCGGACTGCTGCAGCAGCATAAATATCCGGTTCTCCAACTGATCAAACTTCCCCATGATGGCGTTAAACTGGACTTTCATCTCTATGGTGGATTCTTTGATCTGCTTGATGTTCTCCTCATGCCGGTGATCGTTTTCTTCCAAGAGCTTCAGCTTGGTGTTAGCAGTGACGTTTTCAGCCGACAACCGTGTAAATTCTGCTGCCAGCCCCTGCAGCTGCTGCTCTACATCATCCAGCCTTTGCAAAGGCATTACATCCCCGCTCCCTCCTCTGTTTTGAGTTCCCCCGTCAGGCATTATGACCGCTCCCTCTCTCTGTTTGTTGGGCAAAACAAAGCCCCCGGATCAGCTCCGAGGGCAAAACAAAAACGCCTCATTAGGCGCTTCCGGCAATCACTATTCGGTTTCCAGCAAGGCGGCCACATCCGGACGGATAACCTCCGGCACCTGGTCCAGCGTCTTCAGGCCCTTTCTGATCAAGCTTGCATACACTTTAGCCATTGTCTACTTCACCTCCCTCTGCAGGGGCTTCAGGCGTTACAGGCTGCTGCCCGGCGAGTACCAGCTCGTACAGCTCTGTGAGCGCAAGCTGCGCATCTGCTGCCTCCTGCCGGGTAACCTGCAGCTCCTCAAATGTTTCAACCAATGCGAGTTGCGCGTCCTGCAGTTGAGCCTCAGCGTCATTCAGGCGGGTAAGCGTTTCGGCCAGCTGCTGCGCGGTGTCGGCCGATCCAGCCTCCACTGCTTCCAACCTGCCTTCAAAGGGATGCGGCTGCGGGCCGGGATAGGTAAACTCCAGCGTGCCGGACTCCAGATTAACCCGGTAACTATCTGCCTGAGCAAACTCGCGGGAGTACTGTCCGTACTGCAGCTTGAGTACGCCGACTGTCTCCCGGACGCGCTGGGCCAACTCCTTAATGCTGGCAAAGTCCTGATCTTCCGTAGGCTCCGTATAACTCCGGCCGATGTATTCGCCGGTATTGTGGATTACATTGCCGGTTGCCTTATCATAGTAAATCTTCATTCCAATCTGCATAACATCCACCTCACTTTTTATATTTTAATAGAGCATTGTCCCCTGTAAATTAAACGTATTTCCGTTCGCTCCCCCTTTTATAGTTAATGACAACTGAGTGTTGACGTTCAGGGAGTTTCCTGAAATGGTTTCGGATTGTATCACTCCATTAACGCACCATGTCACACGATTTGCTGCAGGATCAATAATAAAGGAACTTAAAATATCGGTTCGATTTTCTATAACATTATTAATAAAAGTGAAGTAGTGACCCGCACTATCAAATAACTGAACTTGCGAAGTTCCTACAATCCGCAGTCCAGTACCAGTCCCTACAAAAGAAAATCCCTGCGGACATGGAGCAATTGATAATATAGTTCCTCCATCAGCATAAGAGCCCACACTACCAGATGTGCTTACCGTTCCTCTTGTTGGCCCTTTAACTACAGTGCCTGACGTTCCAAATATAGTCTTACCGCTTAAAATGTTTTCTGGACGCAGTGAAACATCAGCTGACTGTAATTGTGCAACAGACACCTTAATTTCTCCGGCACCTGACCCGCCTTTTCGATAGCCCTCCGAAGGATATACGGCCAACCCCCCATCCGCCCATAAGCCCACGCCCTGAGCTGGGTCGCTACCCGATGTAATGATTGGCACGGTGCCTGCTACTCCGGCAATCGTTGTATCGGATAATATTTTATTAGCCGGTGCTGATACTGCGGCTATGGTAATGGCCGACGAATAATATCCTGCTGGCTTAGTCTGCACTGATGTTGTAGGGGTGACTGTCCCGCCTGCACCGTTATTTGCCATGCTACCATTTATTAGGCCATCCTCCGATCCTACTGTGTAGCCAGACAGGACCTGTGCTGCCCCTGCTGTTCCGTACTCACCCCCTTCACCCTGTAAGATAAAATTTGTGCCATCGTACACCAGCGTATAGACACCACCAAGAGCCAAAGCAGCATTGTTGCCGTTTGGCTTTTTAATGGATTTGGCTCCAAGGCCGTTGACGTTAAGCGTAGCCGGGCCAGGGCTGGCGACATGGGTCTTGATAGTCAAGCGTAACCCTGCAGTCAGCGAAGCAGGCGCGGGGGTTAAGCTGGCAGCCAATGTCGCATAGGTGCCTGTTGTAACAGCATAAGCAAGCGTACCTTGTAATACTGAATCGGGAATGGCCGCAATTGCAAGGTCTCCATTTGTATCTAATCCTGCATATCCTCCAGCAACGTTCTTGCGGCTGGCGTTTTCATCTTCAACCCAAGAGTTCCATACGCCTGCGTTAATTCGTCGCTTCCACGTCCGCAGAGACGGGGTTTCTGTGAATCTTTGTAGAGCGCCCTCAACCTCCAATATCCCTGTCGCTGCCGCGGGCAAGTCTGTTACTGATGAGTTTGTAATACTATATAGACCAGTGTTCACCAAAGTATTTGCGCTTCCCGAATTAACTAAGAATGGTGCGCCGGTGTTCTCGGTTAGCTTGAACTTTTGAATACTGTCTGGAAGGGCGCTTGCATTTGATATACCTAACTTCAGGTTATCGACCTTTGCCTCGATGTAGTCATCTGCAAAATCCTGCCGATCATTCTCCTGCCGCAGCTCCGCGACATCCTGCACCAGATCAGATACCACACCCCCCAGCCCTGTCTTCCAGGTCGCTGCTGTCTCTGTGACATTAGCCGTAAGAGCGTATTTGTCCAGGGCGATGTAGGTGACATAGTAATCCTTTGTGGTATCATAGTAAGCTCCCGGGATACCCGCCCGCGCCCCATTATCTGTTCCAGACACACCCATCGCATTAACAGCCCATACTCTAGGCATCACATCGGCACCAGCATAAATCTCTACAAACCTAGCCAAGCGTTTCGACGTTTTTGATGCAGGGTACTGTACATCCGTTCTGTTAATTTCCCAATAGTTTGCTCCAGAATTAAACACAGGAGTGACTTTCTCCCGCTGAATAACCCCCGTCTCTACACTGATCTGATTGCCTCCTGGGTGCAGTGTAATACTGCCCTCTGCATTCGGGATGACAACTGGGGCAGCAGCAGAGGCTAGAGCGTAATCCGTGGTAGCCCATGCTGTCCAGCCCGGTGCTTTATTTGCTGCTACCCAAGCCTCTGTATTGGTAGTAGGAGCACTGCCGTCCAAGATGGACACCCAAGACGTATATGATGTGCCGTTGTTGGCTATAGCAAGCCAACCATTCATAAGAGCTTTTATAGCATTAGCACTAGGATTAAGCGTGTCCGTCCAACCAGATGCATCAGTTGAGATTGTAGTGAAAAATGATGTATCTCCAAAAAGCTGACGATAAGCATTGGCTGTCGTTGCAGTACCAGTATATGGTGTCAAAACCCGCCCATCATAACGGATTGCTCGAGAATTCGCAGAGGTCATATGCTGTGTAAGACCCGCAAATGCTGGAACCTTTACAACTTTAAACCCTGAAATACTAACATCAAATGTCCAAGCCAGCGAACCATCCAACGCCACATTTTTCTTGATCCGCTCCACATATATCCATTCTGTACCCGCACTATATACGCTATCCTTCACATCTCCGATCTGGCCGAGAGCAACTGGGAGGATAACAGATTGTGGCTCCGCTGGGGTAAACGGTGTAGGAGTGCTGCCGAGTTCAAGCTGCCAGTTTTTAAAGGTGAATGTTCCAGTTAGAGCATTAGAAAAAGC
>NZ_JARXXP010000057.1 GCF_029893965.1 Paenibacillus sp. PastM-3
GATGGTACTTGGACCGAAGGGTCCTGGGAGAGTAGGACGCCGCCAAGCACACAAAGCCATTGTTGAGCAATCGACAATGGCTTTTTTGTTGTTTTTACAGGCTTAAAAGGGTGCACAGTAAAGAATATTTTGTAATAAAACGCTTTCAATTGAGTGACATTTTTGTTACCGACGATATGAGTTATCCAAGTATAATAGAAATGTGCAAATATTAAGCATTGCCCTTAATACGAACGAACTACTGATAAATTCTAACTTTGAATTTTTTTGTGTCTTTTGATGCATGGTGGTTGTAAGGAGGTTTTAAGGTATGAAGCGGAAGCGGCCCATGTGGATATTACTACTTGTTTGTATATTGAGTGTTATGCTGATCGGCTGTGGCGCTAAGGAGCCTAGCTGGGATGGCTTTGAAGGAGCTCTAAATGAAAAGAGCTTTCCTGTTCCCAAGGAGGCAAGCTCTCCTGATCGAACGACCACAAATGCTGCTATGGACTATGTGCGCTATTCTTTATCCGGGCTTAGGGAGAAGGAAGGGCTGCCTGATCCTTATCTGGAGGCTATCGAAGCTTGGGGCTGGAAGGAACAAAGAGGCGATGAGGGAAATTCCCGGGTCTTTCAAAAGGATGGGGTAATCGTTCACCTAACCGTGCACGACGGCTATTTTATAGTCATGATCCCCAAAGAAAAGAAGGTAGCCATTAAAGGGCTTAAGAGTAAATAGATAATCGCCGTCCATCCGGACGGCGATTATTGTTTTCTAAATGGATCCTGGCCTTTAGGCATGCTCCAACTCTGCGGTGATGTATGTATGGGCTTAAGGACTCACTGTGCATAGTATGAGGCGTCGGCCGGGCTGAATTTGAGCATCCCGCTTTTTTCATTGTCCCGCAGCATGAACAGTACGTATAAGCGTGGAAGAAGCAGCCAGAGGTGGCAGACGGCCAGAGAAGCCGTGAAAGCAGCAGGTACCCACACTATAAAGAGTGCAGCAACACAAAGGCCAATCCAGAAATTATGCAGCTGTACTTTTCGGAAAATGCTGTAGCTGATGTATTGTTCCGGCATATAACCTAACCAGGGAAGACGCAGGGAGATTTTCCAGCGTTTTGCGATTGGATGTCCGGTAATAAGCAGCACCGAGCGTGAGATGACATACTGGATCCACAAGATAACAGGAGCAGCAACCAGCATGTACAGGAAGCTCCACCAGGATATGAATATGCTCTCCAGCACCAGGAATATCAGAGGAAGCAGATAATATATGCGCAGCTTGGTGTTCGTCAAATTTATTTTTTTGATAAGCTTGTATTGGTAGAATGTTGCTGCGCCTTTGGTGTTGGATTCCATAGCGAAATTTCAGACCTCCTCGTGAGTACTCATGTTAATAATATCGGAAGATTCAGGTGTTTTGTTAAACTCAGCATTTACTGTCACTATTAGGCGTATTGCGGAATATATATATTTCGGGCAGGGCAGGATAGGAAAAAACTATGAAAAGGTTTAAAATAATAGAAGGTGTAACATACTGTTCTTAAAAGAGTCAAGGTGGGATGGTTATGGAACAGCAAACCGAGCAGTCCTGCATTATCTGCGGGCAGCTGAAGCAGGAAGGGATTGTGATTGTCTCGCATTTTATTTGTGAGGATTGCGAGAGCGAAATGGTGCGTACCGATGCTGAGGATATCAAGTACCGCTTTTTCATTGGACGGATGAAGAAAATCGGACTGCAAAAGAACGCCTGAACCGGGTAGAGTTATTACAATAACGGCGTAAAGAGAGCGGGCGGTGAAGTAGTGTCGCAATGGCTGCATATCAGGCAATTTGTATAACGGCTTCCCCGTTCTGTATGGGTGCGGAGGAGCCGTTTTGCTGTGCAGCGGAAGCTTTTGCATGGTATTATAGGCGTTTGGCCTTATTTGCGTTAAAATAGAGGTAACCCCCAGGAAGGATATTGAACATGGACAAATTAGAGCCTGGCAGGGCACCTATATATGAAATGCTGGAACAATATAGACTTAAGGGTAATATATCTTATCATGTCCCCGGCCACAAGGACGGAAATGCTTATTGCACTTTCGGAGGGTCAGGATATCTGGAAGAGGTTATGAAGTACGATGTCACCGAGATCACCGGAACCGATGATCTTCATCATCCTGAGGGTGTTATTCAGGAAGCACAGGAGCTGGCGGCGGACTGTTTTGGGGCGGAGGAGAGCTTTTTGCTGGTTGGCGGCAGTACTGCCGGCAATCTTGCGCTTCTCTTAACCGTATGTCCTGAACCGGGGATGACGCTGATTCTTCAGCGGAATGTCCATAAATCCGTGATACACGGGCTGATGCTGGCCGGGGTGAACGCTGTTTTTCTGGAGCCGCAGCTGGATACGGACAGCGGCCTGGCGGTCGCCCCGGCGGCTGAAGCGGTACAGGCTGCCCTCGCAGCCTACCCGGAAGCCGCCGCCGTGCTGGTGACCATGCCGAATTACTACGGCATGGGAACGGACCTTGCGCCCCTCGCGCGCATCTGCCATGACCACAGCGTTCCGCTGCTGGTCGACGAGGCGCACGGGGCGCATTACGGGCAGCACCCGGCGCTGCCGGCCGGGGCGCTTGCCTGTGGCGCGGACGGCGTGGTGCAGTCCACGCACAAGATGCTGCCGGCGCTGACGATGGGCGCCATGCTGCATGTACAGGGGCCGCGCCTTGACCGCACGCTGCTGCGTCAGCGGCTGGCCATGGTCCAGAGCTCCAGCCCATCGTATCCGCTGATGGCTTCGCTCGATCTGGCCCGGCGGCTGGTGCACACCAGGCGCGCCGGGGCCTTCACGGCGGGGCTGGCCGCCGTGGACGTGCTGAAGCGCAGCCTGGCAGAGCTGCCGCGCTTCGGGCTGCTGCAGCCTCCGGTGCAGCAGCAGCCCCCCGGCGGCGCTGGCGCAGCCGCCGGGACACACGCGCCGCCTGGACAAGCGGCGGCGTACACCGCCCAGGACCCCTTCAAGGCGGTCATCTATGACGCCGCCGGGGTCCTGGGGGGCTTCGAGCTGCAGCGCAGGCTCGAAGAGAAGGGCATCGTGCCGGAGATGAGCGACGACCGGCACGTAGTACTGGCCTTCAGCCTCGGCTCGAAGGCTGAGGAGTCCGCCGCGCTGCTGGGCGTGCTTAGGCAGATAGCTGCTGAAACGCCGCCGCCATCTGGCTCTAACCGGTCAGACGCCCCGACAGCCGCAATGGGTCTTAATCAGTCTGAGTCTACGGCAGCGCCATCTGGCTCTAACCGGTCAGACGCCCCATCAGGTTCACAGCCGATAGCCGCATTACCCCGGCCAGGTAATATTTCCACGTGGAACATTTTTAATCGTCAACATTTTTCACAGCCTGTGAGGTTCTCCCTGAAGCCGGTATCAGCAGCAGAAACCGAAAGCGTATCTCTCGAATACAGTATAGGGAGGACAGCAGCGGAGATGGTGATTCCTTATCCGCCAGGGATACCGCTTTTATATCCGGGTGAAGTCATAAATGAAACAGTATACGGAAGGCTGATTGCACTCAGGCAAGGCGGTGCCAAATTTCAGGCCTGTGCCGATCATGCATTGCAGTATATTTTAGTTTACAACAATAAGAAGGGCGGAGAAGTATAAGTGGGACGCGAGGGCTTTTTCATTACTCTGGAGGGAGGCGATGGAGCAGGAAAAACAACGGTGCTGGGCAGGGTAGCAGCTTATCTGCAGAATCATTCCATGCCTTATATCATTACGCGGGAACCGGGGGGCATTGAAATTGCCGAAAAGATCCGTTCCATCATCCTTGACCCTGCCCATACGGCGATGGATTCGCGGACGGAAGCGCTGCTGTATGCAGCTGCAAGAAGCCAGCATCTGGCGGAGGTAGTTGAGCCGGCATTACAGCAGGGCCTTACTGTACTTTGTGACCGCTTTGTCGACAGCAGCCTCGTCTATCAGGGCCATGCAAGAGGACTGGGAATTGAGCAAGTGCGGAGCATTAATGAATTTGCCACCGGCGGCCGCAAGCCGGATCTTACCTTCTATCTTGATGTGGATCCGGAAGTGGGTCTGGCAAGAATTGCTGCAAACCAGGAGAGGGAAATTAACCGTCTAGATCTGGAGAACCTCGCTTTTCACCAGAAGGTGCGCCAAGGCTATCAGCTGGTGGTGGAATCCGATCCCGGGCGTGTAGTGGTGCTTGATGCCAATCGTCCAATTCATATGGTGGAGCAGGACATCGTCCGTACCCTGAAAGAACGGATATTAAAGGATTTTTAAAACAAATGTCTAATAGTACTCTATGTACACTTCAGTAAAAGCAAGCTTTTAACCCAAACTTTTAGGAGGAATGCGAGATGAATCTAATCATTGCCATTATCCAGGATAAAGACAGCAACCGGTTGTCCAGCGAACTCGTCAAAGCCAATTTCCGCGCCACCAAGCTGGCCAGTACCGGCGGTTTTCTGCGGGCGGGAAATACGACATTCCTGATTGGTGTAGATGATTCCCAGGTAGATGCGGTACTCGGCGTAATCCGCAATAGCTGCAAGGTGCGCGAACAGCTTGTTACTCCGGTCACTCCAATGAGCGGAACCACAGATTCCTATCTGCCGCTTCCTGTTGAAGTCCAGGTAGGCGGAGCTACAGTATTTGTACTTCCTGTCGATCGTTTTGAGCATTATTGAGCATAATAAGGGCGGTAGATAGCTGTGAAAATTAACCCGGGCTACAGGCCCTTAAAAAGTGAAATGCCGAATGCCGATGCAGAACGGCGGCCTGTCCAGCAGAGGACCTTTAACGATATTTTTCAGCAGCAGGGTGAACAGAAGACACTGGATGAGCTCAACCGTCAGATCAAAGATATTCAGCAGCAGGGTGACCGGCTGGCGAAATCAATGACGGTGCGTGAGCTTGCTATATATAGAAATATGGTCAAACGTTTTTTGGAAGAGACGGCACGGCGCGGTGTAGTTCTAAAAGAAACGAAAGGCTGGGACCGCCGCGGCCGCGGCAAACGCTACAAGCTGCTCGAGGAAATTGACGCCGCCCTGCTGAATCTGGCAGATGATCTGCTGGAGAGCGAGCAGGGCCGGATCGATCTGCTTGGACGGGTCGGCGAAATCCGTGGATTGCTGATCAATCTTTCTTTTTAAAAGAAGTTGGAGGAATTTATGCCTTTTCATGATATATTAGGCCAGGAGGATGTGAAGCGGCTGCTTCAGAACGCGCTCCGCAAGGATGCCGTCAGCCACGCCTATCTGTTCACCGGACCTTCCGGCAGCGGGCAGATGAAGACAGCCCTGATGTTCGCCCAGGCCATATTCTGTACCAGGCTTAAGGATGATGCCTGCGGGGAATGTCTGGAGTGCCGCAAGGTGGAGCACGGGAACCATCCTGATCTGACACTGCTGGCACCCGACGGGGCGAGTATTAAGATTGATCAGATCCGCGAGCTGCAGCGTATGTTCTCTTACCGGTCAGAAGGAGTTAACCCGAAGATTTATATTATAGAAGGAGCGGACAAAATGACGGTTCAGGCCGCCAACAGTCTGCTTAAATTTCTGGAGGAGCCCCCTGCTCCGGCAGTGGGCATTCTAATCTCCGATAACAGCAGTTCCCTGCTGCCTACAATTCAGTCGAGAACCCAGCGTATCCCCTTTAGCCCGCTGCATCCGGATATAATGCTCCAGGCTTTGGCAGGGGAGGGGGTCCCGGTGGCACTGGCGCGGTGCGCCGTTTCGCTCACTTCCGGACTCGAAGGCTGCAGGGAACTTTTGGCACAGAATTGGTTTGCAGAAATGAGAAATCTAGTGTTACAATTAGCAAAGGAGTCTATGGGAAAGGGCAGCACTGCAGTGGCAACAGCCGGGCAGAAGCTGGCCAAGACCGGGCTCGGTGAACATTTGGATACTCTGTTCAGCATGTTCCACCTCTGGTTCAAAGATATGCTCTACTTCCTGTACCGCAGACACGAAAGCATCGTTTTCATAGATCAGTTAGACTTTATTTCCAGACATGCCCGCGAGCGGAGCACAGAACAATGGATCGCCTATATGGAATTCGCAGCGGAGAGCAAGCGCAAGCTCCGTTCCAATGCCAATGCGGCGCTCTGTCTGGAGCAGTTTTTAATCCGATTGGAAGGCTAAAGGTTTAGTTTAATATAATCCTCCGGATCAACGCTTCAGCCTGGAAGTAAGGGTTTCACGGATAAGGAAGGACAAGCATAGATCACCAGGGAGCGGATTTGCTTAAGGGTTCCTTTACCGGCAAACAAGGGGGTTAATTTTTGTACAGCGTAGTAGGCGTCCGCTTTAAAAAAGCGGGTAAAATATATTATTTCGATCCGCTTGATTTCCCGATTGAACGCGATCAATGCGTTATTGTGGAGACGGCACGAGGGGTTGAATATGGTAAGGTTGTCGTTGGCAAAAAAGAGGTGCAGGAAGCCGATGTTGTATTGCCTCTCAAAAAAGTCATGCGGATCGCCGGTGAAACCGACGCACGTGTGGTGGAGGAGAACAAGGGTGCAGCAAAGGATGCTTTCAACACCTGTTTAAATAAAATCCGCGATCATGGCCTCAAAATGAAGCTTGTGGATGTAGAATTCACTTTTGACCGCAACAAGATTATTTTTTATTTTACCGCTGAGGGACGCGTCGATTTCCGTGAACTGGTCAAGGATCTGGCAAGTATTTTCCGGACCCGGATTGAGCTGCGGCAGATCGGTGTACGTGATGAAGCGAAGATGCTTGGCGGGCTTGGGCCTTGCGGACGGGTATTATGCTGCTCCTCCTGGCTGGGCGATTTTGAGCCGGTATCGATCAAGATGGCCAAGGATCAGAATCTTTCGCTGAATCCAACCAAGATTTCCGGCTTATGCGGAAGGCTGATGTGCTGTCTGAAGTTTGAGCATGATAATTACGAAAGCACGAAGGAAGAAATGCCGGCCGTAGGCAAGCTTGTTGTAACCTCACTGGGAGAAGGTAAGGTAGTAGGCATTAACGCTGGAAGTCGTACGGTTCATGTGCAGTTGTTCGAAGTGGGCAAAGTTAAGGAACTTCCAATGGATGATGTTGTCGTCAAGTAAACCATATAAGGTTACTTTCGGGGTGGAAACTTGGAGAAGATAAATATATTTGCACACATGCAGGAGATGGAAGCGCAGATGGAAACGATGCGCGCCACGCTCGGAGATTGGAAACAGACGGTCAAGGAACTGATGGAGGCCAATCAAAGGCTCAGTCTGGAAAATGAACAGCTCCGCAAAATACTGAAAAGGGAAGCACCTTTGGATCCGGCCGTGGATACAGCTGAAGCAGAAGCACTGCTGGCTGCCGCTGAAGGAACAGAGGAGGTCGTCGGGGAAGGATATGATAATCTGGCCCGGCTGTATCACGAAGGCTTTCACATCTGCAATGTCTATTTCGGACATTTGCGTACAGAGGGTGACTGCCTGTTCTGTCTTTCTTTTCTTAATAAATGAGGATATCCAGCCGTAGGAGATTTACGCCTACGGTTTTTTTTGAATTTATACATTTTAGGAGATTACAATGACAAATTCTTTTAACGAAGCACATGTGCCCTTGCAGCCCTCGGAGCGGATTGATGATCTGCTGACTCATGATCTGCGGATTATCCAGAGCGATGAGGTGTTCAGCTTTTCAATGGATGCTGTATTACTGGCCCGGTTCGCCAGCATTCCGCCGCGGGGCAGAGTACTTGATTTATGCACCGGTAATGGCGTTATTCCTATGCTACTGACCACACGGACCAAAGCTTCTATAGAAGGGATTGAGATTCAGCCCCGTCTGGCGGATATGGCCCGGCGCAGTGTTGCCATGAACGGCCTGGAGGAGCGGGTACAGATTCATGAGGGTGATTTACGTGAGCTGCATAACATCGCCGGGTATGGTGTTTATGATGCAATCACCGTTAATCCCCCCTATATGCCGCTTAACGGAAGCGATCTCAAGCTGAATACGCATCAGGCTATGGCCCGGCATGAGATTGGCTGTACACTGGAGGAGGTCATTCAGGCCTGTGTCCGGCTCGTCCGTACCGGGGGCAAAGTCAGCATGGTGCATAAACCCCAGAGGCTTGTAGACATCATCAGTATAATGCGACAATACAGGCTGGAGCCGAAGATTATCCGGTTTGTCCATCCGCGTGCTCATCTGGAGGCTAATATGGTATTAATTGAAGCCGCACGGGACGGAAAGCCTGAGGTGCGTTTACAACCGCCGCTCATCGTATATAATGATGACAATCAATACTGTCCGGAAATCATGGACATCTATTATGGAAACAAAGAGGATAACAGCCAATGACCATACAATGCCAGAGCAGTTTTCAAAAAAATTCGGAGGCCGGCACAGGTGCGCCAGGGGGAAGCGGCAGCCTCTATCTGGTCGCTACGCCGATCGGCAATCTGGAGGATATGACCTACCGGGCCGTACGCACTTTGCAGGAATGTGACATTATTGCTGCCGAGGATACGAGACAGACCCGCAAGCTGCTGAGCCATTTCGAAATAACCCCCTCTATGCTGTTCAGTTATCATGAGCATAACAAGGCAGCCAGCGGGCCGGAATTAATACGCTATATAATAGAAGGTAAAAATCTGGCGCTGGTCAGTGACGCCGGTCTGCCGGCCATTTCCGACCCAGGTGCAGACCTGGTTGCACTTGCTGTCAGCCACGGTATTCCGGTCATTCCGATCCCGGGAGCTAACGCAGCGTTGTCAGCTTTAATTGCCTCCGGACTGCCAACCGCCAGCTTTACCTTCATCGGATTCCTTCCGCGTGAACGCAAGGATATCCGCACTGTATTATCCGGCTTGCGTACGGAGCAAAGTACTCTGCTCTTCTATGAATCGCCGCACAGAGTAGCCAAGACCCTGGCTCATTTGCAGGAGGCTTTCGGTAACCGCCGGGCAGTTCTGGCCCGCGAGCTGACCAAGCGCTACGAAGAATTCCTGCGGGGCACTATCGAGGAGTGTATCTCCTGGCTGTCCGAGCATCCGCCGCTTGGCGAATACGTCATCGTCGTTGAGGGAGAAAGCAAGGAAGAAGCTGAACTCGCTGAATCCTCCTGGTGGCGTGAGCTCAGTATTGAACAGCATGTTGCCCATTATGAATCCTCCGGAGTGACACGTAAGGATGCTATGAAAAAAGCTGCCTCTGACCGCGGGTTGGCCAAACGGGATATTTATAACGCCTTGCTGGAGCAGTAGTGAGAGGGAGCAGAGTATAACCATTCAGCCTAAGCTCTCCTATATAGAAGCTACAAAACTCCAAATAAGCTGCTATGATCAACAGAAATAATTGCATTTTGTACACCTATTTGGCACAAATAGTTCCTTTTATTAGATATAGATGTATTTTATACATTTATAATTAAGGGAATTACTCAATAACGAGGTATTATATGGGTATAAGTGTATAAACTGCATTTAAAAATATTTACCATTCTTTATGGGGTAATTTAACTGTATAGACTACAGCTATTGCACCACAGTAAGCGATTCCCGCAGGGAGAGCGCGTTTCTCCTCATCCGTATCACGAGAGCGCCTTGCGCAGCCCTAATAGGCAAATTGCCTATTTGGATCGTCTACACTTAGTTGGACATAAAAAATAAGGGCTTGTAGAATAAACCTATCAAGTTAAGGAGCGGAACTCTACAATGCCAAAACAACAA
>NZ_JARXXP010000058.1 GCF_029893965.1 Paenibacillus sp. PastM-3
GCTCCTTCTCGGTGGTGTGGTAATCCCGAGAATACCCTACTTTTTTGTTGCCTGCTAGGCTCCAAATCTTGGTACACAACTTATTTTACGCCATCGATTTTTCCCTCTATTGGGCGTTAATTGAGCTACCTTTGGTTGAAATAGTGGGATTTTTCCCTCTATTGCGTGCTGATTGAGCTACCTTTGGCTGAGTTAGCGGGATTTTTCCCTTTGATTTACATACCGGGTATGCTCGCGGCGGAATTCAGGGGCGGATTCGTCTCCACCGCCGCCTGAGCAGCAAAAAAAAGGAGGCCTCAGCGGCCCCCTCAAACACCTTACACCAGATCCGCCCGGATTGCGGTGATCTCGCCCCGGCGCAGGGCCTCGGCCTCCGCGCCGCGCAGCAGCGGCCCGTCAACCTGCCGGCTGCTTCCGTCGCCATAGGTCAGCGTAAGCTGCCTGATAACCGCCCTCTCCACTCCGTACGTATCGGCCCGGCGCGGGTTATGGTAGGTCACTTCCGTTCCTCCCAGGAAGGTAAACATCAGCTCGCCCTGTTCGTCGAACAGCCAGCCCGGCAGCGCCGGCGCCAGCTCCAGCGTCAGCTCCCCGTCCTCAAACGCAAACATCCGGCTGCCCGCCATCATCATTCTCCACATGCTGAGGAACTCAGCCGTTGAGCCGCTGAGTCTGGCCACAAAGCCCCGGCCATGGGTCAGCGGGTCCGGATTGCCGCCCGTGCTGATAAAGGAGGAATTCTCCAGTGTGCTGCGGCCGTATATAGCCGGGTCAAGGAACGGGATCAGCGAGGTTCGCATCTCACTGTAGAATTCCTCGTACAGCCCCCCTTTCAATAGCGCCAGCAGATACTTATAGGACATATGCAGGAAATTCGACTCCCGCTCCTGCCAGCCTGGGGTAAAGGCGCGGATGCGACCGATCTCATGTGACTCAGCCTCAAGCGATACCGAGGTGCGGTACATCGATGTTACCGGATCGAATAGCCCGCTGTCCTTAACCTTGCTATAAATGTCTTTGGCCTGCTCATGACTGTCCAGCGTCTTGAGCCAACGGGCCGGCCCCTCCAGGAAGTACGGAAGTGCTGCAGCCTCGAATTCCTCTACTATTGCCTTAGGCAAACCATAGCCGCTGATGACCGGCTTACCGGCTTCATCGGTTACCGGCTGGAAGCGCACAGCCTCAAACCGGAAGTAAGTCGGCACCAGTCCGCCGCCAAGCGCCACCGCCCGCTCGATCCCTGCATCCACTTTATCCAGGAATTTGCCCAGGGCTTCACGGATTACAGCCAGGCTTACCCCTGCCTGCTCTCCGTTAATGCCGAAGCGGATGCTCTCCCGGTAAGTCTCGCGTGCAGAAGCAACGGTGTCCCAATAGCCGAAGTCATCCAGCCCGCCGGCCAGCAGCTTGTTTACTGCCCCCAGCACCCGTTCCAGCAGCAGCGCGATCTCTACGGGCAGCGATACTATTCCGCCAGCAGCCTCTAAACCCTTTAGCTGCTCCGGCGCCCCTTGTGGCTCCTGCAAATCTTGCAATCCCTGCATTTCCTGCAGCTCCTGTACCTCCCGCGCCCCTACCAGCTCCCGCGCGGCCTCTACTTCAGGCACTCCTAAGCTCTCGAGTGCCTCCAGCATAAACACAAGCATCCGCTTGAGCTCGAACGTCTCGCTCATCCCGGAGCCGAACAGGCCCGGCAGGCCGTTCATCGCATCATTCCAGCCCGGCTTGTTGCCCTCCATCTCCACGCCCATGCCATAGGGATCAAGAGTCGCGAACTTGTTCAGCGCCAGCGAGAGCATCTTGACGAACAGGCTGGTGCAGTAGATCGCCCCGGTGCCGCCTTCCGTGCGCAGCCACTGGGTATCGCCGGCTTTGCGGTGCAGCCGGTGCAGCTTCTCCTCATCCTCGAGCAGCGCGCCGTATTGCCGCACCTTCCCGCCGCTGATCACATACTTCTCGCTGCGCGGCAGCACATAGGCAGCGCTGTCGTAGAACGTATAGGATTCATCGCCGAACAGCAGCTCCGCCAGCTTATCCGGGAATATCTCCAGATAGCCTTCAACCAGATCCAGGTTGTAGGTCCAGTGGTCGCTCCAGAAGCCTTCACCGAAGGCGGCTTCGATATTTTGCCGGGACAGGGCCAGCACACCGCTGAGGAATTCCTGCTCATCCGCCTTGAGCTGCACCTGATGATCGGCAATGTAATTAATCAGCTGGCCTGGTGTAAATTTGCCGAGGCACAGCGCTGCAAGCTCCGCCTGATGATCCGCCGCAGAGCCCTCAATCCACTCTTTAAGCTGCGCAGCATGCTCCGGCAGCACCTCAAAGCTCGTTCCCTGCACGCTTAGCGGATTATAGCCGTCCGCCTGGATCAGGCTGTAGAACATTTTGATGTTAAAGCTGCCGACCTGCGGATGGAAAAACACATCGTTCCGCCGGTTCTGGTTCATATCGCGGAAGTTCCCGTTGCCCTGCGAATAGTACTCGGGAGCAAGCGAGAAAAAGTTATAATCCCGCTCCATATCCCCGTGCTTGCGTGAATACAGATGCACGACAAAGCCTTCTTTTCCATTGTCAAAAATAAACGGATACCCGCCGCGCAGAAAGTTATCGAGATAGGACTGGCGGCAGTATGCGTCAAAAATAGCGGAGGAGGTCCGCGTAGCAATATCCGCCGTCAGGTTCTCAGTCAGCTCGGCCGCTTCCAGCATTTTGCCGGTGATATATTCGTCGCGGCAGAGACGGTCAGCCTTGCGGTTGATTTTGTCGATGTCACTGACATGCCCGATAATGGTGTTCAGCGTCAGCTTGCCGCCCGGAGCCAGTGTCCGCTTAACACCGCTGAAGCCGCAAGGCACCTTATTCACCGGATATTGCGGCTGCGCAAGCAGCTCATCAAGCGTGAGGCCGGCGAAGCGGTCCGGATAAGCAAGCGATGTATTAGCGCCGAAAATCACCTCAAAATCAACAACCGGCCGCAGCCGCTCCCCTTCTGCTGTAAACGACAAATAGAAATGACCGTTCTGAATTTCACTGATCTCGGCATCATCATTTGTACTGGAACGCAGCTTGTAGAACGGAATGCCGTGCTCCAGATTGTAGACCTCCATCCAGCTGCGCAGCAGATTGCCCATTTCCTTGTAGGCGCTGTTCGCCGATCCGTAAGGAAGAATCTCCGGCAGACCGTCCAGCAGCTCCAGAGACTGCTCCGCACCGCCTGTATTCTCAATCTCTACCCGCCGCACCAGCGCCGCATAATCATCGTTCGGCAGATTAAAATAATGAACCGTCGTTTTCAGTCCATGTCCGGTATGCTCTTCCTCAATCGTCAGCCCGTTCGGCAGGATCGTCATCTTCCGCTTCACCGCCGGATCCGGATGCGAGGACTGGAACGGCTCATAGACTTCGTCATGCTCCCCCAGCTTAATAAACGTGCGGAACCCGGACGATGCCACGTTCTTGTAAGAGATGCTGGCCGGTGAGAACTCCATGATCGGCGAGTTTTTGTCGCGTACTCCGAAGCCGCATACCCCCTGTCCGCGGTTCACATAGAACGTCCACATGGGAATACCTTTGAGTCCGGCAAGCCCCGGCAGGAAGCTGGCAAACGGTTTATTTTCATGAAACTGCTCCATTACAAATTGGCCCGCATCAAAATAATAACGGCTCATATCATAACCTCCTGAAATTTGGATGTGTACCTATGTGTACCTTATGAAATCACATGCGTAGCAATAGAGTGCGGCGGCAAAAGGCAACCGGCCAGCTCACTGCCAAGACCCAGCGTTACCCTGCGCTCCTCTTCGCTCTCGTTCATCAGCACAACGGCGATGCTGCCGTCCGGATTAAGGAAAGCCGTGGATAGAACACCGTCAGCAGCAGAGTCCAGTCCAATCCGGACAGCGCCGGGAGCGATAAACTTGCTGAAGTGGCCAATATAATAATAAGAGCTGTTGTAATGAACCTCATCCGTAACCGTGTCGGCAATCACAGGGGCATCGCAGAAATTACCCACATGGTTCGGCCCGCCGGTCTCGTCAAGCACCAGATTCCAGTCCAGATAGCCCTCCGTCCACGCGTTCAAATCACCGATCATATTCCGCCCGTAACGCTCTCCAGTGAACCACTCTCCCAGACGCACGCCGCCCTCCTGGCAGCCCTCCGTGAACAGCACATGCTTATCCGGGAAAAGCTCATGCACCTTCGCCACCTTATCGAACTCCTCGCCGCCATACCAGTGAATGCCCGTCCCCCACACATACTTCGCCGCTTCCGGATCTGACAAAATAGGGGTAACGCGCTCGATCATAATATCCCGGTTGTGATCCCAGATTACGATGTTCACATCATCCATACCGGCTTCGTGCAAGGCGGGTCCGAGATGGTTTTTGACAAAATCCCGCTCCTCCTCGGCGCTGTACACACAGGAATCCCAGGTCTGCACCGCAGCCGGCTCATTCTGTACCGATATAGCCCAGACCGGAATGCCCTCCTTGCGGTAGGCCTCAATAAACTTCGTGTAATAACGCGCCCAGACAGCGGCATATTCCGGCTTCAGCGAACCGCCGTTGTTCATTTCTCCATTTGTTTTCATCCAGGCCGGCGGGCTCCAGGGGGAAGCCAGCATCGTAAAAGGGCCGCCTTTGACCTCCATCGCATCCTTAATCAGCGGCAGCACCCACTGGTGGTCATGTGATATATCGAATGTGGCCAGCTCCGTATCCTGATCCTGCACATACGTATAATTGCCGAGCGCAAAATCACAGCTGTGAATATGCACGCGCCCCATACTGTAGCTGAGGCCCTCCTCCGGGTGAAAATAGCTGCGGATTACCTCCGCCCGTCTGGCCGGGCTCATCCGCGACAGCGTGTAGGCTGCAGCCTCAGTGAAAGCGCCGCCAAAACCAATGATGTGCTGGAACTCCTGCTCCGGATGAAGCTCTATATCTGCTGTCTGCCCGCTGCTCTTCTGCTCAAACACCAAGCCTTCCCGCCGGCTCAGGCGCTCCCCGGTTTCTTTTGCCGTCACTACCGTTTGTACAGTCACCATCTGAACCCATCTCCTTAAATAAAATATAAAACACAAGACCTCATAAATCGAAACCGGTTTCGATTGTTGCGAAAAAAAAGTGCGTCCTGGAAGAAACGCTTTATTTCTCACCAGGCGGCGCACAGGATTCCCGCACAACCACTTCCACGGGCAGCACGATGGCCTCCATTCCGTTCCCCTTGCGGTCAACCGATGCCAGAAGAACTTCTGCAGCACGGATGCCCAGAGTCGCCGTATCCTGTCTTACCGTTGAAAGCGCAGGTGTGACGTAACGGGCAAGCTCGATATCGTCATACCCCATAACCGAGATGTCACCCGGCACAGACAAGCCGCTGTCCTTAGCCGCCATCATTGCCCCGAGCGCAAGCATGTCACCGGAAGCAAATACAGCTGTAGGCCGCTCCGGCAGAGCCAGCAGCTTCTGCATGGCGGAATAGCCGTTCTCAAGCACATAAAACTCGCCCTCGACGATATACTCCTCCCGCAGCTCATTGCCGTTACGCTTCATTGCCGCAACATAGCCTTCCTGGCGCTGATTGCCGGGAACCGTATTCACTCCGCCCGAGATATGCGCAATCCTGCTGTGTCCGAGTGAGGTCAGATAGTCCACCGCCATCATCGCTCCCGCCATGTTATCCGAACAGACGGTGTGGGACTTCGGCGTCTCATAATCCAGAATAACCATAGGAATATTACTCTCCAGCAGTTCCAGGAAATAAGGATCATCATAATCGGAGAGAAACACTACAACACCGTCCACGCCATGAATCCGGCAATTCTCCAGATAACCGCTCTGCTTGCCGCCGACATCCTTCGAGATGAACATCAGGGCGTAGCCCTTGTCTACAGCGATCTGCTTGAAGCTCTCAATAACCGCTCCGAAAAAAGGATGGCGGATGCCCGCTCCCGTGCCTTCCACAAAAAGAACGCCGAGTGTCCAGGATTTCTTCGTGGTCAGTGTCCGGGCATGCGCATTCGGCAGATAACCCAACTCGCGGGCGGTCCGCAGAATTTCCTCGCGGGTTTTGGCACGCACATCGGAATAGTTATTGAACGCCTTCGATACCGTAGTCGGGGAGTAACCGGTTTTTTTGGCGATATCGTAAATAGTTGTCAATTCCGGTTCACCTCCAGGGTTTTATGAAAGCCCTTTTTTGTTCACTGCCATTCTAACTTCTTTCAGCAGAGCCGTCCAGCATAAAATATTTTTGTACCGCAGGCAGCAGGGTAACCGCCTGAATGAGCAGGCCAAGACAGGTATAGAATACATGGACCACAGAGACCGCATTCATCATGTACGTCTGCACCAGAATCCAGATGATCTGACCGAAGCCAAGATACAGCGAGAAGGTCCAGGCAGGATGCAGCTCCTTGAATGGGCTCAATCCGGCAAACCGCTGCCAGCCCGGCTTCTTCACCAGCCCGTACAGCACAACCAGCGGCAGGACCCCGAAGATAAGCAGCAGCAGCAGGCCTGGAATCATAAAGCTGTCAAAAGGCGATCTTTCCAGCACGGAGACCGGCATCCCCATCATTTCACCGCTCGGATCAGCCAGCAGCATCACCCCGCCGCCGATCGCCCCAATTCCCAGAAAAGCCTGCAGCACATACAGAACAATAACGGCGCCAGGCCTCTTTTTCAGCTGTCCCATGATCCGCTCCCCATTTCCGCATTTTTAATAAAGTTTACAGCTTTTCCCTGCGGGATGCCGAGACAGATATCACAAAATCGTGAAAGACCTGTTATTTCCCCCTGCCGTGTGAATAGGCGCGCTTTACGTTATACTGGAACTACAGATTATCTTTTAAAAAATAAATGGAGCGGACAGACGCTGACAGAGCGTCTCTCCTAATATACCTATGACCGATACCAGCCTGCCTGTTTCCAAACAATGTGCATATTGTCAGCAGCATAAGCCGCTTACCGAATTCCGCAGACGGACGGGCAAACGGTCCAAAGGCCAATCCCGCCGCGGCGCGTGCCGGGAGTGCCGCAAGATCCGCGGCAAAGCAGACGTAAGCGGACTCCCGCCGGTGCCGGGTGCGGCTGTTTCAGCTCCTGTGAAGCCTGCTGTATCCGCTTCGGCCGGGAAGACTGGTCAAGCAGCCCACACAGCCACACCTTCTGCCCGGCAGGCAGCCGTTGCGGTTCCTGCAGGGCAAGGCCCTGCACAGCATAGAGTGTCTGCTGCCCGGCAGACCGCCAAGACTGTGCCTGCAAGAGGGGATGCACCGCACGAGCCCAAGACAGCACAGCCTAAGCCGCATTCCCGGCCAGTACGCTCCAGGGATAGCAAATCCTCTGCCGCAAGTGCAGGTGAACGCGCCAAACCGCGGCCGCGCCCGGGCGAGCAGCGGCGGAAGCCTACGCTGGGCGGCCGGCCCAAACCGGAGCCTGATGATTACTCCGCGCTCGTACCCTCGGCCAAAGGGATGATTATGATGCGGGGCCACAGTGACAAGGGGCGGCGCTGGCACCAGGAGATTGATCTGGAGCTGGCCGTTACACTGGTCCGTGAGCACGCTGCTGTCGTGGTTAACCGCCGGACCATCCGCCGCCTGTACAGTAACAAGGATTTCCGGAAGCTGATTCTGACAAGGGACAACTATACCTGTCATTTCTGCGGCCTGTACGGTGACACGATCGACCATCTCCTGCCCCGGGCCAAAGGCGGCCACACCACTCCCGACAACTGTGTCTGTGCCTGTAACCTGTGCAACCAGACCAAGGCGGATATGGATGTGGAGGAATTCATGCGGCGGTGAGGCGGAGCGCTGTGGCAAGTCGCTGCGACGGGACGGAGCTCTGGAGCGAGAGCCGGAGCGAGAGCCGGAGCGGAGCACTGAAGCGAGAGCGGGACGGAGCTCTGGGGCGAGAGCCGGAGCGGAGCACTGAAGCGAGAGCGGGACGGAGCTCTGGGGCGAGAGCCGGGGCGAGAGCGGGAGCGGAGCTCTGGGGCGAGAGCGGGAGCGGAGCTCTGGGGCGAGAGCGGGACGGAGCTCTGGGGCGAGAGCGGGAGCGGAGCACTGGGCGAAGACAAGCTGCCAAGCGCCCCGTCCAGGCATTGAATAAAAAAGCACCAGCGCTTTATATCAGCCGGCGCCGAAAGGCACTGCAGGATACAGCGGGTGCTTAATGCAACGCTTATGAAGTTGTGCAGAGTACTTGGAGCCTGTTGATCATAAATTAGCTGTCTGCAGCTTTGCAATATTGGGCCGCAGCATCAGCCTGTGATCTTTTTGACCCGGCCGACCTGCCCGTCTGCCAGCCGCACCTTGATTCCATGCGGGTGGCGGGGCGAATTGGTCAGAATGTCTTTTACTGTGCCGTGTGTAAGCTTGCCGGTAGCCTGATCCTGCTTCAGCACAATATCTACCTCAAGCCCGGGACGGATGTCCGCTCTAACCTGTCCGTTCATCATAAGCCTCCTTTCGTAAGTTGCCATGAAGCCAGGCTGTAGATTGGGGCTCTAACTGATTAGTTGGATTTTCGGTACGGCTGTTGATTAACCAAAAAAAGGTAGCAAAAAGGCCGCTCATTCGGTAAAGTGTTTGTACCCCTACAAACCATCCGAAACGAGGCGACCTC
>NZ_JARXXP010000059.1 GCF_029893965.1 Paenibacillus sp. PastM-3
GCTGTTTTGACCAAAGTCCCATGTGTTCTCCCCAACCTTTCTCTTACTTCCATTTTAATGGGTTTGAGAGTTTACACAATATATTTTACAGACTCATGTAAAACACTCTCACTAAAATAAGAGCTGCCTATGTGCTGTAGCTCTTATTTTTATGATTTCTTAAACTTAAAGATAATATAATTTCCCTTTCAGAGAACCCTCATATCCTTCGCTATAACACGTCTTTTCTTTATTCACAAATCAGATTACCGAGACTAATCTTCCGCTAAAGTAATTCCCTATGAATTCAAGAAAGGTTGGCAAATACGGTTCTTTCTAACCTCCCTTTCCTTACCTACACCTTCACAATCAATGAATTTAAAATCCTGTAATAAAGATTGAGTTTTTTAATTCCAGATGATACCATATACTCATATTGGAAAAATCAAGTATCTAAAGATTTTTTTTCTAATAATTTAAGTGAACCATATCACAACGATTTACCTATTTAAGGAGTGGAAGGCCGTGAGTAACAGTCAAAATAATCATGATTATAAAGAAATAAACCTGTCTAATACACACGTACCAGACAAAGTATACGCATATTCACTTCAGGTAAGACATGCGCTTTATGAGCTATTAGACTGCTCTGGTAACGATACTGTGAGTATTGAGGTCTTGGAGGACGTGGCTATCGAACGGGAAGATGGAACAACTGATGCGGTTCAATTAAAAAGTGTTCTGTCAAAGAACAATCCTTTGACAGATCGTTCTCCTGACTTTTGGAAAACACTTTTTAATTGGCTGACTGCGGTTAAAGATAATGAACTTCAAACAGAGAACACTACTTTTAAACTTTTCGTCGCTGCAAATAGAAAGGGAAATATCTCGAGTTTGTATCATGAGGCTAAATCTTCAAGAGAAGCTGAACAAGTTTGGGGAACCTCAAGATTAGAATTCTATGATGATCAAGGCAATGAACTGGAACTTGGAAGCAAATATTCACTATATATTCGACACTTCTTTAGTTATGAGAACAAAGCAAACGCTATTAAGATTATAGAAAAATTTAAAGTACAAACAATCGAAACAACACATACAGCTTTTATATTCAACTCTTTCTGTCAAAAGGCCACCATCCATGATGATATTATGGAAAATGTATTTGATGCTATGCTCGGTTGGATTGATAGAAAAACTGCGGAGCAAATAGAAACTGGAAAAGCAATGGCAATTACATACAAAGAATATAAAGCACAACTTGTAGCTATTACAAGGCATTTCAATCAAAATTTGAGTCTTAGAGAACTAGCACCTCCCCCTACTGATCAACAAATCCAATTCGAATATAATGCATTTAGGAGATATATTGATCAACTTAATCTAGTCGAATGTGATTATGACGAAAAATTAGAAGCCATTAGTGATTATTTAAGAGCATCCACAAATAGAACCTTATGGGCTAGACGAGGAGATATTAGTGAGATTAGTATTTTAGAATTCCAAAATGATTTAATAAAAAAATGGAAGACTAAAAAGAACATTATAAGTTTAACATCTACTAACCTTTCAGCCGAATCTCAAGGGAAATTACTTTATTTACAATGTAAAGATGATGCAATTAGTATCGATAACCTTGCTGCACCAAGCTTTTTTACGCCGGGATGCTATCATTCACTATCTGATATTTTGAAGGTTGGCTGGCATCCTACTTATAATCAATTACTTAAGACAGGAAGTGAAAATCATGAGCCAACTGAATAAAGAGATCCAACATGTTCAGAATCCTGCTTTTGGAGCCTATATAATTTGGAATTTCGTGCGAGGTTATTATAGTAATAACTCCTCATTCGTTCCATTTCCTTTGCTATTTGTCGTGCTACCTATAATTTTCCGCGAAGATATGGTTGAACAAATAAATGGAACTCAAAAGGCATCTGGATTAAGACAATTTTCCAATAAATTTCTTTCAACAAAAGTATTAAAAAATGATGTCATTTCACAAATACACATTAGTAGTTCTAATATGAAGAATCTCACTTTAAATTCTATTCGAGTAAGTATCTATGCCTCTTTAATATCCCTAGATTACGAAAATGCCCTTGCCCTTCCTATTTCGATGACTGAGCGCAAAAATGAGCCTAAAAATATTCTCAAATTAGGAAAAGCATCAGAAAAATTAGGATATTGGTGTTCTCAACTAACTTTACATGAAGTCTCTCAGATAATGAAAGTGAGGTTTTAAAAATGAACTTCCAAATAAAAAAGTTAATTCTTTGGCCTAAAAAAAGTGACCTTAAACCCAAAGAAATTGAATTCAAATTAGGAAAAATTAATATTATTACCGGTGCCTCTCGTACTGGGAAATCTGCAATCGTTCCAATAATTGATTATTGTCTCGGCTCTGGATCTTGTCATATTCCTGTTAAAACGATAAGAAATGCTTGCAGTTGGTTTGGTATCATCATTCAAACGAACGATAAAGAAATCTTACTTGCTCGGCGTGAACCAGGTCTTAATAAATCAACAGATGAAATGTTTGTTTTGGAAGGCGAATACGTTGATATTCCAAAAACTCCACATAAAAATACTACGCGAGATTCCGTAAAAAAATATTTAGATGAGCAAGCATCTCTTTCATTTCTTGAAATCGAGTCGGATACAACTAACAATTATTTTGGACGCCCCTCCTTTAGAGATTTAATGGCCTTCTGTTTTCAACCACAAAATATTGTTGCTAATGCCGATACCCTCTTTTATAAGGCAGATACTACTGATCATAGAACAAAACTAATAAACATTTTCCCATACATACTTGGCGCTGTAACTCCAGATATTCTAGCAAAACGTCAGGAGATCAATGTTCTTCTACGAGAGCTACGACGCAAAGAAAAAGATTTAAGTAAGTTAAAGGATGTTGCAGAAAAATGGAAGATTGAAATCAGTGGATGGCTATCAGCAGCTGAGGAGCTTGGACTTGTAGAAGTTAGAAATAATTTAGGAGTTTTAAGCTTTAATGAACAGCTTGAGATTCTCTCTTCAATTTCAGATATGAAAGCTTCAGACTCCTCAATACTGAATAGAAATATACAAGCATCTTCACGAGAAATTGTTGCATTACGCAGAGAAGAACAACAGATTTCACTCAATCTATCGTCCTTTAAAAATAGATACACCGAAATGAGCCAATTAATGGATAGTATAGAAGACTATAGAGAATCTTTAACAATTCAAATTGAACGGCTCAATATTTCAAAGTGGCTTAGAAGCTTGACGGAAGATGAAGAGAACTGTCCTATATTTGGTTTTTCAAAGAATCATCCTAAGGATCAAATCAATAAATTTTATAACAGCTTAATTCAGCTTGAAGAAGAGTCAGGCTACACCAATAAAATTCCAGCTGCCTTTGAACGTGAATACGAAAGTGTAAAAACAGAAATAGATAAACTTTCGGAACAACTTACAGCCACTCAAAAACGGATAAGAATACAAAGTAACATAAGAAATTCATCTGCAAATGAAAAATACACAATGGAAAACATCTCTAGATTCCTTGGTCAGGTACAATATGCTAGCGAAACATTTGAATCACTCGGTTCTGATAGCCAGCTTTCGTTAGCAATTGCTAAATTAAACGAACGTCTCGGAGTTCTTAGAGCTCAAGTAAACGAAAACGCAATAATCCAGAGAGTTAAAGCTGCATTAAGAACGATAGAGGGATTTACAATTAAATTACTTCCACTTCTGGATTCTGAAAGACCAAATGATCCCATCAAAATCGATTATGAAAATTTAACTGTAATTGTAACAGGCACAGATGGTCGAGATGATTATTTATGGGAAATTGGTAGCGGCTCAAATTGGCTAGCATATCATATATCCGTTACCTTGGCATTTCAACTTTTCTTTAATCAACAAAAGCACTCACCTGTGCCAAACTTTATTGTGTATGACCAACCTAGTCAAGTATATTTCCCTCAAAAATTAGCTGCTAAAGAATCAGAAAAAGATTTAGACCCTAAACTCAATAATGATGAGGACCAAATAGCGGTTAAAAAGATTTTTATAACCATGTCACAGGCTCTGTCAGACTCAAAGAATGCTTTTCAGGTCATTGTATTAGAGCATGCAGATAAAAGTATATATGGCGGCATAGAAGGAGTTCATGAGGTCTGCGAATGGCGTGGAGAAAACGAAAAATTAATTCCTTTGGAGTGGATCAATTAAACTCATTAAGTCAAATAAAAAGAACCGATATATAGCCGGTTCTTTTTAATTTGAGAATTCGAGATTTTTCTAAGAGAATACAAATGACTTGTTAGCAAACATTTTTTGATGATGAAGATTTCCACAGACCTCCTGCGGGTAGCGTTCATTATTCCTTGTATCTTCTGGGCAAGCCGGAAACACTGTAGCTGAATATATTAACTTTAGCGATGAAGGAATTAATTATTATAACGGTTATGAAAGAACCTAGTTCGATTATGTTTGGTGAAAATCGTTATGGATCCAATCTTCAATTAATGGGGCTGGAGCCAGGTGAGATGAATTTACGGGCGACATTCTCTGCGGTAGCCGGCCCTACACCGCTCAAATTACTGTTTGATTTGGAAACTGACGGAAAACACAAAAATTTCGGAAGTGGTACTTAAAAAGGCGTCACCTTAGAAATAGAGGATATGCTTGGATAAAAATCCCTATTAAAAACAGGACATCCCGTTCAGCCTTGAGACAGCTGGTGATCGAGATGTCTTTTTACATTGTATATTTTTCTTAATTATTCAAGCACGGTTTCGTTCAATATCTATGGATAGAGGAATCAAATCTCCAGCCATCCTTTGGCAATCACCTTTTTGTCCATTAAATATAGCTGTAACCTCTTAAGCCCCCAAATCAAAGTGGAGACCTTGACATGAAAGAGGTACACTATGAAGAGGGAGTGGAGCCGATGAAAAGCAACAAGTTATACGACGAACAGCGGATCAAAGTAGCTTAAGAAGCGATCAATGGAACCAAGGTTTCCTTAACTAGCCCGAAAGTATTCCGTCTCTTCCAGCACCATTACCAATTGGGTCAAGTTCTACAAGGAACGATTTGGAGAAGAGCCTACTCCGTCCGTCCAAGAACGGATTGAAGATACGGAGAGTGTCCAAGACCTGGAGACGAAGATGGAGACGGCCATTAAGCTACTGGGAGTAAAAGGATCTGGAGATCGAACTGCTGCGTGAACTCTTAAAAAAAGCCAACCCCGCTTACAAGACAAACTCGAACTGGCCGACGAAGCGATAAAGCGGGGGTATTCGGCTACACTTGTTATACGTATTGTGGAGGTTTAACCCTCCCTACTATGCGCATAAAAAACGTTTCCTGGGGCTTTGGAGTGCCCCGGATGAGCTAGTGACTTCGGGCCGTCCGATCCCAGCCTATTCGCTCACTACTGGCGGTCTGCGGGTCAGTGACCTACAGATCGAAGAGTGGCTAGAGAGCTGGTAGAGGGCGAGGAGAGCGGCTATGGCTACCAGAACCTGGCGTATTCCCTATCGGTCCAGCAGGGCTTAATCCTCAACCACAAGAAGGCGTACCGGCTGTGCAAGAAGCTCGGATTGCTTCAGAAAAAGCCGGTGAGGAACCTAAAATACCCTCGGCATTTGGCGCAATCGAGTAGTCGCAGGCCCCAACCAACTCTGGCAGATTGACATTAAATATGGATACATTCATGGCTACGACCGCTTCTTTTTTATCTTTGATATGATTGATGTGTTTGACCGCTGTATCGTCGGCAACCACGTAGGAGAGAACTGTACAGTGAAGCAAGTCTGTGCCACGTTAAGGGAGGCTCTGGGCCGACGTTTACAGCCTGGAGATCCCTCATCGGTATCCGTTCCGATAATGGCCCGCAATTCCTAAGCGACTCTTTGGCGAGCTGTGTGCGGAAACGCAGCGTCCTCTTGAGCATGAGCGTATTCCTCCAAAAACGCCGAATATGAACGCCTACATTGAGTCGTTTCACAGCATTTTGGAGAGAGATTTGTATACGAAAAGGTATTTTGAGACGTTTGAAGAAGCCTTTGAAGCGGTCGCAGTCTATATTAACTTTAATTTTTCCTTATTTGGTTTCCCATGCAATAAATTCTCCGGTATTTAAAGGGTTATTGATAATTACAGGATTTTTATCTGAAAAAAACGTTAACGCTTTATCTTCTGTTAAAAGAAGAATTGGTTCAAATATATCTATGCTTACAGTAGGCAAACATGATTTAACAACAGGATTTCTTGTTGATTTAATACCCACTATGTGTTCATTATCTCCATCAAAAAACAGTTCACTGTCAAATTCTATTGTTGCGATGAATTGACCTTCAGGCAAGCTAAATATAAAGGGGCATTGTATTTTGCGTTTATGTACTTTTAAAGATAAAATATCATCTGTTCCTAGGATAAAATGTATTAAAGTATCTCTTTTATCTAGTAGCAGTTGCTTAATAAACAAGTACGAAAATGCAGTTTCATTCTTCTTTAACGCACTCAGTTGCACATAGGATTCTAATTCGAGAGTGTTATAAATTTCAGGAATGTATCTTAAAATTTCACCAATAAGAAGAAGCTCTGGCCAAGTTTCGACAAGAGGCATCCCATCAATGAGATCTCCAACTCGGGTCTTCGCTAGAAAGTTCACTAATTCTGGATATTCAAATATAGTATCTGCCTGGTTTGAAATAATAAGAACCTGTACCACATGATGATACTGGTTATCGATAGCTTTCCTCCTTCTTGATAAGGTCAAGCTCAAACCACTTGGATGATAGTATGCTATCTCATCCCCAAATCCCCTAATTACGAAATGACAAGTAGCAATTTCTTTTCCTTTTCGCTTTAACTGTACTAAACGTATATCATAAGTTAAGGGGGCTACAAGTGAAACAATATCCGCGATGTCATCCAGTTGTTCTGGCATATTCTTGAGTGCTACTTGTGGTATTTTAATATTATTTAAATCATGTGCTAAGAAAGTTTCGCGCACTTGCGGAAAAAGCTTATGGGTTTTGTCGAATAAATCCTCAACTTCATTTACCTCTATTATGGCAATACTTCCATCTTCAGTCTGATTAATTCTAAGTGTGATGTTTCCAATTAACTTTTGCAGCCCCAAACGGGCTTTCAATATACTCAATTTATTTTGATATGATCTTTTTTTGATAATTGACAATTGTTCTTTGAAATGCCCAACGTTGTTGTTCATTTTTGAAGGATCTAATCGGAAGGAATTTTTATTTTTTAGTAAACGTTCATAAAACTCATTAAGTAGCTCCTCGTCAAAAAAACGATGAAACACTTCATTTTTGTTGGTATCAACTAAGATAAAAACTAGAGGTTGTGCAGATTTTAATGTAAATTCCATATCTGCTTTACTGAGAGTGTTAAAGGGGGTTAGAGCAGCAGAACTTTTCACGTTTACCAAAAGAAATTCGGGAGACATTAGCTGTTGGTGACTGTTCAAATCACTACTGATCTGACAAGAAAAATCTATACCATAGTCGTGCTCAAGTTTATTAGGGGTCAGATTGAGTGATTCTTGTGAATAAAGCCTGAAAATGTTTTCTCCTTTTTCACCAATTGCTTGATTTTTACCTTTATACTTAGCCATTAGCTCCCCCAAAATAATTAATATTAACAAAATATTAGGTCGTGTCTGAAAACTCTTCATTGAGTCAATTTGAAAATGGCAGCCACGTATACAAACGCCAAGAATGACTTGGCTAGTTTATCGTAGC
>NZ_JARXXP010000060.1 GCF_029893965.1 Paenibacillus sp. PastM-3
GTTTTGACCAAAGTCCCATGTGTTCTCCCCAACCTTTCTCTTACTTCCATTTTAATGGGTTTGAGAGTTTACACAATATATTTTACAGACTCTGGCTTTTGGCTTTTGCTTATTAGTCTACCACCAGCGTTTTCTTGTTTTTAAAGTCAATTAGAGCATTATACAATAAATAAAAACACAAAACGAGATTAGTCGTTTTGTGTTTTTATAACTTATTTTCAGCTGATAATCTCACCTTTCCAATATTTATTTATTATTGGAATAAGGGATCTTCTGTAATTCATATATATACCATGCTCTTCAAAAACAACGATTCTTCGCCCTGTTACACCTTTTTGAGTAGAGATGCACAATAGATTCGCAGTTGCATGACCTGCAACAGGAGAATAAACTACTATTCCAACTTCTTGAACTTCATCCCACCCAATGAATTTTTTTTTAAGCAAAGAGTGGTATTTTACTCCCTTATCATTAAAATATAGTCTTTTGTCGAAATACAGAAAATAACCATAGACTAACGATGTCAAAATCCAAACAAAAATAATCATAATATTTACTTTTCCACCAAACTTCCCATACTTCAACAATATGATTGGAAATGATGAAGATATGATAAATAATCCCACTCCAAACATCATTGTTTTGTTACTTGCAAAAAATTTCCTTTTGATAGAATCACTACCTCTATTAACAATTTATCACTCTTATTTAGGCATATTTTTGAAATCATTAATCCTTCTGGACCCGTATTACAGTCCCATCTGATTTTGTATATGTTTGCTTTGCATTCTGAGTTGGTACTTGATTAACATTTACCACTATAGTTTGGACTACTTGGTTGTTAACCATGTAAACTACTGTATTTGAAGCGGCACTATACACCACAGTTGTAGTATATTCAATTGTAGCATTTGAATTACCAATTTTCACTGCTGCCTTGTGTACATTAGATATTGAATTATTAAGAACTACGTCATCTCCACTTTTCAATGCATTTGTTGCTATTCCCTGAAATACTTTTTTTGTTGCGTCCTCAAATGACCTCATGACTACTGCTGTAGCACCACCTAATACACCAGATGCTGCACCTATCCCTGCATTTATCAGTATACTTTGAACATTTAGGTCACTTGTTGCACTCTTTCCTTGAGCGAGATTATTTCCAGCTTGATTTACAAAATCTCCAGCTGCTCCACCAATTGCACCTCCAGCAACCGCTGCGGAAATTACAATCGCACCGCCAGCTGTAGCAATAGTGGCATCGATAAATGCTCCACCAATAGCCCCTGTTACAGCTCCTCCAGCAATACCTGCTTTTATATTAGTTTTTTGTATGGCAGCCGTTATTCCTCCAACAATACCACCAAGTATTGCTCCTGTAATTGTTCCTAAAAAATGCCCTGTAGGATCATTATAAATCAACGGATTATTATGCACATACGTATAAAGATTCTGGCTCAACGGATTATCAATCTGCCCCTCATACGTATCCTAGTTTATAAAGCGACTATTCTTAAATAGAGGACGGCGACTGTTTCCAATCGCCGCCACCCAGATTATATCATCCAGCTTCTGGTATGGATACTTCTGGAATTACGTATGTCTTCTTGGTTTTCATCAAGTAGAAGATGACGTTCACTAGCTTCCGCATAATGCACACAATGGCTTGCTGCTTGGTCTTTCCTGCGGCTAACTTTTGCTCATAATACCAGTGAAAGTAGGGGTTCCGGGGTACCTTCGTAGAACGTGTAACCAGAAGCTGACGGATCGCAAGAGATTTAATGATGTCGTGTAATACTCTGTTCCCCTGCTTACTCTTGTAGTTTCTGACCTTGTTTCCTGAGCCAACGATTACCGGAGCGATTCCGGCAAATCGGGCCAGCTTATCTGGCGTAGCAAATCGATAGATATCACCAATCTCTGCTACCAGCTCCGCTGCCGTGACGAGGTCAATGCCTGTCATGCTTTCCAGTTGGAAGCCTAACTGGTCCGTCAGCTTCCTGATCTCTCCTTCGCCCCGTCTCATTTCCCGTTTGTAAAAGCGGATGTTTCGCACAAGGCCTTTGACAATAAAATCCCGCTTGTCTTGGAAATCACGTGTTGTGTCGCCATCATCTGCGATAAGAGACAGGATTTGCTCTGCTTTTTTGGTGGATAAACCGTTATTACTCAGCTTGCGGAGATACAGGGCCAGTTCCTCCACTTTCATACCTGACAGATGATTCGGGGAAGGGTACTTATGCCAGAAGGCTAAGGCGGTTTTCCCATCAATTTCTGAGAAGAACTTTTTGTAACTTGGATAGTGATAGCCTAGCTGCTGATGTAGCCGCTTGACCCCATCATTCAAATTCTTAGACTGCCAATTACGCTGGGTTACTAGCTGGCTAATGGCCCAGTACAGATCAATCGGCTTGGCATCCGGTAGATTGTGCAGTTCATCCCGTATGACCTTCGCTACACATTCTGCATCCCAGGAGTCTGACTTCTGTATGGTTACGTGACTCTTACGTCTATTGTTCGCCAGTTTCGCATTAACTTCCTTCACGAAGCAGCCCTTTTCTGTTAAGTAGACCGCTAGTGCTCTACCGTAGCCGCCCACATCCTCTAACCCGTAAACCACAGACACTCCCTTCGGGGTATGCTTCTTTACTTCTTTTTCAAGTAGCGGAAAGGCTGTAGGCTTGTTATCGAACTTAATTTCTCCTAGCTTATGATTCCAACAATCCAAAATGACGGCTGTGTGGTGCTGTTTATGTAGGTCAACGCCTACATACACTAACTGATCCGGCTTTATTATGATTGTCCACTCCTTGAAGTCAACCGGAGAAATCAAGAGTAAAGAAACAGGTCTGCATCCTCAGTTCGAGCGAACGGGCCGCAAAGATACGTTAGCAAAATCCTGTTTCTCCCTCATGGCTTCACACGGCTCTTTATTTCATCGACTCATAAATCAACTTCTGCGTTAGCCACTCCTTATGCTCTTACATCAATGAGAAATGCTACTGTTCTCCATTTCCAGAATCGCTGGATGGACACCGACAGCCTCCACGTTTCCGTAACGGTATATCCCGCCGTAAAACTCTTTACGATCAAGGATTCGCTTGACCTGAACCTTCGTGAAACGTTTGCCTTGCTGGGTGGTGAAGCCCTCGGCGTTCAACCGTCTCGCTAACTCTGCCAATGTCCAATCCGAATAACGCTCTCTCAGTTCAAACAGCCGCCTAATGGCTGATGCCTCCACTCGGTTAATCTTCATCACTTTCGTGCCTCGCTTGGCTGAATACCCAAAAGCTACGCGACCGCCGGCATATCCGCCTTGCTGTGCCTTCTTATTTCTTCCACGCCCAAGCTTCAAGGCAATTTCCAATCGCTGATATTGGTCGAGCAGTTCCATAAGTCCATTCATCAGAAAGTCATTCGGGTCTTTACGATGAATACTGTATGTCGGCTGCTCAATACTCCTGATGTCTACACTGTATTTCCTAAACTCCCGGTGGACTAGGACTTTGACGAGATCGCTTCGCCACAGGCGATTTGTATTCAAGACAACTACATAATCCACACCACCTGAAGATAGGACATCCAGCATCATCCGACAACCTTCTCGCTCTACCTCCATGACCTCTTCATCCACCTTAGCGCCGCTTACTCCGGCATCGGTATAGATGGTGATTAAATTCCACCCCTGCTCCTTGCAGTACGCTTTGATTTCGTCCTGCTGATACGATAGGCTGTATCCCTCTTTGACTTGCCCTTGCGTTGACACGCGAATATACCCAACTACGTTCATATGCTTTCTCCCAATCGCAACGAAAATTTTAATTACCGTAACGTCAGCCTAGCCTTCAAACTTATTTATTTGGGAATTAATCCCTTTTAATAAAACCAAGCATAGTACGCTTCGCATAAGAGTTCAAGCTTTCTCTTCCTCCGTTGTTAATTGGTATTAAGTTCCCATACAGGCTATCCAAGTAGCCTTCGGAGAGCTTAATTCCATGCAGGTACTCTAATTTAAGCTCTAAATTATAGCTACCTTAAACAGATTAGACCCAAGTGCGCCTGAGGGCCTAGAGGGACTTTTTATACACATTTCGTTAAACTGCCGAGCTTTACTTTCAAGCGATAATTTGATGTGTTTCTAACCGGATATAATTCAAATAGTCCACAGGAAATTGTCTGGATTCCACCAGTTTTAGCTCAACTCCCATTTTCCGAAAATCCTCCATAAGCTCGTCATAGTTACCTTTAAATATTTCAGGCAGCTTTAGGTTCTTGCTTTGGAGAAACAGCCGCTTGCCATAGGAGCGCTCATCCGCTTTAAATTCCTGAAGGTTCTTCAGGAGATACTTCTTAAGTTTATTTCTCCGATCTCCTGCAGATAATTCGTAAACTTGCTTAAAGTCAACATTTCCGTGGCCCCAGATAGACCTAAACGTACCATCCGCCAGTTCCTCCCTCGGAATTCGGGGAAGATTCGCCAGTATGTGAAAATGAATCGTTCCTCTGCCTTGAAATGAGCGTACAGCAAGATATTTAAAGTCCCCATACCGCTCACGCATCCGCTTCACCCAGTTTTCAAAATCTTTACTGGCTTCAGCCAGCGAAACGTGCTCTTTTCCATACGTTAGGGTGATGTATTTATGCCCCTTGGCGAAGTTCAGATCCATCAGATTTTCGAATCGTTCTCGTTCTGCTAATGACAGCCGTCTTGTCTGTGGGATGCTGTTATATCGTGAGGAGTTGCCCAGATCCAGCGACTCAGGTTTCAAGTGAAGATTAGAATTAATCCCTTCCGCTTGACGCTTAGTCATCGTTCGGTAGGGCTTCATACGGCCAGGGTATATGGGTTTCCCATACATCTTTACCTTCAAGTAGCTACCAATCCATGTTGCCTGACAGTTATACGCATTCATACTCTTCTTCCTCCTTAGGGTAAGGCCCCTTTGGGGTAGCCTTTGCCATAAATAAAGCAGCGGGAAAAGAGTGTACTCCGTGTGTATGCCATGGGTTGAAGAGTATTTTATGACGGATTTGTTACGATTAATTACGGAGATGTTTGGAGGTAGAACTTTTGCGGGGGCTTAAATGTATACAGCGGATTGTAATAGGGCAAATACATGCGTTTGTGAAAGTACGTACGTTTTCTTTACTTACGGATGCAAACACCTCCTGCAGCAACTTAGATAGGTATCGTGTCCATCTAAGCCTAAATGCTGAGGAACGGTTTAAGTATTGCTCCCCCTCGCTGCGCTCGGAGACTCCGCTTCGCTTCGTCCAGAGTTCTGGAATTAAGAAATTGGAATGGTTACAGACAATTTAATTCAGGTAATTTACGCCTTTATTACTTATATGACCGGAAGTCTACATTTAAGATGATTCAACCATCTAGTGTGACTTCTGAGTACGTATCATTTTTTCTATCGCCGCTTTGGGACTGAGTATTTCTATATGGCCTATTGTATTTGTTAATTAGAGTCCTTCATGCAGGAGTTTTTCCGAAGACTGTTTATTTAAACTCAGCTGGAAGTGTTCAGAGGTCAACGATTGAGTGTGGTGGAGGTATTTCATTAACCGAGGAAATTAGTTATATATTTATTAAAATAATAGAAGTCACTATAAAAATGAGACTCCCGTATATAGGCTGGATTTCTAAAGCAAAAAATCGCATTTTTATATCTTCAAGGTTTAAAATGTAAAATTATTGTTCTAAGATTAGATTATTGAGAATTAGTTTATTTGAATTACAGACTATAGTCCGTTCGCTTCGGTATGAGGTAAATACAAAGAAAAACACAATCCGGGATTAGCCGTGTTGTGCTTTCTTGGTAATTATTTATTATCCGATATATAGAATTTAAAGACCTATAAATGCAGAAATATCAATTGAATATTGTTGTTGCAATGTTTCTTGTAAAACTGAAAAGATGAATAAAATTAATACAGAGATCAAAATATACTTTAACGATCTAAAAAATGCCAAAAGCAGTGGTTGTTTTTCTACTGCTATATAGTAAACTCCACTCCCACCGATTAGCATTAAGCATACAGAAATCACCTTAATAGGGATTAGATAATACCACTGTGGAACACCAGTTCCATTCAACGAAATTATACATCCAACTAAATAAAACGGTAAATAATACCTCCATCTCTTACTGATTTATCTCATCTCCTTCTAAGGCTGCATACCTTCTTTTGTAAAATACATATTAGTTATTGTTTGAGTAATATCTGTTGTACCGGTAAGCATTAATCCTGTATTAACTTGAACTGTCTTATAGACACTACCATTACTAGTATAATAAGTGATTGTCATCTTACTAATACTACCCTCTACAACATTGAACCCGATTGAAATCCCATCCTTCGTTAACTGATAAGATCCATTAGCGCTTTTGATAATATTTCCACTCGTTGCTGCTAAACTATTAGCAGATAAACCTAATGATAACACCCCAAGACCTAATTGATAATAATTATAATATTCTTCACCATTTTCGGGGGATGCCTTCATAAATATATCTCTCTTTACAAAATTAAATGTATCTCCTTCACTCGATCCTCGAATACCATTCCATGCTCTTGACAATCCTCCTATAGCATTACTTGTACCATCCACCATCAAAATACCACCAGCTGTTATAGTGATTCCCCCGAGTATTCCACCTGATGCCGCTGTACCACCGGTTGCAAGAGTAAAGCCACCAAAAATCGAGAATCCTCCACCTACGGCTTGCAGCATCCCAAGGCCAACTTCTCCCCATTTAATATTCCCAATTTTATTTTTTGCACTATTCCAACTAGACGACCAAAATCCCGGTTTTTTATTAACACCCATATCTGCTCCGCCGATACTGTCAGACCCCATCGTTATCATATGTCCAGTCGGATCTGTATAAATCAACGGATTATTATGCACATACGTATACAAATTCAAACTCAGCGGATTATCAATCTGCCCCTCATACGTATCCTCATTTATAAACCGCCCAATACTTGGATCATAATACCGTGCCCGCAGGTAGTAAAGGCCTGTTTCTTCATCATAGATCTCACCTGTGTACTTAAAAGAGTTCTGAATCCCCTCAGTCTGACTGGTGATGTTACCCCACTCATCATAGGCGTAGGAATTGACAATCGCACCGCTCTTATCCACGATCTGTACCACATCACCATGACCGTTATACAGGTAGTAGTAATCTTTTACCGCTGTGCTGTTTGTCCGGTCTTTCTTCACCAGCAGACGGTCACCACGAATGTAGCTAGCTTTTTCCCCATTGCTTTTTTCGCTGGAGATCACTTGGCCATTATAATCATATATATACTTCGTTTGCACGCCTGCTGTGGTTTTACTGAACCGTAGACCGTCTGCATAATACGCAAAGTTTGAGGTCACTGCTCCGACAGTCATTGCCATCAGGACATTTTTCAGATCATAGCTATAGCTGGTGTCCTGAACCTGTATATCCGTTCCGCTTGATTTGGTCTGTGTTAGTCGGTTTCCTTTGACATCATAAGTATACGTATCTGTCCCGCCGGTAGAACGCACTGCTGATATCAATCGGTTCAGGCCATCATAGCCGT
>NZ_JARXXP010000061.1 GCF_029893965.1 Paenibacillus sp. PastM-3
TGTTGTTTTGGCATTGTAGAGTTCCGCTCCTTAACTTGATAGGTTTATTCTACAAGCCCTTATTTTTTATGTCCAACTAAGTGTAGACGATCCAAGCAAATGAGCCAAAGGGTAAAGGAGAGAGAGTATGTACGAAATCGTGTTGATACGGCATGGAGAGAGCGAATACAACCGCCAGAACCTTTTTACGGGCTGGAGTGATCCGGATTTGACGGAAAAAGGGGTTCAGGAGGCCAAGGCCGCCGGCAAGCTGCTCCGGGAGGCGGGCTACTCTTTCGATCTTGCTTTTGCTTCTGTGTTGAAGCGCTCGATCAAGACGCTGAACTATGTGCTCGAGGAGATGGACCTGCTCTGGATTCCGGTGCAGAAATCATGGAAGCTGAACGAACGGCATTACGGAGCGCTGCAGGGGCTGAGCAAAAGCGAAACTGCCGTTAAATACGGGGAAGAGCAGCTGCATATCTGGCGGCGCAGCCTGTCCGTCCGTCCGCCGCTGCTCACGCCGGATGATCCGCGGTATGCCCGCAACGATGTCCGCTACAAGGAGGTCCGCCAAGGTGATATCCCGCGCGGTGAGAGTCTGCAGGATACTGTCGGGCGTGTCGGCGATTTCTGGAACAACCGGATTGTGCCGCTGATCCGCAAGAAGGAGCGTGTGCTGATCTCGGCCCATGGCAACACGCTGCGGGCACTGATTAAATTCATGGAGGATCTGGATGAGCCGACCCTGCTGAATCTGAATGTGCCCACCGGAGTCCCGCTTGTCTACAAGCTGGATGATGACGTGAAGCCGGTCAGCCGTTTTTATCTCGGGGTTCCTGAAGAGGTACAGGAGAAGGCCCGCGATGTAGCCAATCCGGGCAAGGTAATGGAATAACGGAGCCTGAGGATCAATCCACAAAAAAAGGGTGCTCCCTGCCTTAACCGGCAGATGGAGTACCCTTTTTGCAAAGATAACGGGATTCAAGCTAAGGCCTGCTCTGCGTTCCGAGCAGTTCACCCATCCTGACCTTGGTTCCTTCCGCAAGTCCGGGACGCGGGGTAAAGGTACCGTTCTCAAGCAGCAGTACTACTGTGGAACCGAATTCAAAATAGGCGAGGTCATCTCCGATCAGCCACTGATCAGCCTGCTCATCCGAATAGCGGATACTGCTGACATTCATCGCGCCCACCTTCACAACGGCGGCCTCACCGTTTGCTCCGGCAATATAAGTAATGAGCCGTTCGTTGCGGCTCAGCACGCATTTCATATGTCTCATGCCGAATTCGTTGACTGGATATGCCCGTCCGCGGATATAATCGCTCTCAATCCGGTGTCCGGTAAGCGGCGAGTGAATACGGTGGTAATCGGTTGGACTGAGGTACAGGACGAAAAAGAAGCCTCTTTTGTAAAGCTCCTGATGCGGTGAGTGGTTGAGCAGCTCCTCCAGCAGGTAATCCTGACCCTTGACATTCATAATGGTTCCGGAATGAATCTCGCCCATCGCGGTGATCAGAGCGTCTACGGGACTTGCCACGGCGCCTGCGCCTTCTGCGATCTGGCGCATGCCCGGCTTCAGCCTGCGGCTGAAAAATTCATTCAGCGTGTGATACTCTCCGGACGACTTCTCCGCTTCGGTGGCAGGAATATGATAAGTCCGTATAAATGTTGGGATCAAAAAACGGCTGAGTCTGCTATGGGAAAAAGCCCCCATTAACCGGGAAAGCCACCTATGCGAAGACAGCTCGGTCATCAGCCGCAGCAATTGTTTAACCATGATTATCTCCCTTCCGTCTTGCAGAGTAACGGTCCCGTTAACCGGGGCCGTTACTGCTCTGCATTATATTGACATAGAATAGGAGACAAATCAATAACGGATATATCTGGAGGGGTCATCCAGCAGGAAACGGGCATAGCCCATGGGTCTGCGGTAGCTGTCCTTCCAGGTGTCGCTGAGTCCGGCCTTTTGAAAGCCGTACCGCTGGTCGCGCCCGTTGCACTCAATAAAGTACAGGCGCCGGTCTTTGGTGATGCCGATATCCAGCCCGATATCGGCCAGCCCGGGCAGGCTTATCTCCAGCTGGCGTGCAATTGAGAGGCTGAGCATCTGGATGGACATGCGGATGCTTGCAGCCGCCTCACCGCCGAAGACCTGCTCCAGCACCGCAGAGGCGCTGAACGCTTCGCCGCCCCTGGCGATATTGGAGACGAAGCCTCCCGGTACCGCAAGTTTGGCGAACATGCCGGTTACCTGCCAGTCTCCGCCCCAGCCGCGCTGTACAGTGACACGCAGATCAAAGGGGCGGCCGTTCATTTCAGCCAGCGGAATGCGCTCCTGCACTAGATAAGGCATGGCAGCGAAGCGTGCCCGAAGTACCCTGTGCAGATTCTCCTGGCTGACGCTTCTGCTGACATAGCGGCGGGACCCGGAAGGAAGATAAGTCCAGATCCAGCGCCGGGTACCGCTTTTTCGCGACAGGCGCATAACGCCCTTCCCGACACTCCCGCGGCACGGCTTGAGAATGAGATCCTGATGGCGGTTTACCATATCCCTGAGTCCGGCCAGCCCGGCTGCAGAGTCTGGCAAGAATACCCGCAATTCCTCATTCTGCTGCAGCAGACTATGAATCTGATCTTTTCCATAACGGTTGCATGTATTAAAAATCAGGAGGCCCTGCCCCAGCAGCCGTTCGATCCCGGTACTGCCCGGGCTGAAAATGGCCCTGTTATGAATGACGGCCGGCGTCGGGACGACGGTCCGCTGGTATCCCTGAAGGCCTTTCACGTAAGCCACGCTGAATCCAGGTTCAAGATTGATGTCGGACAGTTGCAGGAAGCAGGGGACCATTCCATATCCGGCAGCAGCCTCCTCGTAGACCGCAAGCGACTCCTGTCCCGTTTTTAACCGGGGAACGCCCCGGTGCATAGCGGCATTTAGCAGTATCCCCACGAGCTTTTGCCCCATGTTCGTTCCTCCTGTTAGCTTCTGAAATGACGCCCTGTGACGGCGGTTCCGCTTCTCTAGCATTGTATGTTTGTACTGGGGCTTGAGGATGGACGAATGCGCGGCGGCAGATGCCCTTTTTTATATAGAAGAAGGGGATATCCGGTTAAAAAAGATAAATGTTGCGCTGCTAAACCATGCCGGGCCTAGTGTAAAAGGGTGTCATCCGCCTATTCCACTGCATATGATGCCAAGGAGAAACAATCGATGGAAGGAGGAGACTGCTTGTGAAGGGCTCCAGGAAGAACCGGCATAACCAATCCAAACGGCCTCTTTATTATGTGGATAATCCCAATAAAACAGAACTGAGCAGGATGCGTAGCGGTCAAAGAGTACAGGGGGATCTATTAACCGGGGAAACGGATACGTTGGAGGATATGACGGCAGTGACCCTGCTGGTCAGCGGGGTAGACACGGCGGAGCTTCCGGCTCCGGCAGAAGCTGTTACAGTTGAACCGGCTCCGCAGCAACAGACTGCAGTCAAGGCTCCGCCCCTGAGCGAGACGGACGTCCGGGTAAGCATTCCTGCTGAACCGCTGCTGACAGAAAAGGAACGGCTGCAGAAGGTCTATACCGATGACATTTCCGAAGCGGCGGTTACCGGCTCCAAAATTGCCCCCCGCACGATTGACGGGTCCAAGCTTAAATTCGGCATTATCGGTACACCGTGGCTGCAGGATTATGCGGTACAGAGCATCAACATTGCTGAAAAGGCGGTTACCTCCTCTAAAATTGCCCACGAATCCATTTCAGGCGAGCATTTGGCAGAAGGCAGCATCAGCGGCGGCAAGCTGCTGGATCATTCTATCGGCGGAGAAAAGCTGAAAAACGGCAGCATCGGCCCTGAAAAGCTGGCTGACCGGACAATCGGCGGGGAGCAGATTGCGGACCGCTCGATTTCCGGACGGCATCTAAGCGAGCTGCTGATTACCTCCGAGCTGCTGGAGGACGGTGCCGTAAGCGGCGAGAAAATTCTCAGCAGCAGCATCGTCAGCCGGCATTTGGCCAACGGGATTATTGACCGTTCCAAGCTGGCGGATGATGCGGTATCCGGCGACAAAATCGCCGACGGTGAAATCAGCGGCGACAAAATCGCTGAAGGTGCCATTGACAGCCGCCATATCAAGGAAGGAAGCGTATCGGCGAAGCACCTGGCTCCGGGGGCGATCGGGCGTGACCAGCTGGCCAGCCGTTTGATCGGTAAAGAGCAGCTGGGTTCCGCCGTTATCGAGAGCACACACCTGGCAGATGGCGCAGTCGGAGCAAGGCAGCTTGGAGATAAGGCTATACGGAGCCAGCATTTAAGCCCGGAAAGCGTAAACGGGTCGCATATCGGCGACGGGGAAATTAACGGGAACCATCTGGCGGACCGGAGTATTACGTTTGTAAAGCTGGCAGAGGGAGCGGTAGGGACAGCCCAGATTGTAGAGCAGGCAGTCACCTCCTCCAAAATCGCCGATCAAAGCATTCTGACGCATAAGCTGGCTGACGAGGCGGTAACCACCCGCCATCTGGCCAAGTCATCCGTCCGCGGTCCGCAGATCGCCATGCAGTCCGTCTCCTCCGCTCATTTACAGCGTGAGGCGGTGGACCAGTCCCATCTGGCGGCGGAGTCTGTCGGTTCAGAGCAGCTGCAGGCCGGTGCCGTACTGGGAAGCCATCTGGCAGCCGGTTCGGTAGGCGGCAAAGTGCTTGCGCATGACTCTGTCACTGCTGAGCATCTGCTTCCCCATAGCGTGACTACAGCCAAACTCGCGGACGGAGCGGTGACCGGTGCGAAGCTGGCTGGCGGTGCGGTGAACGCAAATGCAATCGCCCGGGAAAGTGTGAGCGGGGAGCATATTGCCATCTGTGCCGTTGAAGAAAAGCATCTGGCGGATGCCAGTGTGGGCGGCCGTGTGCTGAAGGGCGGAGTTGTGGATACGGAGCACCTGGCTCCCGGAGCTGTTGAGCGCAGACATCTGGCTGAGCATAGTGTAAGCAATAACGCACTGCAGGCCGGGGCGGTAACGGGGGATAAGCTGGCTTCCGGAGCAGTGAAGGAGGTCCATCTGGCGGCGGGTGCGGTACAGCCGCATCATCTGGCAGATCATGCTGTTACTTCATTAAAAATATCACCGGAGAGTATTTCTACTGACAAAATCAGCGATTTGGCTGTTACTTCCATTAAACTTGCAGACGGCAGTGTGACTTCCTCCAAGGTGGCGCCTGCTGCAGTAACCGCCGAGCATCTGGCTCCGGGAGCTGTTGCTCCGGCTTCGATCAGCGATACCGCTGTACAGAGCAGACATCTGGCGCCGGGAAGCGTCGGCGGTGCCCATATCCGGCCGATGTCTGTCGGGAACGGGCATATTCTCCCCGGCTCGGTATCCTCCATCCAGGTACAGGATAGCAGTATCAACAGCTCCAAGCTGACCGATGAAGCGGTGAGCTCCCGCCATCTGTCGCCGGAGAGTGTGGAAGGCCATCATCTGGCAGATCATGCGGTAGCAAGCCGGCATATCGGCGAGGGTAAGATCACCCTGGAGCATCTGGCCGCAGAAGTCCGCAGCGCGCAGTGGCTGCCTGAGCGCAGCATAGACGGCGATAAGCTGGCCGAAGGCTCCATTGATGCCTCCCATCTGGTTACCGGCAGTGTATCCGGTGACCACCTGATCCAAGAAGCGGTGGATAGCCGCCATATCCGCAGCGGCAGTATTACGCTGGATCATCTGTCTGAGGAGGTCTTCACCTCCGAGCTTCTGCCTGAGCACAGTGTCGGCGGCTCCAAGCTGGCGGATGAGGCTGTGACCTCCCGCCATCTGTCGCCCGGCAGTGTGGACGGCAGCCATCTGACGGATGATGCGGTAAGCAGCCGTCATATTGGCGGAGGCGAAATAACACCTGACCATCTGTCTGAGGAGGTTATCAGCGCGCAGTGGCTTCCCGACGGCAGCATCAGTGCCGAAAAACTGGCGGATGGCACCATCGGCCCGCTGAAGCTGGCTCCCGGCAGTGTGTATGGCGACCATCTGGTCAAGGAAGCCGTAGACAGCCGCCATATCAAGAAAGGCAGCATTACGCTGAAGCATCTGTCAGGGGAGGCGCGTACCTCGGAGCTGCTGCCTGACGGCAGTATCGGCGGCTCCAAGCTCGCCGAGGATTCCGTTAGCTTCCGCCATTTGGCGGCAGACAGTGTGTATGGAAGTCATTTGGTGAACGATGCAGTTACCGGCCGTCATATCGCTGCAGGGGAGATTACGCTGGAGCATCTGGCCGCCGAAATCCGCAGCGCAGAGTGGCTGCCTGACGGCAGCATTGGCGCAGGTAAGCTGGCAAACGATGCGGTGGAAGGTCATCATATCGGTGAAGGTGAGATCACGCTGGCGCATCTGTCCGGCGAAGTGCGCAGCGCAGAGTGGCTGCCTGAAGGCGGCATCGGTGCCGATAAGCTGGCGGACGATGCGGTGGAATCCCGTCATATCGGTGAAGGTGAGATCACGCTGGCGCATCTGGCCAGCGAAGTGCGCAGCGCAGAGTGGCTGCCTGAAGGCGGCATCGGTGCCGATAAGCTGGCGGACGATGCGGTGGAATCCCGTCATATCGGTGAAGGTGAGATCACGCTGGCGCATCTGGCCAGCGAAGTGCGCAGCGCAGAGTGGCTGCCTGAAGGCGGCATCGGTGCCGATAAGCTGGCGGACGATGCGGTGGAAGGCCGTCATATCGGTGCAGGTGAGATCACGCTGGCGCATCTGGCCGGTGAAGTGCGCGGAGCAGAGCTGCTGGATGACGGCAGTATCAGCGGCGATAAGCTGGCAGACGATACCGTAACAGGTCGTCATATCGGCGAAGGTGAGATTAAGCTGGCGCATCTGGCCGGCGAAGTCCGCAGCGCAGAGTGGCTGCCTGAAGGCGGCATCGGTGCCGATAAGCTGGCAGACAATGCGGTAGCAGGCCGTCACATCGGTGCAGGTGAGATCACGCTGGCGCATCTGTCCAGCGAAGTGCGCGGAGCAGAGCTGCTGGATGACGGCAGTATCAGCGGCGATAAGCTGGCAGACAATGCGGTGGAAGGCCGCCATATCGGCGAAGGCGAGATTACGCTGGAGCATCTGGCCGGTGAAGTGCGCAGCGCAGAGTGGCTGCCTGTCGGCAGCATCGATGCCGATAAGCTGGCAGACAATGCGGTAGCAGGCCGCCATATCGGCGAAGGTGAGATCACGCTGGAGCATCTGTCTGGCGAAGTGCGCGGAGCAGAGCTGCTGGATGACGGCAGTATCAGCGGCGATAAGCTGGCAGACAATGCGGTAGCAGGCCGCCATATCGGTGAAGGT
>NZ_JARXXP010000062.1 GCF_029893965.1 Paenibacillus sp. PastM-3
TCGCGGAGCGTCCACCCAAGTGAATACGTACATCCTACTCCAAACCAAGGGCCGTCCCAAGTAGCCATTTCATGGCTTTTGGGACAGCCCCTTTTCTTATTCCGCAGATGCGGCCCGGCTTGCGCCACTCAACGCTGTTGCATATTGCGCCAATGTACTCAGGCTACTCCAAAGTATTCCACCCAATGGGTGAGCAGTTTCCCGGCTTCTCGCTCAAAAAAACATTTAAGTGGATTTTCGCTATCTAATTCTACCGTTTCTCTGAAATTATGGATATTAGTTGGAAAATAGGTACTTATTTTGGGTTAAATTCGTCTTTGCGCATAAAAATAGTAGAATTAAGTATCCTTTTTCCACTTAGTCTCTCTCCTCAGGCCAGATTGCTGATAATAGATAGCGATTTTCCACTAAGTCTCTTTTAGCTTGGCCGGTTTTTCCTTGCAGATACATTTCTGTTTAGGCGAGAATCTAAATAGCTCATTTTGTACACTTAAAACCAGCGCAGATCGGCTTCTGTGCCATGTAGCTGTACTTTGTGCAATTAAAACAGCCCAAAACGGTCCAAACCAGCAAATTCGGGAATTTTAATTGTACAGAATGCAGCTAAACAGGAGGAAAGGGGGAGAAACACGTGTTTTAGTTGTATAAACTACACTTAAGTCCAATAGGTGTTTTGAGGAGGGAGCATAGCCGCACATTTGTCGTTTACAGTCACTTATCGTTACATATATTCGTCCATAGCCACACATAATCACTCATCGTTATGCATATTTCACTAGTAGTCACTCATAGTTGCTTATAGTCACTTATTACCGTCATAGCCACTTATAGTCACTTGTAGCCGCTCAACATCCGCACATAGTTACTCAAATCCACCCTAGTCACTCCTGGCGCACTAAGCCGCCCACTAGCCGTACTAAGCCACTCCTAGCCGCACTTCATTACTCCTATCCCTTTTATCCATCCTTCATCCACTCTTATCCGCACCCCCACCCCCAGCCAGCCACCACCAGAGCCCGCTCATCCCCCAAAACAAACAAAAACGGATACCGCCCAAAGGCAGTATCCGTTATGTTCACTCAATCCGCTTATGCGGCTTGAGTCTTATTTTGCGCTTTCGTAGCGTTTGCCGACTTCTTCCCAGTTCACTACGTTCCAGAACGCTTTAATGTAATCAGGGCGTTTGTTCTGGTAGTTCAGGTAGTAAGCATGCTCCCATACGTCCAGACCAAGGATCGGTGTAGCACCTTCGCTGATCGGGTTGTCCTGGTTAGGAGTGCTTGTTACAGCCAGCTTGCCGTCTTTAACAACGAGCCATGCCCAGCCGCTGCCGAAACGGGTAGTAGCTGCAGTAGCGAAATCTTCCTTGAATTTATCGAAGCCGCCGAGCTCGCTGTCAATTGCTGCTGCAAGTGCACCAGTCGGAGCGCCGCCGCCGCCAGGTCCGATAACTTCCCAGAACAGGGTGTGGTTGGCGTGGCCGCCGCCGTTGTTGCGTACAGCAGTGCGGATTGCTTCAGGTACTGCGTTCAGGTCAGTGAGCAGCTCTTCGATGCTCTTGTCTTGCAGTTCAGGCGCCTTTTCCAGAGCGGCGTTCAGGTTCGTCACATAAGTGTTGTGATGTCTGTCATGGTGAATTTCCATTGTCAGAGCGTCGATGTGCGGTTCAAGTGCGTTGTTCGGGTAAGGAAGTGCCGGTAATTGAAATGCCATGGAAAAATCCCTCCTGAGTTTTATGAGAATTTGTATGATAAAGAATTTTGGCGGTCTTGACGTCAAAACCCCTTATTTCCAATACGTCTTATAGGGTATGTACCCACTACGATATTATTATTAAACCGTATCTGGAAGAAGAATGCAACATTAAACAAACATAAATGTTTAAAAAGTGACAGCCGTGACAACCTCACGGGAAGTGTAAACACTATGTTAAAGAGATAGATTAACCCGGGGGAACACTTTTTATACCAGAGATTTTACCTTTATCATGAAAATGTGTAAATTGTTTTAATGAAAGCGCTTGATATAAAGCGCTTACCAAAGAAAAATGGTGATATCGCCAGAAAAGTGTGCTTTAATAGAGTTAAAAGCAGGTATTCCTCGTTTTTTGAACATTGAAGATGTGATCGGCCGTTTACATTCGGTTAATACTTCTTTGACCACAAGAAAAGCTTCTACTCATGATGGATCCGGTCGCTTCTTCAGATAACATCCATTACTTTTTTTTTCATGCTTTTTTTCTGTGTTTATTTTTTGCAGGAACTCCTTCTTTTTGTAACATCCAAGCCATAGAAAAGGGAGATTATAAAGAATGCACGTTCGTTCCTTTCAATTAAGCGACGTTACCCCTGTGACTGAATTGCTGCAGACCGCATTGTCGGAAGAATGTTTCGAGAGCACGATTGAGCCTTTTTCCAGGCAGCTTTCCTGGGATTCCGATCTCATTGTAGTTGCTGAAGAAGAAGGAGAAATTGTCGGTGCGCTGATTGGTACGATTGAAAAGAATCATGGCTGTTATTTCCGCATCGCGATTCATCCCGAATACCGCCGCAGAGGAATCGGCAGAAGTCTGGTTTCGGCAATGGAAAGCAGATTCCAGGCACGCAAGGTTAGCGGTATTTACGTGGCTGTTGATGAGCACAATTCGTTTGCGTTGCCCCTGTATGAAGCTATGGGCTATAACGAGAATCAGATTTTTAAATCCGTACGCAAGCTTAGCATTGTCGGATAAGAACCTCTGCCATGCTGTATGACGTAAGCGGAAACATTTACTAGAATAGAGAACTTTAAGGACTTATATGGTCTGTTCCATTATACTGAAGCATATCTCCCCGTTGTCCGTTGCAAATGGCCGGGAGATATGCTTTTCTATTGTTACGGGCTAAAGCTGCAGCGGCGGCAGTACCCTACTAATTACCGGAGCAAGAGGGTGGCATATGAACGGGGAAACCAAAGAAGAACTTATGCGCAGCCGCAAGCAGAGATACCGCTCAGTTACCCATAACGGCTCCAGAAGAACTCCTGTGCAGAGATGGGCCCGCGAGATACGGGACTGGATGGTTACTGCTGCAATTGTATTTGCAGTCATGTCGCTGCTTAATATATTCGTATTCAATGTCTCGACTGTTATCGGACAGTCCATGCAGCCGACGCTGTATGAAGGCGAGAAGCTGATTATTAACAAAATCACCCTCAGCTTTACGGACCCGGGACGGGGCGATATTGTCGTGCTTCATGATCCCAGTATCGGACCGGACCGGAAGGAGTATCTGGTCAAACGCGTGATCGGGGTACCCGGAGATGTTATAGAAGTAAAGGAACATCAGCTGTATGTCAATGGCGTTTTGGCTGAGGAACCTTATGTTGATACGGTAATTCAGGACTCGGATTTCCAGGCGGTAACGGTTGAAGCAGGAACCTATTTCGTAATGGGTGACAACCGCCATGCCGGAGCCAGTAAGGATAGCCGTTATTTTGGTGCTGTTCCAGAGGCCTTCATAGTCGGAAAGGCTGCATATATCTGGTGGCCCCTGTCCAAGCTGAATGCACTATAAACTGCGCCGGCCAGACCGGCTGAATCATGTTCAATAAAGGAGAAGGCGGAAATGAACATCAAGGCCCCGTCAGCATATGCCCCGCCGGCTTCCGGGTGGGAGAAGCTGAAGGCTGAAATTAAAGAGGCTGCCCCGCAGCTGGGGATTGACGATATCGGGTTCACTACGGCTGAACCCTTTCTATATTTAAAGGACATTCTTCAGGATCACCGGGACAAGGGCTATGAGTCAGGCTTTGAGGAGCAGGATCTCGAGAAACGCACCGTCCCGGCCCTGAAGAATGGTGAACCTATGTCTATTATTGCTATTGCCGTAGCGTATCCGTCCAAAATGGAGAACCCGCCCAAGTCGGAGCCCGGGGAACGGCGGGGGATTCTCGCCAGAGCCTCCTGGGGGCGGGATTATCATTTTGTTCTGCGGGAAGCGCTGGCGAAGCTTGAGGACTTTATCCGTGAGCGCGTTCCTGATGCCGTGCTTGAAAGTATGGTCGATACTGGAGTGCTGGTTGACCGTGCGGTAGCGGAACGGGCCGGAATCGGCTTCAGCGGCAAAAACTGTGCGGTCATTTCTCCGGACTGGGGCTCATGGATTTACCTAGGGGAAATGATCACGAATATTCCCTTTCTGCCGGATACTCCTGTAGAGGACGGCTGCGGAGACTGCACCAAATGTATTGATGCCTGTCCTACGGGGGCGCTGGTCGGACCCGGACAGCTGAATGCCCAGGCGTGCATTTCGTTTCTCACACAGACCAAAGGGTTTCTGAGTGAGGAATATATGACAAAGATCGGCAACCGCCTGTACGGCTGCGATACCTGCCAGATTGTCTGCCCCAAGAACCGGGGAAAGAACTGGAATCACCGCCCGGAGCTGCAGCCTGATCCGGAAATCGTCAAGCCGCTGCTGCTGCCGATCCTTGATCTCAGCAACCGGGAATTCAAGGAGAAATTCGGCATGAGCTCGGCAGCCTGGCGCGGCAAGAAGCCGATTCAGCGCAACGCGGTAATTGCGCTGGGGAATTTTAAGGAGGCTGCTGCCGTGCCCAAGCTGACGGAGATTGTCCTGCGCGAACCGCGTCCGGAGATGCGCGGTACCGCTGCCTGGGCACTCGGTAAAATCGGCGGCACAGAGGCATTGGCAGCGGTGGAGCAGGCGCTGCAGCGTGAAGAGGATGGCACGGTGCGGGAAATGCTGGACCGGGCACGCAGCAGACTGCTGGAGCAGAAGGAGCCTGGCTTTGAATAAGCGTAGCATGGCGGCATCCGCAGACTTAACAACGGTATATTACAGTGAAATGCAATCACTGATCGGTGATTTGACGTTATGCGCAACGGATAAGGGATTGTGTCTGGTCCGGTTCGGTCCGCTTGCCGGGACGCGGCCGGATATGGAGAAATGGCTGGCTGCCCGGATGGGCAAGGTGGAGCTGCTGCCCGGGGAGGGGCCGCTTGCCGGAGTGAAACATCAGCTCACAGAGTATTTCAGCGGACAGCGGCGGGACTTTTCGCTGCCGCTGGATCTGCGCGGGACCCCGTTTCAGCTCCAGGTCTGGGAGGCGCTGCGCACCATTCCTTACGGGTTGTCAGTTTCCTATAAGGATATCGCGCTTGCGGCAGGGAACGTCAAGGCGGTCCGGGCAGTCGGGGGAGCCAATAACCGCAATCCGGTTCCTGTCATTGTCCCCTGCCACCGGGTCATCGGGGCTGCTGGTGCCCTTGTGGGCTACGCCGGGGGGCTCAGCATTAAGAGCTGTCTGCTGGAGCTGGAGGCCGGGCAGACAGCACCGGATCAAGCGGGGATTTATCTTTTTTAAAGGCTCAGCCGTTTCAACCTGGCCTATGGGATTTACCAATTGCTGTCCAGATGTTGAAATGCTATGATAGAATCGCGTGCCCAAGACGGGCAATGCCGACAATTGAGTACAGAGGTGGACTTTAGATGAATATTGCGTTGCCTATTATTACGCTTGTCGTAGGTCTGATCGGCGGATTTGCCATTGGTGTTTTCTATCTGCGCAGACAAATGACAACGATGCAGAATGATCCGGAAATGCTCCAGAAGGTCGCGAAGCAAATGGGTTATAACCTGAACAACAAGCAGATGCAGCGTGCGCAGCAGATGCTCAAAAACAATAACCAGCCGGGACGGCCTGCACCTGCAGCCAGACAGAAGCAGGGCCGCAAAGGCAGATAAAGGGTTCTCGTAATAGATGATTACAGATACGGGGACGAAAGGGGGAGGCTCTATGGGGGGCATCAAGGAATATGTGAACGGCAAGGTATCTGCGAACCGTGAACAGATCGAGTACCACGTTGCCAGAATATTGGAATTAATCGGTGAAGACACCGGCCGTGAAGGCTTGCTGGATACGCCGGCACGTGTCACGCGGATGTATGAGGAGATCTTTGGCGGTTATTCAGTAGATCCCCGCGAGGCGCTCGGCGTAACATTTGATGAGTCTCATGAAGAGCTGGTCATCGTAAAAGATATTGTCTATTACAGCCAGTGTGAGCATCATATGGCCCCTTTCTTCGGCAAGGTCCATATCGGTTACGTGCCAAGCGGACGGATTGCCGGGCTTAGCAAGCTGGCCCGTCTTGTGGAGGCTGTTAGCCGCCGTCTGCAGGTGCAGGAACGTATTACAGCGCAGATCGCAGACATTATGGCCGAAGTGCTTAGTCCGCACGGCGTGATGGTTGTGGTGGAAGGCGAACATCTGTGCATGTGTGCCCGCGGGGTGAAGAAGCCCGGCAGCAAGACGGTGACTATGGCCACCAGAGGCACATTCCGTGAAGATGCGGCTGCACGCGCGGAATTTCTGTCCCTGATTAAAGAGTAGAACGGGGCAGGCTGCAAAGCGCTCCGGATATATTGAAAGCCCGCCCGCACTTCTGTGCCGGACGGGCTTTTTGGTGGTACGCCCAGCATGGGCGTCATCTCTAGGGTGAAAGTCCCGAACGGGGGCTGGCAAGCGCCTACCGATAGCCAAGGGCAAGGGTGTCCACCG
>NZ_JARXXP010000063.1 GCF_029893965.1 Paenibacillus sp. PastM-3
CAGGCTCACTGTCTGCAGCTTAATCATCGACTAACCCTCCATAATTGATTGTTGTTGTGCCCTCTTGCGCAACCTGCAACGGGGTCAGGGCAGTATATACCGGCGAGGTCGGCACAACCCGCTGTGCTCCGGCTGCCATAACGCGAGCAATCAGCTCAGACGGATTAATATGCCGGCCAAGCTTTGACCGCTGCCAGAGCTGATAAGCAGCAACGGCCGCAGTGACAGCCGCCTGAATGGCAGGCACCTCTGCCGCTCGACTCCGGTTGATGTAGTAGGTCAGAACCGTATTGTAAGCAGCAGCCGCCGGCGCTGTTACCGTCACCAGGTCAGTTAATGGCCGGATGCCCCTGTCCTCCAGCGTCTCTGCCACTGCATCAAGTACGTCCTGGCCGGGAATCACCCCGCCGACAAGCAACGGGACAATCGTAACCCGGCCGGCTGCCGGCGAGTAAGCATACACATCCAGGATTGCTGCGGATGTTGATTTTGCCCAAAACTCATAGGCTCCCTTTGGGCCGGCAGTACTGTATGACTCCGGCGCGGTACGGATACGCTCACGGTATGCAGCATCCGTCTCCACCGCAGCCCCGCCGCTGCTTGCCGTCAGATTGGTTACGGCCTGCACAAAGGGCAGTTGATCCATCAGCACATTGATTTGCCCCGGTAGAAATCCGTTACCGGATGGCCCGGCCGTAGCGCACTCAGCTGTGACTGTGCCGGTTGTTGCCCCGGCTGGAATCTCCAGGTACTCTGTTGTTGCAAAAAATATGGAGCCGTCCCCGCCCTGCGCCCCGACCCGGGTCCCCGCCGGGATGGCGGTAACGGAAGATAAGGGTATGGACAGCGTAAACTGCAGCGTTGTAATAGCTGCAGCTGCGTCCAGCCGCTCAGACCCCTGAAAGGCCCCCATATGATCCAGCAGCACCCCGGATGCATACCGTAGCAGATTACCTTTGGCCGTCTGGTTGATAAGCACCCGCTGCTGAACGATAATAGTCGCGAGGGAAGACAAAAACAGCCTCACCGGATCGGCGGGCTGTAGTGTACGGCCAGTTAGGCCCTCATATACGGTTATGATACTTTGCTGCGTCTCTGCCGCATCCTCAGCGACAAACTGTATATCCGGTAAATCCACAAATTGCACCAACTCACTGCACCCCCTCTGCCAAACTGAACCTCACCACAGCCAGAAGGCGCCCTGTCAGCACGTCCTCAAACTCACCCTTAAAAGATACCTCAGTCACTACCGCCCGAGGCTCCTGCTCGGCTACAGCCGTCATGATCTCACCCATCAGGCGAGCCTGTGCGATTGGATACGGATCATCAATGATTGAGTAATCCAGCCCGATATCCCGAGCCAGTGGCGCGCTGCCGAGTGAAGTCTTGAGGATTGTCCGAATATTTTGGGCGACCTCTGCCGCAGTGGTGGCCGGCGCGAAATCTATACCTGACGGCTGCATCATATCTACTGTGTATATGCTCATTTTACGTATTCCTCCAGACTAACATTAACCGTCGCAAATAGGACGTTCCCCGAATTATCTATACGCTTCCAGACCTGGCTAAGCCCGGTAATAATCCATAGACCAGTACCAATGCCTTTCTTTCCTACTATTAGTGGTAGGGCCTTACCCGCACGTTCAAGCTCGATCAATCTATCCAGCTCTTTACGGGGGTTGAGACCATGCCGCGCGTCAAGCCACATCGTGAACGATATCGTATCAAGCCCCGGACCGAGCCATTGGGTTTTAGGCTTTTGCCCTAAGATTTCATGCTTTGCGTATCTGCTGGCTACATTCCGACTAAAGTCTTGGAAGGTCCGGGTTGCCTCCGGGGAAACCACAAAAACCACTGTTCCGAGGCTGCCAATTTTGCTCATCGCCATTAAGAAACACCCCCAGGGATAACACCGAGGCAGTAACCGTCCGTGCTGTTATCGGGATAAACGACAAGGACGGACTCACCCACTGCGGGCAGCTCCACCGGTACAATCCCGATCATGGTCGGTCCAATCACTGGCAGCTCGCCGGAGACGAGGTTATCTTTATCCGGATAGATTACCCGGACAGTTCGTGATGCCGTATTGACCGTTGATACAATGCCTGTTCGAATCATCATTACCACCCCAATACCTTTCTAATTCCGATACTTGTCGTATACCCACCACTGCCCACTACTTGTGAACAGGATTCGATTATATATTTGCCATCAAATCTCCCCCAGCCCTTGATATTGATGGTCAGGCCAGTCGCCATCCGGATATCGCCCATCAAATTCAGGGAGCCTTTACCCGCTTCCTTATTCTTCGCGCGCAGACCCTTTAGGGCTTGCCTGAGCGCTGCTGATTGTGAGTCCACCTGTTCGTTAAGCTTGAGCACAGGGCCTATTTTTGGTGCTCCCGGAGGTGAGTAAGTGGCTTTGTATGTTACCTTCTTTTTTGTGTCAGTATAGGTCAGCTCCGCCGCCCGGTAAGCAACATATGCAGTTGACCAATTAAACGAATATCCTAGCACATTGCTATCGCCGCGCGTAATTGTGGCGATTGCTGGCTGCTGCTCATATTCAAACTCATCAAACAACACCAGCTTGTTGCCCGAAACCTTAATTGCTATAGCCTCTTTGGTCGCTGTATCCAGTAAAAAGGCAAGGTCAGATATCCCCGCCTGCTCGATCCGGTCAAATGATGGGTTGTCTGTAGCTTCATACAAAAGCTTGAGTCCGGCGCGATTGGCCACCTCGCCAGCCAGTGTCTTCAAGGTTGTCTTTTCCCAGGACTTGGTGCGCTTCTCCTGCCGGACATTAGAGCTCACCGGCAGGGAAACCGCCTTAATTGTAACGGCATCCGGAGGACCAGCAAAGTCGAAAGTATCTACCTCAAACTTGCCGAGAGGCAGGCTTTTAATTTCCCCGGGCTTATCCCAATTGATTGTGCGGATCTCCGCTTTGATCTTGTCTCCTGCTGCCGGCTCCCATGGTCCTTGCCAATTCCGATCCCTATCCTCAAGCGCCAGCGATATATCATCCAGCGTGCCCGCCGCAGCATCGTTATAGCTAAAGGACGTCAGTGCCTTGGATATGTCCTCAGTGACGTCCTTCCCGTTGTAATTAACCAACAGCACCGCCCTGCGGGCATCCTGCATCTTTTCCAAGGTTATTCCTCCCTACGCCAAGGCGGCAGCGTCTGCGAGGCGTCTACGGGCTTATCTGGCACGTTTAAAATGATGCCGCCAGAGAATAGCACTGTTTGTGTGTGTTCTGGATTTGCTGCCAGTAGCAGCGTCATCAGCTCTGCCTGGCCGTAAAGCAAATAGGCGATCCCATCCCAGGTATCGCCTTGAACTGTCTTATATGTGGTCATCCAAAGCTCACCCTCTGCTGCTGACGTTTATAATCCTCAAACTGCTTGCTAAATTCCTGCCGGTTACGCTGCTCCATGTCCTTAACAGCCTCTTGATCGGCTGGGCCATAGAAATTAAATGATGGGCTGTAGACAAAATCGCCAACAGTTGTCGTTGAGGAAGTGTTCCCGCCGCCCATGCTCCGGTTAGCTGCTGCCAGCAAACTCTGTGAGCGTGCAGAATTATTCTCCGGGATGATCCACTCCGGCGATCGCCCTTCCCCGACCCATGCCAGCTCCGGCCGGTCAACATAACCGCCCTCGGCATAACCGCCGATCTTCGGGATTTCAGGAATCTTAAAGCCGAACGATTCCCCGCCCATTCCCGGTACCCAGTCCGGCACGTCAAATTTGACCTTGTTGATGCCTCGAATAGCCGCGTTGATGGCATCCACAGCAACATTGATCGGAAATGCCAGCAGTGCCCCGAGTCCCTCGAATATCCCAGTAAACACATCCCGTACACCTTGCCATGCCTTGCCCCAATCACCCGCAAACACACCGGTTATAAAGTCGATGACTCCGCCCAGTGATGTCATGAGCCCACTGATCACGCCGCCGATGGCGTCTATTGCATTGGTCACGACAACCTTGATAGCGCCCCAAACAAACTCAAAAGTTGCAAAGAGGTTGTCCAGAGTAGGCTTAAGCTCAGTAAACGTGCGGCTGATCCAGCCACCGATTGCACCGAAAGCCTCCTGCGCTTTACCTGCGATGCTCATAATCTTAGGAACCAGAGCATCGACCAGTCGGGAAACCTGCGGGAAGACCTGCGTGCCCAAATAATTAAAAATGTTGCTGATGATCGGCCACATTTTTCCGGCCAGGTATTCACCGATGGGTATGAGCGACCTGTAAATCGTTAAAAATCCGTTTGTTGCTGTAGTCGCCATTGTTCCAATGATCGGAGCCACAGTTCTAACGATATTTCCGACGGACACAAACATTTCCCGAATACTCGGCCACAGGCCCAGCAGGTTTTTCCCAAAACCAGCCCAGTATTTCATGAGCTCGCCGATCGTATCTTCAAAGCCAGAGGTTATGCTCTTCATGTCCTTCTTTTTGAAACCGAACATGGCGGCCATATTGATTCCGCCACGGAATAAACCCTTCACATCATCCACTACACCGGCAATGGAGTCATACATTAACCCGGCCCTGCTTGCGATCTCCTCTGCAGTCCCCTTGTCCAGTCCAAAAGCTGTCAGATAATCGACAGTTACGCCTTCCATTTTTCCGTCAAACCCATTCTCGAACAGCCATTTAACATTAACTGCAGCCTCTTTGACAGCTCCGCCTACTCTGCCAAACGCTCCGACGACAGCCGGAACCCAGGTTGTCATTTTTCCGGCCAGCCCGCTGAAAATTGGCAGCAGTTCTTTGCTGATCGGAAGGATCAGGCTGGTTTGAAGTGTTCTGCCCATACTGCCGAATGCCTGACCGATGGTATTGAACTTTACTTTCTGAATTTCTTCCATGGTCTGCTTTGTCGAATCAAACTGACTCTTTACATTGCCAAGAGAAGTGATAACGCCGATTTCCAAATCTTCCGCCTGTGTACCGAATAAGCCGACTGCAGCAGCTGATTGCTTCACCGGATCTTTAACCGCTGCTATCGAGGCAACAACTTGGTCAAAGGCCTTCTTTGCTGCAGGACCGCCTGCTGCGAATGTTGCCGTCATTCTCTCGGCATTCAACCCGAGAATCTTGTAAGCCTCTGTACTCGTTTTGGAGCCATCTTTTGAACGAATACCAAACTCCTTTACTGCGTCCCCGACTTTATCCAAATTGAATGCCCCTGCGTCAAGTCCAGCCGCGAAGGTGTCGAACATCTGGTTTGCATCAAAGCCAATTTTCTTAAAATACACGCTATATTCATTGGCGGAATCAAGCAATTCAGATGACTGATCCAGTCCTTTTTTCCATCCTTGAGCAAGCAAGTTGTACATGTCGCCGGTGTTCTGCTCAAAAACATTACTCATGGTATCGGCGGCCTTAACAGACTCTTTGATATCCTCGCCGACAGCATCCCTGTAGAGGATTGCATACCTGGACGTTTTCTCAAGTTCTTTTCCGGTTTCCTGAGTGGCTTGCTGTACAGTCGCCATACCTTCGGATATGTCAAACAAACCTTCACCGAGCTTCATATTGTACAGATTAATAAGGCTTTTTCCGTATTCTTGGATTTCTTTTTCTGATGAATTAGTTGCAAAATCCATTTTATTAATTGCCTGCTGGTATTCCTCTGAAAATGAAAATACTTGATGGGCGGCCAAGCCGACCCCAGCAGCTATCCCAGCAGCAGCTCCGCCGGCAAGAACTGCACCGCCAAGAGCCCACATGCCTGAACTGTCATCAGCTCCGCCACCGCCCCCACCGCCTCCGCTTCCAGGATCAGCAGGCTGCGGGCCCTGAATCCTGTTTATGTCCCGCATACGGCGTTCCAGGTCCTGCATGTCACGTGTGTATCGCTGCAGGTCGTTACCAAACATGTTGGATGGCATCCGAATACGGGCAATCTGCTGCAAGTTCTGGTGCAACTGAGTGGATTCCCGGACAGCATCCTTCAGTTCCTTGACAGTTTCGGTTAGGATTCCACTTATCCGAGGCATACGCCGTAACTGGTCAAACTCCCGCTCGGCTGCCTGCAGGCCATCCCGTAGAGGTCGAACCATATCTCCAGAGATCCGGATTGCTTCGATAGCCCGGGCTGTATCCTGAAT
>NZ_JARXXP010000064.1 GCF_029893965.1 Paenibacillus sp. PastM-3
TTTGAAGCGCGGTACCCCGTGTTGGAAGAGTCAGAACAAGCGACCTGATTCTCGTGTCCTTGGGGGCGGGGTTCCCCCGCCCCCAAGGACACCCATACCTATTAACAAACACCTGAGAACCCACTTTTACTCTCTTACACAAACTTCTTGACGCTACCAAAAGTCCAACATGCTGGATGAAATAAAAATAACATAGTCTCTATTGTACTTGAAAATAAAGAGATTTCAACCCCTACCTTCTGGGAAATGTTCGCCATTACGATAGGAAAACACCCGGGGGTGGTTTACATCAAAAAGCATGATTCTTATTGAGGAATAGGGCGTAGCACATCCAGCGCCCGACCCGACTTGCATTTAGACACCTTAAGCTTCCGAATCTTCAACAATCAATTCATGGATGGAGATGTCTAGGGCTTCACATATCGCTTCCAGCGTTCGGATATAGACTCTGTCTACTGAATCGGAACAGAGATGATTGATAGTACTTGGACGTAAGTTCATTTGTCGGGCAAGCTGTCTTTGTGACATTCCACGCTGATCTAATATATCTTTCAATCGAATCTTTAACTTCATGTCTTCCTCCATCATTCCAGTAGCTAAATATAGAAAGATTATATCATGAACTTATCTGGAAAATCATTGAATGTAACTCTTAAAGGTTATATAATCATAGTGTGAAACTGTTAAGAGTTACACTAATTACAATTCCCGTAACGATGGAGGATTATACATGAATGTCATAGGCTATGTACGGGTCAGTACACAAGGTCAGGTGAAGGATGGCTACAGCTTGTCCTACCAGCAAGACGAGATTCAGTCGTACTGTGAGCAGCAGGGATGGCATCTGGTTCACGTCTTTACAGACGAGGGTATTAGTGGAGCGAAAGTGGACGAGGAAGCCTTAGAGGTCGAACGAGAGGGTTTCCAAGACATGCTGACCTATGTGTCAAGTCACAAGGTAGATTACGTTGTTGTCCTGAACACAAGCAGATTATGGAGAAGTGATATTGTCAAAGTCCTTGTCCATCGGGAACTGAAAAAGCGCAATATCGACATTCGGAGTATTGAACAACCAACCTATAGCATTTTTAAGAAAGACCCGTCTGACTTCTTGATTAACGGTTTGATGGAATTGCTGGATGCTTATCAGCGGCTGGAGATTGCTATGAAGCTGGGACGTGGACGTAACAAAAAGGCTTCCGAAGGCAAGTTTGCAGGTGGAGGTATTCCTTTTGGTTACAAAGGGAAGCGGGGATCAAAGCAAATGTTCATTGACGAACAGAAGGCATCTACGGTTCAGCGGCTCTTTCAATTGAAAGAGCAATACCCTATATGGTCATTGTCGGCTTTAGCCCATAAGTTAAATGAAGAAGGATTCACAACGGAACAAGGGAAGAGATTCACTAAAGTACAGGTGAAACGAATCCTAGACCGTAAGGCGTTTTACCAAGGAACGTATCGTTATGGGCAGATCGAGGCAGACGGTAAACATCAAGCGATCCTACAATCTGGAGGAATGTGCTTGTGACGATATTACAAGATAAGTATGAATCGCTGGTGGAGCAAGAAGATCAGCTTCTAACAAGTCTCCGAACTACTGCCGCTTATGAAAATGCCATGTTTCAAATTACACATGAACATGCTGCGGAAATTGACTTGCCGACAGCGGAGAAAATTATAGATAAGATTCACGAGTACACAGAAGAACTGCGGCTAGACCTGCTTTATGTACGTCTAGAGAAGTCACATGTTGCTGGGATGTTAAAACTTACAGCTTTCTAAGCATTATCGTAAACAAGAGATTGCTAACGTATCTTTGCGGCATCGACCGCTCGAACTGAGGATGCAAACTTGTTTATCCATGATGTTTTCGCCACTCGTTTGAGTGGTTACTAATGGGCTGGATACATACAGATCAAGCGATAAGACAGCAAAGATTCTTGAATGCAACGAATCGAATCCATTAGTAACAATTCAAATACAGAGGGAGCAAAAGAGTATGATTGAACAGCAGAATCTAATCTATGTAGGAGTTGACCTGCATAAACAACATCATACAGCCGTCATTATTGACTGCTGGAGCAAGAAGCTAGGGGAACTAAAATTCGATAACAAGCCGTCTGCCTTTCCCTTGCTGCTTAAAGAATTAAAGAAGTACATCAAGAAGGGCTTGTCCGTTGTCTATGGACTGGAGGATGTCGGAGGTTACGGTAGAGGGCTTGCCGTGTATCTGAAAGACAATCGTTGCTGGGTGAAGGAAGTGAATGCAAAACTCGCTAACGCCAGACGAAAGAGCCATGTGACCGTTCAGAAGTCGGATAGCTGGGATGCTGAATGTGTTGCCAAGGTGCTCAGGGACGAGTTGGAGCGCCTGCCAGATGCTCAGCCCGTTGACCTGTTCTGGGCGATTAGCCAGCTTGTGACGCAGCGGAAATGGTTGGCTAACAGTTTAACGGAAATGGTAAAAAAGATGCACCAGCAGATTAGCTATTCCTATCCCAGTTACAAAAAGTTCTTCTCTGAAGTAGAGGGGAAAACGGCGCTTGCCTTTTGGGAGACATACCCTTCACCTTATACCTTGAAGGACCAGTCAGAGGAAGCCCTTGCTGCCTTCTTGCGAAAGTACAGCAACAATGGATTGTCTCATAAGAAGGCAAATCAAATTCTTACTCTAATCGGCGCAGATGGAGAAACGTATCGGGATTTTCAAGATTCAAGAGATTCAGTTGTGGTGAGTCAGGTGGAATCCGCTCGGTTTTTTCAAGAACAATTGGTCAGTATCGAGGGCAAGATTGAGCATTTGATGCAGCAGCTTGGTTTCCAGCTTGAATCCATGACAGGGATCAATGTGGTGACAGCAGCGCAGCTTGTGGCAGAGATTGGCGATATTCACCGATTCTCTTCCTCTGATAAGCTTGCCCGATTTGCTGGAATAGCACCGGTAACGGTTGGTTCAGGCAATAAGTCACGAAATTTCAAGAGTAAGCAAGGCAATCGGGAATTGCATGATATTATCAAGAGTCTTGCAATTCGTCAGATTGGTGTCACCCGTACCAAGAGAGAACCAAAGAATGCCTATTTTCATGCTTATTATGAGCGAAAGATAGCAGAGGGCAAGACGAAACAGCAAGCAATTGTGTGCTTAATGAGGAAGCTGGTAAATATCATCTACGTCATGATGAAGAAAAAGTCAGCCTACGTGATGCCGAATACACCTGCACAGCAGGCGGGATGATAGAATGGGTGGTAGCTGGGATTGCATTCTCAGTTGCCACCTTCTTTATTCAAAGCGCCGCTTTATAAACTAGGATACGTATGAAGGACAGATTGATAATCCGCTGAGTCAGAATCTTTATACGTATGTGCATAATAATCCGTTGATTTATTCAGATCCTACAGGGCATCGTATTTATGAGGATAATTATTGGAGCAAAGCAGACCAGAAGTTGATTGATCAGTATACGGCTGAATTTAACAAAGCTAAAGCAGCAGGTAATACTGCTGCAATGCAAGCCGCACACGATAAAGCAATTGCAATAAGAGTAGCAAATGGTGCTGAAGTTATAGCAAGAACTGACTATTCAACTGGTAAAACTACATCCATACGCACACAGAACGGAGGAGTTCATGAGGACTATCTTTCAGAAGCCCTTGCTGTTCCTGCCCTAGCTGCTGCATTATTCTACGGACCTACTATAGCGCCCACAGTACTAGCTGTTTCGGATGTTGCCACAATGGGAACAACAATTTCAACAGGGACAGTTATAGCAGCACAAGCAGTAAATACGGGGTCCAAAATGGTTACTTTGTTCAGATCAATGAGTGACGCCGAATTGGCTGGTATTGCTAAAAAAAAAGCTTTTGACGCTGGATTCAATATGGAGGGGAAATGGTTTGCCACAACACTCCAGGATGCAATGGAGTGGGCGAATATGCCTGGAAATTCACGTATTGTATCTGTAACTGTTAATAAAAATATGTTAAATGGAGCATATTACTCTAGCAATCTTGACAATATCGGTCCTGCATATTATTTTGAGCTAGAAGCTCTAAACGCTGGTTTTGGAAAGGTAACAGTGGTGAAATGACATGGATAATAAGGTTATAGCTAGAATTAACTGGATTCCGACAGAACAAGGTGGGAAAAAGAGGTTTCCTTTGACGAAATATTCAACAGCTGCACACTTCCATGGTGATGAGGAAGGACAGGATTGGAGTGTTGTACTGAGCATTATTTCAAACAATGATAACTATGAAACGCTTTGTAGTATAAAGTTTTTGTTTCCTGAAAAGGCACCTGGACATTTACTTGTCGCAGGAAACAAATTTGAACTTTATGAATTAGGAAAAGTTGCAGATGGAGAAATAATTGAATCATAAGGGGAATATTACATGCCACATGGACTTACTATATAATTTGAACTAAAGAAATCGATGATTACATCCTGACACAAAGTCGATCGATAATGGAACTTGGACTTTTCATAATTTCTTCCATGAACAACCCGACGTTTTTCGGATGTCAGCAACGGTGTGATAGAACACGTTATTGATTACGTTGGATTTCAGCCATTTCCAGAGCCCTTCAACAATATTCAACTGCGGGCTGTAAGGCGGCAGAAACACCAATTCGAGTCGACCGTTCAGTTCGTTAAGGAACGGTTGAAGCAGCTTGGCATGATGAATCCGGGCATTATCCAGTACCATGACGATTTTGCCAGTTGGATACGCGAGCATCACCTTTTGAAGAAAATTCAAAAAGGTTTCGGCTGTATATTGCTCGTCTTCCTGCCATACGATCTGACCGGTTGCATAGTCGACTGTGGCGAGCGATTTCACGCCGCGATGTTTGCCCGTCGTTTGAATGATGCGCTGCTTGCCACGAAGAAACCAAGTCTTCTGAATGGCCTGGTAGTCTCGTATCATGGATTCATCTTCGAAAAGCAAATGCGCAATTTCGTCGTTCAGCAATCTTTTTTTAATTCGGGAAATGTCATCTCTGTAAACTGACGTTGCTTTTCAGGATCGGCTGCTTCTAGGGTATACGTTGGTTTGGTATAGCTCAGTCCTTGACGGTGCATCATTTTCGAAACGCCTCGCAAGGAGTAGCGATGACCGAATGCTCGTTCAATATACTTAGTAATGATTTCGAGTGTCCAGTTGTATCGAGCTGTGAAGCCTACATCATCCGGAACGGAATGAACAATGGTCTGCTTCATTTGCTCCTGTTGTTCTTTCGTTAACCGAGTGGAAGCTCCGGAGGAATACTTCATTTGTAACGCCTCGAGGCCGCCGCTTTGATAGGACCGAATGTAGCTATTGATCGTTTCCTTGCTGCGATTCAGAGTCTCGGCGATCTCCGAGACAGGCCTTCCTTTGAGATGTAAGTACACGGTTTGATAACGTTCATACATGCGGCGTTCTTTTTCTTGCTTCATGGCGCGTGTAACTTCTTCTAACCCATTGTGCTGTTCCATCTGTATCCCAACCTGTCCGAATAAGTTTCCTTACGTATTCGACAAGTAGGTCGTTATTTCCTTACCATAGTTTTCTAATACTTTAGTTCAACTTATCTAGTTTAACCGTTGCAGAGATGGATAAGTTGTCATTTGAAAATGCTAGTCTTTGGTTAAAAATAGATAGTGTTGCTTTGACTTTATATGGTGTGTCAACAGCTTCTATGGGAACAGGTAATTCTCAGAGCAAGATATTCAACGCTAATGGTAACCCCGAATTACGGGCTATTAGGCGTCCTACTTTTGACGTCTGGAAGGAAAACGGGGTTCAGGTAAAAGGGCAAAATTTTATAATGAATCCTCATGCTTATAACAGTCTGTTTAAATCTGGTAGGAAAGATATTATGCCCGATGATATTATAACAGCTCTTAGTACAAAAGCGACGCCGGGTAACCCAGGAAGTGTTGTGTATACCAATCCTTATACTGGGACTAAAGTATATGTAAACCCTACAACTAAAGAAAAAGTTGGTGTTCAACCGGGAAGTTTTAAAGATTAAGGAGCCATTCCTGTAATGAATTAATTCAAGGTTTGAACAAAAAAAGCGCCTCCTGTATGCTGGGTCATGGAATGTTGGCCATTCACTGCCCG
>NZ_JARXXP010000065.1 GCF_029893965.1 Paenibacillus sp. PastM-3
TTGTTGTTTTGGCATTGTAGAGTTCCGCTCCTTAACTTGATAGGTTTATTCTACAAGCCCTTATTTTTTATGTCCAACTAAGTGTAGACGATCCACCGTCTTAATTCTGATCAATGTATCCACCATTCCTTTCAAATTTAATTTAGCTTTGCCTGCTCTGCCTGCTTTATCAGGAGCTCAAGCCTATCACGTGAGGTCTTTAGATATTCGGTGTACTCCTTATTGGCCTGCTCATACTATTTAAGGGAATCCTCGTAGCGCTGGTTAAGCTGTTTCTCTTTGATGCCGTTCATAATATCCAGGCTGATTGTTATGATCAAAACAATGATCAGTAGCAAATGGAGCGAGCTTATCGCTGAATCTTTTCACCGGTTCACCTTCTTTCTCTGAAATGCAAATAGACCACTCTTTTATGAGCAGCCTGTATGAATGGTTTTATGCGATTGTATATGCAGAAGAAAATGAGATGCTTATATATATCTTTATATTTTTCTTTAATGTTTCTTTTAGTTATCTTAGGTGGAGAACTCTCCACCACTAATGGTGGAGAATCATACCCCATGGTGGTGGAGAACTCTACCCCAAGGATGTTTTAGCTAGTGGTGTAGAGTTATACCCCAAGAGCATTCATATACACTGTATATCGTGTATGAATATTCATAATGAAGAACATTAAATAAGCCACCCTGGTTAATGGATGGCTTGATATCCTATAGTCACTCTTGGATGAATCCAATTCTTTTCTTTGGCTCTTCTGGGTTGGCTTTGGGAATAGCGACTAAAAGGAAACTTATTTGATTAACATGTTGATACAACTCTACTGGAGATCCATTATCCATTAAGAACCCTGTAAATTTCACCAGTTTAGCTCCTTTATGCCCAATTCCCGTTATGTTGATTGTCATTGTCTGACCAAAAGATGCTAGCATAACACCAACCTCTTGATCCGGGTCTAATCCCCTCTGATAATCTTGAGCAGATTGAAACAACTGTTCAGATATCGTTTCCGCCTCAAATTTCATATTACTCAAGTCAACTGTCGGTAGCCTCGGCGGCTCAAAAGACGGTAAATTGAAAGAAAATTTGTCCATTGTTTTTCACCTCCCATAACCACAATTCGGTGTTTGGAAGATAAATCCTGCTAATTTCGCAAGAGTAAAAGCCACCCAGGTTATTGGATGGCCTTATGTATTCCTTATGAGATTTTTAACATATTTAATCAAAGGTTAGAATTCCTCTTCTTCAAATTGAGTAAGTGCAACCTCTATTTGAGAGATTTCATCTTCAATTTCAGACATATGGCGACTATTACTTTCCGTAGAAAAGCCCTCTCGAATTAAAATCAATTCTTCCAATTTGCTTTCGAGTTCTTCCTGTGTCATTTCCTTGATATTCAAACGGGATCCTCCCACTACCATGATTTGGTGAAAGTATTGAAAAAATTTGAACGAAATGATACTCATGAATTAAGCCAAACATTTTAAGAATTAGGCTCGATTTTGAATATCCTTAATAATCTCAAGCTGCCCCTTTACATCACGATTCGATCTTTTAACTGCTGAAATCGAATCGTTTATGTTCTCGATAAAGAAATCAAAGTCTTTTTTCGAGTACAGAACTTCTCCCGCCTTAAAGATAGCAAGCTGCTCAAGTAGCTCTTTATATAGCCTTGATTGTTCGCTCTCCAAATCTTTAAGCTCTTGAGTGACCCGATCTAATTCTTCCGGGTCCATTTGTAAGTATTCTTCGCGTTCTTCCAGTTTTCTCACCTCCCACCACCTTAATTCGGCAAATAGGAGGAAAATCCTGCAAAGCGGAGAAGCGGACTTGAACCGCCACTGCCGGCCGATAACAGCCGGAGTGCTACATTAACACTAACCCCGCATGATGCCCCTGCCAGGCCGCAGGAACGCGTTTCCTACGGCTTGGGCTTACAGGGCTGGTATTTGCCCGTCCTGACCTAATGCGCGTGGGACGCGTCCTCAGACGGCCATGACAGGTGGTGTTGATGTAAGAGGCCAAGGGGAAGGAATCGAACCTCCCAGTCGCTGGCCGTAGCCTGCAGGTTTACCGTTAACCGACCTTGGCACATAATGTGCCGGCATTTCCTTGGGCAGCCGGCGAGGCCCCCGCGATCCTCTCTTTAACCGCTGCGGTCACGGCTCTAGGGGGAAATGAACCCCAACAAGAAGGAGCCTGTACGAAAGCAAAAGAGCAGCCTGCCCGCCTGTTCTACCCTTGCGACTCTTGGCCGTCAAACGGGTGATTGCTAGTGTCGGGTGCTGCTCTCTTTGTTTTCCATGCTACAAGAATAACACGTAAAAACAGTAATGAAGCAACTTAAAAACGTTATTTTTTAGGAATTATTTAGTTATAAATAATCCGTGATCACCCAAAATGATTAACTTATTGATCATTTTAGTTAATTTGTGTATTATAGTGGTCAATAGGAGCGTGATAATCCAATGATTGACAATAAGCTCAGTGAGGTTATGGGCCGTCAGCGATTAAAAATTTCTCATGTAGTTGAAATGACTGGACTAGCTCGTAACACTGTATCCGAGCTTTATCATGGGCGAGCTAAACGTGTTGATTTAGAAACATTAGATAAGCTCTGCAAAGCGTTGGGGTGTAAGAGTATCAGTGAAATTGTGGAGTACCGCGAGGAGGGTAAGCATTTAAATGACAGTATTTAAAGACGACTCACTTAAAAAGAACAAATGGTACTTCGTCCTAGAGGTCGGTGACGGAAGCAAACGGAAACGTGTTAAGCGGAGAGGATTCAAGCGCAGACAGGATGCTGAAGAAGCTGAAAGAGAATTAAAGAACAAATTAAGTGGCGGCCTTGACCTCGCCGGATCTAAAACACTATATAAGGATTACATGGCCGATCACTTGAGAGATAAAAAGCTATCTGTCCGTGAAAGCACCTTAAAAACGTACTCTGCTTTAGTCAATAATCACATACTCCCTACCCTCGGGGATTTACAATTGGGTGAGATCAAGCCCAGGCACATCCAAAACTTATATAATGAACTATCAGAGTCGGGCAGATTATCTGATGAGAACATCCAAAAAGTGCATTCTATTATAAATGAATCTCTCAATAAAGCTGCTGGGTATGACATGATCATTAAAAACCCCGCAATGGCAATCAAACGGCCGAAAGCTGAGAAAAAAGAAATGCTATACTGGACAGAACAAGAATCTCACAAATTTTTGAACTCCGCATTGAGAGAAGATGCACGCTATTACTGCGCTTTCTTATTAGCTTTAACAACGGGTATGCGTCAAGCTGAGATACTTGGGTTACGGTGGACGGACATAGACCTTGATAGACGCATTATTTCTGTATCTCAAACAATCAGCCATGATGGCAAGAAGTTTCAAGCAGACACTAAAACAACAGCTGGCAGACGTTCCATTGGAATAGACATCAATACTGTTACTGCCCTTAGAACACTAAAACACCGTTGTAATGAAGAAAAGATGCGGAACAAACTCATTTATGAGGATAACGGCCTGGTTATTTGCACATCTACCGGAACAAAAGTAACACCTCGGAATTTAAACAGATCCTTCTGTATTTTCCTTGAAAAATCCGGTGTCAAGAGGATTCGATTCCATGATCTGCGACATACACATGTAGTTATGCTGTTGAAGGCCCGCGAGAATAACAAGCGAATTGCGGAGCGCATGGGATGGTCGAGTGTCAAAATGATTGACAGGTACTCTCACATCATGCCAAATATGCAGCAGGATACAGCTGATTTGTTCGGCAGTGTATTTTTCAAAAATGGTGCCGTTTCTGGTGCCGCAAAAGAGATAAGATGAGGAAAACAGAGGAAGTCAGGGCTGTATAGGATATGAGACAAAACCGCACAGCGGTACGGGTTCGGAGGAGACGGGAAGTATCAGTAAGTATGCGCCTATATCTTGACAGGGTAGGGGTCATGGGTTCGAACCCCATCCGTCCTATACGTGAGAAGGGGCTGTCCCATAAGTAGATATTCTACTGGTAGTGACAGGCTCATTCTCTTCTCAAAAGTCTAAAATTTAAACAGAGCAGCGATTCTCCTGT
>NZ_JARXXP010000066.1 GCF_029893965.1 Paenibacillus sp. PastM-3
GTTGGCAGACCCAGATAGGAACCGGGGTGTTTGTCTGAAAAATGGTAGGCGCTAACCATCCCATCACCATCAACCTCAACACCGGACTGTATCTTACCGCCGGTCAATCCTGCTTGGTTGTTTGGCGTGCTGCACCGGTCCGCTTCCAGCAGCCGAATGCGCAGGTCATAAAGCGCATGGTAGCGTGGAAGGAGTGGAAGCAAGACAAACGCATCCCCGGACATCATCCAGGACAGGTAAGCGAGCTGCTGCAGCTCATAAAAATTGTGCTGCCCGGAGGCGTCGCAGTCCTTTGAATCCGCCCACAGTGAAAACTCACGCTCTATTTGCCGGCGCAATTCCTTGGCTTTTGCATCTGATAGGCGCAAAAAATCGGCATCGAATGACGGTTTCAACCGCAGTCCAGTGCCGATTATATTGGTTCTCATGGTTTTAATTGCGCCGTTAGCGAGCGATCCGCCCATATACAAATCCCGGGCTCTCGGCCGGAGGACTTCGAGGTTCGCGTGAATGTCTTCATCAGCATCGCCCTCGACCGGATTCCATGCAGTAAGAGACTTCTTCCGCCGACTGGCGCCGTGGTCACCGTAACCCTGATTAAATACCTGCTGCACTGCTTGCTGCCGGGCAATCTCCGTGCGGGCTTTCTCCCGCCTCAAGGCATACCCAGGGGCTATAGCAGAAACGAAGCGTTCCAGACGGCTCATAGATCAGTGGGAACATACCTGCGGACTCTGCTGTGAGGTCTCAGCCCTGCTGCCTGCCTCAAGCATTCATCCACTTGCCTCTGCCAGTACTTGATTTGAGCCATTACGTCCGCCAGATTGGCACGAGTCAGAGAGCGCGTGCCGATGGTGTATGATTGACCGGTTGATAGAGCGAGCTCAGCATCCAGCCAAGAATTTAAGTGTTCCTGGGCAACTTCTAATGTGTATCGTGGCATTTCCTTTCTCACCTCCCTTCAGGTTAAACACTGCTGTTTGTTCCCCGCCGTCTTCCGGGTTTTACGGCAGGTTGGGCCTGCACACTTTCCCCCGCAGCCATAGGTAACATCTCATCCAGATCCGGACTCAGTAGCTCAATGAGAGCCAGCTGATAGACATGCAAGTCGAACGGCTCATTCCGCTTGCGGATAGGCTGCCATATCTGATAGGTAACGCCCATCTTCTTTTTAGTGACAAGTGTTTCAGCTGTAAGACCGAGGAAGTATTCTTCGTTGTACCCGCGGTTATCGTGCCCTGGCTGATTTGCAGGAAAGTGGCAGTAGCCGGGACCGTACCGCTTGCGCTTCAGGTCACTTGATGCGCGGTACTTACCTTCATCAACCCCGACACGGATAACGGTTGCTTTGTAACGGTTGTTGTTGGAGTATCCGTTGTACAATGGCACATAACCGCCGTTCTCTTTGCCCTCGCCCTTAATGGCATAAATCCGCCGGCCCAGGCGCGCTGCGCAGAATTTATAAACGCTGCCGGTGAAGTGGCCACCGGAGTCGATGAAGGCTCCGACGATTGGGAAGGATCGACCATGCTTATCCTTCCATCGTCGCTGCAGGAACTCGTCAAGATCGGCCCAGATTTTCGGCTGCTCCAGATCCCCGTGAATGACATGGAACCGAATGCCCCAGCTCTCCCGGCCAGCTCCCCAGCCTTTCACTTCGATTTCAAAACGGTTGTCCTGCGTATCCACTGTGGCCGTTAGGATTTTCACGCCGTCCGGCACATCAGCCTCATAGATTTCCCCGCGCTGCATCAGCTCGCTTTCATCCAGCTTCTCGCCAGTGACGCGCCAGGTCTCCCCCATAACGGTGTTGGTCCATACCTGCAGCATTTCCGGATCGTCCTTCGCTTCCAAGAAACCGGAAACGATTTTCTTCCAGGTAACCCATGGACTAACGATCTGGTTTAAGTGAAAGCCGCGGCGGAACGGATGCTTCTGGCGGGCCACCCATTGCCCGGTGCCGCTCTTCCAATCTTTCTCGGAGCTAATCCCGCCGCAGGCTCTACATGCTGCCTCAACATTCTCAACCTCGCCATCATCGAATCTCGTAAATTTCAAGCTCTGGAATCCCAGTGCCTGCAAATCCCCACAGCATGGACATGGCAAACACCACTGTTCTTGAGTACTGTCCTGGTAAAGCTTGTTGATCCGGGACGTCTCTTCAACCAGTGGTGTCGAAACGAAAATATGTTTTCGGTTATGGAATGTGGTTGTCCGCTTTTTTACCAGATCGACCGGGTCACCTTCAGTACCGGCCGAGACCGGGAAGCGATCAACCTCATCACCGATGACAACGCGCACAGGGCGCGAGGATAATGCAGCTGGCGAATTTGCTCCGACCAAGGCAACATACCCGCCCGGGAAGCTCTTTTTTGCAATTGTATTCGATGCGCTTCGGCCTTTAGCTGCAGCAAAAACTTTTTTGAGCCGCGGGCTGGCATTAATCATTGGCGTTATGCGTTCCTGGCTGGCTGCTTTAATCAAGCCTTTATCCGGCAGCATATAAATGATCGGCCCCGGCTCCTGATCCGCGAAATACCCGACTGCATTCAGCAGCACCTCAGTCTTCGCAACCTGTGCTGATGCCATGATTGCAATTTCTTCGATATGAGGATCATTGATCGCGTCCATTACTTCTTTCATGTAAGGGACTCGGTCGGTTCTCCAAGGGCCCGGCTCGGCCGAAGCTTCGGGAGACAGGACTCGATTCTGATCCGCCCATTCCGATACCTTCAGTGGCGGGCACGGCTCCCATAGTTTCGCAATCTCTTTGAATAGGTCAGCTGTCTTCTTCGGGATCATCCACGTCACCCGCCTTCTGGTTGAAAAGACCCGGATTATACTCCGTCAGGCCAGCAAGCGCGGCGGTAATCTCTTGATTCAGCACCTGCTCAACGACAGTGGACGGTTCTTTGTCCAATTTCAGACTGACCCGCGGCGGAATTGCCAGCAGCTTTGTCTTAGCTGTGATGATCATTTCCCCCATAACCGCCCTTATATCATCAGTAGAGTGCATATTCCCCTGCTTTTCAGCCAGTTCCAGGGCTGCTTTTTGGGATTTTATCCGCTCATGCTCCGTCTTATGGTCGGTATATGTCGGCTTTCCGTCCCCTTTTGAGCCTCCTGTGACGTGCTCAATGTACGCCTGGATGGCTTCAGAGAAGATATATTTGCCCCGGCTGGACTGCTTCAGGCTGCCTTCAGCTGTTAAATTCCTGATCCACCGAGAGGTTTTACCCACGATGGCGGCCAAATCGCTTGTCGAAATCTCCATATCAGCTATATTAATCTTCTTCTTTTTGGCTTCCGCCATCGTAGACCCCCCTAGCTTCCGTTTTAAGGCGTTTTAATCAAAACCCTAACAACGTCTCATTAATGAAGGAAAAACCTCTCTATGAGTATCCCAGCCCTTCGAGAACGGAAACGGAAGTGAAATTTGAAATAAAAAACTGATCGAAAATCGGGCTCACGCGCACCCGCATTTCTTTTTAAATCTCAGAAGGACCCAAATCGCTCAGATCAGCTGGGTTGCGGGGGCTTTTGCTCTTCAATTCCCAGCTCGTTCATCAATGTTTTAAGAACAGCCTTTCGTTCAAGCCACCAGTGTGCCTCTTCATTGCTTAACACGCGCAGCAGCTCAAGGTTATGCTTAATGATAAAGTCCTTCTCGAACAGCCCATGCTCTACAAGGTTCTGAGTGTAGGAAGGATACGCCGTCTTCTCTGTGCCAAAGTGTTTCTCATGAGCCCAAGCATAGATGGATGCAGCACTCATAGCCGGCACTTCATGACTCGTCTCCTCTTCTTCACGTTCTGCAGTAAGTGGCCCTGTAGCCAGATCAATCAGCATTTCTCTCTCATCTGCTGATAAGGTGGAGATATCGTCTACCTCTACTGTCCGCTCTACCTGCTCGCACCCGTAATTGTAAGCCGTGGATTGTCAACAGTAAATCAGACAACTTTTTTAAGGGCTTCTTGACGATACTGAACCGGTGTCTGGTAACCCAATGTGCCATGAATACGATGCT
>NZ_JARXXP010000067.1 GCF_029893965.1 Paenibacillus sp. PastM-3
GTACAGATCGTGGATAAGAGCGGTGCGATTGTCAATTCCTACGCCTATGATGAGTGGGGTAACATCACCAGTCAGACTGAGGGGATTCAGAACTCCTTCAAGTATGCTGGAGAGATCTACGATGAAGAGACAGGACTTTACTATCTGCGAGCACGGTATTATGATCCAAGTATTGGGCGGTTTATAAATGAGGATACGTATGAAGGGCAGATTGATAATCCGCTGAGTCAGAATTTGTATACGTATGTGCATAATAATCCACTTATCAATATTGACCCAACAGGACACGTCGTAGAAACTATTATTGATATAGGAAGTATGGGCTATAGCGCTTATGAGTTTTACAATCATCCTTCTTGGAAAAATGCTGCATTTCTATTGTGGGATACTGCATCTGTATTTCTTCCATTTGTCCCGGGTTCTTATGTTGGAAGAACATTGAGTACGGCAGAGAAATTTAGAGAAGCTAAAACTGGTGTGTGGGCACTTGGTTTTTCTAAGCGAGGATATAAAATTGAAAAAGATTTAGGTGGAATGGTGAATAATTTTCCTACCATAGACAAGTTTGTTCTTGGGAAAACCGGAGTAGCACAGAGTGTTACTAGTATAAAATCTCTAGACATTAGTGGTAAGACATATGAAAAATCAAATAAATTGTATAGTACATTAATGAATTATGTTAATAAATTGGATGATTTTAGTACCACGACTTATGGAGGTTTAACTGTTAGGGTGGATTCCCAAACTAAGAGGATTTTGGAGCTTGCTCTTCCTCCTGTACAGCTAACTAAAAGTCAAGCTGCAGAATTGGATAAGGCAATTGCTGATGCCAGTAAGCAAGGCATACAAATAATCGTTAAAATAGTTGAATAGGAGTGAATCAATTGAATTTTGATTTTAAAGATGTGACAGTGTATGTGGATAAAAGCAATGATCTGTTTTTTGTACCACATGGAATATGGACGGTTCATAAAGTTACTGCTGAAGTTAACAATATTGTAGAGCTTAGACACCCGTATAACACTGAAGAACTTCAATCTGTTATAGAAGAAAGTTTTAAACGGTGTTATTCGCAAGAGGTCGATAATGATTTTCCAAAGGTTACAGCAATAGAGAAGCACTTAAAAATAAAAGGTTACAAGAAAGCAATTAAAAACAAGAAAGTTGTTAATTTACATTGGGATGAGGAAGGTTATCAAGTTACACCAACTACGTATTCAGATAAGAAGGGATATGTTCATCAAGAGGGAAATACCTTTTTCTTGGGTAAAGAATTAAATGAGTCTTCTCTAGCGGAGGCATTGCTAAAGGCAATAAGGCTTTCGGAAAACTAATTTTATTATCCATTCTTGCCACATGTAGGATGCTACATGTGGTTTTTCTTTTGACTTAACGTTTGACATTCTGAGTATGGCGTGATATATTTAATCGCAGAAAGACATACTAAGTATGGCGGTGATTGAGATGATTGGATTACAATTTATAGCTGACACGTTTCACATGGAGTACAAATCAGTAGCAGAAGCCATAGGGGTTTCGAAGCAGACATTTCAAGACTGGATCAAAGAAAGACGTAAAATACCTGAACCACGTCTGGAACAATTGTCTGAGTTGTTTGGAATCGAGGATCAAACATTGTTCCAGAAGGAGTTGCTTCCATCCGAAAAGTCGGAAATTCTTATGATTTATTTAACCAAAACAGATGAACATGAGGAAATCGAAATTACAAACGTTGATGATGAAGGAAACGAATACACTACAACACAGCACTATTCACAGCATTTTAACCTTCTTGAGTATGTTCAAGCAGGACAGAAAAGAGAAAAACTTACCGAACAAATAAGTGCCCTATTAAGTGCGGATTTAATCAGCGAAAGCGCAAATTTAAACCTTTTGGCAGATGTAGTTTCGGTATTGCAGGAACAGAATCGGAATAAAAAGACAGCATTGGAACTGGTCTTATATTATCTCGTCCATAGAGATAACGAATGGGGAGTACATCCAGATTACGCAAAATACGAACAGAAACAGTTCTTTGAGAAGCTAGACAAGCTGTTAGAGGAAACTGGAATTAAGCCTTAATAGGCGGTGAGCACGATGAAAAAGATAGACACGAGTTGAATAATAGCCTGACTCCAGCGGCAGGTTCTCGTTCTTATAACATCTCCAATTACATCCAATATTTTAGACTACTAGAAATGAAAGAAGGTTTCATATGTTTGACACTATCATACTGAAAGCAAGACCTATTCCTATTGATCCAGATATATTGAATCAATACAACGGACATTCAACTACATTCTTTAGCAAAGAAACAGGTGCATTAAACACAAGCTATACGTTAAAAGATGAAAAGTTGCCGTACATGAAGTATATCGAGAATAGCCAAACACTCACAGTTCAAGTATCCATGCCGAAGTTTCTATACGGAGACAACGTTACGATGCTCACAGAAGCAGACATTCCCTTGTTCTTTGAACGATTGCAAGAGAGGCTGCTCCATCTCTTTGATGTGTATATTCCACACTCTGACTGGATAATAAGCCGATGTGATATCTGTTGCAATTTTCAGGTGGGTAAGAAGGTTGGTGATTATGTACGGATGCTCAGTAGGCAGCAGCTTGCTTACAAGAATACAATAGCTTACAACCATGACCAGACCGTTGAATACCGGAACAAAAGCAGCAGAATTATGCTTTATGATAAGCACAAGCAGACCCGAAAGGGAGAAGAATCAAACGAGATTATTGAACGTTCTAAAGGTATACTTCGACTAGAAGTCCGACCTAGTGACAACGATCTGAGAAGATTCTCGACAACGAGGAAGGCAGTAGAATTACTCCAAAAACCATTCTTTGACTATACGATGGAGAAGACGCTTGCACAGATCGAGTACCCAGATGAAGTTGACGATATGGATTTGTCTTGGCTAATGGAAAATAGAGAGAACATATCCAAGATCGAAACTGTTCTTGGTTTCCACCTACTGCAAAGCATACTCGATGAGCCTGCATTAAGGCAGCTTTATACACCATCTACTTATGCCAATCGCAAAAACTTAGCAAAAAAAATAGCAATCCCCAAAGGGAACTGCCTAGATCGTCTTGCTATAAATAGCTAGAAGACACATCCTCACCGATGGACACGTTATTTTGCCGATAACGATAAAAAGTCCGATGGCGTAAAATAAGTTGTGTACCAAGATTTGGAGCCTAGCAGGCAACAAAAAAGTAGGGTATTCTCGGGATTACCACACCACCGAGAAGGAG
>NZ_JARXXP010000068.1 GCF_029893965.1 Paenibacillus sp. PastM-3
AATCAAATCATCATAAGGTACGCTTTCGTATGCTACCATTATCGTTGTCCCCCTCTCAGAGCTTTAATTTCATCAGCCAATGCTTTAGCCTCTGCATCCTGAACAGCTTCATCGTTCGGTGCTTCAGGCGCTTCGTCTGATGGCACAGCAGCAACACCGCTATTCTTTGAGTCTGCTGCACGCTTCTGTCCTTCAACAGTCAGCCGCTCTGCGGAAGCCTTGACAATATCAATGGCTGCCTCCGCTGCCGTCTTCCCTTCCGCAATTGCGTTTGCCACAATCTCTGCGGCTCCAGGCGCACCGGCCAGAGCGTTAAGGTCCGAAATACGTTGACGCTCTGCCGTAACGCCCTCCGCTTTCCCCGCACTCAATACCTCGTTATACAGGTCAGGGTGCTGAGCCTTCAATTCTTCTAATTTCATTGGTTTACCATTCCTTTCTGTTCTCTGATTCACTTGATTGACTGGATCAATGCTGGCTGCAGCTTCTAAAATCGACTCATCTTTAAGCGCATTTTTCAGCAGCTCATTTTTCAATTTGTCGATTACATCTTGCGGCAACTCATTCCCCAGACTAAAGCTGTTGCTGGCGTCCACTTCCTCGTCAAACAGAACCCCGTTTGCAAAACCCAACTGGACAGCCCTTTCTGCATTCATCCAAGTGGTCTTTTGCATCAAATCGAGTATGTCTTTATCGGCAAGTTTTGTTTTTGCTTTGTAGACTTTAGCGATTGCTTTGTCAACGCCCTCCAACAATTCCAAGCTAGAATTGTGGGCCGTTCTATCTCCCTCTGTGCTGGTTGCAGAATTATGAATCATCAATTGACCCAGAGGAGATACGTACACCTCATCGGAAGCAAGTACAAAAAAAGTCGCCGCGGACGCTGCAACCCCAGTTACTTTAGATTTAATTTTCCCTTTGTATTCCTTCAGGGCGGTATAAATCTCACTCCCGGCGAATACAGATCCACCGCCGCTATTGATGTACAACTCCACATCATCGCCACCAGCCTTTTCAAGTTCGCTGATAACACGTTTCGGGGAAATAGTCTCCATACCCAGCCAGTCATAAATCCATGAGTTCCCCCCGCTTACCACTGGACCGTTAAGCTTGATCTTCTTCGCTATCATCATCACCCCCCTTCGGTGTGGGTTCATTTGCCGGCGCTGGTGCTGCTGCTGAGACCAGCCCGTATTCTTCTCGCAGCTTCTCCTCATAGGACAACTGCCGGACGTTACTTTCATACTCCGTGCCGGTCAGTTCCGCAGATTCCTTCTGACGAGTGCTCAGGCCGTTTTCAATTCGTGTCACGGCTGCATTCACTTCCTTGACTGGATCGAGTTGTCCCTGTGAAGGGCCGTGCCATTCCGCTTTCGTGTAAGCCTTGAAAATAGCCGGATCATCGAACAAACCTGGTGCATCAATCCGTCCTTTTATAACGGCTTCCACAAACCATTCCTCATAAATGGGCTGGCAAAAGTCAGCAGACATCCACGCCCGCCGCATGCGGAACATCTTCCACGCCTCAAGCAGAGCCGCCCGAGAAGCCGAGTACGACGAGGTGAAATGCTTCAGCAACAATTCATAAGGGACCTCTAAAGATGCGCCTACTTGGCGCAAAATGGCTGTAACGAACGGATCAAACAATGCGTTTGGTCGTCCGGGGTTCGCCATCGTTGCCTTCTCACCAGGCTGCAGGAATTGAACTGCTCCGTTACCTAATCGCAAATCTCCTTCTTCCGGAGGGATCGGCTCCCCGGGTACAGGCGTCCCTTCTACCGGCACACCTACCGGAGCAAGTCCAAACTGATCTGTGTCATCCTCCGGTGTCTCAATAAACACCGTGAACATCCCGCTGATCACTGCGGCCATCAACTCGGCTTCGGTATAACGCTCCAGCTGCTTCAGGGATTCAATCACCGGGGCGAGGATCGGAACACCGCGGCGTTGCTCCGGCCGCTCTGCCTCCATCAAGTGCAGGACATTACGGCGGCCGCTCTCTGAACCAACAGCAGCAACGCGCGTCCATTTTGTTGGCAGACCCAGATAGGAACCGGGGTGTTTGTCTGAAAAATGGTAGGCGCTAACCATCCCATCACCATCAACCTCAACACCGGACTGTATCTT
>NZ_JARXXP010000069.1 GCF_029893965.1 Paenibacillus sp. PastM-3
AAACATCTGACGAGAATGTTACATTCTCTAATTTGGAATCACCGAAGTGAATTCCGATACTCACTCGTTGTTCAGTTTTCAAAGATCAAGCTCGTCGTTACTGTCGATGTTCTCGTCAGCAGCGACCTTTATAATATATCATGTTGCCCTCGTTTTTGTCAACATCTTTTTTTAATTTCTTTTTTCCGTTGATCACCATATGCCTTTCAGCAGCTTGGTATGTCGGAGGGACGAGTTATAATTTATCACAGATTCAACACTCGAGTCAACCCTTAATATTTCGGTTTGTTTTTTGGTTGTTCCGGTCTTATTTGTAAACAAAAACAAACAAAAAAGAGAGTACACTTCCTCTCCTTAGATTAACCTATTCAGCTATATTTATAATGTGTAGCGGACCGCATGCCCTTCGGAAGCATCATCAGCCCAAGCTGTAATTTCTCTTATCTGTGAACGTGACACCAGCTTGCGAAGCACCAGCGGCAGTTCTGCCCCAAGCGGACTGAGGCCGGAATGCTGTAACAGCTCCTTGATACTCCATGATTCTTTGCGGCTCCCGAGAATGTCCAGCAGCAGACTGCAACAGTCTGACATCTTGGACATCAGGGCAAATTCACAGGCAAGCAGAATAAGCTCGATTCTTTGCTCTAGTGTTTCGGTGCTTACTGTAAGTTCTTCATATAACTTATGAACCGGAGTGTTCAGACTTTTCACTTGCTCCCACACCGCTGGATTCGGGAAGTACCCTGCCTCGCTTACTTCAATGCGGGCCCAATGATACAAGGCCATAAGCACACAATTATATGCATCCATCGTACACCGGGCTTCTATATAACGCTTGGACTTCACATACATATGTAGGAAGCGGGCAAATTCCATAAACAATACCCGTTCCTTGAGCGGACCCTGAAACCGGAGAATGTCACGCCGCATCTCTCCAAGGATTCCCTCGGGATCCCAAATCACCTCGCCGACCATAAGACTCGTTAATAATTCATTATTGTCACCGGCCAGTACGGCTCTTTCCAGTGCAGGCATACCGACATGAACCGTCTGTGTCCGTCTCTCACCTGCAATGGTATGGGTCAATACCCGCTCCTTCTCCTGCTCCGCGTGCAGCATCAGCACCACCATATCAAAATCGTGGAGCAGCGCGCTCTGAAACGGGGCGTTCCCTTTTTGCCTCAGTACTACAGCGCCCAGGACACTTTCATCAAACGTTTCTCCACTCAATAGGGTCAAATTGGATAGTTCCATGCTTCCCTCCATCAAATTTGGCGATTTCGCGTCACGTCAGTTATAATTCTCATACACATTAATATTCTACATATTCATGTCAGTTCCTTCTGGATGTCCCAACTATATTTTAGTTAGGAGCAAATACTCATGAAGATTAAATCGGCTAAAATCAACGCTTTTCGCACCTGGGGACTTCTGCTTACAATGCTCGGAATGGGCCTGATGATTGCCGGAACAGCAGGAATCGTGTTCTGGGGTTCAGCCGGCAAGATAGCAGCGGCAATCGGACTTGTGATCGGCCTGATCTCGATGATGGCCAGTCTGGCTATCTACTTCTGGGCCGGCATGCTGTCTACGAGCGCTGTTCAGCTGGAATGTCCCGAATGCCACAAACTGACCAAAATGCTTGGTAAAACAGACCGCTGCATGTTCTGTCATACCCTGCTCACCCGTGATCCCGCTCAGGCAACCATTACAGCTGAGCAGCTTGAGAGTCAACAGTCCAGCCATCCCTAACAAGCCTTATGTATAGCCATCTTCTTATTATCTTCTCTTCTACTGAAAAATCACTGAAAAATCATTTGAAATACAAAATAAGGGGCTGTCCCATAAGTAGATATTCTACTGGTAGTGACAGGCTCATTCTCTTCTCAAAAGTCTAAAATTTAAACAGAGCAGCGATTCTCCTGT
>NZ_JARXXP010000070.1 GCF_029893965.1 Paenibacillus sp. PastM-3
GGCATCGGGGTTATGAAGCGGCAGAAGCCGACCGGCCAGAGCGGCCGCGCACGTGTTGTGAATGCCAAAGGGTACCGGCCGGAGCTGCCGATTGAGGAAGTTCACGGCCCGGCGATCCCTCGGATGCTGAATGAGCCGCAGGTATTGGCCCGAATCCAGGATGCCGCGCACGACCGAATGGAAAAGCGTTTGGTTCATGAGATAAACCGTATTTTGAAATGAGGTGACGGTAATTTCTACACCAATCATGCTTATTCAGGCTATCAAGAGTTTTCTTGAAGAGCTTGTAAAAGACAGCGTAATTGCAATGCCGGCTGTTCATTTGGGGTATCTGCCCCGTAAGAATAAGGACAATGCCAAGGAACCGGAATTCCCATATATCTTAGTCCGGCCGGCAACCGGGATTGATCAAAACGATTGTAAGGTAACGGTGCATTTGATTTTCGGAAGCGAGTCTGAGGATGACCAAGGGTTTCTGGATCTCTTCAACCAGATGGAACGCGTCCGAATTGCGCTGTTAAAGCAGCCGATTGTTGATAAGCGTTTCAGGATGGAGTTGCCTTTTAAGTGGGAGTTCCCGCCGGAGCAGCCGGAGCCCTACACGATTGGTCTTGTGACCACAATATGGACGCTGCCCACAGTTTTATCAGAGGAGGGATTGTATTGAGCAATAAAAACGATAAGAAAGAAGAAAACAAAATTGATGCTACATCCTTGGATGTATCAGCAGAAGAAAACAGCATCCTGCAGGAACCGGCAGCCGAAGTAGCGGAGCGTGTAACCCCACTGATCTACCTGGGACCGAACCTGCCAGCAGGCAGATTACTGCAGTCCACGGTATTCCGCGGCGGTATCCCAGCATATCTGGAACCTCTGCTGGTCGAGCAGCCGGACGTTGCGGCGCTGATCGTACCGGTTGATGAAATGTCCAGTGCACAGGCACGGATTGTGCAGGCCGGCACGCCGGAATATGTAGCATATCAGGCAATTTTGAGAGGAGGTCCGGTCAATGGCATTTAAACACGGCGTTGAGATTATCGAGCAGGCCACGTCAGTACTCGCGCCAACAGAGGCCAGCAGCGGGATTCCGTTCGCTGTTGGGACGGCACCAGTGAACCTGGCGTCTGCGCCAGTACCCGTTAATACCCCGGTGCTCGTATTTACGTATGCTGAAGCAGTGGCAGCACTCGGATACTCTGATAACTGGGAGGATTACACGCTCTGCGAGCTGATTCATTCTCATTTTTCGCTATATGCAATGTCTCCAATGATCCTGGTCAATGTACTTGACTCGGGTACTAACAAAACCACGGTGGAGCCTGCCGCTCTGGCCGTCAGCAACAGAGTGGCGACCCTGGAGGTGGACGGGGTGCTGCTGCCGTCCCTTGTTGTTAAGTCTTCGGACGGGGCGACAACATACAGTGCAGCCACGGATTACACGGCTGCTTTTGATGCGGACGGCCACGTGATGATTACAACCAAGTCGACAGGTCTTATTCCTTCAAATACTGCACAGCTGCAGGTCGGGTACGACAAGCTCAATCCTGGGGCTGTAGATGCTGACGACATCATCGGCGGCGTAACCCTGGAAGGGGCATATACAGGCTTTGAGCTGGTCAACCAAGTGTTCCCACGGTTCGGAGTCCTTCCCGATCTGCTGCTTGCCCCGGGCTGGTCGCACTTGCCAGCAGTAGCTGCCGTTATGAAAGCCAAAGCAGGTAACATTAACGGCAATTTTAAAGCAGTGGCCTTGACCGACATTGACCCTGCGCAGAAATACACCGATGCGGGCGCGTGGAAATCAAACAACAACTACACCGGATCATTGCAGATTGCAGGGTATCCGATGTTGACAATGGGCGATAAGGTATACCATTATTCCACACAACTGGCTGGCCTGATCGCGGCTACGGA
>NZ_JARXXP010000071.1 GCF_029893965.1 Paenibacillus sp. PastM-3
AACTCCCGCTCGGCTGCCTGCAGGCCATCCCGTAGAGGTCGAACCATATCTCCAGAGATCCGGATTGCTTCGATAGCCCGGGCTGTATCCTGAATTTTATCCAGGTTATCCAGCACCTTGTGGATAATGTTGTTATAACTGGATTCCAGTTTCGCCTGCAGCTCAAACGCTATTTTATACTCTTTGCCGGCCATTGGTTACCTCACCCCTTGCGCTGCCGGTTTCGCTCCTCTGTCAGCTCATTCGCTGTATCCACCCATTCATAGAGCTCTTTTATTGGCATCCCGAGCCAGTAAGGGATTGGCGAAAAATAAGCAGACGAAAAGGCCGCTGCCAGCTTCCTCAGCTTGCGCGGCCCCTCCTTATCAGCCAACCCTAACCCAGCAAAAAACCTTGTGCCCGCAGAGCAATTTTCGACACGTCTTTGGCCGGCATCTTGCCAAAAATCTCATATGGCTTCTCTGCTGCCATGGCAGCAATATGCAACTGGTAAGGCAGACTCAATGCCTTGACAAAACTTTGATTACTGGAATCGCCAGCAATAATTTTATCCACTTTAATAAGATCATCCCCGACCAGACGACCAAAATCCAAAGTCAATTCCGTGATAGTCTCCCCTTCAAAATCAAAAGGCCGACTAAGCGTATAAACCCGCTCGTCAGCCTCAACTACAGTATTCTTTTCATTAGCCATTATTTAATCCCTCACATTCCCAGATTTTCACGGATTTTAGCCATGTAGTCAACACCGTCGATGATGCAGATAAAGTTATATTTATCAATCTCAATGATCGTCCGTCCTTCAACCACAACTTTGTAGTAAATGCATTCCAGCGATATGCTGCTGCCGGTTGTCGCATTAACAGCCAGAGTCCCGCCGGTTGTGGTCTTAGGAATAGCCCGTACACTTACCCGGACTGCCTGACTTTCGTATTGTCCAGACGTTGAATTAAAAACCTGCTGCGAACCACGAAAGTCTAAAGCGTGGGCAACTGGAGCAGCGAGCCTCAGCATTGGAACATCCAGTGTCCGGAAATTGAGCGTTGTTTCCATGCTGCCGTAGTGCCCGAGAGTCGGGCTGTCTACTTCCCCGGCAATGCCCGCTCCAGAGACCGTTTCAGTCAGCGCCTCCAAGTTTGGCAATTCCACATCAACGGTACCCAACCGCTCTGTACCGCCGCGATAAGCCGTGTAATTCGTTAATTTTTCAGGTACTTGTGGCATTTCGCTCCTCCTTTCTTACGCCGCGAACAGCGCGGCCAGATATGATGTGTCGTATTCCAGCAGGAACCCGATTTCTTGCGCCGGTCCTGGCGGCGTGATGAACAGATGGAACTTGATTTTGCCGGCCATCAGATCCGTTACCGGATTTTCAGAGGCATTAAATTCAACCCGGCCACCCAGTAGAGCCCCGGCACTGGTCAAGCCATTTAGCCAGATATTCATGCTGTCAGTAATGGTCGTGATCAGCCTTGTGTTCATGGGACTATCAACCTTCTGCATGTACGTCAGGATGATGCTGTTACCGACCCAGCTAAACATCCGGCGGATGGGGATAAAGCTGTCTTTAGGGTCTGAGCTGCCGGGGAATGCTCCGGTGTTATTGCCCCAAGACCTCCAGCCGCTGGTACCCAAATTAACGGCCGTCATAATCCCAAGGCTGTTCAGGTAGGTTGCCTGATCCGGACCTAAAAATTGATCGGTGCCATCAGCCAGCGCTGTACCATCGGCCTGCAGTGCCTTATTGGACGGCGACACGTAGGGAATCCCATCATTTGCAGCGTCCGTAGCCGCGATCAGGCCAGCCAGTTGTGTGGAATAATGGTATACCTTATCGCCCATTGTCAACATCGGATACCCTGCAATCTGCAATGATCC
>NZ_JARXXP010000072.1 GCF_029893965.1 Paenibacillus sp. PastM-3
TACTGCCCTGACCCCGTTGCAGGTTGCGCAAGAGGGCACAACAACAATCAATTATGGAGGGTTAGTCGATGATTAAGCTGCAGACAGTGAGCCTGTTTGATCTGCTGCCACTGTCTATCCGGTCAGATTCGGCTATGGCAGCGGCCGCCGCAGCATTAGACGGCGAACTGCAGGAGACAACCGGTATGATTGCTGCGCTGGATATCTTCGGTCGGTCGGCGGTGTGGACGGATGCTGAAACTGATGAGCTGGCTTGGCAGTACAAGCCGCCTTATTATGACCCTGATTTGCCTTTGGAGCAAAAGCGGCTGCTGGTGCAGAACGCCATCCCTTTTCATCGCCATAAAGGGACGCCAGGAGCTGTAGAGGATCTGATTGCAATCCTTTTCGGCGAGGGGGCGGTCGAGGAGTGGTGGCAGTACGGCGGCGACCCGTATCACTTCCGGGTTGTCACGAACAATTCGGACGTTACCACCACTCGGGCGCAGGAGTTCGTCGCGGCGGTGGATGCCGTCAAACGCCTGTCCGCCGTCCTGGACAGCGTCACAATATCACAAGCTGAGGAGCTGCCGTTATATTTCGGCGGATTTTTGCATTTTGGAGAAACGATCACGATTTAAGGAGGGACGCAAGTGGCAGTTTTTGGAGGCATGACATTAACAAATAAAGGCCTCGTGCTGCAGGGCAAGGCGCAGGCGGGGGCGCAGCTTAATTACACCCGTATTGCTGTAGGGGATGGTTCGCTCACCGGACAGTCGATCCCGGCGCTGAATGGCTTGATATCCCAGAAAAAGAGCCTGTCAATTACCCGGCTCAAGACACTTCCCCCAAATAAAGTAACCGTTGGAACGGTCCTGCGGAATGCTGACGTAACAACGGGCTTTTATTGGCGGGAGGTCGGGCTGTTCGCGCAGGATCCGGATGCCGGGGAAATCCTTTATGCTTACGCAAATGCAGGAGTGACTGCAGATTATATTCCGCCGGGCGGCGGATCCGACATCATCGAAAAGCAGTTTGATGTTGTTGTGGTTGTCGGGACGGCGGCCAATATCAGCGCTACAATTGACCAGTCCCTGGTATTTGCCAAGAAGTCAGAACTGGACGTAGTAGACGCTGCGAAGGTAGACAAGGTATCCGGCAAAGGACTTTCAACTAATGACTACACCACAACCGAGAAAACGAAGCTGGCCGGGATCGCTACAGGAGCCGGCGGATCAGGAACGGCCACCGATACGGTAATTGGTAACCGCACGATTGCGGATACCACCGCACCAACCGGAGATGCAGGAACACTTACTACCTTGCTGGGCTGGCTGGCGAACATGATTAAGTCCATTACGGGGAAGCCATCTTGGAGGACAGCACCGGCTACAACACTAGAGGCGGCGAAGACGCATGCAGATGATACAACCCGGCACATCATTGCATCCGAGCGTACGGACTGGAACGCCAAGGAGACTACAACCGGATCTCAGACAAAGGCTACAGCGGCACAGAATGCTGCAATAGCTGCGGCAGCGACCGATGCAAGCTCTAAGGCCTCAGCGGCTCAATCGGCTGCAATAGCTGCAGCTGCTACAGATGCAACAACAAAAGCCAATGCGGTGCAATCCAATCTTAATACTCACACCGGGGATACCTCGATCCATACAACAGCATCAGAAAAGTCAAAGCTGGCCGGGATCGCTGCGGGAGCAGAGGTCAACCAGAACGCTTTTGCCACAGTGCGGGTCTCCGGGCAGGCTGATGTTGTGGCAGACGCTAAGAGCGATGTACTCACCCTGGCCGCCGGAACAGGGATTACAATCTCCACCGATGCAGCCTCTGATACGGTCACGGTTACGGCAACCGGCAACCAAACGCCGGGTGCTCACGC
>NZ_JARXXP010000073.1 GCF_029893965.1 Paenibacillus sp. PastM-3
CCCTTTCGCTTCCCAGTAGGAAGTCGGAAGGGCATTATTGGTGTTCCGGGACATTTCCCATGCTCCGCGCCGCGAGTTAGCCATCGCCAAACCTGCCCATTCAGGCACCCCAAGCGCCCGGAGTTCGCGGATTCGTGTGCGCACTCGTTTCCATTGCTTCCACAAACACATTCGGAGTCTTCTCCGAATCCATTGGTCTAGTTTCTGGAGGTGCGTCTTCGCTGAGGCGAGATGGAAGTATCCAAGCCAACCCATCACATACCGGTTCACTTGGCGAATTCGTTCTTCCATGGAAATGGACCACATTCGATTCGTCAGTTCACGAATTCTTTCCTTGAATCGCAAGATTGTTTTCGGTGCCAATCGAATCGTCGCCTGTTTCTGGCTCAGGAAACTAAATCCTAGGAACTTTCGGTGCCACGGCCTGGCTACCGCACTTTTATCCCGGTTCACTTTCAGTTTTAGCTTTTCTTCTACATATCGACTAACCGATTCCATGACTCGTTCGCCCGCTCGTTTACTCGCCACAAAGATATTACAATCGTCCGCATAGCGTACAAAGCGCAGGCCGCGTCCGGTCAGTTCCTTATCCAGATCATCCAGTAGAATGTTTGCCAGCAGCGGACTGAGCGGGCCGCCTTGCGGCGTTCCCTCCCGGCTACGCTCCAGCTTTCCATCCACTATCACTCCGGCGCTTAGATACGCGCGAACCAGTGTCAGCACTCTTTTGTCTGTCACTTTCCGTGCCACTCTCGCCATGAGCATATCGTGGTTTACCCGGTCAAAGAACTTCTCCAGATCGAGGTCTACAACCCATCTGAGTCCACTTTGGATGTATCTTTGTGCTTGTTTCACGGCGTCGTGTGCACTTTTCCCCGGCCGAAAGCCGTAGCTGTGCCACGAGAACCCTGCGTCAAAGATCGGGTTCATGACTTGTAGAAGCGCCTGCTGGAGAAATCGGTCCATCACGGTCGGAATACCCAGCAGCCGTACACCGCCTCCGGGTTTGGGGATTTCCACCCGTTTGACTGGTGCAGGGCCGTAGGTACCCGCAAGAAGTTCGGCTTTCACCGGTTCCCAATGTGTTTTCAAGTAAGCTTGTAGATTCGCTACCGTTACATTGTCCACACCGGGCGCTCCTCCGTTTTGTACCACTCGTCTATACGCGAGCCGAAGGTTGTCTCCTTCGAGCATTCGCTCCAGCAAGTCGTTCTCTGCTTTGCGAGAGGAAGGGGCGGTTTGTGCCGACGAAGAACTCGGCGCTCCAGCATACCCAGGCGGCTTCACCGCTTCTCTTTGCTGGCAGCTCTCTTGCGAGACATTCGGCTGTCGTTGCTCTTCATGCGAACGCATCGGTTTCCTCTCTCCTTTCGGTTCAGCCCTTCCGTAAAGGGTTGCAACCCTTTACGTACTATGGCCTCTGCTGACTCCTGCCGGTTCAGCGCAGCTTCTCAGCTACGGTTACAAGTTTTTTTTCTTGCGTATCCGGCAGGCCTCCCCAGATAAGAACGTCATCTTTCCGCCCGCGCCTGCCCAAGTTTACGGCTGCAGCCCTTGGCAGCTTTGGATTTCGTCATGTGTGGGTGACTCATCCGGCTGCGACCGCCTCAAATTGGATTCGTGTACCTCAGGCCGTGCTTTTGCCTCCGGCTTCCTTCAGATTCCGCCTCACGGTGGACACCCTTGCCCTTGGCTA
>NZ_JARXXP010000074.1 GCF_029893965.1 Paenibacillus sp. PastM-3
CAATAGACATCCATGCCGCCTAGCGGCACCCAAGAAGGATGAAAATGGGTACTTGTCGAAGTTTCCTTTTACGGCTGGCGAAGAGAGGTCGAGTATTCTTGGTGCCTTGAGCCCGTGCAATAGACAGACCTCAGCAACTCTGGTGCACCTCAGATTGTTGCTCCACTATTAGTGGAAGCACGAAGGATAGATTGCTTCATTACGTTGCTGCACCAGCCCCATTCTATTCGGCCGTAGAAGGAGGTAACTCGATGGATGTTGTGTTTAGCCATTGTTGTGGTCTGGACGTTCATAAAAAGAACGTCGTAGCCTGTGTCCTTACTCCCGAAGGCAAAGAAATTCGTACGTTCTCTACCCTAACTGACGACTTATTGCAGCTCATTGACTGGCTCAAAGACAAGAAATGCACGGTGGTCGCCATGGAAAGCACCGCCTCCTATTGGAAACCCATCTTTAATCTACTCGAATTGGAAGAAATCCAGCCACTCGTGATTAACGCCCAACATATTCGAAATGTCCCTGGGCGTAAAACCGACGTAAAGGATGCCGAGTGGATCGCCAGTCTTCTGCGGCATGGTCTGCTGAAAGGCAGCTACATTCCCACTCGGGAGCACCGGGAATTGCGTGAACTCATTCGCTACCGCCGCAGTTTAATTGAAGAACGAGCCCGGGAAGCGAACCGGATTCAGAAAGTACTCGAAGGGGCCAATATTAAACTCTCTTCCGTGATCCGCGATGTACTCGGGAAATCAGGCCGCGCGATGCTGGAGGCGATGATTGCCGGAGAAGAGGATCCCGTCGTTCTGTCCGCGTTTGCTCAGAAACGAATGAAGAGCAAGAAAGTAGAACTACAGCGCGCCTTGCACGGTCTGATGGGTCCTCACCAAAAACAAATGCTACAAATCCAGCTTAGACATATTGATTTCCTTGAATCCGAAATCACGATGTTGGATGCAGAAGTCAAAGCACGCATGTCCCCTTTTGAGGAAGACCTGGAACGACTGGATACCATCCCGGGTGTGGGACGGAGCACCGCCGAACAAATCGTAGCTGAAGCGGGTGTCAACGTGCAGGAACAATTCGGTTCAGCTGCCCGGCTTTGTGCGTGGGCGGGCCTCGCTCCAGGTCAAAACGAAAGCGCAGGAAAACGAAAAAACGCTAAAACTCGAAAAGGTAATTCCAAATTGCGAAGTGCATTAATTGAAGCAGCCAGAGCAGCCTCTCGAACCCAAGACACCTACTTGTCGAACATGTACAGGCGGCTGGCGGCCAGGCGTGGGGCTAACCGGGCAGCAGTGGCCGTGGCTCACCGTATCCTTTTAATTGCATACTATTTGTTAGCGGGCCGTCAGGAATACAAGGAACTGGGTTCCAGCTACTACGAAGAACGACAACGGGAGCATTCGATTCGGCGATCTGTTAAACGATTGGAGGCCTTGGGCTGTAAGGTTACTTTAGAAACGGTTAGTTAAGCACAGCTTCTTCTTGGTAGCAGCCCCTTTAAAAAATAAGGGGAGAGGGGCTTAGTTTCGTGCGGCCTTTTAAGCTACTTTGGTTTATTTTCAGGATAGAA
>NZ_JARXXP010000075.1 GCF_029893965.1 Paenibacillus sp. PastM-3
GGTTTGTGGTTTGTGGTTTGTGGTTTGTGGTTTGTGGTTTGTGGTTTGTGGTTTGTGGTTTGTGGTTTGTGGTTTGTGGTTTGTGGTTTGTGGTTTGTGGTTGGTGGTTGGTGGTTTGTGGTTTGTGGTTGGTGGTTGGTGGTTTGTGGTTTGTGGTTGGTGGTTTGTGGTTTGTGGTTGGTGGTTGGTGGTTTGTGGTTTGTGGTTGGTGGTTGGTGGTTTGTGGTTGGTACTAAAAAGCCCCGCCTGACGGCGCGGGCTTTATTTCTGTATCTTGTGTGGCTCCGGCTCTCTGCCGTTGGCTGGCGGAGCCTGGTTGAGGGGAGATGCCGGGCTCTGGTGTTGGAGTCAAGTACAGAATGAACTTTAGTGTCGGCTTTACTGTTGGCTTTACTGTTGGCTTCTACTGCTGAACTCTTCTGTTGGATTCTACTGCTGGACACTACTGCTGGACACTACTGCTGGACTCTACTGCAGAACTCCAGCCGTGCTCTACTGCTAGGCTCTACTGCTAGGCCCCTACTGCTAGACACTACGGCTGGACTCTACTGCAGAACTCCACCCGTGCTCTACTGCTAGGCTCTACTGCTAGGCCCTACTGCTAGACACTACGGCTGGACTCTACTGCAGAACTCCACCCGTGCTCTACTGCTAGGCTCTACTGCTAGGCCCTACTGCTAGACACTACTCCTAGACACTACTACTAACTCTATTGCTGAACTCTACTGCTGGACTCTTCTGCGAGAGCTCACAATGGGTGCCGGCGCTCCATAACTAACCTATCCACCAGACTAACGGACTCAGTTGACGTTATTTCTGCAAATTGGCCCCCCGGCCAAACGTAACGGACTCAAATAACCTTATTTACTGCTAATTCACGCATCCGCGGTAATTTGGCGGCAAATAACGGCTGCTGAGTCCGTTAGAATTCAAAAACGCGCAAACCCCAGCAAATAACGCCTCCTGGGTCCGTTAGCAGGACCGCAATATAGAAAATGGCGTATTCCTCACATCCAAAGAGCAACGACTGCTGAACTTTAGTGCCGTGCTCTACTGATGGACTTTGCTGCCAGACTCTACTACTGGCCTCTACTACTGGGCTCTACTACTGAAATCTACTGCTGAATTCTTCTGCGAGAGCTCACAATGGGTGCCGGCGCTCCATAACTAACCTATCCACCAGACTAACGGACTCAGTTGACGTTATTTCTGCAAATTGGCCCCCCGGCCAAACGTAACGGACTCAAATAACCTTATTTACTGCTAATTCACGCCTCTGGGGCAATACACTTGCACCGAACCTGACATGAAAAAATAGCCCTTCACAAACAAATCGGTTCCCCCTAAAGTTGTAGTTACCACAGCCACAACTAAAA
>NZ_JARXXP010000076.1 GCF_029893965.1 Paenibacillus sp. PastM-3
AGTAGAGTCCATATAATTGTGTAAAATGGCTGCTGGTAAACATTAATAAAAGCCATGTTGAGAGTTCTCCCTTAGAATGAGGTTGTCGAGACAACATTCATTGGAGGAACTACAACATGACTCAATTTCAGATTACACTAGACGCGGACATTTTACACCAGTTGTTTATTGGAGATTCCAGAGATGCCGGTATTGCCGCTTTGCTGGAGACGGTCTTTAATCAAGTACTTAAAGCACAGTCCGCAGAACAATTGGGGGCGGATAAGTACGAGCGCAATGAAGATCGTACAGCACTCCGCAACGGTTACTATGAGCGGGGCTTAACGACAAGAGTAGGCAAGTTAACGCTAAACGTGCCTCGGCATCGAGACGGAAGCTTCTCTACGGAGCTGTTCACCAGATACCAAAGAAGCGAACAAGCGCTGCTACTATCCTTAATGGAAATGGTCATTCAGGGCGTCTCCACTCGCAAAGTTGCGAATATTACCGAGGAGCTATGCGGCACTGAATTTTCGAAGTCCACCGTAAGCGAGCTTTGTAAATCCCTGGATCCTGTCGTACAGGCGTGGAACAACCGTCCGCTCATCAAGGCGTATCCTTTTGTTCTTGTAGACGCTATGTACGTCAAAGTGCGCGAGGACGGCAGAGTCCGTTCCAGAGGCGTCCTGGTGGCCACCGGAGTCAACGAGGATGGGAAGAGAGAAATCCTTGGTCTTGCGATTGGAGATACGGAGTCGGAGGCTACATGGGGCGGGTTCTTTGCGCAACTGAAGGCGCGGGGACTTGCCGGCGTGGATATCGTGACAAGTGACCAGCATAGCGGACTCGTACGCGCCGTGAAGCAGCAATTTCAAGGCGTAACCTGGCAGCGGTGCCAAACGCACTTCATGCGCAATATTCTGGATGCCGCTCCGAAGGCGCTTCGTGATGAAGTGAAGAGGTACGTGCGAAGCATCTTTGAAGCTGCGGATATGTCCACCGCTCGCACGTTGTTAAAGCAGACACTCGCACGTTTCCAGGATGCTGCAACAAAAGCAATGGTGGTCCTTGAGGAAGGCTTTGACGATGCTACGGCGGTGTTAGAGCTGCCGGAAGCATGCCGGGTAAGAACGCGAACAACCAACATTGTAGAGCGGTTAAACCGCGAAATTCGGCGCAGAGAGAGCGTGATAAGCATCTTTCCCAATCGTGATTCGGTAATCCGACTGCTGGGATCTGTGCTCATGGAGGTGGACGAGTGCTGGAGTGAAGAAAAACGATTCATTGACATGCGGACTTACGTGGCATGGAAAAAAGAAAAAAGGTAGCTGAAAGTAACTATATCCGGCTAACCTCGTTTAAAGAGAATTTACACACAAATATGGACTTGACC
>NZ_JARXXP010000077.1 GCF_029893965.1 Paenibacillus sp. PastM-3
TCAACCTTGCCGACATTTTCTTTCCAAGCTTTGCTTTTTTCTTTGTGGTAGCTGGCGTATTTTACGACCGCTTGAATCTCTTCCTTCTCCAGATAAGCGTAGTTTTCTTCACTACCGTAACCTGCATCCGCAATGACCGCCTTCGGGAGTTTCCCCAGCATCTGCCTTGCCTTTTCCAGATGCGGCTGTAAACAGCGGGTATCGGTCGGTCTTGGGTGTAGACTATAGGCTAAAATGAACTGGTTTTCGGTTCCGATTTGTACATTGTAACCCGGTTTGAGTTGACCATTTCGCATGTGGTCTTCCTTCATTCGCATAAACGTCGCATCCGGGTCGGTTTTGCTGAAGCTGTTCCGGTCGCCAAGCAGCCTTTGGTACTGTTCGTACTTCAGCAGCCGGGGGAGCAAATCCTTGCGAAGCTTCCGAACGGCTTTTTTCAGAGGCTTGTCTTTGGGTTTGTCCATGAGCTTTGACTCCAGCGCCTGGGTCAGGTGTTCCAGTTTCTCACTATTCATCTCGCTACATTCGCCGAGTTCGGCAAGGTCTTTTCCTCGGCACTCCTGTTCTTCTTGCTGCTCTGCCGCTTCAATGTCTGCAAACAGAGCATGGACGTTCTCCTGCAATTTCGCTTTGTGTTTGCTGACCGCTTTGCCCCAAACAAAGGTGTAGCGATTGGCATTGGCTTCGATCTTGGTGCCATCTACAAAGTAATGCTCCAGAGATACGTATTTTTCGTCAGCCAGAAACTGAAGCACGGCGGTAAATACGGTTTCGAGGACACTTTTCATCCGATGGGAACGGAAGCGATTCAGGGTGCGGAAGTCGGGGCGTTGCCGTCCGGCCAGCCACATGAAAGGGATGTTCTCCCGCACGGCTTTAGCGATTTGACGAGAGGAATAGATTCGTTGAGTATAGGCGTAAATGATGACTTTGGTAAGCATCTTCGGGTGGTAGCTGTCCCGGCCGCCGCCGGGATAGGCAGCGTCAAAGATGGCGTTGTCCAGCCGCTCTACGGCGGCATTTACGACACGGGCAAGATGGTTGTCTGGAATATCTTCTTCCAGATCCATTGGCAAGCAAAGTTGGTCCATGGTATATTGAATGTACAAAGAAATCGCTCCTTTTGGAATGGTTGGTGGTACTTCCATTTTACCAAAAAAGCGATTTCTTTTTTTGTCTTTTTTAAGATTGAAGATGGATATTCCGCTTAAACAGTGGAGAGAACGGACGGATTGTGGAACAGCGGCAGCGGTCGCCTTGGTCTCCGGATTTTCACCGCTAAGGGGAATGAAAAAAATCTGGAGAGCACAGCGATTGGAACAACGGTCCGTTCGCGGAGCGTCCACCCAAGTGAA
>NZ_JARXXP010000079.1 GCF_029893965.1 Paenibacillus sp. PastM-3
GCAGGTTCAACTGTAACCCACGATTGCGGTGTGATCTGACCTGTAACTTTAGTAAACTGCTCTGTTTTCGGGTCCATAATAACGTTCGCCCCATATAGGAACTCGAACTTGTCTCTGGTCGAAAGCATTGCAATTGTACCCTCTGGGATAAATGGAACATCCTCACCTGCATCATTGGTATAAGTCCCAGTGTAGCTATATACATCCAGGCCAACATCACGAAGGCGGCCGTGATGTGTAACTCCATCGGATAGTAATGTAGTATCAATATTGCCGATATCTACTCCCCGGTTTTCTGCCAGTTTCAGAACCATTGGATGCCGCATCAAAGCAGTGGCCGAGTTGTAATCGCCCAGAATTACAGTAGGTGTCGGCGCATTTCCATCAAGAATCAATTTTCGCAAAGACCATAGGAATGCGATTGGATCAGATGCAGCATTACTCCAGAGGTCAGTACCCGAGAGTGTGAAGATATTTTCAAAATCATAATCGATTACCTGACTCACACCCTCACCGATCTGCGTCACCTTACCGGTAAACATCAGTTCAGCTGCCTGTTGGATTCTGCGACGTGTAATAGTGTCGGTCAACTCGATAATATCTTTAGCCAACAGTCTGCGCGCACGCACTTCTGGCGATACAGGGTTGTACAATGATTCCCCAGCTGCGCGAACCTTCAAATCAATAGCAGTGATTGGCCGAGCAGGCTTAATTAGAGCAGGTTTATAGCGTTCGGCAGTGAACCCAGTCCGTAGGATAACCTTGCCGGGCTGCAGCTCGGATACATAAGGAGCAATAGGTTTATTCCCTTTAACGGTTTGGATTTCAACCTCTTCAGTATCGAACGGTTCCCCGTCCTGAAAGAATGTATCCAGAATATAGGTGTTTGGTGGAGGCAACTGCCCCAACACTTTGATCAATGTAGGAAATGAGTACAAATCTTTGATAGCCATCAGTCAATCCTCCTTATTTTACAACCCGTTTGGTATAGATTTTGGCACCATTCAGTGCAGCTTCGTGGTTGGCAATCGTGTCAGTGCCGCCAAATTTAAGGGCATCGCGATTGAATTCCCCTTGCACATAAGCGGTCGCCCGCTGCTGCGTGACAGTAGCGTCAACCTCAACATCAGCAAGGACTGCCACAGGCACTTTTTCCGCTGCAGGTGTGGCCGCAGAATTTACAACTGTGCAGATCCATGTTCCATCAGCAGTAAA
>NZ_JARXXP010000080.1 GCF_029893965.1 Paenibacillus sp. PastM-3
TCAATCGGCAGCTCCGGCCGGTACCCTTTGGCATTCACAACACGTGCGCGGCCGCTCTGGCCGGTCGGCTTCTGCCGCTTCATAACCCCGATGCCCCCCCGCCTGTTGGCGATAAAGGCCGTGCTCAGCTTTTTGACTTCCCCACGCTTGATAGCGACCTTAACCATCTTCTGACGCTTCGGGGACGGGGCTTTAGGCGTCACCTTAAATCGGGTTACCGGCAGGTTACGCCCCTTCGCCTTAATCAGCACTCTGCCCTCCTCCGGAGACGAGAGCACCAGGCGGATTGCATCCTTGACGTCAGCAGCTTTGATGTTGTAGGCCTGCTTGACCTCACGGGCAGCCTCGGTTACAACCCCCTGACCCACTCGATTAAGAGCAAGAGATGCAGCCGGCTGCATACGGTTCTTCAGGGCCTTGGTGCCCTTGATTGCCTCTCTGATTCCGTCAACCCTCATGACACATTTGCCTCCAAGTAAAGCGAGAGCATACCTTTCTCAGAGCCCACGCGGACAACCTTAAAATCTTTGCCGTTGATCTTCATCCAGGAATCTTGCTCCGGCGTGTATCCCAGCTCAAGCACATCCACATACAAGGTGTCCGTAACAAGCGAAACCCCCTCAGCATATGCCAGGGGGTGCTTGCTGTCGGTCGCTGAGTCAAGGGATGCCTTCACTTCTACGCCGTCAATGATATAAAAATCAGCAAATTCACTCGGGTTAAGGAACGTTCGCTGATTATCAATTAAAATCTGATCCCTGAGGTTCACAGCAAACACCACCTAATCGGCACTGTCAGATTTCGCCTCTTTGGCAGACTCTTCTTCCAGTACCTTCAAATCAATGAGACGTTTGGCCTCTTCCTTCTTCAACCCAGGGATCTCATCGCCCTTTTTGTAATTCTTTCCGCTATGGAGGATATTGCCGAGCGCTTTATATGCCATGTCGTTCTATTCTCCTCTCTTATTAAAGAACTTTTGCTACAGCCCAGCCGGCAACATTCGCTGGCACTGGCAATGGACGGGACAACATTTGCAACCAACGCTGAGCAGGTTCAACTGTAACCCACGATTGCGGTGTGATCTGACCTGTAACTTTAGTAAACTGCTCTGTTTTCGGGTCCATAATAACGTTCGCCCCATA
>NZ_JARXXP010000081.1 GCF_029893965.1 Paenibacillus sp. PastM-3
TTGGAGGCGCTGACTGAAACGGTCTCTGGAGCGGGCATTGCCGGGGAAGTAGACAGCCCGACTCTCGGGCACTACGGCAGCATGGAAACAACGCTCAATTTCCGGACACTGGATGTTCCAATGCTGAGGCTCGCTGCCCCAATTGCCCACGCTTTGGATTTTCGCGGGTCTCAGCAAGTGTTTAATTCCACTACTGGACAGTATGAGAATCAGGCTGTTCGGGTGAGTGTCCGTGCTATTCCCAAGACCACCACCGGCGGTACACTGGCTGTTAATGCGACAACCGGTAGCAGCATATCGCTGGAATGCATTTACTACAAAGTTGTGGTTGAGGGACGGACGATCATTGAGATTGATAAATATAACTTTATCTGCATCATCGACGGTGTTGACTACATGGCTAAAATCCGTGAAAACTTGGGAATGTGAGGGATTAAATAATGGCAAACGAAAAAAATACTGCATCTGAGGCTGACGAGCGGGTTTATACGCTTAGTCGGCCTTTTGATTTTGAAGGGGAGACTATCACGGAATTGACTTTGGATTTTGGTCGTCTGGTTGGAGATGATCTTCTCAAAGTTGACAAAATTATTGCTGGGGATTCCAGTGCTCAAAGTTTTGTTAAAGCTTTGAGTATGCCTTACCAGTTGCATATTGCTGCTCTGGCCGCGAATAAACCATATGAGATTTTTGCTAAGATGCCGGCTAAGGACGTGTCGAAAATCGCATTGCGAGCTCAAAGTTTTTTGCTGGGTTAGGATTGGCTGATAAGGAGGGGCCGCGCAAGCTGAGGAAGCTGGCAGCGGCCTTTTCGTCTGCTTATTTTTCGCCAATCCCTTATTGGCTCGGCATGCCGATCAAAGAGCTGTATGAATGGGTCGATACGGCAAATGAGCTAACAGAAGAACGAAACCGGCAGCGCAAGGGGTGATATAACCAATGGCCGGCAAAGAGTATAAAATTGCGTTTGAGCTACAGGCCAAGCTGGAGCCCAGTTATAACAATATAATGCACAAAGTTTTGGACGGGCTGGATAAGATTCAGGATACAGCCCGGGCTATCGAAGCAATCCGGATCTCTGGAGATATGGTTCGACCTCTACGGGATGGCCTGCAGGCAGCCGAGCGGGAGTT
>NZ_JARXXP010000082.1 GCF_029893965.1 Paenibacillus sp. PastM-3
GGGCTACAGGGCTTTTACCTCTATCGCGGGCCTTTCCAGACCTCTTCGCCTACTCTATTCCTTTGTAACTCCATGTGAGACGTCCCACAACCCCAAGGAGCAAGCTCCTTGGTTTAGGCTGTTCCGCGTTCGCTCGCCGCTACTGACGGAATCACTATTGTTTTCTCTTCCTCAGGGTACTTAGATGTTTCAGTTCCCCTGGTCTGCCTCTGCGTATCCTATGTATTCAGATGTGAGTAACTGCGAATTACCACAGCTGGGTTTCCCCATTCGGACACCCCCGGATCAAAGCTTGCTTACAGCTCCCCGAGGCAGTTTCGTTGTTCGCCACGTCCTTCGTCGGCTCCTGGCGCCTAGGCATCCTCCGTGTGCTCTTATTAGCTTAACCGCAATTTTCTCCGCAGGAGAAATATTGAACATTACTGTTCTTTATCATCCTATCGAATCAATTGTATCAACTAATAACTATTTCAACTTGCTTACACAAGTTTCAGCTAAAAGATGTTCTAAAACGCAAATTCGTTTCGGTATCCAGTTTTCAAGGATCAAGATGTTACAAGTATTCAAGTAAATCATTATGGTGGAGCCAAGCGGGATCGAACCGCTGACCTCCTGCTTGCAAGGCAGGCGCTCTCCCAGCTGAGCTATGGCCCCATAAAGTATAATGTTGTAGATGTTATATGGTGGGCCTTGGTGGACTCGAACCACCGACCTCACCCTTATCAGAGGTGCGCTCTAACCAACTGAGCTAAAAGCCCATATAACACAACATGGTTTCAACCATAGAATGGTTGTCCGCTTGGCAGCGTCCTACTCTCCCAGGACCCTTCGGTCCAAGTACCATCGGCGCTGGAGGACTTAACGGTCGTGTTCGGGATGGGTACGTGTGGAACCCCTCCGCTATCGCCACCAAACGGGATGAAAGGATTGACCTTTCAAAACTGAACACGAGTGAGTAACTAACCGACCGGTTAGATTTAAGATTTGAATGTTTCCGTTGCAGGAAACGATTCTCCATAGAAAGGAGGTGATCCAGCCGCACCTTCCGATACGGCTACCTTGTTACGACTTCACCC